>CAWGAC010000022.1:0-125500 GCA_963820435.1 uncultured Spirochaetota bacterium | reverse complement strand
CCTGGCTTTATCCCTGACATCTGCGGAAATGAGAGAATTGCCCCACCGTATGTTATATGACAAAGAAGGCATTATTGACTTCCGATTTGACAGCCCTTTCTCCCCTTTCAAGAAGCTTGATATACAGACTCATCATGGTTAGCTCTACGGCCTGGGGATCAAGATCCCACACCATAGATATTGTTTCTTAGAATGCGACCTTTCTCGCCGATAGTTAACCTTGGTTCACTGATATCCTCCTCGAGGAATAGCTCAGTTTGGCCCGTGCTGGTATTTATTTTTGAATGCTTCAGATACCACTGAAGATGATAGTCGAGCAGATATTGATACGCAGCTAATAGAAAAGAACCGCTACCGCAAGCAGGATCGATAAACCGCATTTTCGCGATTTGAGTCGGAGATTTCCCCTGGATGAGTTGCCCAACCGTTTGTTGGACAATATAGTCGACAACATATTTTGGGGTGTAATAAACGCCACCAGCTTTCCTGACCTCTGGTTTGTCCTCTACGATAGCTCTGGTTGGGGTAAGCCTGATTGTTTTTCCGAGATATCTTTCATAAATCGAGCCGAGCAATTCAACACCAATCGTGAAAGTTATACGGCTCAAGTCCACTCTCTATTATCTCAACAATAAGTGCAGATTCCCATTTGACAAGTTCGCACGGGTGCGGCTTGAAAATCTCTCCATTTAGTTCTTTGTTCAGTTCGTTGAATATTGGAAGGAGATCAGCACTAATTGGTCTTGTTTTCCCCTCTTCTTTCCAAAGCCTGGCGATCTCTCGAAGCCTATCGGGAGGTAAAGCACCTCTATCTTCTGCGATTCGTATGAATATAAGTCTGTCCAATAGTACTTGAACTACCGCATTCACATCGGAGGCAAACAACTCCGGGTGCGTCTTGTAGACAGACTTTGCAAGTTGCTCCCGCCAATCCGTTAGGTCAGTTAAGAACTGCTTGTCAAGAGGAGTTTTCTTGCGGGCAACGCGTGCCGATGGGGAAATGAGTGAATCAAGGCTTCCAGATGAAACAGACTCCTTTGAAAGTAACCAGAGATTGTTTATCGCCTTGGGTGTACAGTACTGTTCGAAAGTATAGGCAAAAATCAGCCCTGAGTCTGGATGTTTTGGGTCAGGCTTGCGAGAAGCATCATAAAATCGGAATTCTTTAAAATCGGTTATGGCAGAGAAGTAGACAATGTCATCGACATTGTTCCAAGCATACTTCTTGGCCTGGAGAATCGCAACACCCTTGTCCAATTGTACATGCGGAGCCTTTGCCTCTACGAGAAATTTCGTCTTTCTGTCAACGCGGAAGTTATAGTCGGGACGCCCCTTGGTTTGACCTCGCTCCACAATGACATCTCTGTCAAGCGGATCTGCACCAACTCTTAGTCGGACCGACCAGCCGAGAGCTTCGAAGAGTTTATCAATGAAATCGATCCTCACCTGAGACTCGGAATAGCTCTGCGAAAGAAAATGGGCCTTATTTTTTTCGAAATCCGCAATCAACTGCGCCAGCTTCTTCTCGAAATCGCTCCGCAAAACAGTTGATCCAGTTCTTTCCATCACAACACCTCGTCAATCCGGGACTTAGGGAGGATAGGCCTATTGATACCAAGCGTGTTGCTAAACGCTAAGCGATCACACTATACAGCAGGCCGTGATTACGGTAAAGATGCAGTCTTTCAGAGGAATTCTGATCCGCTGCAGCTTGCGCATTCATAATTGCGGAAAACATGGAGCTCAGTTGCGCCGTCGCATCAACCGCACCGCATGCAATTTAAAGCTGCATCCTCCGATGGAGGCGAACTTTTAGGCGACAACCTCAGCGATTTGTCATGCCCATTAGTCTCCCAATTTTGAAAAAGGCCAGCCAAGCTCTTTAAGTCCCTTTTTGCCTACAAAAAACCATGAAACGATAGGAAAGATTACAATACCGAGTGTGAGATATTGGCCAAAACGACACAGCCTTTTGCCAGAGGTTATCTCCAATCCCATATTTATCAGAGATAGCTACCGAAATAGCTTCAAATGCTATTGAAGGTAGCGCAGACAAGACCATGCGGATCCTTGCTTTCCGCCTTATGACCGCGAGTTGAGTTTCATTTATAAGGTTTGTCATTCCTGTTTCAAGTTGGGATATGCGGCCATCCTTTGCCCTTAGCTTAGCCTCCATCTCAGCCAATTTGTCTTCGGTTGATCTCTTTTGATCAACAATCTCTTCTTGCAGTCTACCCATTTCCTTTTGGTACTTTCTTGCAGGGTCTACGAAGAATGGCCATCTCGTGAGCAATCTTTTCTCTGTCGATTGGATCCTCAGGGTTTAGGTCTGGTGCATTCGACCTGAAGTACCGGAGGCATTCTTCTACGTCTTGAATTGGTAGTTGCTTTACGTCCATTTCAATTCCAGAGAAAATAAGGAAATCCGCGATAGAAAATAGGTTTTCTTGTGGCAAAAGTTGATTTCGTATTGCTTCAAAAACACCGTTGCTACGCTGTCTACAGTTGATTCAGAGATAGCGATAGGTGATATCCACTGTAGCATTGCGTCCAAAGTGAGGACACACGATTTCGCGTGGTTATTTCGGACAACTATTGCTTCCTCAGGCAAGCTTGTATCTAGGGTAACGAGCCATGTTTTTGCAGAGGCCGATTCTCGCTCATGCCGTATCCAATCAAGCATCAAAGCATCATGTAGAGATGATTTTCTACTTTTTGCCGATCGTCGGCTCTTAGATTTCATTCTAATTGTATTTGCTAGATTCAAGGTTGCTGGGAGCTCGGCATGTGAGTCGAACCAAAGGTCATCAACATCTGCAATTGCAAATTGATCCCTTAGTATTTGTTTCGCATCCTCAAAGTTTTGAAATATAGTCTCTAAATCGACATCTTCATTTTTGGAAACTTTATCGAGGTACATTCTATAGAATACATCTGCTATTTTTCCTTGAAGCTCAGAAGGAATCTTGTCGGCGATTTTCCTTATTGCATCTTTTCTGCTCGTGACCACTCGGTCAAGCTCTTGAAGGGAGATTCTACAGGCCATTATGGATATATTTAGTTTCTTGCACGCTTCAAAAAAAGCCAAAAGACTCCTATAATGACGCGCAATCGGTTCAACTGCATTAATTATCACATTGGTATCTAGATATAAGGTAGAGTCGCTAAACAACTCCTTTGAAAGAAGGATATCAGAGGCATTCAAGCCAATAGACTTGGCAATAAAGTAGTTCTGCGACATGTTCCATTTGATCGAAACAAAATCTGGGTCCTGATCAATGAGGAAGTGCATTATTGCCTTCTCAAATCGATTTCTGTCAATAGAACTATGCTTGTCAAAGACGAGGTGTACGGCACGTTGAACGTCGGGCATGCTAACAATCTGCCCGGGAGAGATTTCGCCCTTTAATAAGCGAACGTAAGCTTCACCCAATCGGGAGAAAATATACTCGATGCACTGGAAGAAGGGCCTTGCGTAAGCGAGAGAATCCTCCTCCGATCCGAACAAAGCTGACACGACTTTCCTATTCCTCAACGTTGCAGTGCGCTCAATGGCTTGACACTCCTCCAGAACCGAATTGGATAGCCGATATCGATTGGGATCGGTCCGTTTCCTCTTTATGATTATTAGCCTTCCCTTGTTTACGAGTCTATGTAAAGCTTTTTCGATCGTTTTCCGACCGAATATCGCTATGCGCTTGTCTAGAAAGATATCGCAAAGCTGTTCCACCTCATGGATAGTAAGTCCTTTTTCTGAATCTGCAATAATCATGTTTTGTTCAAGAATCTTTTCGACTGCTAGCTCCCTTAGGGGTTGAGTCTCAGGCGAGAAGCGCATGCGAATTGAAAGGAGAATCGATCTTTGATCAAGCTCCGACATTTTTTCCTCCCGCAAGAACAGGCGATTTGCTGCGATAGTACTATTTACAGACCCAATACGCAACCATGGGCAGCTCAAATGCGGATAACATAGAGTTAAGTAGCCGCCCCGAATCAAAATCAAAGCCCACAGTTTTGCGGATGATCTAATGATTGCCCGCGCCACTTGGGCGGACTACTCCAACGATTTGTTATGGTGCGCTCGCTTCAGACGACGCCATGTCTATGCCGTACTTCGCAACAATTGCATCGTATTGACGCGGATGCCTTTCTCTTATGACCTCCAGAAGCTCTCCACAGGCTCCTCTCAGCTCCTCTGGAGTAGACAGTGGATTCAGGACTCGAGTGAAGGATTCATGAGAAAGGTGATTGGCCAACAAAGCGAGGCGAGGTCTACCCATTCCATCAAGCACTTGCTGGAGATTCTGATCGCCGAGGCTATCAAAGCTCACAAGTATCTCAAGTACGCGCCTTATCAGATTCCCGATATAGATCATTTGTCTGCGCTGTCCGGCCGGATTGGCATAGTATCTGCAAATCTCCGAAATGTATTCGTTGTAGTTGTTTATTGACCTGTCGGCATGCACGAGTGCGGATGCCCCGTCCTGCTTTCTAAGGCAGCGCACATGTTCTGCCCAGCGAGCTGCTAGGCGTTCAAAGAGAAGCGAGTTGTGAGTCATAACGACAACTTGCCCAAACCTTATCCTTCGGACATTTAGAATTCTAGCCAAGATTGCCTCAGCCTTTTCGATGACAGACGCTATGCTGAAAAAGAAGATGTAGTCCGCGCTGTCGACAGGATCATCAAAGACCAATACGTACTTCTGTAGTTCGCGAACGTCCCTGAGTTCAGACACGATTTCTGCAAAGAAGTAGCAGAGGGCGAGGAGCTTTCGTTGTGCCGAACTGACGCGGACGCCCTCGGATGAAATGTCATATTCCTTGTCGAGACGTATCTGGAGTCTATGATTCTCATCAATGGAGTATTCGCCAATGGCCATTAGTTCGGTCAACCTGTTGAAAACTCCGCGAATGGTATCCATCGGCGGACTGTCTTCCTGCAGTTTCGCGATCTTGGGCCTTATCTCGGCAAGCTTCGCATCGATCGTAGAAAGTGCGACTCTGTGTTCCTTACAAGCCGCCCACGCCTGAGCTGCGAAGTGCTCAACGAGCTCCCTGTTCAATTCTCTCCGGCTGGAGGTGACGTTCTCTACCGCCGCAACTATAGCCGAAATGATCTCATTGTTGGCAGCGAGACAGTCGGTGTGGGATTTCTCAAGTGCGTCCAAGGACGCCTTGATGGAGATCGCCTCTTCCATGGCTCCGTACTTGCGATCTATGAGCCGAAGCACGGCGTCGTGCTTTGCTTGGTCATATGCGAGCGGCTTCCAGCCGGAAATGTCGATCTCATATTTGGTCGCATCAGTTCTTGCCAGTCGAAACTGGTTGGCTACGCTTTGGACTTGCGCTACAACCTGGGCCTTGTAGGCTTCCAGCTTTGCTTTGTAGGTGGCGATCTCCTCACGCTTCTTGCTGTACGTGGATTGAAGGTACCGTTGGTATTTGGCCACCATCGCAGGCGCTTCAGGCCAGTCCCGGCGGCAGAAGGGGCAGTCAGTTAGTTCTGCTTCCTGATATAGTTTGACTCCAGCTGTGTAGAAATCGGTGTAGTCTTTGAGAAGTTGCTCAATCTCCGGCTCAACGCCAGATGGCTTTGACTGCGCAAGGCACTTTTTTTCGGCATCCTCAGTGCTTATTCGCAGCTTCAGCTGTGCGATATCGAACCGCTGGACAAGACTTTGGAGCTTCCCCACGCCAAGTTTTTTTCTTTGCTCCAACAGCCCTGGCTTCTCGGCATGAGGGCAAGTCTCAGAAAGCAAGGTTGCCCGATTAATCGCATGCGACGTAGACCCTCCGCTGCCGGTGTCTTCTCTGTACCGTTCGTCTGCTAAGCGAATCAGTTCATCTACGTCTTCTATTCGTTTCGCACGCTGCGTTTCCAGACCGTCTGCGATTCCCTTCAAGCGCTCCAGTTCGATGCTTGCGTTCCCAATCAGAATACCGGATGTCAGGTCGACCCTTACGAATTTCCCGATTGTTCTGTCGGTATACTGCTCGTTAAAGACTTTTACCGGTATCCAGGAGTTTCCGTCTTGATGCAGTGTGCCTCTATCAGAGTCAAGCCATAGTATCTCCTTCCCGCCGTTGAGCAGGATCTCAACAGTTACGCGGGCGGTGGTAGCCTCTTTCGACTTGCGCTCAGCGAGGAATTGGATGAGGGCTTGTTCCGACTCCGGGCTTGGCCTACGGCGATAGTTGTCGATCGCGTCTAAGAGGTTGCCAATGGTTGATTTGCCTGCTCCGTTTGTGCCAAATATCAGCGTGTACTTCTTGAAGTCATCCCCGGTGCTGAACCCGACAAAAGAGGCGAGATTGTCAACTTTCAGTCCTTTGATGGGCATTCTTTTATCCTCCGCGAACAGAGCCGGATATGTACCGCTGAGAATCAAACACGCAGCTCGCTGAGACCTGTGTTTAAGCAGAATCAGCGCCGCCATAACATAGAGTTCAGTTGCCCCGCCGCATCAATACGACACTTCAACGCATTGCCAGACCTCACCTACCGTTCCACGCGGCCTCTTAGGGGACAACTGCAACGATTTGTTAGAGCGCCTGATCTCCACCTACAAGCAAATCGACATGAGTGCTCAAGAAACCTGTATTGCTTTCACTATGGAGTGTGATGCCGGGTGGAGACTTGAACTGAGCGCCAATTAGATATTGCTTTTCCGATTCTGTTTTACCTTTGCATGATCCCCACAGTGCAGTTTCCGACCGAATGAGTCTGTTAATCCAGAGACGTTCAACGTTGACGGGATGAAAGCCAAACCCTAAGAATGCAATGTCGTCTGCTTGTGT
This sequence comes from uncultured Spirochaetota bacterium, assembly GCA_963820435.1. Lineage (GTDB taxonomy): Bacteria > Spirochaetota > Spirochaetia > SZUA-6 > Fen-1364 > Fen-1364. The sequence continues at coordinate 118,702 of CAWGAC010000022.1, read as the reverse complement.
GATCAGCTGATGCGCTTTGTGGAACTCAGGGTACTTTTCTACGTCTTCACTAATGATATGGATAGAGGAGGCTGAAGTCTGCAGTTGCTCAGGTGTCTGCTTAGGGCTGTAGGGCTTTCCTGGCAGCTTTTCCATGAACTGTGGTTCTCCCAGTGATCCATGGAGATGAACAATTGGGAATTGACGCACTTTGTTGAGGCAGTCATCATCTGATATGGTTTCATTTGATCTCTTGAATGCGTTGTAAAGGTAAAATTCGAGGCTTCTATCGTAGTTGTAGGTGATGAAACTAATCTGGTTTGCTTCTATTGCAGAAAATGGATAGTTACGCAGCATCTTGTCAACCAAATACTGGTACCAGTTGTCCTTGATGTCGAGGGAATACAAGAACTCGTAGCTCTCATACTTGTTTAGAAAATACGCGATGATTATTTTGCCTACCTTTTGATACCTCGAATTGTTCTCAAGAAACGCGTCTATTGATCCCAGTCCACTTAGCCGAAGATCATCCTGGAACGCATCTAGGTCGGTGTCACGCATTGCCAAGTGAGCTGAGAACCCTGCAAACAGCTTGCGAAGTATGTGACCCTGAACCTTTGCAACCAGTTCCTGTCCTGTCGGGAATCCATAGGGACTGCTTGCTCCGGCCCCAAGGATGAGAACGAGCCTCTTTCGCTTCACGTATACCCCTCCATGGTATGCAAATTCCAGGGCGCTCTAACATAGAGTTGAGCTGCGCCGCCGAATCAGACCTGTAAAACCGTAGAAGGCGAAGTCCCGTCGAAACCGGAGAACCACAGCAAACATAGTCCTCGCATAAGAAACTAGGCTCAAGGCGACAGCTCCAACGACTTGTTATGACGTACCTTCATATGACTCAGGCCGGTGGGAGACTCTCAAACCCTCCATCATTCACAGTGTCCAGAATATTAACCACGTGCCGCCCAACAACTAACCAGGAGAGTGCTACCCAGTAGAAGAAAAATCTTGTCTTCCACCTTAGATTTTCCGAAGATCGTCCATGTTTTCGAGTGACATTGGATATCAGACCCATTAGATAATTCTATACCGTGCAGATGTCAAACTGAGCGTCATAACATATTCATTATAGGGTGCGACCGCTAACTGCTCCTATGCGCGTGTTAGGTTGCGTCTCATCGGACGGCATAACACGCTCGTAGGTCATGTTTTATCGCAGCCGTGCAACTTTGCCGAAATTTGAGTTGTGCACGTTAGGCCCATAACACATGCGTCGGGAGTTCATAGAGGCCGCATGGCCCACCGTCTACTGCTTTTGTAAATATCCTTCCGGCAGCGCCTTGCCGTGACCCGGGTAGATCGTATGCACATTCAGTCCTTTCAACTTCTTTACACTGTTGGCATGGTCTGCCAGGTTATCGACAAACTTGAATCCAGGCATGTTGTAAAAGAGGTCCCCGCAAAACAGATCTCCGTCTCTTGTTAGTATTCCTATCGATCCCTTTGAATGCCCAGGAAGGTGCAACACGGTAGCATCGAGGCCATAGGCCGAGAGATCGAAACCGTCATCCACGGTCATATCAGGAGTGAATTTCTGAAAGACTCCGCTCTTGACGAATTTGTTCATCACGGAAGCCATTACTTTCATTATCAACGACATCTTGTCCGGCTTGGCTTTCCGGTTCCAGCCCATATCACCCCGTTCGACCATTCCCGCATCATCGGCGTGCATGGCAATCTTTGCGCCGAACTTCTCACGAAGATACGCAGCATTGCCGGCATGGTCTGCGTCTCCATGCGTGATGAGAATGAGCCTGAGCTTGCCGGGAGCGCATCCTGCAGATTCAAGTTCCTTGAGAAGCAGGGCTCGCTTGCCGGAAAAACCTGTGTCGATCAGAACGAAGCTGTCTGGAGAGCTTGCAAGGTAACAATTCACGCCGCCGAGATTGATGGTTTTAATTTGTGAAGACATTCTACCCTCCTGCTACACTATGCGCGCGCCTGGCGTCTGCTTCCGAACAATGCAAGGTCTTGGGTGAGCGTGTACTCCACCTTTTCCTTTGAATCGGTGTAGCACAATTCTATCGTAATGTCTTTCAGAATGTTCCTGATCCTGGCTCTTCTCTCATCGTCGAACCTGCTTCCGGGAACAAAGCCGAATGACACCAGTGTGAGCCTTTCGGCAGAAGCAATTATCCTGCCTTCTATTTGATCCGCGCTTTTAAGAAAGGAACTGATCGTTGCCTCTGCATCTGCCGTGCCGTCTTTCGAACTTGCCTTGAGATTCCTGATTTTCATCAGCCCCATGCCTGCGTTGCCAATGCCCACAAAGATCAAGTCTTCGTAATTCCCAACTATCAGATTTCCAATTGGCGAAGTCTGCCTCTGATGGATGGCATGAGCCAGCCGGGCAGCGTAGACGATGAGTGCAAGGTTGGCGCCGATGATTATCGGGATGAGCGTCCCGTCAGCCAGCACGAGACCAATCAACCGGAGTATTCAAGGCAGCACCACACGAATCCGACCCGCTCGCTCTGGCCCGCCCGCCCGAAACGATTCTGTCGGCCGGCAGGCTGCGGATCGGCCAGATGCAAAGCTTTCCCCTCGGCGAAAGGGGGCGTGCAGGTCCACCAGCCCTCCGCCCTGCAGAGCCCGACTTGAAGCGCTGCGGGCGCCGCCGCAACACGCTGCCCGCGCGTGCAGACGATGCGTGGTAAATCCAGGAAGACCCATCTTACACCCGCAGGGATCGGTAGTAAAGGAAAAACCGACTCATTCCATGCAGAATATAGCTTTCTGAGAGTCGAAAGTTGAGAAATGTTGCACCCACTCCGCGCCTCGAATGATGGCGCCAGCGCGCGGCCGCCCTCACCACAGCCTGATTCTCACCTCTTCCGCGGTGACCGGCTTGCCGATGCGCTGGGTGGCAAAGCCGTAATTGTCGCGGGAGCCGAGGAGAATGCAGCCAACCAGCGAGCCGCTGCTCAGGACATACTTCTCGTAGCGCTTGAGTGTGTCGTCTGCCTTCTCGATCACCTGGAAGCGCGTCTCTTCGCCCTTCTCGAACACGACTTTGCCGATGCTCGTGACGTTCATCCCCGCAACCTTCAGGGTGTTTTGCGGAATGGTCTGCTGATAGACAACCGGGTCCTTCCCAAGTATGTTCGCCGCAACCACGGGCGCATGGTCCATGGCTGCAGGGATGATTCCCCATACCACGCCCTTGAACTCCGCGATATCTCCGGCTGCCCAGACGTGCTCCACCGAGGTGCGGAGGTGCTCGTCCACGATCACGCCTCTTCGGACCTTCAGCCCCGCATCCCGCGCAAGACCGATGCGCGGGGTGATGCCGGCGGAAATGAGGGCTGTTTCGCAGGGAAGCTCGCGGCCATCCGCCAGCTTCAGCCCGTGCACCTTCGTATCCCCGAGGAAGGCCGCCACTTCCACGCCCAGGCGTACGAAGCAGTTCGGGCCCTCGATGACGCTTTGCAATATCCGGGACCCTGCCTCATCGAGCTGCTTCGGAAGGAGCCTGGGCATGATCTCCACGATGGTCACGTCCTGCACCTCGGGCACCTGCAGGAATCGGGCAGCCTCGAGACCCAGAAGCCCGCCGCCCACGACCACGGCGTGCCGGGTGCCCGTGGTGAGATACCGGCGGATGGCATCCGCATCGCCATACTCGCGGATGGTGAACACTCCGTCGAGGTCGACGTTCTTGATGGGCGGCTTGTAGCTGTCCGCCCCGGTGGCCAGCACGAGCTCATCATACGGGATTGCGGTCCCGTTCTTGGTGTAGATGTGTCGGCTTGCGGGATCGATACGCGTCACGTCCTGATTCTTGAGGACGTGTATGTGCTTCTGTTCGTACCAGCCCGGTTTGTAGATCTCGAGGTCTTCCGCGCTGAGCCGGGAGGAGAATATCTCAGGGAGCCTGATCCGGGAGTAGTACTCGATTGACTCCCGCGTGTAGATTTCCACCTGCAGCCTGGCTTCGTCCGGCTCCAGCGCGCGGAGCTTTGCCGCCACCATGATGCCGGCAATTCCGTTTCCCACTATGACGACACGCAGCAGCGTTCCCTTCTTTCTCCCTCACTCATGGGGCCCGAGCATGGTGCCCGGATCCAGGATCTTGTCCGCCTCCTCGGCGCTCAGGATCCCTTCTGCAATCACGACATCCCGTATCGTGCGGTTTTCCGCCAGCGCCTTCTGGGCAAGCTTGGCCGCGCGGTCATAGCCCACCTTCAGCGCCAGGGGGGTCACCAGCGCAAGGCTCTGCTCGATCCATTCCCTGCTTCGGGCCACGTTCGCTGTGATCCCTTCCACGCATCGCTCTGCAAGCGCCCTGCACGTGGTCTCCATGAGGGACAGCGAGCTCGAGGCTCTCCCACGCAAGGAGCGGCTGCATCATGTTCAGCTCCAGCGGACCGGTGGTCCCGGCGATGCTGATGGTGAGGCAGGAGCCCATGACGCGCGCGGCCGCCTGGATCGTCATTTCCAGTATCACGGGATTCACCTTGCCCGGGCATGATGGAGCTGCCCGGCTGGAGAGACGGCAGAGAGATTTCAGCCAGACCGGTCCGCGGACCGCTTGAAAGCAGGCGAAGGTCGTTGGCGATCTTGGTCAGGCAGACGGAAATGGAGTTGAGCGCGCCCGCCAGCTCCACCTGCGAATCCCTGGCAGCAATGGCCTCGAACAAGTTCGCAGCGCTTCGAAACGGCAGACGGGTGAGTCTCGCGATGCCCGCGGTGACGCGCGCGCGCAAAGTCCGGATGCGTGTTGATGCCCGTGCCGATGGCAGTGCCGCCGATGGCAAGCTCCTCGAGCCCTGGCGCGCAGCGCAGGAGCAGCTCCCGCGCCTTCTCCACCTGGCGCGTGTAGCCAGAGAACTCCTGGCCGAGCGTCATGGGGACCGCGTCCTGAAGATGGGTCCTGCCGATTTTCAGTACGTTGGCAAACTCGGCAGCCTTGCGCGCAAGGCTCTGTCGGAGCGCATCCAGCGCCGAGGCGCAGCGGTCAAGCTGAATCCGGTCCGCGATATTGATCACAGTGGGAATCACGTCGTTGGAGGACTGCCCCCTGTTCACGTGGTCGTTGGGGTGGACGGGCTTCTTTGCGCCGAGGGGAGAGCCGAGCAGCTCATTGGCCCTGTTGGCAATCACCTCGTTGGCGTTCATGTTCCAGGAGGTGCCCGAACCGGTCTGGAAGACATCGATGGGAAAATGAGCGTCCCACTTTCCCTCCGCCATCTCAGCCGCGGCCCGGCCCACCGCCTCCGCGATCCGCGGCTCGAGCAGCCCCAGCTCGCCGTTCACGATGGCTGCCACCTGCTTGACCAGGCCGAGCGCCCGTACGAGAGGGACGGGGATGCGCAGGTCCGAAACAGAGAAGTTCTCCACTGCCCGCTGGGTCTGGGCTCCCCAGTAGGCGCCCCCGGGGACCTTCACGTCCCCCATGCTGTCGGTCTCGACGCGGAAGCTCTCTTTGTCTTTCATGGTCTGTTACGGCTCGGGAACCTCTGTGAGCATCTCGAGGTTGCCCCGGGCGCGCTTGTCGTTGGGATTCAGCTCGAGGGTTTTTCGGAAGCTGCCGATGGCCTCCATGTTCCTGTGCAGCCCCATGAACACCATGCCCTTCAGGTAGTGGGCCTCGGCAAGGTGCGGTGTGGCCTGCAGCAGCTCCTCCAGAAGCACCAGCGCCTCCTGGTGCTTGTTCTGCTTGAGCTTGAGCTGCGCCAGGTAGTAATTGGCAATGAGCGACTGCCGGGATGCTCCCCGAAGGATGCGGAACCCCTCTTCAGCCTCGTCATCGTTGCCGAGGAACTGGTTGATCAATCCGAAGAAATAGCTGGCCATGACGTGGCCCTGCCCCTTCATCTTGAGCAGCGTGGAAAAGCTCTCCAGGCTCTTCTCCAGCTGGCCCATGCGATAGTAGCAGACGCCCATTTTGTAGAAGGCGATTCCGAAGTCCTTTTTCAATTCGATGGCTGCGCCGTAGTGCCGAACGGCCTCGTCCAGGCGGCCCGTTGCGTACTTGGCTTCTCCCAGGAGGTAGTGAAAAAAGTAGTTCTTCGGATCTTTTGCCAACAGCTTCTCGAACGCCACTCCCGCCCCTTCCCGGTCTCCCAGGAGGTGCAGCCGCATTGCGTCCGCGACTTCCGGCTGCGACAGGTCGAAAAGCTCCTTCATGCTGCCCTGGTTCTTCAAGCTCTGCCCCCTCTTTTTCTCAAGCTGATGTCTGTTTTCAATATCCGTGCGCGCCTGCCATTGGTCAAGCCTGCGGCCCGCGGATTCGCGCTTATTGGTGACGCCGCTTTCGATTCTTTTCCGCCACCTTCAACTGCAGGATCGAGCGCTGCAGGTCCCGCTCGACCAGCAGGAGCTCGCCGCGTTCCTTCTTCTCCGAAAGAAGCTGCTCGGCCCGGGCCCTGGCCGCCTCCACGCGCGCCACTTCGATGCTGTCCGCCTCCGCGGCGAAATCCGAAAGCACCGTGGCTTCCCAGGCGCCGCCCGCCGGAACCTCCCGCCGGCGCGCTGCCAGGAGCCGCCGAAACGTCGGCCGCCAGAGTCGTGCCGGGCACGTGAGCAGCGGCCTTCCCCGTCTCCAGGAAACCGCCGGCCACGGCGATGAATACCACCTTCTTCCCGGTGTCCACGCGCACCTCCCCATCCGTCAGCACGGCGACCAGGGGCATGTGATGCGCGAGGATCGTGATCTCCCCGTCCGGCGTGGGCAGAGTCGCGGATTTCGCCATTCCTTCGAAGGCGGTGCCCAGCGGGGAAAGCACGCGGAAGGAGAACAGGTGCTCAGCCACTTGCAACCGCCTCCTCGATGGGACCGACGTTGTAGAAGGCGCTCTCCGGGAACCTGTCGTACTTGCCCGCGATCAGCTCGGCAAACCCCTTGAGCGTGTCCTCCAGCTTGACGTAGCGGCCTTCCTTTCCGCTGAAGGTCTCCGACACGAACAGGGGCTGCGTGAGGAAGCGCTGGATCTTGCGGGCCCGTGAGACGAGGAGCTTGTCCTCGTCGGAGAGCTCGTCGATTCCGAGGATGGCGATGATATCCTGCAGGTCCTTGTAGCGCTGGAGGATCCGCTTCACCTCCAGGGCAATGCGGTAGTGCTCGGAGCTCACCACGTTCGGATCGAGGAGCCGGGAGGACGAGGTGAGCGGGTCCACTGCCGGGTACAGCCCCTGCTCGGCGATGGAGCGCTCCAGGGTGATGGTGGCATCCAGGTGGCCGAAGATCGCCACGGGCGCCGGGTCCGTGTAGTCATCCGCGGGCACGTAGATGGCCTGCACGGAGGTGATGGAGCCTTCCTGCGTGGAGGTGATGCGCTCCTGCAGTCCGCCGATGTCCTCCGCGAGCGTGGGCTGGTAGCCGACGGCGGAAGGCATGCGGCCAAGGAGGGCGGAGACCTCGCTTCCCGCCTGGGCGAAGCGGAACACGTTGTCGATGAAGAGGAGCACGTCCACCCCCTTCTCGTCGCGGAAGTATTCCGCCATGGTGAGCGCGGTGAGCCCGACGCGCAGCCTGTTGCCGGGGGGCTCGTTCATCTGGCCGAAGACGAGCACGGTCTTGTCCAGGACCTTGGACTCCTCCATCTCCAGCCACAGGTCCGTTCCCTCGCGGGACCTCTCCCCCACCCCCGCGAACACGGAGTACCCGCGGTGCTCGATGGCGATGTTGCGGATGAGCTCCTTGACGATGACGGTCTTGCCGACACCCGCGCCGCCGAAGATCCCGATCTTTCCTCCCCGGGTGAACGGGGCGATGAGGTCGATGACCTTGATGCCGGTCTCCAGCATCTCGGGCCTGCGTCTTCTGGTCCGCGAGGGACGGCGGCTGCTTGTGGATGGGACCGCGCTGCACATCGGGGCCGTCCAGCTGCGGCCCGTCGTCGATGGTCCTGCCCAGCACGTCGAAGATCCGGCCCGAGTGTCTTGTCCCCGATGGGCACCGTGATGGAGTCGCCCGTGCGCCGGACCCGCATGCCGCGCTGCACGCCCTCCGTGGGACCCAGGGCGAGGGTCCGCACTTCGCCGTTTTCCAGCACGAACTCCGTCTCCAGCACGAGGGGTTCCTCGCCTTGGCGCGGAGGAGCTCGAGCGCCTCGTGGATCCGGGGGCGTCTCGCCGCGGAACTCCACGTCGATCACCGGGCCCTGCACCCGGATGACCGTCCCTTCTCGCCTTCGCGTTGCTCTTCGTGCGGAATCATTTCTTCTTCCCCTTGTTGGCGAGGTCGAGGATCTCGCTGGTGATCCTCTCCTGCCGCGTCTTGTTGTACAGGAGCGTGAAGGTGTCGGCGATGTCCAGGGCGTTCGACTTGGCGTTCTGCATGGCCACCATCCGCGCGGCATGCTCGGCGGAGAAGGCCTGGACAACCGCGTCGAACAGCCGGACCTCCAGAAAATGCGGCAGCAGCGCGTCCAGCAGGGCGGCGCTGCCCGGCTCGAATACCAGCGGCTCGCTCACCGCCTGCGGCGCGGCGGCGCCGAGGGGCAGCACCTGCTCGACTGTCGGGACCTGGGTGAAGAAGGAGACGAACCTGCCGTACAGCACGTCCAGGGACGCTGCCTTGCCCGCGCAGGATCTGCTCGTTGATCACGCGCACCAGCTCGAACACCAGCGAATACTGCGGGCAGCCGGGCGCCCATGCGGAAGGAGGCGATGAGCCGGTTCCCGGCGAGCCGGACGCCCGGCGTCTCCATCCGTCTTGCCGACGGTGATGAGCAGCGTGTTCTCGTCGACGGAATCCGCGAGCTTGCGCACGAGGTTGCCCGTGAGGGGCCCGCACAGACCCTTGTCAGGACCGATGGCCAGGAGGATGCGCGGCGCCGGCGCGCCGAGCGCAGGTAGGGATGCGTGCGCTGCTCGGGCTCCAGGGACTGGAGCGCGGCGTTGCCGTCAGCGCGGTGATGCGCTCCGCGTAGGGGCGCACCGTCTCCGCGAGGGCCCGCGCGCCCTGCGGATCTTGGAGACGGACACCATCTCCAGTGTCTTGGCGAGCTGGGCGATGTTCTTGGCGGTCCTGATCCGGCCCTTCAGGATGCGCAGGTTCTCAGGCATCGCCTCCCGCTACCGCAGGTCTGTGCAAGCTCGGAGATGGCCGCGTTCAGCTCCTCCAGCGTCGCGTCCTCCATCCGCTTGCCCGTGGCCAGCGTGGCGCACAGCGCCGCATGCCCGGTGCGCAGGTGGTCCATCACCCGCCTCTCGAACTCCGCCACCTGCTCCAGGGGAACGTCGTCCAGGAGCCCTGCTCCCGCCGCGTGGATGCTCACCGTCTGCGCGAGGTCGTCCATGCGGAGCGAACTGGGGCTGCTTGAGGATCTCCACGATGCGCTTTCCGCGCGTGATGCGTCTCTGCGTGGCCTCGTCCAGGTCGGACCCGAACTGGGAAAAGGCAGCGAGGGACTGGTACTGGGCGAGCTCCAGCCGCAGCAGGCCCGACACCTGCCGAAGCGCCTTGGACTGGGCCTTGCCGCCGACGCGGGACACGGAGAGACCGGCGTTCACGGCGGGCCGGATCCCCGCGTTGAAAAGGTCCGTCTCCAGGTAGATCTGGCCGTCGGTGATGGAGATGACGTTCGTCGGGATGTAGGCGGAGATGTCCCCGGCCTGCGTCTGGATGATGGGCAGCGCCGTGAGGGAGCCGCCGCCGTTTGCCTTGGAAAGCCGGGCGGCGCGCTCCAGCAGTCGCGAATGCAGGTAGAAGATGTCCCCGGGATAGGCCTCGCGCCCGGCAGGCCGATTGAGGAGCAGCGAGATCTGGCGGTATGCCCACGCGTGCCGGGACAGGTCGTCGTAGACCACCAGCGCATCCCGGCCCTTCTCCATGAAGTATTCCCCGATGGCGCAGGCGGCAAAGGGCGCCAGGTACTGCATGGCGGCGGGTGTGGATGCGCTGGCCGCCACGACGATCGTGTATTCCATGGCGCGCTCGTCGTGCAGCTTCTGCACGGTCCGGGCAATGCTTCCGCGCTTCTGGCCGATGGCGCAGTAGATGCAGACGACCTGGGGAAGTCCCGAGGTCCCTGGAGCGCTGGTTGATGATGGTATCCACCACGAGGGCCGTCTTGCCCGTGTTGCGGTCTCCCACGATGAGCTGGCGCTGGCCCCTCCCGATGGGAGTCAGGGCGTCCACCACCTTGATGCCGGTCTTCAGCGGGACCTCCACGGGTGCGCGCTTGGTGACGCCCGGGGCAATGCGCTCCAGCGGCGATGAGCGAGCCGCCGGTGACGCTGAGCGGCTTGCCGTCCAGAGGCGGCGCCGAACGGGTCGATGACCCGGCCCAGAAGATCCTCCGACACCTGCAGGGAGAGCTGGGTGCCCGTTGCCCGGACCTCCATCCCCTCCGGGATATCGGTATCCTCCGAGAGAACGAGGATCGAGGCGAAGTCCTCGTCCAGGTTCATGACGAGCCCATGCCTGCCGTCTTCGAACTCCACCTGCTCGCCGTAGCCCGCGCGGGAAAGACCGTCCGCCTTCACGATCCCGTCCGCAACGCCCACGACCCTGCCCACGTTCGCCACGGCGGGACGGGCAGTGACCGAGCCAAGCTTCTCTTCGATCTGCCGAACCAGCTCTTCAGCTTTCATGTGCCCTCGAGATCTCTCAATGATTTCCCTGATGTACCCGCGGACGCTCGCGTCCATGATGTCGTCACCCGCACTGATGCGCACGCCTCCCCCGAGAGTCTCGTCCTGCTCCACTCCGATATCGCGCCCGGGATACTGCTCCCCGATGGCCGGCGCCACCGACGGGTCCGGCTTCCCTGCCACGGTGACGTACACGCGCCGGCGCTTCAGCTCCTGCCGCAGGGCAACGAGGAACTGCTTGAGCTGGGACCGGGTGAGCCGGTCCAGGAGCATGGCGGCGACTTCGCTCGTTCACCTCGCCGTCCGGAGTGAGAGCGAGCCTGACGAACGGGCTTGTCACCTGCCCATCCTTCCGATCCGCTCGATCCCCCTGGCAACGATCCGCGCTCTTTTCCTCATCGCTGAAAAGTCCCTCCACGACGCTTTCCAGGATCTTCCCGGAAAGCTCGAGGGAAAGGCCCTGCACGGCCTTCTCCATGTCCTGCCGCTCCAGCGCCATGATCCCCCGCGCCTCCTCGATGAGCCGCTCCGCATCCGCGCCTGCCCGCTCCAGCGCGGCAGCGCGCAGGCGTTCCGCCTCGTCCCGCGCGTTCTGCAGAAGCCGGAACGCCTCCGCGGAGGCCTCCTGCAGGACCTTGTCCCGCTCCTTTGCGGCGTCTTCCAGCGCCGCGCGGGCCTTCTCCGCGTCCTCCAGGCCTTGAGCAATCTTCTCCCGGCGCGCCTTCATGTTCGCCATGAGGGGCCGGATGAGGAAACGATTGATGATCCAGGCGATGATGAGGAAATTGACGACCTGGGCCGCGAAGAGGATCGGGTCGAGGCCGAACTTCCCTAGGGTTTCCATGGGGACCCTGCCGACTAGCGGAGGAACGCGAAGATGAGGCTGTAGATCGCTATTGCCTCGGCAAAGGCCATGGCGAGAATCATGATGGGAACGATCCGGCCGGACGCTTCAGGGTTCCTGCCGATGGCCTCCATTGCCTTCATGCCGATCAGGCCGATGGCAAGGCCGGGCATCGCCCCTCCAATTGCCACGATGAGCCCGCCGGAAACGCTCAGTGTGAAATTCATGTGCTCTTTTCCTCCTTCTGATGAGGTTCGGTGAGTATGGTCATGAAGGCAAGGGTGAGGAGAGCGAAGATCATCCCTTGAATGACTGCCACGAGGATCTCGAACCCGAGAAACGGCACGGGCACGATGAAAGCGACGAGGGAAGACATGGTCCCCAGGACCGCCTCCCCGGCTGATATGTTGCCGAAAAGACGAAACGAAAACGTGATGAGCTTTGTGACCTCCTGCAGGAGCTCGAGGAGTCCGACGAAAAGAAGGAGCGGGTTGATTGCGAAGAACCGCTTCAGGTACGAGCCCAGGCCCAGGGAGCGGATGGCCAGCGTGTTGGCCGCCACCACGGACACCACGGCGAGGGCAAGGGTCAGGTTCAGATCCGCGGTGCTCACGTGCAGGAAAGGCATGGCCGGAAGCCCCTGACGGAAAATGGGGCCTGTTTCACGATAAAGCCCAATGGTCCCGTACCCGGGCAGGAGCCCGATGAGATTGGAGAGCGCGATATAGATGAAGAATACGGCGACCCACGGGAAGATCATTGCCGTTCGGGACCCCGCCACCTGTTCGGTGGTGGTGTGCAGGTAGTCCACGACTGACTCCACGAGCCCCTGCAGCTTTCCCGGCACCAGCTTGAGCTTTCGTCGAACAGCGAATACGACGAGAAGAATGACAATATCAACGACGAGCGTTGCCAGGAGCGTATTGGTGACTCTGATTCCGGCAACTGAGAAGACTGAGTGCAGTCCGGAAGTCTCCATGGCAGAGAGAGTATACTCAGCGGTTTTGGAGGAGTCAACGAAACACTCGTGCGCAGAATCGCGGAAAACGCGCGCGCTTTCTCTCTCGCTCCCATTCGCGACTTTGTGTATACTATCATTGAGCGCCATATGACACATCGCGGCCTTTTGCGCGCGGAAAGGTGGACGACATGGCGCGTGTGAGCATCATCGGCGGCGGCAACGTCGGGGCGAATGCCGGCTTCTTCATCGCGGAAAAGGGCGTCACGGACGTTCTCCTCGTCGACATCCAGCCAGGGCTCGCGCGCGGCAAGATGCTGGACATCATGGAAGCCGCTCCCATCCGCCGGTACCGCAATTTGCTTTCCGGCTCGGACTCCCTCGAGGACATCAAGGGATCCCAGCTCGTGGTCCTGGCAGCGGGGGCCATCCGGGCCCCGGGCATGCGCCGGGAAGACCTGTACACGGCGAACGCGGGCCTGATCCGGAGCCTGGCGCCGCAGATCGCGCGCCTGGCGCCGGACAGCCACGGTGGTCGATTGCCACCGAGCCGGTGGATTCCCTGACCGCCTGTTCGTGCAGAAGTCGGGCATGCCGCGCACGCGCGTGCTGGGTCTCGGCGGGATCCTGGACTCCACGCGATTCCGCGTCCTGATTGCCCGCGAGCTGAACGTGTCCACGGAGATCGTCTCCGCCATGGTCATCGGCAGACACTCGGATGACATGATCTGTCTGCCGCGCTACTGCAGTGTCTCAGGTGTTCCCCTTCCCCTGCTCCTGTCCGCGGAGAGAATCGCATGCTCATGGAGGAAACTCGCACGGCCGGAGACCTTGTGGTGGAGATGGCCAAGCGCTCCAGCTCCTACTATGCGCCTTCGGCCGCCGTGGCGGAGCTTGCCGACTCGGTGCACATGAACCTGAACAGGATCTTCTCCGGTCTCCATCATGCTCGAGGGGGAATACGGCGTGAAGGATGCCGCGCTGAGCCTCCCCGTGGTCATCGGGGAGAAGGGCGTTGTGCGCGTCCTCACTCCCGAGCTCACGGCACAGGAGAAGTCGCGTCTTCCTCGAATCGCGCGACGGAAAGTCGCGCCGCGGCGGTCACACGGGAGGCGCGGCATGAAGGTCGCGGTGATCGGCGCGGGCAACGTCGGCGCAAAGGCGGTCTACTACATCGCGGAGAAGAACATCGCGGACATCGTCATGGTGGACGTCGTGGACGGGCTGGCGCGCTCGAAGGCGCTGGACTTCCTCCACGCCGCTCCCCTGCGGGGCTACGAGGTGCGCATCCGCGGCACAACGGACTTCGCGGAGATCGAGGGAAGCGACGTGGTGGTGATCACGGCGGGCATCGCCCGCAAGCCGGGCATGGACCGGATGGACCTGCTGAAGACCAACGTGGGCATCGCCCGGCAGGCGGCGCGCGGAGATCGCCCTTCGCGCCCCGAACGCGGTGGTCATCGTGGTCACCAATCCCCTGGACGTCATCGCCATGGTGGTCCTGCGGGAGACGGGATTCGCCCTGCGCAAGGTGGTGGGCATGGCCGGCGTGCTGGACTCCACCCGGTTCCGCTACTTCATCGCCGAGCAGCTCGGCGTGTGGCCCGGCGACGTGCAGGCCATGGTCCTCGGCGGGCACGGGGACGAGATGGTGCCCCTCACCAGCTACACCTCGGTGGGCGGCATTCCCATCGGCCAGCTCCTGGATCCGCCGAGCATCGAGGCGCTGGTGAAGCGCACGCGCACCGGCGGCGCGGAGATCGTGTCCCTCCTGAAGACGGGGAGCGCTTTCTACGCGCCGGGCGCCTCCGTGGCGAAGATGGTGGAGGCCGTGATCAAGGACGAGAAGCGCCTGTTCCCCGCTTCCGCGTTCCTGCGCGGGGAGTACGGCTTGAGGGACATCTTCCTCGGCGTGCCCGTGATCATGGGCAGGAACGGGGTGGAGCGGATCGTGGAGCTTCCCCTCACCGACGCGGAACGGAAAGCGCTGGATGCCTCCGCGGAGGCGGTGCGCAAGGGGCTGAAGGACCTGGAAGGCCTTTAGGGAGGAAGCGGTATGCTGCACGAGTACGAGGCGATCATCGTCGGTGCGGGCGGCGCGGGGCTCTACGCGGCCCTGGAAGCAAGCGCGGCGGCGCGCACAGCGGTGCTCTCCAAGCTCTACCCGATGCGCAGCCACACCGGCGCGGCGCAGGGAGGGATCGGCGCCGCGCTGGGCAACGTGGAGGAGGACAAGCCGGAGTGGCACGCCTTCGACACGGTGAAGGGCGGCGACTACCTGGTGGACCAGTCCGCGGCCATCCTCCTGGCGGAGGACGCCGTGCGGGCGGTCTACGACCTGGAAAACCGGGGGCTTCCCTTCAACCGCACCCCGGAGGGAAAGATCGACCAGAGGCGCTTCGGCGGGCACACGCGGAACTTCGGGGAAGCGCCCGTCGCGCGCTCCTGCTACGCCGCGGACCGCACGGGCCACATGATCCTCCAGACCCTCTACCAGCAGTGCATCAAGAACGGGGTGGAGTTCTTCGACGAGTTCCACGTTCTCGACGTGTTCATCGAAGGAAGCAAATGCCGCGGCGTTGTGGCCCTCGAGCTCGCCACCGGGGAGATCCACACTGTTCAAGGCGAAGGCGGTGCTTTTTGCCACCGGCGGGTTCGGACGGATGTTCCGCATCACCTCCAACGCCCACGCGAACACCGGCGACGGCCCCGCGGTGCTCGCGCGGCGCGGGGTCCCCCTGCAGGACATGGAGTTCTTCCAGTTCCATCCCACCGGGATCCGCGGCCTGGGCATCCTCATCACCGAAGCGGTGCGCGGCGAAGGCGGGATCCTCCGCAACCGCACCGGGGAGCGCTTCATGGAGCGCTACGCCCCCACGCTCCTGGACCTCGCGCCGCGGGACATGATCTCCCGCGCCATCCTCACCGAGATCAAGGCCGGCAACGGCATGCGGGGAGACGGGAGGATCGACGACTAGGTGCTCCTGGACACCACGCACCTCGGCAGGGAGGTGCTGGAGAAGAAGCTCCCCGACATCACGGGCTTCAGCCGCACCTACCTCGGCATCGACCCGGCCGAGAAGCCCATTCCCGATCCAGCCCACGGCCCACTACGCCATGGGAGGAATCCCCACGGACATCGACGGCAGGGTGCTCGCCGACGGGGCGGGCAGCGTTCTACGAGGGCCTGTACGCGGCGGGGGAGTGCGCGTGCGTCTCCGTGCACGGCGCGAACCGGCTGGGCACGAACAGCCTCGTGGACCTCGTCGTGTTCGGCAGGCGCGCGGGCAAGCACATGGCCGCGTTCGTGAAACAGGCGGAGATCGGTCCGGTGCCGGGGAGCGCCGACCAGCCCGCGCGCGCCCAGGTAGCCCGGCTCACGGACGGCGCCAAAGGCCCGCATGGGGGGGCACTGAGGGAGGAGATGGAAACGGTCATGATGGAGAAGGTCGGCATCTTCAGAAACGAGGCGGACCTGGGCAAGGCCGTTGAGAAAATTCTGGAGCTGCGCGGCCGCCTGGACCGAGCTGCGCGCCCAGGATGCGGGCAAGCGGTTCAACAGCGACCTCCTCGGCCTGCTGGAGCTGCAGAACCTCCTCGACCTCGCCCTGCTCACGGCAGCCGCTGCCCGGGCCCGGACGGAGAGCCGCGGGCGCTCACGCGCGGGACGATCATCCGGCGCGCGACGACGCGCGCTGGCTGAAGCACAGCCTGGCCTGGCTGGAAGACGGCAGGGTGAGGCTGGCGGCCCGTCCCGTGGACATCACCACATGGAAGCCCAAGCCGCGCGTATACTGATATCAGAGGGAGAACTGAAATGAAAATCGTGCTTCGCATACGGCGATTCAACCCGGAGAAGGACAAGAGACCGCACGACAAGGACTATGCCGTGGAGGTCGAGCCGACCGACCGGATCCTGGACGCTCTCATGAGGGTGCAGAACGAACAGGACGGCAGCCTGTCTTTCCGCAAGAGCTGCGGCGCACGGGGTGTGCGGCTCGGATGCCATGATCATCACCGGTGTGGAGCGGCTGGCGTGCAAGACCCTCGTGCGGGACGTGGCGCAGGAAGAGAACGACCGTCATTACCGTGGCCCCCCTGAAATACATGCCCGTGCAGAGCGACCTCATGGTGGACCAGGGCGCGTTCTTTCAGAAGTACCGGGCGGTCAAGCCGTTCCTCATCAACGATGAGCCGGTGCCCGAGAAGGAGAGAATCCAGAGCCCGGCCGAGCGCGCCGCCTTTGACGATACCACCGCGTGCATCCTCTGCGGGTCCTGCTATTCCTCCTGCCCGATATTCGGGAGCAATTCCGGGCTACATCGGCCCGGCAGCGCTCGTGCAGGCTGCCCGGTTCGTGTTCGACAGCAGGGACAAGGGTCTGGCTGACAGGCTGCCCGTCCTCGATGACCCCGGACGGCGCCTGGGCGCTGCGAGAACCATTTCAACTGCACGCGGGTCTGTCCCCGGGAGATCAAAGTGACGAAGAACATCAACGCGATCAAACGGACAATCACAAGGAGCAAGGAAGCCGGCGTATGAAGCTTCACGAGTATCAGGCCAAGGGTTTTCTTCGCGAGTTCGGCATCCCGGTGCCGGAGGGGGAGGTGGCGGCCACGCCCGAGGAGGCGCGGAAGATCGCCGGCCAGGATCGGCTGTCCGGTGATGGTCAAAGCCCAGGTCCTGGTGGGCGGACGGGGCAAGGCCGGCGGCGTGAAGATGGCAAAGGACCCCGAGGAGGCCATGGCCCGGGCGCGTGACATCATCGGCATGAAGATCAAGGGCATCGAGGTGCAGCGCGTGCTGGTGGCCCGGGCGGTGGACATCCAGTCCGAGTACTACGTCAGCCTCACGGTGGACAGGTCGGCCCGGGCAGTGCAATGCATCGCCAGCGCCTCGGGAGGCATGGAGATAGAGGAAATTGCGGCAAAGGAGCCGGAGAAGATCGTGCGGTTCCCCCTGGATCCGGAGGCGGGACTCGTCCGCGGAAAGCATTTCGACGCGCTTGCGCGCGCATTTCCTTCCCCCGATGTTGCGGCGCAGGCATGGAGCATCTTGGAAGGAATGTGCCAGCTGTTTCATGCAAAAGACTGCTCGCTGGTGGAGATCAACCCCTGCGCGCTCGTGCCCGGCGGACGGCTGGTTGCCGCGGACGCCAAGGTGATCTTCGACGACAACGCGCTGTACAAGCACCCCGAGCTGGAGGCGCTCCGAAGCCCGGAGGAGTACGGGGCGGATGAGATGGAGGCGCGGGCGAACGGGCTTTCCTACGTCAGCCTCGACGGCACCATCGGCTGCATCGTCAACGGCGCCGGCCTTTCCATGGCCACCATGGACCTGATCAAGTATTTCGGCGCGAGCCCCGCCAATTTCCTTGACGTGGGCGGAAGCTCCAACCCGGAAAAGGTATTGAGCGCCCTTCGGATCATTCTCCGCAAGGGTCATATCCGCGCGGTCCTCATCAACATCTTCGGCGGCATCACCCGGTGCGACGACATCGCGCGGGGAATCCTCATGGCGCGGGAGAAGCTCGGCATCCCTGTTCCGCTCGTGATCCGCCTCATCGGTACGAACGAGGCGGAGGGCCGGAAGCTGCTGTCGGCGGCCGGCATCGAGGCATACGACGACCTGACGGAAGCGGTCAAGGCGGTCGTGGCACGGGCGGGAAAGGCATCGACATGAGCATCCTTATCGGCAAAGACACGCGCATCATCGTGCAGGGCATCACCGGGAGGGACGGTTCCTTCCACGCGCTTTCCATGCGGGAGTACGGATCACAGGTTGTCGGCGGGGTCACCCCCGGCAAGGGCGGGCAGGAAGTGGAGGGCATCCCCGTGTTCGACACGGTGGCGCAGGCCGTGGAAAAGACGGGGGCGGACTGCACGGTGATCTTCGTTCCGGCACGGTTCGCGAGCGCCGCGCTGCATGAGGCTGCGGACGCGCGTATCCCGCTGGTGGTCTGCATCACGGAGGGGATCCCGGTGCTTGAGATGATCGAAAATACTCACTACCTTGCCGCGCGCGGATGCCGTCTCATCGGCCCCAACTGCCCCGGCCTCATCACCCCGGGGGAAAGCAAGGCGGGCATCATGCCCGGGCCGCATCCACCGGCAGGGGGACGTCGGCGTGATCTCGCGCAGCGGGACGCTTACCTACGAGGTTGTCTGGGCGCTTACGCGCGCGGGCCTGGGACAGTCCACCTGCATCGGAGTGGGGGGGGACCCGGTGATCGGCACGGGCTTTGTCGAGCTCCTGAGACTTTTCGAAGAAGACCCGGACACGGCGGGAGTGGTCCTGATCGGAGAGATCGGCGGCGAGGACGAGGAGAGAGCCGCGGAATACATTCACCGCAGCATGCACAAGCCGGTCGCGGCGTTCATTTCCGGGCCGCACTGCGCCGCCGGAGAAGCGCATGGGTCATGCCGGTGCAATCGTTTCCGGCGGCAGAGGAACCGCGGACGCGAAAGTCAAGGCGCTGCGGGCGGTGAGCGTGCCCGTGGCTGAAAGGCCGGATGAGATTCCCGCGCTGCTGGCTGCCAGGCTCACGCGCAAGGTGGGAGGATCGAAATAATGAACAAGGACGGGTCGGCGCTCTCCGCAGTCAATCTTCCATGGCTGGAAGAGCTGCACGAGGCGTGGCAGCGCGACGCGCGCTCCGTGGACAACAGGTGGGATGAGGTTTTCCGGGAGGAGGAGAGCACCCAGGTGCTCCAGGAGAGCATCGAAGGCGCCGGAGCGCCGCCCCTGGTCTCCTCCGACATGGTGTACAAGCAGAGCCGGGTGGACAGCCTCATCTGGAGCTACCGGGACGTCGGCTACCTCTACGCGCATCTCAATCCCCTGGCCCCCGCGGAGGGGGAGCAGAAGAACTACTACACGGAACCCGCGCACAATTACGAACAGCTCACCCTGGCGGAGTTCGGGCTCACCGAAGAGGACCTGGACAAGGAGTTTTCCGCGGGGCGCGTCATGACCCCGTCCAGAATGAAGCTGTCTGAAATAATCCGCACCCTCCGCCAGACCTACTGCTCCACCGTTGCGGTGGAGTTCCTGCACATCCAGAACAAGCCGATGCGCAAGTGGCTGATCCAGCAGATGGAGTCCACGCGCAACCGGCCCGTCTTTGACGGGGAAAAGAAACTGCTCATCCTCGAGGACCTGACACGCGCGGAGGAGTTCGAGCACTTCATGCATACGGCCTTCATCGGGCAGAAGCGCTTCTCACTGGAAGGAGCGGAGGTGGTCATCCCCGCCCTGCACCACGTGGTGGACAGCGCGCCCGCAATGGGAATCAGCGAGCTGATCCTGGGCATGACACACAGGGGCAGATTGACGGTGCTCAACCGAATTCTCGGAAAGCCGCTGGAAGAAGTGTTCGCGGAGTTCGAGGGCTACGAGGACCCCGAAGACTATGGAGGCAGCGGAGACGTCCGCTACCACCTGGGCTACCAGATGGACCACGAGACCCCGGACGGCCGCACGGTCAAGGTGAGCCTGGTGGCCAACCCCAGCCACCTCGAATCCGTGGGCCCTGTTGTGCAGGGCATGGCGCGCGCGGTGCAGAGAGAGCTGGGAGACGATGACCGAAAGAAAGTCGTGCCCATCGTGCTGCACGGGGATGCCGCGTTCTCGGGACAGGGCGTCGTGGCGGAGACCTTCAACCTTGCCACGCTCAAGGGTTACAAGACCGGCGGCACCCTTCACATCGTGATCAACAACCAGATCGGATTCACCACCTCGTCACGGGACGCGCGCTCGACATTCTTCCCCACGGACGTTGCCAAGATGCTGCCGGTGCCTGTCTTCCATGTAAACGGTGACGACCCCGAGGCGGTGATCTACACCATCGAGCTTGCGCTCCGGTTCCGCCAGACCTTCGGCCGGGACGTGGTGGTGGACATCTTCTGCTATCGCAAGTACGGCCACAACGAGGGAGACGATCCGTCCTTCACCCATCCCCTCATGTACCGGATCATCGAGAAGAAAAAGAGCCAGCCCGTCATGTACGCGGAGCGCTGTCTGGAGGCCGGGCTCATCACGACCGAGCAGGAGGAGACACTACGGAAGGATTTCCGCGCCTCGCTGAAGGATGCGCTGCAGGCGGCCCGGGCCCCCGCTTCCCCGGCGGCAAAGCCCGCGGGACCGTCCAATGCCTGGAGCTGGGATGAGAAGATCCCGGGGCCATCCGAGGACATGCTCCGCATGCTCGTCGGCAAGCTCACCACTGTGCCGCCCGGCTTTCACGTCCATCCGAAGCTCAAGAGGATCCTGGATGAGAAGAACGCGCGCCTGGCCAGGGACGGCACGCTGGATTGGGCGTTCGCGGAATCCCTTGCCTTCGGTTCGCTCATCATGGAAGGCGTGCCCATGCGCCTGAGCGGGCAGGACACGGCCAGGGGAACCTTCTCCCAGCGTCACCTGGTCTGGTGGGACGCCGAGTCGCTCCTGCCTCAGCCGTACACACCGCTGGCCAACCTGGCTCCGGACCAGGTCCAGTTCTCCGTCTACGACAGCCCGCTGTCCGAATACTCGGTGCTCGGTTTCGAATACGGCTTCACCCTCGGCCGCCCGCGCGCCCTGGCCATCTGGGAAGCGCAGTTCGGAGACTTCTCCAACGGCGGCCAGGTCATCATCGACAACTACGTGGCGGGCGGGGAGGCAAAGTGGGGAACGGTGAGCGGCATCGTCCTCCTTCTCCCTCACGGCTTCGAGGGACAGGGGCCCGAGCACTCCAGCGCGCACATGGAGAGATTCCTGATGCTCTGCGCGCGGGACAACATGCAGGTGTGCAACTGCACCACTCCGGCGCAATACTTCCATCTCCTGCGCCGCCAGGTGAAGCGCAGCTTCCGCAAGCCATTGATCGTGATGACGCCCAAGAGCCTGTTAAGGAACGCGCGCGCCGTGTCGAAGCTCGGCGAGCTGTCCGAAGGGGATTTTCAGGAAGTCCTGGACGACCCCCTGAAGCCGAAGAAGGCGAAGCGGCTGGCGCTCTGCTCGGGCAAGATATTCTACGATCTGCTTGCCGCCCGGGAGGAACGCAAGGACCTGTCCACCGCGATCGTCCGTGTCGAGCAGCTCTACCCGTTCCCCGCGGCAAAGCTTTCCGCCGTGCTGCGCAGCTACAAGGCCGCCACGGACGTCGTGTGGGTGCAGGAGGAGCCGCGCAATCGGGGCGCATGGCTCTTCGTCAAGGACAGGTTCTCCGAGGAGTTCCCGGAGGTGACCCTCTCGTACATCGGCCGGCCGGGAAGCGCGAGCCCGGCCACGGGATCGCACTCGCGGCACCTGCGGGAGCAGCTTCAGGTCGTCCACGCGGCCATTGGGGAACGGCGCGCGAAACCCAGGGAAAGTGAGGAATAGAACGTGAAGCTGGACATCAAGGTGCCTTCCGTGGGCGAATCGGTCACGCAGGGGATCCTCGCCTCCTGGCTGAAAGCGGAAGGGGACCACGTGGAGGAAGGGAGCGACCTTTTCGAGCTGGAAACCGACAAGGCAACCGTGACGGTGCCCGCTCCCGCTACCGGCTCCCTTTCGATTTCCGTTGCTGCAGGCACAGAGGTGACGATCGGACAGGTCGTGGGGGCGGTGGATGTGGAGAAGACTGCCGCGGCTTCCCGGTCCACCGCGAAGAGCTCGGCCGCGCAGGCCTCCGCGCCGCGGTACCCCGCGGATTCGGCGCCCCGGCCTCCGCAGGGCAGGTCGCAGCCGCGCCCGCCGCCCCGACCGTGGTTCGCGCTCCGGAGCCCGCGCCGCGGCCAGCCGCGCCGCAGCGCCGCGGCGCCCGCGCGCCGCCGCACCGCGCCGGCTCCGCCGCGCCGCGGTACCCGCGGATCCGCGGCGTACCGCGATGCGGATTCGGCGCCCGTCACGCTGGCCAACGGCGGCCGACGGGTGCCCATGACCACCCTGCGCAAACGCATCGCGGCGCGGCTCGTGGAGGCGCAGCACGCAACCGCCTCCCTCACCACCTTCAACGAGGTGAACATGCAGAAGATCACCGACCTGCGCGCACGGTATCGCGACGAGTTCGAGCGCGCGCACGGGGTGAAGCTGGGGTTCATGTCCTTCTTCGTCAAAGCGTGCTGCATGGCCCTGGCGGAGATGCCCGTGGTGAATGCGCGCATCGAGGGAGATGAGATCGTCTACAGCGAAACCTTCGACCTCGGCGTGGCCGTCTCCACGGACAGGGGGCTCCTGGTTCCCGTCATCAGGAGCGCGGACAAGCTCGGGCTGGCCGGGCTGGAATCCGCCATCGCTGACCTGGCCGCCCGGGCGCGTGACAAGAAGATCCTGCCGGACGAGCTCGCGGGAGGCACTTTCAGCATCACGAACGGCGGCGTGTTCGGCTCGCTCCTCTCCACTCCCCTGCTCAACTATCCCCAGTCGGCAATTCTCGGCATGCACACCATCCAGAGAAGACCGGTTGCGGAGCAGGCGGCGGACGGGGAGAAAGTGGTGATAAGGCCGATGATGTACGTGGCGCTTACCTATGATCATCGCCTCATCGACGGCAAGGAAGCGGTGACTTTCCTTCGCAGGGTGAAAGAGCTCGTGGAGGATCCATGGCGCCTGTTCATCGAAGCATAGACGCGCGCAACGAGGGAGGCCGAGCAGCATGAGCCTGGA
The DNA here is from genome assembly GCA_963820435.1 of uncultured Spirochaetota bacterium. Taxonomy (GTDB): domain Bacteria; phylum Spirochaetota; class Spirochaetia; order SZUA-6; family Fen-1364; genus Fen-1364. The sequence continues at coordinate 95,690 of CAWGAC010000022.1, read as the reverse complement.
AACCGGAACCTATTCGAAGGGGCTCGAAGGGATTATCGCGGATGAGACGACCGTGTGCCGCATCGACGGCCAGAAAGGCAAGCTGTACTACCGCGGCTATGCCATAGAGGAGCTGGCCAGGAGCTCGGACTTCGAGGAGGTCACCTACCTCCTCCTCTACGAAAAGCTCCCGTCCGCCGCGGAGCTGGCTGAATGGCGCCGGCGCATGAGGGCAAGCCGGGACAATCCCGGCGCAGGTCGAGGAGATGATAAAGGCGTTCCCCCCGGGCGCGCATCCCATGCAGCTCCTCCAATCCGTTGTGGCCTACATCTCCAGCTACGTGGAACACACGATCCAGCATTCAACCACGTGCAACTGCCGCCAGACCCTGCACCAGGTCGTGCAGGTGGCGAGCGTGGTGGCAGCCTACCAGCGGTTCCGGGAGGGCAAGGACCTTGTGCAGCCGCGGCTGGACCTCTCTCACGGCGCGAACTTCCTCTACATGCTCCGGGGGACCGAGCCGGAGGAGTACGAGGGAAGGATCATGGACGCCTGCCTCGTGCTGCACGCGGAGCACGAGTTCAATGCGTCCACCTTTACGGCGCGCGTGGTGGCATCCACCAACTCCACGTGCTACTGCAGCATCTCGGCGGCCATGGGCGCTCTGCACGGATCACTCCACGGGGGAGCCAACGAGAAGGTGATGGACATGGTGGATGCCATCGGTTCCCGGGAACGGGTGGGCGCCTGGATGGACAAGGCCATCGCGGAAAAGCGAAAGGTCCCCGGCATGGGGCACCGCGAGTACAAGGTGAAGGATCCGCGCTCCTACGTCATGGAGGAGTTCCTCAAGGAGCTTTCGGAGAAGAAGGGGGACGGACGCCTTTACGAGATACTGAAAGAGGTCGAGAAGCAGTTCCGCGAGCGGATGGAAGAGAAGGGCAAGCCGCTCTATCCGAACGTGGATTTCTTCTCGGGCGCCGTCTACACCCTGCTGGGCATTCCCAAGCTTCTTTTCACCCCTATTTTCGCCATGGCCCGGGTGGCCGGATGGCTCGCGCACGTCCTTGAGCAGAGGGAGCACAACAACCGGATCTACAGGCCCGAGAGCCTGTACAAGGGGCCCGCGGAGCGGCCCTATGTGCCTCTTTCCGGCCGCACCGGCTGAGAGCCATTATTACCGGGCGTCGGTGAGCGCTGGTTTCTCACAGAAGGCGGAATAGACCCTGCGATGATAGCGGCTCGGCCGGGAGTCAAGCAGCCGCGGTTCGGACAACCGGGCACAGGCAGCCGCCGCGGGAAGCCGGGAAAACGGCAGCGGATAGGGGACCCATGGATTGGGCGTTTCGATGTCATACTCGACAACGACAATTCTCCCGCCCGGCTTCAGCCATCGAGAGACGTGGGAAAGCACCGCGCACGCGTCCTTCTGAAAATGCAGGGAGTTGGCCATCACGATGCCGTCCAGCCCGGAGATGTCCAGCCTGTCATTGAAATCCGCGTGGAGAAGCTGCACGCGCAGGAGGGGAAACCGCGCCGCCAGCTCACGTTCCTGGACACGGAGAGAGCGCGCGTCGCTGTCCACAGACCAGATCCTGGCCTCGGGGCCGAGCAGCTCCGCCAACGCGAGAGTGAATGCTCCGGATCCCGATCCCAGGTCCGCCCATGCTCCCCCGGGCGCCTGCAGGGCCCCCCTGAGGAGGGCGACGTGATCGGCGGTGTTCATTATAATTCATAGGTAGGAACAGCAAGGCAGAAAGTCAAGTGAGAAGGAGGCTCAGGAATGCTCACTGAGATACGCAACCCACGACAGATAGAGGGAGAAGGCTTTCGCCGCTGGTTCACTGATGAGTATTTTGATCTCATCGTGTGGTACGCGGAGGACAGGACGCTCCTTGGTTTCCAGCTCTGTTATGACAAGCTCGATCATGAGCGCGCTCTCACGTGGACCCGGGAGCACGGGTTCCAGCACAACCGCATCGATGCGGGGGAAGTCCCGGGACACGCAAAAATGACACCGGTGATCATTGCGGATGGCGAGTTCAGCAGGGATCCTGTGGCGGAGCGATTCTGGAAGGCCAGCGGGCAGATCGAGCCCGCCGTAGCGCGGTTCGTCTACGAGACTGTGAAGAAGTACCCGGGGCCGTTGGAAGAATCCGTGTCCCGGTCCTAAGTCAGGACCGTGATGGAGTCCACCACCTCGCGGCCTGAGGCGTGCTGCCGGGCAATCGCGTTCACCTTCGCCTTGTCGCTCTCCGAGTGCACACTGCCCTTCAGGAGCACGACTTCCTTGCCGCCTTTCCAGATGCTCTTTTTTTCGACGGTGACGATGATGCGGTTTGCTTCCCGAATAGTGGGATCCTCTCCGATCACCTTCTGGATTTCCGTCTGAACCTTCTCCAGATTTTGCATATTCAAACCTCCTTGCGCCATGAACCCGACACCAGGAAGCCACAACTTGAAGCGCCTATAGCGTATGCCTACTCCGTGAAGTTGTCAAACCGCATCGCTCCGTATTAGAGAAAATGCCGCCCGGGGGTCCGGGCGGCATGAAACGTTCCTCTGGTCAAAGTACCTTGTACTTGATCCCCACTACAACCGTGAGCGCCCACAAGGTGTCGTTGAACTTGCCGGGGAACGGAAGGGTGTTCTTGGTTATGTCCGTGAGCCCCATGTCGAACTGGAGCCCCGGAGCCAGGATGAAGCCGCTTCCCAGGTCGATGTCCGTCCCTGCCGTGAAATGCAGACCATATGCCATGGAAATCGTGTTGGTGTCATCCAGCGTATCCCGGCCGGCCAGGTAGCGGAAATCCCGTATTGTCCGCAAAGCCCGAGCTCAAAGAAGCCGATAAACCCGCCGGCGCGAAGAATGACCTGGATGGACTCCGTGACGGGAAGTTTGCATACGAGAGAAATGGGAATGTTCAGGTAGCCGTAGGTTGCATCGGCAACCAGGTCGCTTCCCGGAAATGCGGACATTGCTCCACGTGTAGTGGAACGTCGAATGCGAGTATTCGACTCCGGCGGAAAGCCCAAGGTCAACCGGTCCGAGGCTGATCAGGTAGAAATCAAGGCCCACCCCGCCGCCTGCCGAGAGACGTGGCGAACCCGTAATATCTGGGTTGTCAGTCGTTCCCAGCCCGATGCCGGCCCCCGCCTTCGCCTCGACGTCCAGCCCCAGGGCAGCGGCTGTCATGGGCAGGGCAAAGGCCACAAGCCCGAGCAGAATCAGAACAGCCAAAGTCTTCCGCATGATCGACCCTCCTCGAATAATATGGCTATCTATGCATAGACAGTCTATGCATAGATAGCCGATGTTAACATCAGGAGGTCGATCTCTGTCAATACGGCGCGCAGCAGACAATGAAAAGCATGCTCAAATGTGCGTTTGAGCGCTGGCACGCGGCACGGGCCTTGCGGGCTGCCGTCTACAGTGACGGAGGTTCGTCTGAAATCAGCCGCTCGGTGCGCGTCAGCTCGAAAACCGTTCGCAGCAATTCCGCGTCCTCGGCAGTCTGTTGGATGCCGCGGCGCGCGAACATCCGCTTCTGGATCAGGATGGCCTGATCCACCGGGCATTCGGTGATCTGGCCGAACGAGCGCGCATAGTTGCAGAAGCTGGGCACATTGGAACCGATGGAGCCATACAGCATGCTCGCGACGCCGATGATTTTCCCCGTGAAGATGCTCGTGTTGATCGCGCTCTTGGCGAAGTCTCCGATCATGCAGCCCAGGAACTGCATTCCGGTGTCCACCCGCCGATGCGGGTATTCCAGGCGCACCTCGCCATAGGTGTTTTTCAAATCGCTGTTGCTCGTGCCCGCGCCGAGATTCACCCACGAGCCCACCCAGGAGTGCCCGAGGAAACCGTGATGCTGCTTGTTGGTGAAGCTCTCGATGACGCTCGCCTCCACCTCGCCGCCGATCTTGCAGGTCTCCCCCACGCAGACCCGGTCCTTCAGCGACGCCCGCTCGATGACGCGAGATTTTGCCCCCACGTGCACGGGGCCGACGAAGTACGTGAAGTCCAGCGCCTCCACCTCGCGCTCCAGGACCACGGGCCCCTCACGGGTGCGAAAGACCGCTGTGTCCGCGACGAAGACGTTCTCCGCGCAGAACACGCCCGGTTTCCATTCACGGTACGATCCGGTTCGGATGCGCTCCGCGATGTTCCCGGGAAACAGCGGCTCCATGTACTTGATCACTTCGTACTGGTGATCGAGTGTCTTGAAATACTCGTCGTCGTGCAGGGGCAGCTTCAGCTCCAGGAGCCACGGGGTGACGTTCTCCGAGGTGAGCGGGCTCGGCACCGACACGCCCGCCGGCAGGAACGCGGCCGATACCCTTCCCCCCGCGGTGGCCACGAAAGGGCGCGCGTCCGCGGCGAGCGCGCGAATCCGCTCGGCGTAGCGCACATCCGGCACGATCGACGCGTTGAGGAAGAGCTTCGGCCCCGCGCCCAGGGGCTGACGGGCATAGCGAAGGGCGGCGGACTTGGAGAGATAATCACGCACCACCCATCCGACGCCGCCCGCCGCCGCGGAGACGATGTCGAACAGCGTGTAGCAGGCGCACGTCACGGCAAAGGCCGGGCGGGTCAGCGTGATGGGGCTCATGTCGCACAGGAGGTGGTCTTCGAAGAGGACGATCTGCGTGTCCATTGCCCTACTCCACCGTCACGCTCTTGGCGAGGTTGCGCGGCTTGTCCACGTCGCATCCGCGCTCGACCGCCGTATAGTAGGCAAAGAGCTGCAGGGGGATGACGGACAGGATGGGCACCAGCGGGTCGAGCGTCCGGGGAATGTAGATCACGTCCTCGGCGAGCTTCGCAAGCTCATCGTCTCCCTCCTGCGCCACCGCGATGATCTTGCCCTTGCGCGCCAGGATCTCGTTCGCGTTGCCCATCATCTTGTCCCTGATCTCCGCCTGGGCTGCCAGGAGCACGGTGGGCACTCCCGGTTCGATCAGGGCAATGGGGCCGTGCTTCATCTCGGCGGCCTGCACGCCTTCGGCGTGAATGTAGGAGATCTCTTTCAGCTTCAAAGCCCCTTCCAGCGCCGTGGGGTACTCGTACAGCCTGCCCACGAACAGGAAATTGTCGCAGCGCGCGTACTTTCGGGCGATCTCCGCGATGCGGTCCTTCTGCGCGAGTATGTGCGCCGTCTGCTCGGGCAGGCGCTCCAGCGCGTCCAGGTAGAGAATCCCCGCGCGCAGCGAAAGCCCGCGCATGCGCCCCATGTGCACCGCAAGAAGGCTCAGGACCACGAGCTGGCTCGTGAATGCCTTGGTGGAGGCAACGCCGATCTCGGGGCCGGCGTGAATATAGATGCCTTTGCCGCACTCCCGGGCGATGCTCGATCCGACCACGTTGCAGATGCCGATGGTCTCCGCGCCCGCGAGCTTCGCCTCGCGCACGCCGGCAAGGGTGTCCGCGGTCTCCCCGGACTGGCTGACGGCGATCACCATGGTGTCCGGCTCGATGACGGGGTGGGAATAGCGAAACTCGGCTCCGTAGGTCACCTGCGTGGGGATTCGCGCGAGGTTCTCCAGCAGGTATTTTCCGATCATGCCCGCGTTCCACGAGGTGCCGCAGGCAACGATGTGGCAGCGCTTCGTCTTTCTAAGGAGCACCTCTTCGACCCCCCCCAGCTTGGCGGTGCCCTCGGAGCGCACGATCCTGCCGCGGAAGGCATTGTGGATGGATTCGGGCTGCTCGGAGATTTCCTTGAGCATGAAATGGGGAAACCCGCCCCTTTCGACGTCCGGCAGGCTGAAGGCGATCTGCTGCACGCGCTTGCTGACGGGCGCGCCCTCCAGCGTCCGGGTCTCGAATCCGTCGCAATGCAGGATGGCGGTTTCACCGTCATCCAGGTAGATCACCTCGCGCGTATGGGCCACAAGCGGCGCCGGGTCACTCGCCACGAGCGTCTTGTTCTTTCCCAGCCCGAGCACGATGGGGCTGCCGTGCCGTGCCACGTGAACCGAGCCGGGCTCCCCCGCCCACAAGGTGGCAATGCCGTAGGCACCGGTCAGGAGCTTCATTGCGGCAAGAAACGCCGCGGAAAATGTAGGCTCCGTTTTCAACAGCTCCTCGATGAGGTGAGGAATGACCTCCGTGTCCGTTTCACTGACGAATCGATGCCCCTGCGAGATGAGCTTGGTGCGCAGGGCCGAATGGTTTTCGATGATGCCGTTGTGGATGACGGCGATTTTCCCCGAGCAGTCCACATGGGGATGCGCGTTTATTTCAGTGGGCGCGCCGTGCGTGGCCCAGCGCGTATGGGCGATGCCCGCGCCGGCGGACCCGTGAGAAGCAAGGCCGAGCGCGCCGGCGTCCACCCCGCCGATTCTCCCTACCCGCCGAAGCATGGAGAGCTGATCGTTGAACGCGACGCAGACGCCCCAGGAGTCGTAGCCCCGATACTCCAGTCTCTTGATGCCTTCGATCAGGATTTCAGGGTTCGCATCCGGTCCCGCGTAGCCGAATATTCCACACATTCACCTTCTCCTCATGTCCCCGGGCTGCGCTCCTTCTACCAGATGCGTAGTCCGAGTGCAAGTAGGCTTGTGCTAGAACTCCACCTCGAAATCGGTGTACCGACCCGTGAAGGGAATCCACTGGATTTGAAGGTCACGCACGTGAGCGCCGGGAGGGCCCTTGCGAAGCCAGGAGGCAAGACGGGCAAGCCTGTCCGCCTCTCCCTCCGCCACGACCTCCACGCTCCCATCCGGCTGATTCGAGACGGTGCCGTTGATTCCGAGCCTGCGCGCTTCGTGGATTGCCGAGTACCGGAAACCGACCCCCTGCACGCGGCCGATCACGAGCGCCCGGAAGGCCCTCTTTCCGCCGTAGGCGGCCTTGTTCTCCGCCATGGGCCCCCGCTCAGGCCCCGCTCCCCGCGAGCGTGGTGCGGATCATCACCTCGAGCTCGGCGTAGTCGTATGGTTTGTACACGACGGGAAAGGGAATCGGGAACTCGGGCTGCAGAAAGCCGCTGGTGATGATGACTTTTTTGTTCGTGCAGAACTCCCGCAGGAACCTTATCCAGTAGTCGCCCCCGAGGATATCCATCCGGTAATCGGTCACGACAAGGTCGACGCGATGATCGAGGATCTGCTTGATGGCCCCGACTCCGTCGGATGCCACGATCACCTCGTGCCCCTTTTTCTTCAGGTAGTCGCGGAGCGTGAGGCGGATGGAATCTTCGTCTTCGACCACGAGGATGACGGGCTTATCGTTCATCCGCTGCTTTCCTCGAAACGCGCGCCGTGGAAAGCTCCCCGATCTTCTCTTCCAGCTTCTCGAAGTTCAACGGCTTGCGGAAGAACGCGTCCGCCCCTTCCTCCACGATGGTCGCCTCCACGTCTTCATCCGCGATGCCCGTGATGGCGATGATGATCGGCGAGCCGAGGGCCTGGTCTTCCTTGATCCGACGGCACAGCTTGTGCCCGTCGATGCCGGGCAGGCTGATGTCCAGGAGGATGACGCCGGGCCGCGCTTCCGAAATGAGCTTGCCCGCCTCGAAACCGTCGAATGCCTGCATGATCGTGTAGGTGGGCATTTTTCGCGTCAGGTATCTTTTCAGCGCCGTGTTGATTGCCTGGTCGTCGTCCACGATCAGGATGCGCCCCCAGTCAGGCCCCTCTTCCTGGCTCTCCGCGAGCTCCGCGGGGATCCTCATGCCGCGGGAAGAGAGAAAGGCGAAGAGATCCTCCGCGTACACCCGGTACTGGCCGCCCGGCGTCATGAATGCTTTCAGGAAACCGTTCTTGATCCAGTTGATGGCGGTCTGGTTGACGACGCCGCAGATGTCGGCTACTTCAAGGGCGGAAAAGATTCTTACCTTCTTTTCTTTCTTTCCCATCGCTGCTATCCTTTCGGCAGTGTCGAACAACACTGGCAATTCTCAATATTATTCAGTATACCAATTATATCCATAATGTCAACGAATTTATTTGCAATGGCCTGCGCCGAATACAGGTATCTCAGAGAGAAAGGCTATCCGGAAAAGGCCACGCTGAAGCTCGTCGGGGACAGGCACAGGCTCACACGCGCGCAGCGCAACAGCATGTTCCGCGGCATCGTCGTGGATGCCCTTGCCGCGCCGCGGCGGAGAAAGATCGTGCTCCCTGCCGACGTCCCCGGCAGCAGCCTTGGCATTGACTGGTACAATGTGCTGATCACCGTGGAAAGCTACCTTCGAGGATCTCCGGTATTCATCTCCGATGACGGGATTGTGCGGGACTCCTCGGCAACGCACGGCAGTTATCGTTCCTCTGAGCTCACCGCCCGCGCCTTCCAGGAGATAGTGGGCCAGTTGAAGGCCATGGCGCCTTCCGCCGTCGACGTTTTTCTCGATGCCCCGATCGCATTTTCCGGGCTCATGGCTGAGGAGGTCCGCCGGCGGCTCGATGAGCTCCCCTGCCCCACGCAGGTCTCTGTGGCCCACAGCGCTGATTATCCATTGAAAGCCTATGAAGGCATAGTCGCCTCGTCGGACTCGGTGATCCTGGACAGCGCGCCGCGCATCCTCGACCTGCCCCGGGCGGTCATGCAGCGCAGCTTCCGGTTCATTCCTCCGCTGCTGCACGATCTGTATTCTTTTTCTCCTTGAGCACCTTCGAGATGGTGCGGGAGCGAAAGCCGCGGCCGGCAAGCTTGCGGATGGCCGCGGCCGGCGCGAGCCCTTCGGAAAGCTGTCGGGCGCTTTCGATCTCATCCTCGTAGGAGCAGAGCGCGCTCACCACCTCTTCTGCCGTCGCGCGCGCCACGCCCTTGGTCAACAATCCCTTGTAGAGCGCATTCCATCCCGTTTTTCCGACCGAGATACGGGAGCGCACCCAGCTCTCCGCGAATGCCTTGTCGTCCAGGTATCCCAGCTCGCTCACGCGACGAAGAGCGTAGTGTATGGCCTCGGCGCTGAATCCGCGCGACGCGAGCTTCCGCGCGAGCCCCTTCCTGCTGTGCGCGGCGCGCGAAAGAAGGGAGAGCGCGCGCAGCCGCGCGAACACGCGCTCGGACTGGGAAAGGAGCGCGGCGACTTTTTCCGCATCTAGGGGCGTGCCTGCTGAAATGCCCTCCCGGGCGAAAACCTCGGCGTGCAGGATAAAAAAAGAGCCATCCGAGAGGTGGATGCGGACCGCCTCTCCGGTGGCTCCCTTGAGCTCGACGGAAACTACTGTCGTGTCTTCGGAAGGCGGCGCTGCGAATGTCACGGGGTACGCGGTACGCGTTCCGCGCGAACGCGGTACCGTGACCGCGAATCAGCGCTTGGAGAACTGGAATCGTCTCCGTGCACCGGCCTGTCCGTACTTCTTCCTTTCCACCATGCGCGAGTCACGCGTGAGGAATCCGTTGGCGCGAAGGGCAACGTGGTTGGATGCATCGTAAGTGTTCAGGGCCCGGGCAATGCCGTGCCGGCACGCTTCGATCTGCGAAGAAACGCCCCCGCCCTTCACGGTGATGAGGACGTCGAACTTGCCGGTGCTGTTCGTCACGTCCAGGGGGCTCCTGACGTTTTGCGCCGTCGTCATGCCCGCAAAATACTCTTCCACGCTCTTGCCGTTCACCGAGATCTTCCCCGCGCCGTCGCGGAGGAAAACACGGGCAATCGACGTCTTGCGCTTTCCGGTCGCAACCGAAAGATTCTTGACCAAGGTCTTCTCCTCGTTTCTCAGGAAATCTCGAGCTTGACGGGCTTCTGCGCCGCGTGCGGATGCTCGGGCCCGGCGTACACTTTCAGCCGCTTGAAGATCTTGCGGCCCAGGGGGCCCTTGGGGAGCATGCCTTCGATGGCCCTTTCCAGCGGCCACGCGGGCTTTCGGGCGAACACCTTCTCGAAGGGCTCGGCGCGAAATCCACCCGGGTAGCGCGAGTGCCGGTAATACATCTTTTGCGCGGGCTTGCGCCCCGTGACGCGGATCTTGTCCGCGTTGATGATGACAACGGAATCACCGAGGTCCCAGTGGGGGGTGAACTCCGGCTTGTTCTTCCCGCGAAGGATCGCCACGACACGCGAGGCGAGCCTGCCGAGAACCTTTCCCTCCGCGTCGATCAGGTACCACTTGTGCTCGACGTCGGCGGGCTTGACGAATATCGTTTTCATCGTTTCTTAACCCTTCCGTGGAAAACGCGGCGCAAACGGCCGCAGGAAGGGTAGATTTGCACAGCAGGAGGGGAATGTCAAGTAGTGCCCTTGCCCGGCTCAGCCTTCTTTTCCGCCTTCTCCTCCTCTTCCTCTTTCCTGGCCTCCCTCTTGTCCTTGATGTCCGCAACGCCGACGAAGAAGGCGATGAGACCGATGAAAACAGCGAGGATCGGGACCGCCCCTTTCAGGAACTGAACAACCTCCTGCCACCACTGGAGGCTCCACGACACGGGAAGGACTGCGTACACAGCGAAGAGAATGAGGACGATGCCGATTGTCAAAGCTATCATCGCGATTCCTCCAATACCCCTCTGTCTGATTCTTCGCAAAGAATAGCGAAAACGGAGAAACTGTCAAGCGTAGGCATGGATGGCGAGGGCGAGCGAGGCCATGGATGGCCGGGAGCGAGCCCGTAGCCATGGACGCCGAGGGGCGCCGTAGTACAGGGACGTACGAAAGGCGCCCTTCATGTGGTTGAAATGCCGGGCAAAGTGCGCTACGATGGGGGCAATTCCAACATGAAAGGAGCTGTCGATGAAGGTGAGGATAGACCCTGATCTCTGCACCGCCTGCGGTCTTTGCACGGACGGTGTTCCCCAGGTCTTCAAGATGGGGAAGGACACGGCAGAGGTCATCAACCCCCTCGTTCCCGCAAATCTCGAGACCGCTGTAAGAGACGCTGCAACCGATTGTCCCGCGGAGGCCATCCTTATCGAGTAGGCTCGGAGCCGCTTCGATGAAAAAGCCCGGTGTTCCACCGGGCTTTTTTTTGGCCATGCACCGTACGCGGTGCGTTTGGTCAATCCCCCCCTCGCATGATCGCTCCCTGGTCGCCGCGGAAAGTCTCCCGCTGGAACAGCTCCATCCACGCGTCCAGCCGCGGCGGCCGGGCGCCGAACCCCGCCAGCTCGGACTCGGGCACGAGCGCGGAGCGAAACCGGGCAAGGGCCTCCGCGGCAACGTCATAGGGAGTGCGCGCCACCTGGGACTCGTGCGCCCGGATGGCCTGGAGCTTTCGCTCGAAGGCGATGCGGGGCACCGTCACGATGGTGTTGAACTCCCCCCTGTTGAACAGCGCCCAGGGCCCCTCGTAGTTCCATACCTCCACGGTCTTTTTCGTCCCCATGAGAAATTGCCGAATGGAATCGACGACCATTGCGCGGCTGGCGATGTGCGCGGGGTGGGTGTCCCTGGCATGAGGCATGAAGACCCACTCAGGGTCGAGCTCTGCGAGAAGCGCCGCGAGTATCTCGCGGTCGCGCGCGCCGACCTCGTAGTTGTTGTCGTAAAAGGGAAGCCGGAGAAACCGCGGTTCCACGCCCAGGAGCCGGGATTCCTTCGTCACCTCCGATTCGCGGATGGCAATCCGCTCGCCGCGCTGCGTCCCGTAGATGAAGGACCGATGGCCGGTGCTCATGACGGCGGTGACCACCCGGTTGGACTGGCTCAGCATCGCCATTGTGCCGCCGAGGCTGATGGGCGCGTCGTCGGGGTGCGGGGAGATCACCAGCGTCTTTCGACCGGAGGGCACGGACTCGGCGTCCATGATAAGGAACCCCGAGTAGTAGCCGCTGATGCGTTCCCCTTTTTCGATGCGTGAGAGCGCGCCCCCGTCCGCGATCAGGGTGACGTTCCCGTGCCTCTGCAGCACGGAGATGGGGATCGTGGGGTCGAAGCTTCCCTCGGTGAGCCGCTGCACGATTTCCGCCAGATTGCGCCCCGCGGCAAAGAGGAGGATCCGCGAGGCTTTTGCCAGAACGGCGAGCCCGACGGAGAATGCCTCCGCCGCGCCCCACCGCTCAAAGTTCGAGACGGGCACGATGCCGGCGGCTGACTCCAGGTTCGAACCGGAGACGTGAAAGCCGATGTGTCCCCGGGAATCCACGGAGAGCAGCGCGATGTCGATGCCCGCCACGGCGAGCAGGCTTGCAATGCGCGCCACCTCGCCTCCCCTGTCTTTTGTCGGGTTGAAGGAGATGATGTTCTCCTGCGCAATGGCCAGCGGCCCGAACAGTCTCTCGTCCAGCACGGCGCGGAAGGGAGCCGCCGCGGATCCGCCGATGATCTCATCGAAAACAACGAACCGGACCTTGGAAAAATCCACGAGCTCCGCGCGGGCCCGCTCCACGAGAAGGCGATAGGCGCCGAATGCCGGTGTTCCCGCAAAAACCGACAGGATGAGGTCGGGCTTTTCCTCCACGGCGGCAAGCAGCAGGGTGACCAGCTTCTGCTCGATGTTCGCCTCGTCCCGCGCCGGAATTACGTGGATCGGCGTCACGCTCACGGGTTCCCCTTTCTGGAGGAGGCGATCAGGAACCCTATTCCGGAGAAAAGCAGGGGAAGATTGGCGAGCGCGAGCTGCAGCACGGGGATTCCTTGATAGCGCACGAGATCCTCGCCCAGGATGCCGAAGCTCCGCAGCGTGGCAAGGGCGATGTCGGCGTAGGAAACGATCGCGCCGATGATGACGAACGTCCAGGCCATGTCTCTCGTGCGGGACCACAGGAGGATCGCGCAGAAAGTGGCGAAGGCGCCCAGGACGAGGTGCGACATGGTCTGGGAGAACGCGGCAATATCCATTGTCAACCTCCGGGGATCCGGGCGAAGAGGTCCGCCAGGAGCCTGGTCTCCCCCGGGGAGCATTCCCCGGGAAGTACGCTCGGCCCGGGATAGCCGGCGCAGAGCAGGACGCCCGCAGCCAGGAACTCCGCGTGGACCCGGGCGTATTCCGTTGCAGGGAAGGCCGCGCGCACGTAAGGGCCTGTCCGCTTCCATCCATGGGCGGCGTCCAGCGCGCGCTCCACGGCGCGGCTGCCCAGCCGCGGCTGCTTCCGCGCGCGGGCCGAAGATTTCTCACTGAGCGCGCTGAGGCCGTGGAGCGCTCCCGCGAGCAGAAACCCCGGGAGAGGGTCGGAGCGCCCCAGATCTGCGGGAAGCGCCTCCGGGAAGCAGGCAGGCGCGGGCGCGCCGCACACGGTGAAAGGCAGCACAGGGATAAGGGCGGCGACACCCTGGGGGACGGGAAGAAAGGGCCGCCAGAGCGCCGGCAGCGACGGATCCAGGGCCGGCAAATCCAGCGCAGGGTCGTGGACCTCCTGCCCGTCCACTCGCCTTCCCAGGTACTGGGAAATCGCATCGAGCGCCCGCTCGCGGGAGAGGAAGAGGCGGACGCACCGGCTTTGAGGGAACAGGCGAAGGAGCGCGGCAACCAGCCGTGTCTCCCACGCGGACGGGAGGGAGGTTGCCAGCCCCTGGGACAGGACGGACTTCATTGCCGTCAGCGCTGCCGTGCCCCGATGCCCGAGCAGGGCCCCGTCCCGGGAGAGATCGAGATACCTCTTCCCCTGCACGTCGTAGAGCCGGAAGCCCCGGGCCCTGCGGATCCGGGGAATTCCCGCCGACGTACGGGGTATTCCCCGAACGGGTACTCCCGTACCCGGCGGATCCGGCGGCGAAGGACTAGTCGGCATCGAACTTCTTGGAGATGACGGCATACGCGCTGTGATTATGGATGGATTCAAAGTTCTCCACCTCGATCGAGTGAAACCGCAGGCCGGGGAGCGCCTGAAGACGCAGCGCCACCTCCCGCACCACGTCCTCGACGAACCGGGGATTGTCATAGGCGCGCTCGGTGATGAATTTCTCATCCTCCCGCTTCAGGAGCGCATACAGGGGACTGGAAGCCGAGTCTTCGGCGATCTGGATGAGGTCCTCGATCCATATGAACTTGGTCATGCCCACGGTGATCGCCACCATTCCCCTCTGGTTGTGCGCGGAAATGGTCGAGATCTCCTTCGAGCAGGGACAGAGCGTGTGCACGGGAACATCCACGCGGGTGGCAATCTCCAGATGGCGCGCGTAGGTGGCCGCAATGACGCAGTCGTACGACATGAGCGATTCCATCCCTGAAACCGGCGCCTTCTTCCTCAGGAAAAAGGGAAAGGCGAGCTCGATGTGCGACTCCTCCGCCTTGAGCGCTTTCTTGATCTCGATGAGGATCAGGTCCAGGCTCTGGTAGCTCACCTCGTCCTTGAACCTGTCCAGCACCTCGACGAACCTGCTCATGTGCGTGCCCCGGTTGGCGTGGGGAAGGTTCACGGAGAGCGTCACGTTGGCGACGGTCTCCTGTTTCTCCCGGCTCTTGTCGCGCACCGTGATGGGGTAGCGGATCTGGCGGATCCCCACCTTCTGGATGGGCACATTGCGGAAATCCTCGCTGCCTTGCACGTCTCTCATGTATCGTCCGATCCTACTCGCCGAGATGAATCCGCTCCAGCCGCGCGTACTTCGGGAGAAACTTCGCCACCCTCCCCGACTGGAAGCGGACCTGCACCAGGAGGGCGCCGTCATCATACCATTTTCTCTCCACAACGCCGGGGCCGTACTCGTCGTGGAACACGCCGCCGCCCACCGGGTAGTCGTCCGCCGCCTCTTCGATCCTTTCCTCCCCGATCCGCTGCACCGCCTCGGCGGGGACCTCATCCAGGAACCGTGAGGGCGCCATGTCCGTTGTGCGGCCGAAGATCCTGCGGCTCAGGCACCACGTCATGACCAGGCGGTCCCGGGCGCGCGTGATCCCCACGTAGAATATGCGTCTCTCCTCCTCCAGGTCCTCTTCGCTCTCACCGCTGGACTGGTGGGGAAAAATCCCGTCCTCGAGCCCCGTGATGATCACCCGGTCGAACTCGAGGCCTTTCGTATTGTGCAGCGTGATGAGCGTCACCTCGGCGTCCTCCGCCTCGGCCTCCTTCGTGTCCAGGGGGCTCGCCAGCGCCACGCTCTCCAGAAACTGCGGCAGCGCATCCGGCCCGGTTCCGTAGGACGCCATGTCGCTCACCATCTCCTCGAGGTTGGCGGTCTTCGAGGTGCCGTCCGAACGATCCCGTGTCCTGTACATCTCATAGAGGCCGGTGCGGGAGAGCATGGTGCGCGCAAGCTCGGGCAGGGGCACATTCTCGAGCTCAGAGGCCAGGTCCTTCATGCACGCACTCAGCTCGGCGAGGCCCGCGCGCGCCCGGGGGGAAGATGCGGCGCCGCGCGGCGCCCGGCCTCCAAGATCCCGCCTGCGCGATCTTCGGCGCCGGTGTCCTTCCATCGCTGAACGATCTTCTCAACGCTCGCGGCGCCGATCCCGCGGCCGGGCTTGTTGCAGATCCGGCGGAACGAGACCTCGTCGTTGGGATTGAGGAGCAGGGAGAGATATGCCAGCGCGTCCTTCACTTCCTCCCGTGAATAGAAGCGCACCGTTCCGATCAGGCGGAAGCGTATGCCCCTTTCCCTGAAGTACTTTTCGAAATGCAGGGACTGTGCGTTCATGCGATAGAGAATGGCAGTCGTGCCCGGAAAACCGTCGCGGACAAGCGTGCCGCAGTACTCGGCCTCCTCGTCCTGGTCCTGGAGGCAGACGACCAGGGGAGGCTCTCCGGCGGTCTTATCGGTCCAGAGGGTCTTCCCCAGCCGGCCTTTGTTGTTGCTCACCACCGCCGAGGCCACGTCGAGGATCGCCTGGGTGGACCGGTAGTTGCGCTCCAGCCGCACGATCTCGGTTCCCGGAAACACTTTCGGGAACGAAAGGATATTGCCGACCTCCGCGCCGCGGAACCGGTAGATGGACTGGTCGTCGTCCCCCACCACGCACAGGTAGGTCTCCGGGCTCCACAACTGGCGGAGAAGCTCGAACTGGGCCACGTTGGAATCCTGGTATTCGTCCACCAGGACGACGCGGAACCTCTGCCGTGTCCTGTCCCGCACCTCGGGAAACTTCTTGAGAATCTGCAGGGGGAGGAGGATCAGGTCCCCGAAGTCCACGTTGCCCGTCTTGCGCAGCGCCCGGTCGTACGCGGCGTAGACCTCGCTCGTGCAGCCTGCCCGGAGTATTTCCTCCGACCGGGCGTCCGCGCCTACTCCCAGGTCCTTGACCCTGCTGATCTCATCGTACGTTCTTCGAAGAAAGCCCTTGTCC
This sequence comes from uncultured Spirochaetota bacterium, assembly GCA_963820435.1. Taxonomy (GTDB): domain Bacteria; phylum Spirochaetota; class Spirochaetia; order SZUA-6; family Fen-1364; genus Fen-1364. The sequence goes on along the minus strand of CAWGAC010000022.1, from coordinate 79,600 downwards.
TCGTTTTTTCCCAGGATCGTCTTGAGCAGAGTCAGTGAATCATCCTCGTCGTAGATATGGAACCGCGGATCCAGTCCTGCGATGCCCGCATTGCGTCTGAGGAACCACGCGCCGAAGGAATGGAACGTCCTCACCATGACGTCCTGCGCGTGGGGCACGATGGCCAGCACGCGCTCCCGCATCTCTCCCGCCGCCTTGTTGGTGAAGGTGACCGCGAGTATCGACCGCGGGCTCATCCCCATTCGGTCCACCAGGTAGGCGATCTTGGTGGTGATCACGCGCGTCTTGCCGGACCCTGCCCCGGCAAGGATGAGCAGGGGACAGCCCTGATGCACAACGGCTCTTCTCTGCTCGGAATTGAGGATCTCGAAATAAGGAGGATCTTCCCGCGGGCGGCTATCCGGGGACAATCTCTGCCTCCAGGTCGAAGCCGTTCCTTCGGGTGATGCGCGCGCGCCGTACCGTGCCCGGGGGAAGCCGGCGCCTCAGCACCACGAGGCCGTCCACGTCCGGGGCCTGAAGATAGCCCCTGCCGATGGACATGTCCTCCCCCTCCACTTCCTCCTCCACGAGCACATCCAGCGTCGTGCCCACCCGGGCATCGAGGGCGCGCTCGGTGATCGGGACCTGCCGGGTCTCGAGCTCCGCCTTGCGCCGCGCCGCCGCGGCTTTCGTCACTTTTCCGCGCATCGAATAAGCGGGCGTGTCCTCTTCCCGCGAGTAGGTGAACGCGCCCACCCAGTCCAGGCGCGCCTTGTCCTGGAAATCGAGGAGCTGCGCGAAATCCTCCTCAGTCTCCCCGGGGAAACCGAGGAGGAAAGTGGAGCGGATGGCAGCCAGCGGCAGGCGCGCGCGTATCTCCGACACGAGAGCCAGGTTGCGGTCCGGCTCTCCCCGTCTGCCCATGGCGCGCAGAATCCCCGGCGCGGCATGCTGGAAGGGGAGGTCGAAATAGGGGAGAAACCGCGCATCCGCGGCAACAACGTCGAGCAATCCCCGGGGAAAATGATCGGGATGGATGTAGAGGAGCCGGACCCAGAAATCGCCCTCCAGGGAGGCGATGTCGGAAAGCAGCGGCACAAGCGCCGCCCCGGCGCGGTCTTTCCCGTAGGAGCCGAGATCCTGCGCAATGAGGATGAGCTCCTTTATCCCCCGGTCCCGCAGACCGCGTATCTCCGCCAGGATCTCGCCCCGGTCCCTGCTTGCAAGCTCGCCCCGAATGAGCGGTATGGCGCAGTAGGTGCAGCGGTTCGCGCAGCCTTCGGCAATCTTCACGTATGCGCTGCCGGGGAAGGATAGAAGGTGACGACGCTCATAAGCCCGCACGGCTTCCGCGGGGTCGGGGGACAAGGCGTCCGCAGGCCCTGCGGCCGGGGACCCACGGCCCTCCAGCAGCTCCACGATAGCAGCAGGGTCCCTGTTTCCAAGGAAGCCGTCGATCTCAGGCAGCTCACGGGCAAGGACATCCCGGTAGCGCTCGGAAAGGCACCCGGCCATGACCACCCTTTTGTCGGGGTGCTGCGCCTTGAGAGCGAGACTCGTCTCTATGGATTCGGTCTTTGCGTCCGTGATGAAACCGCACGTATTGACGATGAGCACGTCCGCAGAGCCAGGCCCGGTCGCAAGGGACCACCCCGCCTTCTGCAGGGCAGCGATCATGAGCTCGGAATCCACCTGGTTCTTGGCGCACCCGAGGCTTTCGACGTGGAATGTGCGGCCGGCCGGGGCGGGTTGATCAGTAGAGCGGGGTGATCTCGAGGACATACCCGCTCGCGTTCGGGTCCTTCTTCCAGGCAACGGTGCGGGTGGCGACCTCTCCCAGGTCTCCCAGCTCGTAGTCCTTGCCCTGGATGCGCATGCGGGCTGCGCCGGCGTTCGACAGCCAGATCGTGACCTGCTTCCGTGCGGAATCGATGGTGAACTGCTCGCCCTTCTGGAAGAAGCGGTCCTCCCTGTCCTTGTCGTCCACGAGATAGCGGAAAAGGCAGTCGTTCTTGAACGTGAAATCCAGGGAGAAGAGCCCTGCCTGCGCCGCGAGGGCCGCGGTGACAGGCTTGAACGCGTCCGAGCGCATGGGGGGAGTGGTGGACGCCGAGGGGAGGGCCGAGGGAACGGCCGTGTCGGTAGTGTCGCCCGCCGCGGCCAGGGCGGCATCAGCCGCAGGCCCCGTTGTGCGGTAAAGCCCCAGGTTCACTCGCTTCTGCGGAGAGGTGCGGTCTACGTCGTTCCACACGATCCTGATCTCGGGCTTCGAGTCGCCCTGCAGGTCTATGCTCCTGTCCTTGCCGAGGCCCAATTCCACGGTGCCGCCCGGCACCTTCAAAGTGAGCGTATCTCCGATGCTGGCCACCACAATGCGGTAGTTCTTGCCCGCGATGGGAACGGTGATGCCGTCCCCCTGCCCGAACCACTGCGTGCGCACCTCGTCCTGGAACACGAAATCAGTTGCCACGCCGGCGAGCGGCTTCTGTGCCTCGGCAGATGCGGGGGAGCCCCGGGATGCGGCTTTGTAGATGATCCAGCCCGCCGCGGCCAGAACAATGACCCCGACCGCCACGATGAGGATGAGCCGACGCGGGGGGAGCCGTGGCTGGGCATCCAGCAGCTCGGTCATGGGGAGCGGCTGTTCCTGGATCTTGATGTTGCGGTAGATGCCGATCAGCTCCTCCGCGTTCAAGCCGAGGTTTTCCGCGTAGTTGCGCAGGAAACCCATTGCATAGGTTTCCCCCGGGAAAACGGAGAAGTCCTCGTCCTCCAGCGCCTTGAGGAAGCGCTTGGCCACGTGCGTTTCCCGGGCGATCTGCTCGATGGTCAGGTTGTTTCGTTCGCGGGCGAGCCGAAGTTTTTCACCGATCGATTCCATATGTCCTACTCTTCCGGGTCAAAGAGCCAGTCTTGAATGACGTTGGCGTACGGGGGAGAGTCATACGCGAACCGTGAATCGGGCACGCCCTGGTTGGTGCGGATATTCGCGAAGTCCATGACGATCTTGTCCCCGCTGGACTGCGTGGCCTCCACCCGACGGATGAGGGAATCCTTGATGGAAACGATCATCTGGCTGAAGCTCGTGGTCCCGTGCGCCGTCAATTTCAGCTTGACCACCTGTTCCCTCGAGCCCTCCTCCAGCGGCACGGGCGCGGGCCCGCTGAGATACGCGATGGTGTAGTTGCGCTGCATGATGGCGAGCCCCTGGCTGGTGGCCATGGCCTCGACCTGGCTGGGTGTCTTCTTCTTGTACCTCTGCTCGAGGATCACCTCGTTCGCCGGTGAGTAGAACGTGAGCTTCTCCCCGTCGAAATTGAGCACTTCCTTGGGAGGGTCGTCGAAGTCGATGCGGAGGTACATCGGCGACTTGTAGGAAAGCTTGCCGCGGGATATGGTCTTCCCCTGCGTGATCGTGACGATGGCTTCGTAGTCCTTCACTCTCTGGTAATCGGCGGAAACGGCCGCAAAGTACTTCTCCGCGGACACGAGCTCCGTGGCCTGCGAGAAGGCGGCACCAGGGATGAGCAGCAGGAAAATGAAGGGAAGCGCAATTATCCGGTTCAAGGCTTTCCCCATAGTAACGATGGGACCGCCTTTGTCAAGGAGACGAAGATGCGCTCCGGCCCGTATATCCCTCGATGTAGCGCGCGACCAGCCACTTCAGGGCGTCGTCCGAGAGCTTGAGGAAGTCCCCGCAGTCGGGACAAAAAAACCTCATGTCTTTCACGTGCGTGGACGCGCAGCCGATGCAGTAGACCTTGCCGCATTGCGGGCATCGGCCGGCAGGCGCCTCTGCCGGAGGCTCCCCCCGCACCTGGAACGTGGGCTGGGCCGGAAGATCCCTGGGCACCCACCACTCCCTTCCGCATATTCCACACGCGAGCCTGCGCTCGAACTCGTCACGGATCCTCTCCAGCAGCTTGCGGGCAAGGGCGTGGCCGGGCGCGGCTGAAAGCACCGAAAGGAGCATTTCCTTTGCCTTTTCGTGGTTGCCCTTTTCCTTCTGCAGCATGGCGAAGTTCACCAGCAGCTCGGGGCTCCCGGGATCGATGGCAAGACCGGCCTTGAACGCGAGCTCCGCCCGCATGCGCTCGCCCTTGAGGATGGCCACATTTCCCAGCAGGTTGTACACCGACGGTGAAGGATGCGTGGGTTCCACCTGGGCCAGCAGCTCTTCCGCCCGGTGCACCATGTCGATCTGCAGGCAGGCGGCCGCGCAGTTTTCCTTGTAGTCGAGGTTCTCCGGGTCCAGTCGTATCGCCGCCTCGTACTCGTGCATGGCCCGCTCGTGCGCGCCCTGGCGCGCGAGAATATTGCCCCTCTGGTTGGCTGCCCGGGCACGGAGCTCGGGTGCAGGCGTCACGCCCTCCATGACCTCCAGGGCTTCCGCGGACCTTCCGGTAAGGGAGAGCGCCTCGGAGAGGTTCAGACAGATGTCCAGCTCTGCGGGCGCGGCCGATTGCGCCTTGCGCAGGAAAAGGACGGCCCCGGCAGGATCCCCTGCCTCGATGCGAATCTGACCCGCAAGATTATTAGTCCACGGGTCTTCAGGCGCCAGGGCCAGCGCCCTGTCCAGGGCGGGGCCTGAATCCCTGCCGAGCGCGTGCAGCGTCTCCGCGAGCCGGAATTGATACAGGGGGAAATCAGGCTCCAGCTCCGCTGCGCGCGCGAGTCGCGGGAGCGCCTCTTCCCTCCTCCCCTTTGAGCTCAGGATGATCCCCAGCAGGTAGTGGACGGCGCTGTCTTCGGTTCCCTGTTCCTGCAGATCCGTGAGAACCTTGAACGACTCTTCCGTCTTGCCTTCCCGGTAGAGCATCTTGGCTTCCATGGCCAGGACCGCGGGCTTCTCCGGCGCAAGGGCACGCACCCGGGGAAGAATCAGGGAAAGCTCGTCGAAAGCTTCCTCCGCAAAAAGAAGCCTGCCCGCAGCCAGGTACAGCTCCACCGCCTCCTGGCCCTGCCCGGCGCGCTCGAGCGCGCGCGCCGCATTGCCCGCAAACAGAGCAATCTCGGGACGGAGGTCCACCGCGCGCCGGTACGCATCCGCCGCCTTCTGCCAGTTGCCCAGCCCGTACTCCACATTCCCAAGAAGGTTCCATGCGCCGGCCCCCGACGCAATTATCTGCTCGGCAAGGTCGGCAAGGAGGAACTCGCGCGCTTCCAGCAAACGGTTGGATAAGTACAGAAGGTTCGCCCTCTCCAGCTTTGCGGGCGCATGACCAGGCTCCTGCGCCAGGACGAGCTTTACTTCCGCCAGGGCGTCGTCGTACAGCGACAGGCGCCCGTAGCATTCGGCAAGCAGGAAGTGTTCCCGGACGCTCCCTTCACGATCCTTGAGGCCCTTGCGAAGCTGCACCGCTGCCGCATTGAGCTGTCCGGAGTTGAAATGAGTTTCCGCCAGGCGCAGCCGCACCGCGGGGGACACGGGGAGATAGTAGGACCAGCGCAGGTGCTCCCGCTCCACTTCAATCGGCCGGGCTTCCACGTGGATCTTCCGCAGCCGGAAAACACCCTTTCCTGCTCCGGCAAAGTTCTGCGCGCCGAAACCGAACCCGCCGGAGGAAAGAACCTCGTCCTCGATCTCTCCCACCCATTCATCGTCCACCAGGAAAGTGAACCGGGAGCCGTGCGCCACGATGCGGATGGCCCTCGCTTCCGCGCCCCCCGGGCGTTCCCCCGCATCAGGCTCCGCCAGGCGGGTCCACTCGACCAGGTGCATGGGGTGGTTGTTGAAAAGGAGGTCCACGCGGAAATTTCCGCGGGAAGACACCAGCAGCGAGTAGAAGTTCTCGTCGTTCACGTGGCGGAAGAGCACGCCGGCGGCGCTGTGCCCGTTTGCCGGATCGAGCTCGACGTGCGCCTCCAGCACGAAATCGGTGAAACGCTGATCGCTCGTGAATGTCTCCCACGCGAAGAAACTGTCCTTTGCCAGGGTGAGCGTATACGCGCCCCTCTCGTACTGAGCGGCGTAGAACTCCCCCCTCGTCGCCGGGAACGGCCTTGGCTCCAGCCATCGAAATGAGGTTGCAAGCCTTTCCGGCGGCCGCCGGGATCTGAAGAATGGGAGTATCATGACCTTTCTCAGTACACGAGGATGGTGGCGATGAGCTCGAGGGGCTCGGGGCCCCGGTTTTCGATGGAATGCCCGCCCCCCCACCGGTGAGGACGGCGTCGCCGGGACCCACCGTGGAGGACACCCCCTGCTCGGTCACGAGCCCCGTGCCGGACAGGATGTAAAAGACTTCCTCCTCCCCCTCATGCATGTGATAGCCGATCGAGCTGCCCCGGGGCAGGCGCAGCCGCGCAAGAAGACGGACCTTTCCCTTCAGCTCTTCCTTGAGGAAGATATGGAGGATTTCCACGCTTCCGGTTCCTCCCCGCATCTTCTCGCGCACTTCTTTTTCCATGTCTGCGATTCTCTTGATCATCTGTGTGCCCCGCGGGCGAGAATAGCAGGGCGGGCATCGAGGGGCAAGCCACAGGCGGGCACGGCCGCATCCCAGGCCGTGATCCGCGGGCGCGGAGGTTCACTCCTCGGATTCGGCGGCGCTCTCCTCCGCCACTGAGGTTTCATTGCTGACGTCGAACTCGCGCATCCGGTCCCGCAGGGAAGCGGCCCGCTCGTAGTCCTCTTCATCGATGGCGTTCTGGAGCTCGCTCTTCAGAGCCTCGATCGGGGAGTCCTTCTTGTCGTGGATCTGCTTCAGGGTTGCCTTCAGATAATTCAGCGACCGCACGCGCTCGAACTGGAACGCAGGGGTGTCGATGTCCCCCATTCCCTCGATGGCGCTGATTGCATTGGTCAGGATGTCCTCTGCCGCGCTTTTCATTTCCTTGTGCAATGAGATCATTGCACGCGCGATTGCGTTCATGCGCAGCACGTAGGGCTTGTATTGAAGCAGCTCCCGGCGGTCGTCGTCATTGTCCCCGTACTTTTCCACAAGGGAGAAGAGCGACAGGTTGTGATCCGTGTCCCGGCTGGTGCGCACGAAGTCACCGATCTGAAACAGGACAAGATAGCGGAAGTAGAAAAGGACGCCCTCACCCTGCAGCGTGGCAAAGTCTTCGTGGGAGAGCGCGAACCCCTCGTCGCCGCCGTGGGAGGCGCGGTAGTTCTCCAGGCGCGCCTGGAACTCCTCCAGGGCCGAATCCCGCCCGAAGGGCTTCTTGCCGTCCGGCCGGCCGTCCAGCTCATATTGCTCGATTCCCATTGGCTGGCGGACCTGCAGCACCTGGCGGCCGTCGTCCGCCTGGACGATCCGGATCTGGTTGTCCGAATCGAACTCCCATTCCCGCAGCAGGTCTGTAATGTCTGAGCTCATACTCCCACTCCCCCGTCAATGTACCCCCGGAAGGAGAGTTCGGCAATAACGCGCGCTGTCTATTTCACGCCGGCAGTCGTGTTCACCGCGTTGACGATTTCACCTCTCGTGAGGTACGCGCCCATCTGCCGCGCGATCATGATCGAGACATTGACCTGGGCTTCTCCGGTGGATGCCCCGATGTGCGGCGTGGCAATCACCTTCGGGTGCTTTGCCAGGCTCCAGTCATCCGGCGGCTCCTTGTCGAATACGTCCACCGCCGCGCCCCTGACGATGCCTTCATCCAGCGCCGCGATGAGGTCCTTCTCAACCACGATGCCGCCCCGCGCGCAGTTCACCAGGAAGACACCCTTCTTCATCTTCGCGAATGTCTTCGCATTGAAAAGACCCTTCGTCTCCTCCGTCCGAGGGGAATGAAGAGAGATGAAGTCCGAGGACTTGAGCACATCGTCCAGCCCGGCAAGGCGCACTCCCAGGTCTCCCGCTTTGTTTTCGTCCACGCAGGGATCAGTGACGAGAACCTTCATGCCCAGCGCAAGGGCGCGCTTGGCCACGACGCTGCCCACGTGTCCGCACCCGATGAGCCCCAGGGTCTTGCCGAAGAGCTCGACGCCGTTGAAGCTCTTTTTGTCCCATTTGCCCGCTTTCATGGAGGCGTCGGCGCGCGCCAGATCGCGGGAGAGCGCAAACATCATTGCCACCGCGAGCTCGCCCGCGGCCTCGGCATTGCCCCCGGGGGTGTTCAGCACGATGATGCCGCGCTCCGTGGCGGCCTTCACATCTATGTTATCCACTCCCGCGCCGGCCCGGCCGATCACCTTCAGGGACTTGCCCGCCCCGATTATCTCACGGGTGGCCTGGGTGGCGGAGCGCACGACGAGACCCTGCGAATCGCCGAGCTCCGACTTGAGCATCTCCGGAGCGAGCCCCGTCTTGACCACGAGCTCCAGCCCGGAGAACCGGGCGAACTCCTCCAACCCTTCCCTGGCAATGCTGTCAGCGACGAAGATCTTCATCTTTTCCATGAGACACGTATAAACAAACGCGGGTTTTTATGCAAGCCATGAATAAAAGGCCCCATGGGGGATCCCTGCGTGCGGTTCTGGCAGGCGGTCCGGAAATGATCTATAGTAAGCGCATGACGCCGCACGTGACCGTCATCTCCCTCGGAGGATCAATCATCGCGCCCCGAGGCGTGGATACCGGCTTCCTGAAAGGGTTCGCGCTGCTGGTGGAGCGCTACCTCGAGGCGGATGAAGAACGCAAGCTCATCATCGTCTGCGGCGGCGGAGGACTCGCCCGGGACTACCAGGCGGCATTGAGGGAGGTGGTTGCGGAGCCCCGCAGCGACGACCTTGACTGGGTGGGAGTCGCGGCCACCCGGGTGAACGGGGAGCTGCTGCGCAGGGTGTTTCACCGCTGGTGCGTGGAAGACCTCGTGACCGACCCCACCGCTGTCTCCGTGTTCGCGGGCAGGGTCATGATGGCCGCGGGATGGAAGCCCGGCTTCTCCACCGACAATGACGCGGTCGTCCTTGCCCAGCGGTTTTCCGCGGACACTCTTATCAATCTCTCCAACGTGGCGAAAGTCTACTCGGATGACCCGAAGAAGAACCCCGCGGCGCGGCCGATGGACAGGCTCTCCTGGAAGGAGATGCTCGCCATAGTCGGGGGCGAGTGGACACCGGGCAAGAATACGCCCTTTGATCCCACCGCGGCGCGCGCGGCCGCGCAATCACGCCTCAAGGTCGTGTTCGCCGAAGGACGCGATCTTGCAAACCTTTCGCGCATTCTCGAGGGGGGGGAGTTCGTGGGCACGACCATCGGGCCCGACTGAAGCGCCACGGTTTCCTATGGGACGCTCAGGCTCGAGCTCCCGAATCTTGTCACGTATCCGAGCGGCTTCCTCGTAGTTCTCTTCTTCGATGGCGGCATCGAGCAGCTTGCGGAGGCTTGCCATCTCCGACTCCGGCGGCATCGGAGAGGCTTCCGGCACCTGGGGAGAATCAGCCTCTTCAGAGAGCTGCGGAGCGTCCTCGGGCTTGAGCTCCTTGTTCTTCTCCTCAACCATTTTTACCGATATTCCGGCTTCATCCACCACCGCTTCATCGATATAGATGGGGCACTTCACCCGCACGGCAAGAGCCAGACAATCCGAGGGACGGGCATCAACGGCTATCTCCGAGCCGGATGACTCGAGGATGAGCTTCGCGTAGTAGGTGCCTTCCCGCAGGGAAGTGATCTCGACCCGGTTCACCGATGATTCGAGGCTCTCCAGGACGGTGATGAAGAGGTCATGCGTGAGAGGGCGCGGCATCTTGACGCTGCCGAGCCCGATGAGAATGGACTGCGCTTCCAGCGGCGCAATGAATATCGGGACGGCCACATCCAGGCCCAGTGGCCGGACAAGGACCGCATTGCCCTGCTCCGCTTTTGCCACTGTCCAGACCTCGGCGGGAACTAGCATCTTTCGGTTCTCTCTGGCCTCAATGATAGAGCAATTGTACCCGGATGGCAAGGTGAGCCCCCGCTCTGTATATTAGGCGCAGGAGATCACGATGAAAGCCAACCCCTTTGGAGCACGAAGCACGTTGAAGACGGCGAAAGGTCGGTTTGATTTCTTCAGCCTCGCGCGGCTGGAGTCGCAGGGGATCGGGAAAGTTTCGCGCATGCCCTTCTCCATAAAGATCCTCCTGGAGTCGGTCCTGCGCCAGGTGAACGGTTTCGACGTGCGGGAGGAGGACGTGCAGGCCCTCTGCGCGTGGAACAGCGCGCAGGCGAAAAGCCGCGATTTCCCCTTCAAGCCGGCCCGGGTGATCATGCAGGATTTCACCGGCGTGCCCGCCATCGTGGATCTTGCCGCCATGCGTGACGCAATGGGAGACCTGGGCGGAGACCCGCGGCGCATCAACCCCGTGATCCCCGTGGACCTCGTCATCGACCATTCGGTCCAGGTGGACCTCTTCGCCTCCTCACGCGCCCTTGCCGGCAACGCGGCCCTCGAGTTCCAGCGCAATCGCGAGCGCTACGAGTTCCTCCGCTGGGGCGCAAAGGCGTTCGCGGACTTCCGCGTCGTTCCTCCCGCCACGGGCATCGTGCACCAGGTGAATCTCGAGTACCTGGCAAAGGTCGTGCAGACGCGCGCGGGAAGCGACGGCAAGGGCGTGACTGCCTTTCCCGACACGCTCGTGGGCACGGACTCCCACACGCCCATGATCAATGGCATCGGCGTGCTGGGATGGGGCGTCGGAGGAATCGAGGCCGAGGCCGCGCTTCTGGGGCAGCCCCTTTACATGCTGATCCCGGAGGTGGTCGGGATGCGCCTGACCGGCTCACTGAGGGAAGGAATGACCGCCACCGACCTCGTGCTCACCGTCACGCAGGCGCTGCGGAAGTTCGGAGTGGTGGACAAGATCGTGGAGTTTTTCGGGCCGGGGCTCGACTCCCTGAGCGTGGCGGACAGGGCAACCATCGGCAACATGTCGCCCGAGTACGGCGCCACGGCCGGCTTCTTCCCCGTGGACGAAAAGACCATCGAGTACCTGCAATTCACCGGGCGGAGCCCCGAGCTCGTGGACCTGGTGGAGCGCTACTGCAAGGAGCAGGGACTCTTTCGGGGTTCGGGCGCGGAGCAGCCGGAATACTCCGCGCTTCTCGAGCTGGACCTTTCCAGCGTGGAAACATCCATGGCCGGGCCCAAGCGCCCGCAGGACAGGATTGCCCTGTCCCGGGCCAAGGGCTCGTGGCGGGACCCGGCCGTGGCGGCCGGGACGGAAGGGAAAAGCGTTGAAGTGCAAGTGGGAGGAGACCGGGAAACCCTCGCGCAGGGCGCGGTGGTGATCGCGGCCATCACGAGCTGCACGAACACCTCCAATCCGTCGGTGATGATCGGGGCCGGCCTCCTGGCGCGCAAGGCGGTGCAGCTCGGGCTGCGTGTCCCGGCCTACGTCAAGACGAGCTTCGCCCCCGGCTCCAAGGTGGTCACGCAGTACCTCGACCGGGCCGGGCTCAGCCCCTACCTTGAAGCTCTCGGGTTCCACCTCGTGGGCTACGGGTGCACGACATGCATAGGAAACTCCGGACCCCTGAATCCGATCATCAGCAAGGCGGTGCGGGAGAACAACCTCACGGTGGTCTCCGTGCTTTCGGGAAATCGCAATTTCGAGGGCAGGATCCATCCCGAAGTGAAGGCCAATTATCTTGCGTCTCCGCCCCTTGTCGTGGCGTACGCCCTTGCCGGCACCATGGAAATCGACCTCGCCACCGAGCCCCTCGGCAGGGACCACAACGGGAGCCCCGTGTTCCTGCGCGACATCTGGCCGACCCTTGCCGAGATCGATGCATCGGTCAGGGAAAGCCTCACGCCGGAGATGTTCCGTTCCGTCTATGCGAGCGTCTTCAGCGGCGACGAGACGTGGAACAAGGTGAAGACCCCGGATGAAAAGGTCTATCACTGGGAACCGGATTCGACCTATATCCGCAAGCCCACGTTCTTCGAGGGCCTTACGAACCGTCCGCCGGAGATCCCGCGAATACGCAATGCGCGGGTCCTGGCCGTTCTCGGAGATTCAGTGACAACGGATCACATCTCTCCCGCGGGGAACATCCCGGAGAAGAGCCCGGCCGGGAAATGGCTCATGGAGCACGGCGTGAAAGTCCCGGACTTCAATACGTACGGCTCGCGTCGGGGAAACCACGAGGTGATGCTTCGCGGCACCTTTGCCAACATCCGCATCCGCAACAAGCTCGTGCCGGGCGTCGAGGGCGGCTTTACCCGGCACCTCCCTTCGGCCGAGACGCTCTCGATCTACGACGCGGCTGAAAAATACAGAGCGGAAGGGGTTCCCCTCCTGGTGATCGCGGGCAAGGAATACGGCTCGGGAAGCTCCCGGGACTGGGCGGCCAAAGGTGCCGTTCTTCTTGGCGTGCGCGCCGTGATCGCGGAGAGCTACGAGCGCATCCACAGGTCGAACCTCGTCGGCATGGGCGTGCTCCCCTTGCAGTTCCAGAAGGGAGAAAACGCCGCCAGCCTCGGACTTTCCGGGGAAGAGATCTTTGAAATCGAGACGGCCGACACGCCGGGACAGGCCCTTGCCGTGATTGCCCGCGACGCCTCGGGGACTGAAAAGAGATTCAGCGTGCGCGCGCGCATCGACACGCCGATCGAGCTTGCGTATTACCTTAATGGAGGGATTCTGCCCACTGTGCTGCGCGGGTTCGCGAAGGGGAGAGAATGAAAGAACGCGGAGAGAGTGCTGCACCTCTGGACGCCGCTGAGGATCCTCCCGCGCGTCGGAGAATAGACTACAAGTGGATCGCGCTCAGCGTGACGACAATCGGTGCCCTGATGGCGGCGATCGACAGCACCATCGTGATCCTGGCTCTGCCGGACATGATGGTGAAACTGCACGCAGGCCTGGTCCAGATGGTGTGGGTCATCATGGCCTATATCCTCATGAGCACCGTCTGCCTGCTGACGTTCGGACGCATCGCGGACATGTTCGGACGCGTGCGGATGTACAACCTCGGCTTCGTCATCTTCACCGTCGGCTCGGCGCTCTGCGGCCTGTCGCAGAGCGCGACGCAGCTCATCATTTTCCGACTCGTGCAGGGCGCCGGGGCTGCCCTCATGATGGTGAACAGCACAGCGATCATCACGGAGGTCTTCCCTCCCCACCAGCGGGGGCGCGCGCTGGGAATCAACGGCGTGACCTGGGCGGTGGGAGGCATCGCGGGTCCTCTCCTGGGCGGGCTGATCCTCGCGGCCGCGAACTGGCGATGGATCTTCTACATCAACGTGCCCATCGGGATACTGGGCACCGTGTGGGGCTACCTTGCGCTGAAGGAGATGTCCACGCGGAACAGGACCGAGAGGTTCGACTTCGGTGGGGCAGCCATGTTCAGCGTTGGACTGGTGGCTCTTCTCTTCGCCCTGACCCTTGGCATCCAGTTGAGCTGGATCTCGCTCCCTATCCTGTCGTTGTTCGTCCTGTTCGTCGTGATGGTGGCCGTCTTTCTCATACGGGAACGACGCGTGGCGAGCCCTGTGCTCGATCTCTCGCTTTTCAAGAATCGCGTCTACAACTTTTCCGTGGTGGCGGCGATGCTGCAGTCCCTTGCCATGCTTGCCGTCAACTTCCTCATCGTCTTCTACTTTCAGGGGGTGCGCGGCTACAGCCCGCTCACCGCTGCGCTCTTCCTCATCCCGCTCTCCATCATGAGCGCGGTGACGGGGCCGCTGAGCGGCCTTCTTGCCGATCGCATCGGCGCGAGAATCCCTGCCACCGTTGGCCTCCTGCTTCAGGCAGCGGGGCTCGTGTGGTTCGTGCTGCGGCTGTCACCCACCACCCCTTATGGCTCGATCGCCGTCGGCCTGGTGCTTGTCGGGCTTGGCGGCGGACTTTTCTGGTCCCCCAACACGAGTGCCGCGATGAACGGAGCGCCGAGGCACCGCCTGGGCATCGCATCCGCAACCCTTGCCACGCTGCGGCAGACGGGCATGGTGACCAGCTTCGCCCTGGCGCTGGCGGTTGCCGCCGGCAGCCTTCCGCGGGATGCAATGATGCAGCTCTTCGTGGGCACCAATATCACGCTCGGCTCGCAGAGCATGCAGGCGTTCATCGTTGGCATCCGAAGCGCGTTTCTCGTCTCGATCGCGGTGTGCGTGCTTGCGGCGGGATTTTCACTCGTGCGCGGCAGGGAATATCGGGGAGCTGCTGTTCAGCCGATGCATGAACCGGGTGAGGCTGAGAAATGGGAACGCAGGGAACCGTCTTAAGGCATCGCCGTACCCGGCGGATTTAAGGCATCGCCGTACCCGGCGGATTCGGCAGGAGGAGACATATGGCGACGAGAAAGTTCACCCTTGCGGCAACTATCAGCACGGAAAGAGCTCCGCAGATCAAGGAAGCTCTCGATCACTTGATCACTGATGGCTCGATCGAGAGCATCGAAGACGGCTTCGCCGTCACCGCGAAAATGACGGGCGAGAATGCGCGTGATTTGAACCGTGCGTTTCTGTCAGCCTTGAGAAAGATCGAGAAGAAGACGCGCTTGAGAGCGGAGTGGACAACCGGCAACACGACCGAACGCTTTTTCGATTACGTCCCCAAAGGGACGGGGAAAGGCTGAATACCCGGAAGAGGCCCCGGCGACGGAGCTCATCCAGAAGGAACAGCCCTTCTGCCGTAATCTAACGCATTTTTATTCTCTCTTTATCCCGCATCTATGGAATGGACGCGAAACTTGGTGCATCATCTGAAATGAGGTAGAGAGTCGCAGAGGAGGAGAACATGCCGTACGATTGGTTGGAAATGCTTGGCAGAATCGATCCCGCCATGGTGAAGCGTCTTCATGAGCAGGATGAGTTCGTCTACGCCGACGGAGCCCTGCCCCGAAAGCTGAAGCTTCTCGTCGCCATGGCATTTGATGCGGCTCATGGCGCGGTAAACGGGGCGCGCGCCCTCGCGAACCAGGCAAAGGCAGCAGGAGCAACGAACCAGGAGATGGCGGAAATCCTGCGGGTCGCCTATCACCTGAGCGGGGTTGGTGCGCTGTATGCAGCGTCCACCGCGCTCAAGGAGCCTGACTGAGGATTACCGGTATCAGAAGGGCTCGCGGGACCTGCTGGATGAGTCAGGAGGACCACGATGCGCACGATCGCCTTGGAAGAGCACTACGCAACCCCGGCATCAATGGAAGGTCCGGGATCGGGACCAGGACGACAAGGTCAGAGTCTCGGCGAAAACCTTGCCTCCACGCAATTCGCAGAGCGGTTGCTGGAAATCGGCGACCGCAGGATCGCCGATATGGACGCGGCGGGCATCGACATGCAGGTCCTGTCGCTTGCCTCACCAGGCGTGGAGCAGCTCGACGGAACCGGCTCAGTGGCCCTCGCGCGCGCGGCGAACGATCACCTCGCGGAAGCAGTGAAGCGCCATCCGAGCCGTTTTGCGGCGTTCGCCGCGCTGCCCACCCCTGCTCCGGACGCCGCCGCGGACGAGCTGGAGCGCACCGTTCGGGATTACGACTTCAAGGGAGCCATGATCAAAGGTCACAGCCGCGGCCGCTACCTGGACGACGAGTTCTTCTGGCCGATCCTTCAGCGTGCCGAGGCGCTGCAGGTCCCGCTCTACCTTCATCCGGCCCCGCCGCCGCAGCAGGTGATCGCGGCCTCCTACACAGGAAACTTCGCGCCGGAGGTGACGTCCGTGCTGTCGACCAGGGCCTGGGGCTGGCACATCGAGACCGCCACCCATGTCCTCCGCCTCATCCTCGGCGGAGCATTCGACCGGTATCCGCACCTGCAATTAATCATCGGCCACATGGGCGAGGCTCTCCCGTTCATGCTGCCGAGAATCGAGAACTCTCTTTCCATCCAGGTGACGAAGCTGGAGCGCCCGATCGGCGCCTACCTGCGCGAGAACGTCCATTACACGTTCAGCGGCTTCAACTTTACCGCCACCTTCCTCGACTTGTTTCTTCAGGTCGGTGTCGACCGCATCATGTTTTCGGCAGATCACCCTTTTGGTTCGATGGCGCAGGCGCGCGCGTTCCTGGATCAACTCCCGGTGAGCACCGCCGACAAGGAGCGGATTGCGCACGGCAACGCGGAGCGCCTGCTGCGGCTTTCCTGAGGGCGGCCCTGCCGGGCCCCATGGATCAGGACGCACGCAGGCAACCGGACATCTCTTCGGTTTCCGCTGGTTTCACGATCTGCTTTTGGGAACACACGTTGGAAAGTTGTTGACAAGATTCTCGGTGAGGGCTATTTTCTTTATGGAAACTATATAAACATTAATAGTTTCTAATGGAGAGATATGCGACAAAGAATTCCTGACGCGGAAAGACGCAAGCATATCATCGAACGGTCGAGGACGATCTTCCAGACACGGGGAGTCAGCGCGTTGTCCATGGATGAGATTGCCTCCCTGCAGGGCATCAGCAAGAAGACGCTGTACAAGTTTTTCCCGAATAAGGCTGCGCTGACCGAGGCAACAATCGAAGAGAGGATCCAGGAAATAGCGGCGAGCCTCGAGAAAATCGTCTGCAACTCTGCGCTCCCCTTTTTGGCGCGGCTGCGGGGGATTTTCGGCATCGTCTCGCGGCAGATCGCGGAGGTCGGCGAAAGCTTCATGAAGGACATCTACTACCACGAACCGGAGCTCTGGGAACTGATCGACAAGTTCCGCAGGGAGCGCGTGTTCGGCATCGTCACCAAGCTTCTGGAAGCGGGGATGAAGGACGGTTTTATCCGCAACGACATAGACGGCCGGCTGATGCCCCTGCTCTTCGTGAACGCGGTGAGCTCCGTCATGACACCCGCCCAGTTCGTCAAGCTTCCGTTCCCACCTGCGGAGCTTTTTGACGCCTTCATCCGCATTCTTTTCGTCGGGGTCCTGAGCGAGAAAGGGCGCCGCCGGTTCTTCAGCCAGGAGGAGGAAAAATGAAACAGCTCCTGATCGCCGCATGCGCGTGTGTCGCGCTGGCAGGATGCGCCAAAGCAACCAATGCCATCGAGGCTTCGGGAACCATCGAGGCGACGAGCGTGCAGGTCTCCTCCAAGTCATCGGGAGAGATTCTCCACCTCGATGCTGACGAGGGCTCGCGCGTGAAACAGGGAGACATCCTCGCCGTCATCGACCATGCCAATCTTGACATCCAGCTGGGCCAGGAGAAAAGCGGCGTGGATCTTGCCCAGGCGCAGCTCGATCTGCTGACCAACGGCGCCCGGGGAGAGGATCTCGCCCAGGCCAGGGAAGCACTCAACGAGGCCAACGAGAACCTGAGCAATGCCCAGGAGGACTTCCAGCGCATGGAGAGCCTTTTCACGGCGGCCGCCGCAACGAAGAAGCAGCGCGATGACGCGGAAACCCGCTCCATAACGGCCAAAGCGCAGGCCAACGCCGCCGCGCAGGGGCTGAAAAAGCTGCAGAACTTTGCACGGCCCGAAGAGGTGAAGGCTGCCCTGGCCCGGCGTGACCAGGAGGTGTACTCCGTGCGGCTGCTGGAAAAAACCATCCGCGACTGCACGGTGCGCGCTCCCACTGACGGGATAGTCACGGAGAAGCTGGTGGAAGAGGGAGAGCTTGCCGCGCCGGGATCCGGGCTGTTTGTGATCACGGATCTGGACACGGTGAAGCTGACCATCTACGTGCCCGAGACAGAGCTGGGGAATATTCGACTCGGGCAGAAGGCGCGGATCTCCATCGACTCCAGTCCTGGTGCCGCCTACACAGGCGCGGTCACCTATATCTCACCTGTTGCGGAGTTCACCCCGCGCGACATCCAGACAAAGGACGAACGCGTGAAGCTCGTGTATGCCGTGAAAGTCGAGATCCCCAATCCCGACGGAGTTTTCAAGCCGGGAATCCCGGCGGATGCGGCGTTGGACCGCATCGGAGGAAAGAAGTCGTGAACGGTGGAACAGCGGGGAGCGCGCCCCTGGGCAGGGACGCCGAGGGCGGGCGAGCCCCTCCGCGGTATGCCGCGGAGTTGGATGGCGGAAGCCCGCCTGTCCCTGCCATCGAGATTTCCGGCCTGTTCCACAGCTATGGCAAAGTCCAGTCGGTCAGGGGCATGGACTTGCGCATCGAGGCGAACGAGATGTTCGCCCTCGTCGGCCCCGACGGGGCGGGAAAGACGACGACCATCCGCCTCCTGTGCGGGCTCCTGAAACCCCGGACCGGTGAGGTAAGGATCTTCGGACGCGACCTCGCGAAGAACCTTCCCTGGGTCAAGGAGCAGATCGGCTACCTCTCCCAGCGCTTTACCCTCTACGGGGATCTCACGGTGGACGAGAACATCGAGTTCTTCGCCAGGATCCACGGAGTTCGAGTGTTCCAGGATCGCCGGGAAGAGCTCCTCTCCTTTACTCGGCTCCTCGCCTTCCGCGGGAGGATCGCCGAACAGCTGTCAGGAGGCATGAAGAAAAAGCTTGCCCTGGCCTGCACCCTCGTCCACCGGCCCCGAATCATCTTCCTGGATGAGCCCACCACGGGCGTGGATCCGGTTTCCCGCCGCGAGTTCTGGATCATCCTCTCCCAACTCCTGCGCGAGGGCATCACCATCGTGATGTCCACCCCTTACCTGGACGAGGCGGAGAGGGCCAGCCGGGTCGGGCTCATGAACGCGGGCCGGCTCATGGCCGCCGAGCGCCCGGCGCGCATCAAGGCGGAAATGAGGGGGGCGGTGCTGGAAATCGTCTGCGCGGACATCAGGCGCGCAAGCGCCGTGCTGCGACAGACGAGCCGGCTCAGCGAAGTCCAGCTCTTCGGCGACCGGCTGAACGCGGTGGCCCCGGACGCGCAGGCAGGCGAACAGGCCGCGCGCGGGGCGCTCGCCGAGGCGGGCATCGAAATCGTCTCCCTGAGAGTCATCCCGTCCAGTCTCGAGAACGCGTTCATTTCCCTTATCAGAAGCAAAAGCGAGGAGCCTCATGAGAGCTAGCATCTTCGTCTTCCTGGCGCTTGCCCTGTGCGCCGGCCCCGCCCTCAGCGCGGATGCAGACGGCGCGCGCGTGGTGGACCTGGAGGAATGCATCCGCCTGGGATTTGCGCATGACGCCGGACTGCGGGTGGACGAGCTGGAAACACACATAGCGGATGCCCGGCTGCGCGAGATGAAAGGCCAGTATCTGCCGTCGCTGTCTCTGCAGGGAGGGTATTCGCGGCTGTCGGATGTCGCGGCGAGCAGCATTACTACCGACGTCTCCCTGGGCGGCCCCCCGATGCCGGCAACAATCACTTTCCCGCCGTCACTGGACAACAGCACCAGCGTCCGGATTGCCCTCCAGCAGCCGCTTTTCACGGGAAAGCGCATCGCGGGCTCCATCCGGCAGGCAGAGGCACTGAGGGACTCCCGCCGCGGAGATCTCAGCAGGAGCCGGCTGGATCTCCGCTATTCCATCACGGAGGCTTACTGGGGCCTCGTCCGCGCAAAGACGCAGCGGGAGGCCATCGACCAGAGCGTGGCCCAGGCCGAGTCGCACCTCGCCGATGCCGGCAGGCTGCTGGACCAGGGGGCGGCGACGCATAATGACGTGCTGCAGGCGCAGATGAGGTTGGAGGATGCAAAGATCGAACTGGCCAGCACGGAGAGTGTGCGCGATATTGCGCGCGTCCGCTTGGCCCTTCTCATCGGGATGCCCTGGGACGCCGCCCTCGACGTCCCCGATACTCCCTCCCAAAGCGTCGAGCCCGCACGGGAAAGCGTGGCGGACCTGGTGGCCCGCGCCCTGGCAAAACGACCGGAAATTCAGAGCGCCCGCTCACAGGTGAGCGCGCAGGAGGCGGCGCTGGATGTCGCCCGCGCGGGGCTTTTTCCCAACGTATTCATCACGGGCGACTACACGCTGGCGAACCCCAACCTGCGGGTGTTTCCCCAGGCGGACCAGTTCATCGGGACCTGGTCCATCGGGATCCTTGCCTCCATCGACGTGGGACGCTATCCGCAAGTCCTGGCGCAGGAGGAGCAGGCGCAGAGCAAGCTCACCCAGGCCCAGGAAAGCTCGCGGCAGCTTGCGGATGCGGTGACGACTGATGTCATCCGCGCGTACCTGACTCTCCGCGAGGCCGCGGGGCGGCTGGCTTCCCTGCACCAGGAAACCGCGCAGGCTGAGGAGAACGACAGGGTCACGCAGGAGCGCTACCGCCAGGGCATCGCCCTGTCCTCTGAGAGCCTGGACGCGCAGACACTCGTAGTCAACGCCCGCCTGCGGGAAGACGGCGCGCTGTTCGACTGCCTGGTCGCAAAGGCGGCGCTGGAGAGGGCGGTGGGAGAATGAGCGCGCCGGCGATACGGACCATGCAGCTTTCCAAGCGCTTTGGCTCTTTCGTTGCAGTGGACTCCGTGTCTTTCGAGGTCCCGGCAGGAAGCATCTTCGGTCTCCTGGGGGCAAACGGCGCAGGCAAGTCGACCACCATCCGCATGCTCTGCGGGCTTCTTGCCTCCAGCTCGGGCACGGCGGAGGTGGGAGGCATCGACATCAACCGCAACCCCGAAGGCGGTGAAGCGGCGCATCGGCTACATGTCGCAGCGCTTCTCCCTCTACGACGACCTGACCGTGGATGAGAACATCACGTTCTTCGGCGGGGTGTACGGGCTGTCCAACCGTGAGCTCGCCGAGCGGAAGAGGGAGACGGTCAAACTGGCCGGGCTCGAGGGACGGGAGAAGGATCTCACCCGGGAGCTTTCCGGCGGCTGGAAGCAGCGCCTGGCCCTCGGATGCGCCATGCTGCATCGGCCCGGCATCGTCTTCCTGGACGAGCCTACCAGTGGCACCGACCCCATATCTCGCCGGCTTTTCTGGGACATCATCAACGGGCTGGCGCAGGCAGGGACCACTGTGCTCGTCACCACGCACTACCTGGACGAGGCCGAGTACTGCAACGAGCTTGTCCTCATGCACGCGGGCCGGATCGTGGCCCAGGGGAGCCCGGGCGCCCTCAAGCGCGAGGTGATCACCGGCGCTGTCTTCGAGGTGGAATGCCCCGACCCGGTGGCCGCCCTGGAAGCGCTGCGCGGCGTGCCCGTTGTGAGGGAAACCGCAATCTTTGCCACCCGCCTGCACGTGAGCCTCGATCAGGACGAGGAGATCGGGATCGCGATCGCGGCCCTCGAAGATGCAGGGCTGCCTGTGAGCGGCCACGCCCGGATCGTGCCCTCCCTGGAAGACGTTTTCATCCGGCTGATCGATACGAACGAGGAGGCGCGGAAATGAGCGGGATGCGCATAGCAACCATCATGGTCAAGGAGATGCGCCAGATTTCCCGCGACCCTGCCACGCTCGGGATGCTCCTCGTCGTGCCGCTGTTCCTGCTCCTCTTGTTCGGCTTCGCGATCAGCCTGGACATAAAACACATCCCCCTTGCGGTCCTGGACCACGACAAGACTGAAACGAGCAGGGGCTTCATCCAATCCTTCCTGCACTCCGAGTATTTCGACCTGAAGCTCTCCCTCGACCGGGAGTCACAGATCGACGGCCTCCTGGACGAGGGAAATGTCCTGGTGGCCCTTGTGATTCCCGCGGACTTCGGCCGGGATGTCGTGAAGGGCAGACGGGTCGAGGTGCAGGCCATCGCCGACGGTTCCAACGCGAACACCGCCGCAACCGCCATCGGCTACGTCCAGGCGGTTGCCGCGGACTATTCCCAGCGGGCGTTCGTGCGCTCCCTGGAGCGTGCAGGCGTGACGGGAATGAAGACCACGATCGACTTCCGGCCCCGCGTCCTCTTCAACCCTGAGCTGCGCAGCGCCAATTTCCTCGTGCCCGGCCTCATCGTGCTCATCCTCATGATGTCGTCAGTGATCTCCACGGCCCTCTCCATTGTGCGGGAGAAGGAGAGAGGGACCATGGAACAGATCAGTGTCTCGCCTGTGCACCCCCTGGAGCTGATCGTCGGAAAGACGGTGCCCTACCTCCTCATCGGGCTGGTCGCCGCAGCCACCATCCTTGCCACCAGCCGTCTTCTCTTTGGCGTGACGGTGAAGGGAAGCTGGCTCGACCTGGGGGTGGTGACGCTGATCTTTCTCTTCGGCTGCCTCGGGTTCGGGGTCATGCTCTCCACGCTCTCCGACAGCCAGCAGGTGGCCTTCCTCCTTTCTTCCCTGCTCACGCTCCTTCCCGTGTTCGTCCTCTCGGGGTTCGTGTTTCCCTTCCGCAACATGCCCTGGATCATCCAGGGGGTGAGCTACCTCCTGCCGGGGCGCTACTACCTGGCGGCGCTGCGGGCAATCATGCTGAAGGGCGTAGGGTTCTGGGCGTTCAAGGACCAGGTCCTGGCGCTCATCATCTTCGCCCTGGCAACATCGGCTCTCAGCGTGCTTCGCCTGAGGAGGCAGTTACGATGATAAGGACAATCCGCTTCATCATCCGCAAGGAGTTCCAGCAGCTGCGCCGGGACAGGCGCCTCCTTCCAATGATTTTTCTCTCCCCGGTCCTGCAGATCGCGCTCCTCGGGTATGCGTCAAACATGGACGTGAAGGACATCCCCCTGGCCGTCTGCGACCAGGACAAGAGCGTGGAAAGCCGGCAGCTCGTCTCCAGCTTCCTCGAATCGGGCAGCTACGTGGCACGCGCATACCTTCCGGACGCAGCGAGCGCGGAGAAAGACATCGAGGAAGGAAAATCCTCCCTGGCTCTGATCATACCGCCGGGCTATGGCAAGTCGCTCACGGGAGAAAAGACCGCCCCTCTCCAGCTCCTGGCCGACGGCTCCGACTCACAGTCCGCGGCCATAGGGCTGACGTACGCCACCCTCATTGTCTCGCGAGCGCAGGTGGCGCGTTCCGAAGCCAAGCTCTCTTCCCTGGACCCCGGCGTTCAGCGACGGATCCTGGCCGTGCAGGTGGAGCCGGCGGTCCGGATTCTCTACAACCCCACCCTGGCAAGCAGGAACTTCATGGTCCCAGCCGTTCTTGCCTTGATCCTCATGGTCATCACGACGGTCCTCACCTCCCAGGCCATCGTGAAGGAAAAGGAGGTGGGCACCCTGGAGCAGCTCATCGTGACGCCCATCACCCCAGGGCAGCTCATCATCGGGAAGCTGGCCCCCTTTGCGCTCATCAGCCTTGTCATCATAACAATTGTTCTTGTTGCAAGCCTCCTGCTGTTCGGGCTTGCCGTCCGGGGGAGCCTGTTCGTGCTCTACGCCCTGTCGCTCCTTTTCATGCTCAGCTCGCTGGGCATGGGACTGTTCGTCTCGACCGTCGCGAAATCCCAGCAGCAGGCCACGACGATCTCGATGTTCTTCGTCATGATGCCTATGCTGACTCTCTCCGGGTTCGTCTTTCCCATCGAGAGCATGCCGCCGGTCATTCAGGCAGTAACGTACATCTTCCCCCTGCGCTACTACTTCGTGATCATCCGCGGCCTGTTCCTCAAGGGTGTGAGCCTGCCCGAGCTGTGGCGGGAGACCGCGGCGCTTGCGGTTATCGGCGTGGTTGTCATTGCGGCGAGCGTCCTTCGGTTCAGAAAGAGGCTGGAGTGAGACTTCAGGGTGCGCCGAACACGGCACTGAGAGAGATACGAGGAGACAAGGGCAGGGGATTCTCATTGACACCTCGCCGGAGGGCTCTTAGAATGCTTCCCGGTGAAACGAGCCCTTTGTTTCCTCCTCGTTGTTTTCTCAGTCTCGATTCCCGCGCGCGCGGAGGGGATCACGTTCCTCTACATGAAGCAATCCGGGTACGACCTGCCGGACATTGTCGAACGGGCGCAGTCCTTCCAGAAGCAGACAGGCATACGGGTCAATCCCGTGTTTGTGGAGTACAAGGACCGCTATTCTCTGATCGAGGAGTCCGCGCGCAAGGCTGTTCCGGACTACGATCTCATCCTTCTTGACCTTATCTGGACGGCGGACTTCGCCGAGCACGGGATCGTCGATCCCCTCCCCGCGCCGCTGGTCCAGAAGGTCAGGGCGGGTATTGTCCCCAAGATCTACGAGGCCTTTGCCTACCATGACCAGTTGTGGGGGCTGCCCTTCCACGTTGATTTCCAGCTCTTGTACACCAATCTCGACCTGCTTTCCAAAGCCGGCTTCACTTCCCCGCCCCGGACCCTGGAAGAGATGGTGCGCACGGCGCGGGAGGTCAAGAAAAGGGGGATCATCGAGTACCCTCTGTTCGATTCGTGGAACGAGGAGGAAGTGCTTGTCTGTGAGTTCACCTGGCTTGTCGGCGCGTTCGGAGGATCGCTCGCGGACCCGGACGGCCGGATCGACCTCACCCGCTCTCCCTGCCTGGCCGCCCTCACCTTCATGAAACGCCTGCTCACCGAGGGGCTGATGAACCCCTATTCACTGCAATCGGAAGAGAACTTCACCTCGGAAGTCTTCCAGTCCGGGGACTGCCTTTTCACGACCAACTGGTCGTTCCTGATCAGGCTCCTCGGAGCAAACCAGAAACAGGCCCCTCTGCGCTGGGCCCTGAGCCCCATTCCGGTATCCGAATCAACGGCAAGGACCGGGACGACCACTTCGAGCGTATGCGGATTCGAAGGCCTGGCCGTCACGACCCGGTCCCGGCACAAGGAGAGCGCATGGCGGTTCGCGCTCTACCTGGACTCCCCCGAGTTCCAGGGCCGGCATCTGGAGTTCATGCCGGTGTGGAAGGAGGTGTGGAGCAGGCCGTCCACGCTGAGGGACGACCCCTACCTGCCCATCAAGCAGCTCCAGATTGAGGGGCTCCAGTATCGTCCCGTGCATCCCCTCTACGGAGAGATAAGCGCCGTTCTGCAGCGGTGGATCTTCAAGGCGCTGCAAGGCGCCGTTTCCCCGGAACAGGCGCTGCGGGAGGCGCAGAAGGGCATCGACGCGCTCACAGGGACGGGTCAATGAGTTATTTCTTCCGCAAGGGCGGCCTCAAGCTGTCCGGCAAGATGGCGCTTTTCTTCATCGTGCTGGTCCTCAGCCAGTCCTTCGTGACCCTCACCATCCTCACGACGATCATTTCACGCACCAACCTCGACTCGTTGAAGTCGCAGATGTCCGACACGATCCTGAGCGTCGAAGGATACCTGGGGGAGACCTTCGCCGACTTGCGCGTCAAGGGTGACCTGATTGCCGGTCAGCAGAAGACCGTCGACTACACGGACTTCAAGCTGAAGAATCTGCTCGCCCGGGAGCTCGACATTTTCAAGGAATCCCTCGGCATCCAGTCCCTCACCGTCTACCTG
Organism: uncultured Spirochaetota bacterium; assembly: GCA_963820435.1. Lineage (GTDB taxonomy): Bacteria > Spirochaetota > Spirochaetia > SZUA-6 > Fen-1364 > Fen-1364. Next base: position 54,619 of record CAWGAC010000022.1, on the reverse strand, counting down.
CCCCCCGCTTCCCTCTTCGCGGCAACCGGGCAGCTTCCCACGACGGATGCGTTGTTCCGCAGGCAGCTTGCCGGGGCCATCAACGGGGGCAACGCGCTTTTTGTCTCACAAGGCCGGCTGGGGACGAGCCTCTACATCCTCTCACCGATACGGAGGGCGGAAAGGATCATCGGGGTCCTTTCACTCGGCCTCAGGGTGGACCAGGATTTCGTCAGAAGAATCGAGAAGATAATCAACGCGCGCGTGGCGCTCCAGTTCGGCACCATTTCAGTCCACGACGAGACCCTGCCGGAAAAGCAGATTGGGCAGGTCATCGATGCATACGCCCGCAACGCGCGGGAGAGAGGCAGTATCGTGAAGGCCGCGCAGTACATCGTGAGCGCCCTGGACCTCGGGGGCCTCGGTCTGTCGGGCGCAACCGTCTACTGCATGATGGACACGACCGAATCCACCCGGCAGATCAATCGGTACAATCTCATATCTCTGCTCGCGACCTTTCTCATACTGAGCCTGGCCCTCGTGTCCGGGATCGCCTTCTATCAGCGCACATTCCTGCGCAGGTTCCAGACCATCCTCCAGGGAATCACTCACATCTCCCGCGGAGACTTCAACCCTCCGTTCAAGCTGGGGTGGCAGGACGAGTTCGGCCAGCTTGCCCTGGCGTTCGACGACATGTGTCGGAAGCTCCTCATCCGTGAGACCGAGCTCTCGGAGCTTTCGCAGAAGCTGGCGCTTTCCACCAAGCTTGCCGCGCTCGGAGAAATGGCGGCAGGGGTGGCGCACCAGATACGCAACCCCCTCGTGGTGATGAAAGTCTCCTCCGAGATGCTGCGGGACGACTTCACGGTGAGAAACAACGCGGAAAAGTACCACAAATTGACGCGGTTGATCGTGGATGAGACCGATGCGCTGAACCTGGTTGTTTCCAATTTCCTCGATTTTGCGCGGCCGAGGAAGGTCAACCGCACGCCGTGCACGGTCCGAAGCGTGGTGGACTTCGTCCTGGAAAGCCTGCCCTTGGAGCACTACCCCGGGATCGACGTGCGCACCGACATTGCGGACGAGCCCGCGGAATACCCCATGGACAGGAACCTGATGACCCAGGCACTGTCGAACCTGGTGCTCAACGCGCTCCAGGCATCCACCGCGGGAAGCCGGTGGAAATACGTTCCCGCATGGCGGGGGGAAAGCTCTGCATCGAGGTGGAGGACTGGGGCGAAGGCATGGACGAGGAAATCCGCCGCAGCATCTTCAACCCGTTCTTCACCACTCGTGATTCGGGCACCGGCCTCGGACTTTCCATTGCGCACAGAATCGTCGAGAGCCACGGAGGGACCATTGACGTGCGCTCCTGCGCGGGCAAGGGCTCCCTGTTCAGCGTCTGGATCTAGGAGAGAGAATGAAACGAATTCTTGTCGTGGACGACGAAGAAAACATCTGCGGCGTCCTGAAAATGCTCCTTGAAGACGACGGGTACGAGGTCTCCACCGCGCACAACGGCACGAAGGCCATCGCGCTCATCGAGAGCAACGCGGATCCGGACCTGATCATCTCAGACCTGAAGATGCCGGAAATGGGCGGGATGGACCTGCTGGCGTTCGTCAAGCAGGGAGGCCGCGACGTCCCCCTCGTCATGATCACCGCCTACGGCTCCATCGAGAACGCCGTGGAGGCCATGAAAAGGGGCGCGACTGATTTCATCGCAAAGCCATTCAACAAGGACGTGATCCGGCACGTCGTGCGCAACACTCTCATGCGGGAAGACCTGAAGAATGAAAACCGGCTGCTGAGGGAGAGCTGCCGCGCGCAGGGCGTCGTGTATGAGAGTCAGGCGATGAAGGAGATCATGCGGACCGTGGAGAAAGTGGCAGCCGCCCCTTCCGCCGTGCTCCTTCTCGGGGAAAGCGGCACGGGCAAGGAGGTGATCGCGCGGGCCCTCCATACGCTGGCCGCCGAACGCGCGAAGACCGGGTTCAGCGTGCCGTTCGTCAGCATCAACTGCCCGGCGGTCCCCGACACTCTCATCGAAAGCGAGCTGTTCGGCTACCGCAAGGGCGCCTTCACCGGGGCGGTTGCAGAACTTCTCCGGCGAAGATCTGCCTTGCCGACAACGGAATCCTTTTTCTCGACGAGATCGCCGAAATCCCGCTCAAGACGCAGGCGAAGCTCCTGCGCTTCATCGAGGACAAGACCTTCGAGCCGCTGGGAAGCACGGCCCGGATCAGGGTAGAGGCGCGCATCATCTGCGCGACGAACAAGGACCTGGCAGCGATGGTGCGGGAAGGGCTGTTCCGCGAGGATCTCTACTACCGGATCAACACGATCACGATCCGCATTCCGCCGCTCCGCGAGCGAAGGGAGGACATCCTGCCGCTCGCCGAGCACTTCCTTGCGCAGTTGTCAGCCTCCATCGGCAAGCCGATGACGGGGATTTCTCGAAGAAGCGCGGGAAGCACTCTGCAGCTATGCCTGGCCGGGCAATGCGCGCGAGCTTCGCAACATCATCGAGAGGGCAGTCGTGCTGTCCACCTCGGACGTCGTTCAGCCGGATTGCCTTCCTCCCGAGATGAAGCGGCAGACAGCGAGCCCCGGCCGGCGGCCGGCGACAACAAGCTCGAGCAGGTTGAGCGAGACCTGCTCTTCGAAGCCCTTCGCAGGCACAAGGGGAATATCTCGGCCGCGGCCCGGGAGCTGGGCATTACGAGGGACACGATCCGTTACCGCATCAGGAAGCACGGGCTGAATGCTGGGTGAGATACACCCAGTGCCCTGAGTCTATTGCCCCACCCCCCGCACAGGACCGGGCTGCGCGCACCCGCGCGCGAAGGATTGCGCTCCCCCATGATCGCTGCAAGTCCTTCTGTGCAAGTCAATTGAAGTATTGTTGCACCGTTCACCCTCCTCTCGATGCCGGTGGGCATGCTTCTTGTATTCCTGAAGGAGATCGAAAACTCACTCGAAGGAAGGAGCATGGTCATGAGGAAAATGATTTTCGGATTTCTGGCCGCGCTGCTGGTGGTCGCGGCGGGCGTGTACGGTGCGCCGACGACGATCAATGCGCTTTTCATGAAGCAGGCCGGCTACAGCGAGGACGATGTGACGGCGGGCACACGGGACTTCGAAAACGCCAACCCGAACATCAAGGTGGTGCTGACGTTCGTGCCTTACGAGCAGCTCGAGGAGAAGATCATCACCTCCGCGCAGGCCGGAAGCTACGACGTGGTGTTGAGCGACGGTCCCTTCACCGCCAAGTTCGCCAAAGCCGGCATCATCAAGGAAGTTCCCGCCCTTTCAGCGGCCGACCAGAAGGACATCTTCGGCGGGGCCCTCCTCTCCACGGTCTACGGGGGAAAGAGCTGGGGCATGCCCTGGCTCAACGACTGCAAGTACCTCTTCTACAACAAGAAGATCCTGCAGGCGGCCGGTTTCGCCAATCCCCCGAAGACCTGGGACGAGCTTCTCTCCCAGGCAAAGGTCATCAAGGCAAAGAACCTCGTGAAGTATCCCATCGCGTGGAGCTGGGCGCAGGCGGAAGCGCCTGATGTGCGACTACACGGTGCTGTCGGCGGCCTTCGGCGGCGCGATGTTCGACAAGGACGGCAACCCCACCCTGACCGCGGCCGGCAACAAGAGAGCGCTCGACTTCATGGTGAAGACGCTCAATGAAGGGGTCACGAATCCGAACTCCCTGGAGTTCGTGGAGGACGACGTGACTGTCCACCTTCAGCAACGGTGACGCGGCCTTCGGGCTGAACTGGACGTACATGTACAACGGCGCCAAGGACCCCTCGAAGTCCAAGGTCGTCGAACGACGTCGGCGTCGCTCTCATCCCGGGATCGGACAAGGTCGGCCAGCGCCACGGTGAACGGCGGCCAGCCCCTGTCCATCTCCGCCGGCAGCAAGCAGGACAAGGCCGCGTGGCAGTACATCCTGTACATGGCGTCCAAGGACTTCCAGAGGAAGTATCCCGAAGAACGCGCTGCCGATCTGGAAGTCGCTCTATGACGACAAGGACGTCATTGCGAGCAGCCCCGAGGTGGTCAAGATCGCGAAGGACCAGTACAACTACCTGGTGAACAGGCCGTCGCTGCCGTACTACAGCGAGTTCTCCACCGACTTCCAGGCCAGGATCCAGGACGTGCCTGCGCGGCAAGAAGACGAGTGACAAGGCGCTGGCAGGAAGAGCAAGCCTTTGCCGCGGCCCTGGCGGCAAAGAAAGTAAAGAAAGGACGGCATCGTTGAACCCACGGCGGCAGGTATTTGCGGAACAGCAGTTCGCGTTTCTCATCCTTGCCCCTGCCGCCGTGGTCATTTTCGGCGTTGTCCTGGTCCCCCTCGTCACGACATTCATCTACAGCCTGAAGAACATGGAGCTGATCTCGGCGGAACGCGGGAAGTTCCTCGGGCTATGAACTATGTCCAGGTCCTGGGCTCCGCGTGGTTCTGGCAGGCGCTCGCGCGGACGCTCTATTTCACCGGCGTCTCGGTGGCGCTGGAGACAGTGCTCGGGCTGCTCGCGGCTCTCCTCCTGAATACCCGGTTCCTGGGCGTCGGGTTTCCTGCGCGTCCTCGTCATCGTCCCCTGGGCCATCCCCGGCATCGTGAACGCGAGCATCTGGAAATGGATCTACAATCCCGAATACGGCGTCCTGAACGCGGTGCTCACCCGGCTGCACATCCTTGGCCAATACCGCGCCTGGCTGAGCGACCCGTTCCTGGCCATGAACATGGTGATCGTGGCCGACGTGTGGAAGATGACGCCCTTTCGCCATCATCTTCTTCCTTGCCGCCCTTCAGTTCATCAACAAGTCGCTCTACGAGGCGGCAACGGTGGACGGGGCGGGCGTCCTCAAGCGGTTCTGGCACATCACCCTGCCCTACCTGGTGCCGACGCTGTCCGTCGTGGTGGTCATGCGCACGGTGGAGAAGTTCAAGGCCTTCGACATCTTCTACGTCATGACCCGGGGAGGACCGGCGAACGGCACCAAGGTCCTCGTCTACGAGGCCTACCTGAAGGCGTTTGCCAACCTCCAGTACTCGATCTCCTCCACGGTGTCCTACCTGATCGCCATTATCGTGCTCGTCTTCACGGTCCTGTACGTCAGGAGCATGAAGCGCAGGGAGGCGGGGGATCATGACCACGAAGCGCGTCTTCCCCGCGGTGCAGTACTTCTCCGGCTTCCTCGTGCTCGTGTTCACCATGGCGCCGATTGCATGGATGTTGATCACCTCGATTTCCATCCATCGCAACATCATTTCGGTGCCCGCTGCGCCTCATCCCGCCGGAGGTCACCTTCCAGAGGTACGGGGACGTTGTTGCCAACCCGGACAATGACATCGCGTACGCGTTCAAGGTCGCCATGGGCAACAGCCTCATCGTTGCCGGCGCGGCGACGATTATCTCCCTGGTCCTCGGCTCCCTCGCCTCCTACGCGTTTGCGCGGCTGCGATTCGCGTTCAAGGGCAAGATCCTGTACCTGATCCTCTTCACGTACATGGTGCCGTCCGTCGTCGTCGTCATGCCTCTGTACCTGCTGCTCAGCAGGCTGGGCATGCTCAACTCCCAGCCCACCCTCATCCTGCTGTATCTCACCATGTCCCTGCCGTTCGTGATCTGGGTGATGCAGAGCTACTTCGGGTCCCTCAGCAGGACATACGAGGAGGCGGCTTCCATCGAGGGGTGCAGCCGCCTGCAGGTTCTCTGGCACATCTACGTGCCCATGGCGCGGCCGGGGATCATCGCCACCGCGATCCTTTCGTTCCTGATCGCGTGGGATGAGTTCTTCTTTGCCCTCGTCTTCACCTCGACTCTCGCCGCCAAGACCATCCCCGTGGCGATCGCCGAGTTCAGCGGCAAGCATTACGTGGACTACGAGATGATCGCCATGGGAGGCGTGATCGCCTCGCTCCCGCCTGTCCTGATCGCGGTCATATTTCAGAAGTACATCGTCATGGGAATGACATCGGGCGGCATCAAGGAATAGCAAGGGATATCGCGGCGAAAAAGTGTGGCCGCCCTCTAATCCGCGGGGTACCGCGGCGGGGACGGCCACGATTTGGACTGTCCAGACACGAGGGCAGAGCCCTCGTGTCTTTAGACGCCCGACCACCTCTGGTCAGGCATTTCGTTCTCGTTCTTCACTCCGCACCTCCTTTCCTTGCTTGCGCAAGACTCTTATTTCCGTCCGCGGTCGGATGATCTGCAAAAAAAAGCCGGTTCTCTGGAGGGACGGCAGGAAACCCCTGTTCCACTGCCATCCCCGTCAGCGCCGCACACATGTTGCGCGACGCATGGACCAGAGAGCCGGCGACCAGACAGCCAAATCGTGGAGAGAATATCAAGAGAAGCGCAGCCTGTCAAGAGAAAAATGCGGGAAGCTGCGGCGGGCCGGCGCCGGCGTCGAAAATCGTTCTGAATAATCTCCACGGCGAAGCTCCGGCGTCCTGGAGCGTTCTGGATTCCCCCCTGACACACCGCGCGATATTATTATGTGTGCAAGGAGGACGCATGAGATTCGAAGATGGCACCGCCGTTCTCTGGGACGAGGAACTGATCATTCCCACCTACCCGGTAGGGGAGCCTGACCACAACCCGATGTTCCTGGAGAAGCGGGTGTACCAGGGCTCATCGGGCGACGTCTATCCCTTTGCCGTAATCGACCGGGTTTCAGACCAGAAGATCGATAAGACGTATCGCGCCGTCTTCCTGGAAAATGATTACCTCAGAATCATGGTTCTGCCCGAGCTGGGAGGGCGGATCCAGATGGCCTACGCCAAGCACCTCGACTATCATTTCATCTACTACAACAAGGTCATCAAGCCGGCGCTCGTCGGTCTGGCAGGGCCGTGGATTTCCGGGGGCATCGAGTTCAACTGGCCTCAGCACCACCGGCCGAGCACATTTACCCCGGTGGACTACCTGATGGTGAATAACCCGGATGGGTCGGTCACGCTCTGGCTCGGTGAAATAGACCGCATGCATCGCACCCGGGGCCTTGCCGGCCTCACCCTGCATCCCCGGCGCGCTTATCTCCAGGTCGAGGGCAGACTCTTCAATCGGACGGCGCTTCCCCAGAGCTTTCTCTGGTGGGCGAACGCAGCCGTGTCCGTGAACGACCAGTATCAATCGGTCTTTCCACCGGACGTGCGCGCGGTTCTCGACCATGGTCAAAGGGATGTGTCACGTTTTCCGATCGCGACGGGGACATACTACAAGGTCGACTACAGCGCGGGAGTGGACATCTCCTGGTACCGCAATATCCCGGTGCCGACATCGTACATGGCGTACCACTCCGACTATGACTTTCTCGGCGGCTACGACCACGGCCGCCGCGCGGGGATTCTCCACGTGGCGGACCATCACGTCTCGCCGGGAAAAAAGCAGTGGACATGGGGGAGCGGTGAGTTCGGCAGGAGCTGGGATCGCAATCTCACAGATGAGGACGGGCCTTACATCGAGCTCATGGCCGGCGTATTCACGGACAATCAACCCGATTTTTCGTGGCTCGAGCCGGGGGAAGAGAAGCGCTTCACCCAATTCTTTCTCCCGTATGCCGCCATAGGGCCGGTGAAGAATGCGTCACGGGACGCCGCAATCGCCATGGATATCGCGGACGGCCAGGTCGTTGTGGGCGTGTACTCAACGGCGCACCGGATCTACAGGGTCATCTGCGGGAAGCCCGGTGCCGTCGCGCTCGATCAGACGGTCACCATCGCCCCCGAACTTCCCTATTCGGCGCGCTTCCCTTTGCCCCCGGGTGCGACAATCGATGAAATGACGCTTTCAATCAGCTCTACCGACGGGGAGATGAGTCTCGCGTATCACGCGGCAGAAAAACCTGCGCGGCCGGTGCCGGAGCCGGCCAAGCCGGCTCTCCCGCCTGCGGAGATCCGCAGCCAGGAGGAGCTCTATCTTCTCGGGCTGCACCTCGAGCAGTACCGCCACGCGACGTTCCACCCTGAAGACTATTACGCTGAAGCGCTGCGGCGGGATCCGGGGGATGCGCGGTGCAATTGCGCAATGGGGCTTCTGTTTCTGCGCCGGGGAGGCTTTGCGCAGAGCGAAGGCTACTTCCGGCGTGCCGTCCAGCGGCTCACGTGGCGTAACGCAAATCCCTACGATGGGGAGCCGCTGCTGTTTCTCGGGTACGCCCTGGAGCTTCAAGGAAAAGATGACGAGGCGCGGGATGCCTATCACAAGGCCGCGTGGAACGGCAGGCATCGGGGAGCAGCCTGTGCGGGCCTGGCCCGACTTGCCCTGAAGCACCGCGACCATGCGCAGGCCCTGGCCCATGCCGAGGAATCGCTGGCCGCGAACCCGCGCAGCCAGACGGCGAGAATGCTCCGCGTGATGACGCTTCGGAAGCTGGGCAGGACCGACGAGGCCCTCGCGGAGATCCAGACAGCCCTGGATGACGATCCCCTCAACTTTACCGCCATGAATGAACGAATCCTGCTCGGGGCAGCCTCAGATGAGGCCCGCACGCGCGGTCTCATGGGAAACCGTGTCGACCGGTCACTTGAGCTTGCCCTGGAGTATGCCCACAACGGCCTCTACGAGGAGGCTACCCAGGCGTTGGAGGCGATGCTCGATCGCGACCCCGGACCCGTATCTCCCCTCGTGCATTACTGCCTTGGCTATTTTGCGGAATGCCTCGGATTGCGTGAGCAGGCGGTCATCCGCATCCGACAGGCCGACGCCGCGCCGCCGGGGACGTGCTTTCCGAACCAGCTCGAAGCGATCCCGATATTAATGAAGGCGGGAATGCTCTGTCCGGAAGGGGCTCGTTCCTTCTATTACCTGGGCAATCTCTACTACCACTACCGGGTGACCGACAAGGCGGTCGCCGCGTGGGAGCGTTCAGAATCGATCGACGGGCGATTTCCGACCGTGCGCAGGAACCTCGCCCTCGCGGCCTTCAACAAGCTGGGCAATCCCGACCGCGCGCTGCGGGAGCTCGAAGCAGCGTTCCTTCTCGACCCCTCGGACGCGCGGCTGCTCCTCGAGCTGGATCAGCTGCGAAAGCGCCTGGGTGCCCAACCCGAGGATCGGCTCGCCCTGCTCAGGAAGCATCAGGGTCTCGTAGACCGGCGGGACGATCTTTTCCTCGAGCTCATCGGCCTTCTCAATCTGCGCGGCGACAATGCCCTCGCCCTCCAGCTCCTCCTGGGCAGGAAGTTCCATCCCTGGGAGGGCGGCGAAGGGAAAGTGACGCGGCAGTACGTCACCTCGCTGCTCGGTCTGTCCAAATGTGCGTACATGAAAGGCGAGTATTCCATGGCCGCGTCCCATGCCGACCGCGCGCTGAGCTATCCCGAAAGCCTCGGCGAAGGGAAGCTCTTCGGGGCGCGGGAGAACGACGTCTTCTACTATCTCGGCTGCGCCCTCGCCGGACAGGGACTCGGTGAAAGGGCGGCGGCGGCCTTTGAGCGAGCGGCGCGAGGAGACGGCGAGCCTTCTCTTTCGATGTCCTACAACGACCCGCCGGCGGATATGCACTTCTTTCAGGGGCTTGCGTATGCGCGGCTCGGCAGGGCCGCGGAGGCGCGCGGATGCTTCAATCGGCTCGTGGACTACGGTGAAGGCCATCGCGACCGCGCGGTGAGCATAGACTACTTCGCGGTCTCCCTGCCGGACTTTCTGATCTTCGAGGACGACCTCTCCCGAAGAAACAAAGTATTCTGCGGATATCTCATGGGGCTCGGCCTGCTGGGACTGGCCGTCGCGGGGGAGCGGCAGGATGAGGCGGGTGTCATGGCAGCCGACGTGCGCGCTCTGGACGCCAGGGCGCGCACGCTCCTTGAGACCGTGCGCGCGGAGGAGCCGTCCCATCCGGGGGCTCGCGAGATTCTGCGCGATCTGGAACGCGGCTGGAAATTCTAGAGCGGGCACCGGCGGCGCGCCGCCGGTACCCGTGCAGAGAAATGCCTAGAATCGCTTCATGTATTCGTCGACCTGGGACTGGAATGTCTGGCGGAGCTTTTCCACGCCCGCGGCTTTCAGTTTCTGGTCAAGAGTTGCAAAGGAAGCGTCAATGTTGTCGCTGATCCCGATCCACAGCGGCTGCAGGTACTGGACCATGGTCTGGTTGGCGTTCGCGACTTCGGTTTTCACCTCGTCGGTGGTCGCCGAGAAGGCGACCATCGGAGTCGGGACCAGGAATCCCTTCCCCACGATGTCCTTGCGATGCTGGACATAGGCCGGAGTCCAGGTTGCGAACGGCGGGAACTGGTCCTTGTTGGTGAACCAGAACCCCGCCGCGTCGGGGGGATAAGTGTTTTTGTCCGCAGTCAGCCCTTCAGGCAGAGCGATCATGTTGTTCTTCAGCACATAGTTCTTGCCTTCCACCCCGAAATAAACGAGGAAATTGTAGGACTTGTCCTCGATGATCCTGTCCAGCACCTGGAGCGTCCGGGCGGCGTTCTTCGTATTGGCCGCCAGTGCGACGCCATTGTTCAGGTACGGATCGGCGCGGTAGTGCGAGTTGCCATCCAGCCCGGGCACCAGCTCGATCTCCCACCCGTTGGCCGTGGCGCCGGCAATGGTGGACTGGATATCGATGGAGTTGCCGAATCCGACCGCGGACTTGCCCTGGACGAAAGAGTCCTTGCTGCGGACCTTGTTCGCAAATACGTCCTTGTTGATGTAGCCCGCGTCGTACCAGGCCTTCATTGTCTTTGCGGCAAGTTTCTGCCATGAAAGAACCGGTTCCTCGAGGATGTAGTGAAGCTTGTTCGTCTTGTCACCGAGAAGCCATACGAGCCCCGTGCCGGACCCGGTGGAGAACAGGATGTCCTCGAAATAAGGCCCGTTCGCATAGCTGATGTAGCTGAAGGGTTGGCCCACGTCGTACGTGCTCTCCAGATTCATGGGAATCATCGACGGCTCGTTGGCCTTGATGGCCTTCAGGTACGGCTCAATACCCATGAACTTCGTGACCGGGGGAACCCCGTATTTCTTCCGCAAATCCCCGCGGATGACCGCGACAGGGACCTTGCGGTCCGGCGTCGGAGTGGGAATCATGTAGATCTTCCCGTTCGGCAATTTGACCTGGTTCCACGCGGCGGCGGACAGCACCTTGGAGTGCAGGGGCATGTTCTCCTTGAGCATCGAATCGGTGAGCTCGAGGAACGCGCCCTTTGCGGCCTCCTGGAAATAGAACGACCAGTTCGCCGTGTAGATCCAGTCGATGTCTTCTCCCGCGGCGAGCACCAGGGGATACTTGGCCTGAAAATCCCCCCACCCGATGTAGTTGATCTCCATTGTGACGTTGAGGTCCTTCTTGAGCCTGGCATTCAACGCCTGGAGCACATCCGGCATGCCCGTGGGAGCGTCACCGAGAAGGTACCCGATGATCTTCGCTTCCTTGGCGGGCGCCGCCGCGCCGGCGGCTTCCTGTGTCCCTCCCGCGAATGTGAGTGCGAGCGGCAGCAGGAGCAGCAGAGCGACCATTACGATCCGTAACCCGTGTCTCATACATCCCTCCTTCGATAAGTCTCTCACGGACAGCAACGTGTCCGGTTGTCATCCCTTGACCGAGCCAAGGGTGATTCCCTTGATGAAGAACCTCTGCACGAACGGATAGGCGAGCACGATCGGGCCGATGGAGATCACCGTCATGGCCAGCTTCAACGACTCCTTCGGCAGGTTCAGCGTGGCGACATTGTTCACGATGTTCGCGGCCATGGTCACGCTCGAAAGGATCTTGTACAGGACGTATTGGAGGGGCATCAGGCTCTGCCGCTCCACGTAAAGCATTGCGGTCCACCAGTCATTCCAGTACGCCAGGGCCGTGAAAAGACCGATGGACGCAAGAGCCGGCGCGGTCAAGGGAAGGACAATTCTCAGGAAGATCGTGAAATCCCCGGCTCCGTCGATCTTCGCCGCCTCTGAAAGCGAAGCGGGTATGGAGTTCATGAAGAAATTGCGCAGGATGAGGATGTAGAACACGCTGAACATGGGTCCGAGAATGAGCACGGCGAGCGTGTTCTTCAGGTGCAGGATCGTCGTAATGACGATGTACGTCGGGGCGAGGCCCCCGTTGAACAGCGTGGTGAAATAGATGAAGAAAGCAAGCTTGTTGCGATACCGGAGGTCTTTCCGGGAAATGGAATATGCGGCCATGGAGGAAAGAAAGAGCGACGCCGCGGTTCCGAAGCACGTGATGAAAATCGTGACCCCATAGGCCTGGAGTATTTTCTGCGGATTCAGGAACACGAGCTCGTACGCGCTCACGCTGAGCTCCCGCGGGACGATCGAGTACCCGTAGTTGATGATGGCGTGCTCCGAAGCGAACGAATTGACGACCAGCACGAAAAAGGGGAATACCGTGATGAGAGCGATACAACCAAGCACGATGTACGCGATGAGAGTCAGCAGGAGCTTGTCAGGGGAGTTCCTAAAAGAGGGCATAGTCGCTCTCAAAGGCTTTCACGACCCTGTTCACGATCATGATGATCGCAAAGCAGAGGACCGACTGGTAGAATCCGGCCGCCGTTGCCATGCCGAAATCCTGCGTCCCCAGGAGCGACCTGAACACAAGGGTGTCGATGATGTCCGTCTTCTCGATGAGGATCCCGTTGTTGCCGATGAGCTGGTAGAACATGTCGAACTCTCCCCGCAGGATGCGGCCGAGGCCGAGCAGGACAAGGATCACCATCGTGGGCCGGAGCATCGGGAGCGTGATGCGGAACACTTTCTGGAACTCGTTGGCCCCGTCGATCGTCGCCGCTTCGAAGCACTCCTGATCGATTCCCATGATTGCGGCGAGGTAGAGGACGGTGCCGAACCCGATCCATTTCCAGATGTACGCGAAGGGAAGGATGAAATACCAGTACTGCGGGGTGGCATAGACGTTGATCGGCTTTCCGCCGAGCCAGACGAGCAGCCTGTTGATCATCCCGTATTCAAAGTTGGCCAGGTTGTAGAGGAATGAAGCCGCGACGACCCAGGAAATGAAGTACGGCAGGAACATGAAGCTCTGGGCCGTCTTCTTGAACCTCTTGCCCCTCATCTCGGAAATCAGGATCGCCGTGAGCACCGAAAAAAAGGTATACAGGGCGAGAAACATGAGATTGTAGAGAAACGTGTTCGTGGTGACGGACCAGGCCTTGCCGGACTTGAAGAAGAATTCGAAATTCTTGAAGTGGTTCCAGGGGCTGCCGAGTATGCCGTCCCGATAGTTGAACTCTTTGAACGCAAGAACGATGCCCCCGATGGGCAGATAAGAGAACAGGATGAAGTACAGGCACACGGGCACGAACATGAGGTAGAGAGTCCTGTTCTTCCCGAGCTCGTAGAAGAGCCCTCGCCCCCGCATGGACCGCATCACTTTTCCTTGAGCGATTATAAAGGCCCTCCTGAAGCCCGCGATACATGAATTTGTTACGATTTCGTCCGTTCCGTTACGGTCCCTGCGCCGAAAAATGCGCCGTGCGATTTCCTCTTCCCTTCTCCGGCGCGCCGTTGCGTGGTACAGTTGACGGGGGAGAAGGCGCGTGCTCACGCTCATGATCGTCGACGACGAGAGAATGACACGAGAGAGCCTGGCGAAGTACGTCGCCTGGAGCACGGTGAACATCGGCTCGGTAAGGACCGCGCGAAACGGCATCGAGGCCCTTGCCATTGCGGATCGGGCGCCTCCTGAAATCCTTTTGACCGATGTGCGCATGCCGAAGATGGACGGCCTCGAGCTGGCCGAGCGGGTGAAATCCCTGAACCCGCTCTGCAAGATCGTCTTCCTCAGCGGGTACGCCGACAAGGAATATTTGAAAAAAGCCATCCACCTCCAGGCCATCAGCTACGTCGAGAAACCCGTGGACCTGGATGAGGTGAAGGAAGCTGTCCGCATGGCGGTCGCGGCGTTCGAGCGGGAGGCGGGAGAGCGGCGGAGAAGCCGGGAAGAGCGGGCCGTCGAACGGGAAGAGATCACCCGTCGCCTCGTGACGGGTGACGGGGAAGCGCGCTCCCTCCTCGATTCATTCGAGCCGCATACGAGCTTCACCGTGGGGGCCCTGCGGATTGAGTGGTCCGCTCCTCACGCGGGAGGCGAGCGGGCAAAATGGCGGCACAGGGTGCTCCTCGCATGCGGCGAATACGCTCCCTTCAACCTCAGCACCTCCCTCCTGGGCTTCGTAGAGCCGGATGTCATGGCCATTATCGTGGCAAAAAGAATCTCGCAGTCCCCGCCGGGAATCGCCAATGCCTACGAGGGACTCCTCGGCGTTCTGGGAGGTCTTGCCGAAGGCGCCTTCACCGTATCGATCGGCATCGGCGCCCCCGTCCGGGGGCTGGAGGCTCTGCCGACGGCCTGGGCATCGGCGCGTGAATCGCTCGGCCTTCATTTCTATCGGGAGAAAGAACAGGTGTTCTTCCCCCTCAAGGGACGCACGGACAGGCTTACGGTCCGCAGGGAGGATTTCACCCGTTTTCGCGAGAGCCTCCGGGACAACGACATCGAGCGCGCCATGGCCCTTGTGCACGAGATCGAGCTCGCCGCGCGGCGCGTGCAGGCAATTGACGTCGATTCGGTGCGTGACGCGTTCTTCACTTTGTACCTGATCATCGTCGAGACTCTCGGGAACCGTAGCGAAAAAACGTACATCTGGCAGGAGATCCAGGAGCGCGGGACGCTCAGCGCGCTCACCCGGTTCATCCTCCACCGTCTGTGGACGGCATTCGGCGAGCCCGCGGCGCGCGGAAAGCTCTCGCGTAAAATCCGCGAGATCCAGAGATTCGTCCGGGACAATTACATGTACGCGGGGCTCACACTCGGGGTCATCGCGGAACACTCAGGCCTGAGCCGCACCTACGTGAGCTCCCTCTACAAGGCGGCCACCGGGCAGAACGTCAATGAGTACCTCACCGCGCTGCGCATCGAGAAGGCGAAGGAGCTCCTCCTCGACGGGCATAAGAAAACGCACGAGGTGGCCCTGAGCGTGGGGTACCGGGACGCGAGCTATTTCTCCGCGCTCTTCAAGAAGCGCGTCGGCAGGAGCCCTTCCGCGTACAGGGAATCGGAGTAAGGGAAACAATGATCGGCTCCCGCCGGATCTCCGATCTGGGCATCCGCCAGAAACTTTTCATCAGCTACTTCATGCTCGTGCTCTTCTTCCTCTGCCTGTACCTGGTCATCAACACGGTACTGGTGGTCAATGAGAACAAGAAGCAGGTCCTGCGCTCGGCGGAGCACGTATTCGGCCAGACGCGCGCGTATCTCCAGTACAAGACGGAGTCCGTCCGCAACCTCCTGTATTTCCTCACGTCGAACTCGGTCGTGCAGGAGCTCTTCGAGCGGCGCGCGACCTACTATCACGAGAACATCGGACGCTGGCCCATCGATTCCCAGACTTTCGAGAAAATGTCCTACCTGACGACATTCAATCCCGATATCGTGGCCATCAAATTCTACATGGCATACGGTCTCGCGTCGGTCTTTCAGAACGAAACATTCATTTCCCTTGCGCAGGTGCAGAACGCGGCCTGGTACCGGCGCCTCCTGCGCAACGAACGCCGCATCTACTGGTACGCGGACCCTGCCGCGCCGGAGGGAGGCGCCAAATCCGCCGAGTACGGGAGTACCCGTTCGGGGAATACCCCGTACGGCGGCGCGCGGCTCATCCACGCCGCGCGGAGCGTTCTGAACAGCCAGAATATCAAGGAGCTGACCGGCGTCGTCCAATTCGACATCTCCCGCGCCATGCTGCGCGCCACCCTCGGCAATGCGATTCTCACCGAGTCCTCGTTCGCTCTCCTCATCAACGCCGACGGCGAGGTGGTCGACTCCACCGGAACGGTGCCGGCGGGCAATGCCGCGTCGTTCTGGAGCAAGCTCAGCGCCCTGCGCGGCGGAGATTTCGGCACGGAGTCCTGGGATACGGTCAGCCTCGCGCGGAGCACGTATCTTGTCGGCACGCAGGTGATCGAAGGGACGGACTGGGTGCTCATGCTCGTGCTTCCCAACCGCGACATCGTTCGCTTGAGCGCCCGGCCGGCGCAGAAAATGCTCCTCGTCTTCGCATCGATGACCCCGCTCACCCTTTTTCTCGCGTTCTTCGTCTCCCGCTCGGCGACAAAGCGGATCAAGGGCCTTATCATGAGGATGGACAGGGTCGTGCAGGGCGATTTTTCCGTCACGCTGGATCCGGGGAACAGGGACGAGATCGGCCAGCTCACGGAGCGCTTCAACTTCATGATCGCGGAGGTCGAGCAGCTCATGGAGGAAAAATACTCACTCGGCAAAGAGGTGAAGAACCTGGAGCTCAAGGCGCTCCAGGCGCAGATCAACCCCCACTTCCTCTACAACACGCTCGATCTCATCAATTGGATGTCCGTCCGTCACAATGCGGAGGAGATCCGGACCCTCGTGACCGCCCTGTCCCGGTTCTACAAGCTGAGCCTGGGCAAGGGAGAAGACACGGTCCCCTTGCGCGAGGAGCTGGAGCACGCGCGGACATACGTGCAGATTCAGAACATGCGGTATGAGGACGCAATCGAGCTTGTCATCGACACGCCGGCGGACATGAACGAATGCCGCGTTCTCAAGCTCGTGCTTCAGCCCCTTGTCGAGAACTCTATTTTTCACGGGATCATGATGAAAAAGGAAGAGCGAGGCGTCATCCGCATCACGGGACAGCGCGTGGACGGCGACCTGCTCCTCTTCGTGGAAGATGACGGCGTCGGAATGTCCGATGAGAGACTGGGTCAGATACTGGCCAACGGGGCCGTCTCGAGCGACCGCCACGGGTACGGCGTCCGCAACATCCACGAGCGCCTGCAGTTGACCTATGGGCCCGAGTTCGGCCTTTCGTTTCAGAGCACCGAGGGAAAAGGGACGAGGGTACGGATCAGGATTCCCGCGGTGCAGGCATGAATGAGATCGATCTCCGGGGGATGGCCCCGCGCATCCGACCCGCCCTCCCCGGCCTGGGAGGGTCGAATCCTCGCGGAGACTCGATCGGGTTCACGAATGCGTACATGACGTTCAACGGGAAGCCCTGGCTCGCCGTCTCAGGAGAGATCCACCACGCCCGTTATCCGCATCGTGACTGGAAGGATGAGCTGCGGAAGATGAAGGCCGGCGGCATCGACGTGGCGTCCACCTACGTCTTCTGGATTCATCACGAGGAGGAAGAAGGGGTATTCGACTGGTCCGGCGACCGCGACCTTCGGCTTTTCGTCCAGCTCTGCGCGGAAGCGGGCCTGTACGTGATCGTGCGTATCGGCCCCTTCTGCCATGGCGAGGTCAGGAATGGCGGCTTTCCCGACTGGCTGTACGGCAGGCCGTTTGCCGTGCGCTCCAATGACGGGCGCTATCTCGCGCTCGTCCGCAGGCTCTACACGGAAATCGGGCGCCGGCTCGAGGGCCTGTACTTCAAGGACGGGGGCCCGATCATCGGCGTTCAGCTCGAAAACGAGTTCATGCACGCCGCGGCGCCGTGGGAAACAACGCCGAGGCTCTGCCTGGAATGGATCCCCGGTGGGACGGGCGGGATCGCGCACATGCGTGCGCTGAAGAAGCTCGCCCGCGAGGCAGGGATTGAGGTTCCCATTTATACGAGCACGGGCTGGGGAGGCGCACCGGTGCTGGAAGGCGAAGTGCTGCCCCTCTACGGAGGGTACTCCATCTGTCCGTGGAACATAACGGAGTCGACTCCGGTCCATTCGCCGACCAGGGAATATGTCTTTCGCGATTTCCATGGCGAGGGTCGGCGCTATGACGTGTTCGATCCGCCCTATGACCCGGCCGCCTACCCCTTCGCCTGCTGTGAAATAGGGGGCGGCGTGCAATCCTGGTACCGCTACCGGGCCGTTGCGCCCGCGGAAAGCATCGAGGCGATGGCCGTCGTGAAGCTTGCCGGCGGATGCTCGCTTTTAGGCTACTACATGTTTCACGGGGGATCCAATCCAGTGGGCGCGCGGGGCTTCCTTAATGAGCACGTCGTGCCGCGGCTCTCTTACGATTTCCAGGCGCCATTAGGCGAGTTCGGCCAGGTCCGCGAATCCTACCGCCGGCTCAGGCGGCTGCATCTGTTCTGCCGCGACTTCGGAGACCAGCTTCTGCCGATGTCCACTGTGCTTCCGCAGGGGGCCTCTGCAATAGACGCAAAGGACACGGACACGCTTCGATTCGCGGCCCGCGCATCCGGCGACCGGGGATTCCTTTTTTTCAACAACTACCAGGACCATGTCCAGACCCGGGCGCACGAGGACGCGGCCGTGGAGCTGCTGCTCACGAACAGCCGGATGCGCATTCCCGGCTCGGGCGGCTTCACGCTGAAAAGCGGCGTCAGCGCCATCATGCCGTTCAATCTGGATGCCTGCGGCGTGCGCCTGGAATATGCCACATGCCAGCCCATTGCGAGGATCGAGACGGCGCCACCGTACACGGTGGATTCTCGTCCGGCGCCCGAAACACACTTTTTCTTCTTCGCGCACGAGGGCATCCCGTCAGAGTATCGCTTCGACCTCAACGGCATCCAGGCTGTCGACTCCGGGGAATCGGGCCGGGTGCAGGAGGGAGAGTCCCTGATTCTGCGTCCGGGCGCCGGCCTCGAGTCCGCATTTTCAATCACCACCCTGTCCGGCGCCAGGGTAATAGTCCACACCCTGACGGAAAAGCAGTCCCTCGGGTTTTCCCGGCTGCGGCTGTGGGGCCGGGAGAGAGCCATAGTCACGCAGGCGGACGCGCACGAGAGTGACGGAGCGCTCAAGCTCTCGTACCGCGGCTCCCCCGCGGCACCCATCGAGATCCTCGTTTTCCCCCGGGTGGATACACCGCTGTTCACGGACGGCGCGCCACTGCGGGCGGCCGCGGAGGGGTATTTTTCCCGCTATTCCATCGCGGTGCAGACTCGTCATGTCGAAATCGAGGTAACGAGGTCCGGCCCGGGGAACGCCGAAGTGCGAGTCCCGACAGGCTCGTTCGAGGGAGAGAAAGAGATCCTTCTTTCAATCGAATATGAGGGGGATGTCGGGAACGCTTTCATCGATGGCCGACTGATTGCGGACGATTTTTCAAACGGCGAGCCCTGGGAGATCGGCTTGCGCAGATTCAGACCGCGGATCGAGGAGAGCGGTCTGTACATCCATGTGACTCCGCGTCGCGAAGGCACCCTTGTGGTTCACGAATCGGGGATGGCGGCGCAGCAGGAGCTGAGAGGAAAACAGGTGGCGGAGATACGATCGATCACCGCAATCGCAGAGCGTGAGGTGATCGTCACGGCGACCCGGTGAGGCACAGGTTGTTTCAGTCGAACTCGGTTATGCGCGCCGTTATGCTCTTGTACCTGAACTTGGCCATTTCATTCAGGGAAAGGACTTCCGCTTCGGTGCCGGTGAACGGGCAGCGAAGGCAGTAGTACTCCTTTTTCTCCGTGTCATAGAACATGTCCACGTCGATTTCCCGCACGAAACAGGCGGGACATCGAAAGTTCAGTCTGCCTTTTCTACCTTGAGGCATGTGATCAGCTCCTCGTTTTCCCGTAGTATCTTCGCAAGGCCCAGGGTGTACATGGGAGAGAAAGCGTACCCCTCCCGGATGGTGCCCTCCACGTCACTGCTGAGCGGAACGGCCGTGATCCGCGTGTGGACCTGCGGCACGAGCGCCTCCACTCTCGTGACGCTCTGCATGCTCTCCTCGCGGCACTTGTACGCGTACGGGATCTCGGCAACCCGGTCCGGTCCCACGCATCTGAGGACCACGCCGGTGAGGTCCTCGGGATATTCCGTGGTCCCGTGGCAGGCGGTGAGATAGTCATTCACGCGCACGGCCGCGCCTTCCCTGCTCGTTTTGATGATCTTTCGGGAATACCGTATCTCACCGGTATCCTCGGGAAATGAGATGGTGGAGATGAGCGTGACAGTCAGATCCCGGAACTCGATTTCCACCGGGTCCAGCGTCAGGACCCGGCTCCCGCCCGCCTGGGAAAAACGCGCGCGGGTGCGGCACAGGCAGAGATCCACCTCTTCCCCCGCATAGCCGACCTTGCAGCTCTTGATCGAGCCTTCGCCCGCATAATGAGTGAAATAGCCCGCCCGATAGAATGCCTGGACCAGGTAGGGGTACGAACAGTCCCAGATGTGCGATGTCCCGATGCCGACGGGGCGCTCCAGCTTGGCGACATACGGCCGCAGATCGACAAGTGCGCCGCCCTGGTTCATGTCCACGCAGGTCCTCATATAGGGGTCCAGATACCAGAATATCTGTTTGCGGGATCCGTAGAGGATATCCTTCCACAGCGCGCAGGTCGGCTCGGTGTAGGTCTTGTGGCCGCGGAACCAGCCGGCAAACTCGGCCATGGTCATGTCCTCCGCCTTTTCCTCCCGTTTCAGCTGCCCGTAGTATGCCATGCAGTCCTGGTAGCTCTTTTCCAGCAGCGCATAGGGCGCCTCCCATCTTCCCTGCTTGCTCATCCACCCCGGACCCACGAAAACCATGTTGTAGGTGAAGCCGTTGTTGTATTTGTCCAGTGATCGATACTGGTCGATCAGGTTGAAAAGGTAGGGATACTCCCCGTCCTTGTAGACCATCCCGCGCAGCACGTTCTGGGGATGGGTCCCATAGAACGAGCCGGGTCCATCGAAAACGGCAAGAAGGTCGCGGGACAGATGCGGGATGGCGACGATGCCCACGTCGTCCTCCGTGCCCGAGGCCGGGCAGTGAATGTTGTGCCGCGAGGGAATCCATGGATTCCATGGCCCTCCATCGTTCAGGGTATACCAGGAATTGTTGGCGTTGTGGTACGCCTTGGGCCCTTCCTCCCAGCAGGTGGCCACGGCGCAGCTCACCATGGGGTAGCGTGATTTGATATAGGTGACAAGCTCCGCGTCCATGTAGTAGGAACCCGTGGACTGCGGCGGGAACCCGAAGACATCCTCGAATTTCCCGAACACATCGTTGACGATCTCCCGCTTGTCTTCCATGGAGAAGTGCCAGATGCAGAAATCCCTGGTCTTGTACTTTTCGCGGAACTCTCTGCACGGCAGCCCCAGGAGCGTCAGGCCGATCTCGTCGCCGTGCGTGCGGTGATGCTCCTTCGCAATGGCGACCGCTTCTTCATTGAAAAGGCTCGCATAAGTCATCTGGATAGTCGTCTTCAGGCCATTCTCGTGGGCAATCCGCTGCTGCGTCCTGAAGATATCCAGCGATGCGCTGATGACGCTCTGCCGGCCGATATCTTCCGTCTTCCCCTGAGCCGCTTCCTTTTCCAGGTATTCCGGAACCATCTCGGGCCGATGGATGACCGTGAGAAGGAGCTTGCTCATGGAGAACCCCCTTGAGAGGTCGCAGCGGGTCTTTATCTTCCTGCCGGAGCGCCTGCCGCCTGCTGCGCAACGCTCTCGGTTCTGACGATCTTTTTCGCCTCGAACAGCCTCTGCAGGAAGCAGAAGACGAACACGAGGAAGCCGATCACGATCCTGGTCCACCAGGAGTTGAGCGTACCCTGGAAGACGATCAGCACCTGGATGATCCCGTAGACCAGCACGCCGAGGACCGTTCCGAAGAGGTTGCCCACGCCGCCGGTCAGCAGGGTGCCGCCGATTACCACCGCCGCGATCGTGTCCAGCTCCATGCCTTTTCCGTTCAACCCGTAACCGGAGAGCGTATAGAATGTGAACACGATCCCGCCCAACGCAGAACAGAAGCCGCTCAAGGCGTAGATCGCGATCTTGGTGCTCGCGACGGGAAGTCCCATCAGCAGGGCGGACTGCTCGCTGCCGCCGATCGCGTAGACGGTTCTGCCGAACTTCGTGTAGCGCGAGACGATAAATCCGATCAGGACCACTCCGATCGCGATCAGCGCGCCCGGTGAAAGGAAATTGCTGCCGATGATATTGACTTGGGCGTGCGCCGCGGCCTGGAAGAAATCGTTTTTGACTGCGATCGTAAAGAGGCTGACGACGTAGCACAGGCCTCGTGCCAGGTACAGCCCGGCGAGAGTGATGATGAATGGCGGAAGATCGAAGGTCTGGATCAGGTAGCCCATGAAGAGACCCAGCGCCGTTCCCATGAGGAGCACGATCGGTATCACGAAGAGGGGGCTCATGTGAGCCTTTTCCAGAAGGCTCGCCGAGACCATCCCGGACAGGGCGAGCATGGAACCGACGGACAGGTCGATGCCTCCCGAGATGATGACAAAGGTCATCCCTACGGCAAGGATCAGGAGATACGCGTTGTCGATGAAGAGGTTGAGAAAGTTCTGAACCGAAAAGAAGCCGGGGAATGCGATCGAGCCCAGCTCCGAACATGACGATGAACAATCCGAGGGTGACAAGGATAGGAAGGTTCCTGGAGCTGACGAAGGGTCTCCTGCTCATGTCGCCAACTCCCTTCTGACGAACACCCGTGCGATCCTGGCCCTGAACCTCTCGGACTGCATCAGGCAGACGGCCCACACGACAAACGCTTTTACGACCGGGGCAATGTCGGACGGAACGCCGAATGCGTAGATGGTTGTCGTCAGGGTCTGGATGATCAAGGCGCCGACGATGCTCCCGAAAAGGTAGAACTTGCCGCCGTTCAGAGAGGTACCGCCCAGCACGACGGCCAGGATGGCGTCCAGCTCGAACAGGTTTCCCGCATTGTTCCCATCGGCGCTCATGACGGTGGAACACACGATCAGTCCGGCGATTCCCGCGCAAAGCCCGCTGAACGTGTAGACCCAGAAGAGGATGTTCTTGGCGTTGATTCCGGAGAACCGGGCCGCCGTCGGGTTGATTCCCACCGCCTCGATGAACATTCCGACCGCGGTTCTCCTCGTGAAAATGAAAGTCAAAAGCAGCACGAACTGCTACGATATAGATGGAGAACGGGAGGCCCAGAACGTATCCCTGGCCCAGGATGGCGAACGGTTTTGCGTAGAGCCAGATGACCATTGCATTCGTGAACACCATCGCGATGCCGCGGCCCGCGACGAAAAGGATCAGCGTCGCGATGATGGGCTGCATGCGGATCCGCGAAACCAGCATCCCGTTCCACATGCCCGCCGCGGATGCATACCAGCAACGCCGCGATCATCGCCACGATGATGGGGTACTTGGGATGGCCGGCGAGATCTCCGCCGATGAGAATCGCGACGGCGCCGGCAGAGATCGCCACGACGGAGCCGACGGAAATATCGATTCCGTGCGTCGCGATGACCAGCGTCATGCCCGATCGACAGCAGCATGATCGGAGCGCCATTCTTCAGGATATCGATCAGGTTGCCGTACAGGTGCCCTTCCTTGATCTCCATGCGGAAAAAGTGGGGCGTGAAAAACAGGTTGAAGAGCAAGAGGACTCCAAGGGCGACGAGGGGCCATACGATCTTGCTGCGCCTCAGGGATGTCCACGATGTCATGCTAGTTCCCTCCCGCGATCGTCCGCATGATGCTGCTCTCGTTCATGTCCTCCCCGTTCAATTCCGCGATCTTCGCCTTGTCCTTCAGGACGGCGATCCGGCTGCTGCAGCGGACCACTTCTTCGAACTCGGAGGAAATGAAGATGACGCCCATTCCCTGCCTGCTCAGGTTCAGGATCAACTCCATGATCTCCAGCTTGGCCCCGACATCGATGCCGCGCGTGGGCTCATCCAGGATCAGGATGATCGGATTGGTGGCAAGCCATCGCGCCAGCATCACCTTCTGCTGGTTGCCACCGCTGAGCTGGCCGGCCGTGTTGTTCGCGCTCGGGGTCATGATTGCCAGAGACTTGATCATTTCATCGGCGATCTCCAGCTGCTTTCTCGTCGCGATGTATTTGAACACTCCATTCCTCGCCTGCAGGGCCAGGATGATGTTTTCCCGGACGGTAAGGTCGGCGAAAATGCCCTCGCTCTTCCTGTCTTCCGAGCAGAACCCCATCCCGGCCATCATCGCGCTCCGGGGGGAGTTGATGCTCGCTTTCTTTCCCTTGACCTGGATTTCACCCTGGTTGGCGCCGTCGATGCCGAAAATGAGCCTTGCCATTTCCGTCCTGCCGGAACCCAGGAGTCCCGGCCAGTCCGAGCACCTCGCCTTCGTTCAGATTGAGATCGAAGGGCGCTATGGAACCGCGCAGTCCGAGGTCCTTCACCTTGAGCACATTTTTTGCATCTTTGCCCGCAATTGCGAACGCCCTTTTTCTTTGATCGTTATCCGCGGCATAGCTGAACTCTGACAATTCCTTGCCGAGCATCCTGGCGATCAAGTCCAGTTTCGGGAGCGTTTCGGTCTTGAACTCCCCGACGAACTCCCCGTTTTTCAGGATCGTGATCCGGTCCGAAATCTGGTAGGTCTGGTCCAGGAAATGGGTGATGAAGATGATGGCCAGTCCCTCGTCCCGCAGGGACCTGATGACCTTGAACAGCTGCTCCACTTCGGTCTCATCGAGGCTGGAGGTCGGCTCGTCAAGGATCAGAATCTTGGAGGAAATATCCAGGACCCGGGCGATTGCCACCATCTGCTGAATCGCGATGGAGTACGAGGAGAGGATCTGGGTGACGTCGATGACGAGGTTCAGCCGTTTCAGGATTTCTTCCGACCTGCGGGTCATCTTTTTCCAGTCGATCCTTCCGAAACGCGTGGGCTGCCTGCCGGCGAAGATGTTTTCCGCGACCGAAAGGTTCGGGCAGAGGTTGATTTCCTGGTACACCGTGCTGATTCCCAGCTTCTGGGCGGCGAGGGGGGAATCCGGGCGTATCGGTCTGCCTTCCAGCAGTATCTCGCCGGAATCCTGCTCATACACTCCGGTGAGAACCTTCACCAAGGTCGATTTTCCGGCGCCGTTCTGGCCCATGATGGCATGGACCTCTCCTTTGAAAAGGCGGAAGTCCACATCGGACAAGGCCTTCACGCCTGGAAATACCTTGGTGATCCTCTTCATCGACAGGATGGGCATTTCTTCGGTCATCCCGCGCCTCCTCCTTGTGACATGATAAGCAGACCCCGCGGTTCGTCAACTCCCGCCGCAGAGCTGGCGGCATGAGACCCAATTAAAGGCAGGACCACCCGGGATTACTCCGAGGTGGTCCTGCATGGTTCTGAATCAGGCGCCGAGTCGTGAAAGGCTAGTACTGGCGGGTCGGCAATGCCGCAGCAGCGTTCGTCTGGTCGAAGCTGGCCTTCGATCGTCCAGATGCGGGCGGGAAGCTTCTTCCCGTCCCTCAGATCCCTGGATGGCCTGCACGGCCTGGGGCCCGAGCAGGGGGTTGCATTCGATCGGTCGCGTTCGCCTCGCCGTCGACGATCGCCTGGAAAATGCCCTTCACCGCATCAATGGAGACGATGATGATGTCCTTGCCGGGCTTGAGGCCGGCTTCCTTGATTGCCTGGATGGCGCCGAGGGCCATCTGATCGTTATGCGCGAAGAGCACCTGGATTTTCGGGTCGGCCTTCAGGAAGGCTTCCATGACCTGCTTCCCCTGAGCGGAAGTGAAGTCGCCGTCCTGAGAGTGATTGATCTGCCAGTTGGGATGATCTTTCAAGACGTTCCGGAAGCCTTTGGCCCTGGCAATGGCGGGAGCCGAACCAGTGGTCCCCTGGAGCTCGGCGATGTCGATCGGCGTGTTTCCGTCATCGATGCCCTGGTCCTTCAGGTACTTGGCAAGCCAGAGGCCCGCTTTCTCGCCTTCCTTGATGAAATCAGAGCCCATGATGGTGAGCACGTATTTCATGGTCTTCCGGCACAACTGACCTGTCAATCATGACGACAGGAATGTGGGCCTTCTGGGCTTCCTGGAGAACAGGACCGTAGCCGGTTTCAACGAGCGCGGTGAAGAGAATGCAGTCGACCTTCCGTGCGATAAACGACCGCATGGCCTTGATCTGGTTCTCCTGCTTCTGCTGCGCGTCGGAATAGATAAGCATGAAGGTCGGATCATCCCAGGATACGCAGTCCTGAACAGAGATGAGTGTCGGCGGTCCTCCATTCGCTTTCGGATGCCGATTTGCGAGAAACCGACGACCCACGTCTTGGGGGCGCGGCGAACGCGGCCACCGAAACCACCATCATCGCCACGACCACGATTGTCAGAACTTTTCCCCAACTCTTCATGAAAATGCCTCCTTCGAAAGAACTCTTGTCTTTCCTGCGACTCTTTTCTTCACCAGGGTAACCGGTGAAGAAAACCCTAAAAACTCACTTCCCGATTCCCGTCAGCTTCTCGACGGATACTCTTCTTTGCTACCCCCTCCTTCCCTGCTTTGCCTCCTTCACCCCGATCATTTCGGAACATTCAAATACTTGTACAATTGCTGGTTCGTCAGCACTTTCTCGACATCGAACTTCAGCGGACCGATGACGGTGGTCACCTCTCCGCTGGCGTTCATGAGAGTGATGGTGTTGTTGATGGCGATGATCCTCACTTTCCCCTTGATGTCCAGCACATCGCCGTACTTGATGTCATTTTCGTCCCCGTCGGGCGGTCATATATATCTGTCTTCCGAGGTACTGGGTGACGACCAGCTTGTCCTTGTATTTCGGGTCAGGCGTGGTCCCCTTTGGCTTCGGGAAACTGACCAGCTTCGGCTTGCCCTTCAGGATGTCGGCCACTTTCTTGATGATCTCTCCCGAGTCGGGTCCGTGAATTTCGTACACGGCGTTCGGATTGTTGGCCGGCGTGACCTCGATCCAATCCCTGTCCACGTTGACCCGTATCTCGGCGTTGGCGGGAATCGTGTCCCCCACCTTGACGACGACCCAGTCTCCGGTGCCGACCCTGTAGCTGATGGAGCCGTCGCTGGTCTCCGAGTATATCCCCACGCACTTCAGGGTACCTGCCTTCGCCTGCGCGGCGCCCATTCCCGCCACCGCGATCAGGAGAACGAGGACCGCCCCGACTCGAAGGATTTGTCGCATGATCTTGCTCCTCCGCTCATCCGAAAACGATGCGAATCCGCCTATCCTTGTAGCATGGATTCGGGCTCCGGGGTATTTAGACAATTCGGCTATTTTGTGCACTTTTCGGGCATAGCCAGGACGGCGAGGGCGCCGAGTGCAAGGAGGTACGGAAGGCGCCCGGCGTAGATGCACGGCGGCGGCTCAGTACTTGCGGGTCGGCAGGATTGCGCGCGCCACTTCGGCGGGGAAGACGCACCTCGGAGGTGACGATGCGGACGGGCAGGTCCTTGCCCGACATGTAGTCCTTGACCGCCTTCATGAGCTGGGGGCCCAGCAGCGGGCTGCATTCGACGGAGCAGTTAAGCTTCCCCGCAATCATGGCGGTGAACGCATCGCGGATGCCGTCCACAGACACGATCACCACGTCCTTGCCGGGCTTGATGCCCCAGGCCTCCATGGCCTCGATCGCCCCGATCGCCATGTCGTCGTTGTGCGCGAAGAGCACGTCCATCTTCTGGCCCTTCACGGCCAGGTCCTTGAGGATCTTCTGCATGACCTCCTTGCCGACGCTGCGGACGAATTCGCCGCTTTCGGACACGATGATCCGGTAGTTGGGATGGTCTTTGAGTATCTCCTTGAACCCGAACGTCCGGTCGATCTCGGGGGCCGAGCCGATCGTGCCCAGCAGCTCCACGATGTTCACCGGTCTTGTCGGTCTTCATGTAGTTGACAAGCCATCGCGCGGCGCGCCGCCCTTCCTCCAGGAAGTCCGATCCCATGAAGGTCACCCAGAGGGACTCGTCCTTCACGTCCACGGCGCGGTCGGATGATGAAAACCGGGATCCCCGCGGCTTTTGCCTCCCGCAGCACGGGCTCCCACCCGGACTCGACGATCGGGGAAAAGGAAATGATGTCCACTTTGCGCGCGATGAAAGACCTCACCGCGGCGATCTGCTTTTCCGGCTGCCCTTCCGAGTCGACGAAGACAAGGTCGATCCCGGCCTGCCGCGCCGCGGTCTTGATGGACTCGGTGTTCGCCAGGCGCCAGTTGCTCTCCTTGCCGGTCTGGGCGAAACCCAGCACGATGCGATGATCCGGCGGGAAGACGCGGCCGCGCAGGCGCGCCGAGGGCGCCGCTCTCGATCGTTTTCTCCGTGACGAGGGACGTCCGGAGTATCATCTTTTTCGGGATGCCCTCCTCGTGGTGGAGGATGTCCATGGCATAGATGACGGCCTCCTTGCCGCCTGTCGGGCAGGTGAACGTGGCGGAGAGGTCCCTTCGGCGCACCATTTCGATGCCGCCGTTCGGCCCGGGAAGCCCGTCGATGCCGACGACCCGAATGCCGCTGATCCCCAGTTTCGCCGCAGCACGGCGGGCGCCGTCGGCCATGGCGTCGTTCTGGGCAAAAATGACATCCACGCGGCCTTTCTTCTTCAGCCAGGCGGTCAGCTCGTCCTCCGCCTTGTCGCGCAGCCAGTCGGCGACGATGGTGTCCACGATGGTGATGTTGTCGCGCGGTGCGAAATGGCGTCCCGGAAGCCCAGGCTCCTGTCGAGGACCGGCGGCGATCCCGACCGGCCCATGATCTCGACGATCTTTCCGCCTTTTGCTCCGAGCAGCTCGGAGACGTACTGACCCGCCTGCTTGCCGATCAGACGATTGTCCGGGCCGATGAACAGGGTGTAGTCGAAGCCCACGACCGAGCGGTCGAGAAGGATGACGGGAATACGGCGGTAGGCCTCGCGCGATGACGGGCGTCAGGGCCTCGGTGTCGTTGGGAGAAATGATAAGAAGGTCGATGCCGGACGCCAGCAGGGTGTTGACGTCCTGGATCTGCCGGTTGCTCGAATCCGCGGCGTCGGTAAACACGACGCGAAGATTCCCGTGCCGTGAAGCTTCCGCCATGATCTCATCCCGCATGTTGATCCGCCACGGCTCGGTAAGGTTGGCAAGGGACACGCCGATCACGTAGTCGAAGGCCCGGGCGTCCCCGCCGTCCTGCCGGCAGGAAACGATCGAAACCGCCGCGAGAAGGAAGAGAAGCGCCCCGGAACACGTCGTCTCATCGGATCATCCCTCCTCGCCGCCCTTGCGGTACTCCACCGGCGAGCGGCCGAAGACGCGTTTGAATGCGCGGCTGAAATAGTGCTGGCTCTGGTATCCGACCGCCTCCGCAACCTCGTACACCTTGACCGCCGGGTCGCTCATGATCTGCACGGCCTTGTTGATGCGGACCCGGGTGAGGTAGTCGACAAAGGAGAAGCCGGTCTCGTGCTTCAGCAGGCGGCTGAGGTAGCCCGGGCTGATCTGCGCGGCAGCGGCCACTTCCTCCAGGGAGAGGTGGGGCTCACCGAAGTGGGAGTCTATGTAGGTCTGCGCGAGGACCACGAAGGTGCGGTGGCTGCTCTTGGCCACGATCTCAGCGGAAAGCGCCTCATACGTATCCGAGATCCCCGTTTCCGCGACAGGAACCATGGCGTGCGCGATGACGAGCGTACCGGAAAGGGTGGCGCTCGCCCGCGATTCTATTCCCGAAATGGCCTCCCGCCAGGCGGGGCCGCCCGACGAGCAGGCAAGCGCCACGATATCGTCCCGGTCGTCGGGGAACACCCACAGGGGCGCAAAGCCCTGAAAGAGGTCCTCCGCCACCGTGCGCACGGCGTAGAGCGCGAGCCGCCGGTCCTTCTCCCCCGAGGGCGCGGCGGCAAGAAAGCGTTCCACGACGTGGATCACGGCCATGGCGAGGTGATCCCCGGTCTCCACTCCGAGAAAGGCGCGCTGCTCCTCGATCTCCGTCCGTGAGAGCCGCCCGTGCACCCAGTCACGGAAGAACCGCTCGCGCAAAAGGGGCATGTTGCGCTCGAGCTGCTCCCGCGCCCATGACACGTACTTGCTCTGACGCCGCGTGCCGGCCAGCTCCGCCTCCGCGCGGCTGAGCACCGTGGCCAGCACGTCTCGCGGCACGGGCTTGAGCACGTATTCGAACACCTTGAGATGCAGGGCCCGCTGCGCGTATTCGAACTCGTCGTGGCCCGTCACCACGATGATGATGCAGTCCCGGGAGACTTCATTGATCCTTTCGATGAGCTCCAGACCATTGAGGAAGGGCATGCGGATATCGATCATGAGGATATCCGGCTTCTTCTCCTTCATGAGGGCAAGAGCGGTCTCGCCATCCTCGGCTTCCGCGACCACCTTCATGTCGGGCCGCAGGCGCTCGAGGGTGGAGCGCAGTCCCCGGCGGATTTTCGGCTCGTCATCCGCGATCAGAACCTTCCACATGAACTACTCCTCCGATGCCACCAGAGGGTGGAGGACTTCCACCGTCGTGCCCCGGCCCGGGGCGCTTTCGAAACGCAGCCCATAGCGCGTGCCGAAGGAAAGCTGGATCCTCTCGTTCACATTGGAGACCCCGTACCCGCTGCGCTGGGAGCTCTCCCCGCGGGCGTTCAGGAGCTGGGAGCGCAGGTCCGCAAGCTTCTCCCGCGACATCCCCACCCCATTGTCCACCACGCGGAACACGAGCATCCCGTCACGCCTCAGCACCTCGACGCTGATCGTGCCCGGCCCGCGCCTCTCCTTGATGCCGTGATAAATCGCGTTCTCCACCAGGGGCTGCAGGGTGAGCTTGACCACGAGCAGCGGCAGAAGCGACTCTTCCACGCAGAGGGAAAAATCGAACTTGTCCTCGTAGCGCGCCTTTTGAATGATCAGGTAGCTGCGGACGTGCTCCACCTCGTCACGAACGGGGATCATCTCCCTTCCCCGTGAAAGGCCGATGCGGAAGAGGGTGGTGAGCGCGCCCACCACCTTCACAATGTCCTCCGCGCCGTGTTCCTGCGCCATCCACTGGATCGTGTCGAGGGTGTTGTAGAGAAAGTGCGGCTTGATCTGCTCGTGCAGGATG
The DNA here is from genome assembly GCA_963820435.1 of uncultured Spirochaetota bacterium. Classification (GTDB taxonomy): domain Bacteria; phylum Spirochaetota; class Spirochaetia; order SZUA-6; family Fen-1364; genus Fen-1364. The sequence continues at coordinate 23,912 of CAWGAC010000022.1, read as the reverse complement.
CGCAGCTCGGCCTCCCGCTTGCTCTGCTGCTCCTTGTACACCATGCCGATGAGCTTCTGAATCTCCTCGAGCATCGTATTGAAGCTCTTGCCCAGGTAGCCGATCTCGTCTTCCTTGCGCGCCTCGAACCGAACGGCGAGATTTCCCTCCTCCGCCTCCTTCATCAGGGAGCGCAGCTCGATGACGGGCCGGGCAATCGAACCGGTGAAGAAAAGCGAGGCGACGAGCGCCACGAGGACGGTCACGCCGGCGATGATGAAGGAGTAATAGCGGATGGCGCTCACCTGTCCCATGATCTCGTTCAGCGGGAACACTCCGATGGTCTTCCAGCCGGTGTACTGCGAGGCCTGGGCGATGATCTGGTAATCGGCGCCCTTGATCTCCCGCACCGTGCTCACCGCAGAGGAGCCGCGCAGCCAGTCCCCGCGCACCCGGTACACGACGGGATTCACCGGCGCATACACCATGCCTCCGTCGGCGTCCTCGATGAAAAGGAAACCGTTCTGGCCTACTTTCATGTCCTTGAAAATGTCCTGGACGACCTCCAGCTTCATGTCGATGAGCACCGCTCCCCGGCAGCGGCCGTCATGGGGATCGACAACCGCTTTCACGATGGAGACCACGTCGTCCGCGCTGTAGCCCGGAACGCCGCGCAGGTTGCGTCCGACCGGCCGGGGGAGAAGCTGCACGGTGGTCGGATTCCCGCTTGCCTTGTGGTACCACTCTTCGTCCAGGAGGGAATCGCGGGTGATGGGGGCAATCTCATTGCTGAGATACCTGTCCTGATCATTCACAAGGAGCATCCCCGCGATCTCGGGATGCACGTTGGCGATGTTGCGCATGAAGCTGAGGGCGCTCGCGGCGCGCGCGGGGGAGAACGGCCCTCCCCCGGCAGTAGAGTCGTAGAATGTCCGCACATCGGGGTCTTGCTCCACGATGGAGATCAGACCCTCCATCTGGCTGACATAGAACTCGATGTTTTTCTGCACCTGGCGGATCAGCTGCACCGTGTGGTTGGTGACTTCCTCTTCAATCGTGCGCGCGGAGATATAGGGTCCGAGGACTCCCAGGGTGAGGAGGGGGAGGAATGTGACCGCCACGAAATAGAAGAGAAGCTTGACCCGTATGCTTCGATACCGCAGGGAATCCCCCCGTAGAAACGGCATTCATGGTACGAGGGGAATGCGAACTTTGCAAGAGAAGAATCAGCGGAACTGCCCGGGCGCGGCGCCGACTGATCGGCGCCTACCTATCCCCGCGCGCTATCCCTTTGCCGGCTCGTCAAAGCTGACCGAACCGGCCTTGATGCTCCCGTCCGGGTTTGCGGTGCCTCGCACCGAAATGTGAAGCCCGGCGACCAGCGCGGACGCCTTGGCGGCAACCAGCCTGTGGATCTGCGTGCCATCAGGAACGGTGATTGCCGAAGTGCCCTCGGCGTATTTCATGGTGACAACCCGCCCCTTCACGCCCGCCGCATATTGCGTGACAACGGCGTTGGTCATCGTGTCTCCGGTTGTCATCGGGAATTGCCCCTTGCGGACCACGTCCCACATCTCGGGGGCGAATATGTTGATGCTGATGGCAACCATCGAGCCGTCGGATCCACGGCGGGACGCGACACCCATTGCTTCTCCGGGCTTGATCTGGTCCAGCCCGACCACCTGACGCCGGAGGATGAGAGTCTTATCCTCCAAGGCAACGGTCTTCGTCATCTTGTCAGCCTGGGTGAGCGTAATCGTGCCGCCCTTGATTGCGGCGATTGTCCCCTCCACCGCGATCATAGTCGTCATGGCCTGTGCGTAGCCGCCAACGGCACCAACGGCAAGAACAAGCAAAGCGACAAGGAAAACAGCCGGCCGCGCCGGCATTCCCGCCACGGTACTCCGTGGCGTTCGTGTGATTCTAGTGTTCATGGGGAGAATTTATGGCGTGGGCGCCGTCCCGTCCACTAAAATGCTGTTATGCAGGTCGGCGCTGTATTCAGCGCCATTCATAGCGCAGGCTGATCAGAGGGGATGTCCACCGCGGGAAGCCCGGGTGCGGGGAGGTGGCGGGCTTCAGGGTCCGCGGGCCGGGCAGGACCCTCATTTGCATGATCGAAGTTCCGCTCCGGGAAAAGAATCGCCAACGCGTCCGGAATTGAGTCCGCGAACTCGAAGCCCAGCTCCTGGAGAACCTCCGGAGGGATCTCTTCCAGGTCTTTCTCGTTGCGGCGGGGAAGGAGCACATGCGTCATTTTGTAACGGTGCGCGGCGAGCACCTTCTCCTTGACTCCGCCAATCGGGAGGATGCGGCCCGTCAGCGTGATCTCACCGGTCATGGCAAAGCCGCGCTTGACCGCCACGCCCGCAACGGCGGAGAGCAGCGCCGCGGTCAGCGTGATGCCGGCAGAAGGGCCGTCCTTGGGGATCGCTCCCTCGGGTACGTGAATGTGGATGTCCCGGTCCTTCATGAACTCCGGCGAGATGCCGAGCGCCGCATGGTGCGCGCGCAGGAACGTGAGGGCCGCATGGGCGCTTTCCTTCATCACGTCGCCGAGACTGCCGGTGAGCATCAGCTCACCTTTGCCGGCCACTATGGCCACCTCAACGGCCAGAAGCTGACCTCCCAGCTCCGTCCACGCCAGACCGTATGCAAGGCCGGGTTTCATGTCCTGGGAGAACGTATTCTCGGAAAACTTCTCCCTGCCGAGGTATTTCTCCACGCTCCGGCCGCTGACCGTCACCTTGTAGGGCGCGGCCGGGGGTGCCGCGGGGGCGCGGGGCGCTGCCTCCGCTTCGGGTGGTTGCACGGTCACGGCGGCGGCGGGCACGGGCTCGTCCGCGGGGGAATCTGCCGGCGCCTCGGGGAGCGCGGGGACCGGCGCGGCCGGCGCCGTCACTGCAGGCGGCGGAAGCCTTCCTTCTTTCACCGCCTGACGCGCGATCTTTCTAAGAATGTTGGCTATTTCGCGCTCGAGGTTCCGTACGCCCGCCTCCAGGGTGTAACCGCGGATCAGGCGCAGGATGGCCGATTTCTGAAACGTAATGTCCGCCCATTCCAGGCCGTTCTCCTGGATCTGCTTCCGCACGAGGAACTTCTCCGCAATCTTCTCTTTCTCGAGCTCCGTGTAGCCGGAGATCTCGATCACCTCCATCCTGTCCCGAAGGGGATAGGGGATGTTGTGCGCGGAGTTGGCCGTGGTGATGAACATCACGTCGGAGAGGTCGTAGGGCACCTCCAGGTAGTGATCCATGAACGTGTGGTTCTGTTCGGGGTCCAGGACCTCCAGGAGCGCGGAGGCGGGATCTCCCCGCCAGTCGGAGCTCATCTTGTCTATCTCGTCCAGGAGAAAAACCGGGTTGCGCGATCCTGCCTTGCGCATGGATTGGATGATCTTTCCCGGCAGGGCGCCCACGTAGGTCTTCCTGTGGCCGCGGATCTCCGCCTCGTCGCGGACCCCGCCCAGGGAGACGCGCACGAAGCTCCTGCCCAATGAACGCGCCACGGACCTGCCGAGGGAGGTCTTGCCCGTCCCCGGGGGGCCGATGAAGCAGAGGATGGGTCCCTTGATCCGGCTCCTGAGCTGGCGCACGGCGATGAAATCGAGGATCCGCTCCTTGACCTTCTTCAGATCGTAGTGATCCTCGTCGAGAATCTGTCGGGCCAGTTCGATGTCCTTGTTGTCCGCCGTTGCCTCCGCCCATGGGAGGTCCACGATCCATTCCAGGTAGGTGCGCAGCAGCGCCGATTCCGGGGACATGGGCTGCATGCGCCCGAGCCTCTTGAGCTCCTTGTGGCACTTTTCCGCCACCTCGGCGGGAAGCCCCTTGACTTTGACCTTTTCTTCGAGCTCCCGGGCGCCTGTGGGATCGTCCCCCTCCGCGCCCAGCTCCCGCTGGATCTCCTTGAGCTGCTCGTTGAGGAAGTAGTCCTTCTGAGTTTTTTCCAGCTTCCGACGGACCTTGCCCGTGATCTCCTTCTCGAGGCTGAGCACCTCGATCTCGGACGCGACGATGGCCGCGCACCTTTCCAGCCGGTCCTTCGTCGCTCCAGGGAAAGGATCTCCAGCTTCTGCTCGATCTTCAGCGGAAGATTCCCGGCAATCAGGTCGACGAGCGCATCCGGCGTGTCCGCGGCGCCGATGGCGGTTGCCGCCTCGGGGGGCACCTTCTTCGAAATCTCGTTGTACTGGCTGAACTGCGACAGGGTCGCGCGCATGAGGGCGGCGATCTCCGCGGTGATCTCCGGAGATTCCTTCAGCGGCCGCACCATCACCCGGAAACAGTCCCGGGTTTCCGTGTACCTTCCAATGGCCGCCCGCTCCAGGCCCTCCACGAGGAGCCTGATCTTGCCGTCGGGAAGCTTCATCATCTGGAGCACACGGGCGATGGTTCCCACCGGGTGCACGTCGCGTTCCCCCGGATCCTCCACCGCGGTCTTTTTCTGCGCCACCAGGAACAATGGGCGCCCCAGCCGCGTTGCCTCCTCCACGCTGCGCACGGAACGGCGCCGGCCGACAAAGAAGGGCACGACCATGCGCGGGAATACGACAAGGTCCTTCAGGGGGACCATGAACAGCTCGTTCTTCCTCACCTCTACGCCGTCTTCTTCTGGCCGGAAAGTATGATCTCGGGTTTCTCGTTCGCCGTGACTACATTCTCCGTGATGATGACTTTCTTGGCGCCTTTGATCGACGGGATGTCGTACATGATTTCCATCATGAGGGATTCGACGATGGCGCGCAGGCCGCGTGCGCCCGTTTTTCTCTCGATGGCCTTTGTGGCAATGGCGTCGATGGCCCGCTCCTCGAACTCGAGCTCCACGTCATCCAGCTTGAAGGACGCCTGGTACTGCTTGAGCACGGCGTTGTGGGGCTCGGTGATGATGCGCCGCAGCGCGTGATGATCGAGCTCGTCAAGGGGGACCACGATGGGCAGGCGGCCCACGAATTCCGGGATCAGGCCGTACTTGATCAGGTCATCCGGCTGGAGCTGGGAATACAGCGCCATCAGGTCCTTCTCCCGGGCCCCTTTGGGGTCGGCGCCGAAGCCGAGGGGGTGGGCAATGGTGCGCTGCTCCACGATTCCGTCCAGGCCCACGAATGCGCCGCCGCAGATGAAGAGGATGTTCGTGGTGTCGATGCGCAGCATCTCCTGATTGGGGTGCTTGCGGCCGCCCTGGGGCGGGACGGAGGCCACCGTGCCTTCGACGATCTTCAGCAGGGCCTGTTGGACGCCCTCCCCTGATACGTCGCGCGTAATGGACGGGTTGTCCCCGCTCTTGCGGGAGATCTTGTCGATCTCGTCGATGTACACGATGCCCCGCTCGGCGGCGGAGATGTTGTTGCCGGCATTCTGGATGAGCTTGAGAAGGATGTTCTCCACGTCCTCTCCGACATAGCCGGCCTCGGTGAGCGTGGTGGCGTCCGCAATGGCGAAGGGCACCTTGAGGCGCCGGGCCAGGGTGCGCGCAAGGAGCGTCTTGCCCGTGCCCGTGGGTCCGATCAGCAGGACATTGGACTTCTCCAGCTCCACCTCGTTCTGGACCTTGTGGCCAAGGGCGATCCGCTTGTAATGGTTGTACACCGCCACGGAAAGGACCCTCTTGGCCTGCTCCTGGGAAATCACGTACTGGTCGAGATACTCCTTGATCTCGCGCGGCTTCGGAATGTCCTCCGTGAACTCGATGGAGAGGTTCTCCTCCTCCTCATCGAGGATCTTCTTGCAGACGTTGACGCATTCATCGCAGATGAACACGCCCGGGCCGGCGATGAGCCGGCGGGCTACGTCGGCGCTCTTCCCGCAGAAAGAACAGACCTTGAAGCCTTCACTTTTTGGAGTTTTCGCCATTCTTGCTCCGGTTGAGGATCTTGTCGATGAGACCGTACTCCAGGGCTTCCTCCGCGGACATGTAATAGTCGCGCTCCAGGTCCTTCTCCACGGTCTCCGCGGTCTTGCCGGTGTGCGCGGCAAAGTAGGAAACGATGAGCTTCTTGATCCTGACGAGCTCCCGCGCCTGGATGCTGATATCGACGGCCTGCCCTGACACACCGCCCCAGGGCTGATGGACAAGGATGCGGGACGAGGGCAGCGCCACGCGCTTGCCATGAGTTCCGCAGGCCAGGAGCAGCGCCCCCATGGAGGCGGCCTGGCCGAGGCAGATCGTCTGCACGTCCGACTTGATGTACTGGATGGTGTCGTAGATTGCGAGTCCCGCCGTGACCGTGCCTCCGGGTGAGTTCACGTAAAGATGGATGTCCTTCTCCGGGTCCTGGGACTCCAGGAAGAGGAGCTGTGCCACCACGAGGTCCGCGTTCACGTCGTAGATCTCGCCGTCCACGAAGACAATCCTGTCCTTGAGGAGCCGTGAGTAGATGTCGTAGGACCGCTCCCCGCGGCCGGTCTGTTCTATGACGATAGGAACGAGGTTTGTGTCCATCTCATTCATCAAGCGCCGTCCTTGCCTCTGCCTTTCTCATCCTTTAATGGTACCTAATTCCCCTGGAGTATGTCCAATACTTTTCTCTTTTCTCCCGCGCGGAGGGTCGTTTTCGACAGGAGAAAATCGTAGAGCTTGTCCATCCGGAGATTGCTGCGCATGTAGTCGACGAGGTCGTTCTTTGCGAGGTTCTCTTTGAGCTCCGCGGGAGTGACCTTGCGCTCCTCCGCCATCCTGCCGATCTCCGCGTCGAGGTCCTCGTCCTCGATGGCAATGCCTTCTCTCTTCGCGATCTCGGAGACGACAAGCTGCAGGCGCGCCCGCTTCTCCGCCGCGGGGGTCCACTCCTTGCGCAGATCGTCGACAGACTTGCCCTGCTCCTCCAGCAGCGCCACGAGGTGTTTCTCGTCGATGCGGAGCTGGTTGGCGTACTCCTGCCACATGGCCTCGAGGTGGTAGTCCACCATGGACGCGGGCAGCGGGATGGTGGAGGTCTCCACGACGGAATCGAGCACGCGGGTCACGGTCCGCGATCGAAGCCTTGACTTCACCGCGTCCTCGAGCTTCTTCCGGATGTCCTTTTTCAGATCCTCCAGGGTCTGGAATTTCTCGCTGATGTCCTGCGCCAGCTCGTCGTCGATCTCCGGGAGCTTTTTCTCCTTGCAGCTGTTCAGGGTGACCTTGAGGATCACCGTCTTTCCCGCCAGGGCCTTTGTCTCGAAGTCCTCGGGGAAGGTCTTGGTGACGAGCTTCGTGTCGCCCTTCTTCATGCCCGTCACGTCGTCATCTATCTTGTAGACATTGTAGCCGGTGCCCACCTCGAACACGAATGCCTCCCGCTTCGTGCCCGGCTTGTCCGCGCCTCCCTCGTCGAGCTCGACATAGTCGAGGTTGACGATGTTGCCTTTCTCCACCACCCCGGTTTCCTTGTCGGTGAAGAGAGCGTTCTGTTCCTGGATTCCCTTCATCTCCCGGCCGAGGTCTTCATCCGTGATCTCCCACTCCGGCTGGTCGATCTCCAGCCCGAGGTAGGGCCCCAGCTCGATGGCGGGCCACGTGTCGTAGATCACCTCGAAGGAAAACTCTTTTCCCAGCTCCAGCGCCTGTTCCGACTTGATCTCGGGCGTCGCGTAGGGAATGGGCTTCTTCTCGACGCTTTCGAATACTTCAGAAAGGCTCTTTTCGAGCAGCTCGGTGCGCGTCTGCTCGATGAGGGAAGAGCCCAGCTTGCGGATGATCACGTCCGCCGGCACCTTTCCCTTGCGGAAGCCCTTGAGGTGGGCCTTCTCACAATACTCCTTGACGAGGGCATCGTATTCCTTCGTCACGTCGTCGGTCGGGATGCTGATTCTGAGCTTGACCCGTGAATTATCGAGAAGCTCCACTTCCTTGGTAGCGTTCACCTGTACGACCTCTTTCCGATGGCTTTCGGGGCATGAAAAAAAGCGATCCGGTCACTTTCCAGATCGCCTTCTCTGTGGGGACTGCGATTCTCGCTCTGCCTTGCGCTCCACACGAATGTATTCACGGCCGGGGAGCGTGTCAAGCGGGCCGCGCATGCGCGGGCGCGTCACTCCTTGGTCAGGATGGCTCCAATCAGGTTGCCGCCGGAAGCTTGTTCGGCCTCTTCAAAATTGAGCTTCCCGATGGGGAGCCACTCCTCGAGCGGCCTGAATCCGGGCGAGCTCACCTTCCATTTCCCAATGAGCCCCCGCAGCCGGGTCTCGGACCGCACGTAGATCGGCTGTCCTACTTTTGCATAGAACACGTCAAGCTGCCTGGTGATCGGGGTCATAATGGCATTGTTCACGTCGCAGATGTAGAGCCGCGAGCCCGGTGCGCCCCACTCATAGAGAACCTGCAGGGCGTGGGCAACCTGCTCATCCGTGAGAAACCATGCGATTCCGTTGAATCCGAACGCCAGCTTTCGGTCTTCCCCGAAGAGTTTGCCGACAATATCGAGGCCCAGGATCGATTCGGGCTTTCCCGCGTCACCGGTGACATATGCGACGTTCGGAAGGTCTTTGATGATCTCATGCGCATATGCGACGGTGACAGGATCGATGTCCGAGTAGATGACTTTGCTGCCCTTGGGAGCGATGTAGTGAATGTGGTCCACGGTAGGAAGCCCCGAGGCAAAGTCCAGGAACTTGGTGAAGCCTTCATCGAGCAGGCGCTGCACTGCTTCGCCCAGGAACCACCGAATCAGCCGTACCCACAGATTCATGTAGGGGACATCTTTGACGAGCTGGTTTGCGGCTATGCGGTCTATCTCGAAATTGTGGTTTCCCCCCAGGAGGTAGTCGTATATCCGCCCCGCATTGGGCTGGCTCGCGTCCGCGATGGAAGAGGAACCCTTCTGGCTTGGCATCATTCACGTGCCCCCTCATATTATTCGATATTCAAGATGATTTTGCAAGAAAATATTGAGGGGGGCTTGAGACGCACGTTTTGCGGGGGGTAGGGCGCCTTCCGGCGCCCCATGATTCCTGGATCATGGAACGCCGGATGCCCGGTTTTTCACGAGCGGGAAACGGGACTTGAACCCGCGACATCCACCTTGGCAAGGTGGAGCTCTACCAACTGAGCTATTCCCGCGTGCTTTCTACCACTGCGAGAGAAGGGATTTGAACCCTCAAGCCTTGTCGGCACCAGATCCTAAGTCTGGCGTGTCTGCCAAATTCCACCACTCTCGCCTGGATAGTATCCATGACAGCCGGCCCACGTCAAGGCTTACGTGCCTCCCCCGGGGACCCCCGCCATCATATTGAGCCGCGCAGGACTCGAACCTGCGACCCGAAGATTAAGAGTCTTCTGCTCTACCAACTGAGCTAGCGGCCCTCTGCACGGTACTGCGCCACGGTACCCCGTGGCATTTTGCCGTGCATTTACTCTTCTTTCAAATCGGCGCGGTATTCCGCGCATTTCTTAGAACGCGTCCGGCAGGACTCGAACCTGCGACCTACGGGTTCGAAGCCCGGCGCTCTATCCAACTGAGCTACGAACGCCCATTTCCCCGTCACAACCCTCGCCCTCCGTGGCTACGGGCTCGCTGTCGGCCGTACGGGAGTACCCGTTCGGCGCGAACGCCGTCCCTGGCCTCGCTCGCCCTCGCCCTCCGTGGCTACGGGTGGGTGATGGGTCTCGAACCCACAACTTCCAGATCCACAGTCTGGTGCTCTGCCAATTGAACTACACCCACCGTGCGCCGATGAATATGACCAAAGAACCGCGGATTGTCAACATCTGCACCGTACGCGGTGCATTTCTTCCTCTGCACCGTACTCGGTGCATTTCTTCCTCTGCACCGCGCGCAGTGTACTTCGGACGGGAAACCGCGCTACAATCTGGCTTCCTTACGGAGGCATCGATGAAGAGAGTTCTCCCGGCAGGCCTCGCGGCCGCCGCCGTTCTTTTTGCCCTGTCCGCCTGCGCCGTTGCGCGCCAATACCACGCGCCGCGTGCAGCAGCACCGCGGGTCCCCGCCATCCTCGCTTCCCTGGACACAACTGCCCCTGATGCGAGCGAACAATCATTTGCGGTGGCGGAGGTCGGGCCATCGGGAATCGTTCCTCACGAGAACCTCGAAGGCGGCATCTGGATCCTGTTCAACAAGCCGGTCGTGGCGCTGAAAACGCTTGCGAAACCTGCGACCTCCTCTCCCCTGCTCGCCATCACTCCCCGGGTGGAGGGCATCTACCGCTGGTACGGCTCGAGGCTGTTTTCATTCGAGCCCAAAGGGCAGCTCGTGCCGGCAACGGAGTACACTTTCACCGTGAGCAAGTCCCTCCAGTCCCTGGAGGGGGACCCGCTCACAGGTGAGACGAAGTTCAGCTTCCGCACCGAGCCCCTGGAGCTTGTCTCTGTTACTCCTTCCGGTCCCGACGTGAGGCCGGAGGCCAGCACCGAAGTGATCGTGACGTTCAATTTCCCCGTGGACCTGAAGACGATCCTTCCTTTCATCCGGCTGCAGGCAGGCGGCGCCGACGTGCCCTTCAAGGCCGCACGGCCCGTGATCACCGACAGAAGGCAGCTTGGACCTTATGAAGACACCGACAGGATCGTCTCCTTGAAGCCCGCGAAGGAACTGCCCCGCAACTCCGACGTGAAGGTTCGCGTCCTCCCCGGCGCAAAGCCCCGGCCCGAGAACTATGCGACCGACACGGAGCTTTCGGCGGGATTCCACACCCTGCTCCCCCTCGCCGTGGAGGACAGCAGCGTGTACGCGGGGAGAACTGGTGCAACCGCCGAGATAAGGTTCAACCACCCTCTGAAATCAGACAGCGTCGCATCGAACCTGCGGCTGGAAATGGGAGGCTACTCGATCGAGAAAAACCTCGAGGTTTCCGGCGCGTGGGCGATCCTCCACCAGGTGCCGGCGGATTTCGATTCGTCATTCTCTCTCGAAGTTCTGGCCGGCATCACTGATGCTTACGGCCAGACCCTCGGCGCCGACCAGACGGTGAGCTTCGACGTAGGCCCCGCGGCAAGCTACGTGGAGTTCCGCGGCACCGGGCAGAAGGTCCTTGAATCGCAGTTCCCCCCGAAAGTCGCGGTGGAAATGCAGAACGCGGATTCGGGGAGCTACGCGATCGGGCGGATCGCCAATCCTTTCGGAAAGACACCGAGCCCTCCCCGCATGGCCATCGACACCTCGAAGATTCCGCGCAATACGAGACACTTCGAGCTCTTCGATCTTTCCCGCTACCTCAACGACGCGGGAAAGGGCGCCGCATACCTCGCCTGGAGCTTCAAGGGCCTGTTCTACGGCAGCGACACCCCGGAGGAAGTCAAGGATGACCTCGTGGTCCAGGTCACCGACATCGGCGCCTCGGTCACTGTGGGATACAACTCCCTTCTGGTGCTGGCCAGCTCTCTGAGCACGGGCGCCCCGATGCCGGGCGCTGCGGTCACGCTTCGCAAGGATTCGAAGATTCTCGGCACCGCGCGCACGGATGAAGCCGGGCTCGCCGCCGTCCCGCTTTCAACGGGCATCCTGTCAACGTTCCACGGAGATGAGGGCAAGGCGGAGCTTGAAATCGCGAAGGGCAAGGACAGGCTTGTTCTTCGCCCGTCGCAGATGCCGAGCCTGACCTGGAACGCGAACGAGCCTTATACGGCTGAGACAGCCCGGCCCCTCACCTACCTCTGGTCGGACCGGGGCATCTATCGACCGGGAGAAACGATGTCCTTTGCGGGAATAGACCGCGACCTCGTGGTGGGACGTCTCGCGCCGGTGCCGGGAAAATACCGCGTGGATCTGGTGAACGGGTCCGAGGATGCGGAACCGCTCGCGTCCGTGAATGGAACGGTCTCTCCGTCGGGGAGCTTCTCGGGCCAGGTCGCTCTTGGAAAAGACGTCGAGCCGGGCGACTGGTTCCTGGTTTTCCATCGCGTGGCCGGCAGAGTGGACACCCGCACGGGCAGCGTGTACGTGCAGGTGGCAAATTTCCGGCGCGTGACCTTCTCCGTCGACCTCAGCCTGCCCGACGAGCGCAAGTTCATCGGCGACACCCTGGATGCCCGATTCTCGGGCGCATACCTTGCAGGCGGTGCAGTGACAAAAGGAAAGTGGAGCTGGTTCTGGACGAGGCGTGAAACGTGGTACCAGCCTCCTGGAGATGCACTTGGCAGACTATTCTTTCGGAGAGGTGCAGAAAGGCTGGGCTGAGGACCTCGGCTCGGACTCCGGCGCTTTGCAGGGCAGTGGGGTCACTGTGGCTTCCCAGAAGCTGGGAGACGCTGAGGCCGGCAGAGTGTACTCCTACGAAGTGGCGGCAACGGTCGAGGATATCGACAGGCAGGCAATCTCGAAAACCGATTCGCGCCTTGTCTTTTCCTCCGAGCAGCTCCTGGGCGCAAAGATCACGTCGGACACGAGCTCCGAGGATTCCCTGTATTTCGTGAAGAAGGGCCAGCCATTCACTCTGAAGGTCGTGTCCGTGGACGCGGACGGAAAGCCCTACCCGACGGGCGCGGTCAAAGGCCGGCTCATCCGCGAGGACTGGAAGCTGGTGCGTCAATTGACGGTAGGAGGCATGGTCGACACGCACTACGAGAAGCAGGAGGTGGTGGAGAAAGAGTTCTCTGTTTCCCCCGGCAGCCATGGGGTGCGGCGCAGCTTGCCGCGCAGAAAGCGGGCTCGTACGCAATCGAGATCTCGGGCAAGGACAGGAAAAAACGGGACAGCCTCACACGGATTTCCTTCTATTCAACAGGAGTGGACGAGGTCGTCTGGGAGAGATCGGACGAACGAAGGCTCGAGATCGTGCCGGACAAGAAACTGTACGCCCCCGGTGACCGCGCGAAGCTTCTCATCAAGAGCCCTCTTGCGCGCGGCACGTATCTGGTCAGCGTGGAGAGGGACGGCGTGCTGGAGAAGAAGACACTCGATCTTGCAGGCAGTGCTCCCACCATCGACATCGACATAAGGGAAGATCACGTCCCCATGGTCTACGTGTTCGTCTCCACCTCCGCGGGCAGGACATTGCCCCCGCGGAAAGCCCGGACGCGCCGGACTTCGGAAAGCCCCGCGGCTATTCAGGACTGCTGGAGATTCCTGTGGCAACGGGCTCGCGGACGATCAAGCTCGAGCTCACCAATTCGAAAGAGAGCTACCTGCCGGGCTCCGATGCGTCGGTCACCATGAAGGCCACGTGGAACGGTCAGCCGCTGCAGGGAGCGGAAATCGCCCTGGTGGCCGCGGACCGTGGCGTGCTGGACCTCATTGACTATCGCATTCCCAGCCCGATCGATTTCTTCTATAACCGGGGCAATTATCCCGGACAAGGTGGCCCACTACGACTCGCGCGACCTGCTCCTCGATCCGGTGACATGGAAAAGCAGGGACCTGCCCGGCGGGGATGAGAAGGGAGAAGCAGCCCCCGGGCCCGGCGGCGCCCTTGCGGAAGGATTTCAACCCCACCGCCGTGTTCCGCACCGGGCTGGTCACGGGGCGGGACGGTACCGTCACGGTGAAATTCAAGCTCCCCGACCTGCTCACCCGTTTCAGGTCCACGGCCGTCGCGGTGAAAGAGGACAAGTTCGGAATCGGCGAGGGAGAGATCCTCGTGCAGAACCCCATCAACGTGCGCACGGCCCTCCCGCGGCGCATGAGAGTGGGTGACGCGGCAAGCGCGGGAGTTGTGCTCACCAACCTCGACGCCCGGCAGCACACGGTCGGGATCAGTCTTGCCGCCCGGGGCGTCTCCGTGCAGGGCGTCAGTCGGAAGACGGTGACGCTGAAACCGGGAGAGACCGCTGAAGTGGCGTTCGATCTTTCCGCGCCGGCGCCGGGAAGCGCCCAACTCACATTCAGCGTTGACTCCGACATCCTGAAGGAAAGGCTGCAGGATGCCCTGCCCGTCGGAGCGGAGCACCTGACCGAATCCTTCACCGTCGTCGGCAAAACGAATGACGCGGCAAAGGAGGAGTTTGCCGTGCCCTCCGCATTCCTCGGCACTGCAGAGGAGGGGCTCTACCTGACCATCGATTCCACCATCGCCTCTTCCCTGGCGGGCGCGATCAAGTTCCTGGATATCTACCCCTATGACTGCCTGGAGCAGGTCACGAGCAAGCTCTTCTCACGCGTGCTCTTCCCCGGTCTTGCGGGCGGGAACGCGGATTTATCTCTCGTGGTGAGGTTCGCAAACTCCGATGGCGGGTTCTCGTATTGGGACGATCCCGCGCCGCGCAGGTCGAGCTACTATGTGTCGCTTCGCGTCGCGCACCTTTTGTCCGCGGCCAGGGGCAAGGGAATGAAGCTGCCCGACGCAATCGATCTCGATGCGCTTCTTGATTACATCGACAAGGGCTGGGAGAGCCATGATACGTACCTGAAGGCGTACGCGGCGTACGTTCTCTCCGCCTATGGGAAAAACGTGAAGGCGCGAGTGGATACCCTGGCGCAGATGGGCGACGAGGTCGGCGTGTTCGGCTACGGATTTCTCGGGCTGTCCTATTATGCGATGGGGGACACGAGGAGCGCGCAGACAGTGCTCGCGCGCTTGAAGAACTTCGTGCGTGTGGGCACGCGGACCGTCACGCTCGTCGGGACGGTGAACGACTGGTTGTGGTACGGCGGGGACATCCAGGCCAAGGCGCTGCTCCTCATGCTGTATGCGCGCATCCAGCCGGGCTCACAGCTCGTTATGGGTCTCGCCAACGACCTGCTCACAACAAACAAGACGGGCTACTGGGAAAACACGAGCAACGCGGGCTGGGCGCTCCAGGCCTTTTCCGAGATCGTCACCAGGGGAGGCGAGGCGAACGCGGATTTCACGGCAAGCGTAAAGCTGGGCAATTCCGAGATTGCCAGCCGGGGCTTCAAGGGATTCTCGAAGGCCCCTTTCGCGCGCCAGGTGCCTGCCCGGGACTTGACGGCGATTGCGGGAAAGGAACAGGGACAGGCTGTGGCCGGCGGAAAGCTTCTTCCCCTCACGTTTGCGCTGAAGGGGAGAGGGACCCTGTACTACACGGCGGAGCTGCGGTATTCGATCCCGGTGGCGGGAGTCGAGCCCCGGGACGAGGGAATCGGGATAGCGACGGAGATCCTGGATGAGAAGGGAGCGGCCGTATCGGGCACTGACCTCGGCCTGGGACAGGTGTACACCATGAAGGTCGTATTCTACTCCTCGCGCGACAGGACGTTCCTTGCGCTGCGGGCCCCCATCCCCTCGGGCGCGGAGCCGATCGACGGCTCTCTCGTGACGTCTCAGATCGTCAAGCCGACAGCCGGCCAGGGGGCACAAGCGGAATCCGAAGAGGGGGACACGAGCTACGAAGGGGACTACGGTTACGCCGGCTACACCACGCGGATCTACGACAACGAGGTGCGGTTCTTCTTCGATCAGGTGTCCCGGGGCAGGCATGAGGTGAATTTCCTTTTCCGAACAACCACTCCGGGCGTCTACCCCACCCCGCCCGTCCAGGCGGAGCTCATGTATCAGCCGGAGGTGTTCGGCCGCACCGCGGGCACGGTGTACAGGATCGTGAAGTAAGGACAGGCCCGATATGGCGAACTTTTCCCTGGAAGAGATACTGGCCTATCACTCCACCGGAAGACCCGGGAAGATCGAGGTGGTGCCGACCAAGAAAGTCGATACGCAGCGCGATCTCTCGCTCGCCTACACCCCGGGAGTTGCGCAGGTGGTGGAGGAGATCGCGCAGACCCCTGAGAAGGCATTCGCCTACACGGCGCGCGGCAACCTGGTTGCGGTTGTGACCAATGGAACCGCCATCCTCGGGCTGGGAGACAGGGGCCCCCTTGCCGCGAAGCCCGTGATGGAGGGCAAGGCAGTCCTCTTCAAGCGGTTCGCCGACATCGACGTATTCGACATCGAGCTCGACGCGAAGAGCCCTGATGAGATCGTTGCCGCGGTGGCGGCCATTGCTCCCACGTTCGGGGGCATCAACCTGGAGGACATCAAGGCGCCCCAGTGCTTCGAGGTGGAGCAGCGTCTGAAACAGCTGCTCGACATTCCCGTGTTTCACGATGACCAGCACGGCACCGCCATCATTACCGGCGCCGCCCTCCTCAATGCGCTGGAGGTCGCCGGCAAGAAAATCGCGGAAGTCAAGGTGGTGGTCCTCGGGGCCGGGGCGGCCGCAATCGCGTGCGCGGAGTTCTACGTGACCCTTGGCGCGGCGCGTGAGCACATTCGCCTGGTGGATACCAAAGGGGTCGTGTTCAAGGGACGGCAGGTGAACATGAACCCGTACAAGGAGCGTTTCACGGTGGAAACCGACGAACGGACGCTCTCTGATGCGGTGCGCGGGGCGGATGTCTTCCTGGGCCTGTCAGGCAAGGACCTGCTTACCCCTTCGATGCTCTCTTCCATGGCGGAGAAGCCGATCGTGTTCGCCTGCGCGAACCCTGACCCTGAAATCAGCTACGACCTGGCAAGGGCCACCCGCGCGGATGCGATTGTAGGTACGGGGCGCAGCGACTACCCCAACCAGATCAACAACGTGCTGGGGTTTCCTTTCATATTCCGCGGAGCGCTCGACGTGCGCGCGCGCGCCATCAATGACGCCATGAAAGTGGCTGCCGCGCACGCGATTGCGGACCTTGCTCACGAAGGGGTTCCGGAATGCATGAGGGAAGCATTCGCTGACAAGGGACTCGGCTTCGGCAAGGACTATCTCATCCCCAAGCCGCTTGATCCGAGGATCCTCTTCTGGGTGGCCCCTGCCGTGGCAAAGGCGGCCATGGACACGGGCATGGCGCGGAAGACGCTCGACATCCAGGAGTACATATCGGCTCTGGAGACGCGGCGGAGCCACTGCGCCCGCCGCTGCCGGTTCAAGGACTCTTGCTTTCCGGGATGACCACGTCCAGGATTCGCGACCCGATCTGTTCCCCGCCCACGTGGAATGACACGACATAAGTGCCCGTCTCCGGGAAGATCACGTTGGGAACGGGGATCACGAGCTCCACGACGCGGCGTGGGTCGTCTACCGAAAGGGTGCCGCCCGCGGAAAAGACGACCTGCTGGCTTTTGTCGAACACGAGGTTGATCGAGAAGGGGTGCTCGCCGGCGAGGTTGGTGACCGCGGCATAGATGAACCACGGCGGCAGGCCGGCCGGCACCTGGCGGACCGTGAACTGCGTGAAAGTGCCGATGATCGCCTTTTTCTGATTGTCCTCGGTAATCACCCTGTCAGCAAGGAGCAGCGCGACAAACACGGGTTCGGGCATGATGACTCACTGTATCAGAGGCCGCGGAAAGAAGGAAGGACGCGGCGCAGGCGCGCGCCCGCCTTGACGGCACAAAAATGCCACCCCTATACTTGCGGCATGCCAGGAAAACGTTCGGGCGTGGTTTCACTGCTCATTCCCGCAATCGTCCTGGTGCCGTTGGGCGGTGTGCTCCTGTTCGTGATCATCTCTTCATGGCAGGCAGCGGACTCACAAGCCGTCCTTTCTGCCCGTCTGAAGGATTCGGCAGCCAGCATCACCAGAGAGATCGGGGACTCCATCGAGCGACAGAAAGGAGCCACTGAATACCTGAGCCAGTCTCCTTTGACCTGGCTGTGGGTGAAATTCCAGGGCGAACGCCTGACCCCTTCCAACAGGGCGCACGCCGATATTTCCCTGAAGGAGATCGAGAACTACGGCAGGCTCCTCTCCTTTGCGCAGATCTACCTGGCAAGCGAGAACACGTGCACCCTCTACAAGGACGGAGCGGCGGTGAAGCGGCTGATGGAGAACGATGCCGCGGATGCGTGGTACTTCTCTGCCTTGAAGAGTGAAGAAGTGCTCGTGACAAGCGATGCGCGTGGGATCCGCACGAGCGCGCGTGTCATGGACGACGGCAGGGTATGGGGGGCTGTCTGCCTGCTCAGCGATGTCTCAGCGCTGGGGGCGAGCGTCCTCTCGAACGGATCCGCAGGTCAAGGGACGACGCGGCCACGGTACTCCGCGGCATTTTCGGCGGCGCTCGTCAACGCCGCGGGCGAGGCAGCGGGAGGCGGGACCCTGTTCGATCTGTACCCCGCGCCTTCACACGCCGCAGTGTCAGGGGCGCTGGACTCCCTGGTCAGCACCGACCACGACGCGGTCTTCATGGAGGCGATGGGCCCGGATGCCGGCATGACCGTTGCCGTGCGCGCTCCCGCCCCCGGCTGGTACCTGTTCGTTTCCTCCGCGCTCGTTTCCCCGGTGAACCCTTCCCGCCTGCTCTGGCTCGGCGGCGTGCCCGCCGCGACGCTTCTTCTGCTTCTGCTTGCCCTCATGCTGACAACAGGACGCCGCCTGCGCGCCGTCGCGGCGCTCTTCACCGGGTACGATCGGGATCTTCACGCGGCCGGTGAGGAGCTCGCCCATATCGGCGCCTCCGCGCGCGGGGCCCAGACGGCAGCCGCGCAGCTTCAGGCCCTTGCGGAGCGGCTTGGCGCGGAGGCAGCCGCCGCGGCGACCGCGGGCGCGGAAGCGGACGCGCTGTTCGCGCGCGCGGAGGCGCGGGAGACGGAGCTGCGGGCCGGTATTGCCGGCCGGCTGTCGCTGTTCGGAAGGCTCATTGCCGCTGCGCGGGAAGCGGTTGAACGCTCCCGGCTGACCGAGGCTGCTGCGCGGATCGTAGGGAATAGCGCGTCGCGCGCGGAGGAGGAGCTGAGCCGGGTCATCACCTTGAGCTCATCCACGTCGCACGCCGTGGACAAGGCGTTGAAGGCGAGCAGCGCCATCGGGGAAATGGTGGAGCGGATTCGGCTGCTGTCCTTGAACGCCGCGCTGGAGGCGGCCCGGGGGTCCGGCCAGGGACAGGGCTTCGCGCGCATTGCCGACGAGGTCAAAAGCATGGCGGACGAGACGGCTGCCCGCGCGCGGGCCCTTTCCGCGATGCTCACCGAAGCGGGAGGCAGCGTCGAAGGCGCTTCCCGTGCGGCACAGGAAGCGGGCCGCGCCGTACATGAGGCATCGGCGGACGCCTCGCGGGCCGTGGGGGGCGGTTGGGAAGAAGTGACGGAGCTTCTCTCTCAGACGGAGAATGCGAACGTGAGCGCCGCGCGGCTGAAGGATGACGCCTCATCGACGGATCGGGGACGGTCGGCCCTGGAGGGGTTCGCGCGCATCGTCGCCCGGATCGGGTCTCTCGCCGCCGAGATCGCGCATGTTGCGGGCCGCGCGGGGACCGATGCTTCAGCAATCACGCGGAGTGTTCAGAAAGGGAAAATTTCTTGACGCCTCGCCGGGGTGGTAGAGTCTACCCCATGGGAAGCATACTGATTCGGCAGGTTCCGGATCCCATCCACAAGGGTTTCAAAAAACTTTGCCAGACGAAGCAAACGAGCATGGAAAAGGAAATCGTCAGACTCATATCCCGTGAAGTAGAGAAAGCCTCCCGAAAGAACTAGTACAGGCTCATCACGACGCAGGAACGAGCGCTTCCACTTCCTTTTGCATTTTGCCGTGGCTGATCGCCGCTTTGCAGGTTTTGCAGACCTTGATGGTCTTTTCCTTCACTTGTGCCTCGAACACGACCTTGACGGCCGATCTCTTGCACACGGGGCAGACGCTCCGACCCTGACGCACCTGCTCCTTCAACCCTTTTCCTCGATGGGTCTTGCCCATTAGTCCTCCAAAATCGCGCTAAGTACTGTGCCCGAGACTATAGCGGCGGCGCCCCATGAGAGTCAAGCCAGCGTGGCCGAACGCCGCGGCCCGACTCACGGGATGGTGAAGATGTCTTCAGGGCCCCAGGAATCCGAGCCTTCCTGCTCACCGCCTGACGGGGCATCCTGCTTTCCTCCCGTGGCGCTCCCGGGTGATGACTGGCCGCTGCCAACAAGATACATCGCGGTCACGACGCCGTTGTTGAAAAAGAAGCGCACGCCGGGAAAGTCCATCCTCGTGTCCGCTGAGCGCGCGAGGGGTTGGCCGAGCGCGGCGAGCACCTCGCCCAGGGACGAGCCCACTCCAATGTTCTGTGCCAGCCGATAGGCAGGCTCGGCAGATTGAAGTCGTATCTCTTCCAGGTGTTCGAGCGAATCGATGAAGTAAAGCTGCACCCTGCCGTAGTGCGCGCTGTAGGATCGCGTTCCCACGTCGTCGCTCACCACGACCCGAGCCGGCGGTCCGAACTCCTTTACGATGTCCTTCAGGGAAGGCATGCGGGCATGGAGCGAATCGATCGCGCCGGCCACCGCCTGCTCCACCCCGTTATCCGAGCCGACAACGCCGTTTCGTACATACTCGCGGGTGGTCAATTCACCGCCCGCTGCCGGCTGGAACGTGAATGTGCCCAGTGTCACGCCGCTTGCTGCCAGCGCCCGCGCATCCGATGCCTGGAGCCTGCCTTGTGGACCTTCGGGCACTTCCGGCGTTTGCGGCATCGCGGTCAACGCAAAGGAGACCGAATCCGCCGCCCCGCCCAGTATCCAGATGGAGATTCGCTCGACCGGGGCAAGCCGGGCCGTCTCGACGTCGATGCGCGCTTCGTGCCGCCCCGGGGGCAGGGATTCCGCTCCCTCGATCCTGACCGCTTTCCCGTCAGGCGGATCGAAGAGCAGGAACCCGCGTGTCACATCGCTTTCATAGTCGATGAAGAACGAGGTCATTGCGGCATGCGTGCTGACCCGGATCGTATGGACGACCAGGCCCGGGCTGACAATGTCGCTGTCGAAGGGAACGTCGACGCGCGGGGAGTCGATGCTGACGCTCCCGATCCCCCATGAGGACACAGCGAGGAGAGCGCAGCACAAGGTGAGCGCATGGGTCCTGATCATGCAAAACCTCAGATCCGAATATATAGCGCGCACATCGGCGCTCCAAATTCGGATCGCTTATTCCCCCGCCCTCGCCTTGAGGTACCCTTCACGGGTTACGATGCCCACGATCCGGCCTTCTTCCACTATGGGCAGGTCGAATATCGTGTGGGAGAAGAAGAGGCCTTCGAGCTCCCGCAGCGACATCAGCGGAGTTCCCGCAACGACCTTGCGGACCATGTGCGAGCGCACCGGTGCGCTCATGGGGCTCCCGCGTCCGCCCTTCACGATGTCGCGCAGGCTCAGATACCCGCAGAGCTCGCCGCCCGCATTGACGACCGGCGCCCCGCCTCGGTCCGCCTTCTCCAGAAGGAGAGACGCATCCTTCAAGGTCCAGCTGTCGAGGATGGTCACCACGTCCTTGCTCATGATCGTGCCGGCGTTCGTCGCGTCGCTCAGCATCGTCTTCAGGCACGCCTGGAGGGCATGAAAGCTTTTTCTCCCGGGCGCACCCTTGAGCAGGGCCGAAGACGCCTGCGGGTGGCCTCCCCCGCCGAAGACGCCGAGCACGCGCGCCACGTCGAGGCTGCGCTGCTGGCTGCGCGCAATGATCAGGGTTTCGTTCTCCCGGCCGAAGAAGAAGACGCAGAAAATCGCGTCCGGGTTCTCCACCTCGAACACTTTCTCCACCACGGCGGCCAGCCCGCCGACCTGCCTCTCCATTTCCATGTAGGTGGTGACCACGAGGTGGCCGTGCACGGTCTGATAGGTAAGCCTGTTGAGAAGCTCATGGAAGAGCGTGATCTGCGATTCTCCCTGGAGAGTCTGCAGAAAGCTCTTGACGAGAATGATCGAGGCGCCCTGTCCCTTGAGCCAGCCCGCCACCTCGAAGTCCGCCAGGCTCACATTCTCATGCGTGAAGTTGCCCGTATCGGCGTAAATGCCGGCAAGGGCGATGGTGGCGTCTTCCGGGCAGAGTCGGATCCCGCGCTTCATTGCTTCCATTCCGAGGAGCGTGGTATTCGCTCCGACGGGCGCCTCGTGAATGACCGCACCGGGAATGTCCGATGAATCGGCCGGATGGTGGTCCCACACTTCGATGGGCGGAAGCTCGTTCGCGGCGGGGAGGAACTCCTTCACCCTTGCCAGCGAGCGGGTATCCACCACGACGATGCTCTCGACGGGTTCTCCCGCAAGCTCGGCAGGGGAGCCCAGGTCGAGGTGATCCGCATAGAGATTGTAGAGGCTGCGCGCCACCGGGTGGATCTGCCGGCTGCGCAGCGCGCGCGAGCCGGGGAAGAGCGCGCGGGCAATCGCAATGGAGCCGAGGCAGTCCAGGTCCATGTTGGTATGCCCCACGATGATCCGCATTGCCTTATCGGGCCCTCATCCTCTTTGCGCGCGTCAGGAGACCTCCGGGAGGCGGCTCGAACCCTTTGATCGTCGGCGCCTGGGTTTCGCCGCGGAGCTTTTCATTGACGCCGGCCAGGCGGCATCCGAGTTGATCGTCGAAAAACCTCACGAGCTTCCGGTGAGGCCTCGCGTCGGGCCTGATCCGTTTCAAATGCCATGCCGCCTCGTCCTCCGAGCCCGTCATGAGGTAGAGGAGCCCCAGCGCAACCGCGGGGGACCTCGAGATGCCCTGCCAGCAGTGAACCGTATCACCGGTGGCTTCCGCGGCGGTCATGCGGAAGAACTCGACGATGCCCTTGACGTCTCTGCGCTCGGGAACCCGCTTGATTGTCTGCGCCGGACCGAGATGCTCGACTTCTTCCACGTCATAAAACCTGAGCTCGAGGATGGCGCGGAAATTGTCCTTGATGATTCCCGGCATGGATTCATCCGGGTTCCTGATGGAGATGCAATGGCTGTAGTGCGCGCCGCCGCGCGCCAGATGCTCCACAAGCTCCTGCTCGCTGAACACCTGTATGCAAAAGGGATCCACGGTGTGAGTGTAGCCTAGAATCGCGCGTCGTTCAGCTGCCAATACACTTTTGTCCCTTTCAACTTCTGATTGTCCTTTGCGTATTCGAAAGCCGTCTTGCCTGTCGTGTCCTTCAGCGCTCCGTTCGCCCCTGCGTCCAGAAGCGCCGAAATGCAATCCGGGTTGGGATTGCTCTGCACGGCCCACATGAGAGCGGTCAGTCCGCTCTCATCCGCCGCATCAACAGCCGCCCCCGCGCCAAGCAGTGACGTGATGACGGCGGGCAGAGGGTTGTCCCGCGCGGCGTGCATCAACGCATTCAGCCCGTTTTCGTCCCGGTCTTCGATCCTGCTCCCTTCCTTCATCAAAAGGTCGACCACTCCGGGGTCCCGCTTGCTCGCCGCCCACATGAGAGGGGTGATGCCTTGCTCGTCCCTGTCCGAGATCCCCGCCCCGGCCTTCAGGAGCGCGGTGATCACGTCCAGGTTCCTGTTGTAGATCACGGCATGCATGAGCGGAGTCCACCCGAGGACGTTCCCGTTCTTCACGCTCGCCCCGGCATTCACGAGCATCGTGATCACCTCAGGGTTCTGGTTCCCCGTGGCCGCGGCCATCAGCGCGGTGAGGCCGAAGTTGTCCCGGTCATCAAGCTTCGCTCCCGCCTTCAGGAGAGCAGCGATCACGTTCGGATTCACGTTGTTGGATGCCGCCCACATGACCGCGGACATGCCCTTGCCGTCCCTGTCAGTGATCCGCGCCCCTGCATTCAGAAGCGCCGTGATCATCTCGGGGTCCGGGTTGTCACTGGCCGCATACATGAGCGGTGTTCTTCCTTTTTCATCCTGCGCGTTCGTGTTTGCCCCCGCATCCCGTGCGGCCTGAATCTGTCCCGGTGTGCCCCGTGACGCCAGCTCGAAGATATCCTGCGCCACCAGTTGTGACGCGGCCAGCAGGCCCAGGACGATGACAGCTCTCTTCTTCACCGATGCATCCTCGTTGTGCCCCATAATAAGGCCTTGCCACGGAAAGCGGAAGACGCTTTTTCCGGCATCATGCCCACGGACCGAGCCTGGACAGAGCGAGCGCTGCGCCTGCCAGCAACGCGGCGGCCGCGAAGAAAGGCCATGCGCGCCGGATCCGGTTCGTGCGCCGGGAAAGAATCCTCCGGGGGTGGCACCGGCAAAGCGCAGCGCAAGCGCAGCGCTCGCGGCAGGGAAGAACAGGTACACGCGGCAATGAACAAGGGGGCCATGCCGCGCGCAAGGCCGGTGCCGTACAGAAGGGCGGCGGTAACCGCTGCGCCCACCAGCCACCCCTTTGCGGAATACGCGGGGAATGGAATCAGCGGAAGAGCAACCGGCAC
>CAWGAC010000021.1:0-169336 GCA_963820435.1 uncultured Spirochaetota bacterium | reverse complement strand
ATCATCCAGCCCTGGGACAGATCTGTGCTGGCGGAGATCGAAAAGGCCATCCAGAAATCGGAGCTTTCGGTCAACCCGAACAACGACGGCAAGGTCATCCGGATCAACATCCCGCCCCTCACGGAGGACCGGCGCAAAGAGCTGGTCAAGCTCACGAAGACCACCGCGGAGCAGTCACGCGTGTCGGTGCGCAACGTGCGTCGTGACGCGAACGAGGAAATCAAGAAGGCCAAGTCCGACTCCGAGATGAGCGAGGACGAGGCCAAGAAGGCGACCGACGAGATCCAGAAGCTCACCGACAAGCACATCGAGGAGATCAACAAGCTCCTCGAGGCGAAGGAAAAGGAAATCCTGGAAGTGTGAGCGCCTCGCCGGATCCCGCACAGCGGTACTCCGCGGATTTTGGTGCATCGCGGTATTCCGCGGATTCTCGGCCCCAAAAGACCGCGCCGCCTGCTCGCGGCAGAGCGCCGCACGATCACCCCGAGCTTCCCACGCACGTGGGCATTATCATGGACGGCAACGGCAGGTGGGCCAAGGCGCGTGGGAAGCCGCGCACCGAGGGTCACCTGGAGGGCGCCAAGGCCGCCAAGCGCGTGGTGGCGGCGGCTGTCGATGCGGGGCTTGCCTATCTCAGCCTCTACATTTTCTCCACTGAGAACTGGAGCCGCGCCGAGGAGGAGGTGTCCTACCTCATGTTTCTCGTGCGCTCTTACTTGCGGAAGGAGTATGATTTCTACCGGCAGAACGGCATACGGATCGTTCATAGCGGGGACATGGAACGTCTGCCGCCGGACATCGCCCTGGAGATCCGGGAGGTGATGAGGGATACCGCGCAATTCACCGGTCTCACGGTGAACCTTTCCATCAATTACGGAGGGAGGAACGAAATCATCCGCGCCTTCAACAAGATTCTTGCCGGAGGGTCGCGGCAGCCTCTCACCGAGGAGTCCTTTCGCGCGTACCTGGATCATCCAGAGCTGCCGGACCCCGACCTCATCATAAGGAGCGCGAATGAGCGGCGGCTCTCCAATTTCCTGCTCTGGGAGTCGGCCTATGCGGAGCTGTACTTCAGCCCCAAGCCGTGGCCTGACTGGACCGGAGAGGATCTCAAGGAAGCCCTGGCGGAATACAAGCGAAGATCGCGCACATTCGGAGTTGCGTTGTGAACTGGAAAAGCTTCCGATCCCGCATGCTTCTGGTCGGCATTGCATTCCCGGTTCTCGGCGTCGTCATCCTCCTTCTGCCTCATGTGCACCACCTGGCGGTCAACATTGTGGTGGTGGGCGTCAGCCTGCTGGGTGGGCTGGAAATGGCGGCCTTGTTTCGCGCTCGAAGAATTCCGACGTCCCACACCCTTGCTCCAATCCTGGGCGCGAGCCTGCCCGCAGGGGTATATCTGGAAGTGGCGGGTGTGCTCCCTGTTGGATGGCTGGGCCTCTGGATCCCGGCAGCCCTGGGCGTCATCCTCGTTCGCGCCGTCCTTTTCCGCAAAGACAAGGACCTGACGCAAGTTCTCGCGTACGCCTCTTCCTCATTTTTCACGTTCTTCTATCCCGGATTCTTTCTCTCGTGGGTCGTGCGGTTGTCCAGCCTGCCGGAACCCTCACTTTCCATAGTTTTTTTTCTCTGCCTTGTGTTTGGAAACGACATGGCCGCGTACTTCGCGGGCAGCCTTTGGGGGGCGTCCACCCGGCTCAATCTTCCTGTAAGCCCACAGAAGAGCGTGGTAGGGTTCGCAGGCGGCTTCTTCGGCTCTCTGGTCGTAGTCGGTCTGTTTTTCCTGGTGACGCCGGGCTTTCCGCGTTTCGGTCTCCCTCTGGATATCGTACTTGGTCTATCGACCGGAGTGACCGTGATTCTTGGAGACCTGCTGGAGAGCGGTTTGAAGAGGTCGGCGGGGGTGAAGGATTCAGGGATCGTCATCCCCGCGCGCGGCGGCATACTGGATTCAGTCGATTCGATGATCCTTACCGCGCCCCTTTTCTACTATTTTTTCACCCTGGTGGGCGGGTAGCCCTGGTCGGCCGGTAGGGCGCAGGTGCCCGCCGTGTTACCTTGAATGAAGGGATTCTGAATGATTCTTACGATATTCCTTGGAATTGTCGGCCTCGGCCTCATGGTGTTCATCCACGAGCTGGGACATTTTGTCGCGGCAAAGATGAACGGGGTGGGCGTGGAGGTGTTTTCCCTCGGCTGGGGACCCCGGTTGGCGGGATTCACGCGCGGCGGGACTTCATACCAGATTTCCTGGTTCCCTGTCGGCGGGTACTGCAAGATGAAAGGGGAGCTCGTGCCGGGAATCGCCGGCGGACGCGCCGACACGACCCCCGCCGTCGAAGCGGTGCCTGAGGTCGAACCTGCGTTGGAGAAAGGCTCCTTCCTCGCGGCAGCACCGTGGCGGAGGATCGTGATCGCAGCCTTTGGACCCCTGTTCAACCTCGTCTTCGCCCTGCTCATCTTTGCGATCCTCTGGTGGGTCGGCTTTGCCGTGCATTCCCCTGATAACAGGGTGGTGCTCGCTACCGACTATACCCTGGACGCGCTCGCTCAGCGTCCGCCTGCCGCTGTCGCCGGGCTGAAAACGGGAGACCGCGTCATGGCGATCGACGGCGCGCCCGTGGAGAAATTTCAGGATATCCTCGAGACCGTCGCCGTTGCCCCCGGCCGCAAATTCCTCTTTACGATCCAACGGGCCTCTGAGGGGACCGCGCAAACTCTCGTTCTGCCGATCACACCGGAGCTGGACAAGAACACCGGAGCGGGAAGGATCGGGGTATACGCCTGGGTTGACCCGGTCCTGGACACGGTCGAGCCGGGAGGCGCGGCGGCCATTGCAGGTCTGCACAAAGGGGACAAGCTTCTGCTCGCCAATGCGCGGCCGATCCGCAACAGCATGGACTTCTACCAGGAGCTCGCGTCGAAACCGGAGAAGGTGAATCTCACCTACGAGCGCGCGGGGCAGCAGACAACTGTTCCCCTTATTCTCATGTACGACGAGAAGGGCGTCCCCCGGCTCGGGCTGGGATTTGCGTCCCTTGTCTTTCGCTCTCCGCGCCTGGGTCTTGGCGGAGCGCTGGGCAAGAGCGTACAAGAGACGTGGACCACGGTGACCCTCACGGTCAAGGGAATCGGGCTCCTTTTCCAGGGAATCAAGCTGAGGAACGCAGTCGCGGGCCCTCTGCGGATCACCTACTATATCGGGTCAGCGGCCACCAGTGGATTCCAGCTCGGATTCGGGGCCGGGGTAGTGTCCTTCTTTCGCTTTCTTGCCTTCCTCAGCGTGGTGCTCTTTCTCATGAACCTCCTCCCCATACCCGCCATGGACGGCGGACAGATCGTGCTGTTCATCGTGGAGATCGTGCGGGGCAAGGCGGTACGATCGCGCCTGATCTGGCGGCTCCAGCTCATCGGGTTCTCGATTCTCATCATTCTCAGCCTGATGGTCACCTTCAGTGACGTACTCTTCTTCATGGGGCGCTAGCCATGACATACCATTCACGGCACATTGCCTGCTTCTGCGAAAACTCATTCGACGCGCAGATACCGGAGTCTGCGGACCTCGCGGCGGATCCCGGGGTGCAGGAGCTCATTCAGAGCGGTGATTTCATGGCGGTGAGCTGCCCTTCATGCGGCAAGCGCCTGACTCCCGAGTTCCCCTTTCGCCTCACCGGCGTCATGAAAGTCGGGGAGATCTTTCTGATCCCCGAGGCTGACCGCGCCGCTTTCGTTCGGGGCAGACTCGAGTACGATGTCGGCAAGCCCGGCCGGATCGTGGTCGGCTTCCCCGAGCTCGCGGAGAAGGTGCTTATCTGCACGCGCGGGCTTGATGACAGGGTAATCGAGATCATGAAGTACTACCTCTTGACGGGAGCTGCCGCGGGCGGCGACCAGGAGCATGACAAGGATGTCACGCTTGCCTACCGGGGCGTGGAGGGGGACAAGCACCTTTTCCATATACTCGGCATCAAGGCGGGGGAGGTCGGGGTGGCCAGGCTCGCGGAGCAGTTCTATCAGAAGATCGCCTCGGACGTGGAAAGCCGTGTCCGGGAAGAGCCTTTTCGCGACTTCTGCGAGCCGCCCTGGGTATCTCTGCGAAAGGCCGCCGGAGGGTTGGGATGAAACTCCGCTTCGTCCTGCTCCTGGGGCTCTGCGGCGCGCTGGGCACGGCGTGCCGAGGGTTTGCCGCTGGAGCTGCCGAAGGCGACGTGCGCAGCATCGTGAATACCGGGCACACGGGAGCGGTGCGGGGTCTCGAGTACGACGACAGGCGTGGCCTGTTTTTCAGCGCGGGAGATGACGGGACAGTGCGGATATGGGACGCAGCGGCCGGCTCCCTCGAGCGAAAGCTCCAGGTGACGCAGCTGGGCGCGGAGCTGATCGCCGTCAGCCCGTCGCTGCCGCAGGTGGCCGTTGTCGTCACCGACGGCACGGGTTCGTATTACGTCTCTGTATGGGACTGGGAAGAGGAGCGTCAGCTCTACCGTGTCCCCCTCAAGGAGGAGCCCCTTTTTCTTCGATTTTCGGCCATGGGGAGCTTCATCGAATACGCCGAATCTTCCTGGCAAAGTCTCAAAATACTGCGCGCGGAGGACGGCTCAGCGGTGCCCTTTCACCCTGAAGGATTCGGCATGGTGGGATTCGCGGAAATGTCGCGGTCGGAAAAAACCATCATGACGTACCAGCTTTCGGGCCGGATCGACTATTGGGACATCGAGACGGGACGGCAGACTCTGGACCTCCCCTCGGTGCCTTATCTGTCACGAATCCGTATTTCACGCGATCGGCGCTATATTATCGGGTCGACCGGCAGCGAGCTGGTCCTCGTGGACACGGTCACGGGGGCCGTCCGCAGCCGCACGGGCCTCACGGGTGCGATTTCCTTTGACATTTCCCCGAACGCCGACGAGATTGCGTGCGTCTCGGGTGCGGATGGCAGGCTCGACCGCTGGAGCTTCGCGGGTGACACGCTTGTTCCGCTCCCCGGCCTCCCGCCGCTCCCTGTCATGCCCTCTCTCCTCTGTTATGGCGCCGACACGCTCTTCATCGCGGACTCAGCGGGCGGCCTGCACTCCATTTCCCCGGGGGAGAGGACAGCCAGTTCGCGCCCAACGCGCTTACCCGGCTTGATGCCATAGATGCCGCGCCCGGACTTCTTGCGGTCGGATCGCCGGACTGGATTCGCCTGCTCCGCACCGACCTCATTGACGGCGCGCATTCTCCTACCTACATCCGATCCCTTCTGGCTCAAAACCCTTTCCACGCGCCCGCGGGCCTGGCCCTCCTGCCGACGCAGCAGCTGCTCGCCTGGCGCGCCGACAGGCAGCCCCCGGCGCTTGCCATGCTGGATATCCCAGGCGTGGACAAGGCGGAAAGCCAGGGGAGCTTTCAGGGCCTGCCAACGGGTTTTCTTGCTCCGTTGACCGCTCTCCGCGTCACCGCAGATTCGTTTCTCGGCGTTGAAAGCGACGGCACTGTCCGGCTGACCGAACCCTCCACCGGCGTTTCGCGTTTTGATCAGCGCATACCAGGCGTTTTTGCGGCGGTTGCAGGCTCGCCGACCGAGTTGATCGCGGGAAGAAACTCCGCTGCCGCCCCTGGGGGATCGCTTCTCAGGGTGAACACCCGCACTCGGGAGACGGTCGCCATCAAGGACAGGAACGCGTTCACGTATTCGCTTCTTCTTGATGAATCCGGCAGCGGCGGCAAGCCGATCCTCTACTCGGTGGGCATCGATGCCTCGGGCGCCACCAATCTCGTCCGACACAGCGGTCCGGGCTTCGAGCAGGAGACGCTGCTGGGCAGAGTGTCGGAGGAGGATCTGGATGTGAGCCTGGCCCTCGACCCTTCGACGCACGTGCTCTATGCCACTCTCGGTCATGACAGCATCTCGGCGTGGGATGGGACACAAATGAGGCAAATAGCCTTGCAGAACACTGCCCCGCGCAGACTCATCGCGCGGGCAGGGATTCTTTACACGCTCAACAGGGATTCGACCGTGAGCGTTCTCGATGGCGCAACAGGTGCGCGCCTGGCGGAAATCTCCCTGTTCGCTGATGGAGAATGGTGCGCGCTCCTCAAGGACGGCAGGTATGCCGCCTCCCTCGGAGGTGATGCGCACGTGAAGGTGTTTCAGAATGACTTCCCGGTCCAGGCGACCGAGGATTACAGGCTGCGAACAGCGCAGTGAGGCGGGAGTCCCGCGTCATTAGTCGTGGGACGGGTTGGCCTTTATTTTCTTGATTGCATCGGCAACCGCGCGGCTAATCTCCGCGGCATACCCCAGGTCATTCACCGCACGGGCATAGACGCTGCCCATCAGCGATACACGGTAGGTCGGCTTCACGTTGTTCAGCGCGTACGCGGCCATGTCGAGAACGCAATCCTGACACCTGCAGATGTCGACTGCGACCGCCATCTGCGCCTCCAGCTCGCTCAACACGGTGCGCTCCGCTTCGTTTACGAGGCTGTCGAAATCGTAGAGGTCTTTGAGTCCCATTTCAGAACCCCCAAAGTATCATACTTATGACGCATGTCTGCTGTCCAGCAAGGAGTCGGATCACTGGTACTGCTGCCCGCGCTCGAGGGGCTCGAATTTCGTGTATTGCCGGAGGAAGGCGAGTTGGAGATCACCGATAGGGCCGTTTCGCTGCTTTGCCACCGAGATCTCTCGCACGGAGGACTTCATATCCTCGGTGTGGATGAAGATCACCACGTCGGCGTCCTGCTCGATGGAGCCCGATTCCCGCAGGTCGGCGAGGGTCGGCTTCTTCCCCTCTGTCTCCCTGCGCACCTGGGAGAGGGCGATGACGGGGATGTTCAGCTCCCGGGCCAGACGCCTTCAGGGAGCGCGAGACCTCCGCGATCTGCTCGTGTCGGGGCAGATCCCGGTTCTCCGAGCCGATGAGGGTGATGTAGTCGACGAAGATGATCTTCACGTCCTGGTTGCTCTTCATCCGCCGGGCCTGGGCGCGCAGATCGAGGAGCTTCAGGTCCGGGGAGTCGCTGATGTACAGGGGCGCCTCGTAGAGCGTGCAGCATGCCTCGGTGATCCGGCTGAAATCCGCCGGGCTGAGCATGCCGGTGCGCATCCGCTGGGAATCCAGACGGGCCTCCATGGAGAGCAGGCGCTGCATGATGGCCATGCTCGACATTTCCAGAGAAAAGAAGCCGACGGGAATCTTCTGCCGGATGGCCATGTTGGCCGCGATGGTGAGGGCGAAGGCCGTCTTGCCCACGGACGGCCGGGCGCCGATGACGATGAACTCGGAGTTCTGGAACCCCATGGTGAGCTGGTCGAGGTCCTTGAAGCCGGACGGGATGCCCGTGTACTCGGTCTTCGAATGGTAGTGCTTCTCGATGGCGTCGAAGGTCTGCTTGACGATCTCCTTGGCGGGTAAGGTAGGTGCCGGTCTGGTTCCGGTCGGAAATCTCGAAGATCCGCCTCTCCGCCTCCTCCAGGATGACGCTGATCTCGGGATCCCTCGTCGTGCGCCTGGGCGATGATCTCCTGGGAGACCCGGGCAAGGGTGCGGCGGATGCTCGCGGCCTGCACGATGCGCGCGTAGAACTCGACGTTCGCGCTCGTAGGAACCGCCGAGGTGAGCCGCGAGATGTAGGCGGAGCCGCCGCAGAGCTCCAGGGTGCCCCGGGCGCGCAGCTCTTCCGTGAGCGTGATCAGGTCGATCGAGTGCCCTCGGTTGGACAGAGCCGATGACCGCTTCGTAGATCCTCTGGTGCGCGCCTTTGTAGAAGTCCTCGGGCCGGACGAGCTGGATGATGGCCGGCAGCGCCTCGGTGTCGATGAGAACGGCGCCGAGGGTCGCGACCTCCGCCTCGTCGTTGTGGGAGGGAACCGCATCCCTGAGGCCGGGTGACATGGCGCTGCTCACCGCACTCCCCTTCCCCTGCCGATATGCTTCCTATGTCGCGTCGGGAGAGGCCGGAGTTTCCTGCTCGACCGGCTTCGTCTCTTTTTGGGCCGCCGCGGGCACAGATGCCGGCGCGGGAGCATCCTTCACGGGCTTCGCCCTCTGCTGCCGTGGTTTTGCCGGACCCGAGGAGCCCGGCTGCGCGGCGCCTTCCACGACGAGCTTCATGAGGCTTCTTCCTTGTCATAGAGCCGGATGCGCACCTTGAACGTCCCCGTGCTTCTGATCGTGTGCTCGGGAACCTCGATGCGCTTTTTCTCGATCTGGTAGCCTCTTTTTTCCAGCTCCACACCCACGTTGGTGTTGTTGACGGAGCCGAAGAGCTTGCCGTTTTCTCCGGCGGGCACGCTGAACTGGATTTCCTCCGCCTCCAGGCGTTCCTTGAGGCTGGCTGCCTCGAAGCGCTTGCCTTCCTTCCGCTTCTCTATTGCGGCCCTCTTGTGCCCAAGCGCCGCGAGGAACTCCTTGGTGTGGGGGACCGCGAGTTTTTTGGGGAGGAGAAAGTTGCGGGCGTAGCCGTCCGCCACGTCCTTGATGTCGCCCTCTTCACCAAGGCCGATCAGGTCCTGATTCAGGATCACCTTCATGTGCAATGGCTCCTTTCGATTCAGCTTTCTTCAGTCGGCGCCGCGCTCCGGGGAACACGGTACCGAATCCAGTTTTCAGAT
This sequence comes from uncultured Spirochaetota bacterium, assembly GCA_963820435.1. GTDB lineage: Bacteria > Spirochaetota > Spirochaetia > SZUA-6 > Fen-1364 > Fen-1364. The sequence continues at coordinate 160,737 of CAWGAC010000021.1, read as the reverse complement.
ATCCCGAAAAAGGGGACCGCCAGAATGACGAACAGGCCGGCGCGCGGTGACGCGGCCAGAAACACCAGCCCCGCGATCAGAAGCAGCCAGAGCATGCGGGGAATCCCATGCTTCTCGAAAAGGAAGCGAAGGATCGCCATGCCCTGCAGCCCATACAGGAAGAGGAGCACGAGCCCCACGTTCCACGCGGCGTATGCCCAGAACGAGATCCCGAAGACCAGGTCCAAAAGGATGAGGGCCCCCGAGAATATGAGCGGCCACAGGTACCACCCCTCCAGGCGAAACGCAGAGAAACGGAACGTCGAGCGTACGCCGAAGATTGCCGAGGTACGCGCCGCCGAGGCCTGTCCGGCCCACCATGAGAAGGACAGCAGCACCACGACGTCCGCCAGGAAGCTGCGCAGGAGATACGCCAGCGCGAGCTCCTGCAGCTTTGCCGGCACCAGGAGGGAGGCGAACAGCGAACCCGCCGTCACGTCCGCCGACGCAATAACCCCTGAAAACATTTTCGACGCATCGACGAACAGGTTCGTCATAGACTGCTGGAACGGGGCATAGCCGGACAGCAGCAGGGCAGAGGGAATTGCCGCAATCCCCGCCACCGCGGTTGCCGACAGCAGCATCACCAGAGTCCGCGGCCGCTTTCGAAGGGGAAAGTTCACGATCACCATCCCGATGAGAAGCACCAGCACGAAAGCGATCTCGATCACAACCAGGATGTTCAGCCCGGAGGCTCCCTCTGACCTCACGAGCGGGAAGAGGCGGATTCCCAGGAAGACGACCAGGAAGACTCCGGAGGCGGCGACCAGGCCCTGCATGCCCCTGCGGGATGCCACCACCTGCAGGGGGATCAGGAACAGCGGGACCATCCCCGTAAGGTACAAGAACAGGGAAGAGAGGGTGAAGAGAACGACCTCCAGCCAAAGCCCGCCCGTGGATCTCTGGTACATCTGCCCACCGTCGCGCTCACAGTGAGCCGTGAATTCTCACGACCCTGCTTTGCGCGCTCTATCTTGCGACGTAGGGGAGGAGCGCGAGGCTGCGCGCACGCTTGATGGCCGTCGCGAGCTCACGCTGGTGCTTTGCGCAGGTTCCCGTGATCCGGCGCGGCATGATCTTGCCCCGCTCCGAAGTAAAGCGCTTCAACGCGTTCCCGTCCTTCCAGTCGATTGTCGCTTTCTTTATGCAGAACTTGCACACCTTTCTCTTGAAGAAGGTCTTGTGCCGGCCTCCTCTGCCCTGGTAGCCCCCGCGGTCGCCGCGGTCTCCGCGATCAGCGCCGCCGAAGCCGCCCTCCCGCCTGAACCCGCCTTCCCGTCGAAACCCGCCCCGGCCTGTCACCCTGGGGCCGATCCCCCTGGGGCCGATCGCCGTGCGGACGGTCCCGAACCTGCCCGGGGCCCCTTCGGGGGGTCGGGGCGTGGAATCGGGTGTATTGGGGTTATCTGACATGCTCGTTATCCTCTCTCTCTTTCCTAGAATGGGATGTCGTCTTCGAAATTGTCCGGCGCGGGGGCCCCGCCCTCGGGAAAGTCCCCGCCGCCCGCGGTGGTCTTGGTTTCAGCTCCCTGTCCGCCGCCGCCCTGGCGCGAGCCTCCGCCGCTTCCGCCGCCGAGGAGCATCACGTTGGTGGCAAAAATCTCCACCTTGCTCCTGGCCTGGCCTTCCTGCTCCCAGCGGTTCTGCCGGAGCTGGCCCTCGATGCCCACCTGCTTGCCCTTGACCAGGTACTGGTTCAGCGATTCCGCGGTCTTTCCCCAGAGGACGATGTCGAAGAAGTGGGCCTCGTCGACCCACTGGTCATCCTTCTTCCGGCTCTGGTTGATCGCGATGCTGAACTTGCTGACCGCGGACCCATTGTTCGTGTACTTCAGCTCCGCGTTCCGCGTCAGCCTGCCCACGAGCACGACGTGGTTGATGTCTGCCATACCGCCCTCCCGGAGGAAGCTTAGTTGTCCTGGCGGACGAACAGGTACTTGAGTATCTCGGGCCTGAGCTTGAGCGTCTTGTTCAGCGCCCGAGGGGCTCAGGGGCGCTCTCAATGACATAGAGGACATAGCGGCCCCGGTCGTTCTTGCGTACGGGGTAGGCGAGGAGCCGGTCTCCCATGTCCTCTTCCTTTTTGATCGTGATCCCCGAGCCGTCGAATTCCTTCCTCAGGAACTCCCGCCCCGCCTGGTGCTGGGCTTCGTCGCTTGCGAAGATCACTACCGCTTCGTAGGTCTTCATTCTGTCGTTCCTCCCTATGGACGTACGACTCGCGCCGATGGCGCGAGTAAAGAGGCAAAAGCCACGATAGCGGCCGGGAGGCTCCCTGTCAAGTGACCCTCGAATTGCACCGATCATGGGAGTGTACAATGACCCGCAGAATCAACTACGAGGACGATATCTTCACGCTTGCGCTTCAGGTCCGCTGCCTCCAGGACACCTTGAAGCTCGAAGTCGACCCTGAGCTTTTCAGAGAGAGACTCCTGGGGGACATCGCGTGGATCGACGCCACGATCGGCCGTTTGTACCAGAGCCTCAAGGAGAGCTCGCTCTTCGTCAAGCGCCAGGAGCATCTCAAAGAGCTTCAGAAGCTCAAGCGGGCATTTGCAGGGGCCCTGGACGCTCTGGTGGAGAAGCGCGCCCCCTTCGCCGCGCATATCCCGGAGAAGAGCGGGGAGCTGCGCGCAATTCGGGATTCGCACCTGAGGGATATCGAAGAAATCAGATCGATTCTTGCGGGAAAGGGCGCGCCGGAGGTGGAGCACATGGTTTCCACCGAGGAGCTCAAATTCCTCATGACCTCCGACGACGAAGAGAACCAGGACACCTAGGCATGGGCTCCCGGCGCGCCTTCCGCTCCTGGCGGAGTTGCGCGCCTGCCGCCCTTCGGACGGCGTATTCGCCGAACGGGTACTCTCGTATGCCGAGGGCGAGCTTCTCCATGGACGGCGTTCGCGCCGAACGGGTACGGCCTTCGGGCCGAGCGCGTACCCGCGCACTCCCGTATGGACGAAAGCGAGCCCATAGACCCTTCTGCCCGCGTACGAGGCCGCAGGGACCCGCGCTGAGGCACTTGACCTTCCTCTCCCATCCTATGTACTGTACGGGCAGAATTCAGAGGCACGTCACTCGTGCGCTCAAGGCAGAGCGCCGGACGGGGAGCGCCCGAACAGCCTTACGACAGGGGTGAGCAGGCATGTACGCTCTGGTTGATATTCTGGGCAAACAGTACAAGGTCGAGCAGGGAAGCGTCCTGAAGGTGGATCACCTTTCGCAGGAGAAGGGCGCCCAGGTGGAATTCCCCTCGGTCCTCATGGTATCCGACGGCGCAACTGCAAAGATCGGCAACCCGTACCTCTCCGGCGTGTCCGTGCGGGCGGTGGTCGAGGACCACGGGCAAGGCGCGCAAGCTCGTGTTCGGCAAGTACAAGAAGAAGAAGAACTACCGGCGGCGGTACGGTCATCGCCAGCAGTACTCTCTCATCAAGGTAGAGGGCATCAACGGCGTCGGCTGATATTCCCGTCGTGCGCATCTTCCTTGCCGTGTCGCCTGACGGGCTCCTGCGCCGCTTCGAGGCGGAGGGACACGCAGGCGCAAAGGCCGCGGGAAGCAATATCGCGTGCGCGGCCGTTTCCATGCTTCTGCGGACCGCGGGTCGGGTCTGCGCGCGAGCGAGGATTGGCGGTGGAGGGCGGGGCGGGGAGTCCGGGTGAGATGAGATTGGTCGTGTCACCTGGAGCGGACGCCGGTTCAGGATGGCTTCGGGGAGTGACTGATTTTCTTTTGCGGGGCGTGAATGATCTGCAGGACGAATTCCCGAAAGAGATCGTCCTTCGGGTGGAAATGACGGAGGGATGAAGTGGGACGCAAGAAAGGCGGCGCGGCGAAGAACGGCCGCGATTCGCAGTCGAAAAGGCTGGGGATCAAGAGGTACGCGGGCCAGCTGGTGAGCGCGGGAACGATCATCGTCCGCCAGCGGGGGACCAAGTTCCACCCGGGCGACAGCGTGGGGCGGGGCCGCGACGACACCCTGTTCGCGCTCGTGGACGGGCATGTTGTCTTCCATACCACGAAGGGGAAGGAACTTCGTCGCCATCCAGCCCACCCAGAACTGAGACCTCGTGAACGGCTTCGTGGATGAGACCACGATCGTCGTCTCGTCCGGCAAGCGGCGGCGACGGGGCCGTGTCCTTTCGAAGGGAGAAATACGTGCCGCGCGGCGGTCCCGACGGCGGAGACGGCGGCAAGGGCGGTGACGTCGTCTTCACCGTAAAATCGAACCTGAAGACCCTCTCCCATCTCAAGCTGAAGCGGATCTTCAAGGCGGCGGACGGCGGCCGCGGCGCCGGGCAGAGGATGCACGGGAAGGACGGCGAGGACGTCGCTCATCCCCGTGCCTCCCGGCACGGTGCTCCGCGATCCCGAGACCGGAGATTCGCTCGCTGATCTGACCCGGGAGTGACCGAGCAGTTCGTCTTCCTGCGCGGCGGCCGCGGCGGCAAGGGCAACTCCCACTACGCCACCTCGGTCAACCAGGCGCCCCGCTACGCGCAGAAAGGGGATCGAAGGAGAGACGCGCGAGCTGAAGGCGGAGCTGCACCTCATCGCCGACATCGGCCTCGTGGGGCATGCCGAACGCGGGGAAGTCCACCCTGCTCTCCGTCCTCACCAATGCCCATCCCCTGATCGCCGACTATCCCTTCACCACGCACACGCCGAACCTCGGGCTGCTGCGGCTGCCGGAGCGGGACGTCATCCTTGCCGACATCCCCGGCATCATCGAGGGCGCCTCGCAGGGCAAGGGGCTCGGCCTCAGTTTCCTTCGGCACATCGAGCGCTGCGCCGCGCTGCTGTATCCTCGTGGATCTCTCGGCGGAGCAGTGCCCGGCAACGGTGCGCGTGCTTCAAGAGGAGCTCGCGTCCTACTGCGGCGGTCCTTTCGGCCCGGCCGCGGCTCCTCGTGGGAACCAAGCTCGACCTGCCCCAGGCCGCACAGGGTCTGGCGCGATCTGCAGGCCGCGTTTCCAGAGGACCGCATCCTCGCGATCTCCTCCTTCTCCCGCGAGGGGGTCAACGAGCTGAAGAAGGCAATCCTCAGTCTCGTGGGCGCGGCCGGGGTCATTGCGGGAGGAGACAGGGCGGAGGAGACGGGGGATGAAGGCCGTCGTCCTGGGAGGCACGTTCAATCCCGTGCACTACGGCCATCTCTTCGTCGCTGAAGAAGTGCGGACCGCGCTCGGGTACGATGCGGCCATCTTCGTGCCCGGCCAACCAGCCCGTGCACAAGGACCCGGCGCCCATCCTGGCGCCGGCGCACCGTCTTGCCATGCTCCGGCTTGCGGTCGCGGGACCACGACAAGTTCATCGTCGACGCCGGGGACATCGAGCGGGGCGGGCCCTCGTATTCGATTGACACCGTCGCCGAGCCTCATCCCCCGGTACGGCATCGAGGGAAAGCCGGGATTTGTCATCGGCGACGATCTTGTGGCGGGCTTTCCGACCTGGAAAAACGTGGAAAGGCTCGTGGAGATCGTCGACCTCATCGTCGCCAGGAGAACACTGGCGGGGCCCGTGCACTCGCGTATCCGCACAGGGTCGTCACGAACACTGTTCTCCCCATCTCCTCGTCGGAGATAAGGCGGAGGATCGGCGAGGGCAGGACGGTGAGGTACCTCCTTCCCGACGCCGTGCTCGCCTATATCAGGGATAACAAGCTCTATGGATGATAGAAACGTCTGGCGATCGAGGGCCTCCGCCCTCGTGGAGGCGAGTCTCTCGAAGCCGCGGCTCAACCATTCCCGCGAGGTGGCGCGTCTGGCAAGCGAGCTGTGCGACCGGTTCCACGCGGACGAGGAGAAGGGCTATATCGCGGGGATGGCCCACGACCTTGCCCGAGAGCTCGACCTGGCCGAGATCCTCCTTCTGGCGGAAACGGACGGCCTGCCCTTGAGCGAATGGGAGAGGGCAAACCCGCTGCTCCTGCACGGCCGCGCCGCCGCGGCGATTCTCAGCAAGCACACCGGGTACATCGACCCGGAGACCCTCCAGGCCATCCGCGACCACGTCACGGGACGCGGCGCCATGGGCCCCATCTCCAGGATCGTTTTTGTCGCGGATTTCCTGGAGCCCACGCGGGACTTCGTCTCCCCCGAGTTCCGCCGGCGGACCCTCGGCCTCAGCCTTGACGAGATGGTGCTCGCGGTGCTGGAGCGGAAGATCCACTACGTGCGCGCCGAGGCACGGGAGATCGCCCCCGACGCGCAGGCCCTGCACGAGGAGCTCACGGCCCATGCTTGACAGGCGAAGCCGCAAGGCGGACAGGAGCATCATCCTTCTCGTCCTCATCGTCGTCATCATCGCGGCCACCGGCGTCTACGCCTATGCTCCAGCTGCGCGTGGACCAGATCACCGATGCGCTGAAGAAAAAACTGCCCCTGCACACGCTGTTCATCTTCTCCGACGGCGAGAAGCGCCCTCTTCTTCGAGGTCTTCTTCTATAACCCCGACACCCGCAAGGGATCCCTCTTCTACGTGCCGCCGAATCTCGGCGGCGTGATCGCCGACATCAACAAGGTGGACGGGCATCGACGTGCTCTACCGCCGCACCAATCCCGCCCCGCTCGCAGCGGAAGATCGAGGAGCCTGCTGGGCGTCCCTCTGCAAGCGGTCATCGACATCAGCAAGGAAGACGTAGGGAAGGCTGGTCGACCTCGTAGGGGGAGTCGACGTTTTCATTCCCAACCCCGTCGACTTCACGCAGGAGGGACAGCGCATCCTCCTTCCCTCGGGGAGCGTGACGCTGGACGGGGACAAGGCGCGGGATTTCATCAGCTACCAGGATCCCCTGGAGACGGACGCGGACAGGATCGGCCGGCGGCAGAAGTTCCTCCAGGCACTGCTGAAGGGGCTGGGAGAGAACAACGCCTTTCTCCTGCAGCGGGCGCCCTTCCGCATGCTGCGCTCACTGCTGCGCACCAATCTTCCCGCCGCGCGCGCTGGCGCTCATTCGTCGCCGAGATGGGACGCTTCGATTCCGAGCGCATGGTGCTGCAGCGCGTGCTGGGCACCACGCGCTCGGTGGACGGCCGCGACCTCCTCTTCCCGCACCAGGACGGGGAGCTGCTCAAGCAGGCCGTGAAGCAGGCCATCGCGGCCAACGCGTCCAACGAGTTCGTTCCCCCCGACTCCCTTTCCATCACCGTGGAGGTGCTCAACGGGACGAAGACCGCCGGGCTGGCCAACCGGGCGCGAGACCTCTTCCAGAGCTACGACCTGGAGGTCATGGCGCCGAACAACGCCGACAACGACCAGTACCTGAACACGGTGGTGCTGGACCGGAAGGGGAACCTGGACAACGCCCGCAAGGTGGCGGACATCATCCACTGCACGAGGATCTTCTCAAAACCCGATCCGCAGATGGACCAGGCGGTGGACGTGACGGTGATCCTCGGCAAGGATTTCGATGGCAGATACGTCAAGTAGCAGGGACGCGGCACTGGCGGCCGCCCGGCTCATCGCCGATCACAAGGGCGAGGACACGGTGGTGCTGGACATCAGCGAGCGTCTCCACGATTCGCCGACTTCTTCATCATCGCGACCGCGCGCAGCGCGGCGCACCTCGCGGGTCTGCTCCGCGAGCTCACGGCGTTCTTCCATGAACGGGACGTTCTCCCCTTGCAACCGGCACAAGGGGAGGGAGGAGAAAGGGTGGCTGCTACTGGATTGCGGGGATTTCGTGATTCACCTGATGGAAAAAGAACAGCGGGATTTCTACGACCTTGAACGGCTGTGGTTCAAGGCGGAGCGGGTCACTTACTGGTCGAAATCCTCGTAGTCGAGATCCTCGTCGACGTCGATATTCATCCTCGTCGAGGTAGTCTTCCTCTGCTCTCCTCTTCTTCGTCTTCTTCCTCTTCGTCGAGGTCCTCTTCCTCTTCTTCCTCTTCTTCTTCCTCGTCCTCTTCGAACTCCTCGTCGAGGTCGTCGTCGAACTCTTCTTCCTCTTCGCTGATCTCTTCTTCGTCGTAGTCTTCCTCGAGATCGTCCTCGTAGTCGTCGAAATCGTCGTCGAGGTTCTCCTGGTCGTCGCCCGCTCCCGCGCTCTCGTCGTCGCCTTTCCCCTTGCCCTTTGCAAGGGAGATAGCCGAGCGCGGGATAGATCTGCCTGTCCATGTGTTTTCGTTGATTTCCAGCATGGTACACTCCGCCTCAGCCCGTGAAGTATGGAACCTAGCTGAATCTACGTCCAGATTTTGCGGATTGTCAACTAGTTTTTTCGAGTGTTCCGTGGATTGTGATTCCTGCACTCCGAGGAAGACGGTGAGCCTCCCGAAGGGGCCTCGGACGGTGCGGCTGAACGAGACGGCCAGGTCGGGAACGAGGCTTTGCAGTTGACGGGCGGCGATGACCGCGGGCGGCGTGATGTCGCAGCGCAGCCTGCCTGTCAAAGAGCAGGGTGATTGCCCGCCCGGTAATCTGGTTGGTGAGCTCGCCGAGCGCGGCCATCTGGATCTCGCTGAACCGGTCATTCGCGACCGCAATGCGGATTCCGCTCGTCATCGCCCGAAGGATGATTGAGGCGCTGGGTGTGTCGGTGCGCAGCATGAAGATGCCTTTCAGATCGCCCGTGATTCCCACGCTCGTGATGACGTGGTCCTCGGCGACGGGCTCCTCTTCCGCACCTACCTTGTCGATGATGATTCCCGTGTCCCCGAAGACCTGCCGGATCGCCTCGATGAACACTTCGAGGATCTGCTGCTCCACCTCCCGAGTATAGGAGAGCCCGGAAGGGCTGTCAAATCCGGCGCGGGCCGTTTAACGATGATTTCCGCATCGTCGGCGGCCTCTTGCGACAATTCCTGCCGTCTGCTACTATGAATAGATGCGGATTCGCCAGTGGGAGGCCACCCATGGAGATTACGGACATTCGCATCAAGAGGGTCGAATCTGACAACAAGCTGAAGGCCTATGTCACGATAACCTTCGACAACTGCTTTGTCGTTCACAACCTGAAGATCATCATGGGCCAGTTCGGACGATTTGTGGCGATGCCCAGCAGAAAGACGAGGGACGGCGAGTTCAAGGATATCGCCCACCCGATCAACTCTGAGTTCCGCAGGAAGATCCAGGCCCGCATCCTGGAGGAGTTTGACAAAGGGGCGGGAGAATTGCATATTTCGGGCCAGGACGACGACGAGTCCTCGCAGGAGGCCGACCCGGAGGAGGGCGATTCGCCTGAAGGCGAGCACGGTCACTAATGTCACTGGGTGCGGAGTACCGCTCTAACGGGAGGAGCTCTTGTCGCTCGCCGCGACCGCTCGTACAGTGACTGCGGTATCCCGTGGCGTTCGCATTGGGACGTCGGCAAGCGGTAAGCCACCGGATTTTGGTTCCGGCATTTCGCAGGTTCGAATCCTGCCGTCCCAGGTACCATGGATTTTATACACGAAGGAGTTTCTTGGTATGGAAGCAAAGAAACTGAATGTCGAGATCGCGACAGGGCGGAGGCAAGAGCGTCGCGGGCCGGCTGCGGGGCACCGGCAAGATCCCCGCCGTCATCTACGGACACACGGCTCCCACCTCCATCACCGTGGACGCGCGCGAGTTCCGCAACGCGTTCAAGAGGATCACGGAGAATACCATCGTCGAGCTGCACCTGGGCGGCGGCGGTGCACGAGGTGCTGGTGAAGGACTACCAGAAGGACAACCTCACCGGCCAGATCCTGCACGTGGACTTCTACGAGTTCGAAAAGGGCAAGGCGCTGCGCACGCGCGTTCCCATCCGTCTGATCGGCAACCCCATCGGCGTGAAAGAGGGCGGCATCCTGGAAAGCCTGCTGCACACCGCTCGACGTGGAGTGTCTGCCGAAGGACCTTCCGGAAGAGATCACGCTGGACATCAACGAGCTCGGGCTCGACCGCGCCCTGCACGTGAGGGACCTCACGCTGCCTGAGGGCGTGCGCTCCCTGCAGACGCCCGATCAGGTGGTCTGCCTCGTCGCCCACCGCAAGGCGGAGGAGGAAGTCGCCCCCGCAGCCGTGGAGGGAGAGGTTCCCGCGGAAGGCGAGGAAGCTGCCGAAGGCGCCGAGAAGGCGGAAGAGACCGAGGAAAAAGAGGAATAATACCTGGCCCTCGTTGTGGTCGGTCTCGGCAATCCGGGGGAGCGCTACGCCGGCACCCGGCACAATGTGGGCTACATGGTTGTGGACGCCCTGGCGCGCCGCCTGGGCGTCTCATTCAAGAAGAAAATCTTCCGCTCATATTCCTCAGGAAAAGGAACGCACGAAGGGCGGAGCCTGCACCTCGTGAAACCGCTCAGCTTCATGAACAACTCGGGCAGGGCGGTGCGGGAGGCTCTGCGGGAGACACGCGGCGCCCTCTCGGAGATGCTCGTGGTATGCGATTCGCTCGATCTTTCCCCAGGGACGATCAGGCTCAAGCTGAAAGGCTCCTCGGGAGGTCAAAAAGGCCTGCAGTCCATTATCCAGTCCCTCGGCACGGAGGACTTCATGCGTCTTTCGATCGGGATCGGAAGGCCCCGCCAAAAGGAGAAGGTCATCGCCCATGTCCTCGGCTCGCCGCGCCGCCACGAAGAGGAGCTCATTGCTTCTGCCGTGGAGAAGGCGGCGCAGGCTGCGCTCCTGCTTCTCACGGAGGGTCCGGCGCGCGTCATGAACGAAGTGAACAGGAAAGAGCCTCCCTCATGAGCGCGCTGGAGGATTCAGTAGGAGCCGCGCTCACCCGGACGTCCGTCATGCCGGGCAGCACACTGCTTATTGCCGTCTCAGGCGGCCCGGATTCCACCGCTCTCCTGCGCGCGCTTGCCGCCCTGCGGGTAGAACGCCGATTGAACCTTGCTGCCTGTATCGTTGACCACGGCATCAGGACAGAGCGTGAAAATGAGGCCGACGTCGCTTTCGTTGCCGGGCTTTGCGCGGCACATGCCATCACGCTTCAAGTGGCGCGGATACCATGGGGGGAATGCGCCGCCCGAGCCAGGGCCGCGGGCCGCAGCCTCGAGGAAATGGCGCGTGAAATGCGCCACCGACTGCTCAGGGAAGCGGCGGCAACCGCGCATGCACGGGATATCGCCATGGGCCACACGCAGGATGACCTGGTTGAAACGCTCCTGATGAGAGTGCTCCAGGGCTCCGATCCTGATGGACTTCGGGGTATTCCCCTGAGAAGAGGCCCTTATATCAGGCCCCTCCTGCGCTGCACCCGGGAGCAGGTGGTGGAATACCTGGCATCTCTTGGCCAGGATTGGCGCGATGATCCCACGAACCGGGATACTGGTTTCCTGAGGAACCGGATACGCCATGTCCTGGTGCCCGTCTTGAGGAAAGAGTTCCCGGGCTATGTGACCGGTTTGCTGAGTCTCTCGAAGAAGCTGGGGCATGCGAGCGATCTCGCAAGGACACAGGCTTCACAGCTGCCCTGGCAGAGTGAGGGTACGGGCTTTTCGATTGCGGCCGAATCCTTCTTTGCCGCTCCTGTTGCCGCGCGCGCCGCGTCCCTGCTGCTCCTTTATGATCGCTTCAGGGGGCGCGCCTCTCCCCGCCGGCTTCCCTGGCGTTTCCTTGCTCCCGCCCTGGAACAAAAGGGACTTCCTGCCGGCGGTTGGATTCTGAAGGGTCACGGAGCAGGGTTGTCCGTCCGCCGCGGCAGGCTTTTCTGGGGTCCCTGTATTGCCAGCCAGGGCAAAAAGGGCTACTTTATGCTTGTCTCCGGGGTCGAGGACATCTCTATTCGGGGGACAGGGATACGCGTGCAATTTGCCCGCCGCGCGCACGGGGCGGGCATGAGCGGTGGAGGATTGCCCATCCTCCTCAGGGAGGTGGATCCTCCCATCGTTCTCAGGTCAAAAAGGAAGGGAGACAAGATCCTTCTCGAAGGCGGCGTTGCTTCAGTGAAAGAATTGCTGGCCGAGTGGAAAGTTCCTGGACCGGACAGGGGCAGAGTGCCACTTCTGGCGGATCGAAAAGGCGTGCTGGCGGTCCTGGGCGGCGCGCTGGGATATCGCTCCCAGGCACGGGCGGGCGCTCTCGCGGGAGACTCCGAGGACGCGGACCGCATCGAGGTACGAACAGTCATTCATATGGAAGAGGGACGTGAGCAACAACAACGATAACGGCGACAACAAGGGACCCGATCCTCGGATCCCGCGATTCAATTTCAACAACCGGATAGCACTCATATCCCTGCTTATCCTGGTCTCTTTTTTCGTGTTCTTCTTTGTCTACAGTGATCGGACAGGCACGTCGGAGCTTTCCTATTCCGCCTTTCAGAGCTACATGTCCGAAGGCCAGATAGACAGCGTCAAAATCATAGACCAGTACGAGATCCAGGGGACGTTCAAGGCAAAGTCCGGCGACCTGAGCTTCTTCAAGACCACCATTCCCTATCCTGACCCCGATCTCATGAAAACCCTGAAGGACAAGGGGGTGAAGGTCTCAGGCGGCGCCCGGGCGGTTTCCCCGCTTGCGGTGCTCATCCAGTTCCTCCCCTGGGTCATCGGCTTCTTCTTCATCTGGTTCATGTTCCGGCAGGTGCAGGGCAATGGGAACAAGGCCTTTTCCTTCGGCAAGAGCAGGGCAAAGCGATACCTGGATTCCAACAAACGCATTTCGTTCGTCGACGTGGCAGGCCAGGATGAGGCCAAGTACGAGCTGCAGGAAGTCGTGGAGTTCCTGAAAAGCCCGCAGAAGTTCTCCCGGCTCGGCGCCAAAATCCCCAAAGGGGTCCTTCTCGTCGGCATGCCCGGGACCGGCAAGACCCTTCTGGCAAAGGCCATTGCCGGCGAGGCGAACGTGGCCTTCTTCCATATGTCCGGCTCGGACTTCGTGGAGATGTTCGTGGGTGTGGGAGCCAGCAGGGTGCGGGACCTGTTCGAGCAGGGCAGACGCCACGCGCCGTGCATCCTTTTCATTGATGAGCTGGATGCGGTGGGCCGTACCCGCGGCGCGGGGTACGGAGGCGGCCATGATGAGCGGGAGCAGACCCTCAACCAGATGCTCGTGGAGATGGACGGGTTCGATACCAAGGACGGTGTAATCATCCTGGCGGCGACAAACCGACCCGACGTCCTTGATCCGGCGCTTCTGCGCCCGGGACGCTTTGACCGGCAGGTGGTTGTGGACATGCCGGACATCAGGGAGCGCGAGTTGATACTTCGCCTCCATTCGAAAAAACTTCCTCTTGCGGAAAACGTGGACTTGGCGCGCCTGGCCCGTGCAACACCCGGTTCCTCCGGAGCGGATCTCGCGAACCTCGTGAACGAGGCGGCACTTTTTGCAGGCCGGAAGAGCAAGGACCGCGTGGACATGGACGACTTTGAGGAGGCACGGGACAAGACCCTCATGGGCGTGGCGCGCAAGAGCAAGATCATCCCCCCCAAAGAAAAGCAGATGGTCGCGTACCACGAGGCGGGACACGGCCTGCTGCACTACTTTCTGAAAAACGCTGATCCCCTGCACAAGATCACAATCATTCCCCACGGCCGTGCACTCGGTGTCGCCTTCTCTCTGCCGGAGGACGACGCATACTCACGGAACAAAGGGTGGCTTCTGGACAGGATCACGATCGCCATGGGGGGCTACGCTGCGGAAAAGCTCATGCTGAACGAGACGACCACAGGCGCCCAGAACGACCTGGAGCAGGCGACGGACCTGGCGCGCAGGATGGTCTGCGAATGGGGTATGAGCGAGGTGCTGGGGCCCATCGCGTACGGACAGAAGGACGAGCCGATCTTCCTGGGCAAGGAGATTGCACGGCATAAGGATTATTCAGAGGAGACGGCACGCGCCATCGACAACGAAATCAAGAAGATCGTCGAAGCCTGCCTGGCGGATGCGGAGCGGATTCTCGTGGAGCAGAAAGACAAGCTGAAGCTCCTTGCCGTGACCCTGCTTTCCAAGGAGAATCTCGACGATGACGAGATTCGGACGCTCCTCGATCTCCCGCCTCGCAAGCGGGGGGAGTTCGAGCCGGCCGGCATTGCCGCTTCCGCGGCGACTTCGGGGATAGAACCGCGGTAACTCACGGTCGTTCCATGCCGATATTCAGGAAAGAGTGAAAAGGCTTTCGATTTTCTTCATTATTCTTGCGGCCCTCGCATTCCTCTCTGCGGGTGCGGTGCCTCTTTTCGCCCAGATGATCGGAAGGGAAGAGGCCGCCCGGAACCAGGCTGACGCCTTCCTGGCGCAGGCCGCGCTGGCCCTCGGCTCCGGATCGTTCACGCAGGCCCGCCCCCTGGTTGACTCGGCTCTCGAGCTCGCTCCTGACTATTCAGAGGCCCTCTACTTCCGCGCCCGGCTGGAGCTTGCGGATCGCAGCTCGACCCTTCCTGCCATCGCCGATCTCCGTGCAGCTTTAAGGCAGGGGACGTGGAAATCGACGGATCCTGTTGCCGCTGAACAGACTCTCGGCGAGGCCCTTCTGCACGCGGGAAGACCGTTGGAGGCACGGCCCCTGCTGGAGCGTCTCGTCTCCGCTCATCCGGAAGATCCTCGCAATACACTCCTGCTGGCCCAGACATTCGCGAAGTCCGGGGACGCTGCCCGGGAACAGAATGTGCTCTCCGATGCCGCGGTGCGCTTTCCCCTTGTGGACGATTTTCGGCTCCTCTCTGCGGCGCTTTTCGAGCGTCAGGGAAGGAGTGCGGCGGCCCGCAACGTCATAGCCGTCGGTCTGAAAGTGCATCCCGACAGCCCGCCCTTGCTGCTCGCTGCGGCGCGGCTCGAACGTGCCGCAAAAGCGCGGGTCGCAGCTGTCGACCTCTATCTGGGCAAGGGCGGCAATGATCCGCTCGGTCCCGTGCTTGCGCTGGAAGCATCGCCCAAGGATCGTCAGAAGTACCTCGATCTCTTCCTGACCCTTGGAGGGCTTGCTCACCAGAACCTGGTCGAGCGTGTGGGGGCGATGGTGCGTGGCAGCAAGGACCTTTCCCGCTCCCTGCAAAGCGCCCTGGTTCAATACACGGGCACCCGCGACCTCGACGCCGACGAGGATGGATACTGGGAGGACCGGTGGACATTCGATAAAGGCAGCGTGACTGATTGGGTGCATGAGCCCGCCCAGGACGGCGTTGCCCAATACTCCGCCCGTTTTACGAATGGTGAGCCGGTCTCCTTCACCTATTCTACAGTGTCGAACGTCAAGGTCACTTTGAGCTTCAGCCAATACCCTTTTATCGAATCGGCGTCAGAGAAGCCGATGCAAATCGCACCGGGTACGGTGCGTGCGGCGCAAATCGCACCGAGTACGGAGCGTGCGGGTAGTACGCTCTTCATCGTGCCGTACACCCTGCAGTGTGCCTTTCTTCAGCCCGCTGCGGTCGTCGCTCCGGGTCTTGCTCCGCGCATCGCCGCCAGATTCCGGACGCCGACGCTTGAGCAGCTTCTGAAAGCCGCATATCGGCGCGAGGAGTACTCTCAGGACGGTGTCACCCTCATTCGCAGGAGTGAGCTCGCCCGAGGGCAGAAGGTGTACGTGGAGGAGGACTCGGACGGAGACGGCCGACTCGATCACAGGGTATGGTTCCTGAACGGGATGCCCACGCGCGGCGAGCGGTCCCCCACAGGGGATGGGGTTTACTCGATCAAGGAAACATGGCGAGCCGGAAAGCTCGTGAGGGAGACGATCGTTTCCGGATCAAATGAGAAGGGCAATGCACCACCGCGGTACAGAGGGGATGACGACAACTTTGGGCAGGGAGGCACGTTCGTGCGAGAGTTTGCTGCAGCCGACTACCGTCAGGGCGTCAGATATGCCGAGGCGACCAGATGAAACGCTCCCTGGCACTTGCCGCCCTGTGCGTTATCCTGATCGTTTCCTGTGCCACCGAGCCACAGTCGCCCCCGCCTGCTTCCTTGCCCGCGGCCAGGCTGAAAGAGGTCCAGGACCTTTTCGCGGCAGGGTCATACCTTCAAAGCATTGGAGAAATAGATACCTTGCGTCGCGAGCGGGCGGATGTCGCCGCTTCAGACCTGGACTCCCTGGAGGCGAAGGCCGTTGAATCGCTCTCCGCCGCGCTGAAGAAGGCGGTGGAGGGCAAGAGCTACGACGATGCATTGCGCCTGCTTGACTCGGCCCAGGCCCTCGGCAAGGCCGAGGTTGCAGGGAACCTGACCAGAAAATCGCTCCTGGAAAAGCTGGCCGCTTCCCAGGATTCTTCCGGAGACCAGGTCCTTGCGCTGTTGACGCGGATCCGCATTCTGTCCGCAGGCGAGCCTGTCGAAGCTGACTTCGATGCCGCGGTGACCGCTGCGGAGGCGCTGGACAATCGCGCCGCTATCCGGTCTCTTGCCGCCACCATGAAGACTCGAGGCCTCGCTTTGCCGTCATCAGCCGCCGGGATCGCCGCCACCGCGCCTTCCTTTCCGAAAATGATCAGCGGCACCGTCACCATTCTCGTGAATAGAGGCATCAGGGTAGAGAACGGGGTGGGGTACCCTGATCGGGTCATTGGGAGCGGCTTCTTCATCGACAAGCGCGGATACATCCTGACAAATCACCACGTCATTGAAAGCGAAGTAGATCCGAAGTACGAGGGCTACTCCCGCCTGTACATCCGACTCTCGGAGAGCCCCGCGGGAGAACGGATCCCCGCGAAAGTCGTTGGCTACGACAAGATCTTCGACCTGGCTCTGATCAAAGCGGAAGTGACCCCCGAATACACCTTCAGCGGCTCGTTCGATCAGGCAGTCGCCCCGGGGGACAGGATCTTCGCCATCGGGTCTCCCGCGGGGCTGGAAAAGACCATTACCGCAGGCATCATCTCCGCCATGGGCCGTCGGCTCCTCCAGGTGGGAGACAGCATGCAGGTCGATGTACCCCTGAACCCGGGGAACAGCGGCGGGCCGCTGCTCGACGAAAAGGGGGATCTGATCGGAATCTGTTTCGCGGGACTCCAGCAATTTGCAGGGCTGAATTTCGCCATCCCGTACACGTGGGTTGAAAAAGCTCTTCCCGCGCTGTATCGGGGAGGCCAGGCAATTCATTCCTGGCTGGGGATGGCGGTGGCGGAAACAGACAAGGGCCTCGAAGTTGTCTATACAGTGCCGAACGAACCGGCCGCTTTGGCAGGGCTTCGAACGGGCGATTTCCTCGAGGCGGTCGACGGCGTTTCCTATACGAAGCTGCAGGACGCGCAGGAGGCGGTCCTTCGGCATACTCCGCCTTCTCTCGTGCACGTGACCATTCGTCGAGGGGAGTCCAAAATCCAGGCACTCGTCTGTCTGACGCAGCGTCCCGACGATCCCATTGAGGTTGCTCTCAAGCGTGACGAGCGGGACAAGGTCCTGTACCCGCTTTTCGGCATGCAGATTGAAAAGACGGGGAGCTTCTTCTGGCGGGACAATTACGTAGTGAGGCGTGTGACCAAAGGCTCCGTGGCCGATGAGTCGGGAATCTCAGTGGACGATCCGTTGAGCATCCAGGATTGGCGGGTGGACACCGACAAGGGCTATGCGCTGCTGCAGGTCGTGATCAAGAAGAAGAGAGCCGGATTCATCGAAAGCGCCATCCAGATCGCGTCCTACCTCGAAACGGAGAACTTTCTGTAGACATGGACGCCCGAAAGGCCGGCTGTAGCCCTAACGCTTTCTTTTTCGCAGGGTGACTTCATTGCCCGTCTCGTTGTACGACACTTCGTCGAAATAGATCTTGGTGAGAAAGATTCCCCTGCCATTGAAGGCCAGAAGGTTTTCCGGGGCCACGGCGGGGAGCTTTCGCCAGTCGAACCCCTCACCCTCGTCACGAATGGTGATCTCGAAAAGGTCGGAGGCCAGCCGCGACGTGACGGTCACCTTCCGACCCGCGGCATCGCTCAACCTGCCGCGTTCCTCAACCAGCTCCGCGAGCCGCCCTTCATCGATTGCCTTGTTTTTTTCCTCGAAGCTGATCCCGAGATTGCCGTGTTCCAGCGCGTTGGCGATCATTTCCTCGATGCCGACCTTGATATTCAGGATCTCCTCCTCAGGCATCAGGCGGGGGAGCTGCAAAGTGATCTGGTTGATGACGGGGAAGTACGGTGAATCGGATCTGGGGATGACGAATTTCTTCGTCTCTTCGAGGAGGAACGGGGAAAAGAGGGTGGATCGCGCCGCCTCGAGCCGGAAGTTCACTACTTTCCGGATCTCCTCGATGAGCTCCCGTACGTTGAAGGGCTTCTTGAAGAAGTTTGTTGCGCCGCCGCGCAGCGCCTTCAGAAGCATTTCCTCGTTGCCCTGGCCGGTCATGAGGATGACCGTGGCGTTTCTGTCGATCTGCTTGATCTCATTCAGAAGGGTGAGGCCGTCCATCTTCGGCATCATGATGTCGGAAACGACCACGAGGGGGGAGTGCGATTTGAAGAGCTCAACGGCTCTCTCACCGTCTCCCGCCTGGACAGGGTCGAACCCTTCCCTGTCCAGGAGGTGCGACAAGAGGGACCGCAGCGCCTCCTGGTCGTCCACCACAAGGATTCTGGGCTTGCCCGCGCTGCTCACGGCGGAAAGGCTACGACCGGCTCGATCGATTGTCAAGCTGAACGGTTTCTGCCCAGGGCCTCCTTTCGCACGTCCATGTGCTCGTCGGCCTTCTTACCGCGCCCGACGCGCTTGCGCGTCATTTGGCGCGGTAGCCCTCCAACTCCGCGGAATACCGCGGAAGGGCTACGGTCAATTGATGAAAGATCGCGCATTGGATATACTTCGCCGGCAGTTGTCGCCGGAGCGACCGCAGTAAATGTCGCCAGGAGCGACCGCAGTAAATGTCGCCAGGAGCGACCGTATTGGAAACTCTGAGACTAAGAAACTTCTGCATCATCGCCCATATCGACCACGGCAAGTCCACGCTGGCGGACCGCTTCATCCAGCGCGCGCGCCTGGTATCCGATCGGGATTTTCACGACCAGATCCTCGACAACATGGACATCGAGCGCGAGCGCGGCATCACCATCAAGAGCCAGGCGGTTGCCATTCCCTACAAGTCGAAAGACGGGAAGGAATACATGCTGAACCTCGTGGACACCCCGGGGCACGTCGACTTCTCCTACGAGGTTTCGCGCTCCATCTCCGCCTGCGAGGGAGCCGTGCTCCTCATCGACGCCAGCCAGGGTGTCGAGGCGCAGACCCTCGCCAACATGTACATGGCCATCGAGCACAACCTCGAGATCATCCCCGTGATCAACAAGATCGACCTGCCCAGCGCCGACATCGAAGGAGTGAAGAAGCAGATCAACCACGACCTGGGACTGGATCCGGACGGCGCGCTGCTCGTGTCGGGAAAGCTGGGGACGGGCGTGGACGAGCTGTGCGAGGCCATCGTGCAGAGAGTGCCCCCGCCGAAGGGAAACGCGGAAGAGCCGCTGAAGGCGCTCATCTTCGACTCGCACTACGATGTCTACCGCGGCGTCATCGTGCACGTGCGCGTGTACGAGGGCAGGCTCCAGGCCGGGCAGACCATCCGCTTCTGGTGGAACAGCTCCACGTACAAGGTGGAGGAGACCGGCATCTTCCGCCTCGCCCTCGTGCCCGTGGCAGTCGCTGGGCCCCGGAGAGGTCGGGTACCTCATCGCGGGCATCAAGACCGTCGCCGATACGCGGGTCGGAGACACGGTCACGGACAACGAACGGCCCTGCGCCGAGCCGCTTGCCGGTTTCCGGGAGGTGAAGCCCGTGGTGTTCTCCTCGATCTACCCGGTGGACGCCAACGACTACGAGGAGCTTGTCGAGGCCATGGCGAAGCTGAAGCTCAACGACGCCTCCCTGATCTACGAGAAGGACTCCTCCGTCGCTCTCGGCTACGGGTTCCGATGCGGGTTCCTCGGTCTGCTTCACCTGGAGATCGTGCAGGAACGGCTGGAGCGCGAGTTCGAGATGTCCATCGTATTCACCGCGCCTTCCGTGCAGTACCGCGTGACGCTCCAGGGCGGCAAGGTGATCCTCGTGGACAATCCGTCGAACTTCCCGGACCCGTCCCAGATCCAATCGGCGGAGGAGCCCTACATCTCCGCCTCCATGATCACCCCGTCCACGTACCTGGGCAACATCATCACCCTGTGCCTGGAGAAGCGCGGCACGCAGAAGAGCATGACTTATCTGGACGAAAAGCGGGTGGAGCTGGTCTTCGAGATGCCGCTGGGCGAGGTGGTCTTCGATTTCTACGACCGTCTGAAATCCGTCAGCCGCGGCTACGCCTCATTCGACTATCAGCTCATCGGGTTCCGCGATACGCAGCTCGCCAAGCTCGACATCCTGATCAACGGAAAGATGGTGGACGCTCTCTCGCAGCTCGTCTTCCGTGACAACGCATATCCAACCGCGCGGCGCGTGTGCGAACGGCTGAGGGAAGAGATCCCCCGGCAGCAGTTCAAGATCGCCATCCAGGGGGCCATCGGCAGCCAGATCATTGCGCGGGAGACGGTGAACGCCTTCCGCAAGGACGTGACCGCCAAGTGCTACGGCGGGGACATCACGCGCAAGAGAAAGCTGCTGGAGAAACAGAAGGAAGGCAAGAAGCGCATGAAGATGGTAGGCGAGGTCGAGCTGCCCCAATCCGCGTTCCTCGCCGTGCTCAAGACCTCAGAGGATTGAAGCGATCCTGTCCAGCCGCCGCGCGTAATGCCCCGCCGCCACCCTGGCCCTCGAGAGAAAGCTTCGGTCGGGGCTTTCGAGGCCGGGCGGGTCAGGGAATTGCACCCACACGTAGTCTATCTCTCGCAGCAGGGTACGGCATTCCTCCGACGCCCCGCCCTCGGCCGTGGACTTCCGCAATGCTTCAATCGCGCGTGCCAGGAGGTCCCTCTCATTCTGCATGAACTCGTGAATCCGGTCACGCGGAAACACTTTGCGGGAATCGATCTCCAGAAGCGCAGCCGGCGAGCTTCCGCATGCAATCCTCTCTTCCCATTCGCCCATGCTGATTCTCCGTACCCCCAGATCGAGCCCCTGCGGGCCGAAGTCCATTACCCTAGTCTCTGAGTCTTTCACCACGCTTTCTATATTGTCTCTGTAGGATTTCAGCACTCTATCGGTCGTTATCGTGCCTCCACGCTTGTCAGGAGCATGAAGCAGCGACCTGGCGGCCAGGGCTTGAAAAGCATCCTGACCAATGGGCATGAGCCGGGTCGACCCATTGAGCATGGCCAGGTGAGAGGGGGCACCCCGCACGTGCGTGCGAGAGCCCGGGAAAGAAAGATCAAGTCCTGTCAGGAAAACGTCTCCGCGCCCGATCTGCAGCCCCGCGTGCACCGCCGCGACCCCGACTGAACCGAGAGCGGGAAACAGCGTGGGGTGAAGGTGTGCCCGCGCGAGCCGGTCGAAGAGACGAAGCGGCGCGAAGCGCGAAGAGAAATAATAGAGCCTGTCATTGAACAGTCTATTGACCGAGGGGTGCGATGACAGGTCGCAGGCAAGAACGGTGCGGTTGCTCCGGAAAGGGATGAAATCCTGCATGTTCGCCACCTGGGCTTCCAGCGCGACCACGACGTCCGGGAAAATGCCGTGTGCAGCCAGGGCAGGAAATGCGGTGTCCACCGCTGCCAGGACAAAGCTCCTCCGTAATCGGGTCAACGAGGGGATGCATTCCTCCAGGGAAGGCCCCGCGCCCGCCACAACCACGGGCAGCGATGTCGACAGCGAGGAGAGGTCATGCGCGCCGGGGAGCAGAGAAAGATTAAGAAGGAGGTTGCTCACCTGCAGGCTCCCCAGCGCAATGAGGGTGAGCCTGTTCTGCCAGTAGCGCCGGATCTCCTCCTCCAGGCGTCGTCTGCATTGCGCATACAACTCGGGCGCGAGCCGGTACCCTGCGCTGAGCGGCAGCTCCACGACCCTGCGGAATCGGTGGATCCCCAGGCTGTCCAGGGCTGCCGCAGCCCCCGCGGGGTCGGCCGTGCGCACGATCGAGAGACGGGGATCGCCCGGCAGCTCCTGCGCAAGCGCGATCGCCATCACTTCCTGAAACGCCTCAAGGCACAGGACCGCGCACCCCTCCGGGAGGCGTTGCAGGAGCTCCGCAAGGCCGTGGCCGAGCCCGACGGAAGGAACGAAAACCAGGCTTCCGGGCGGCGGAGAAAAAACGCGCGCCTTTCGGCGCGCGTATTCAAGTGGATTCCCTGAGGGGTAGAAAGAGAGCCCCTTCCAGAGAAGGGTCCGGCCTTTTCCGTCTCGATGAGGAGAGGTTCCTCTCCCGGCATCCGTGACCTACTGTTTCGCGTTCGTGGGCATCACGTACCGGTCGAATGTTTCAGAGAAGTTGTCCGTGAGCTTGTCCGGGGTCATCAAGACCTGCGAGAGATCGGTCTGGACCGACTGGCTGGCGACATAGGAGATCCAGCTGTCCAGGAGATTCACGGTCGTGTCGGGAAGCTGCCGCTCGGCCGTGAGCTTCAGCACGAGGACCTGGTTGTCCAGCACGCACCGGGGGAGATACCTGGTCCTTGCCGAGGGAGAAGGCGCGGAAGAAGAAGTCCTCGCTGTAGGACGCGCTTGTCGGGGTGTCGGAGTCAGGGTTGGCCTTCACCGGCGCGAAGGAGAACACATTGGAGAGATTCACGGGGAAGAACTCCGTGGGAACGATCTTGAGCCCCATGTCCCTGGCCGCCCTGTCGAAGCCGACTTCCGCGGCGCGTCGGGAGAGCTGGCCGGCCTTCTCGTTGAAGTAGTCCTCGATCTTGCCCTTCTCGTACTTGGTGATGTAGTTCTTCACGTCGTCGAGGACCGTGGCGTTGGTGAAATCCGCGTCCACCGCTTCGGAGTCACAGCGGTAGATGATCCAGCCGAAGGTGCCTTTCAGAACGTCGCTCAGCTCGCCTGCCTTGAGCGCGAAGACCTTTTGCGCGGTGTCCTTGGCCTCGAAATCGGCCTGCAGGTCGTAGGCGTAGCGCCAGCCCATGTCGCCGCCCTTGTCTGCGTACTCGTCCTTGGAGTATGTCTTGGCAAGCTCCTCGAAGGTGCTGGTCTTGTCGAGAATCTTCTTGCGGATCTCATTGGCCTGGGACTCGCCTGACTTGACGAGAATCCTGCTTGCCTTGATCTTGACGAACCGGGACTTGTTGGCCTCGCCGTACTTGCGCACCTCTTCCACGGGGAAGCCGGTGAATGGCCATGACACGAAGGCAGAAGCTCCTTTCCGGTCTTGGCCATTCCCTTGATGAACTCGGCCTCCTTGGAGCCGGTCTTGACGCCGGTCTGTATGTCCGTGGCGAAGATGTTGGTCTCCAAGCCCTCGCGCATCAGCCTGCGCGTGTCGGCCTTCTCCGAGGCAGAGGTTGCCGCGTACCGGCTTTCGCTGAACTTGCCGTTCTCGTCGAGGTAGGCGGGATAGTTGAGGAGCGCCTTGTCGACGGCGTCTTCGGAGACCTGGATGCCGCCCTGCTCTGCCTGCGTCGAGAATGGCGATGTGCTCCGCAGTATTGATGAACGCCTGGTACCAGACTGCCTGGGCCATGGCCACCGTGTTCTGGTTGGCCGAGTTGTTCCTGTACTGGTTCGCGATCCTGTCCCTCTGCTGCGCGAAATAGCTCCCCGGGTAGTAGGTAATGTCTTTGCCCTTGTATGAGCCGAAGACGATATTGCTCCCTGCCGCCGATCCCCCGGCGACATCGGTCCGCCCGGGCCGGCCAGGACGAAGGTGACGATGATGACGACCAGGACGACGACGCTGAAGCCATAGAGGAAAGGATGGGATTCATGCCTCTTCTCCATCGTATCGGAGACGGTCTCTCCCTTTTTCTGTCTGCGCTCTTCTCAACTCTCGTGATGGCATTGCTTTTCCTGTGTGGGTGATGGATTTCGACCAATGGAAAATACCACGGCCCGGATCGGCATGTCAACGACCCGAGCGCGCACCGGCGCCTCTTGACACCGCCCGCCCTCACTGCTACATTCACCGTCACGGGGGCGTGGCGAAGCTGGTTATCGCGCTGGCCTGTCAAGCCGGAGGCCGCGGGTTCAAGTCCCGTCGCTCCCGCTCTTTTTCCCTGGGCGATGCACGAGCGCGCCCTCACGCGGCGCACAGTACCCTGTGCGCTTCAGAAGCATTCAGCGGGCTGTAGCGCAGTTGGTAGCGCGTTCGGTTCGGGACCGAAAGGCCGGCGGTTCAAACCCGCCCAGCCCGAAAAGCACACCATACACGTCTCAGTTTGTTCACGCAGACGGTCGCCTGATTGACGCATGGCCGGAAGTCCCCATCGGTGTTACATTGTGTATGGGTACACGCACGCATAGAAAAATCACGACTCGGCCGCTGTTGCCACTGAAAGAAGGCCGCCTCGTAGCGGGAGCAAGAGTATGACAGTCACTTTCACACGTCGCCTCATCGTTGTCATTTTTCTGGGTGCGCTATCGGCTCACGCCGCGGTCTGGGCGGATCCCCCGATTCAGGTGGGCAGAGTCAACCTGATCAGCGGGCCGGTTTCCTTCCGCCCGGGGGTCTCGATGAGTGGGCACCCGCAACTTTGAACTACCCCCTGACTGCAGGAGACTACTTGTGGACGGATGCGGGAGGGCGCGCCGAGGTCCATGTCGGAGGCGCGGCAATCAGGCTGGATTCCGGCACGGAGTTTTCCTTTCTGAATCTGGATGACCAGACGGTGCAGGTGAGACTCTCCCAGGGCTCCTTGAATGTCAGGCTGCGCAACCTCGAGCCCGGCGACGCTTTCGAAATTGACACCCCGAACTCGAGCGTCTCTCTTCTTGCCGCCGGCAGTTATAGAGTCGATGTCCAGGATACAGGTGATACCGTTGTCGTAGTTCGGCATGGGGAAACGCAGGTGATGGCCGGCGAGGACGCGTTCAACGTTTCCGAAGGGCAATCCGCCACGGTCTCGGGCATGGGCTCGATTGCCTACTACCTCCAGGATGTCTCAGCCCCGGATGAATGGGACAGCTGGTGCGCAAGCCGTGACCAGCGGGAAGACCGGGTCGCTTCGGTCCGCTACGTCTCGCGGGACATGATAGGTATGGAGGATCTCGACGATCATGGAACCTGGCTGGTCCTGGCGGGCTACGGGCAGGTCTGGGCGCCCGCAGGAGTGCCTCCAGGATGGGCGCCGTACCGTTTCGGACGATGGGCGTGGGTTGAGCCCTGGGGATGGACCTGGATCGATGACGCGCCCTGGGGCTTCGCTCCATTCCATTACGGACGCTGGGCCTTTGCCAGCAGAGGCTGGGTCTGGGTTCCCGGAACCATGGTGGCGCGCCCGGTGTACGCCCCCGCGCTGGTCGTTTTTGTAGGGGGGAACAACTGGAGCCCCGCGGCGGGCGACGGTATCGGCTGGTTCCCTCTCGGCCCGCACGAGGTGTACGTCCCTCCCTACGCGGTGAGCACGACATACGTCCAGCGGATCAATGTCACCCATGTCACGAACATTCAGAACATACAGCGGTATGACGTGACCCGTGCCACATACGTCAACAGAAACGTCCCCCAGGCAGTCACCGTGGTGCATCGCAATGATTTCGTGCAATCGCGGCCCGCAGCAGGGGCCGCCCTTGCCGTTCCCTTTGCTGAAATGCGCAGGGCCCCCGTCATGGGAATGACCGCTACCGTGGTTCCCCAGCGGGAGAGCGTCATCGCGCAGCCTTTCACGCCGCAATCAGGCATCGTCCGCCCCCCTGATAGTGTTGCGTCCCGGAGGGTGTACTCGCGCCTCGCTCCCCCGGCACCACAGGTCCCATTCGCCGCGCGCCGGCAGGCCTTCATGGCGAATCCGGGAAGGCCTCTCAGTCGGGAAGAGCTCGAGGCTCTCCAGAGAAACCGCCCCGGCAATCAGCCCCCGGTGACGGTGGTGAATCCCAGGGGAGGGCAACAGGCGGCGCCAGCTCAAAGGACCTCGCCCGCGCCGGGCGGGACAATGATCGCGCCGCCTCAGAGGAATGTACCTGCGCCTGGCGGGACAGTGATTGCACCCCCGCAGAGGGTTGTACCCGCGCCAGGGGGGACTATGATCGCGCCCCCGCAGAGGACCGCGCCTGCGCCAGGGGGGACCATGATCGCGCCGCCTCCAAGAAACATGCCTGTCGCGCCTTCCCAGGGTGACCGGGGTCAGCAGTTCGACCGGAATCAGCAGGGCGGCCGGAATCAGCAGCTCGAGCGGATTCCGGAGGACGACCAGAATCAGCCGGTGGCCGGGGCCAGCAGTTCGACCGGAATCAGCCTGCTGGCCGGAATCAGCAGCTCGAGCGGATTCCGCAGGACGACCAGAATCAGCCGGCTCGGCCGGGGCCAGCAGCAGGACCAAGGTCAACCGGGCGACCGCAATCAACCGGCCAATCGGGGCCAGCAGATAAACAGGGGCCAGCAGGGCAGCCAGAATCAGCCGGCCAACCAGGGCCCGCAAAGTGACCGGAACCAGAAAGTCGACCCGAATCAGGGCAAGGCCACTTCCCTTATTGGCACTCTCAAGACAAAATCCCTTCCCCAGGCAGAAGACGACCTTGCTGCGGCTCAGAAAGCTGCGGGAGTCCGGCTCGATTTCAATGCCGCTTCAAAACAACTCGCTTCAGCCCGGGCTTCTCTTGCAAGCGCCGAAAAGGACCTTGCCGCCGGCAACGCCGATCTCGCCTTGCAGAAAGCAGCGAGCGCGCAGAAACAGATAGGCGATGTGGAGAATACGATTTCGGCGGCCACGAAGTCCGGCGGGTCAGATCCCGGGGCAAGAAAGGCAACGACAACAACGACGACAATCGGATCAAGCCCCGCGGGGACGGGTAGAGGACCTGATTCCTGCTTTGCTTTGGTGCCTCAGCTTCTGGTAATGCCGCTGCGCCTTGGCTCTGTTTCCGCAATCTTTCATTTCGCACCACCGGCGGCTGTGATTCTTGCTCGTGTCCAGGAACAGCCAGCCGCAGGTTTCTCCGGCGCACTCCTTGATCCTGGCTGAGGCCGGATCCCTGAGCAATTCGGCAGCCGACCAAGCTATGGGCGGAAGCATGGCGTCCAGAGCCTGGCCGCAGTCAAAACCGACCACGTAGCGCCCGTTCTCCCGAATCATGCACGCGTGCGACATCGCCACGGTGAAGTGCCGATTGAAAAGCTCCAAGTCCTCGTCGCGAGGCCCCTTCCCCCCGCTATCGCAGAGAACATGCGAAAGATGACCTCCCGAAGCTCGATTGCCCTCTGGAGAATTGCTGCAGCTTCGTCGGGGTCCCGGCCCGCCTTGCTGTGCAAGTCTCGTGCCTGTCCAGCGGTGAGGATGCCCGCGTGGACGGCCCAATTCAGAAGATCTCCATAGCTTTCAAGACGGTCTCGGAACCGACGGCTTTCGCGCAAGTTCACCGTATTCGTGAAGTCGAGACACGTGTGGCCTCCCACGAGGCTCAGTTTTTCAATCGCGTCTGCGTTGCGGCTGTTGAAATCCATTTTCCTTGCTAACCTCCAAAATCAACTTGACAGGTTATTCAGATCAGACTATATTCTAACCACCAATAATGTAATGACTGGTTTGAGAGACGTCAAGAGGACAGGGGGATCGAGATGAACCATAACTTCTGGCTCATAGAGAGAATGATCGAAGAACGCCAGGAAACGGTTCGCAGGGAGGCGGAAATCCGCAGACGCCTCTCCGAGGCACGACCACCGAAGCCCAGGGGCAGCCTGAAGGCCGCCGTCGGGAGAAGACTCATGTCCTGGGGAGCCCTTCTCATGGGAGAACGCGACTGCGGCTGTCTCGAGGCGTGAGCAGGGCAAGGCCTGCATCCGGGTTGCCGAGGAAAGTCTCCCCGCGCTATCTTTGTGTTCACCATGATAGATCCAAAGTATCCCGTGGGAGAGTTCACATTCGACAAGAACGTCACGCCCGAGAAGCGGATTGCAATGATCAACGAGCTTGCCGGATTCGCGGCCAGCCTCCGTTCTCTTGTCCGCGGCCTCTCAGACGCGAATCTGGACACCCCTTATCGCAAAGGGGGATGGACGGTCCGGCAGCTCACGCACCATGTGGCCGACTCTTCCCTCAACTGGTACAGCAGATTCAAGATGGCGTTGACGGAGCAGAACCCCGTCATCAAGCCGTTCGACCAGGACGCCTGGAGCGCGCTGACGGACGCGCAAACAATGCCCCCCGAGGTCTCCGTGAACCTCCTTGAATCAGTGCACGCGAGGATGGCGGCGGTCCTGCGTACCCTCACGCCGGTCTGATTTTGCCCGTACGATGGTGCATCCTGAGCGGGGAGAGATATCCGTGGATTATACCCTGCAGACGCTGCACTGGCACACGAGGCATCACCTGAGCCACATCGAGAGATTGCGCAAGGAAAGCGGCTGGTAGAACGGACCTTTCAGTCGATCGGCGTGTCCGCGGTCCGGCAGGGGACGTCGATTCCAAGCCGCTCACACACCAGGTCGGCGGTTTTTTCCGCCATGAGACGGAAAATCGCAAGCTTGCCGCCCACGACGCTGACGATGCCCTCAACGCTGTCCGTGCGGGCATGGTCCAGGATGGTGAAGCCGCGGCTGCGCAGGCGCGTGTCGGTGCCATCGGCGCGGGCCTTGGGATCGTAGAGGGGACGGACAGCCGACCACGAATGCACTGCCCTGGCGCCGCCAAGCACGGGCAGCAGCTCGGAGAGGCGCTCCCTGATGAGACTCGGTTCCCACGTCTCGACTCGACGGTCGCCGGGGTCCTCCGTCACCACCTCGGTCGTGCCCGCGATACTGACCTGTCCGCGCGGCACCATGGCGTCAGCATCGTCGGGCGGGCGCAGACGCTGCACCGCGCTGTTGACGAGTCTGCCCTTGTATGCCACCAGAGCGCCTCGGGTGAGGTCGAGGGAAAGCGGGATGTCTGCCAGCGCGGCGACCTCACCGGCCCAGGGCCCCGCGGCATTGACCAGGAAGCGGGTCCGCACTTCCCATGCGGCCCCCTTCTGCAGATCGCTTATGCGGACACCCTCCACTCTGCCGTTGTGCCGAAGTATTCCTTCAATCCGATGGAAGGGCAGGATTTTGGCGCCTTTCGAGCGGGCAGCCCGGGTGAGCGACGCGCACAGCGTCATGGAATGACAGACGGCGTCAGGGACCTCGAACGCGCAGAGCAGCTCCGGATTGAGGCTCGGCTCTTTCGCCCTCGCCTGGGCCCGGGTCAGCTCGCGGATGGAAATGCCGGCAGCTCGGCATCCCGCAATCCACCTTTCAACGAACGAGGGATCGTCGCCCGGCAAAAGGACAAACATGCCTCCCGTGTCGTCAACGGAGCCGGCGAGTATTCTCCTGACTATCACGTTCTCGGTCATGCAGTCCCGCGCTGTTTCTGTATCCGATGTCGCGTAGCGCGCGCCGGAATGGAGAAGCCCGTGGTAGCGGCCGCTGGTGCCGCTGGACAGGTCGCCTTTTTCCACCAGCATGACGCGGAGCCCTCGAAGAGCCAGGTCCCAGGCGACACCTGACCCAGTGGCCCCTCCGCCAATCACCACGACATCAACTTCCATGCGTCACCGCGCGAGATCCATGGCCGCGTCGAATCCTCATAAGCACAACAATACCCATGAAAACACCGTCGCTCAATACTCCACGCACTTTTTGCCCCGCAGGGGGCGTCCCGTGCGATTGACTCCATTCAGGCGCCGCGATAAGTTTTGCGCGTGCTCAGAACGACCCTGCTCGCCGCGCTGCGCATAGGCGATGACTGGTTCGCCTGGGCGCACGGAAGGCTGATGCCGGAGGAAGAGCGGGCGCGCTGGCAGGAGTTCGACGCCTTGCCCTTCTATCGCTATCCGCTGGACATGCCGCCGCTGCCTGAGCTGGATGAGCAGACCGCCTCCCGTCTCCGTCAGAGGGTGCGCGATAATCAGAAAAACCCTCCAAGAAGAAATGAGGCGTTTCTTGCGGCCCTTCTTCGTGCCCCCGGCAGGACCGAAACCGAGGCGCGGCTTGTCTCAATCGAAGTAGCGGGCTTCACCGTGACGGTGCATGAACGGATAAAGGAACCGCTCAATCTCGTGGGGAAGGAGCTCGGGGCGCTTCGCCTCGCCGATCCCGGCGTTGACGCATTCCTCAAAGGGATCCGGGAAATGAACGGGTATAACTACCGATTCGTGGAACGCACCCGCTCGCGCAGCCTGCACAGTTACGGCCTTGCCGTCGATCTCATCCCGAAGAGCTACAAGGGAAAGAACGCGTACTGGATGTGGGCAATGACAGGGACCCCGGACTGGTGGACGATCCCTTACGCAAAGCGGTGGATGATTCCCCAGCCCGTCATCCAGGCGTTCGAGCGCCAGGGTTTCGTCTGGGGCGGGAAATGGCTCTTTTTCGATACGATGCACTTCGAATACCGGCCCGAGATCCTTCTGCTTGCCCGGCAAAAGGCCGCCACCCCTACGGTTTCGGCGCCGCAATCCTGACGGGCGCCGGTTTGGCGTCCCAGATCTCACGGGCATACTCACGAATTGTGCGGTCGCTTGAAAACCTGCCCATGCGCGCCACGTTGAGTATCGACATCCGCGTCCACGCCTCCTGGTCGCCGTAGGAGGCGTCGACGCGCTCCTGGCACTCCACGTACGCACTGAAGTCGGCGAGAAGCATGAACGGGTCTCCCTGGTCCAGAAGGGAATGCACCAGGGGGGAGAATACGCCCGGCTGGCCCGGGCACAACTCGCTGCCGGCGATCAGGTCGAGCACTTCCCTGAGACGGGGGTTGGATCGGTAGATTTCCCCGGGGTCGTACCCATTTCTCTTTTTCTCCGCTACCTGTGAGGCGGAGAGCCCGAACAGGAAAAAGTTTTCCGGGCCGACTTCTTCGCGAATTTCGACATTCGCTCCATCCAGCGTGCCGATAGTCAGGGCGCCGTTCAGGGAGAACTTCATGTTTCCCGTGCCGGCAGCTTCGGTGCCCGCCAGGGAAATCTGCTCGGAAAGATCGGCGGCGGGAATGATTTTCTCGGCAAGGCTCACCCCGTAATTGGGCACGAACACCACTCTCAATAAATCCGCAACGCCGGCGTCCGTGTTGACTTTTTCCGCCACCGCATGAATCAGCCTGATGATGAGCTTGGCGATTGCGTAGCCGGGAGCGGCCTTTCCCGCGAAAATAGCGGCGCGGGGGACCACCCGCTTCTCCGCGCCTGTCTTGAGGCCGAGGTACAGGTACAGGACGTGCAGCACGTTCAAGAGCTGGCGTTTGTACTCGTGGATGCGCTTCACTTGACAGTCGAAGAGCGCTTCCGTGTCGACCGTGACACCGGTGAGATTGTGTATCGTTCTTGCCAGCGCTTTCTTGTTGTCCTGCTTCACCGCATGCCACGCGCGTCGGAAATCCGCGTTCTCCGCCAGGGGTACGAGTCGGCGGAGCTGGTCGAGGTCAGTGACCCAGCCATCGCCGATGCGGTCCGTGATCAGCTCCGAAAGGCGCGGATTGCAGAGCTTCAGCCAGCGCCGCGGAGTGATGCCGTTGGTCTTGTTGTTGAAGCGTTCGGGCCACAGCGCGAAGAAGTCGCGGAACAGCTCCCCTTTGAGGATTTCGGTATGCAGCCTTGAAACGCCGTTCACCGAGTGGCTGCCCACGATCGCCAGATGCGACATGCGCAGCTTCTTTTCCCCGTCCTCCTCGAACAGCGACATGCGACGGAGACGCTCCGTGTCGCCCGGCCATCGACGTGATACCCGCGCGAGGAACCGGCCGTTGATCTCGAAAGCGATCTGCAGGTGCCGCGGCAGAACCCGGCCGAACAGGCTCACCGGCCACTGCTCGAGGGCTTCCGGCAGGATCGTGTGGTTGGTGTAGCCGAAAGTCTTCACCGTGGTCTCCCAGGCCGCGTCCCAGTCCATGCCCTCCTTGTCCACGAGGAGGCGCATCAGCTCGAGGATCGCCACGGCGGGGTGCGTGTCATTGAGCTGAACCGCCACCTGGTCGTGAAAATCGGCAAAGCCGGGGGAGCCGCCCTTTTTGTACCGGCGCATGATGTCATGCAGCGTGGCGGCAACGAAGAAATACTCCTGCTTGAGGCGAAGCTCGCGGCCTTCGAAAACATTGTCGTTGGGGTAAAGGACCTTGGAAATCGTCTCGGAGCGATCCTTGTCCGACACCGCGCGCTCGTAGTCGCCATGATTGAAATAATCCAGGTCGAATTCACGGGAGCTCTTTGCCGCCCAAAGGCGCATGTTGTTCACTGTGTTGTTGCGGTAGCCGGGAACCGGAGTATCGTAGGCCATCGCCATGACGGTCTGCGTGTCCGTCCAGTCGAATGCAAGCCGCCCGTTCGCGTCTTCGGTTTGAACAATCCTGCCATAGAAATGGACGGGGTAGAGGTGCTCGGGCCGCTCCACTTCCCACGGATTTCCGTGACGCAGCCAGTTGTCGGGAGTCTCCACCTGTGCTCCTTCGCGAATCCTCTGAAAGAAGATTCCGTACTCGTAGCGGATACCATACCCATATGCCGGCAGCGCGAGCGTGGCCATCGAATCCAGAAAGCAGGCGGCAAGACGACCAAGACCGCCGTTGCCCAGACCCGCGTCGTGCTCGCGCTGCTCAAGGTCTTCGAGCTCATAGCCGAGCTCCTTCATCGCGCGCTCCACGTTCTGTTCCAGCCCCAGGTTGATGACGGCGTTGCCCAGTGTGCGTCCAATGAGAAACTCCAGGGACAGGTAGTACACGCGCTTGGACTTGCGCTTGTAGTAGCTCTGCTGGGTCTCGATCCAGCGCTCGATGAGCCTGTCTCGGACGGTAAGGGCCAGGGAATTGAAGAGGTCGCGCGCCGTTGCGCTGTACTCGTCCTTGGCCAGGGCGAACTCGAGATTGTGGACCATTGATTCCTTCAATGAAGGGACGTCCATCCCGAGAAACGCGTTCGTGGAAGGGCTGAGCGCCCCTCCGCGCGGCCCTGGCGTCTCCCTTTTTTTCAAGCCCGGCGGTGAGCTCTTCCGAGTGACGGGTTTCTTTGAGACGGCCATACGACCATAGTAGCGCATACCTCAGTGAGGAGGCAACGACAATGACGGCGACGGGCTCCACCAGAATGACTTTCTCCTTGCCGCCCGGATCGATGCGCGGTGCCGTCTACTCGGCCTCTCCGATTGAGGCAAGAAGTCTCTCCGCGCCGTCCTGGAAGGCAAGCGCTGCTGAACGGTAGTCGAAACCCACGATCACGCTCAAACCGCTGTAAAGGGTCTCGTGCAGGAAAGCTGCCAGGAGCTTGAGGTAGGCGCGCGAATCCAGCCGCGAGTCGCCGTCTTTCAGCGTGAGGATGTCGAGCTCGAAAGTCTTTGCCACCGCGGATATCTGCCGGCCGACGATGAGGTGCAGCGTGCGCATTGTCTTCAGGTACTGCGCGCGGTAGTCCGGATCCCGCTCCACGAGGATCTGGATCTGGCGGAACCGGTCCCGTACCTTGCGGCCTCGGGAGTTGATCTTGCGCGGGATCAGCTGCTTCAGCACACCGACCAGGGTCTTGGACTGAAAAAGCTTGTGCAGGGAGAAATAAAAGAGAAGCAGAACACCCTGGTTGCGTATCATGGCGCTGTGGCGCGCGGCCTTGCCGAGGGCCATCAGGAACCTCGCGATCTCGCGGTCCAGCAGCTTGTCATGGCCCGGCTGCGGACGGCCCCCGAACGCCCCGCGCGCTTCCTCCATTCTCCGAATCTGCTCGGCAAGCAAATCCTGCACGCGCAGGATCTCCCGCCGCATCGCGCTTGCCTTGACACGGCGCAGGAAGCCTTCCAGCGCGCTGCTCTCTTCAGGCGTAAACGTCTGGGGAGGCGGCGGGGAGCCTTCGGGGTGCACGCTCAGCAGCACGGCGTTCAGATACTCGCCCAGTCGCGCCAGGTACTCGTCCGTTTCGTCGATCTGCGTGTTGCGATGGATGTACGATGTCACGATTTCCTGTATGCGCGGCGGGATGCCCAGCCTCCTGGTTGCCTGGAAGAGAAGCCTGCCGTGCGCGTAGTCGAGGCTGTCCTGCATGCACTTTAGGACGTGCACGACGGGATTGGGCTCGCCATGAAGCAGGTCCAGCGCGGGGTCCTCCGGCACGAAGGCGAAGTCGTGCAGGAAGGCGATTTCCGCCTGGGTCAGCCTTTCCGATTCCGAAACAAAACGATTGTAGTTTCCCGACACATCGCGCGGATTGAAGCCCTGCTGCGTCCGCACGGAATAGCGGTTGTGCCAGAATCGGACCGGCGTGCCGGGGAACAGCCTCTGCACCTCTTTCGCATACGCGCCGGCGGAAGCGTGCGCGGTGGGCTCCGGATTGGTCACCAGGATCACCCGTTTCATGTAGGGAAGGTACGCGAGGTTGTCCTCGTAGTTCATGCCCGCCGGCATGTCGAAGAGCAGCACATTGAACCGGCTGTCGATCTCCGCAAGGTACGGGCCGTAGATCTTTGCCATCACGCCGCTGACTTCGGCAGCGCCGAGCTTCTGGTAGGGAAACAAGATGGCCAGACCGCGAAAAACCGGAAGGATGAACGCCTGCAGGTCATCTGCGGGGCTCGTTCGGCGGCCGGGCTCGCCTGTCAGAGCCTGCTCGGGCGCCTGAAGGTCGAGCAGGGATGCGACATCGGACAGGGGATCGATGTCAACCAGGCCGACGTTCAGTCCCTTTCTGGCGTAATAAATGGCCAGGTTGCAGGCGGTGATTGTCTTGCCCACTCCGCCTTTTCCGGAGGTAATGGCGATCGACTTGTTAATAACGCGCCGCAAAGACGTTTGATCCGGATTCGCCGGAATCGGCTGCGCCACCCCGGGGGGAGCGCCGGCTTCGACTTCTTTCTGTCCGACTGATCCGTCCGTCATGCGCCTCTTCCATTCGCTCCCGGTACTGTTCAACTGGCGCACATCATACCCCGGGCGGAAGGGTCCAAGTCAATGCGCCCGCGGCGCTCCCAGGGACGACCCTGCGCCGCGCCCGTCCAATTCGGCCCGGCGCAATTCGCTTGACCCCGAACACGAGATGGCGTATAGAATAGAGAAATTATAGCGAATGGTTAGGGAGGAAGTGATGGCCACTCGGGGAATCTCGATCAAGTCACGGATCATCGTTGCCCTCGTGCTGCTGCCCCTGGTTTCACTTCTTCTGGTGGGCCTCATCGCGCTCTGGCAGAACCAGAACGCCCTGGCTTCCCAGGCCGAGCAGAACCTCAGCAGGATCGTGGCCGAAAAGACGCTGGGCTACGACAACATCTTCCGCCGCATCCAGCAGGAGGTCGAAGCCGTCGCGGCATACGCTGTGATGACGTATTCGGCACCGGCGCCCCGCGAAGATGTCGGATACCGTCTGCTCATGCCGTGGACCGGGAATGGCTACGGGACCAACGAGCAGAGGCGTGACATGCGTGAGGAGATCCTCCGCATGCAGAGAATCGGGCAAGTGCTCGAGCCCGTGGTGGCGAAGAACCCCTATCTGACCCTGGGCTACTACGCATCGGAAACAGCCCTGACGGTGTTCGACCAGCAGAAGGTGGTCGATGTCATTGAAGCCATCAAGGCGTTCGATCCCCGCAAGCGGCCGTGGTATGTGCAGGCCAGCCAGGGATCGGTCCCCATCTGGACCGATTTGTACGTGGATGCAAACACGAAGAAGCTCACCGTGACCTCTGCGACTCCCGTCCGCGATGCCGGCGGTCGCCTGTTCGGTGTGGCCGGCCTGGACGTGCTCCTGCAGACCCTCCAAAATGACATCCTCAGCATCCAGATCGGCTACGAGAATGAGCCGTTCATGCTCAACAGGGACGGCCACGTCCTCGTCCGGCGCAACATGGATCAGGCAAACACTCAGTGGGACAAGACATATAAGACCGACAATCTCATGGAAGCTCCGAATGCGGGTTTCCGAAGCATCGTGACCGACATGGTGGCAGGCAAGGCGGGCATCAGGACCTTCGCGGGGGACAACCTGCAGCAGAATTATGTCGCATTTGCCCCCATCCCCACGGTCAACGCAAGCCTCGGCATCATCGT
Source organism: uncultured Spirochaetota bacterium (assembly GCA_963820435.1). Classification (GTDB taxonomy): domain Bacteria; phylum Spirochaetota; class Spirochaetia; order SZUA-6; family Fen-1364; genus Fen-1364. The sequence continues at coordinate 124,872 of CAWGAC010000021.1, read as the reverse complement.
GCCGCGCAGCGAAATCGTGAGGCCTGTACGGGAGAGCGGGAAGCTCGTGCTCCTGGTGATGGCCATATTCGTGCTCTTCTCCATCGGCATCGGCGTGTGGCTTGGAAACCAGGTCAGCCGTCCCATCCAGGATCTGACCGTGCTTGTCGATAAGGCGAGCAAAGGTCTGCTGGAGATGGAGGAGATCCCCATCCGACGACGGGATGAGGTCGGGGTTCTGGCGGTGGCGTTCAACCGCATGCTCTCCAACCTCGCCACCGTCGTCAAGGAGCTCGAGCAGAGGGAAAAGAAAAACAAATGAACATCGGCCTCTTGCTGCCGAAGCTCGTCCCCGCGCTCTTCTGCATCGTGATGTTCGCGGCTGTCCGCCGCATCCGGTACGTGCCCGCCCTGCGCTTCGTTGCCGTCATCCTTGCGGTCATGCTGGGAAGGGACATTCTGTACGCCTTCACCGCCGTCATTTCCTACTTTCCGCTGGCCGACCTGGCCATCATCACCCTTTACGTGTTCTGGCTGCGCACGTACACGGGCCGCACGCGATTTGATTTCGTCTATCTGGCGCTCAATGGCCTTGTGTGCGCGGCGGGAGTCGTCAACATCTTCATTCCTTTTTTCAGCCAGAGTGAGTTTTTCCTCGGCATCTGGCTCCTGTTCAACGTCGCCTATTTCGCGGTGTTGACCGGGCTCGTTTCGGCAATATATACGGAGAAGGCTGATATCGTCCTGCGCAGCAGGGCAGTCGTCTCTGCCGCTCTCTTCATCGTCTCCATCGTGACATTGCTGTACGGCTATGACCATCCACTGGTTCAAAGCGTGCTGCTCCCCGCCTCCTACCTCATACCCGGATGGCTGCTGCTGAACTACAATGCCCTTCTGCACGCCGAGGGGGCGCAATCGATACAATTCTACTCGTCCAATCTCGATGCGACATATGGATTCATGGAGAACCTTGGCAACGCAATCACGGCCAAAATCGATCTGTCCCGTGTCCTTGAGATGATCATCACCGCCGCAGTGAAGAACATCGGGGCGGACGCAGGGGCCATCCTCATGGTGGATGAGTATGAGGACATTCTGCGCGTGAGGGCAACCTACGGGATCTATCCGCCTCTCGGTTCCGTGCCGGAGCTCGCGCGGGTGACCCCCGCGAGCCTGAAACGGTATTTCGCGGAAACACCGATACCGATCGGAGAGACGGTGCTGGGGGAAACCGTGCGGAGCGGCAAACCGAATCTGATACACGATACCCGTGAGGACGAGAGGATGCGTCACAATACGGATGACGACATTTTGTTCGTCAGCTCTCTTGCCGCCATACCGCTTGTGGTGCGAAATCGCGCTCTGGGAGTCCTCTCGGTGCTCAAGCGGGCGGAAAACCAGTTCTTCGATGAGCGGGACTTCCAGCATCTGACCACGCTTGCCGAGTATGCCTCCATCACCATCGACAACCTCTACACTTATACCGAGGTTCTGGAGAAGCGGGAGTTCGAGCGCGAGCTGGACATAGCGGCACAGATCCAGCGCAAGCTGCTGCCGGACCGGCTGCCGGATCTGGAAACCGCCGAAATTGCCGTCTACAACATGCCGGCCAAAGGCGTCAGCGGCGACTACTACGACGTGTTCCGCCTCGACGACGATACTATCGGAGTTGCCATTTGCGACGTGGCGGGAAAGGGCATTCCTGCCGCAATGGTGATGGTGATGATCCGATCGATCCTCCACCTCATCGTTTCCACCCAGCGCGACGCGGCAACCACGCTGAATTGGATAAACCGCGGCATCACCGGCAGGATCGAGCTCGACCACTACGCGACAATCGCCTTCTACATCTATGACCAGAAAAAGCGGGAAATACTGTACTCCAACGCCGCGCATCTGCCGCTGCTGGTCCACCGTCTCGGCACCGGGACCACCTTCAAGCTGGACACGGAAGGACTGCCGATCGGGATCGAAAAGGACGCGCGCTACGAGCAAAAGCGTTTTTCGGTGGAGCCGGGCGACGTAATAATCCTGTGCACGGACGGCATCCTGGAGGCAATGAACCCTGCCGGACAGCAATACGGGCTCGGCGGGCTGAAGCGAATGGTGGAAAAGCACGCGGCGCTTCCCGCCGCGGAGCTGGTGGAGGCGATCCGCGGTGACCTGGTGCGTTTCGTCGGAACGGCACGGCAGCAGGATGACCAGACGCTGCTGCTCTTGAAAGCCTTATAGGAGACCGCAGCGACAGTGAGTGGAGAGATGGAAATAAAGCTCAGACGCGCCGGAACGATTTACGTGATCGACATCAACGGCGAAATGGACCTCTACAACGCCTTCAAGGTGAAGGATATCGTCATGAAAATGATCGGGCGCCAGATCAAGGAGTACGTGATCAACCTCGAGAACGTGGAGTATCTGGACTCCAGCGGCATCGGCGCGCTGCTTTCGGTCCACGCCGAGCTCAAGAAACGCGGCATGCCGTTCGTCATCGCGAACGTGAAGGGGTCCGTCAAACGGGTGATCGAGCTGACCAAGCTCAACGGCTACCTGCCCATTTCCGCGGATGTGAACGAGGCGGTAACCCGCATCCGCGACATGACGGCGCGCTGACATCAGGAGACACGCATGGACCAGGTGAAGCAGATTCGACTGGACGGAAAGAGCCCCCTCTTCAACAAGACCGGAATGTTCCATAAAACATTTGCGAGCGACTTTCGACAGATCAGGTATTATACGCTTCTGATCGTGCAGAAGGCCCCCCCGGAGTTCAAGGAAATAAACCTCCTGGAGCAGCAGATCAGCGAGCTCATCAAGAACGCTGTCAAGCACGGCAACAAGAGCGATGCGAGCAAGAGCGTCAACGTGTGGTTCCGCTTCAGCGACGACAGCGCGCGCCTGATCGTGCAGGACGAGGGGCAGGGATTCAAACGCATGGAGGAATGGAACGAGTTCAACCGCCAGCGGACCGCGTGTTTCCTGACGCAGGATTTCGAGCGCATGGCCGAATTCGTCTCATTCATCACGCCGGACAGCGACGAGCACGACAGCGGCAATGCGCTGTTCGCCGCGCTGGAATACTGGGACGGCGGAGTGGTGCTCAACGCGGGCCGCAATTGCATTGCGGTGGCCAAGAGCTTTCCCAAGCGCCGTCACGGGATTGCTCTCAAGGAAGGGTAAGCGGCCGCGGGGCCGCAGCAGACGCCGATGGCCAGGAACGAAAAGAAACCTATCATCAAGCTTCCCGTCAAGATCACGCTGACCTCCGAGGGGGTCGAGTGGTTCATCCGCAACAACAAGCAGATCAAGCGCCTGCGCATGGCGGACAACCGCCTGGAGTACGGCATCTCGCTGGATGAGTTCTCCGCCGCTTCGCTCCAGAAGATGATGAACATCGACTATATTTCCACCGTGGAGATCGCGCGCACGGAGTTCGCGGACAAGCGCCGGGAAATCATCGACCTGAACAAGCTGATCGTGTACCGCATCCTCTATCGTTCATTCGAGCGGGAGACGTACAAGCTCTTTCTCGATTCCCCCCTGATCAAGCGCTGGAATCGCGGCCATCCGACCAGGATCATCGATGAGAACTCCGTGTTCAACCGAAGCCAGCTTGAGAGTCTTTTCAACAGCTGCGCCCCGGACCTGCCCATGGTGTCGGAGGACATCCAGAGCGGGCTGTTGAAGGAGATGCAGGCCGATCCCCGTCTGAGCGCGGAAGAGCGGGAAATCCTCGGGTTCCTCAGCGACAGGTACGTGATCAGCATGCGCAACATCATGTGGTGCGTGCTGGCGAAGTCCCGCGGCGAGCCGGAGTACGTCGTCCTTGTGGCGAAGGTCGTCGGGCTGCTGCGCGGCTACCTGGAAAAATCGAAGATCGCCGAGTACCTCTCCCTCATGGTAACGGAGCTGCTCACCTATGCTGAGGCCGTCCACGCAATGGAAATTGCGGGGAAGCTCTTTCCGGATCTGCGCTCGAAGCAGGGGATCCTGCGCAACCCGAAGCTCCGCGAGGCCATTGTGCGCTCCATGCGGGAACAGCAGGCTTACCTATATCTGACCTACCAGGTGAGCAGCAAGGTACCCTCGTTCGGCACGGAGAACAGGCTGCGGATCGTCATTTTCAACCGCGCCCGCGAATACCAGAAAGTCAAAGAACAGATCGAAAACAAGGCGGGTCTTGACATCAAGGAGAAAAGCCTCGTCGAGTTCTATCGGCGCATGCCGCCGGAGGACATCGACACGGAGCTGGGGCTGTACTACCTCTCATTCCTGCATGCCGAGTGCTCCCGCTGCAACGTGCACCTGGATTCGCGTGTAAGCGAGATCCCCGCGCGCGACCTGACCGTCATCAATCTGACCCTCCAGTTTTAAGCCGGTTGACGGCAGAGACAGGCTGAACTACTGTAACTCTCGAAAGTCGACAGGAAAGGGGGAGATACATGTTCAGGAAAATCGTTGTGACGGCGCTCTCCTTGATAGTGTGCGGGTCTGCCGTTTTTGCCGGCGGCAAGGCGGAAGCTGCGCTCGGCTCGGAAGAACGCCCGATCGTATGGGCGTTCGTGCCCTCGGGTGAGACATCCAAGGTGTCCGCGGGCGCCCAGAGCGTGGCCGACCTTCTGCATGCCAAGACCGGACTATTCTTCAAAACCCTCGTGGCCACCGAGTACGCGGGCGTCATCGAGGCGCTGCGGAGCAATCCGCCGACCGCGCAGATGACCTCGCTGGCGACATTTGCGTACGTGATGGCCGCTGACATGGGCGTGTCCAAGGCCGCCTTGATTTCGGTGCGGAATGGCAGCGCCTTCTACAACGGGCAGATCATCACGCGGGCCGATTCCGGCATCAAGACTCTCGCAGACCTGAAGGGGAAGTCTTTCGCCCGGGTCGATGCCCTGTCCACCAGCGGATGGATCATCCCGATGGTCACCCTGAAGGCGGCGGGGATAGATCCCGAGCGGGATATCAAGGTCGTGGACGCCGGAAGCCACCCCGGGGTGGTATCCGCCGTCTACAGCGGGGACGTGGACTCCGGAGCGTGCTTCGTTGACGCGAGGACCCTGATCCAGAAGGATCATCCGGATGTCATGGAGAAAGTCATCGTCTTGCAGAAGTCCGCCAACATTCCCAACGACGGGGTCCAGTTTCATCCCTCGGTTGCCAAGGAGCTGCAGGACAAGATCGTGGATGCGCTCCTCGCCATCGCCACGACGGACGAAGGGAAGAAAGCAATCAACACCGCGTATCAGTGGACCGCTCTCGAGCGGCATGATGACACTTTCTACGATCCGTTCAGACAGTTCCTGCAGGCGGCGGGCGTCAAGGCGGCAGAGCTGCTTCCCAAGCCGAAGCAATAGCCCTTCCGCGGCCATGGCATTTGTGAGCGCCGCGAATGTCACGGAGTACCGTGACCGGGGTACACCGTGCAGTTCCGCGGAGTTGGAGGGGGGACGGCGACGTCCCCCTTGCGCGCGCGGGGGAATGAATGCTTGAAGTCAGGAACCTGACAAAGGTGTACGGGGACGGCACCGTGGCGCTGCATGACGTGAGCTTCACGGTGAATCCGGGTGACTTCCTCGTCATCATCGGGCTGAGCGGATCGGGAAAATCCACCCTCCTGCGGTGCATCAATCGCCTCATCGATCCCACTGAAGGGCAGATCCTGTGGGACGGCATGGATATCACGGCCGCCTCCGCGGAGGATCTGCGCGGGATCCGCCGGGAGATAGGGATGGTCTTCCAGCAGTTCAATCTCGTGAAGCGCTCGAGTGTTCTCACGAACGTGTTGACGGGCAGGCTGGGGTACGTGCACCCGGGCTCCAGCCTGTTCTACCGCTTCCCCGCCCGTGACCGGGAGCTTGCATGGAAAGCCCTTCAGCGGGTCGGCATCACCGACCAGGCGCGCAAGCAGGCGCGGGAGCTTTCCGGAGGCCAGCAGCAGCGCGTCGGAATCGCACGCGCGCTGGTGCAGCAGCCGCGCATGCTTCTGGCGGACGAGCCCGTCGCGAGCCTGGACCCGGTCCTGGCGCATTCCATTCTGGGCTATCTCGAGCAGTTGAATCAGGAAGACGGCATCACCGTACTCTGCAGCCTGCACTACCTCGACCTGGTGCAGCGCTACGCGACGAATGTGATCGGCCTGCGGGGAGGGCTGCTGGTCTACCGGGGCACCGGGGAGGACATCCGCACCATGTCCGACCTGCAGTTCAAGGAGATCTACGGGGATGAGGCGGTGCGCGTGAACGCCGGCCGCCCGGCGCGAAGATGAGAAGCCATGGCGTCAGATAGTAGCGAAGATCGACCTTCCCGTGTCCCCCGGGCAGCGGCAGTGGCTGCTTCAATTCTTGTCCCGGGAGCGGGGCAGATCCTCACGCTGCGCGTACGCAGGGGACTCCTTATTTTCGCGTCGATGGTTTCCTTGATCGGCATGCTGATCTGGCGGGTGAAGCTCCTTGCTCCGCTCGAACCAGGCGCGTGGGGCATGGTGGCCAAGGCGATGAGCCGACGGCCGGGCTTTGTTGCGCTGGTGCTGCTCTCGATCCTCGTCATCTGGGTTCTGAACGCCTTCGACGCCGGAAAGGCGGGGGCACACAAACGCTCCGGCGGCTTCGGGATCTTTGCGCTTGTGCTGGTGGCTTTTTTCGTCCTGGGATGGCAGCTCAGCGAGATCGACATTCCGAAAATGGTCCAGAAATTCCCCGAAGCCACCAAGCCTTTTGGCAAGGTGATCTGGCCGTGGCAGGCGGCGGTGACCCGGGATCCTGTCCTCCTCACTGCCGCGGCCGAGATCCAGGTGCCGCGCGGTGCGACCCCGCCGGCAATCGCCCCTGAAGAGCCCGGGCAAGCCGTTCCTGGTTGCGGAGCCGAATTACGGGGAGCTATCCAGCATGGACGCGAACAACCAGGTCATTCCCGGCAGCCGCATCCGGCTCGACCGGACGCGGATTTCTGCCCGGATCGGAAACCCAGATCTGGTGGAGGGACCCTCTTCGGAACGAATTCCAGATCCGCCAGGCCGGCACCTACCTGAGCGTCAAGACAGATTCTCACGGATCTTTCACGCTGGAAATCTCGATGCCGTACAGGACGTCCCCGCGGAAAGAAACCGGATCGGAGACCCACTGGGTGGAAGCGCGGCAGGTCTCCGCAATGGGGAAGCTGCGGGCAAGCGAGGCGCTTCTGCTCACCCTCGAGCGAATGGTGGAAACGATCTTCATGGGAATGATGGCGACATTTTTCGGCATTATTCTCTCGATTCCAGTGAGTTTTCTTGCCGCGCGCAATATCATGTCCGGTTCGAAGCTCACCCTGGCAATCTACTACCTCACGCGTTCCGTGCTGAACATCATCCGTTCGATTGAGCCGCTGATCTGGGCCCTCATCGCCGTTGTCTGGGTCGGGCTGGGGCCCTTTGCCGGTATCATCGCCCTGACCGTGCATTCGGTCGCCTCGCTGGGCAAGCTGTACTCCGAAGCGATCGAGAGCATCGACTCGGGCCCCATCGAGGCCATCCAGGCCACCGGGGCCACACGGTTTCAGACGATCATGTTCGCCGTGGTGCCCCAGATGATCGCCCCCTTCGTGAGCTTTTCTATCTATCGCTGGGACATCAACGTGCGGATGTCCACGGTGATCGGTCTTGTCGGGGGGGGAGGGGTCGGTTTCATCCTGATCCAATATATCCGCCTGCTCGATTACCGGGCTGCCGGTATCGCCGTCTGGTTCATCGCGGTCACCGTGGCGGTGCTGGACTACGTCAGCTCGGAAATCAGACAGCGCTTCGTCTAGGCCGCCCTTTACCCGCGCGGACCGCGACTCTTTACAGATCGATGTGCGCTCAGATACTATGCGGCATGCGGGCAGGTTCGATCACCGCGGTGCCTCGCTCATTGATGAAGGTACTCTATGCGGGGATCCTCGCCGCCGCCGTAGGATTCGCCCTCTGGTACGCAAGCACCCACAGCTACCTGCTTTTTCACAGTGTCACGGAAGTGTTCAGCATTGTGATAGCGGCCAGCGTGTTCATGATCTCCTGGAACTCGCGCAGCTATCCCGGGGCGCGGCCGTTCGTCATCCTCGGAATCGGGTTCCTTTTTGTCGCCTTCATCGATCTGTTTCACACTCTCTCCTACCGGGGAATGGGGGTGCTGCCGGACGGGCAGGACTATGCCACGAAGCTGTGGGTGGCAGGGAGAGCAGTGCAGGTGACGGCGACCGTCGCATTTGCCCTTCTGCTGCGGCTGCGGCGCACCGTCCCCTCGGCAGCGCTCTTCGCATTTTTTGCGGCCATGACCGCGGTCCTGCTGCTGTCGATATTCGTGTGGAATGTGTTCCCGCTGTGCCTGGTCGAAGGCCAGGGGGTCACGCCCTTCAAGATAGCGAGTGAATACGTTCTCTGCGCATTCCTTGCCGTGGCGATTGCGCTCGTGACAGGGGAGCGTGAAGCGCTCAGCCCACAGGTGCGCACGCTCCTCGTGCTGTCCTTTGCCGCCACCATCCTCAGCGAGATGGTGTTCACGCTGTACTCCAGTGCCTATGGAACACAGAATCTGATCGGGCACTATCTCAAGATCGCCGCATGCGTTTTCGCCTACCAGGCGCTTTTCTCCACAGAGGTGCGCAAGCGCATTGCGGTCATCGAGGCGCTCGAGCAGGCGAACGAGGCGCTGGCAAGGACGGAGAGGGAGCTGAGGAAGGCCAATGCGTCAAAGGACAAGTTCTTTTCCATCATCGCCCATGACCTCAGAAATCCCATCGGTGGTCTGCTGACGCTCTCCGAGCTGCTGGCGAAGAAGTTCGATGCCATGGAACCGCAGAAGGTCCGCGAGTTCTGCAGGTTGATTTACGACGGCACCCGGCAGGGGTCCGAGCTGCTGGAGAGTCTCCTGCAATGGGCGCGGGCGCAGACCGGGCGGATTGAATGCGAGCCTCGGCCTCTCAGCCTCGCCGCGCTCTGCCGGGAGAGCGTGGCGCTCTTCTTTGCGCAGGCGCAGCAGAAGGAAATCCGGATCCTGTGTGATGTCCAGGATGAGATGATCGCGTTCGCGGATGAGAACATGGTGTTCACGATCCTGCGCAATCTTCTTTCAAATGCGGTCAAGTTCACGAGCCGCGGCGGATGCATCGGCATCTCGGCCGGGACCGTCGGGGAGTGCGTGGAGCTGTCCGTCGCCGACACGGGTGTGGGGATGAGCCCTGAAGACCTGGAAAAGCTTTTCAGAATCGACGTGCATTTCACATGCAAGGGAACGGCCAATGAACACGGCAATGGGCTTGGTCTCATCGTCTGCGGTGAGTTTGCCGAGAAGAATCGCGGGTCGATCAGCGTGAAAAGCCGGCCGGGGGAAGGGACCACATTCACCCTCCGGCTGCCGCGGGCAGCTCAACCCATGTCGAGCGGGGGAGGCGGCGCGCCCCCTTCCCAGACTCCCTCCTGGCTCGGGTCGAACGGCTTGCCGTAGAGGAACCGGAAAAGCACCTTGAAATCTTCCTGGTCGATACGCAGGAAAAGGACGCCGAAGTATGCGTTCTCCGCGTCCTTGAATTTCCGCATGATCCGCGATCCGATCAGCATTGTTCTTTTTTCGAGCTTCACGGTCAGCTCCAGGTCGGTATGCACCAGGAGATCGCGGATGAGGTCCGGAGAGGTGTGGGCAAAAAGGAGCCCGGAAGCGCTCATGTCGATGATCGGGGCCTCATAGCGGCGCTCGGTGCTGCGCTCCACCTTGAAGTACCCGTTCGTGACGAGTGCGTAGCAGAGTGTCCGGGCGAACTCCTGCACGTACTCGAAAATCTCGCGGGAAAGGCGTTCCTTTCGCGCTCCCGCGTTCCAGACGTGCACGTAGCCCACAACGTATTCATTGTAAAGCACCGGGCACCACAGCTCCGACACGATGTCCTTCTTGGATTTCTCATAGAGGATATTCCCGAGCTTGCTGGTAATGACATGAGCCTGCGCGCCCGCTTCCTCCTCCAGCTTTATCAGATCGGATTTCGTGATGACCCTCTCGTCGGGGAAGGGGTCGCGGCTGGGGAAATCCTCCGTGGTGGAGGGAATCCAGAGGCATTTGCCGAGACGCACGATTATCTTTTCCTCCCAGGCGCGCGGCATTCTGTCCCGCATCATCACGATCTTGCTGTCGGAGGCCAGGGATTCCATCCGGGTGCGGAATGTCTGGACGACCTCTTCGATGCGCTTGGGGTCGAAGGCAGTTGATTCCTCGGGCGGCTCCACGGGGCTGAAACGGTCGGACTTGGGAAAATTCAATTCCACCTTTGTGCCGTGGAGGCTGAAGGAGACGTCCATGCCGCCCGCGAGCCTGACCCGCTCGAACTTGCGCTGCAGGTTCTTGTACACGCCGGGCGGCTGGTCCACGACCATTTTCTCCCCGCTGACCTCCCGTACGCGGGAAGCGAAGGTGTGGTAATTGTTCTTCAGATAGAAGAACACGCGGATTTCTTCCCCCGGCTCGAACCCCTCCAGCTTTCCTTCGAGCGGAGACATGACCAATCCCGCATCGCTAATTCCCGCGAACAGGCACCTGAGCTCTTTTCTGCTTCCGTGAATGTCGCAGGGGGTGTTCTCATCCACGAGGGATTTGAACACGAACTCCTTTTCGATCCGTCCGACTTCCGTTCCCATCGGTCTCACTCCTCCAGGAGCCAGCGATACGCAGAAGGGAAGTACTTCTCCTTGGATTTCTCGTGTTTGACGGCCAGTTGCGCCAGACTGAGCTGCAGGTCCGCAACGAGCCATTTTTTGCCCGCGCGTGCCATGTAGATCTCCCCTTCGGCGCTCCCGTCCGCACCGAAGAGCCGCACGGTGGCCGCGATTTCTCCATTGTCCTGTACCTTGGGCGTGCCGAGGCGGAAGGAGCTCGGAGTGTGGCCCTGCTGCAGTCCGTACGTCAGGGTGTCGAGCACGGTCTCTTCCGATTCGGCGGCAAGGAGCGCGCGGTCGGGTTTGCCGGCCACAAGACCCGCAAGAAAGGCCTCTGCGGTGGAAACCGCGCCGTTTTCGTCCTGGTTCTCCATGCGGTCATCGCCCAGCGGTCCGATCTTGAAATCTTCCGGCAGCGCGCGCGATTGTCGACCGAGCGCCATGAGCGTGGCCACGTTGGTGAGCGGCCGGGTGCGGCCGAGCAGGGGTTCCGCCTGCTGGTCCGGGGCCAGGGTTATCGATCGAGCCGGAGCGGGCGGCGGGGAGGGGCGCTCAGGCTTACCCTTCGGCGCCTGATTGAGGCCGGGCGGCCGGGCCATCGGGGCGGGCGCTTGCGGCTGCGGGGCCGGTTGACTGGGCTGCTGCGCGGGGGAAGGACCCGTGACCTGCCGCGTGCTCCTGTGGCATGCAAGAATCGTGAGGGAAACGAGCAGGATTGCCGGCAGAAGCAGCCGCGTTCTCATAGCTCCTTGTATCATTCTCAAGGGAAATCGTCAAACTGCCGGGGGTTCCCCATGTCGACTCCGGCGCCAGGGGTCCGGCCCGCCGCCTCTTTACACTGCCGCGTCACCCTCTTACTGTAGGGAGAATCTCAATGGGCGAAAAAGAGCGCATCCTCGACCACCTGGAAAACGACTATACCGAGCCCATCCGTGACCCGGTCTGGAAGCACATCTACGTGTCCCGGCCACTGCTGCGCATCCTTGGCCTGGAGCAGTTTCAGAAGCTCGATCGGATCCGCCAGCTCGGGCCTGCCTGCCTGGTCTACCCCGGGGCCACTCATACGCGCAGATCGCACAGCCTGGGCGTCTTCCACATAGCCCGTCGCATGATCACGACGCTTGTAAGGAAGAATCGGGTCGTCGACATCACCCTTGAAGGGGTGAAGTCGTTTCTCTGCGCGGCGCTCCTGCACGATATCGGCCATTATCCCTTTGCCCATTCCCTCAAGGATCTCGAGGTGGAAGCGCACGAAGCCCTTGCCGCGCGACAGATCCTGTCCGACTTCGCCACGGCCATCCGCGCGCATCTTCGAATCGAGCCGGAAGCGGTGGCCTCCATCATCGACCACAGGACATCCTACCGCGGCGGAGAGAACGTCGCGTTCTACTGGAAGCTCCTCTCGGGCGTGCTGGACCCGGACAAGCTCGACTACCTCAACAGGGATGCTTTTTTCTGCGGAGTGCCCTACGGGATCCAGGACGTGGACTTCATCCTGGAGGAGGTCTACCCGCACGTGGAAAACGGCGTGGCGATAAGCCCCAAGGGGATCACGGCGCTGGAGAATATCCTGTTCTCAAAGTACCTGATGTACAAGACCGTCTACTGGCATAAGACAGTGCGAATCGCGACGGCCATGATCAAGAAGGCCATCGGCATGGCCCTGGCGGAGGGCGCCATCAGGAAGCAGGACCTCTACGGCCTGGATGACGAGGAGTTCTTCGCGCGATTCTCGACTCGCCGCATCCCCGGCTCCCAGCTCATCGAGGACACGCGGAACCGAGTGCTTCACAAGCAGGTGCTGAGGCTCCCCTTCAAGGAGGGGAACTCCGCGCACCGCCGCCTGGAGGACATCACCGCGCGGCTCGCGCTCGAGCAGGAGATAGCCGAAGAGGCAGGCAAAACGCTGGGGAAGACAGTGAAGCCCGACTGCATCATCGTCGACGTACCCGAGCGCATTTCCTTTGACCTGAGCATCCCGGTCATCGATCCGGGCAGCGCCGAGTCGGAAGAGACGGATGCCGGGGACACCTCGTACGTATTCAACCGGATGGGGCACGAGGACTTTCCTCGCTCGCTTCGCATGATCTCGGTGAGCGCGCGAAGGGAGGAGGACCTGCTGGAGACCCTCGCAAAGATCGACCTCGCGCGCCGCTTTGCGCCATGAAGGATCGCCCGCGCGCCGACGCGCTTCTCCTCGAGCGCTTCTCACGCCATGCAGGCCGCGGAATCAACAGGTTCGACATGATCGGGCCCGGGGACCGCATCCTCATCGGCGTGTCGGGAGGCAAGGATTCCCTGGCCCTGAGCCTTGCCCTTCAGGAACGCCGGAAGTGGGTGCCGATAGACTATGAGCTGTTCGCGGTCCAGGTCGAATGGCGGGAGTATCCCATGACGGACGAAGAAAAGGCCGCGATCGATGGATTCTTCGACGGCATCGGAATCCCGCTCCGCCGGATACAGGCGCAGATCGCTCCCCCCACGTTCGGGAAGAAGTTCAGCTGCTACACGTGCGCGCGCAACCGCAAGCGGATCCTCTTCGACGAGGCGACACGCATCGGCGCGCGAAAAATCGCCCTGGGCCACCATATGGACGATATCGCCCGTACGACGCTCATGAACATGTTCTTCCACGGTGAGCTGTCGACGATGATGCCCGGTGCAGCATTTCTTCGGGGGCAAGCTGTCGATCATCAGGCCCCTGTGCGAGGTCCGGGAGTCCGAGGTGTCCCGGCTGGCGGCACGGTTGGGCCTTCCCTCAGCCCCCAACCGGTGCCCCAGCGCGGACAAAAACCGCCGCCTGCTGATGAAAGAGATCCTCCGCCAGGCCTCCCACGTGGACAGGCACGCGGTCTCCAACGTGTACGGGGCGGCGTGGAGGGTCAATGCAGAGTACCTTCCCCTGCCGTCCTCCGCGAGGACGGCGCCGCCTGATTGTGAAGATGAGAGCGGGCCGGCCGACGCGGCGGAAGAGGATAATGCGGACACGCGCTTGCCGGAGGCCTGGCTGTAACGTACATTGACGGCAACGGCGCGCCATGGTTTGTGCAATCGTCAGCGACATTCATTCCAACCATGAGGCCCTTGCCGTAGTCCTCGGGACAATCGAAAAGCTGCCTGTGGACGTCCTGTACTGCCTGGGTGACCTGGTGGGATACAATGCGGACCCTGACGCGTGCGTCGAGGCCGTCCTCCCGCGGGCAAAGGCCGTTGTGCGCGGAAATCACGATAAGGCGGTGGCCGGTTTGCTCAATCTGGATTGGTTCAACCATACCGCGAGAGAGGCTGCTCTCTGGACTCGCCGGAGCGCCCGCGCGCAGACTCTGGAGGAGGTAAGAAAGCTTCCCCCCGGGCCCTTGGAAATGGAGGAAGGGGTCCTCCTCTGCCATGGCACGCCCTATGACGAGGATTCCTACCTGATGGACATGGGCAGCATCATGGAGAGCTACAGGTTCCTGGAGGAAAGCCACCCGGAGACCCGGTTCTGCCTGCACGGCCATACCCACTATCCCCAGGTGGTAGTCCGGCGAGAGAAGCGAAAGAGGCCCGAAGTGCTCCGACGGCAGGAAGAAACCAGCCTCGAGCCGGGAGCAACCTACCTGATCAATCCCGGGTCAGTCGGCCAGCCGAGGGATGGTATAGCACTGGCATCTTTTGGTATATTAGATACCAACAGGCTGGTTTACAGGAACCTTCGGGTCGCGTACGGCGTGCAGGAGACCCAGCGGAAAGTCCTTCAGGCAGGGCTTCCCCCCGAGCTCGCGCGGCGCCTCGCGGAGGGCAGGTAAGATGGCGGCGTGCCGGTCCGCTCCAGGAGAGGAGAAGGAATGAAATCGCAGCTCATGGAGGAAAGGATACGCCGTGTCACGGTGCTCTTTTCCGAGCTCAGCTTCCGCGTGATCGAGGACGAGCGGTCGCACAACGCGTACTCGGCCACCTTTGAGGACGACGACGCGTTCCAGGCCGGCGTTCTCATCGAGAGGGGAAGCAGGTTCCTCGAGCTGGCCTATGCCCTGACCTTTCCTCCCTCCTATTCCCAGCTCATGAAGGGCAAGCTGGAGGAGATGCTGAAGACCTGCTACGAGTTCGGCTGCTACGTGAGCCTCCAGCAGACCGCGACGCGAGATCAGCTTTTCCGTCTTCACGAAGATCTACTACTCGGGTCTGAACTACTACTCGCTGCGGGACAGCCTTCGGGATTTCCGCGAGTGCGTCGCCGCGCTCATGGACCTCCTGGAGATGGGCAAGGAAGCGCTCGAACGCCTGGCGCTGATCGGCCGGCCTCTCAGTAGGTTTCCGAAAAAATCTCCGCGTCTTGCAGAACGCCTTCGCAGTTGTTTTCCACGAATGCTGAGGCCTTGTGCATCACCGATTCGCCGAAGGTTCTTGAGTTGGAGACCAGAGCCGCGCCGATCTGCGCGTAGCGCAGCGAATCCTGCAGGTCCACCTCGGCCACGGAGAGGTGGAACTTGTTCGCGAGCTTCTCCTTCAGCGAAGACGACGATCCGCCGCTTGTCCTTGATGGATTCGAGGGGCGGAAGCTCGATGCGGAACTGGATCATGGAGACGACCATCGGGTGAGATCTTATCCTTTGTCGACAAGGTTCTTGATTTCTTCGATATTCAGCGCTGACCCTCCGCCGGCTTGCTCGCGCCCTCCCGGTCCTTGAGCGGCAGGAAGACGCCGTTGTACAGCCGGGCAAGCTCGAACACGTCCTCGTCGGCCCGGCGCGGAGGAATCTTCACCTCGAGGTTGTAGCCGCTTTCCGACATGCCGCGCTGCATGACGTGGATGGGATCCGAGATCCCGAGGGCGAACCGGGGCGCATACAGGAACAGATATCCCGAGCACGGCAAGCACCACGGCAATGAAGAATACGATAGCTTCCCGCGCCGCGGCGCCGGCAATCGGACGCTCATCGAGGAACACTTCCACCCCGTGGGCAGCATAGTATGCAATAGTCGCCGGGAAGGAAGTGAGCGCGGTAGTACGCGCCGTCGTAACGCGACCAGACGGTGCTGCCGCCCTGCTGCCGCACGAGCAGGACAGTGGGATCGATTGCCGTCACCGCGGCTGCCCGCGCGGCGAGAGTCGTGAGGCTCGAACCCGGCTCGGTGATCATGCGCGCCCGGGCGGTCTGGCCGCTGACAAACGAAGTCTCCAGACCGGGAAGAACGCCGAGGGCTTCCATGGTGGAGGCGCCGACGGACCAGAAAACGAGGATCGTGACGCTGATGGTCGTGATGAGGGCGATATGTCTCTGGGCCATTGGGGAGCGGACATACCTGATCCTCCGGAAGAGCTTGACGATCCTCATGAGCCTCAGGATCCGGGCGATGCGCACTGCCTTGATCACTTTCAGCACATTGAGGAAGCTTCCAAGACCGGTCAGGAGGCCCGTGCCCGCCAGCAGAGCGAGCGTATTGGGCAGCGAGTTGAACAGCAGGAGCGGAATGGAGGCCAGGAAATCGATCCAGCCGCGCTGGAGGAAAAAATAGTTGACGCCCTCACGATTGGTCAGGGCAATGTACATGCGCGTGAAGAACTCGATCGTAAAGAAAATGTCGAATCCCAATCCGGCCCAGATGATCCATTTTCGGGCATCCACCTCCCATCCCGCCATGATCGAGTAGTCGTCCAGGAACGTGTGCACGAGAACGAGGAGGATGGCGACGACGACGACGGTCTCGAGGAATTCTCCGATCTTTCTCATCCAAGGCTCCTACCAGCTGTTTTCAGCGGCAATAGTGTAGAGCTCGTCCAGCATGCCCGGGTCAAGGCCGTGCCATCGGGCGTTTTTTCGGTTCACATTGAACCAGCTCATGTCAGGACCGTCCGCCCCCCTGTCTACCACCAGGCCGGGAGCAAGCGTTCGGCCGCGCAGGGCGAGGATGGCGGCAAGACGGGCAACCGCTTCCACGTTCCCCGCGCCGGGGTAGGTGAGGGTGCTGCGCAGGCCCGGCATGAGAAGGGAGGAGGGAAAAGACGGGAGCAGCGCGGAAAGGGAAGGGGTGATCTTCTGTATATAGTGCTCCTGGAGGGGCGTGAATCCCGCGTCCTTTTCCGACGCGGCGCCGATAGTCATATAGAGATAGGCTGCGGGGCGGATCATGAGCGCGAACCGCAGGAGATCGGCGAGCTCGGAGGGGGGCAGGGCGAGGCGCTGTACGCGTGACACCTCGACATATATGTACTTCTTTCGCTCCCAGGCGCGCGAGATATACTTGTCTGTGAGATCGGATCTGGCAGCGGCGAGCGAGCCTGCCAGCGCGGCCCTGCTGACGGGCTGGCTGGCCAGCCGCGGGAAAAGCGCCAGGAGCTCCTCACGCGCGCGTGCAGGGGCCTGCCTGCCGCCTGCCAGGGTGGGAAAGAAGGAGAGGGCAAGACGGGAGTTCATGATCGCGGCAATCTCGACGCCCAGCAGCCTGTCAACCTCGGTCCTGACGGCACGCGCAACCGCCGCGGCGGCTTCCTGCCAGTCTGCGCTCAGGTTCAGGGCCAGGGAAGCGAACACCGGCTGGAGCTGGGGGCCGCTGATCCGCAGAAACTGCAGCGCCTGCTCTTCCTTCTGCAGCGCGGCAAGCTGCCGGAGGGCAGGCATCTCGAGAAGGCGGGAAACGAATCGGGCGAGAGAATCGCTGCGTGCTTCCACTTTTCATATTTTCGGCCCCGGCAATCGTTTACATAACGGCGGTTCCAGTGAATAATGGCCGCGACGTGGCGCGAAACCATGCCAATGCCCTCCTGATCTTTTGCCTCCTGGCCATGGCCTCCGGCGGGGGCCGGCTCTTTGCCGCGGACGTATTTGTCCCACCCAAGGAAGCGCCCACGACGATTTTTTCCACGAAGCTGGGTTCCGCCGACGTCGACCTCAGCCTCCTCGGATCCTGGACAGCAGGGGTCTCATTTGGAGCGGGGCTTCTTCTCGCGCCCGGGCTCCCCGCCCAGGCACTTGATTCGTTCCCCGCGATTGATCAGGGCTTCATCTTCAGCCAGACCCCTGACATTACGATCACGCTCGAGCTGCTGAAGAGATTCTACCTGAACGTATCGGTGCTGGGAAACTTTTCGAACAACACCATACAGCTCGGCTACAAGGGCGCTCCCAACGAGCCGCTTCAATCCGTCGTCGTGGGAAACACGGGCGTCGCGATTCCTTCGAGTCAGCTCGTGCAGATACCCAGCCAGCCGTTCGGTTCCCTCGGCGCCATGAGCCAGTTCACCGCAGGAGGCGCGACGAACGACGTGATGCTGCGGTGGGACCCTGCGCAGCGAAAAACAAAGACATTCATCGGCAAGAATGAGCTGGTCGAGAAGGAAATCGGCCTCGACACCTATGTGCGCGGCAGATACTTCTTTCTGCCCGATGTCGGGATCGATACAGGGAGCATCCAGGTTTTCCTCGAGGACCCGACAGGGACATACCTCAGCGCAGCCGACGGCAGGAAATACCGGCTGGCCACCTATGACGAGGTGGTGGCGGATTCCACGAACGGGCTCGTTTCCCTGCGGAATGTTTTCAAGGGCAGGGTGCTGGTGTACTACAAGAAGAACAACTTCCCGGTTGGGAATACTGCAATTGGAACACCAGGACTCCCCGCGGTCACCTCGGGAGTACGCGATCTGTCAAAACCTTCAATACCGTTCAGCTGGACGGCAGGTCCGACCTATCCAACGTATCTTGGCCTCGATATGATCCACCGACAGGTGCACCTGACCGTCCTCAACGCTGATTGTCTGCTCCTCTGGGAGCCGGGCGATAATTCGCCCTTCGAAATGGACAACTCGTATGCGTTCTCCTCCTCGCCGCCTTCGGACGTTTCAAAGATCTCCTATCGATTCAATGCGAAGACGGTGAGCGCATCTCTGCCCGGCAATATCATCTTCCAGAGCATCCCGGCGGACACTCGATTCATGGTGCTGGTCGACCGAAATCTCACGGGGGCGAACAGGTTCAGCAATTTCTTCCCCTTCGAGAACTCGAGCACGGATCCCAATGGCCTGCTGTACGGCCCGAATAGGGACTCTCTATCCGGCAGCCTGCCTTTCGATATTTTCTATCAATTCCTCTCTCCGGTTTCAGATCTGACCCTCGAGGCGAACCTCGTGCCGGGATCCGTTCAAGTGCAGGTGAACGGAACGTCGGAAACCCGAATTCAAGTGGAGCCGGTCTCAGGAAAGCTCACGATACTCACGGATATACTTCCCACGGACCGCATCGACGTCTCGTACAGTGTCACCGAGCAGGGGAACGCGGGCGGGGACATCTTGTTCGCCTGGCGGGACAAGATCCCGCTCTCCGATTCAGTCAACCTCTCGTTTACAACCGGGATTCGCTGGAACGCCAATCCCTGGACCTTCTCCCAGACTCCTTATTCCAAATCCGGGACCATCATCGCAACGGCGGGAATCGACGGGAAGAGCGAGAACCTGTCGTACTCGGCGGAGGCGGGGGTAGCGTACACAAACCCCGACACCACGGGCATCCTGAGGTTGTTCGGCATGGAGGGCAACTCCACCTCGCTCGATCTCTCGGAGGAAAACGCGTTTCCTGCAAGCGCGCCCGGAACCCTGGGAACACTGAAATTGCGGAACCTCGACGCAGCTCAACAGAGGCTTTCTCTACTACCGAGACTACCGAATCTACGGTGCCCTGGGCTCCACGACGCTCCAGACAATCGATGCCCCCCCGCCGGCAAGAATGCCCTATGCGAACGGCAATCGGATGGGCCCCTACAATGTCACGGGAAGCGATGGCAGTCTCAACCCGATCAACCTTGTCATGGAATACAATCTCAACAGCGGAGAATGGGTGGGCACGCAGCTCCCGATCTCCCCGGGGCGGATGCCGACCTTTCAGGCGCACGGGCCGTGACGATTCGCCTGAGGGGATTGAACCTTTCCTCTGGCAGCAACGTCAATGTCCTCCTCCAGCTCGGGAGCATCTCCGAGGACCTTGACGGCAGCGGGTTCTCAAAGCTGAAGTATCTTCATCCGATGCAGGTTTTCCTTTCGTCGATCAGGCTCACCCCGGCACTGTGCTGAAAGTCGGCGCCGGGCCACAGCTTCTCGGCAATGGCAGGCTGGATTCCGAAGACAGAAATGGGAACACCATCCTTGACCTGGAGGACGCAACCCGGGTCGTGACTTCGGCGACTCCGCGATTTCCATTTCCTCGGCTCACTGCACATCCACCTGGGCGAATTTCACCTACACGTTGAGCGACTCCGACAGGCAGAAGCTCATGCAAGCGCGCGGACGTGCGCATCATTGTCCAGGAGACGGGGGCTCGATTCGCGGCCGCGGGAGAGATCCTTATCGATTCCATCACGATAGAGGGGACCCCATTCTGGCCGCAGACCACCGGCCTTGACAATCGAAACAATGTTCATGTGCAGGAGGTAACCGAGAGCCTTGCGCTGGTTGGCGCGGCCTCCGGTGGCGATCTGGCGACCAAGTATCCGGATACCTATAAGCGGTTCCATTCCCAGGGCGAACCGAACCAGGTCCTGGAGACTTCCTGGACCGGGCTGACTGCCCCGTTCACGGTACAAGGGTTCGTTCCGCAGGGCACGGGCGGAATCCAATACAATACGATCGTATCTTACTTCCGCAGCCCGACGGCCGCGAGCTACACGTTTTCGCTTCTGGACAATAGTACGCCGCCGCGCGGAGTCTCCTGGAACATTTCGGTTGCCGACAATGTCTGGCATGAAATCAGAGTCTCCAAGAATGACAATACCGTCCGCATGGACGGAAACGTAATTGGAACCCCGGCGAAATTCGATTCGTCCTATCGCAGCCTGTCGCAGCTCACAGTATCGGTGTCAGGCTCACCCGCGACGCCTCCGGCCGGATTCCTTTACATCGACGAGATCTATTGCACCGACCCGCAAGGTGATGTCGGCGTCGCGTTTGTCGGCAATCTCTCTGCCAAGTTCCCCGGCACCGTGCTCGCCTCGGGCAATGTTCCCATCTTATCCAATGTGGCGATCCGCCAGGATGTGTCGCTCATCTCCGCGGGATTTGCGCCGCTTTACGGCGTCCCCTCGCCCTCTGAAGATCTCTCATCGCGCACGCAGGCGGATGCGGACATCTTCTTCGTTCGCACGAACGTCGACCTGCAGCTGAGGGAGGCCGCGGGGTCCTTCAGCGCGGCAGGGGCGCACAAAGTAATGATCCCGACAGTTGCTTCCCCCGTGACCGTCACCGATGCTTTTTCGCTCAATTGGGCGGGAGGATTTTCGCGGGAGAATACGCTCGTCCTCACTCCGGGCTCGTTCCTCACTCTCACGCTCGACACGAGCGCCAATGCCCAGCCGGATGTAAGCGCCTCCACGTCGCTGCTCAACCCGGATGCAGCCGTTGGCGCCACTCTCCCCAGCCAGACAGGGGGCATCGGCACCGGGCTGCTCAACCAATCCTGGCAGGCAAGCCTGGCGCTCAACCCCTTTTCACCCCTGACGGTCTCTTCCAACCTGTCGCTTTCCCAGGCGCTTGAGGGCTATGTGCTCCCCACTCAGTGGTACGGCGCAAGCTGGGCAAGGGAGGCATCGCTTGTGATGCCCTGGGACGGGGGAACCGATGTCCTGCGGAGCGAACAGTTGGGCTTCAAGGCGGGGATCCCTGCCTCTCCGTTCGGATTCAGCCTCGAGGCCCAGGGGAACGCTGCGAGAAGTGCGGACAGCACACTGACCGGGCTCAGCCAGGAGAACGACACGTCTCTTTCCATGGCGCTTTTGCTGAACCTCCCGCAAGGGGGAGGGTCGGACATGAGCATGAGCCTCGCGTACAAGAGATATCTCTCCCTGACGACCTCCCCTTTGCCGGGGCCGCGCTTCTCCTCGGAGGCGGACGAGTATTTCAATGTTCTTTCATCCCAGGCGTATCTGCTGAACGCGGTTCCGTTTACAGAGCTGCTCACGAACAACTCGGCCAGGCTGCTCGCCGATTGGCAATCAGCCGGAGCCACGCAGGGAATCTACAGCCCCTCCGTGGTCCTGTCGTTCCAACGCAGCTTCGGCGCGCGGATCATCGACCTGTTCGTGCCTTCCACCGCCGAGATCGCGGTCGGTCAGGATTTCAAGAAGACCGCGGACCTCTCCCAGACCACCATGTACTTTCGGCCGAAAATCGGGACAAGGGCGGTCAACCTGTTCGGCGCGCTGGGCGTCTATCCGCTTCTGCCAATGGTGCGCACCGACGAATACAGCCTCAGCATGAGCGCGTCAGTGGATGGCGGCCCCGGCCTTCCGACGCGTCTTTCCACGCTTTCCGCGGAGACTTTTGCCAGCCTGACGGGTGAGAAGGACAGCGCGCTCACTCTGGTGAATACGCTGCGCATGGATCGATCGACGACCGTGACCGGCTCCGCGGGCGCCGAAACCTATACTCTGTCCAACGACTCGCAGGTGCTTCTGGAGTGGAGCACCCGGCCCTCGGGTGGGGTCATTCTTCCGCTTCTTTCGAATGAGATCGGCAAGACAGGATATTTCGCCCACAGGGAAAGCGTCGATATCACGGAAGGCTATATTAATACGGGCGCATATCACCCTTTTACGCTCGTGCTCGGACATTCGAGCGCCATAGTATATGAGGGGCACGGGTCGATAAAGGCAACGATAAATCTCGGCATGGACGCGGAAAATGTCGGGGTAGGAATCGCCTGGCGCCTCGCGTTTCGCGCGGCGTTGGAGGCGAAATTGACGTTCTAGTCCCGCCGAGATAGCTTTCTTGGCGAAGCGGGAGATATTATGCTCCCAGGCCTCAAGGAGGTCTCCATGCCTACGCTCCTCAGACGTTGTGCGGTCATGCTGGTCTTTTGCGGCCTCGCCGTCGGACCGGCATTCTCCCAGGGCACGCCTCCTGCCGACAGCTTCGGGTTCCATATGGCCCTGGGCATCGGCATTCAGAATTTCACCGGGCCGGTGGAGCCCGGCACCTTTTCGTCGATTGGGCTCGCACCCGATATTTCATTCGGGAAATTCGGGATCGGCCTGGACCTGACGATCAACTATGATACCAACAACGGCTCCCTCTATATTCGGAGGGCCGACTGGGTCGTCAATAGTTTCCAGAATTTCCTTGAGGTTTATCTCCCCAAGATTGCGTACATCCGCTACGGCCTGAAGGGTGACCCCTTGTTTCTGGAGCTCGGCTCTTTCAATGATGCAACCCTCGGCGACGGTTTCATCATGGGGAGCTACAGCAACATGCTGTTCATGCCGGACCAGCGCCACCTCGGGCTGCAGGCGGATCTCGATGGAAACCTCTTCAACGTGCCTTTCTTCGGATTCGAATCGGTCATCGGAAACCTGGCCCAAATGGACGTACTGGGCGGGCGCGTGTTTGTGCGGCCCCTTGTCAGCACGGAGCTGCCGGTCCTGAACAACCTGGAGGTCGGTTTTACCGCGGCGGTGGATACCAATCCCTTTTTCGGCACGCTCTCCGTCGGCAATCCCTCCACGATTGCCGTATACGGAGGCGACATTCGCGTGCCCCTCGTCAATGTCAAGGACGCGTTCTCTCTTCTCGCATTCATCGACGTCGCATCCATCCAGAGCAAGAGCGCGGGCGGTATGATAGGCGTGAGCGGGAGGATCATCAGCATCTTCACCTACGGTCTCCAGTTGCGCGCGCTCGGCGCGGATTTCATTCCCGACTACTTCGGTCCTACGTACGACCTCCTCCGTGACCAGCAATACATGATCGTGCAGACGGGTGGATTCTCTCCGGCCATGCTGGGGTGGCTCGTGAGCGCAGGTACGTCTTTCCTCGGGGACACGATTGTATTCAGAGTTACCCTCGATGGCCCGTTCGCCCCAAGCGCCTTCACCGATCCCCTGCTGAGATACCCCCACCTGCGTGGTACCTTCTCTATCGAGGAGGGGGTTGTGCCGGGGATCTCATTCGATTTCAGCTACGACAAGAAAGCTCTTGCAACGCTCTCCGACCTGGTCAGCGCGGAAGATGCAGCCATTCAGGCACAATTCAACTTCAGGACAGGACCCGCGATCATATCATTCCTCTACAAGATTGTTTTTGACCCGACGCAATCTCCCCACCCCTGGCACGTCACTTCCGGGCTGCAGACCTCGATTGCGCTCTTCTAGGAAACGGAGGACAGTATGAGGATCAGAGCTTCAATCGCGGTACTGGCGGCCCTCCTGGCGCTGCCGGGCCTGCTTTCTGCGCAGTCTGCACCGACAACGGCCAAGCCGCCGGCCATATCCGTGACCCTCGCGTACCATGAAGACAACAGCGGCACATTCGACGTCAAGGACAAGGAGGGCGCATCCGTTTCCGTGCAGGACGGGGACGACATGCAGCTCGGCTGGACAGTCGTGACCGGCAAGGGAGACCTGGCCGAGCTCAAATTGAACCATACAGGGACGATCATCAAGATCGCCCAGAATACCAATTTCACGCTCACGCAGCTGCGCTCCGAGACCGGTGGCCAGGATGTGTTCAGCCTGGCCTTTGGGAAAATCCGTACCGTTGCCGGCAAGGCGTCCGGCAAGGACCAGTACCAGATCAAGACCCAGTCGGCGGTGTGCGGTGTACGCGGTTCCGACATAGTGGTCGAGTTCCAGGAGGGCGCATTCGCCCGGCTCTCCACCCTGGAAGGGACGGGCTGGATCCAGAACGCCACTGGTGAGGCCATCGACGTCGCACAGGGACTTTTCGCAGATGCGCTGGGAGCTTCTTTCACGGCGGCTCAGATGGCTCCGGACGTGCTGAGCGGCCTGGTCAACGAGATGAAGTTCACCAGGCTCGACGTGAACGAGACCATGGCGATCAACAAGGCGTACCAGGAAACGCTCAGGACCCCTGCCACGGAGTCCGCACCGGGCCCGGCCGCCCCTCCGGCGCCAAAGACCAATTCCGGGCTGGACAACCCCATGACGGCGCTGCGCGCCATCCTGGGTCTTGAAATCGGCTCTGTCACTATCGGGGGGGAGACCTGGTCAAAGGTGGTTTTGGTGCCGACGTTCTCGACCGGCAATCTGAAGGCGGCGCTCTACCTGCCCATCATCTACCACGACGACATGTTCAATCCGAGCGACTACTACAGGCCGGCGGGCAACAGGGAGTGGAGCTTCGGAACGGATCAGCACAGTACCCTCGCGGCGGTCCAGGATTTTGCCGTGGACCTCCTTCTCAAGATCAAGTACATCGAGTGGGGACAGCAGAGAGATCCCTTCTTCCTCAAGGTCGGAAGCCTCAACGACATCACCATCGGGCACGGCCTGATCATGCGCGATTTCGCCAATGACGCCGACTTCCCCTCGGTGCGCCGCATCGGCGTGAATCTCGGCCTGGATTTCGGCGGGTTCGGATTCGAGGCAATGGTCAATGACGCGGCGGATCCGGAGGTCTTCGGCGGCAGGCTGTACATCCGTCCGATTCCGAGCTTCAAGCTGGCCTTCGGATTCTCAACCCTGGTGGACATCAATCCCGCCAGGGACTTCTTCGATATGTCTACCGGCGCAGTCGGGCCGGTTCCCGCGGGAAGCCCCCTGTTCATCAATCCAGGCGTCGACCTTGACCTGCCCTTGGTGGAAGGTGATGCCTTCAGCCTCGTGGCCTTTGCGGACGGCGCGCTCATGCTGCCGTACTTCCGTTCCTCTCCGAGCACCGCGCTCACGGGCGGCACGGTGATCAATCCGGGATTTGCATTTGATGCGGTGTACGACAAGTCGGCCAGCATGCGGTTCAAGAACTGGGGGGTTGCCACGGGCTTGTTCGGAAACCTGCTCATTCGTGACCTCACCTGGCGGGTGGAGTTCCGCGACTCCACCGGTGCATTCACTCCGCAGTTCTACAGCTCCGGCTATGAGCGCGAGCGGAACACGTTCGTGCATAATGTGCTCGCCTACCTGCAGGATCCGGCAAACCCCGCGTACAATACCCAGAATATGGGGATTTTCGGTGAAGGCGGCATCTCGCTGGACAGGCTTTTCAGCCTCAAGCTCAGCTACTTCTGGCCCTGGGACAGGAACCCGGCGGGCAATTTCACCTTCGCGAACGACGATTTCATTGCGAAGTTCATCCTGAAGAAAGGCGTCATCCCCGTGGTCAACGTCTGGGGCTCCATCTCGTACGAGCGGACCAACTTCGTCCCGTCGATCCAGCACGGGGTGACTCTATTCGATGCAAACACGGTCGTCAGCACGTCGATCAATTACCCGGTGACGGATACTCTTGACGTGACGCTGTTGTACACCACCACGGCACAACGGGACTCGTCCGGCAATCTGGTCTATGCCAGTTCAACCGACCTGTTGCCCAAGATGGACACCTCGCTCTCGATCGAGATGCAGGTCCACCTGTAGACCGGCGCATGCACGTCACCCGCCCCCAGCCCCGGAGGATACGGATCCTCCGGGACGAGGTTTCCCGAAAGATCGCGGCCGGCGAGGTGATCGACCGGCCGTTTTCAATTGTGAGGGAGCTCCTTGACAATGCGATCGACGCGGGCAGCCTCGCCATCGACGTTCACCTGGAAGCGGGGGGGCTTTCCCGCGTGCGTGTCGTGGATGACGGGGCGGGCATGCCTCCCGACGACCTTGCGCTCTGCTGGCAGCCGCACGCGACCTCGAAGATCGAAACGGAGGACGACCTGCTGCGCGTATCCAGCCTCGGTTTCCGGGGGGAGGCGCTTTCCAGCATTGCGGTGTGCAGCCGCCTCGAGGTGGTGAGCTGTCCGGGCGGGAATGAGCCGGCGCACCGCCTGGAGGTCCGGGGCGGCAGACAGGTGGGCATGGAGGTCTGCCAGGGCAGGAAGGGGACCGTTGTCGACGTGACGGAGCTTTTCTACAATTATCCCGCCCGGAAAAAGTTCCTGCGCAGCGTTTCAGCCGAATCCGGGCTCTGCAGGGCCGTTTTCATCGACAGGGCAGTGGCCCACCCGGGAATCGCTTTTCGGCTTTTCCTCGACAACGAAATGAAGCTTTCCCTGCCCGTGGCGGAGTCAATGGACAGGATCGGGCTTGCCTACGGACAGCTCCTCGATTCCCGGCTGCTGGGCAAGGCGGGAGCGGAGGGGGACCGTTTCAGCGTGAAGATCGTCGCGGGCCGGCCGGAGCTGCGGCGAAGGGACAGGAAGCTGCTGCAGTGTTTTGTAAACGGCAGGCGGGTGTCCGAGTTCTCACTGATGCAGGCGGCCGAATACGGTTACGCGGGCCACATGCCCGGCGGCTGGCATCCGGTTGCGTTCGTGTTCGTGGAGATCGATCCCGGGCTCATCGATTTCAATATCCACCCGGCCAAGAAAGAAGTCAGGTTCCGCAATCTCCCCGAGGTGCACAAGGCAGTCGTCGAAGCGGCGCGCGTCCTGCTTGCCCCCCTGCCGGGAATCCCCGCCGCTCCCGCCGCGCCGGCGCGTTCCCTGTACCCCTCCACGCCGCCGAGCCGCGTCGTGCAGGGTCTCCCGCAGCCTGGGCCGCGGGAGGCCGCGGCGAGACCGGCGCCGCAGGAAGACGGTATCAGGTTCCTCGGCCAGGTTTTCGGCGTATTCCTGGTCTTCGAGCTGCCCGGCCGGCTCCTGGTCCTGGACCAGCACGCCGCGCACGAGCGGATCATTTTCGAGCGCCTCGGCGCGCGCGCGCCCGCCCTTCAGGAAATGCTCTTCCCCTTGTGCTTTGACGTGTCGGAGGAGGAGGAAGCCCGCATCATCGGTGCCACGCGGGAGCTCGAAGAGATGGGAATCGCAGTCAGGCGCGCGGGCGCGCGCGCGTTCGAGGTGACTGCCCTTTCAGCGGACTTTCAGGCGCTGGCCGAAGAGCGGCTTGTGGAGCTTGTGCGCGGCGCGGGCGGAGAGCAGTGGAAATACGCTTTCCGCGCCACGGCGGCCTGCAGGCTTGCCATCAAGGAGGGGGATCGTGTGGATCCCCTCACTGCTCACGAGCTGTGCGCGCAGGCACTGAAGCTGCCCGTGCCGCGCTGTCCCCATGGGCGGCCGATCTGGCACGAGCTGTCCGAGGAGACGCTCCTCCGCCTGGTCGACAGGCCGGCGCGGGAGACACCGCGCGTCTGAGCTGTGCGGCGGGGCAGGGCCGGTCTCCCCGGCTGATCGTTCTACTTGAGCTGATCCAGAAGCTTCTGCGCCTCGTCCTTGACGTCCGCCTTGGGATTCTTGGCGAGCAGCCGGGTCAGAAGGTCCTTCGCGTCCTTGTTGTTGCCCTCTTTCACGAATATCCGGGCAAGCTTGATGTACACGTCCAGGTTGGAAGGGTCCTTTGACAGCACGTTCGAGGAAGGCCGTTTTCGCCTCCGGGATCTGGCCGGTTTCCGCGTATGCGAGGCCGAGGTTGTACTCCGTGACCTTCGAGTCGGGCTGGATGGACAGCGCCTTGGAGAGGTGCGTGATGCTGTCCTGGTACTGCTGCTGGTGCAGGTAGACGTTGCCCGAGATTGTTCTGCACCTCGTAGGACTCGGGGAGCACTTCCTGCGCTGCCAGGAGGAGGGGAAGCGCCTTGTCCGGCATGCCCCGGCTGTCGTAGATGCCTCCGAGGTTGATCAGGGCAGGGGCGAACTTCGGGTCCTTCTGCACGGCGATGGCGTAGTACTTCACAGCGTCGTCCGCGTTGCCCAGCTTCTCGTTGGCCAGCCCGAGGATGTAGTTGCTGGCGGCTGAGTCGGCGTCCTTGTCCACCGCCTTCTGCGCGAACGGCGAGGGCCTCCCGCGGCTTTCCGAGCTTGATCTTCACGGATGCCATGTTGTAGTTGGCGATGGCGTTGTCCGGATCCAGCGCAAGCGCCTGGGTGAAGGTGCTCTCCGCGCCGGCAAAGTCGCCGCGCGCCATGTAAGCGGAGCCCAGCTCGCGCAGATAGCCCGGCTTGTCCGGCGCGTACTGCACGGCCAGCTTGAATGCCTCCAGGGCGCCGGCCGTGTCGCCCTTGTCCCGAAGGAGGTAGCCGACCATGTAGTAGGCGTCGGCGAATCCTTCTTCGTCGCGATGGCCGACTTGAAAGCGTCGATGGCCCGCGCCTTGTCGCCGAGCTGCACGAGGGTCATGCCGCGGTTGAAATGCGCCGAGGTGAAATCGGGACGCAGCGCCACGCAGCCCTCGAAGGATTTCTGGGCGTCGGCGAAGAGCTTGGCCCGGTACTGCAGCTTGCCGAGGGCGTACAGGGCGTCCGCGTCGTTGGGGTTCAGGCGCGCGGCGGTCTTGTATTCCCGCATGGCATCGTCGGAGAGCTTGCGGCTGTCGTAGATCTCCGCCAGGGTCCTGTGCGGCAGCCAGTTGTCGGGGTTCTTGGCGATGGCCTTCTTGGAGAGATCGACCGCCTTCTGCACGCTTGCCGAGTCCGTCGGGTTGTCCCGCAGCCAGGAAAGGCCCGCGAAAGCAAGCGCGTCCGAGTTGTCGGGAGCCAGCGCAACGGCCTGCTCGAAGGTCTTTCGCGCCTCGCGTACCGGCCGGCGTTGAATGCCGCGGCGCCTTTCTGCATCAGGTCCTGGACCTTCTTCTGCAGCTCTTTCTGCCTTCGCGGAGGCATTCTCCGGCGGCGGCTGTGGTCGGCTGCTGAACGACGATCTTCTGCTGCTGGTTCTTCAGCGTGTCGCCGAGCTGCGCGAGCCCCGCCTTCAGCTGGTCCTGCTGCGCCTTCAGCGCGGCGAGCTCGCTCTGCTTTGCCGCGTCGTCCGCGGCCTTCTTCCGGGCCAGCACGTCGTCCAGCGCCGCCTTCACCTTCGGGTCGTCGATGCTGAGGGCGTTGAGGATCTTGAGCGCTTCCTCGAACTCGCCCTTGCCCGCGTAGTAGTCCGCCTGCTTCAGGCCCTCGGCCACGTCTGGTCCCGCGGCGCGGCTCCAGGATGCCCGGATGATCCCGCCAGCCCCCAGGCTGAGGCCCAGGACGATCCCGCCCGCCCCCAGCAGGCAGACGGCCGCATGATGCCGATGACGATCGATGTCGAGAGCCTTCGGCCTGACGGCGTGTCCTGCTTCGGCGTGCGCGCCGGGGGTGTGCGGCCGGTGGACCGGCCTTTGTCGCGCGAGGGTGTCTGCATGTGTTTCAGTCCTTGATGTCGACGTTGACCGGGTCGGTCTGGCCCTTGATGGACTCCACGGAAAGGTTCTTCGTGTCGTCCCCGGCATTGTTCAGGCTGTTCAGGACGTCGTTCATGAGCGCCTGCTGCCTGGCCAGGCTCCTGCCAGGCGCGCCTTCTCCTTGTCGTCCTGGGCCTGGCGGATCAGGGCGATGACCTTCTCGATGCTGGGACGCTGGGGATCCTGGGGCTGGAGCTGGAGGAAGAGGGTGTAGTCGGCCAGGGCGCCGCTCGAAGTTCTGGAGCTGGAGGCGCGCGTTCGCCCTGTTCAGGTAGCCTTCGGCCAGGTTCTTGTTGCGCCGCAAGAGCGCTCGCTGTACATCTCCTCCGCGAAGGTGAACTCCTTGCGGGCGAAGAAGTCGTTTCCCATGTTGTAGTAGAAAAGGTCCTTGTAGGAGGTGGCGACGGCAGGCCCGCGCTTCAGGATGTCGATCGCCTTCTGCGGGTCTCCGAGCTGCTGGTAGATGATCCCGAGGTAGAGGTAGATCTTCTCGTTCGACGGGTCGTCGTTCAGGGCGCTTTCAAGAAGGGGCTGGGCGTCCTGCGGCTTGTTCTGGACGAAGAGCGCCTCTCCCTTGTCGAAGAACAGCGGAGGCGCCGAAGAGGGCAGCGCGCAGGCGAGGAGAAGCAAGCAGGCCAGGATCAATCGTTTCATCATCTGCACCGTCCCCTTCAAGTATACCGCGTCGCAGCGCGCGCGCCAGGCGACCGATGCGCGCGAGATCGCGGCGTGCCCTCTTTTCAATCGTCGGTATGCTGTGAGGGACCTTGATGCGTTTTCAGCAGGAGGAGGGAAGGCGGGCTGCGCGGGATATCATGCTCCTGGAGCGAAAGTCGTCTTGCGCGCGGCTCGTCATCCTCTCGTGGACGAAATCGACGGTGTCGGAGATCCTCTGGATTTTCTCCGCCGACTCATCCGCGATCGAGATGCCGAATGCTGCTTCGATCTCGTAGACCATCTCCGCCACGTCCAGGGAATCCAGCCCGAGATCGAGCTTGAGGCTTGTCCGGGTAAGGACGCGCGCGCTCGATCGACGTGTGTTTCGAGAGGATGTTCGATGAGTTTCTCCTGAATCTCTATTTTATCCATAATCTCGCTCCTCAAAGTCTGGTCTCATGCATGTATATACGAGATTCGGCATTTTTGTCAAAGACTTCTCGATGCGTTGCACCAAGGTGCGCGTTTCACTATATTCGTGGATGCACAGCAATGAGACTCCTCTGCATCGCCGACCACGTGGACCCCTTGATCTACAGCACAGGCCTGAAGAGCCGGTACGGCAACGTGGACCTGGTCCTGAGCGCGGGAGACCTCACGCTCGAGTACTACGACTTCATCGTCAGCACGCTGAACAAGCCGCTGTTCTTCGTTTTCGGGAACCATCACCTGGAGGGCAGGCGGAGCAGGGAATGCCTGCGGATCCATTCGACAGGAGACGGGATCCGCGACACGGGAGAGGTTTCGGCATGCGGGGCGACATGCCTGGAGGGAAGGGTCGTGCGCGTGAAGGGGCTCATCCTGGCGGGGCTCGGAGGGAGCATCTGGTACAACGGGGGAGAGAACCAGTTCACCGACTTCACCATGTTTCTCGCCATGCTGCGGCTGCTGCCCCGGCTTCTCTGGCACCGGGTCGTCCACGGGAGGTTTCTCGATGTCCTGGTCACGCATTCGCCGCCGTACGGCATCAACGACCTTCCCGACCCCTGCCACACGGGGTTCCGGGTCTTCCTCTGGTTCATGAGGACATTCAAGCCCCGCTACCTCGTGCACGGACACGTGCACCTGTACGACCGGAACGCTGCGCGCGAGGCGCACTACGGAGCAACGACGATCATCAACGCATATGACCACATCGTGATCGACCTGGAGAACACCACGATGAGCGACAACATGTTCCAGACCATGGCGCGCAGCGATTTCAGCAGGCTGCGGACGCAGGAGACGATCAGCGCGCATCCTCTCCCTGCTCAAGGCGCAGAAAGACGAGATGCTCTCCCTGGGGGACGTGCGCTCGCTCCTGCGTCCCGAGTCGGAGACCTACCGGGGCATGCGGACCGTCCCCATCGACAAGATCGTCGGCAGCGAGGGGCGGTACAAGGACTTCAACAGGGCCTTCCTGCCCCGGCACGACAAGCTGATGCGCCGCTGGATGAGGGTGGACGTGGCGCACTACCAGAATGTCATCCTGCCGCCGATCAAGCTGTTCGAGATCGGCGGCGTGTACTTCGTGCGTGACGGCAACCACCGCGTCTCCGTAGCCAAGGCGCAGGGGGCGGAGTTCATCGACGCCGAGGTGATCTCCCTCTCATCGGAGATCTCCCTCACCTCCCGACATGACGCGGGAGGAGCTCAAGCGCGCCGTCATCGACTTCGAGAAGCGCAGGTTCTTCGAGACGACGCAGCTCGACACGCGCCGGCCGGGCTGCGTCCTGGAGTTCACCGAGGTGGGCCGCTACGACGAGCTGCTCTGGCCACATCCGGGAGCACAAGTGGTACATCAATCTCAAGCAGACGGAGGAGATCCCCTTCGAGGAGGCCGCGGTCTCCTGGTACGACAAGGTGTACTTCCCCATCATCTCGATCATCCGCGAGGCGAAGCTCCTGGCCGGCTTGCCCGCAGGCCACGGAGGCCGACCTGTACGTGTTCATCGGGAAGCACTGGAGCGAGCTGAACAGGCGCTACGGGCCGCTCTTCACGCTGGAGGAAGCGGCGGAGGACTTCACGGTGCGCCTCGCAGAAATCGCGGATCTGCAGTCAGCGGCCCGTACGCTGTGGGCGAGGCTGACAGGCGCGCTTCAGGCTGCTTCGGCGCCGGTGAAGCGTCAGTCCTCCCTGGATGTAGGCCTCGTATTCCTTTTCCGACGAGGAGGTGCTGAAGCTCGCCCGGGTCGCCCATCTCGAGCACGATCAGCCAGCCTTCGCCCAGGGGATCGCTGTTGACGAGGGCGCAGCTTCTCCTCGGACGCCAGGACGCGCGTTCACCTCGACCACGGTCCCCGAGACCGGGGCGTAGATCTCGCTCGAGGATTTCAGGGAATCCACCGTGCACGCCACCTCTCCGCGCTCGAGGCGCTTGCCCGGCCGCGGGAAGCTCGACGTAGGCGATGTCGCCCGAGCTCCGCCTGCGCGAAATCCGAGATGCCCGACCCTCGCGCGCGTTGCCTTCGGTGAGCACCCAGGTATGGTCCTTCGTGTACAGCAGCATCACCGCTGCCTTGTCAGCGCATCAGTCGAGCAGGGGATTGCCGCCGGAAGGGCTCCCCGGCTGCTGGAGCCCGGACCTCCGCCGTCCAGCGGCGGGCCTGCCACGCTTCCTCCACCCTGGAGATCGGGATTGTTGAGCAGGGAGTTTTTCAGATTCTCCAGCGTTGAGGTCGGCCTGGGTGGCATTGTACTCGTCGATCTCGTCGAATGCCTTCGGCTCCGTGCCCGGCGAGGAAGACCTCGGTGATGGTCTTCTTCGTGTACGCGGTGGGCAGGAGCCCCGAGGTCGCGCTGACCACGACGTCCACGAGACCCGTTTCGGGCCGGTGAAACGTCTTCACCGGGCAGGTCCTTGTGGATGGCCTTCATGTACTTGGCCCAGGTGGGGCCGGCGATGGCCGCACCGGTGAGCGCCGTGCCGAGGGACCGGTTGCCCTGGTCGAACCCGTACCAGACCGCCGTGGTGACGTAGGGGGAGAAGCCGACCGTCCAGGCGTCCGACCAGTTCTGCGTGGTGCCCGTCTTCGCGGCGAAGGGCTGGCCCTTGTCGTTCCAGATGTCGAGCATCGCCGCCGACGCCGCCGAGGGTCCCTTCCTTGATCGTGCTCTGCAGGATGCTCGTCATGATGTAGGCGGTCTGCGGGCTCATGATCTGCGCCGCGTCGCCCTTGCGGCTCTCCTGCGCCAGGGCTTCCTTGGCCGGCTCCAGGATGATCTTTCCGTTGCGGTCCTCGATGTAGCGGATGGCCACGGGCACCACCTCGCGGCCGCCGTTGGCGAACACGGAGTATGCGCGCGCCATCTCCAGCGGGGAGACGGTGATGATGCCCAGGCCGAGGGGGTAGTAGCGCGGGAAGCGGCGTGTCGATCTCCGCCGGGTCCGTGACGCCCAGCATCCGGCTGGCCCGCTGGATGGCCGCGTCGAAGCCGATGCCGTCGAGGACCTTCAGGGACGGGCACGTTCATGGATTCCGCCAGGGCGTCCCGCAGCAGCACCCGGCCGTGCCACTGCCCCTTGTAGTTCAGCGGCTCGTAGAGCGTGCCGTCGGCGTTGGTGAAGACCACGGGCGCGTCCAGGATCATGGTGGCCGGGGTGAACTTCCGCGAGTCGATGGCCGCGGAGTAGTACAGCGGCTTGAAGGCGGACCCGGGCTCGCACCTCGCGACTGGGTGGCGCGGTTGAACTGGTCCGCGCGCGAGAACTGCCGTGCCGCCGACCATGGCGAGGATGTAGCCGGTGGTGGGGTCGATGGAGACCAGGGCGCCCTGCACCTGGGTCTTGCGCGTCACGGCCAGGCGCGGAGTCGATGCCCGCGGATACGATGTCCTGCGCCTTCTGGAGGCCGAACAGGACGCGACACGATCTCCACGACGGGCGCGATCTTGCTGCGCGTAGTCGCCGCTTCGCGTTGCCGGTGGCGTTGCGGTTGCGGTACATCAGGTCGTCGATGTCGAAGGAAAGCCCGAGCATGTCGATGAGGGGCAGGAACGACGCGTTGGAGGAGGCGACCTGCGGTTGCCCGCGAGTGGCGAGGTAGCAGGGCGTTCACCTTGTCGATGTCCTGCGCCATCCTGCTCGTCCGCCTCCCTCTGGTAGTCGAGGTTGAGCGTCGTGTGCACCACCAGGCCGTCGGTGAGGATAGTTGTACGAGCCGACGAGCAGCTCGTCGAGCTGGCCGCGGATGTACTCGCTGAAGTAGGGCGCCTTGTCCTCCCGGTCGAGGAACGCGCTGGAGTTCGGCCGCGTGTAGTCGTACTTTGCCCAGTACTCGTCGAAGGAGTCGTCCGCCTCCTTCTTCGTCACGTAGCCCAGCTTGCACCATCTGGTCGAGGATCTCCCGCTGCAGCCTGCCGCGCCCGCTGGGGGTTCTTGATGGGGGAGTTGAGCGACGGGCTGGCGAGCTGGATGACGAGCATGGCCGACTCGGCGACCGTGTCCTCCTGGACGGGGTGCTTGAAGAAGAACTTGCTCGCCGCCTGGACGCCCTGCGTGTTGCCTGGCCGAAGGGCATCTCGTTGAGGTACATCTCCAGGATTTCCTGCTTCGTGTACCGCCGCTCCATCTGGATGGCCCACCACAGCTCCACCAGCTTGCGCTTGATGGAGATGTCGGTCCGGTCCGCGTACAGCCGCCCGGCGAGCTGCTGGGTGATGGTGCTTGCCCCGGAGACGTACCGGCCGGTGACGATGTTGAACATGCGCCCGGGTCAGGCCGCGGAGGCTGAAGCCGTGGTGGGAGTAGAAGTTGCGGTCCTCCCGGGTGAGCAGGGCGTCGATGAGGTGCTGCGGCACCTGGTCGATCGTGACCGGCTCCCGGTTCTGCTCGCCGAAGAACTCGGTGATCTCCCTGTCGTTGATGTCGAGGATCTTCGTGGGCAGGGCCGGCCTGGTGCTCGCCGAACTGCTCCTTCGCGGAGATATTGCGGGTGGCGGCCAGGGCGATGCCCAGGGACACGCCGAGGAGGATGGCCACCGCAAAGGAGACGATCAGCAAGGATCTCGAAACGGGGATCTCTTGCGGGGGTGCAGATGCACATGAAAAGAATATGGAGAGGGCGGGGCTTTGTCAACCGGGGCCTTGCGCGGCTGCGGCTGCAGCGGACAGATCGCACCGGCACGGCGCGTCCGCAAAAAAAGAGGCCGCCCCCGAAGGAGCCGGCCTGCCTGGTGTGGTGCCTTTCGACATAGTAAACTGGGAGGGGAACTATATCTTGGACACCAACACCTTTCTTATCGTCATCACGTTCCCGTGAACTTTAGCCCTTTTTCATCGCGAGCAGCTGCAGGGGTCCCGCGTGCCCGCCTTTGTCCGCACCTCGAAGTGCAGGTGCGGCCCCGTGGCGCGCCCCGTCTGGCCCACGGCACCCGATGATGGCGCCCGTGCTCACCTTCTCCTCATAGTAACACTAATCGAGGAAAGGTGTCCATAGACGGTCTGGTAGCCGCCGGGGTGGGTGACGACCACGTAATTGCCCAGCACCTCGTTCGTGCCGACCTCTTCCACGGTCCCGTCGCGCGCCGCGTGCACGTCGGTGCCCTCCGGCGGCCCCGATATCCATGCCGCTGTGGAACTCCGGGCTTCCCGTGAATGGGTCGCTTCCGCCAGCCGTACAGGGAGGTGATCCTGGCCCTTGTCGATGGGAAGCCGGAAGAGGATGCCCAGGAAATACGCGCGCTCCATGCGGGTAAATGCTTCGCCGGGGAAGAAATACACGGCATCCGCGCCGGCCGTCCCGCACGACCACGAGCGTCTGGGGCGCTTTTCCCGTCGGCGAGCCGCGTGGAGAGCATCATGTCCTCGAGGTCGCCGCGCGGCGGGTTGTTGACGAACAATCCGTCCTGGCTGGGGACGAGGATCCGCGGATCTGGCGCTGAAGGCGTCCTTGCCCGCCGTCCCGTTCAGGGTCGCAAGAGTGTCATAGCGCATCCCGAGCCGCGCGTTGAGGGAGAAAAGGTCATCCGCTGCCCGTTTCGGGTACTCGAAGATGTCCACCGGTGGGAAAACCACGTCGCCCGCTGACCTGGGAAAGCTTGCGAAACTCCTCGAGCGCCGACTGCTGCTGCACGAACAGCGCGTCGTCCTGGCTGAGCGCGCGAATCTCGGGATACTGCATGCGCGGCGGCGCCCGCGGGCGCAATGCAGGAGAAAGAAGAACAGGGTGGTGAGGCCGATCGTGCGTTTCACTCACTCCTATTTTCGGCAGGAATCCGCGGCTCCTTGCGTCTGTTCGAAGCGCGGCGCGCGAATCCGAGGGCCCACAGCAGCCCCGCCCACACGACGAGCGTCGGGATGGCCGAGGATCCACAATCCCCTGTACAGCAGCACGGCCGCGAGATATCCGCCTGCCAGAGCGACGATTGTGAGCAGGATTGTCAAAAGCACCGAAAGAATGGTGCGCCGCGGCTTGCCCTGGTCTCGGGGGGTCCCGCGGCGCCTGATGAATCTCCTGACTGCCAGGGCGAGCAGACCCCCGCCGGCAAGGCAGAAAGCGAAGATCGTATACGCCTGTCGTTGGGAAGTGGCGAAGAGCCACAGCGGCCAGGCGATTGCGAAACCGAACGCGGCGCTGCCCGCCAGAAGGAGAATCAGGAATCCGATTTTCCGGGCGGCCTCGAGCCAGCTCTCGAGTCTCTTCCTCACGCCGCCTCTCACGGGGTGCCCAGGTCTGCGAGGGATTTGCGATACCCGTCGGCTTCCGTGGATCTGCCCAGGCCGTCCGTCGCCGCAATGAGCTCCGTCAGGGCCTTTCTCATGCCGGGTTTCGACCCGAGGGTGACGAACACCAGGTACGCGCGCTGGAAATAGTCATACGCCGCGGCCAGGTCCTTGCGTCGCGTTTCGATCAAGCCCAGGGCGTAGAGATCCTGGGCGATACCGGGCGAGCTTTCGATCTTCTTGTCGAGGGACAGCGCCGTCTCCGCGCTCTTCACCGCCTCTTCGTAGCGTGCCTGCAGGGAATACACGGAGGCGATCATGTAGTAGTCCGCCGCGGCCGATTCGATGAGCTTGTTGGCCGTGTTGATTTGCAGCGATTTGTCGAAATACTCGAGGGCCTTGGCGTAGTTGCCGAGAGTCCTTCTGGGCGGTGCCCAGGTTGTGATAGAGCAGGGCCGTCTGCGCGGGTGTCCGTGAGCTCGCCGGCATTGCGAGCGCCTCATCGAAAACAGCGAGCGCCTTCTGCGGATCTCCCTTTGCAAGGTACAGCTCGCCCAGACTGCTGGAAGCCATGAACAAAAGGGAGGGGCTGGCTGCCCGGGCGCGCTCCCGGCCTTTCAGGAGAAAGTCTTCCGCCATGTCCAGGGAACCCATGGCCATGTAGGTTTTTCCGATAGCCATGTAGGACTGGGCGATGCCCTCCCCATTGTCGATGGAAGTGTTCTCGCTCAGCGACTGGGTGAAGAACTGCAGGGCAAGGTCGTAGCGTCCCTGCCGGAAATAGGCCTCGGCGTAGCTGCTGTTCTGCGCGGCCTGGTCTCTCACGGTCGTGACGGTGTCTGATTTCGGCGGCGCGGAAGAGCAGGAGACAATCAGAGAGACGCACAGGCAGATTCCCGCCCGGAAAAGCTTCTCATTCATCAGAAGTTTTCGTCCCTGTAGCTGTTCAACGGCGATGTCTGCTGCGGTCGGGGCGGCACGCCCCCCTTGAGCAGGGGATTGTTCTTCGCGGCCTGGAGAACGTCGTTGGCCGAGTCCAGCGTCGTGCTGCCCTTTTCCAGGATGCTCGAGACCTGCGGCCGAGTACCGTTGATGAAATCCACGAAGCTCTCGAAGCTGCGCGATGATCCCGTTCGCGCTCTTGAGCGCCGTGTCCACCTGGTTGTAGAGCTCGTTCGAGTCGTTGAGGAAAGTGTCGATCGATCCCTTGGGATCCAGGAGGCGTTTGGCCAGCCCCTGGGTATTCTTCAGGTCGGCGGTCATTTCCTTCAGGTTCTGCGAGATTTCGTCCAGATTCGTCGAAAGGTCGCCGATGACCCCGCGTGTTTTCACGGAAATGTCCGTCATGTTGTCCGAGATGACGGTGATCTTGTCCAGCAGCGTGTTGATTTTCGAGCTCATGTCGTCCACGGCGCGATTCACTTTTCCGGGGGTCGCGGACAGGTCGTTCACCATGGTGCCCATGGGGCCGCCCTGCCCGCGAGCGCGTCGTCCACGGAGGTCGCCACCCGCCTGATCTCTCCCACGGTCAGGCGCGTTTCGTCCAGCAGCGGATTGAGCTTGGCGATGACCGAACCTATCACGTCCTCTCCCTTGGGAATCTCCACCAGCTTCTGTTCGACCAGCCGTCGGCCTTCGTCGCTGTCCAGCGCGGGTATGAAAGAGCCCTCGGGCTGCGGGGGGAACTGGTTGCTGCCCGGGGTGGAACTCGGAGCGACACTCCCAGGCCGATGGAGCTGGACGTCAGCTCCAGGACCGAGTTGGGCTTCACTCTGTCGTAGTACGTGTCCTGCACGTAGAAGCGCACGTCGACCTCGTTCTGCGCGTTGAGCGATATGCGCGAGATCCTTCCGATCTCGAAGCCCTTGAGCATGATGGGCATGCCGGAGGACAGACCGTCCCCGGACGAGAACCGGCTCGTGAAGTGATAGTTCTTGGCGAACCACCGCTGATTGACCCCGATGGAGATGAGGATCACCGCGACGACAGACGATCGCGACGAGCACGAAGATGCCCACGATCTGGTCCGCGAATCGGATCTTGAACTTCATTCGCTTCTCGATCCTATCCTTCCCACGTGCACGCTGTCAATTCTCGGCCATTTGGTGAATGAATCGGATGAGGCGCTTCTCGTTTTGCCCGATTGAAGAATGGGTCGACTCCTGCATGGAGAAGGTCTCTGGCAGACGATCATCGTGCAAAACGAGAATCGCTGTGTCAATTCTGGCCGTCCTGCGGGTCCCTGCCCAGCAGCTCGAGCAGGTCGGTATCGTAGGAAGCGATCTCTCCGAGAACCTGGGAGAGAATCGCGCGGGCGCGCACGTCCCGCGTTCTTTTCACCTCGTCGAACTCGCCCGTCACCAGGACATTTCCCGCGTCCATGACGACGAGCCTGTCCGCGAGCGTCGCGGTGAGCTGAGGGTCATGGGTCACGGCGATGATCGTTGCTGCCGCGCGCCTTGAGGTCATGGATCATGTGACTGATTTTCTCGGTCATGCTGAAGTCGATGGAGAGGGTCGGCTCGTCCAGGAATACGAGGGAGGGCTCGGTCACCAGGGCGCGCAGGAAGGAGGCGATCTTTCTTTCTCCGCCGGAAAGAGCGGCGGGACGCTGCCGCGGCCGATTCCTCCAGGCCGACCCTCTCCAGGGCGCGCGCGACGCGCTTCGCGATGTCGGTGCGCGAAAGTCCCGGAAAATGAACCTCGAGGGGGAGGGCAAGATTCTCAAACAGGGTCTTGTTCTCCCAGAGCGCGCCGTCCTGGAATACGAACCCGTTGGACTTGCGCAGTCGCGGATTCCACGCTCGGAAAGGAGGAAAATGTCCTGTCCCCGCAGGAGAACTTTGCCCGTGTCAGGGGGGATCAGGCCGGCCGCGACCTTCAGCAGCGTGCTCTTCCCGCACCCCGATGGCCCCATGATCACGGTGCTCGTCCCTTGGGGGAATGCCACGTTTATCCCGCGGAGGGCCTCGTAGCCGCCGAGGGTGAGCCGCACGTCAACCAGGCTGATCGCGTCATCCATGCCGCGTTTTCCTCATACGTAGTAGATCAGCGTGATCAGGGCGTCGGCCAGAAAGCACAGCACGAAGCCCTGGCCGACCGCCTTGATGGCGGCACGGGGTATCTCCGTCACGGACGTGCCCACCTTGAAGCCCTGGAAGGTGGCCACCACGGAGATGATGACCCCGAAAACGAAGCTCTTGACCACCGTGGACACGATGTCGCGCAGCTGGATCGTTGCAAGCAGCGCGCGGAAGTATTCGACGAACGGCACCGGCTTGATGAGCTGGGATACGAGGAAAGAGCCGAAGAGCCCGAAGAAATTGAAGTAGATCGTGAGCGCCATCACGGAGATCGTCACCCCGAGGACCCGGGGCACCACGAGGTACGAGATCGGGATTGATGCCCACCGATATGTAGGCCTCGATCTCGTGCGAGACCACCATGTTGCCGAGCTCGGTGGCGATGGCGGTTCCCGACCGCGCGGCGATGATGAACGCGGTCAGGATCGGACCCAGCTCCCGGGTGATCACGACGATGAGGATCGAGTAAAGAAGGCTTGTCTGGCCGAACCGCGGAAGGATGGTCCCGCCCTCCACGATGATCACGGCGCCGATTGACAGCGCGATGAGGGACACGATGCTCAGTGCCTCGACGCCGGTGAAGAGAATCTGCAGCACCAGAACCTTGAATGCCACCTGCCTGCGGCGGACGAAAAGGACCGTTTCCTTCAGGACCTGAAAAAGGAACCCGAGAGCGTACGCATAATCCCGGGTCTTCCTGTTGGCCCACCTTCCGAGCGTCGCGACCATCGCAGGCGAGTATAGTTCAGGCTGCGGGGTGATGCAATGGAAGCGCCTCGAGAAAGGCGTCGGGAATCTCGCGGCCCCCCGCGGTGCGGCCGAGCATTCGCTGGGGGATGTGTTCTCCATGGAAATCCGACCCGCCGGTGACGATCATCCCCAGGCTGCGGCCCAGACGGTCATACCGTCTGCATTCCTTGAGCGGCTGGTTGGGATGCCAGGCCTCTATGCCGGACACGCCCTGGTCCCTGCAGGCGGCGAGGTGCGTGCGAAGAGCGGGTCCGCGCAGGCCCAATGAAATCGGGTGGGCGATCACCGCCACTCCGCCGGCAGCCCTGATGAGAGAGGTTGCCTCCTGAAGCCCGAGACACTCGCGCGGCTCGTAGAACTCCATGCCTTTGCCGATGAACTGCTTGAACGCGGCGTCGATCGAGTTGACGACCTTCTTCTGCACGAGAAGCCGCGCAAAATGTGCCCTGCTCACGATATCGCCGCCTGCAACTTTGGCCAGCTCCTCCATGGTCAGCGGGATGCCCGCTCGTTGGAACTTCTCCACCATCCGTCCATTCCGCCCGCGCCGCCGGTTTGTACCCGGGTCAGGGCCGCCTCCAGACCGTTGCGCTGCCCGCCTAGTGCGAGGCCGAGCAGGTGAAATTCGCCTGTTGCGCTTTCGATCTCGATTTCCACCCCCGCGATGAAGAGCAGCGCCGTTCCCTCGGCCGCGCGGCGGGCCGGTTCCACTCCCGCAAGGGTGTCGTGATCCGTCAGCGCCAGTGCTTTGAGCCCGATGGACAGTGCCAGCTCGACGAGCCGCTCCGGCGTGCAGGAGCCGTCGGACGCCGTGGAGTGCGTGTGGAGATCTATCATTTGACATCACTATAACTCATTGCGTAATCTCAGGTCCATGGACCCGACCTTCCGTGCTCCCCGCGGTGTGGGAGGGCTGTACATCCCGCCGCCCGATAAATCGATCACGCACAGGGCGCTGATGCTTGCGGCCATCGCTTCGACGGCGAGCCGGATCGGGAACCCTCTTGCCACCGGTGATTGCATTTCCACACGCCGCTGCCTTGAGTCCCTGGGCGCCTCCTTCGACGCGGCGGACGGCAGGTGGGACGCGCGCGGGGTCGGGCTCCGCGGTTTTCACGAGCCCCGGCGCGTGCTGGACGCGGAAAACTCCGGTACGACCACCCGGGTTCTCGCAGGCCTGCTCGCCGGGCAGCCGGTTTTCGCCGTGCTCACCGGCGACGACTCGCTGCTGGGCAGGCCGATGTCGCGCGTGGTGGAGCCTTTGCGTGCCATGGGGGCGAGGGTGGAGGGCAGGGAGGGCGGCAGGTTCGCTCCCCTCTGCTTCCTGCCCGGCCAGGGCACCCTGCAGCCCCTCTCCTGGAACCTGCCCGTTGCCAGCGCGCAGGTGAAAAGCTGTCTGCTGCTCGCCGCCCTTCGCGCGGCGGGTCCCAGCAGGATCGGTGGGCGCATCGGCTCACGGGATCACACGGAGAGGATGCTGCGCGCGCTCGGGGTGCGCGTAGAGGAGATGGATGCCGGCCTGTACGTCGAACCGGTGGACCTGCTGCCCGGGTTCGACATCGAAGTTCCGGGGGACATCTCCTCCGCCGCATTTTTCATCGCGGGGGCTCTCATTTCGGGCCGCCCGCTCAGCGTCCGGGACTGCGGCATCAATCCCACCCGCTGCGGATTCCTGGAGGTCGCGCGGCGCATGGGTGCAACGGTCGAAATGCAGGAGGAGCGTACATCGCTCGGGGAGCCCGTGGGCACGATCACTGTCGCACCGGAAGCCCTGCGGGGGACCCGTGTGACGGCGCAGGAGATCCCTGATTTGATCGACGAGGTGCCCCTCCTCGCCGTTCT
Source organism: uncultured Spirochaetota bacterium (assembly GCA_963820435.1). Taxonomy (GTDB): domain Bacteria; phylum Spirochaetota; class Spirochaetia; order SZUA-6; family Fen-1364; genus Fen-1364. The sequence continues at coordinate 82,146 of CAWGAC010000021.1, read as the reverse complement.
CGGGCTTTTCGCGCGCGGCATGACCGAGGTCAGAGGCGCGGAGGAGCTCCGTTTCAAGGAAAGCGACCGTCTGGCCATGATTGCGCGCATGGCGGCCAGCCTGGGAGGAAAAGTGGAGCTTTTCGAAGACGGTTTTGCGGTGGAAGGCCCCCAGGCGCTCCGCGCGGGCCAGGTGGATCCCCACGGTGACCACCGCATCGCCATGGCGGCAGCGGTCGCGGCGGTCGGCATCAAGGACGGGGTGCGGATCCGGGGTTTCGAGTGCGCGCAGGTCTCTTATCCGGATTTCATCAGGGATTTCACCGCGCTCGGCGGGGAGAGAGCGTGAGCCCCGCGCTTTCCTTCACTATCGGCGGCGTCCGCACGGAGGTTGTTTTCAGCGCGCGCGTCGCGTTCGGTGGGTCCTCGGTGACGGTATTTGACTCGCACACGTACGGGCTCTTCGGCGCCGGGGCGGCGAACCCCGTGACACTCCCCGCGGGGGAATCGTCGAAGAGCTGGGCGAGCGTCCAGGCCGTTCTCGAGGGGTGCACCGCGCGCGGCATGGGTCGGGACGGGGAAATCGCGGGCGTGGGGGGCGGCGTGGTGTGTGATATCACCGCCTTTGCGGCCTCGCTTTACATGCGGGGATGCGGCCTCACCCTTGTGCCCACAACTCTGCTTGCCATGGTGGATGCCGCTCTTGGCGGCAAGACGGGCATCGATTTTCTGGGATACAAGAATCTCGTTGGCACGTTCTATCCGGCCTCGCGCATCATCATTGCCGCGGCCGCGGTGCAGAGCCTTCCGGAGCGCGAGTATCTGTCAGGACTGGCGGAGGTCATCAAAACTGCGCTGATCGGAGATGGGGAGCTCTTCGCGCTCCTTTCGGCGGAACGCGCCGCCGTGATGGCGCGGGAGACGACGGTCGTGGAGGAGATGATCCGCCGCAGCCTGGTTGTCAAGGGCAGGATCGTGGAAGAAGACCCGAAAGAATCCGGCATCCGCGCGGTCCTCAACCTCGGGCACACCTTCGGACACGCCCTCGAAACGGCCACCGGCTTCACCGGGTGGACCCATGGGGAGGCGGTTGCGTGGGGCATCGGAAGGGCGCTGGCTGCCGGCGTGCGCATGGGGATCACGGATCCCGGGTTCGCGCACCAGGTCGAGTCGCTGCTGCGCGCATACGGCTTCAGGCTGCGGGCGCCGGTACGGCTTGAAGCGCTCCTTCCCGGTCTTCGACACGATAAGAAGCGGCGCGGGGGCGCCCTCAAGCTCGTCATCCCGTGCGGCGCGGGCGATGTGCGGATCCGCGAGGCGGTCGAGGAGGATCTTGCCGCCGTGCTGACGGACGGGCAGGCATAGGGAAAAAGGAGCGGGCCAATTCATGAAGATCGACAAGAGCACGTTCGACAGGCATGTGCGCTTCTTCGGCCAGGGAGCGGTGATCTTCAAGGAAGACGAGGAAGGCAACGAGATGTTCATCATCATCCAGGGCCAGGTGGAGATCCGCAAGGCCACGGGCACATCCTCCAGCAAGATCCTGACCACGCTCCACAGCGGCGACATGTTCGGAGAGATGGCCGTGATCGAAAAACAGTCTCGCTCGGCAACCGCGGTGGCCGTGCAGCCCACGAAGGTTCTCGTGCTCAACGAAAAGCTTTACGAATCGATGGTCGGCACCAACCCCGATTTCGCGCGTAAAATGAACAAGGTTCTTTCGGAGAGAATCCGAAGGGCGGATGCGATCATCCAGAATATCATGACGACCAACAGGCAGAATCAGCTCTGGTCCGGCCTGGTGCAATACGCCCGGGAGCGCGGGGTTGCGACATTCAAGGGGAGCAGGGTCAATGTGGCCGAGTTCACCCTGTGGGCCGTCGAGCACCTGGGAATCAGCGAGAAAGACGTGCAGGCCCTTCTTGCCCAGCTCATCAAGCGCGAAGCTCTCACGTATTCCGCGCGGGGCAAGGACGAGATACTCATCGAGCTCAAGGAAGGGATGGTGTTCCCGGAAATCTAAAAGCAATCCGCCGAACTGCACCGTGTACGGTGAAAGGTACGTCAGCGCGAAATCCGCGATACGTCGGCGCGAATCCGCCGGATACGTCGGCGCGAAGTCCCTACTGCTCCAGCATGTCGGAAATGAGGTGGTAGAGCTTCGAGGCGGTCTCCCTGTCCTCAGGGGAAAGAATGTCACCCGGCTCGTCGGCAAGATTCTCCAGGCTCGCCAGGGTTTCGGTGCGCGCCGTAAGAAGGCTTTTCTCCGCCTTGAACCAATAGCTGGCCTTCCAGTCGGTGTACAGAGTGAGAAATCCGAGCCGCCTCGACTTCCTCTGAAGCGTGCAGAGGCAGAGCAGGCGCGGCAGGTGGGAGCAGAGCTCCTTGCCTTCGGAGGCGAAGGAGAAGGTCCTGCCCTCCGGCCACTCCTCCCACACCCCCTCCTCGGTGTGGAGAAACGGGGCGAGCGTGAGAACGGTGCCCAGCTTCATGCCCGCAAAGATCTCCCGCCCCGACCAGACGATTGTCCCCCTCAGGTTCTTGTAGGTCGGAAGATTCGCAGGCGATATCTCCTGCAGCACCGGGCGCAGGTTCTCCCATTCCATGGTCACCAGTTTCCTGCCGCCCTTGATCGTGCGGATCGGGAATGCGCGCGGCCCGATCTTGATCTGGTTCGTGAAATCGCGCGCTCTCTCCTTGTCCGCCGGCGCGGCCACGCCGCGGACAAAGGCGCCGTGCAGGAGGGGGGAAATCCGCGTCAGCATCTGCTTCTTCAGCGGCGAGACGGAGCGGGCGTACATCCGGGAGGTGCGCACGACCTCCCCCGCGACGATGTAGGGCGGGTTCTCGCGGAACATGAGGGAGCCCGGGTGGATCTGGATGCGGTCCGCGGTGAGGCTGCGGTAGATCCCCTTGCCGGTGCGCTCGCAGACGAACTGGATGAGGCCCCGCGCCACCGCGCACAGGAAATCGTCCCAGGAACCGCCGGAGCCGATCGGCACGCCCATTGCGCTCACAATCTCTTCGAGCTGGCCCCGGATGTTGGCGATCTCGTTCATCGTGCGAAGGTCGAGATAGTAGCTTTCGCAGAAACGGCTCTTGTTTCCCGATCGGAGAAACGCCTCGAAGATCCGCTGGTAGGAGACGAAATCCCCCAGAGGGTCGCGGAAGGTATGGTGCGCGCGACGCGCCTCCAGCTCCTCACCCGCCGGGCAGCAGGAAAGGGGAGTTCACGGAGAGGAACGTGGCGGCAATGATGACTTCCGCCGATCACGGAGGGGTATGTGCGGATGGCCTCCACGATCATGCGCGCGTGCTTGGGAAGGATGGGGAACTTGCACATCATCGTGCCCGATTTCCGTGAGCCCGCGCTCCTCGTCCAGGGCATCCAGCAGGCGGAGTGTCTCGACCGCCGCGCGAATGCCGTCCTGCCCCGGCGGGGAGAGGAAATCGAACGATTCGAAGTCGCTGATACCCAGCTCCGCCATGCGCAGCACCACTTCCGAAAGGTCGGTGCGGAGGATTTCTTCCATGGTGTACATCGGCCGGGCTTCATAGTCCTTGTGCGTGTAGAGCCGATGGCAGACCCCCGGGGCGGTGCGGCCCGCCCTTCCGCGGCGCTGATTGCAGGAAGCTTTCGAGACAGGGACCTCGATCAGGGACTCCGTGAAAGTGCGGGGACTGTAAAAGTTCACCTTGCCGAGGCCGGAATCGATGACGTGCACCACGCCGTCGATGGTGATGCTTGTTTCCGCGATGTTCGTCGACACGATGACCTTCCGCTTGCCCGGGAACTCGAGGAAGACGCGTCCCTGGTCCTCGTGGGACAGCCGCGCGTACAGAGGGAGAAGGGTGAGCTCGTTGCCCGTGTCCAGGTCTGCCAGCATCTGCACGCAATCCTTGATTGCCAGCTCGCCGGGGAGAAAAATCAGGATGTCCCCTGCTTCCTTCTTCCGCATGATCTGGGCGACGATATCGCGGATCCTGAGCTGCAGGCTTTCATTGTCTCCCTCGATCTCGGGGGGAGTGTAGCGGAGCTCCACGGGGAACATGGGGGCATCGATACCCACGATGGGGCATCCGTCGAAGTACTCCGAAAAGACCTCCACGTTGATCGTTGCGGAGGACACGATGACGCGGAACTCGGGCCGGGCCTCGAGGATGCTTTTGAGCATTCCGAGGATGAAATCGATGTTGAGGCTGCGTTCGTGCGCCTCGTCGACCATGAGAACGCCGTATCGTGAGAGGAGCCGGTCGCCCTTCAGCTCCTGCAGCAGGATGCCGTCCGTCATGATCTTGATCACCGTCTCGTCAGTCGGTCCGGTCCTCGAATCGCATCGTGTAGCCGATGGTGTCGGGAATTGTCTTCCCCATCTGGCGCGCAATGAACTCCGACACGGACACGGCGGCGATTCTCCGCGGCTGGGTGACGCCCACGATGCCTTGCCGCGTGTATCCGGCCTCGTGCAGGATCAGGGGAATCTGGGTCGTCTTGCCGGACCCCGTGGGGCTCTCCACGACGATGACCTGGTGGCTCTCGAGGGCGGCCAGGATTTTCTCTCGCTGCTGGTAGACCGGCAGCTGGTAGGGGTCCATTCTCTTGCTTGCCTCACTTGTCCGCGTGTTCGCCGGGACAGTACACTATAGCACGGAGGGAGGAGGACGGCTATCCTCACACCGGGCAAGAAAGGAGCGCGCACCGAGCGCTTCGACCAGGAAGTCGCATCCTTCGTGCGCACCATTCCCGTCATGCTTCCCCGCGAGATCGAAACCCATGTCGCGGCGTGCGGGTACGTGGGCCAGGGCAAAGCAGTGCGCGCGATTGCCCTGGGCGCCTACCGGCACGTGAGCCGCCTGCGCAGGATATGGCTGGAGGGGGCGCGCAGGGAGAACCTTCCCCCGAAGACCACGATGCTGTTCGTCGGTCCGACGGGCTGCGGCAAGACCTACCTCGTGGAGATCCTCTTCCGCGACATCCTGCGCCTGCCGACGGTCGTCATCGACATGACGGGGTTCTCCGAAACCGGATACGTCGGCCAGGATGTCAACTCCATCCTCACCCGGCTCCTGTACGCGGCGGACATGAGCCTCGCCTACGCGGCCATCGGGATCGTCTGCCTGGACGAGTTCGACAAGCTGGCCTCGGGCCAGAACAGCGCGGTCTTCTCCGGGGCGGGTACGACCAAGGACGTGTCAGGGCTTGGCGTGCAGCGCGAGCTCCTGAAGATGCTCGAATCCATCGAGATCCCGGTGCCCCTGGAATACACCCACTCCGACTACGCTCCCAAAGCCGTGATGTCCACGCAGGATGTCGGTTTCGTCGCCTGCGGGGCCTTTTCCGGACTGAAGGGCATGATCGAGCAGACGGGAACCGAGCACATCGGTTTCGGCCGTGCGCCCCTCTCCGGCGAGCAGGAGAGGATCGCGGTTTCCTACACGGAAGAGGACGTGATGCTTGCCCGCAATTTCATGAGCTACGGCTTCCTCCCCGAGCTCATCGGAAGGTTTCGCAGAATCGTCCCGTTCGAGGCTCTCACACGGGCGCAGCTCTCGTTGATCCTCCGCTCCACCCTCCTGCCGCAGTACACCAACGAGTTCCTGCTGGAGGGCAAGGAGCTCGTGGTTTCCGACAGCGTCCTCGACCGGATCGTGGAGGAGAGCCTGCGGAAGGAGACCGGTGCACGCGCCCTGGAAGCGAGCTTCATGCGCTACCTGGAGGATGCGGCATTCGAGGCATTCTCCGAGCCGGCCGCCCGCAAGGTGTCCTTGAGCGTTCGCGAGAACGAAATTGTCCACGACATCTCCTGATCGGGGAACGGGGCTGCACGGCCTCTCCCGGGCCGGCGATTCTCCGATTGCCGCCGCGGGCCGGGAGATCCTGGGCCTTGTGGAGGATCAGGTCGCCCTGGGACCGCGCGCACCGGGAACAGGGCCGCACGACCAGCTTGCCCGGCGGTTGGAGCAGCGCCTGCGGGAGCACCACGCCGAAGTGACGGTGCAGGAGTTCGCCGTCACGTTTCAGGGAAGCGCTCTGCACTGTGCGAACATCGTGGGTATGTTCAGGGCTCGCGCGCATTCATCGGGCGGTGGATCCCCGGTTCTGGTCGGCACACACTATGATACGCGGGTCCGTGCGGACCGGGACCCTGACCCCGCGCGGCGCGAATGCCCGATCCTCGGGGCGAACGACGGCGGGTCCGGCACGGCCGTTCTTCTGCACATGCTGCCGTGGCTTTCGCGCGCGGAGCTCGCGCGCGATGTGGCTGTTGCATTCTTCGACGCGGAGGACCTGGGGAATATCGACGGGAAAGACTTTTCCCTGGGAGCGGAGTGGTGCGCCACGCACCCGGTGGCCGGCTTTGCGCCCGCGGAGATGGTGGCACTGGATATGGTGGGGGGACGGGACATGGTGCTCGACATCGACGCGTACTCCCTCGAGCACCCGGCCAGCCTGAAGCTGACCAGGGAGATATTCAAGCGGGGGTTCGCCCAGGGGTGGGATCCGTTCATCCGGGACAAGCCGGAGCGCATCAAATACATCATCTCCGATCATTATCCATTCGTTCGCCGGGGGACCGCGTCCTGCATTCTCATCGATATCGACTACCCCCAATGGCACACGCAGGATGACCTGCCGGGGGCGCTTTCCGCGGATTCCCTGGGAATTACCGAAGCAGCTCTGCAGCTTTTTCTGTCGCGCGCGCCAGGGTGAGCCGGTCGTAGGCTCTGCCGGGATCGCAGGTCCTTCAGGCTGACCACGCCGGCCTTTTCCTCTTCCTCCCCGCACACCAGAGCGAGCGGGATCCCTTTCTTTTCCGCATATGCGAACTGGACCGCAAGCTTCTTTTTCTCCGGAAACACTTCGGCGGCCACGCCGGCGGAACGAAGAGCCTCGGCAAACCGGTGATAGCTGCCCAGGAGACGCTCCTCCAGGTACAACACGAGCACCGACGCGGCGGTCCCCGGCCCGGTCAGCAGTCCCAGCTCCTCCATTGCGGCCATGAGCCGGTCCACCCCGATTGATGCGCCCACCCCCGGCAGGCTCTGCTTTGTGTAAAGAGAGGCAAGGTCGTTGTACCTTCCCCCTGAGCACACGGAGCCGATGTCGGGAAGGTCGGTGAGGAAAGTCTCGAACACGATTCCCGTGTAGTAGTCGAGCCCGCGGGTGATCGAAGGATCCAGGACATAGAAACCGGAGACGCCAAGCTGATCCAGGCAGTCCGCGACGGAGGAGAGGCGTCGTATTCCTTCGTGCGATTCACCCACCGCGGCGTCCAGCTTGGCCAGCGTCAGCGCGGGGGTCGGTTCGACCCTGGTGAAATCGAGGATGCGGACCGCGTTCTCCTCACCGGCGATCTCAGCGAGCATCTCCCTGGCCTTGTCCTCGCCGATCTTGCGCCTCTTGTCGATTGCGCGCAGCACGTCCACTGAGCGCGCTTCGAGGCCGTGACGCGCAAGGAAGGCATTGAATACTCCCCGATGCGCGTAGTGGATGGCGAACTTTTCGATTCCCAGCCTTCTCATGCTCTCCCGCATCAGGAGGAGAATCTCCAGGTCCGCCGATGCCGCGTCCGTGCCGACCACGTCGAAATCCACCTGCATGAACTCCCGGTAGCGGCCGCGCTGCGTGTTTTCTCCTCTCCAGACCTTCGCCGCATGCCACCGACGGAACGGGAGGGAAAGCTCCGCAAGGTGGGCCGCGATGAACCGGGCAAAGGGGACGGTAAGGTCGAACCGCATTGCCAGCTCGCGCCCGCCGTGATCCGTGAAACGGTAGACCTCCTTGTCCGTTTCACCTCCGCCCTTGCCCAGGAGGACCTCGGCGAATTCGAGCACCGGTGTATCGATGGGGGCGTAGCCGAACAGGCGGAAGGCTTGCGCCAGGCCCTGGATGATCGACAGCCTCTGCGCCTCCTTGTCGGGGAGGAAATCGCGGAAACCCTTGGGAACCCTTGGCTCGATGAGCTCCTTCATTCAGAGAGATCCTTTCGATAAATGCGCCACGTGCGGTAGCGCTCCACGGGCATCCTTACCAGCGAGCTGATCATCGGTTCATTGCTCTCCACGATCATCGACATCTCGACTTCGTCCACGCCCCTGCGGAGTCCCTCCTCGATCACGTGGGTGTAGAGCGCGATTTCAATGCCTTGTCGTCGGTACTCCTCCAGCACTCCCATGAGCACCAGCCTGATCCTGCGTGTCTTCTTCAAGGTGGCGAGCAGGGTGATGAATCCGAACGGCAGCAGCCGGCCATTGATCTTCTTGACCGCCTGGTTGGCGTCATAGAGGGAAAGCGCGAAGCCGATGGGCTTTCCTTCCAGCTCGACGATGAAGGAAAGCTCCTCCACGACAGCTTGTTTCACCCCGTCCTTCAGCCGCTGGAACTCGCTGTCGGTGAGCGGAACGTGTCCCCAGTTCCTGTTCCACGCGATGGCAAAGATATCCTGGACGATCTTTGCTTCACGGTCCAGGTGGTGCTGCATGTCCACCCCCCGCACGGAGATCCCATCCCGCTTGAGCACCCTCTGCGTAAGGCTGAAATAGCGGGGATTGAGCTCCTTCTGGAACGTCGCCGCCTTTCCGCGAAACGCGTACCAGTCGATGGACTTTTCCCAGCCGGATGCCTCGAAAAGCCGCTGGTAATAGGGGGGATTGTGGGACGTGAGGATGTAGGGATCCGTGTCGAAGCCGTCTATAAGGATTCCCAGCTCGTCGTAGACGCCGAAGCTCATCGGTCCTTCCGCCTCGTGTCTTCCTTTTGCCCGCAGCCAGTTGCAGGCGCAGGTGAAGAGCGCGGCTGCGGTTGAGGGGTCGTTCTCACACTCGAAGAAGCCCACGAAGCCCTTGCCGTCCCCGAAGAACTCATCGTAGCGGCGGTTGACGTGCGCGGAGATGCGCCCGACAGGCTCCGCGCCCCTGTAGGCGAGGAAAAGCTCGGCTTCGCCATGCTCGAAGAAGACGCCCTTCGAGGGATCGATGAACCTCATCTGATCGCCGATGAGGGGCGGGACCCAGTGACTGTCCTCGCGGTAGAACCGCCAGGCCATCTTCACGAACACCGCCCTTTCCCCGGCCGTGCGCACGCGGCGGATCTCGATAGGCAGCATGCAGTCTCCTTCAAACCGCGGTACAGGAGTACCTGTTCGGCGGGTACGCCGTACGGAGGTGCGCGAGTACGCGCTCGGCCCGAAGGCCGTACCCGCTCGGCGAGTACGCCGTACTCCGCGGATTATTGCGTGATGGACAAGTTAATGCGCAGGTTGATGGCGATGTCAAGGATGCCCGGATCTCGACCCGGCCCGCGTATTGACATTCATCGCAGGCGGGATACGATGGGGCCTAATCCGCGGTACACCGTGACATTTGTGCAAGGTACCGCGGCGCGCAGTCTTGCCTACACTTGGGATCACAGATTGCTGTTCAGATACGGCGCAACGGAAAACGGCACCATAGAGAAGAAGGCGCACATCTATACGATGGCGGAGCACGGGATCGATCCGCGTCTCGTGGACCCCGACGCAATGTGGGTGGTGCGCGGGCTGCGCAAGGAAGGCTTCCATGTCTACATCGTCGGGGGCGCTGTCCGTGACCTGATCGTGGGCCGGGTGCCCAACGATTTCGACGTGGCCACCGATGCACACCCCCACCAGATACGCAGGATTTTCAGGTCGGCACGAGTAATCGGAAGAAGGTTCCGTCTCGTCCATGTCTATTGCGGGCGGGAGAAGTACATCGAGGTCAGTACCTTTCGTTCGCGGGGCGCCGTCGGCACGGCGGAGAATGCGGACAGCAGGGAGCAGAACAACCTGTTCGGCACCATGGAGGAGGACGCCGAGCGGCGGGACTTCACGATCAACGCCCTGTACTATTGTCCCATCGACAAGCAGGTCATCGATTACGTGAACGGTTTTCAGGACATACGGCGTCGCCGGCTGCGCACTCTTGTTTCCGCGGAGACCTCCTTCGCGGAAGATCCCGTCCGCATGATCCGTGCGGTCAAATACGCCAGTCTCCTTGGGTTCCCTGTTCCGCTGTCAATGGCGGGTCTGATCAGGCGCATGCGCGAATCGATCCTCACCTGCTCGCGGGAGCGGGTGACTGAGGAGGTTTACAAGATCCTTTCCTCGGGCCTCTCGGGGGAGATCCTGGAGCTCTCGCACCGGCTGCGCTTGTTCGAGGTCATTTTTCCACGCCTCGCGGACACCCACCGCCAATCCAGGAAGAAGTTCGACGAGCACTCACTCGGGCAGAGGCTGAAAGAGCTGGATCGCCGCGCAAAAGAGGGCAAGGTCCTGGACCGGAGCGACATGTTTCTTTTCCTTTTCCGGGACCTTGTGCTGGAAAGGAAGGACCTCTTCGAGGATGTCGCCCCGGCGCTCCTCATCCAGCAGTTCATCCGCGGCGCCTCGGAGCCGCTCTTTCCGTCGAAGAAGGATCTCGCCATTGCCGCTGATTCGCTGCTCAAGGAAGTGCGGCCGCTGCACAAGCCCAGGCCGCTGCCCGTGAGTCGGGCGCATGCCGTGCACCCGGGCGGCCCGCAGGGCGCGGGGATTCAGAAAAAGGCGGGTGTGAGACGCCGCAGGCGAAGGCGGGGTCGGGGCAGGCGCCCTGGCCCCGGTCCGGGGCAGGGTCCTGCTCCGTCTCAGAAACCATAGCGCGGCGGATCCCGGGCTTACTTCGCGTTTTCCATCCGCTTCAACAATGCGTCGACCCGCTCACCGTAAGTTGCCTTGTCCGCCTGCTTGGCGAGCGTCAGATACTTCGTGGCATCGGCGTTCTTTCCCGCCGCGAACGAGTTGACCCCGAGGGCGTAATTGATGACTCCCGCGTTGGCCCCCAGCTGGAAAGCCTTCATGTACTGGTCCTCCGCCCGGGGATAATTCTTCCGCGAATACTCTATGAGTCCCAGGTAGTAGGCGGCGGTGCCGCTGGTGGGGTCCAGCGCGAGTGATTTCGTGAAGGAGAGCTCGGCATTCGCCATGTCCCCCTTGGTGTACAGGTCGATCCCGTCTTTCACCAGGTCGATTGGCGTCTTGAGTGACAGCACGTAGCCCTCAAAATCCTGCAGCAGCTGCGGGTCCTTTACCCACGCGAAGCCTTTCTTGAGCGCCCGCTGCGAGTTGTCGTCCAGCGTCGCCTTCGGGTCGAGCGCGACAATGCTGTCCCACAGGACCCGGCTGTATGAACGGTCCGTTGCGTTCAGCAGAAACTGCACCAGGCCCCACGACTGCGGAGCGAAGACATCCATCTGCGCCTGCGCCTGCTCGCGCGTGAGGGTGAGCAGGTCGGTGAACGGGATGAGCTTGCTCGGAGTCTCACCGCGGATCATGGACTTCAAGGTGTCCAGCCACGCGAGGTTCGGCCCCGTGGTGAAAGCGCCGGCCACGGGGTCCCAGAGAGAGCCGTCGAGGTAGGTCGCCACCCCTTCGCGCAGCCAGACGGGAGGGTTGTCGATGAAACCCTTGATGAACTGGATGCAGCCCTGGTGGAGGAGGGATGCGGTGAATGCCTTGTCCTCTTTGGGGAAGGTGAGCAGCTCGGATCTCTCCGGGTCCGACCATGCGACGAATACAAAATCCGTGCGTGTCTGCGAAAGGACCTTGCCGAGATAGACATTGAAGCTGTCCAGATCGCGAAACACCTTCACCCTGAACTTCGTGGCCAGCTGGGAAAGATCGAAGTGGAAGATGCTGTTGTACAGCGCGAGGGCGGCCTCCATCCTCCTGGCAACGTCTTCCGCCTGGGTCTGGCTCGTCTCGGCGAATACGCGGTAGTGCTCGGTTTCCGCCGTGAACGCTAAATCCGCGGAGTACCGCGGCGCCTGGGACGTGTCCTGGGCAAAAGCGAGCATCGAGACGCAAAGAAAGAAGGCGAGGAAGAGGGATTTCCGCATACAGCCTCCTCATTTCGATCATATTCAGGCTGTTCGGAGCTGTCAAATGTATTTTGGGCCCTCGCGGGGCCCTCTCACTTGGCCGGAGGGCCCTGGGACAGCGGCTTTCTGCCTCTGCCGTATTCCGGGCGCACCACGGTCTTCTCGATGATCTCCTCCGCGCTGCCTCGGAGCCCTTTCCTGGCCTTGAGGAGTATTTTCACCGACTCGAAGAATATGTGGGGGTAGCTCCGTTTGATCTCCACGGCCGGCACGGGGATGATGTGCTTGCCCTGTTCGGCCCGGATTTTGAGCGAGCGCGCGATCTCCTCACGCGTGGACACCTCTTCTATGGAGATTACCCGATGAAGGGGCAGCAAGCCCAGGGTGGAGGCGATGCGCTGGATCATTTTCCGCGACGTGCCGATGATGAGCACCCGTCCGTACGTCTGCGCGGCAAGCGCTCGTCTGACCTCATCGATCTGATCGGCATTGGCGAACACGGCGGTCTTGATGGCGCTGAGGATGCCCTTCTCCTTTTTTGCTGATTTGCCGGCGATGATCTTCTGGCCGCGTATGAGAAGGCCGTCGTCGATGATCAGGTCGATGCGGAATCTGCGCGCCACCTGGCGCGCCTTGAAGCTCTTGCCCGTCCCGCTCTTGCCGACGAGCGCGAACGTGCTCGGTTTTCGAACCAGCCAGGGGAATAGTCGGCGGAGTGGTGTGAGAGCTCTCATGCGCGCGTGCCCGATCCTCGCCTGGAGGATATACCGCGCCGGGTCGAAGTGATAGCGCCGGGAATGTCAGTGACTGCGAATGTCACCAGGAGTGACCGCGGGTTCAGGTGAGCGCGGGAGCCAGCCTCAGCAGCCGCAGGAGGCGCAGGTAGTCCTTCTCCTGCAATTGCCAGCGCTTGTTCAGGGCGCGCGCATAGACGCCGACGATGAATCCGACTGCGCGTCCGCGCAGGAGTCTCGCCGCGACATGCACGGGGGAATAGAACCGCGTGTGCGCCTCGATCTGCATGCGCTGAAGATCCCAAGGGGTGAAGCCGCGGGGTACGAATTTCACGTGGTGCGCGTCGTACGTGTCCCACGCCGTGTCGATGATTCTCTTCTCGGCGAGCATACGGTCGTAGAAACCTGATCCGGGAAGAGGGGTGAGGATCAGGAACTGCGCTGAATCGACTTTCTCCTGGAGTGCAAAGCGCACCGTGGCGCGCGTGCTCTCCACCGTGTCTGAGTCGAAACCGAACACGAACATCCCGTGCACGTGGATCTTCCTTTTCCTGATCTCCCGGATTGCGCGGCGGATCTCCTCCACGCTCTGGTTTTTTTTCATTTCCTTGAGCGCCACGGGGTCGACCGACTCGAAACCGATGAACAGTGTGGCGCAGCCGGCTGCCGACATGAGGTCGAGCAGCTCGCTGTCCTTTGCGATGTCCGAACGCACCTGCGTCGACCACCTAAAGCCCAGCCGGAGCCGGATCATCTCCCTGAGGAGCTCCTTTGTCCTTCGCGGGTTGGCCGCAAAATTGTCATCATAAAAGAAGATATTGCTCTGCTTCGGATTGTAGCGTGAGATCTCGGCGATGATGCTCTGCGTGGATCGGTAGCGATAGCGATGTCCAAACATTCCCGTCACCGAGCAGAAAGTGCAGTCGAAAGGGCACCCTCGTGATGTCTGGACGGGGAGAGTTGTTTTCCCGAATCCCATCGTGCCCAGTTTCGCGCCCGGGCGCATGGTGAGCAGGCTGAAATCAGGGAACGGAAGACCATCAAGGTCCTCGATCGGAGCGGCGGCCGGGTTGCGCCGGATGACTGCCGTTTTCCCGCCATACGAGGCCCGGGACCTCATCGAATCCACATTTGCCATTCAAGGCATCCACAAGGAGGGGGAAGCCCGTCTCACCTTCTCCCGTGATGCAGAAATCCGCGTGCGCGAGCGCCTCTTCGGGCAGGAAGCTCACATGGGGACCTCCGAAGACCACGGGGATGCCCCTTGTCCTGAGCTCGTCGGCGATGGCGTACGCACCGATCGCGGTAGCCGTGATGGTGGAGATGCCCACCAGGTCGGTCTCTATGCGGCGCGCAAGGATGTCCCTGGTCCTCATGAAGACCGATGACGCCTCGAAACCCTTGTCCCGCATGATTGTCGCGAGCAGAATGCCGCCGAGCCTGGGAAGCTCGAATTTCGAAAAAATGTGAAGATGATCGTTCTTTGGCTCGATGAAGGTGATTCGCCTGATCATGACCGTCCCTCCCACTCACACGTAACCGAATAGGTTTATATGAGGGACAAGATATACGTATACGTACGGTTTGTCAATAGGGCCGGAACAGACCCCGATCAAGCCTATTTGGTCTCGAAAATCGTGCTCACTCCCTGGACGATCTTTTGAGTGTCCCTGGTCACGGCGAGCAGCTCCTTGGAGATGGCCTCAAGGTTCTTCATCGTCGTTTCCAGGCTCTGCGCCGTGTCGGGGGCGCCCAATGTCGAGATCACCGAGTTCTTTGCCGTCAGATCCGCGACGGCAGTCTGGATATCCGCGGTACTCTGTCGGATCGATTTCATTGAGGCGGCCAGGTCATCCGAGCTCGACGAGAGGTTGCCCTCCAGCTTTGCGAGCAGCTTCTTGGTGGTCTGGGACACATCCGTGACGGCTGATTGAAGCTGGTCGATGGAGGAGGTGATTGCAGCGGTCATGTCGGGGACTGACTGGGTGAGGTCGACCGCCCTGTCCGTCACGATCCTCACGTTCTGCGCCGTCTTGGCTATATCCTTGAGGGAGCTCTCCAGCACGTTCTGATTCTTCTTGAGAAGGTCCACGATCCCTTTGATGCTCCCGGCCAGATCGCGTGACCATGCCCATCGTATCCCCCGTGAGGAGGTCGGTGATGTTGAACGCGGGCTGGCCTTCGAAGAGATGACCCGATTCTACCAGGGGAGAATCCCTGGGCCCCGGGTTCTGCTCGATGTACATGTCACCGAGGATCCCTTTTGCGATGAGGGCAAACTTGTCGTCCCTTCGGACGTTTTTCCCGGGACGGAAAGTGAGGGTGGCTATGATGGTTTTCTCGTCATCCGCCGGCTCGAGCCGGGTGACTGATCCCACTTTGAGCCCCGCTTTTCGCACCCACGCGCCGGTGTTCAGGTCTCCCACGCTCGTGAAGTGCACGCGTACCTCCACCCCGCGGGTGAATTGAAAGTTGTTGACAAGGAGGTAGAGGAAGGTCGAGGCGGCGACCGCGAAGATGATGATGACGATGACACGGATGATCTTGCTTGCTCTAACTGGCATTTTCCTGGCGGATCCTTTCTCTCTTTTCTATGAAATGGTCGTACACCGCCGAAGTCTCGCTGAACGCCTCGTCGCGTTCCTGGAGGGTGACGATGCGCCCGTCCTCCAGGAGCGCGATCCGGTCGGCAATGTAGCGGGTGAGATCGATATCGTGCGTCACGACAAGCGAGGTGATGGCGCGCTCCGTCTGCAGGCGCTTGATCATGGATTCCACGATCGCCGAGCTGGCCGGATCGAGACCCGACGTCGGCTCGTCATACAGAAGGTAGCGGGGCTCGAGAATCATAGCGCGGGCCACCGCCACTTTTCTTTTCATTCCCCCCGAGAGCTCGCGGGGCATGGCCGTCATGGATTCCCGCATGCCCACGAGGTCCAGGTACGCATGCACCCTTTTCTCGATCTCCGGGGCCGAGCACGACTTGTGGTAGGCCAGTGGGAAGGCGACATTCTCGAACACGTTCATCGAGTCGAAAAGCGCGCCTTCCTGGAAGAGCATTCCTATTTTTTTGCGTATGAGGTACAGCCTGCGGCGGTCCGCCCCCACGACCTCGTCCCCGTCGATGATGATGCTGCCGGACTGGGGGCGCAGCAGGCCGGTGATGCACTTCAGGAGCACCGACTTGCCTATCCCGCTCGCGCCGATGATGACAGTGGTCAGCGATTCCGCGATGTCGACGCTGAGACCGTCGAGCACGGGGCGCTCGGGAAACGCGAAGCAGACATCCCGCACCCGGATCACACGGAGCTCCAGCCGGTGATCTGGTCCACCACTCCGAAGATGGAATCCACGCAGATGACGACGATCAGGTTGATGACGATCGACTTCGTGGTGGTTTTGCCCAGCTCCACCGCACCGCCCTGGAAGTAGAAGCCGAGGCCGCACGCGTTCACCGCGATGAAGAACGCCATGATCATGCACCGGACATACGAGGTCGTGAGAATGGGATGCCGCAGGACCTCGAAGACATGCTGGAGGAATATCGTAGGGGAAACGCCGAACCACCACTGCAGGCAGGCGATGGCTGTGCTGATGGCCACCAGGTCACTGAGCGCTTTAAGGATCGGCAGGCTGATGATCGCGGCGAGCACCCGCGGGATGACGATCTGCTGAGAGGGCTCCACGGCCATGAGACGCAGCGCATCAAGCTGCCCGCTCATGTGCATGGACCCGATTTCCACCGTGAAGGCGGTGCCGATCCGCGCGGCAAACATCATCGAACCGATGAGCGTGGTGCTTTCCGACAGCAGGAGGTAGACGACGATGGAACCGGTCCAGTTGACGACGCTGAATCTGCTGCCGTCCCAACCGCCCAGCCAGGCGAAAAGTCCTCCCTGCACGACCCCGGTGATCATCATTGCGCCGAACGCTTCCAGTATGACGCGCACGATCTGCTGGCCGAGCTGACCAACCGGAAACGGCTCGCGGAATAGCCAGAAGAAGAAGTTTCCGTACATGCTGAATATCGATCTGCTGGCGAGTGACCATTCCTGAGATTCTTCGCTTCTTGCCCGGGCCATGCTGCGCTGATAGTAGTTACGCCGCAGGAGGGTGTCAAGGAATGGCACCGCGGTGTCTGCGAATGACACGGAATACAGTGTCTGGCTTGACAAATGCGGAGGCCTCAAGGGACACTCTCTCGATGCTTTCCCATCGCGCCGTCGACATTCTGGCCAAGGCCCTGGCGAACCCTGTCTTCCTTTCCGCGCTCTCGAGCTGGTTTGTCGCCCAGCTCCTCAAGTCCTGCATCATGCTGTTCCGCAATCGGCCGCAAACCGCAAAGGAAATTATCCTGAATTTGTTCTGGACCACGGGCGGGATGCCCAGCAGTCACTCGGCCGTTGTTGCCGCTCTTGCCACGTCGGCGGGATTCGTGGCCGGCCCTGATTCCACCCTGTTCATTGTGACCCTGTTCTATGCGGTGCTCACCTTCAGGGACGCGCTGGGCGTGCGCCGCTCGGCAGGCGCCCAGGCAAAGGTGCTGAACCAGCTCATCCGGGACCTTTCCGTTCATTTTTCGCTGCGCAGCAGACCTGTGAAGGAGATCCACGGCCACACGATGCCCGAGGTGTTCGTAGGCGCCTTGCTGGGGTTCTTCATCGCCCTGGCCTACTGCACACTCTGATGGCGCGCAGCAGTCCCACGCGTCCCGCCACACGCACCGCGCACCGCGCCACGGCGCGCCATTCTCCGTCTCCACCGGCGCGCCGCACGACCCGGCCGAAGGTGACACGGCGTGTTCCCGTGCAGGTGCATGCGCGGCGGGAGGCGCCGCGTGTCGCGATTCTCCTGCCCCTGATCGCCCTGGCTGCAGTCGTCCTGCTCTGGCTTCCATCGGCTGCCTGGATATCTCCCAAGTCCACGCTCATCTGGGCCGGCTACCAGACCCTTCTGGTCCGGGGCAGCGCCGCGCAGGCGGAAGCCATGTCCGCGCTCATCGCGCGGCTCGGGCCGGGCATTGTCTCAGAGGTCACCTCGCCGTTTGAGTTCTGGGATTTTACAGGTCTCTCCGCGGCCACGTATGCGGACCTGAATCGTCGACTGGATCCGTCGGACCCGCGTCGGGACAGATTCATCGACGGCGCGTCCGGGTATTTTCATGCCGCCGGCGCGGGAGGGGAGTGGCATATCGCCTACATCCCGGCGGCGCGGACGAGCCTCCGTCTCTGGCTTCGGATCTCCGCTGCGCTTGGGCTGCCCTTTCGGGGAGAATGGCGACTGGTCGAGTTTGATCCCTTGAGTAAGCTGCTTTCCCTGGCGGCGGTATTCGGGCTGGCCGTCCTGCTCGCGCTCGCGCAGGAAGAGAGAAGACGCGCCGCGCTCGCTTTTGCCCTTGCCGGCGCCCTTGTCTGGACGCCCTTTCTCCTCTCGGGCGGGTTGGCCCGATTCGCCCTTCCATTGATTCTCCTTCCGACCTGGTTTCCGCTGATGCGTGCCGATATCCCTTTGAGAGGAGAGGGCAGGGACATTGCCCGGCTGAAAAGGCCGCTGCTCGTCTACGGGGGGACCGCCGTCGCCTCGTGCGTTCTTGTCCTGATCACCTCCGGACTTTCCGGTTCAAATCTCGCAGGCTTTCTGTCGCCACTTGCTGTTTCGCTTCTGATGCTGCTGCTGCCTGCGGTGTTCCGGGAAGCGGGACACCGGTACCATCAGAGGATGATATTCGAGCCCGTGCCCATCGTGCGACCGAAGAGTGATGCCCTTCGCAGCCGGCCGTTGGCGCTCATGGTCGCCGCGGTCAGCCTTGTTCTCATCAGTCTTCTCTTCTTTGAACGGGGGCCCGCGCTCCCCACTCCACTCCCGATCGCACGTGCGCGCGATTTTTCCTGGGGCGCCCTGGACAGGATGAAACAGGCGAGCCGCGCTGCCGTGCTGCCCGATTTTCTCGGCCTGGTGACGCATGCGGCGTTCCAGGAGACCATCGCGTTCGGAAGGCCCTGGAGACCGCCGGAAATGGACGAGAGGGTGTACATACGGGAGTTTGCGCTCGACCCCGTGACGGGCGCCATGGTGGCACGCCAGAAGATGGTCAAAGTATTCGACGCAACGTGGCTCGCAAGCGTCAGGCGGCGCGCGACGCCGGGGAGCCTGGGCGCTCTGTTCTACGCACAGGGACGGCCCACCATCACGGTGCTGCGCGGTCCGGAGCGCGCCTCCCTGCGCGAGCTGCCCGCCGCGTTCGTGGTGCTTGTGATGTTCCTCGCATGGCTGCGAAGGGACCTCATCCGCGGACCCTTGATCCGAGGCAATCTTCTGCGCTTAAATAGCTCGGCGCGGCGGAACCAGGCCCAATGACACATGCGAACAGTCTCCCCAGGGGCGGGGTGAACCCGCCTGATAGCAGCCTCATCTCCCGGGAAGCAGCGATTGCGAACGCGGTCGTGCCCTCCGTTGCGGTGATCCCCATGCTTCAACATTCGGGCCGTGCGGCGATCTGCGTCGTGAAGCCCGGGGATCTCGTGCGCGAGGGAATGCTTATCGGCAGGGCGGACGGGGTGCGCTCCGCAAACGTGCACTCGTCGATACCGGGCCGGGTCGTGGAGGTGCGCCGGCTCCCTTCGCAGGGTGGGTGTGATGCAGTCGTGATCGAGCTCGGCGGCGAGTTCGACAGATCGGGAAAGCCACGGACACTCCACGGGTGGGAGAAGCTTTCGCGGATCGACCTGCTGGGAAAGATTCAATCGGCGGGCGTCGTCGGGCTCGGGGGAGAGCTGGTTCCCACGCACCTGAAGCTCGCGATGACGCCCGGCAAGACCGGCTCCCTCCTTGTCGCCAACGGCATCGATTGCGAGCCTTCGCTCAGCGCGGATTTTGCGCTCATGCGGGAAAAACCCGGCGAGATCGTCGAGGCCCTGCGTATCTGCCAGGCTCTGGTGGGCGCGGCCAGGGTCGTGCTCGCCCTGGGCGAGGATGCAGAGGGGCTGGTGCCGGAGTTCGAGCGAGCGTTCAAGCGGGCAAGCCTGCAGTGCGAGATAGCGCTGATGCCCTCGCGCTATCCGCAGGGAAACGAGCAGCTCGTTCTTTCGTCCCTGGATGGGGCGCGGCCGTCCGGACCTCGCCCGTCATCCGTTGTCCTCAATGTGGCCACGCTCTTTGCCGTCTATGAAGCTGTCGTCATGGATAAGCCGCTCATCGAACGAGTGCTCACGGTGACCGGTATGCCCGTTGCCGCTCCCCGGAACCTCAAGGCCAGGCTGGGCACGCCGGTAGGGGATCTCTTCGACGACTGTGGAGGCCTCACCGCGCAGCCCGGCAAGATCGTTGTCGGCGGTCCGATGCGGGGGGTAGCCATTTCTTCCCTGGACGTCCCCGTGACAAAAGGCACGTCCGGTGTCACCGCGTTCGCGGGCGCCGAGGCGCGCGCCCGCAGGGAATGGCCGTGTATACACTGTGGGATTTGCGTGGAGGTCTGCCCCTGGGATCTGGTACCCACGCGGCTTCACAAGCTCATCCAGCAGGGGGAGGTCGAGACTGCCATGAGCGAAGGCCTGGGCCGGTGCACGGAGTGCGGCTGCTGCGCGTTCGCCTGCCCGTCGCACATCCCGCTCGTGGATATCCTGCGTACCGGGAAACGGTCGCGAGGGCGTGCCAACGATGCCTGACACGAGCACTTCACGCGCGCCCGGGCAGGCTCAACCTGTCTCCTGCGCCCCACCTCGGCGCCTCCCTGTCCACCTCACGGATGACATGGCTTGTCAGCCTGGCACTTGTTCCCGCGGCGGTCTGGGGGGTGTTTCTCTTCGGATTTCCCGCCGTACGCGTGATCGTGACTTCACTCTGCGCCGCGCTCATTTCCGAGCTCGCTTCCTCTGCGCTGTTCCGACGATTCACCCTTGGCGACGGCAGCGGATTCCTCACCGGGCTGCTCGTGGGCCTCATGATGCCCGCCGGGGTGCCATTGCACGTGCCGGCCGCGGCCGCCGCCTTTGGCATCCTCGTGGTCAAGCAAAGCTTCGGGGGACTGGGGCGGAACTGGATGAACCCGGCCCTGGGAGGCGTGGTGTTCGCCCTTCTCTCGTGGAGCGGCGCAATGACGCGTTGGCCGGCAGCAGGGGGCGCTTCGATGAGCACCGCCGTCCTGCCGCCGCTGGAAGCCCTGCGCTCTGCAGTCTCCGCTCCGGGCGCCGTGGGGAGACCACTGGATATCCTTTCGAGTCATGGGTACGTCTTCAGCAGCCTGGACGGGAGCATCGTTTCCTGGCTCAACGCGCACATACTTTCACCGTTCCATGCGACCCTGGCCGGCGGCTCATTCGACATCATCGTCGGGTACGTGCCTGGCCGTATTGGTGAGGTGTCCGCGCCCCTGCTTCTGCTGGGCGCGGCATTCCTTGTTTCGAGGCGGATCGTGCGCTGGCAGGTACCGGTCGCTTTTGTCGCGACCTTCGCATTTCTCGCCTGGGTTTTCGGCGGCTTTGCCGGGGGACAGGGTTGGTTTTCCGGAGGCCCCGTCTTTCACGTTCTTTCCGGGCAGTCTCATACTGGGCGCATTCTTCATGGCGGGAGACCCGGTTACCTCGCCCCTGGCGTCAACGGGGAAGTGGATCTATGGGACCGGGCTCGGCCTGCTCACCTTCCTGCTCCGTTTTTATGGCTCGCTTGGGGACGGAGTGGCAGTCTCCATACTACTGGGCAACTGCGCCGTGCCCCTCCTCGACACGCTTCTCCAGCAGCGCATGCCCGCCCGCGCGCGGAAGGGCAGTGGATGACACCGAGTGAAGTATTGAGCCGGGGGATCGCCCGGGAAAACCCGACCGCCGTGCTGCTCCTTGGCTTGTGCCCCGCAGCCGCAGTATCGGTGCGGGTCATCGACTCCCTGTGGATGTCGGCAGGCGTTTTTTCAGTCATGCTGCTCTCCAGCTTCTGTATGGCTCTTGTTGCGCGGGGAAGGATGGACAAGGGTGAGATCGGGCCCGGAGCGGCTGCGGGAGGATGGCTGGGTGCGCTCGTGCTCTCTTCCTTTCTTACGGCATCATTCGAGCTGGTGCTTCTCAGCGTTGCCCCCGAGGCGAGCGCCGCATTGGGAATCTATGCCCCGCTGATCGCGGTGAACTGCCTGGTCCTCACGGTGATCGGCGAGAGCTCCCGCGCTTCCTCTCCGGGACGGGCGCTTCTGGACGCGGCCGGCAAGGGGGCGGGGTTCGCTGCCTGCCTGCTCCTGATCGGCGTGCTCCGTGAAGTGCTCGGGGCAGGGACGATAACCCTTTTCCCTCTCCCCGGCTTTTCGGGGACCTTCGTGATCGGCTCCCTTGCCCATGACCCGGCGCGCGCCTTCGGCTTTGCAGGCGGCGGGCTGCTCTGCCTGGGTTACCTCGCGGCCCTTGCGCGCGCGGTGAAGGAGCGGCGGCTGTGAGCTGGGTGGGCATCATCCTCATATTTGCCCTGGTCGATAATGTCATTCTCTCGCGTCTGCTCGGCATTTACCCGCGGGTGGGAGGCGCGGGGAAAATGCGCGCCGCTCTGAGCATCGGTGTGTCGACAGCCGTGCTCATGGGCATATCCGCCCTTGCCGGGTGGGCAATCGACGCTCTGGTGCTCGATCCCCTGCAGCTCGGCTTCCTCCGCACGCCCGCGTTCGTGCTGTCTGTCGCTGGTCTCGCGTTCTTCCTCGAGGCCATGGCGGCGCGTCTATCGCCCGTGCTCGTGCGCGGTTCCGGTTTCTCCCTTCCCGGCGTGGCAATCAACTGCGCAACCCTCGGGATCGTGCTCATCACGACGCGCGGGGGCTACACGGCGGCGGAGAGTCTTATCGCGGGCCTCGCGGCGGGACTCGGCTTCATGCTCGTGCGCGTCCTGATGGGGGCCATCAGCGAACGGCTGGAAATCGAGCGGATTCCACGGGCCCTCCGCGGGTTTCCGCTCGAACTGATATCGGCGGGGCTCATGGCATACGCGTTCATGGCGTTCGACCGCGCGTTTCTCGCGCGTATCCTCGGCGGATAGGATTCGGACAATGGGCAAGGTGCGAATCATCATCGGCACGCACAACCATCTTCCCCTGGGAATGGACCAGGCAGGGGCGGAGCGTTTGTACCAGCAGGCGTTCAAGCCCCTGCTTGCCGTCCTGTACCGCTATCCCGGATTCCCCGTCACGCTTCACTACAGCGGAATCCTGATGGAGTGGCTGGAACAGACGCATCCGGAGTTCCTGACGCTGCTCGCTGAAATGGTCACACGGGGGCAGGTGGAGGTGCTGGGGGGAGGCTATTACGATCCTATCCTTCCCTTGATCCCGATGAATGACAAGCTCGGCCAGTTGGAAAAAATGACCACGCTGCTGCGCGTCCGGTTCGAGACACGGCCGCGGGGCTGCTGGATCGCGGAAAAGGTGTGGGAGCCGTCCCTGGCCTCCGTGCTTCGCGCAAGCGGCATCGACTACACGTTCGTGGACGACGGCCAGTTCAGAATCGCCGGCATGCCGGAGTCCGGGCTCTGGCGTCCCTGCATCACCGAAGACCAGGGGAAGACTATTTCACTGCTTGCCGTCTCCGGGGTCCTGCCGGCCCTCGCCGCGGCCAGCGGTCCGGCGGACGTGATAGATTTTCTCAAGGAGCTGCCCCGCGGCAACGACGGCAGCCCTGTTGCCGTGTATCTGGATGACGGGATTGCCGCGCCGAAAACCCTGCTCAGGAGCGGCTGGCTTGAGGAGTTTATCGCGCGGGCTGCGGAAAACGCCGACTGGCTGGAACCTTCCACTCCGGGGCTCTATCTGAAAAGCAATCCTCCCACCCGGAGAATTTTCGTTCCCTCCAGCTCCTCCATGGATATGATGCTGTGGGCGCTGCCTCCCGACCGCCGCACCGCATTCAACGAGCTTCGCTTGCGTTCCGCATCACCGGAGCATGACCGCCAGTTCATGGTGGGAGGCCAGTTCCGGCAGTTTCTCATCCGCTACCCCGAAGCCTGGCTCATGTACGCGAAAATGATGAACACACACATACTCGTGAACCAGGTACGGGGCGACAAATACAAAAAGAAGGCGGCACAGAACGAGCTCTGGAAGGGGCAGAGCCACCATGCGTACTGGCACGGCGGGAGCGGAGGGATCTACGAGAATGCCCTGCGCAAGTCGGTGTACCAGTCGCTGATCGAGGCGGAAAAAATCACCCGCGCCACCGAAATCTTCGCCCCTTCGATCATCAGCGTCGACTACGACATGGACAACTGCAACGAGTACCTCTACCAGGGCTCGGAGCTCAACGCGTACATCCACTGCCACGGCGGGGCCATGTTCGAGCTGGATTTTCTGCCCGCGTCGTGGAACTACCTCGACACCATGGTCGACCGGGAGGAGGAGCGCGGCGAGGGCAGTGACGGCGTCTCATCTGACGAGGAGGGGCCGTCCTTCGCATACCAGAGAAGAGCCTTCATCGATCACTTCTTCATGGACGGCTGCGCGCTTCGGGATTTTGAATCGGGTCGTCACTCGGAAGCGGGAGATTTCGTGGAAGGTCTGTACGAGCTGGTGGATCTCAATCGCGCGCTGCCGGAGCTCCTCATGCGCCGCACCGGCTCGATTTCCGTCGGGGGCATTCGCCAGCCGGCGGGAATAGAGAAGAGATTCGTATTCCGTCCCCGCTCGATCGACGTGTACTACCGGGTCTCCAATCTCGGTCCGGTGGACCTCACGGCACGGTTCGGCGTCGAGATCAACCTGTCCCTCGCGGCGCGATCCGCGGACTGTGGAAGGCTCTTTCTCCTCGACGAGGACAGGAAAAAGGAAATCGAATCGGAGGCCTCCGAGATCGAGGGAGTGAAGGGCCTGCTCGTGCGCGACGTGCGAAACGAGGTCTCCGTCACCCTGTCCTCCGCCAAAGAGTTTCGCTGCTGGAGCATTCCGGTGGAAACCATGACATCAGACGCGGCCGCCGGCGCCCGCGCGTTCCAGTCGCACTGTTTCGTGACCCAATGGGATCTGCGGCTCGCCGTCGGCGAGGCATGGGAAAACCACATGAGCGTCGGATTCGAGAAGACGCAGAGCCCGTAGCCAGGGATGGCGAGGGCCGACGAGCACATGGATGCTGCGCAAGGAGGCCCGTAGCCAGGGATGGCGAGGGCCGACGAGCACATGGATGCCATGGGCGGCAGCCGTGCGCAGCAGACGGCGAGAGCTGCGCAGAGGCCCGTAGCCAGGGATGGCGAGGGCCGACGAGCACATGGATGCTGCGCAAGGAGGCCCGTAGCCGGGCCCCTATCGCACGCGGCCTTCGTCCGCGTGCTCGAGCTTCTCGAAGCAGGCGTCCTTCCATGGCTGCGCTTCCGGGTAGTAGTAGTCCTCGCTCAGAATGAACTCCATGAGCGCCTCGCGGGCCTTGCCCTGGAAGTAGTAGGTCTGGCCGAGGTAGTACCGGGCACGCGCCTCGACCGGCGCCGCGCGCGGCAGGCGCAGAAAATCCATCAGGCTCCTGGCTGCTCCCGCAATGTCCCCCTCGATGAATGGGCCCGTGACGATGGCCTGCAGGCGCGCCAGCTCGCCGCCGGGCATGGGGGTCGCATCCGAGGGCAGCACCTGCCGTGTCCGCTCCTTCACCGCGGGCAGCTGAACATTTTTCATGAGGAGGCGGATCGACTTTTCGGTGGCTGCCGACACTTTTATTTTTTCCGGGAGCTCCGGCAACACGGGTCCGGTGAGCTGCTGCCCGCTCTGCGCTCCAAGGGTGACCGCGAGCGACGGCAGAGGCATTGGCCTTTGCGCGGAGGGCGGCGCGGTGGCAACCGTGCCGGCTGTGACAGGGATCTGCACGGGAGCGATCGTCGTGTTTGCTCCGTTCACCAGTGTGATCTGCCCGATTTTGTACAGGCCCGCGTCCAGCACGGCAAACCAGTAGTCGACGCCGGCGAAGACCGGAAGAAAACAGCGGGTGGTGCCCTGGTCGAGCTGCATGGTGGACGTTGAGGCGAGGAGATCTTCGGACCTCGAGAGGGGGCCAGTGCCCCAGAAGAGGAGGAGGTCACGGGTGGGGGAGGAGGAGGTGAAGGTGACGTCAACCCCATCTCCGACCGAGCTGACTCTGGCTTTGATGCCGCTGATCCGCGCGGCGAGCTCCTCTTCGGGCGCCGCCGTCTGCCCCGCCGCCGCCACGCTTGTCTTGTTGCGGTAGGGTATCAGAACAGGATAGAGGGTTCCGGCCGCGTCCTGGACAATGACGGCATAGAAGTACCCCTTCTGATCGGGCGGCGTGTCGACAAAGAATTCCACCCCGGCATCCACTTTGGCCAGAAGGAGCGCCTTCGCAAAGCTCTGCGAGGTGATTTCTTCGGGTGACCGGTACACAACATAGAGGCCTTTGACGTCCGGCGAGTCCTTCCATGTCAGCTTGACCTGGTAGTCGATGACCTGGGCCTTCAGACGGGTGGCAAAAGGAGCGAAGCCCGCGGTTTCCGGCTGGCCGGCAGGCGCCGCCTGGCCCGGGATCGGCAACAGAAGGAAAGCCATCATGACCATCAGGAACCGCACTACGCCCAGTCTTTGGTCATGGTTCCCCCTCATCAGGACCTCCTTCATACCAATGTTGTCGGCTTTCTGCCGGGTTGTCTATAAGCAGGGGTCCGGGGCGCAGGCATCCCCTGAAGACTTTACACGTCCGGGGCAATCCTTTACATTCATGAGAGTATGTTTGTCGCTGTCGCCTGCGAATTCGCAAACGACGACCATCGAAAGTCCGGGTACGACCTGCTGGCGCAATATGGCTTCCGCAAGGTACTGAAAGACGCTTTCGAAAGCGTCACGCTCTCGGAAACCGCGCTCAACCGGCTGAAAAAGGACCTGGACAGGATTGCAGACTCGTATGACAGCATCCGCCTTTATCAGTATCCTGTTGAGGGCACGCTCGCCATCACCAGTTTGAAGGAAAAGAAGTGGCGGCGGCTGATCGTCAAGGCGTGAAATGCGAACGCACGGAGTACCGTGCATGGAATGCGAACGCACGGAGTACCGTGCATGGAATGCGAACGCACGGAAAAGGGTACCGTGCATGGAAAGGGAAGACGTGTTAAGCGAGCTCGAACAGAAATTGAATGCACTCGGTGCCCAGATCGAAGAAACCTGGAGGGGGCTTTGACCCGGAATCACTGAAAAAGGAAATCGGGGACATAGAGGCGCAGACCGCGCAGCCTGATTTCTGGCAGGACAAGGAAAAAGCGGGAGGCGCACTCACGCGTCTGAAGGCGCTCAAGCGACGTTATGATCCATGGGTGAAGCTGCGCGCGGATATTGACGACCTCATGGAGATCTGGCGCCTGGCCGTCGAGGAAAAAGACGAATCACTTGAAGCGGAGCTTCGAGGCAACTGGGAATCACTGGACAGGCAATACGGCCAGTTGAAGGTCCTCGAGCTGCTCGGCGGTGAGAATGACGCCTCGTCGGCGTTCCTCACGATCCACTCCGGCGCGGGCGGCACGGAGGCCTGCGACTGGGTCAGCATGCTCTACAGGCTGTACACGCGCTGGGCGGAGCGGCACGGCTACACGGTGGACATCCTCGACATTCTCGAGGCAGAGGGCGGGATCAAGAGCGTGACGATGCAGGTGAACGGCCCGTACGCGTACGGCTACCTGAAAGCGGAGACGGGAATCCATCGGCTCGTGCGCATTTCACCGTTCGACTCGAACTCCCGGCGGCACACATCCTTCGCTTCCGTATTCTGCTTCCCCGTTCTTGACGACGCAATCGAGCTGGACATCAGGCCTGAGGACCTGCGCATCGACACGTATCGCGCGGGCGGCGCGGGCGGCCAGCACGTCAATAAGACCGATTCCGCCGTGCGGATCACCCATCTGCCCACGGGCATCGTCGTGCAATGCCAGAACGAGAGAAGCCAGTACAAGAACAAGGCGTTTGCCATGAAAGTGCTGCGCTCCCGCCTCTTCGAGTTCTACAAGAATGAGCGGGACAAGGACAGGGAAAAGCTCGAGATGGAAAAGAAGGACATCTCCTGGGGCAATCAGATACGGTCCTACACTTTCCAGCCCTACACGCTGGTGAAGGACCACAGGACCAAGCACGAGGTCGGAAACATCCAGTCCGTGATGGACGGCGATATCGACGTCTTCATCGAGGAGTACCTGAAACAGCAATGGCTGGCCGCGCGCGGCGACGCGAAAGCGGCCGCGTCGCGGACGTCGGCCGCGGGAAAGAAAGATGGCGGTCAACGTTCTGATAGTTGATGACCTGGCCTTCATCAGGATCGTCCTCCGTGACATCCTGGAAAAGTCGGGTTTTCGCGTTGTGGGTGAAGCATCCGACGGCGCCCAGGCAATCGCCCTCTACCAGGATAGGCGTCCCGACGCGGTGCTCATGGACATCACCATGCCGGGCATGGACGGATTGACTGCGCTGAAAAAGATCAGGGAGCTCGATCCCGCCGCGCGCATCATAATGTGTTCCGCCCTCGGTCAGCAGCGGCTTATCGTTCAGGCGATTCAGCTGGGGGCCATGGAATTCATCATCAAGCCGTTTCAGCCGCAACGGGTGGTCTCGGCCCTCAAGAAGGCCCTCGACATTTCCTGATGAGAACCGCGGCGCCGCTCCTGCTCCTTCTGTGCCTTCCCCTCCCGCTTGTATTCGCGCAGAGCTCCACCGGGACCCCGGCGGAATTATTGCCCGGCCAGACAGGTACGACAGGCGCCGGCTCCTCCAGCACCCCAACGGGAGCCGCCGCTGCCCCGAGCTCCGCGGCGGCCGCGGGAACCACAACGGCCACGGGAACCACAACGGCCGCGGGACCCACCGCTGCCGCGGGAACCGCCGCTGCCCCGAATCCGGCAACACCCGACCTGAGCATTCCCGTGGATACTGCCAAGCAGTGGACGGTGGGCTTCAGCGTGTTCGGCGCAGAGAACCTTTCAAAAGAAAACGCGTATCTGGCGTACAGCCTGCCGCTTCTGCTCAAGAACGAGGTGAGTGGATTGGATGCGCACGCGTTCACCTCCGAGGAGAGGGACATGGCGCGCAGCGCCATCATCTCCCGGGAGGCGGCTGCGGCGGAGCAGACCATCACGAAAATCCGCAAGGAGCGGGATGCGCTTGTCTTCGGTGCCGTCCCGCCGAGCCCCTCGACCCTGCAGGGGGTGGATGACAGGCTTGCCGCCGTTGTTGCGCGCAGGGAATTCCTGCAGATTCTTGACGTGACAAAGGTGGACGTTGCGGCGGAAAAGCCGGTCACATTCAAGGAGGGGAGCGGCGTCGGGAAGCTCCTGGACCTGCCGGGTGTGAGCGCGGCCGCGTATTGCGCCAGCAAGGGGCTCGACCTTCTCGTGGGAGGCACACTCAGGGAGGTCCAGGGATACCTCCTGCTGGAAGTCTGGGCATTCGATGCAACGAGGGGGAAGATCGTGCTTTCCTCACGGGAGGCGGTCGAGAGGGAGAAGATCTACGCTTTCATGCCCTCCGTCGGGAAGGATCTTGCGGGAATCATACTGGGCCGCGAATGGACCCAGCTCGCATTCAATCCCGATCCTCCGGGCGCCTCGTTGTATGTCGATGATATTCTGGTCGCTTCCGGTGTTGCCCCTGCCCTGTATCTTTCACCCGGGACAAGGGCAATCAGGATTTCCGCGCGGGGCTACCATGATGAAACCCGCACGGTGACTCTCGAGCCCGGGGAGCAATTCCCGCTGGATGCGAAGCTGGAAAAGGAGATCTCCGGATCGGTGTCCGTGACATCCGACCCGACTGGTGCGGACCTTTACGTGGACTCGGTCTTGAAGGGCAAGACCCCCATTTCGGTTGAAAGACCGCCGTCCCGCAGCAGGGGAGTCCTTTCCCTGACCGGTTACTATGACCTCCCATTTTCGATCGGCCAGGACTCGATGGAACAGCTCTCATTCTCGCTCCAGAAGGATGTCGGGTCTCGGGATGTACTGCAAAAACAGGCTCGAAACGACTTCTACGTGTCGTTCGGATGGTTCGCCGTTTCGATTGTGGTTCCCCTGTTCTCGTACGCGCTCGCAATCGATTCCGTCGTGCACGAGAATGAGTTCCTGTACCAGGGCAACGTCTCGCAGGCGGCGAGCGCACACCTCAACTACCAGATTTACCTGGGCGGTTACTATGCGGGCATGGCGGTCAGCGCCGCCCTGTTCACCTGGATGGTCTTTCGCATCGTTCACTATGTCGATGTCGCCAATGGGACCGCCGGTTAGGGAGGACCTTTGATGCCCTGGAAGGGAATCGGCAAGAGGCTGCGCGAGCTGTTTCAGGCCCGCGAGTTCAATGAAGAGTTCTTTCACGAGCTCGAAGACGCGATGATCGAGGCGGATATGGGCGTCCGCATTGCGTCGGAGGCCGGTGAGGTTCTTCGGAAGATCGTGAAAGAAGAAAGGCTGCGGACCCGGGAGGACCTCCTTGCCGCCTTCAAGTCCCACCTGAAGTCATTCCTCAGGGCGCATGAGCTGCCGCTGACGCCGGGTGCGCTCAATGTCTTTCTCGTTCTAGGGGTCAACGGAGTGGGCAAAACGACAACTATCGCCAAGCTCGCGCAGCATTTCCGTGTCCACCGCGGCGTCCCGCGGATTCTTCTCGCCGCAGGGGATACATTTCGCGCTGCCGCAATCGAGCAGTTGAGGCTCCTGGGGAAGAAATTGGACCTCCCGGTTGTCGCGCAGGACCACGGTGCGGACCCGGGAGCGGTGATATTCGATGGAATTGCCAGCGCCACCGCACGGGGAGATGAGCTGCTCATCGCCGACACGGCGGGGCGGCTCCACAACAAGGAAGCGCTCGTGAAGGAGCTGGCGAAGATCGACAAGATCGTGAGCGCCCGGATCAGGGTCGGTTCCTATCAGAAGATTCTCGTACTGGACGCCACCACGGGGCAGAACTCGCTGGCGCAGGCGGAGGTCTTCCACAAAGCGGTGGGCATCGACTCGATAGTTTTTTCGAAGTTCGACTCGACGGCGAAAGGCGGCATGGTGGTACCCGTCTGCCGGGACCTGGGCATCCCGATCTCTTTCATCGGGCTGGGAGAGAAGCTCGACGATCTGGAAGTATTCGATCCGGACCGCTATCTGGATTCCCTGTTTGGAGCGTCATGAAGCGGTTCCTCCCGGCGTTGCTCCTCCTCGCAAGCGTTTTCCCAAGTTTCTGCGATGCGCTTCTCTACAAGTCCAACGAGTTCGGGATGCCGCTGCAGCCCGTCGAGCCCTACCGGCGCGACGAATCGCGGTGGATCCTGGAGGTCAGAACGACGGGCAAGGACGAGGTGCGCCGCCTGTACGACCGCGGGAAGGAAGCGCGTCGGTGGGAGGTATCCTGGACTGAAAGCGGGACGAGGAAGGTGGAGCGCGAGATTGCCGCGGGCGTTCTGTCCGCCAGAAGGCTTTATGACGGAGCCGGCGCGCTGCTCCAGGAGGATCAGTATGAGGACGGCACACTGCTTCAGAAAACCGTCCTGACCTACGCCGGGGGTCGTCTCACGAAGGTGCGGGTCCAGGCCGCGGACGGCAGCCTGAGCTACGCGGAGCAATATGTGTACGGCATGAACGGCACGCTGAGGGAAGTGAGACGCACGGGGACCGGGGAGGAGGTGCGGACTTCCTCGTACGTTTTCGGGCCTGCCGGTCTATCGGAAGAGCGGACGAGCTCGAAGGACACGCTCTTCATTTCCCGCTACGATGCCCGGGGCAGGCTGACGAGCCGCGAGAAGAGGAAGGGCGATCAGACGCTGTCCCGGGAGGATTTCTCCTACCGGCTCGAAACTGACGCTCTGCTCAAATCCACGGAAAGGCTGCCGCTTGAGGGAAAGACCATCGAGCGGCTTTACGATGCGGCGGGCAGGCTCGCATCCGAGGCCTCGACCGTCAGCGGCGCTGTCGTGGAGGAAAGCACCTACACCCGCAACGACCAGGGTGGAGTGACCGCCCGGAGCCGCAGAAGCTCGCGCGGGATGGAATTGTGGAGGTATTCCCTCGACGACAAGGGGAAAGCAAGCAGAGAGGAATACTTTCTGCGCGGGAGCCTTCAGAAGGTCACGGTGTACGGAGAAGGGAAGCTCCGCACGGATGAAATCTACAAGGACGAGGAGCTCTACCTGAAAGTGTACTTCGACGGTGACATACGGCTGAAGGAAGAGGTTTATGCCGGGGGCAAGGTTCTGCGGGAAAGGAAAGTCGATTGAAGACCCCGCTCGCGGTACTTGTCGCGGCCCGATACTTTCGCACGAAGCGCCGCGATACCGGCAACGCCTCCTCCTTCCTCTCGGTTGCCGGAATCGCAATCGGCGTGATGACGCTCACCGTGGTGCTCGCCGTGATGAACGGATTCCAGCTCGGATTCATCGACAACATCGTGGAAATCAGCTCGTATCACCTCCAGGTGCGCGCGGACCTTGCCGGCGCCGAGACGGGCGGTCCCGCGCCGCGTTACTCCGCGGATATTCATGGGCTGGATGACGGGCTCATTGCGCGCATCCGGTCGGTCACCGGCGTCACCGCGGTGGTCCCATTCATCGAGAGGCAGGCGCTCGTCGAAGGGGTATTCCAGCGGCCGCGCGCATGCTCGGTCCGCGCCGTTCCCCCGGGACTCTTTTCTCTCGACCCGGTGCAGGCGCGGATGCTCGCTCTGCGCCAGGGATCATTTTCATTGACCGACCCGCGCTCCCTGGTAATCGGGTCCGAGCTTGCCGCCGCAATGGGTGCGCGCGTCGGCGACACGCTCTCTCTTACCTCCTACGCGGCCGGCGCGGGAGGCCGTCCCTCCCCGCGCCGCGACGAGTTTCGCGTGTCGGGCGTATTCCAGACCGGCTACTATGATTTCGATACGGGGCTTATGTTCATGTCCCTGGAGGCCGCCGACGCGCTCTATGGAGCGGGCACGCACCTGCCCCGGACGTGGGGAATCAAGATCGCCAATCGATTCGATGACGCCAGGCCGCTGCGCGCGGTGTCCGCCATTCTCACCGGGACGGGCTACAGGGCGGAAAGCTGGCGCACCTACAACCGGTCTTTCTTCGACGCGCTTTTCATGGAAAAGCTCATGATGATGGTCCTGATCGGGATCATCTTCATCGTCGTGGGCTTCAATGTGTACCATTCACTGCGCCGCAGTGTGTTCGAGCGGATGGAGGAAATTGCCGTTCTCAAGGCGGTCGGCATCCCGCCCCGCCGCGTGCAGGCAATATTCATCCTGGAAGGGCTCTTCATCGGCCTGGCCGGGGGCGCTGCGGGGCTCGTCGCGGGGCTGGCCCTCGCCGTGAACGTGAGCGGGGTATTCTCCGCGGTGGAAGGAGTGGTCAACTGGGTCCTGCGCCTGGAATCCCTCCTGCTCTCTCCCTTCGCATCGGGAGAGGCGTCAGGCACCTTTGCGATATTCTCGCCCACGTATTTCTACCTGACGCAGGTGCCGTCCCACGTGTTTCTTCGAGAGGCATTCCTCGTTTCATTCTTCGCCGTGATGGCATGCACCGGCGCCGCATGGGCCGCCACGCGCGCCATTTCCCGATTCCGTCCCTCGGAGGTGCTGCGCTATGAGTGATTCAGCCGGCCCGATCAAGGACGCCTCCGCTGCCCTGGTGTCCGTGTCCTCCCTTGTCCGGCGCTTTGTCACCGGCGGCGAGACCCTCGAGGTGCTCAGGGACGTGAGCCTGGCGGTGCCGGAAGGCAGCACGGCGGCCATCAGCGGGGAGAGTGGCTGCGGGAAGAGCACGCTGCTGGGGCTCATCGGGGGCCTGGACCGGCCGACGGCGGGAAATGTTTTTGTGGGAGGGAGGGACATCACCGAGCTTGCCGAATCGGACCTCAGCAGGTACAGGAACCGCGAAGTCGGCTTTGTGTTCCAATTCCACTTCCTGTTGAAGGATTTTACCGCCCTGGAGAACGTCATCATCCCCGGCATGCTGGGCAGCGAATCCTCGCGCGCGCTGCGGGAGCGCGGGCGGCAGCTCCTTTCCGAAGTGGGGCTCGACCAGAGGATGGACGCCTGGCCCCTGGAGCTTTCCGGCGGCGAGCGGCAGAGAGTTGCGGTGGCGCGCGCCCTCATCAACGAGCCCCGGCTGCTCCTCGCGGACGAGCCGACGGGGAACCTCGACGAGCGCAACGCGCGCACCGTCGAGGACATGCTCTTTGCCCTGGTGCGTCGGCATGGCAGGACCATGATCCTGGTCACCCACGACTCCGCCCTTGCGTCGCGCGCGGACAGCCGGTTCCTGCTCGCCGCGGGCGCGCTGAGCCGGGTATGAGCCTTCGATTCGTCTTTTTTCTCGGCAGGCGCGTCCTCAGGGGCAGAGGGGGAACGGCCCGGTACCTCAAAGGCGCGGTCCTCGGAATCGCTCTCAGCCTCGTCCCCCTGGTCGTGGTCATGGAGGTATCGACGGGCATGATCAACGGGATCACCGCGCGCCTGCTGGAAGTCGGCACCTATCACCTGCAGATCGCCCTGCCGTCGAACACCACGGAGACGCGGCTCTCGGAGATTGCCGCCGCGGTGGGGGGCGTATCCGATGTGGTGGCGGCCATTCCCGAGCGGCAGGGAACCGCCATGCTCATCTCGGCCCACGGCGCTGCCGGAGTGAGCATCCGATGCGTCCCCCCGGATGTCTTCTCGCGCGACGCCGGCTTCCGCTCGTTCGTGACGATCAAGGCCGGAAGCGCCGACCTCGCGCGCCCGGACTCCCTCCTGGTGAGCTCCGCCCTGGCCGCCAGCCTCGGGATTGCGCCCGGTGACGTGGTGAACATTCTGACGACTTACGGAGAGGGAATGACCGGTCTGCCGCGCCTTACGCAGCTTCGCGCGGCCGGCATCTACGAAACGGGATACCAGGACCTCGACAAGACCCTGGCGTACGCCCCCCTGGGCATCGCGTCACGCATACTTTCTCCGCGGGCCGCAAGAACGCTGATCGGCGTGAAAGTGAGGGATCCGTTCGCCGACCTTGCGCCGGTTGCCCGCGCCATCACGGCAGTGGCGGGGGAAGACCTTCGCGTGGCCACCTGGAACGAGATCGAATACGTGCGCCTGGCCAGCTTTCGTACCACGAAGGCGCTTCTGCTTTTCATCATGGCGCTTGTCGTGGCCGTCGCCTCGGTCAACGTGTCCTCCTCGGTGATCATGATCATATTCGAAAGACGGCACGACCTGGGAATCCTCAAGAGCGTGGGCGTCGCGCCGCGCGCGCTCTCCCTCTCGTTCCTGCTTGCCGGTTTCACCACGGGTCTGCTGGGCACGGCCCTGGGCGTCGCCATCGGGCTGCTCGTGGCCGTGAACATCAACGAGGTGATCGCCGGTCTGGAATGGACCGTCAATCATGTCCTGGCCCTCGCTTCCCTCGTGCGCTCCTCCTTCGATCCCTCTGCACCCGCGATCGGCGGATTCACCCTTTTCAACAGCGCCTACTATCTGAAGTCGATCCCGATAAGAATCCAGCCTCTTGAAGTGATTGCCGCAGCCGTTGCCGCGCTTCTCCTTTCCGCGCTCGCCTCGTACCTGCCCTCATCCCGCGCCGCGCGGACACAGCCGCTTGAAATACTGAGAAAGTTGTAACCAGGGGCCCGCCGGGCAGAGCCCGCGCGCCGCCTCCCGTAGTATTCAAGACGCATTTTATGTATAATTGGATGTGGCCATGAAATGTGAAATTTGCGGACTGAAGGACGCAGTCATTCATATCAGACAGATACAGAAGGACCTGGTGCACGAGCTCCATATCTGCGAGGAGTGCGCCCAGGAAAAGGGTCTGATCAGGGAAGAGGATTCTGAGCTTCCGATCGCGAACCTGCTCTCCGGCCTGCTCGAGGGGAAGGATGTCACGGGCGCGGCGGAGGTGAAGGATGTGTGCCCGAAGTGCGGGCTGAAAGTTTCGGAGTTCCGCAAGCAGGGCAAGCTGGGTTGTCCGGAGTGCTTCCAGGCTTTCGAGAAAGACGTGCGGGCCATTGTTTCCCAGATGGCGGCCAGACCCCGTCACACGGGGAAGCTCCCGCGAACCCTTGTCGTGGAACACGCGGCCGCCGCGGCGGGCGACGGGCTTCGTGAGGAACTGAGAGAGGCGGTCGAGCAGGAGGACTACGAGCTGGCGGCGCGGCTTCGCGACAAGCTGCGGGAAATGGAATCCGATGTTTGATTTCACCGGCCTGGCGGACATGAAGGGATGGATGCGCAATCCGACCGTGGAGGCGGCCGGAGCGGCTGTGGAATCCACGGGGTCCGTGGTCATTTCCAGCCGCGTCCGCCTGGCGCGCAATCTCTCCACCTACTCCTATCCGGGGCGAAGCCCTGCCGACCAGGAGAAGGAATGCCGCGAGCGAATCGTGTCCGCCTTCCGGCGGTTGCCGAACGCGGAAGATTTTACGATTATCTATATGGAAGATATCTCCTGCGCTGGAAAGAAGGATTCTCTTCGAGAGAAACCTCGTTTCCCAGGGCTATTCAATAGAAAAGCAACGGGCCATGGTTCTGAGCGGTGATGAGTCCGTCACCGCGATCATCGGGGACGAGGATCACCTGCGTCTGGTCGGTATGCGGAGCGGCGCGTGCCTGGACCCTCTGCTGGCGCGGCTGGATGCGCTGGATTCCCAGTTGGAGGAGATGCTCCCCTATGCCGCGTCACCCGAGTGGGGGTACCTGAATACGGCGATCACGAACCTCGGCACGGGACTGAAGGCATCGATGATGCTGCACCTGCCTGCTCTGGCCATGAGCGGGCTGATGAAAAGGGCGGTCAAGGCTTCCGCGCAGCTCGGTCTCTCGATCAGGGGATTCTTCAGTGAAAGCATGGAATCCCTCGGCGACATGTACATCATCGCCAACGAGATCACAATCGGCCTGGCGGAGAAGGAAATCATCGGCAATCTGGGCAGGATTGCCGTGCAGCTTGCGGGGTATGAAAACCGCACAAGGGAGGAGCTGATGGAGAAGAGGAGGGTGGACATAGAAGACAGGGTCTTCCGCGCCTGGGGACTGCTCACCTGGTGCCGCTATGTCTCCCACCGTGAAGCCATCGAGGCCCTCTCCGCGCTCCGCCTGGGGGTGGCCCTCGGGCTCATCGGGACGGTGGATGCGCCCACCATTACGGCGCTCCTGTTCCTGTCCCAGAAATCGCACATCCAGCGGGTCCTCCAGTCACAGGCGGACGCGGTGGACAGCAAGCTCATCGATTATACGCGCGCCAAGATCATCCGCGACGCGCTCACGCAGGCGAGGGGAGGCTGACGCCATGTTCAAGGGTCTTACGCAGAGGGCACAGAAGGTACTCACCATCCTGGCTCAGGAGGAGGCAAAGCGCTTCCACTCCGATCAGCTCCTGCCCGAGCACATCATCCTTGCGCTGCTGAAAGACGGTGAAGGAGTCGCGGTCAAGGCTTTGCAGCGGATCAAGGTGACCGGCTCGGAGATGCAGGCGGAAATCGAGAAAAGCCTTCCGAAGGGCAAGGGCGGTCTCATCCTCGGCGACGTGCCTCCGTCAAAACGCGGGCAGAAGATACTGGAAGACTCCGCCGAAGAAGCCCGTAGCATGGGCCACGAGTACATCGGCACGGAGCACCTGCTCCTCGCCGCGATCAAGGAACAGGGGAGCATCGTGGCGCGCTACCTCGCGCGCTACAACATCACGCCCAACGGCCTGAGAGAGGCCATCCTGCAGATCAGCGGGACCGGTGACTACAAGGGTTCCCCGGCGCAGACGGCAAAGAAGAAGCCGCAGTCGCCCACCAAGAAACCGACGCCCACTCTTGACGAGTTCGGCAGGGATCTCACCGCATTCGCGCGGGAAAACAAGCTGGACCCGGTCATCGGCCGCCAGAAGGAAATCCAGAGGGTCATCCAGATACTGGCGCGCAGGACGAAGAACAATCCCGTCCTCATCGGCGAACCGGGCGTGGGCAAGACGGCAATCGTGGAAGGCCTGGCGCAGAAGATCGTGGACGGGACCGTCCCGGAAGTGCTCGTGGGCAAGCGCGTGCTCACCCTGGATCTGGCCTCGCTCGTCGCGGGCACGAAGTACAGGGGCGAGTTCGAGGAGCGGCTGAAGAGGGTCATGAAGGAAATCCTTTCGGCGGGCAACGTGGTGTTGTTCATCGATGAGCTGCACACGATCATCGGTGCGGGGGGTGCGGAAGGCGCGATCGACGCTTCCAACATGCTGAAGCCCTCCCTCTCCCGCGGCGAGCTGCAGTGCATCGGAGCCACGACGCTGAACGAGTACAAGAAGCACATCGAAAAGGACGCGGCCCTCGAGCGGAGGTTCCAGCCCATCTACGTGAGCGAGCCCACTGTCGAGGAGACCGTGGAGATCCTCAAGGGCATCAAGAAGAACTACGAAGAGCACCACCGGGTGGTCTACACCCCGGCCGCCATTGAAGCGGCCTCCACACTGTCCCGGCGCTACATCACGGAGCGCTACCTGCCGGACAAGGCGATCGACCTCATCGACGAATCAGGTTCTCGTCGCAGGATCAGGAACTCGATCCGGCCCCGTGAGCTCGCCGATCTGGAAAAGGAGATCGAAAGGCTCAATCTGGAAAAGACGAGCCTCGTGAACACGCAGAACTACGAAAAGGCGGCGGCAGTGCGCGACATGGTCCGCCAGCTCAAGGGCAAGGTGGACGAGATAAAGAAGACCTGGGAGAGCACGATCACGGTGGAAGAGAACGTGGTGGACGTGGAGGACATCCAGCAGGTCATCTCCGACATGACGGGAATCCCCCTGGCGCGCATCATCCAGAGCGAATCGCAGAAGCTTCTCCACATCGAAGAGGAGCTGCACAAGAAAGTCATCGGCCAGGAAGAGGCCATCTCCGTCATCGCGTCCGCGATCCGCCGCTCGCGCACGGGGCTCTCCTCGGCGCGCCGTCCGCTGGGATCTTTCGTTTTCCTGGGCCCCACGGGCGTGGGAAAAACTCTCGTGGCAAAAACGCTTGCGGAGTTCCTCTTCGGGGATGCGGACGCGCTGGTCCGCATCGATATGTCGGACTTCATGGAAAAGCACAATGTGTCCCGGCTCGTCGGAGCTCCCCCGGGTACGTCGGGTATGAAGAGGGCGGTCTCCTTACGGAGAAAGTGCGGCGCAGGCCGTTCAGCGTCATCCTCCTGGATGAAATCGAGAAGGCGCACCCGGATGTCTTCAATATCCTTTTGCAAGTACTGGAGGAAGGGCAGCTGTCCGACAACCTCGGCCATGCCGTCTCCTTCCGCAACTCGGTGCTCATCATGACCTCCAACCTCGGCGCCCGGGAAATCAACAAGGACTCCTCCCTCGGATTCCAGTCCGAAGAGGGCGCGGGCATGAACTTCAAGGACATCCGCAACTTCGTGATGGGCGAAGTGAAGCGCGCGTTCAACCCCGAGTTCATCAACCGCATCGACGAGATCGTGGTGTTCCACAACCTCGACAAGACCCATCTCGCGCAGATTTTCGACCTGATGGTGCAGGAAATCTCCAACCGGCTCGTCGAGCAGAAGATCACCATTGCCGTGAGAAAGAAGGCGCGCGAGTTCCTGATCGACAAGGGTTTCGACGAGAAGTTCGGAGCACGGCCCCTTCGAAGGCTCTTGCAGAAGGAAGTGGAAGATCCCTTGTCCATGGAGATCCTGAAAGGTGCTTTCACGGCCGGAGACGCCATCGACGTGGATATCAAGGGAGACAAGATCACATTCCGCAAGCAGGCCCTGAAGAAGGAGCTCAAGGGGCCGGCGCAGCCGGCGGGGCTCCTCACCGGAGAGAAAGAAGCGGAGAAAGTCATCACATGAGTTCGGGCCCTGCCGCGCCTCCTCCCCTTCGCTTCCGGCGATGGTGCGGGGGTACGCGGCAGGGCGCCGCGGTACGGGGTATTCCCCGAACGGGTACGGCCTTCGGGCCGAGCGCGTACTCGCGCACTCCCGTACTCCGCGGATTCTGCGCGGCGCGTCAGTGGGGCATCGTCGCGGCCCTGCTCCTGTTCACCGCTCCCTGCTTTGCCGAACCGGCCCAGGGCCGGCTGCCCCCTGAGGGGATTTTTCGGCTCGCCGGCGCTGCGTATCGGACCGCAGATTACGCCGCTGCGCGGGATCTGTATGGAAAGATAGTTCTCGAATACCCCCTGACCCCGTTTGTTGGGGATTCTCTGTTTTTCCTGGCCGAGTGTGAGCTCGTCCTGGACAACAGCGCGGAAGCGGAGAAGCGCTTTCGCACCCTGCTCTCCCTCTACCCTGATTCGCCGTACAGGGAGGCCTCCACCTTCCGCCTGGCGGACATCGCCTGGCGCATGAAGAATGTCTCTCAGGCTCTTCTTCAGCTCGACGCGCTGCAGAAACAGTTCCCCGATGGCGCCTATCGCGGCAACGCGCTCTGCATGGCAGGGGACATCCACTTCATGCAGAAAGACTACGCCCGCGCTCTTGTCGAATATGACGGCGCCATTGCCAGGCTGAAGGAGGATGCAGGCAGACAGTCGGCCTTGTATTCAAAGGGACTCACCCTTCTCGCGCTGGGAAGGATAAGCGACGCGCAGGGGTCGTTCGCCGGAGCCGCTGCCGGCCCCGCGGCTGATATTGCTGAAAAGGCAGGCTTCCGGCGCGCCATGCTCCTTGCGGGCGCGGGCAACGACCGGGAGGCGGTCCCGGCCTTGAGCGCATTCCTGAAACGATTCCCCGGCAGCCGCGAGACGGAGGAGGCCACCACGCTGCTGGCGTCGCTTCTGGTGAAAACCGGTGATGCAGCGGGCGCGCTCGTCCGGTGGGACGCGCTTGTGAAAGGCTACCCAGGATCAGACGCACTGCCTGAATACATCTACAAAAGGGGCGAGGCCCTGCTCGCGCTCGATCGCCTCTCAGCGGCGCTGGATGATTTCCAGGCCGTCGTGACCCGCTACCCACGCTCGCCATGGAACGCGGAGAGCTCCTACGCAATCGGCTATGCCTACACGAGGCGCGCCGAATATCCCCGCGCGCTGCCCTATTTCCAATCCGCGGCGCAAAATCCGCGGAGTACCGCGGCGCAAAGCCCGGCGGCCGGAGCGCTTGCCGAGCGCAGCCTCTTTTCCATGGGGATCTGCCTGTTCAACATGGGAAGCTTCGACAGGGCGCTCGCGCGCTTCGAGGAACTCCGCTCCCGGAAGCCGAAGGGCATTTCCGAGGGCGTCATCGTCGTGCTGATCGGCAGGACCCTCTACCGTCTGGGCAGGCTGGACGAGGCTGTCCTGCGCCTGGGCGAAGCGGGGAAGCTGCTCGAGACTGATTCCGCCGTCGACAGGGCGCAGGCGATTGCGGAGGGGGCTGATGCCGCGTATTGGCTCGGATGGGCGAATCTGCGTCTGGGGCGCCTTGTCGAGGCCCGGGACGCTTTTCTCGTCCTTGCGAGGGAGTACCCCGCGGATGCGCGGTGCGTCGAGTCGCTGCTTCGCGCCGGCATTTGCGAGACCATGCGGGCGGACGATATTGCCGCTATGCGTCTTTTCGACGAAGTGCTCGCGGTCCCCCGGTCCGCCGGTAGTGACGAGACGCGGGCGCAGGCGCTTTACGAGGAAGCAAGGGCTCTGGGCAGGCTGGGCAAGACACAGGAGCGCGCGGCAGTGCTGGAACGCCTGGCCGCCGAGTTTCCAACAGGAAGGCTGGCAGCTCAGGCCTTTTACAAGCTTGCCGAGCAGGCCCTTGCGGACGGCCGCTATGCAGAGGCCGAATCGGGTTTCCAGAGGGTTGCCCGCGATTTTCCCGAGAGCGGCCTTGTGTTGCAGGCGCTCTATTGGAAGGCGCACGCGGTCTGGGAGGCAGGCGATCCCCGCGCGGCGCTCGACGGTTTCTGGGACTGCCTCGCGGAGGGCGCCCGGGCCGGCCTGCTGACAACGGCCACGGACGCCCTGCGCTCGACGCTTCGCGAAACAGGGGACCTCGAGCTGGCACGCACCTTCTCGGCCAGGGCCGCGGGGAGCCGGGGCCTTGCGGTCGAAGCAGCGGCCGGGATCCGGCTCGAATACGCCCAGATGCTTCTCTCATCCGACGCGGAAGGGGCGCGGACCATCATCGAGGAAGTGAGACACATCGCGCCTCCTGAGCCGCTTGCGGGAGAAGTGATCCTTCTCCAGGGCCGGTACTTCGCCGCGGTCGGTGACTGGAGAAGGGCCGCGGATGTCTTCACTTCCCTGGAAAGCGCGCGTACCGACGAGATTGGAGCGCGTGCGGCGGGCGAGCATGCGCGTGCCCTGGAATCTACCGGACGGACCGCCGAGGCGGTCGATGCGTACGCGGCGGTCTCTTCCCGGTTTCCGGATTTCCCGGACATTGCAGCCGAAGCGCTTTACAACGCGGGAAGAGTTGCCCGTGCTCGAGGAGACATGGGCAGGGCATCCAAGATCGAGGAAAGTCTTCGCAAAGCCTATCCGCGCAGCCCATGGGTCCAGAAGCTGGATGAAACTATCGACTAGCGCGCAGCGAGCTCACGAGTAAGGCTTAAGAGCTTCAGGCGCGTCGTGTCTTCCTGCGCCAGGCGGACTGATGTTCCCTGAAGACGCACCGGCTGGGGGACCACGTACCTTATTCTCCCTTGATACAGCCCGAGCTTCAGGATCACCGAATCCTCGCCGCCGTCCGTGCCATCCATGCCCGGAAAGAGGAAGTTTCCCAGTGAATAGGAAATCAGGCTGCCCTGGAACACCTGCAAGCCCTGGAGGACGTGTGGATGCGAGCCCACGACCAGATCGGCGCCCGCGCGAGCCAGCTCCGTGTAGAGCCTCCTCTGGTCGGTAGTCGGGAGCGTGCTCCATTCCTCACCGCCATGCACGAGCGCGATGTTGAAGCTGCCGGGGGAGAATGCGCGGGCAGCAGCGTCAAGCCCTTCCTGGTCCAGCCAGAGTGTGCCCGGCCTGTCCGGAGCCGCGCGCGCGACTTTCCGCCCGTCAAAGCCGGTTCTGTCCACGGGGTAGGCGGCAAAAGAGAGAATGCGGATTTCGAGGGCGCCGAAATGGGTGACAAACGGCACCGACGCCTCCCGCACATTGTCCCCCGCCCCCGAGGTCCCGAGACCCCATAGAGAGAGATTGGCCAGCGTATCGAGGAAGCCACGCGGGCCGAAGTCGAAGGTGTGATTGTTGGCGACCGAGAGGTAGGAGAAGCCGGCCTCTCTCAGCGCACCGAGGGCTGCCGGTGCAAAACGGAACGTGTAGGTCTTTCTCGTCTTCGCGCCTTCGGAGGTGGCGGCCGCCTCGAGGTTTGCCAGAAGCAGAGCGCAGCTCCGCAGCGCGGGCAGAGTGTCGCCGAACACGCGTTGAACGCCGTCGGATGACAGGAGAGCTTTGTCCACTCCGCGTGCGGGCATGATGTCTCCCACGGCTCCGATCCAGAGGATGCCGCTGTCGGCTGCGGGAGCGCCGGAGGGAAGGGATTCGAACCACGCGCGCAGGTCTTGATCATTGCTCTGGAGGCCCACGCCGACTTCGTCGTTCAACGGGTAGCCGGGCTGGTCCGGGAAGAGGCCATCCACGGGAAGAGCGACGTCGGGGAGGTTGACGCTTTCCAGCGGAACAATGTGAACGGCTCCCGCCTGCACGGCGTCCCGCCCTGCACTTTTCTCGGGGTCTCCGATCCGGGTGACAGGAGCGCGCACGATGTTTTCGACGACCTTGAATCCGGGCTCCGCGCCGAATTTCAGGATAATCCTGTCGATTGCGACATTCGGTGACGGTCGTTCGCCCGGAGCCGCGCGCTGCTCACGTACGCGGGAGGGGAGAGGGTGGACTGCCATGAGCCGCTGCCATGCGGGCCAAAGCCCGTCCTCCGCCTGCACGAGCACGGTAATGCCGGTTGAGGGCAGGATGCCGATGAGAAAAGCTGCCAGGAATATGACGAGTTGCCTCATGCTCGGGGCGCAGAGCATACACTATGCCCTGACTCTTGTCAGGGCGGTCACGGAACTCCGTGACATTGACAGCCATAGTCACCGTTGCGCGCGCAAACCAGAACGGCTATCATGAACCATGGCCAGACGGATCGAAGTGTTCGACACGACCCTGCGGGACGGCAACAAGCTCCCATTCGCGGTGCTTTCCCCCGTGGATCGGCTTCTGCTTGCGCATCAGCTCGCGCGCCTTGGCGTGGATGTCATCGAGACCGGGTTCCCCGCGGCCTCGGATGAGGAGGCGGCGTGCGTCTCAAGGATCTGCGCCGAGGTGAAAGGGCCGTTCGTGGCCGCGCTTGCCCGGGCCATCGAAGGCGATGTCGACAAGGCCCTGGAATGCATCCGCAAGGCCGAGAAGCCCTATCTGCACGTCTTCATGTCAGTGTCCCCCCAGTTCCTTTCGCAGGTTTTGAAGCAGAAGGAGGAGGAGGCGCTGAAGAGCATTTCGCGCAGCATCACGGGCCGCAAGGACGGCGAAAGTACGGGTTCAATTCTCCCTCAGCGAGGCACCCCACGCGCGGAAGGAATTCCTGCGGGAGGCCTGCGGCACGGCCCGGGAAGCAGGGGCCGACGTGATCAACCTGGCTGACACAAATGGAATCCTCGTGCCCGAGGATATGGCCGCGCTTGTCACGGAAGTACGGGACCTTTTCCAGGGAGGAAAATCGGGCATGCCTTCGATCGGGGTCCATTGCCACAATGACCTCGGCCTGGCCACAGCGAACAGCCTCGCCGCAATCAGGGCGGGCGCCTCGCATGTCGAGGTGACCGTCGGCGGTTTCGGCGAGAGGGCGGGGAATGCGGCCCTCGAAGAGGTGGCATTTCTTCTTTCAGCCTGGGGGGAACGCTATGATGTTTCCCACGGTATTCACCTGGAG
Source organism: uncultured Spirochaetota bacterium (assembly GCA_963820435.1). GTDB lineage: Bacteria > Spirochaetota > Spirochaetia > SZUA-6 > Fen-1364 > Fen-1364. The sequence goes on along the minus strand of CAWGAC010000021.1, from coordinate 37,829 downwards.
GAGATCGGGCGCACCTCCCGGCTTTTCGACAGCCTCACGGGCATTCGGACGCACCCGAACAAGCCGATCATCGGGCAGTGCGCGTTCGTGCCCGCGGCAGGAGGCTTCTCGGGCAAATCGCTGGATCCGGTCATGCGGGACCTGCTTCGGGAAAAGACCATCGGTGGGGCGCAGGACGTTGTTCTCCCCGAAGCCGAGTCGTCAGGACCCTATGTCCTGGATGCCTTCAACGTGCTCACAAGCTCACATTCTCCGCCCGTGGGGGTGGTGGTGATCCGCAGGGAGGGAAAGACGCTCACACAGACTTCCCACGGAAACGGACCCATCGATGCGCTCTTTCGGGCCGTGGACAAGGCTCTGGGATTCACCACGCGCATGATCCTCTATTCGGTCTCCACGCTCGCCACGGGCACCGAGGCGAGGGCCGAGGTCATTGTGACCGTGGAGCTCAGGGGCCGCAGATTCCACGGCCGGCACACGAGCACGGACGTGATCGGTGCGAGCCTGCGCGCTTACATGAACGCCTGCAACGCCATCGGCGAATCCGGAGTCCTCGAAGGGCCGTCGGACTTTCACGTGGCGGGAGAGTATCTCTGGGAATGAGGCGCGGCCGGCCAGCCTCACCCGCGTGGAAGGCGCAGGCAGGAAAGTACTGCGAGCAGCGGGAAAGCGCCCACGATCACCATCATCCCCGGCAATCCGATGAGCTCGCCGATACCGCCCAGGGGAACCATGGCAAGGCCCGCCAGGCCCCAGGAAAAGCCCATGATGAGGGAAGACGCCATGGCGGGGGAGTCGCCGGAATGTCTCTGGGCCATGAGGATCAGGAGCGGATTCGAGAAAGTCAGGACGGTTCCCGCAAGGACGATAAGAATGCTTCCTGCCGCGCCGGGAAAAAAAAGATAGCCGCCGACGGCAAGGGGCGCTCCGGCCGCCACGGATATCAGAACCAGCACCCGCTTGCCCGTCCTTCGCGAGAGCGAGCTCACGAATACTGAAATCGCCGCGCCAAGCGCGAGCATCACCGTAAACAACACACCGATCGAAGTCAGGGGCATGGAAAGCTTGGCCATGTAGACGGGCAGGAATGTGCCCAGGCCTCGCACAGCAACAGTGAGGCAGAAGTTGATGAACACGAGCCTCAGGAGAACGGCGCGATCCTCGCGATTGGCGAACAGGCCTTTCCACGTGACGCGCACGGCCGGGGCAGTGCGTGCCTTGAGCTCACGGGCGGGAAGCAGAAGAAAAAGGGCCCCGGCCACCAGGGCCGCGGGGACCGCCAGTACGGGGGTCGAGTGGAAACCCCACGCGGAAATGAAAAAGGCAATCACGGCCGGACCTGCCGCGAATCCGAGGTTGCCGCCGGCGCTGAATATCGCCATTCCGATCTCGGGATGGCTTCCGCTCAGAGTCGGCGTGACCGAGGCGCCCTTGGGGTGGAACGCAGCGGATCCCAGACAGCCGAGAAAGAGAGCCGCGAGAAAAAGGGGGTAGGAAGGAATGACACCGACGAAGCTCACGAGGATTGCCGTCAGCAGGGGAGCCAGGTACAGGGATGCCGTGACGCCGAACCTGTCGAAGAGCATTCCAAAAAGGGGCTGGCTCAGCGCGGACGCAAGGGCTGCCACCATCGAAATTGCTCCGACCATGGACAGGGTGAGACCGAACTTCTCCATGACGATGGGAAACAGGGGCGTGAAAAAGCCCATGTAAATGTCATTGAAAAAGTGGGCGGCCGCGACCAGGAAAAGAATCGGGGAGACGGCGATCAGCGTGCCTGCCGCGCCGGGCGCCCGCAGGGCGTGTTCGGGCGGGTGCCCCCGCGTGTGTGGGATCATCGCTCCGTTTTGCCTGTTAGGAGTTGACCCTCTCCTGGTATTCCATGGTCTCCGTGTTGACGAGTATCTTGTCGCCCTGCTTGATGAAGAGGGGTACCTTGACCTTCAATCCCGTCTCGCAGGTGACCACTTTTGTCGCGCCGCTCACCGTGTCCCCGCGCTCCGCCTTCTCCGCGGCTGAGACCGTGAAGACCATCTTGGTGGGCAGCTTGATGTCGATCGGGGTCTGCTCCCAGAACACGACCTGGTAGTTCTCCCCGTCTTTCAGGAAGTCCCGCTTCTCTTCCTCTCCCTCTATGGGGATGGTGAACTGCTCGTAGGTTTTTGTATCCATGAAAGCATAGTTTTCATTGTCTGCGTAGAGGAACTGTACTTCCTTGAATTCCACGGAAACATCTTCAAGGGTGTCCTGAACCTTGTTCGTCTGGCGCAGCACGCTGCCTGTCTTGATGTTCTTCAATTTCAGACGCACAAAAGCCGAGCCTTTGCCCGGATTCACGTACTCGCGCTCGACGCACACATGAGGCTGATTGTTGATGAGGATGAACGTGCCTTTCATAACGTCGCTGGCCCTGATCATGTGATTCCTTTCACCGTGTGTTGGATTGCACCTCCAGTATAGCTGAAAATGGGAATAAGATCACCCCCTGCAGAGAGCTTTCTCCGCTGAACACCATTTCCAGCCGGTCCACACCAAGCGCCGCACCCGAGCAGGGAGGAAAGCCGGGGGGAAGATATCGGCCAGCCCTTCGTCGATGCGGTGAGGAACCCTGCAAGCCTTCTTCCTCTCCGACTCCTCTTTGATGAACGCCCTCAGGGCGCGGGGGTCGGTCTCCTCCGTATAGCAGTTGGCAATCTCGACTCCGTCGACGTACAGCTCCCACCTTTCCGCCCAGGGCGTGCCCGGCTTGCGCCGGGCCGTTGTGGGCACCCGCATGGGATAGTCCGTCAGAACAAGGGGCCGGTTCCTGGGCAGACCGGGCTCCACGAGGGTAAGAAAAACGATGTGAAACGCTTCCTCCCAGGTCGGGTCAGCCGGCATCACCACGCCCTGCCGGAGTCCCGCTTCTTTCATGCTTTGCGCATCCTGATGCGCGGCAAGCTCGATACCGGCAAATCGACGGAAGGCCTCCTCCATCGACATGCGGAGAAACGGCGGCGCAAGCTGCTCGCGCCGCCGTCCCGGCGTATTCTCCGCAAGCAGGCGGGAGAACAGATCTTCCGCCACTCCGATGGAGTCGAGGTACCCGAGCCGGCCGTGTACCATTCCAGGAGCCTGAACTCGGGATTGTGCACCGGCCCGCCCAGGTCTCCGTTGCGATAGCTGTGGCTGATCTGGAAGATGCTGCCGGAGCCCCGTGCAAGGAGCCGTTTCATCCACAATTCGGGGGAGGGGGCGAGCCAGAGGGGCACCGCGGCGCCCCGCGAGGAAAGGTATTCGGTGCGGAATACCTCGATCGCCGGCTCGGGGATGAGATACGGGCAGAGGCTGGGGGTATCGACCTCGGCATACCCGTGATCGCCGAAGTATCCGCGAATGGACCGGATGAAACGCGCGTGCGCCTGAAGACTGCTGCGAATGGAGCCTGCCATGGAGTGCGAGTATAGCACGAAGAATCCTGCGAGATTCCTCTCTCGTGGCGGCAATCCTCATTTGCGTTTCCAAGTGAGCGCTTCTCATTCTGCCCCATCGAATAGGGACAGAATTTGATGAGAAATGCCCATATCAGCGCTAGAAGGTGCAAAATGAGAAGCGCGGGTCTCGTAGACACGGGAAGGCACGATCCGTATATTCATAGCGCGATGAAAACCCGTGACAGGATCGGCGCTTTCGATGTGCTTTCCCGACGCGAAATACCCGAGTATCGCGCGCGCGGCGTGCATCTCCGGCACACCCGCACCGGCTGCGAGGTCGTGCATCTCGAAACGGCCGATACCGAGAACTTGTTCGCGTTCTGCTTTGCCACCCCGCCGCGTGACGACACGGGCGTCTCGCACATCATCGAGCACTCGGTGCTGAGCGGCTCCCGGTTGTATCCACTGAAGGAGCCGTTCTCCGCGCTCATGAAAGGGAGCATGCATACCTTCCTCAATGCCCTGACGTATCCCGACAGGACCGTCTACCCGGCGGCAAGCTGCAATCGCGCGGACTTCTTCAACGTCCTCTCCGTGTACGGGGATGCGGTCTTTCACCCCCTCCTGAGAAAAGAAACGTTCATGCAGGAGGCATGGCGCCTGGAGGAGGGGAGGGGGAAGCGACGGGATGAAGTATGCCGGGATCGTCTATAACGAAATGAAGGGAGTCTACTCGAGCCCTGATTCCCTCGTCGCCGAATTGACGACCCGCTCGCTCTTCCCCGATACCCCCTATCGATTTGATTCGGGCGGGGATCCTCGCTCCATCCCCTCCCTCACGCTGGAATCAGCACGCGAGTTTCACGCGCGCTATTATCATCCATCGAACTGCAGGATTTTCCTCTACGGCGACATCCCCGTCCAGGACGTCCTCGCTTTCCTGGAGGAAAAGTTCCTTTCGGATTTCACCGCATCACGCATCGATGCCGACATCCCGCTCCAGAAGCGCTGGGACAGCCCGCGGAGGCTGGAGAAGACCTACCCGGTCAAGCCGGATACGCCCCTGGATGGCCGCACGAGCGTGACGGTGAGCTGGCTCCTGCCCGCCGTGACAGACTCGGTGGCGCTGGTGACGCATGAGGTTCTCTCCGAGGTTCTCATCGAGAGCGCGGGCTCTCCGCTCCGAAAGGCCCTCGTCGATTCCGGGCTGGGAGAGGATTTGTCCCCTGTCAGCGGACTGGAAACGGACCTGAAGGAGATGATTTTTGCGGTGGGCTTGCGCGGATCTGAGCCGGACAGGGAAAAAAAGATCGAATCGCTTGTTCTGGACACCCTGCGCGCACTCTCGAAAGACGGGCTGGAGCGGAAGCTTGTCCAGTCGATGATCAACCGGGTGGAGTTCAGGCATCGGGAGATCAGGGGCAGCGGGTCCCCCTATGCCCTGCGCCTCATGGGCCGTGCGCTTCGCGGGTGGGTTCACGGCATGGACCCGTTTTCTTCCCTCGAGTTCACTGCTTCAATGAAGGAATTGAAGGCGCGGCTTGCCGGAAACTCGCGCTACCTGGAGGAGTGCCTGGACCGCGGCTTTTTCTCCAATCCGCACCGACTCACCCTTCTTGTCCGTCCCGACAGGGGCCAGGAGGCGCGGGAGGCGGAGGAGGACAAGGCGCGTCTGGACGCCGCCATACGGCGCCTGTCCGCGGATCAGTTGGAAGCGGTGCGCAGCGACGCGCGATTATTCCGTACGTACCAGTTGGCCCCGGATTCGCCCCAATCTCTTGCGCTCATTCCCTCGCTTCGGCGAACCGACCTGCCCCGGGAGGTGGAGAAGATCCCGATCCACGAGACACGGACCCCGGCGGGTGTTCCCCTGGCCCTGCACGACATCTTCACCAACGAGATCGTCTACGTGGACCTTGCTTTCCCCACGGACGCCCTGGCGGGAGAGCTTTCCCTCATGCTCCCGCTGTTCGGCAAGACCGTATGCGGAACCGGTCTCCCCGGCCTCCGGTATGACCAGGTTGCCCTGGAGCTCTTCCGCCTGACCGGCGGGTTTTCCGCTTCCCTGGATGCGGGAGGAATCGTCGGACAACCGGAAGGCTTCGGCCAATACGCGTTTTTCCGGTTCCGCTGTCTGCGCCAGAATCTGCCCGAATCGGCGGACCTGGTGGCCCGGCTGCTCCAGGCAGCGGATTTCCGCGACCTTGCGAGGCTTCGCGACATCCTGGTCGAGCTTCGCAACGACATGAAAGCCGCCCTGGTTCCCGGAGGTCATCAGTTCGCAATGCTCCGGGCGGCCAGTATGCTCTCCGCGTCCGTGGCGAGGGAAGAGGAATGGCGCGGCATCACACAGCTCCTTTTCCTGGAAGGGCTGGTGGAAGGGATAGACGAACGGCTGCCCCGGATAGCGGCGCGGCTGGAGGAAATACGGCGCGCACTTCTTGTCCGGCCCCGCCTGATCGCCAACGCCACCGCGGGGAGCGATTCTTTCGAGCAGATTGCCCGGGCGGTCGATGCCATCGCAGCGGGTTGTGCGGCCCGGCCCCCTGCGGGGGAGCAGGCCAATACGCCTCCGCAGCCGGTGGGTCAGGCACGGCAGTCGGAAAACCTCCGCGCGGAATCGTTTCTTGCAAGCGCGTCCGTCGGGTACATCGCCCGTGCCGTTCCCGGCTTCCACTACGAGCACCCCATGAACGGTCCCGGCGCAGTCCTCGGCCATCTGCTTTCGACGGGCTACCTGTGGGAAAAAGTGCGCATGGAGGGAGGCGCCTATGGGGCGTTCTCCTACCCGCGCAACACGGACGGGCTTTTCCTGTTCGGCTCCTACAGGGATCCGCACATCACCCACACGCTCCACGCCTTCCGGGACGGCCTGGAGCTGATGGAGAATGGTGAGCTTCCGGATACGGAGGTTGAGAAAGCGATCATCGGCACGATCGGTCGGGAAGACCGGCCCATCGACCCTGGAGAAAAGGGATTCGTGAGCCTGCAGCGCAAGCTTCACGGCGTCACCGACGCTGCCCGGCAGGCCCGCCGTGACCGGCTCCTTGCGGTGGACAGGCGCGCGGTGGGTCAGGCGGCAGCGGCGCTTCAGGAAGGGTTCGAACGGGGCTTCACGGCCATCATCGCCAACCGCCAGACAGTGGCGGATGCCGCGGCGGAGATGCCCGAGCTCGGCCGCAGGGTCGTCGATCTTCCCGAATAGGATACGGCGCCAGATGAATCTCGAGGCATTCGTACTTGGCACCGGGGGCATGATGCCCCTGCCCGGCAGGGGGCTGACCTCCGTGCTCGTGCGGAGGGAAGGGGAGCTGTTTCTCTTCGACTGCGGGGAAGGGACGCAGATCGGCCTGCGGCGACTGAACCTGCGGTGGAAGAAAATCACGAGCATTTTCATCTCCCACATGCACGCGGATCACGTGACCGGCCTCCCCGGCATCCTCATGCTCTCCTCCCAGGTGGACCGGGATGAACCGCTCTATGTCTATGGTCCCCCGAAAATCCGGGATTTCGTCGAGGCGATGCGCCGGACGCTCGACATGTATATCAACTACGAGATCGTCGTGCGGGAAGTGGAGGGGAGCATGGTCCTGGTGCAGGCGGAGGACTATGCAATCCGCTGCCACCCCCTTGTGCACACAAAGCCGTGTCTCGCGTACAGCATCGAGGAAAAAATGAGGCCGGGCATCTTCTATCCCGACAAGGCCCAGGCCCTCGGCGTGCCGCGGGGACCCATGTGGTCCCGGCTTCAAGGGGGAGAGAACGTGTGCCTCCCGGACGGGACGGTGGTACAGCCCGCCCAGGTCATGGGAAACGAGCGGAAGGGACGGAAGTTCTGCTTTGCCACGGACACCGTCGTTGCTCCCGGGCTCGCGGAGTTTGCAAGGAATGCCGATCTGTTCATTTGCGAGGGAATGTTCGCGGAGGACCTGGCGGAAAGCGCCGCCGACAAGAAGCATCTGACGGCGACCCAGGCAGCGTGCATAGCGAGGGACGGCGCCGTGAAGCAGCTCGGGCTCATTCACTACAGCCCGCGCTACTCCGAGCGCGAGCTGAAGAAGCTGTTGGGGGAAGCGCGCGAGATATTCCCCGGGTCTTTTCTCACAAAGGACCTTCAACACATCGAGATGCCCTTCGAGGATTAGACGCATATTCTGATATCCTCGCGGCAGACCCTGCCAGGGCGTCGAACGATTCCCTCCTCGCGGCTGCCGCATCCCTCGCAATCACGGCGGCCGCGATCCTCCGCTGTCTACAAAGACCCATGGCCGGGCAATTGCCCAGACCTGATGTGGCCCGGGCTCTGGACGAGAGGCTGAAGGCCCTTTAGGCTTGCCGCATGAAGATCTCCATGATCGGGTCGGGAGCCATGGGCTCCCTTTTCGGGGGAAAGCTCTCGCTGGCGGGACACGAGGTCGTTCTCTACGACGTGTACCGCGCGCATGTCGAGAAGGTCGCGCGAGACGGCCTTGCTATCGAAGATGCCGCCACGGGTGCGGTCGCAACGGCGCGCCCCCGGGCGAGCGCAGATCCAGGGGCTGTCGAGGGATCACAAGTTCTGGTGTTTTTCGTGAAGTCGACGGCAACCGAGCAGGCAGCGGCCCAATTTGCCGCTTTCGCGGGAAAGGATACAATCGCGCTCACGCTCCAGAACGGATTGGGCAACGAAGAAATCATTCGCAGATTTTTCGGTCCGCAGCGAACAGCGGCAGGGGTCACGTCCCAGGGCGCGACATTTCTTGGTCCCGGCCGCATCCGTCATGCCGGAAAGGGACCCACGCATGTCGCCATGGCGGACGGGAAGAACGAGAAGCTCGCCGCGCTTGCCGAGGCATTGGGCCGGGCTGGTTTCGAGACGCATGTGGAAAAAGACGTGGCAGCGCTCGTGTGGAGCAAGCTGGTGATCAATGTGGGCATCAATGCGCTCACGGCCATCACCGGCCAGCCAAATGGGAAGCTGCTCGAGTCCGAGGAGACGAAGGCCGTCATGGCAGACCTCGTGGCGGAGGCAGTGGCGGTTGCGAAGGCGAACGGGATCCGCATTGCGTATGATGACCCGCTTGCCACCGTGTACGACGTGGCGGGCAGGACAGGGGCAAACCGCTCATCCATGCTGCAGGATTTCGACAAGGGCCGCGAGACTGAGATCGACTTCATGAACGGCGCAATCGTGCGGGAGGCGGCCGCGCAGGGTCTTGGGGCGCCCGTGAACCTCACGATCACCCGGCTGATCAAAGTGCTGGAAAAAGCGAGGAAGGCGTGATCAGCGCCCTTGAAAACAAGCTTCTCGCGCATATCGATCGCGAAGAGCTCGTGCGCCTCACACAGGAGCTCGTGCGCATCGATTCGGTCATCCGCCCGGAAACCGGCGGCACGGAGCGGGATGTCGTCACCCATATCGCGGGCTGGATCAGACGAGAGCTCGGCCTGGAGCCGTTGATCGATGAGGTTGAACCGGGCAGGCAGAACATCATCGTCACCCTCGATTCAGGTGTGCCGGGACCATGCCTCATGCTGGAAGGCCACACGGATGTGGTGAGCGAAGGCAGCCGGGAAAACTGGACGCATGATCCCTTTGGCGGGGAAATCGTCGACGGGAAGATCTACGGCCGCGGCGCCTGCGACATGAAAGCGGGAGTCGCGGTTGCGCTTGCAACCGCCAAGGCCTTCCGTACGGCGGGTGTCCCGTGGGCAGGCAGGATCCGGCTGGGCCTCGTGTGCGATGAAGAGGGGATGATGCTCGGCATCAAGCACTTCATCCGCAGGGGCCATGCAGATGACGTCACTGCCTGCCTTGTCCCCGAGCCGGAGGAGAACAACCTCTGCCTCAGCATGAAGGGGGCCATCCGGGCCGTCCTGCGGGTCCACGGCAGAATGGCGCACGGGGCGATGCCGCTTTCAGGCGTCAATCCGAACACGCGATTGGCGAGGATCATCCTCGCCTTTGAACAATTCGAGACGGAGGAAAAGACGCGCTGCGGGAAGGACGAGTTTCTTGGGCTGCCTTCCGTGACGTTCACGGTGGTGCAGAGTCCCCCGCCGGGAGCCCCGCGCAGCTCAATGTCATGCCCGGGTGAATCACTGGCGTTCATCGATATCCGCACCACCCTGGCGCAGAATCATGATACGGTCAGGGAGAGTCTACGCAAAATCCTCCGCGACCTTGCCGCGTCGGATACTGACTTCAGCGCCGAAATAGATTTTATCGAGGACCGTCCCGTGGTCGGTATCTCGAAGGAGGAGCCGATCGCAAGGGTTTCGGCCGAGGCATTCAAGGAGATAACCGGCAGGGAGCCGATCTGGAACGGCGTGCCGGGAGCCACGGACGGCACCTTTCTCAGCTCTCTCAAGCACATCCCCTGCCTTGTCAGTGGTCCAGGTCCGCGCCATGTTCCCCACCAGGCCGACGAGTACGTGGAGATCGACGAGGTGGAGGAATGCGCAAAGATTTATGCGCTTTCAGCATTCCGGTACCTCTCCCTGGCTGATATTTCAGGGAAGCGTTGACACAGGAGTATTGATTTTTTAAACTCCTTCAACGATATGGACGGCTGCCTGTTGCAAGTCACGGGTTTGAGCAAGTACTTCGGCGCCATCCAGGCGCTGAATGGGGTCGATATCGGAGTTGCGAATGGCAGCATACACGGGATCATTGGACCGAACGGGTCCGGAAAAACTACACTTTTCAATTGCGTGACAGGGCTGCTCAAGCCCACGGCCGGCCGGGTTCTGCTGGACGGCAAGGACATCACCCATCAGAACCCGTCTCACATCGCGCACATGGGAATCAGGCGGACATTCCAGGCCGGCAAGCTGGTCCCCGGCATGACCGTGATCGAGAATGTAATGGCCGGGGTCAACGACGCGATAGGGATGGCGACAATCGATGCCGCCCTTCGGCTGCCCTTCGTGCGTTCCCGGCGAGAAACGGACATACGGGCGCGCGCGGGGCGCATTCTCGGGCTCGTGGGCATGGAGGGGAGCGCGGAACGCTGGGCGAGCGACCTGGTGTGGACGGAGCGGCAGCTCGTTCAGATAGCGCGCGCGCTTGTTGCGGAGCCGAAGCTTCTGCTCCTGGACGAGCCGGGCTCGGGCATGGGCCGCCGCGAGATCCAGAAGGTCGAGGAGATCATTCGCAGCGTGCGGGACATGGGCATCACGGTCGTCGTGGTCAGCCATGACGTGAAGATGCTCATGAACCTTTCGGATCTCGTCACGGTGCTGAACTTCGGATTGAAGATCGCGGAAGGCGTTCCCGCAGCAATCCAGGCAGATCCCCGGGTGCTGGAGGCGTATCTTGGCGCCGAATAAGACGCCCCTGCTGTCCGTGGACAACCTCTCGGTCTCCTACGGGCACATCAATGCGCTGAAAGGGGCGAGCCTCCAGGTCTTTCCCGGCGAGATCGTCGTTCTTATCGGCGCCAACGGCGCGGGCAAGACAACGCTTCTCGAGACGGTGCTGGGGATAAACGCGCTCACGACAGGCAGCATCAATTTCGACGGCGCGTCCATCGGCGGGGTGAACGCGGACCGCAATGTGCGCGCGGGGCTGTGCCTCGTGCCGGAAGGCCGCGGCGTTTTTTCCTCCATGAACGTCCTGGACAACCTGCTCCTGGGCGCTCATCACAACATGCGCAATGTGGCCAGGAATCTCCGCCGGGTCTTCGACTGGTTTCCCATACTTGAGCAACGGAAGAACCAGATCGCGCGGACGCTGAGCGGCGGAGAGCGCCAGATGCTGGCCATCGGCAGGGCGCTCATGTCCGCGCCGAAGCTCATCATGGTTGACGAGCCTTCCATCGGCCTTGCCCCCATCGTGGTGAACGACATCTTCACCATCCTTGCGCGGCTCAACCACGAAGGGTACGCGATTCTGCTTTCGGAACAGAACGCCTATAAAGCTTTGAAATGCGCGCACCGCGGGTACGTGCTGGAAACGGGGGCGGTCACCCTCTCCGGGACGGCCGAGGAGCTTCTGAATGACCCCGGCGTCAAAGAAGCGTATCTGGGGGCATAGAAATGCAGGTCTTCATTGCCCAGGTCATCAACGGATTGTCGCTCGGCAGCATATACGTGCTCCTTGTCACCGGCTTCAACCTGCTTCTCCTCGTGGCCATGATCATCCATTTCTCCTACCCGCAAGTCGTCGTATTCTCCATGTACATCGTCTGGGTTGTCCTGCGGGCCACGGGCAACAACCTGGTCCTCGGCATCCTGGCAGGAGTCGTCTCCTCGGTTGCGATCAACCTCATTTCCGCGCCCCTGTTCCAGAGGGTGATGAAGAAGCGCGGGGAAGTCGATATCAACAGCACCATGGTCCTCTCAATGGGAATCGGAATGATCATCACGGACGTGCTGTCCCACACCTTCAACCAGGGATTGCCCATTGCGTTCCCGGATTCACTTGCAAGCGACGCGCCCATCCTGCGTCTCGGGCTTATCAGCGTCCTGACCGGGCAGGTGTGGTCCCTCGCGGTGGGCATCGCCGCGGTCTCCGCGTTTTTCCTCCTTCTCTACAGGACTCGGCCGGGCAGGGCATTCCGCGCCATCGCCGAGGATCCGAACGGCGCGCGCCTGGTGGGAATCCCCCTGCTCCGCACGGGGCTCTACAGCTACGCGCTTTCAGGCGTGCTGGGCGGAGTCATCGCGGTGCTCCTTGCCATGCTTCTGGGATCCGCCTCGCCGGGGCTGGGCGAGCAGGTGGCGCACAAGGTGCTCGCAGTGTCCATTATCGCGGGACTGGGGAACCTCGCCGGCGGCTTGGTGGTTGGCCTCTTTCTGGGTATTTTGGAGGCAATCGTGCAGGGCTATGTTTCCGGCACATGGTCGGACGCGATAGCGTTCGTCATCATGCTGGTAGTGATACTGGCAAGGCCGAAGGGTCTTTTCGGCACGCAAGCTCTAGGGAGGACGACGTGCCGCTTCCTTTGTACTATTTCCTCGCCATCACGGCCGTCAATGTGCTCATGGCATGGGCGCTGTATCTCCCTTACCGCGTGGGCCACCTGCACTTCATCACGGTTGCCAACATGGCGATATCAGGCTACACGGCCGCCTGGCTCGTGATGTCTCTCCACGTGCCGTTCGGATGGGCCCTGCTCGCCGGATTTGCCCTCGGCGGGATCGTCGGCTACGTCGTTTCTCTTTTCATCGGGGATGCCCCCACATTCGCCGTGGTGATCGTCGGGTTCACATTCATCTTCATCACCCGCACCGTCATCGAGAACCTCAAGGCAGTAGGCGGGACCATGGGCATGTTCGGCCTGCCCAATATCGGCGGAGATCCCGCGGCCCACCGGTGGATCATCCTTGCCATCCTGTACGGACTGCTGATCCTCGTCGGATTCCTCATCCATCGCTTCGACCATTCGCAGCTTGGCCGGGCCGCATCCGCGGTCTTTGTGGACAAGGACCTGGCCGCCTCCCTCGGCGTGGACATCCGGAGGCTCGGCATGCTGCTGCAGACGTTCAGCTGCACGATCGCGGGCGGGTGCGGGGTGCTGTACGGCTTCATCTACAAGAGCTTCCACCTGGATTTCTTCACGTTCGCCCTTGTCGGGCATCGCCATGACGATCATCTTCGTCGGAGGATACGCGACGCATGTGGGGGACCTCGTCCTCGCGCCCATCCTCTACGGCGTGCCGCTCCTGTTTCCGCCGGCCATCCAGTCCTGGCGGATCGTGATCTATGGCGCGCTCCTGATCCTTGTGCTCGTGCTGAAGCCGGAAGGGTTCTTTACCCGGCGATTCGTCTATTCCCATTGAATCCTTTCTTTCGGGAACCCGGAAGAAAAGAAATACTCTGTAAGGAGGACATATGAAGAAAGCTCTCGGTGTAGTTTCTCGCGGCGGCGCTGCTTCTCGCTCTTGTCGGGTGCCAGCAGCCGGCTCCCAAGGAATGGACCATTCCGTTCCTGAACTCGCTCACCGGCGCCATCGCGAGCATCGGCGAGTACCTCGAGTGGGGCGCGGAGCGCGCGGCCAAGGAGATCAACGACGCCGGCGGAATCAAGGGCAAGCCCGTCAAGATCGTGGGCGTCGACACGGCTCTCGACCCGCAGAAGGGCTCCGTTGAGATGGCCCGGCTGGTCAAGGACACCCTGGTCGCCCTGGGACCGGTGCCCGAGCCCGTCATCATGGCCGCCATGCCCATCGCGGTGGAGAACGGAATGCCGTCCATCACGGCCACGCACCTCGCTGGAGTACGCGCAGAAGTTCTTCCCGTGGACGGTGTCCTGGTTCCCCTCCACGGAAGAGCGGCTTGCGCCGCTGGTGGCGGCGTGGGCGAAGCAGTTCCCCGACATGAAGCAGGTCGTGCAGTTCGTCGAGCCCTACGGACCGTGGCCCGGGATGGCGGACGCGCACGTGAAGGGACTCGAAGGCCTGGGCCTCAAGGTTCTGGACAAGGTCGAGGTCCCCACGAACGCCGTCACCTTCGGGCCGCTCGTCGTGAAGGCCCTCAATGAGAAGCCTGACGGCATCGTGTTCGCGTGCAACCCCACGGCAACGGCGAAGCTCATCAAGGAGCTGAAGAGCCGGGGCTGGAAGAAGATGGACCACCTGCTGGTGTTCAGCAGCGGCGACGCTCCCGACCTCTACGCCACCGGCGGCAAGGACATCAACGGGGTGGAGATCTACAACTACATCAACCCGAACCTCGACAACCCGCGCTGGAACGCGTTCAAGGACGCCTACGCGGCCGCGCACAACGGCAACCAGCCGCCGAGCCTCTCCACCAACTACTATGACGCGGTGTACATGATCAAGGAGGCCATCGAAAAGACGGGTGTCACCGGCAGCCCGAGCAAGCTCAAGGCGGAGCGCAAGATGATCGCCGACTACATGCAGAACGTGAAGGGGTTCCACGGCATCATGTTCGACTGGGACATGAAGGACGGAATCCCGACGAACAAGCCGAACTTCATCTTCAAGATCCAGGACGCCAAAAAGATCCTCGTGCAGGAAGTGAAAGGCTGAGGATTTCCCAAGCGGGTGCGCTCACCCGTGGAACGAAAGGGCGCCGCTCGCGGCGCCCTTTTCGATTCTTATTCGCGCCGCCGGGGGCCGGTCTGATTCTGCGTGCGGCCGATTTCCTTGCAGCTGGGAACGCCGAACAAAGTATCGGCGGCGCGGACCGCACTGACCACCGCCTGCGCCATGACCCAGGCGGCGAGTGCTCCGAGCCGGTTCACGTCCGCGGCAACGCTTCCTGTACCCAGGCAGAAAATCACGTCTCCATCCCCGAGTGTATGGATGGGATTGATCGTCCTGGCGTATCCGTCATGCGCCATCATGGCGACTCGCGTTGCCGTGGATTTCGTCAGGATTCCGTTCGATGCCACGACGCCGATCGTCGTGTTCGTCGGGAATCCCTCCTTGTACGTGCCGGTGGCGTCCATCAGTATGCTCATCGCCCCTGCTACCCGGGTACGATCCGTCGTCAGGGTTCCGGCCAGGAGCTCCCCGTCTCAGGATCCGAGACGTCGCCGTTGCAATTTACGGCAACGATGGCCCCGACCACCAGCTCGCCGACCCGGACGCTTGCCGTTCCCAGTCCCCCCTTCACCATTCCCTTCCAGTTGCCGGAAAGCCTCCCCACGGCGGCGCCCGTGCCCGCTCCGACATTTCCCTGCCTCGCCTCGCGTGGGCTCGCCTCCTGGCACGCCCGGTAGCCCATGGCGGCGTCAGGGCGTGCCTTGCCGCCCGTGAAACCCAGATCATTCAGGACGGCTCCCGCTACGATCGGCACGACCGTCACGCCCACGTCGATGCCGATCCTCTGCTCCTCCAGGAAGCTCATGATGCCTGTCGCGCAGTCAAGGCCATAGGCGCTGCCGCCTGACAGGAAGATGGCATGGGCAGCCGGGATGACGTTCTCCGGCCGGAGGCAGTCCGTTTCCCGGGTGCCCGGGGCTCCTCCACGTGCGTCCACGCCGGGTACGGCCCCCGCTCTGCAAAGGATGACGGAGCAGCCGGTCATTCCGGAGGGATGCTGGGCATGCCCGACCTCGATACCGGGGACATCAGTAATGCTGCCGCTCATGGTGTGCCTCTCTGGATAGGTCCGCGCGCGACTGCGGTATGAACAAGGGGCACCTTAATGGCCGTCATGCGGTTTGTCAATGCGGATTGAGAAGCGCGGAAATCCGCGGTATACCGCGGCGCGGAATCTGCGGTATACCGCGGCGCGCTTGTGTATGGCTTGGATTTTCGCTACGCTGTTTTCACACCAGAGGAGGACTAGTCACCGTGAGCGACATCAAGAAGCTGATGATCCCCGACCTGCTCGCCATGAAGAAAGAAGGGAAGAAAATCTCCATGATCACTGCCTACTCCTATCCGCAGGCCCAGTGCGTCGATGAGGCGGGAATCGACATCATCCTCGTGGGTGACAGCCTTGGGATGGTGGAGCTGGGCTACAGGGACACGGTGCCCGTGACCATGGACGAGATGCTCAACCACACGAAGGCCGTCATGCGGGGTGTGGCGCGCGCGCACGTCGTGGGTGACATGCCCTTCATGTCCTACAACATCTCGAAGGAACAGGCCATCACGAACGCGGGTATCCTGTACAAGGACGGCGGGGCAGATTCCATCAAGCTCGAAGGCGGGCAGGAGATGGCGGCCTCGGTGAACGCAATCGTGAAGGCGGGAATCCCGGTTTTCGGCCATATCGGTCTCACGCCCCAGACGGCGGGGATGCTGGGCGGATTCAAGGTGCAGGGCAAATCACTCGACCAGGCCAGGAAGGTGATGGACGACGCGATAGCGCTCGAAGATGCCGGCGCGTTTGCAATCGTCCTCGAGGCCATACCCCGGCAGCTCGCCGCGCTCATCACGGAGAGGCTCAAGATCCCGACAATCGGGATCGGCGGGGGAATGGACTGCGACGGGCAGGTCCTCGTGCTGCATGACATGGTGGGGCTCTTCAAGCGGTTCACGCCGAAATTCGTCAAGGTCTATGCCGACCTCTACTCCGTCCAGCTCGAGGCGGTAAAGAAATACATCGGGGAAGTGAAGGGCGGGACATTCCCTTCGGAAGAGCACACCTTCACAATGAAAGAGGAAGCGGTGGCGGAGCTTCGCAAATCACTGGGAATGAAGTAGGGGCAGAGAGGGCGCCGACGTACGGGGTATTCCCCGAACGGGTACTCCCGTACCCGGCGGATTTGGGCGGCCGCGGACCGGAAATCAGGACCGCGCGCTGCTCAAAGAGTCTCGATACCTCGCGGGATCGGCGCGGAAGCCGATCACCTGGTTCCCGCCCTCCCGCGTGGCTTTAGCTGCGGACACGCTGGCCTCTTCCAGGAGAGTGCTGTCCTCGATGAGGCGCCCTCCGCGCGAGCTTACCCCAATGGAGACGGTGCGGTTTCTCCCCTCGATCACGGTGTCTGCCACTTTGCGGCGGAACTCATCCAGGACACGCACGGCGGCATCCACCTCGCTGTCCGGCAGAAGAAGAGTGTAGGAATCGTCACCCGCCTCGAATATCAGGTCGTGGAGAGGAAATGTTTCCTTGAGAAGCCTCGCTATTGCGGCATAGACCATGGCCAGCCGGGAATCGACAAATGGCTGATCGATCTGCACCCGCGCAAGAGCGACGTCCTGGTCCGCCACTGCGGCCCGTTCCAGCTCGGCGTGCAGCCGCGGCTCCAGGTGCTCGGCCCAGACAAGGCCCGTGCGCGGGGAAGTGAGGTCCCTGGCCGCGGGCGGGGGCACTTCCTGCCGCGGCGGTTCCCGAAGCTGTGGTTCCGGGAGCGGCGGTTCCGGGCGCGGCGGTTGCGGACGCAGCGGCTCCTGCTGCGGTTGTGCCGGCGGAGGCTGTACCGGCCGTACCGTCGCATAGCTCTGCTCGTATTGAGGGGCGCGATCGGGTGCCTGCTGTTCGGAGCCGGACGGCGTGAAGCCGGAGGCGACCGAACGCCCGCGGGGCTCGGATGCACCCTCCTGGATGCTCGTGACGATCAGGATGACGACGCCGCAGACCAGCAGAAACGCCAGGAAGAGGTAAAGGTCGTCCCGCACGATCGGGTAGAGATCTTCCCTGCCCATGATGACGAACATCGCGTCGAGAGTAAGGGGCGCCCGGTCGTCACCCATCTCCCTGCTGAGCAGCAGCTCGTAGCCGTTGCTTACCTGATAGACGGGCGTGCCCCGCCAGGCGGAGGTGACAGGGCTCGGCTCCTTCATGTACGTCCTGTTGCGCGCCACCAGGTAGAGGATGCCATCCTCGGCAGACCGCACGGAGAGAAGGAGCAGCCGCGGCTCCACGTCGAAGACCTCCCGCATGTCCTTTTTGAACTGGGGAGCATCGAAACCGCCCGTGCTGTCCCGGATCGACAGGGCCTTGGCCGCAAGCCCGGGCAGGCGCTCCCGCGCGGACGCGGCGTTGGTCTTTCGGGCGTTCTCGATCCTGTAGCCGGTGAGACCGACGATGAATATGAAGAACACCGCGCTCAAAGCGAGAAAAAACCAGGAAAAACCCTTATTCATGCTCTTCCCCCGCCGCATTGTGGAGTATAATCAGGGGCGCGCCTGCCGCGGATCTACGGGCGGAGCGCGGAAAGAAAAGTGGTTCGGAGGTGCCCATGCGTGTGCGAAGAAGGTACCTGCCGCCGGGGTGGTATCCGGGCGCCGAGGAGAAGGCCCGGGAAGCGATCGAGAACATGGAGAGATCCATCAAGCCCGAGCCGGCCCGGGGAATTGCAGGCATCGTCCCGCACGCGGGATGGGAGTTCTCGGGCGGACTGGCGTTCGAGGTTCTTTCGCGCATTTCGCGTACCATGGATACCATCGTAATTATCGGCGGACACCTGGGCCCGGCTGACGGAATCTTGTGCGCATTCGAAGACTCCTACGAAACGCCTTTCGGGCTGGTCCCGGCGGACCTCGAGCTTCTTGCGGCAATCCGCGCAGCCGTCCCTGTTACCGAGGACCGGTCCGCGGACAACACGGTGGAAGTTCAGCTCCCCTTCGTAAAATACCTTTTTCCTCTCGCAAAAGTGCTCGGCATGCGCGCCTCACCTTCCCTTGAGGCAGACCGATTGGGCAAGGCGCTCGCGGAGGCCGCGCGAGGGCTCGGGAGAAAGGTAGGGGTCGCCGGATCGACCGACCTCACGCACTACGGATCGAGCTACGGTTTTGCCCCCGCGGGGAGCGGCAACAGGGCGCTGCGCTGGGTGAAGGAGGTCAACGACCATCGCATTATCGAGAGCCTTCTGGCCATGGAGTTCGACACTGCCTTGGAGCGCGCGCTGAGTGAGCGGTCGGCGTGCTCTGCCGGCGGCGCCCTGGCGGCACTGAGCTTTGCCCGTGAGAATGGAGTCAGGGAGGGAAAGCTCTTGCGCTATTCGACAAGCTTTGACGTACATCCCGGTGACTCATTCGTGGGCTACGCGGGCATCCTTTACTCCTGAAGCGACTACTCTTGAAACGATCGAGATCCTTCGATCAGCCGTGAAATGCGGGAGAGCACCCATTGCCGGGCGCCTTCGAGCGCCGCCGCGCCCGGCGCGGTTTCTGGAGAATCCAGGATCACCCGGGCCGCGACGGGCAGGAGAGTTCCCCAGAGCTCCTTCTCCGATCCGTGAAGCGTCCGAAAAGAGCTGCCGGTGGGGCGGGTGAGCGCGGGCAGGGCCTCAAGATCACCCGCATATTCGGCAAGGAATCGACGCCAGCTGCATCGTGGCTGCGACCCCCGCCAGCCGTCTTCCCCGGAGGCCATACTTCGCGGTCCGACATTCTCCGCTGCGTGATCCAGTGCCAGTCCCGCTCCCGGCACGCTGACCACTTCAGCAGGGATGGCGCCCATAAGGCGGAGAAAGCGCTCTCGGTAGGCGAGCATCACGTCGGTCGTATATCTGAAGCTCGCCCCTACGCGCTCTTTCCGAGTGTCGGGCGTTCGATAGATGAATGAAAAGAATCTGCTCTCCGGAGGGGCAAGCCGGGTCTGGCTGGAATCGAAGAGATCGTACAGGTAGGTTCCGCGCGAATACGGCTTTCCCTCGGGGTATGAGAAGTCCGCCCCGTAGACCGTGATCGTGCGCGCCCCGAGGCATTGCGCCAGTGAGACGGCGGCGTGCGTGACGTTGCCACCGGAGGTATCCATTTTCGGGAACCTCTTCCACCGCGCGTCCAGGTAGACGGCAAAGGGGTGCCCGCTTGCCGCGAACACAAAGCGTGCGGATCGGCGCGCAAGGAAGCGTGGGGAGGCAAGATCGAGGAAGAGCGTTGACTGCGAGGCAATGCCCTGGAGAAAGTGGTGGTACCCATGGCTCTGGCAGTCGATGGAGAGCACTCCGTCCGGCTGAATGCCGGCGCGGCGCAGGGCGGGCAGAGACGTATCGGAGGCGAGGAGGTATCCGTGGTCCTCGCGGGCGGAAAGCATGGCGAGCTGGTGCTCCAGCGAGGGACCGGCGGCGATCACGTGCGCGCGTGTCACGCGCGGCAGGTCCGTGACACGGGATGACGCGGGCTCCATGTTGAGGAGCATGTTCGAGAACCATCGCTTTCCGAAGTGGGCCTGCACGCTGTAGTCCGCGCGAATCTCATCCACGACCGCGCGGAGCTCCCCAGCCGCAGCAGTGAAAAACCGATTCTCCCTCTCGCACCAGGGCCGAAGCGGCGCCGTCGCCAGGCCGCCCATGAGGGCCGGCTGCCAGGCGGCGAGAAGGGCAGGCCGTACGCCCTCCAGACCGGCCGATACAAAGACACGCGAGTCCTGAAGGAGCCCTTCAATCGGAAGATGTTCCATGAGCGCCCGCAGGGTCGATGCATCCTTCTCAATCACCAGCACCGATGAGACTCCCGAATCCTCGAGGGAAGCCGCAATCGCGAACCCGGCACCCATGCCAAGAATGACAATGCACCCTGCCCCCCGCAGACCCGCCATGATCTTTCGGGACTCGCCCATGGGATCGTACAGGGAATGCAGAGGCGTATTTCCCCCCGGGAGCCGCACAGCGGGAACGAGGGCGCCGTTTCTGGCATCCACGAAGATAAGTGAAGGATTGGCAACGCTCGCGCTGACGGTGGAGGCAAGCAAGGGATTTCCGCGCGACAGCGCGGCCAGGTTGGCTTCAAGAACGCGGGCTGAATCAGGCCGCGGCACCCGTCTTCTCCGCGATCTCCCGCAGGAAATCCACGCATCCATCGAGCATGTCCCGTGCCGTGGCCAGCGCCCCCGAGAAGTCTCCCTGGCGCGATTTTCTCCTGGCCTCGAGCAGTCGCTGGGGCTCGATATAGTAGGCGAGAGAAAGAAGTGAGGGTGAGCGGCTAAGCAGGTCCAGCCTTTCGGAGGACACGGCCATCGTACGCGCCCGTCCAAGCTCGGCGGTCCATCCCTTCAGGAGACGGCCGATGATGCCGTGACGCTCGTCACGCCGAGGAAACGTGCTGTGGCGGCGCAGACGCGGACCCCGGGGCGCTTGTGCGCTGCCCTCGAGCAATTCCCGAAGCGAGGCCGGCTCGAGGGCGCGCATCCCCTCCAATGCGATACGGGATGGGAGCAACCTGTACGTGCGCTCCGCGCGATCGGCGTGCGGCTCATTGAACCAGCCGGCATAAGTCCTGAGGGAAGGGGAGGCACGCACTCCCTCGATGCCGGGGACCCTCTCGACGCGCTGCGCCGCGGCTCTCAGGAAACTGAGACTGTAGTGCGGGGCGAGCCGCGTGGATTGAAGATGGAGCAGCCGGTCGAATGCATTCGGTCTGGCGTGAAGGGAAATGTCGCGTGTGCACATATCGAGACCGGCAACTATGACGGGCGCGCGGGTGCTGGCGAGCGCAAGATCGAGCGCGGTGGCCGCGACGGTGCCATGCGGCGCGACGAGGGGCGCGTGGACGCCTGCCTCCTCCAGGAGAGACTTCTCGAAGAAGCCGGGCTGCGCGAGGAGGAACGGCGTCATGGCCGACTCCTGCCCGCTCAACCGGGGAAGACTCCAGACTCCCCGCGCAGCGGAAAGCGGCATAGCGAGGGGACACGAGGGGGCGGAGAATTGGATGTGATGCATGGAATAGTATCCGGGATCAGTCATAACCAGGAGGTCGGGGGAGAGTCCCCTGTCGTGGAGCAGAAGGGAGCTGGACGGGAGGGCCCACAATTCGACGCGGGAGCGGACTTCGGCGATCAACGGGGCTGCCTCTTCCAGGCTCGGCCCGGGCGCCGCGATGAGGACAGGCCTGTCAGCCGGGCAAAGCTCCCCGACAAGGGTGGAATCGATGGCGAGGAAATTGGAGATCGCGTTTCGCATCCACAGTCGTCCCATTGCCAGCGTCGTCACGAAGCTGCCGTTCAGCTCCTGCACGAACTGACGGACCGATTCGTTCGCGTTCCGCGACATGACGGGGAAAATGCGCGCGGAAGGCGGCCATTCGATCAGGCGAAGCCCTTCCAGATCGAGCTCCCCGAGTGACCCGGCGAGGAACGCGGTGATTCCGGCTTTCATCCCGGGACACCAGGCAGGGCCAAATCCGCCAGGTATGGCGGCGCCCACGGCACGGGCCTTCCCGATCTTCATGATCTCCTCCGAATAGAAGACCCGGAGCAGCCTCACGCCGGGATACAGACTTTCCACCGCGGCCGAGACATAACCCAGCCCTTCCCCCAGGATCACCACCGCGGAAGGGGCATCCGGGCCGACATTGGCCTCCACGAAACGTCTGGCTTCCCGGGCGGGGTCATACGGAGAATGAAGCGCGATCCCGTCCACCCGGGCCGTCAGCGCTCCCGATCTTGCTGTGAATGTTTCGATCATCGCCCGTCAGGAGGATAGAAAATCAAGCAGCTCGCGGATGTCTCCCCCGTCTTCGGGCCAGTTGCTTTTTTTCAGGATCTGCGGCCCTGTCGCTGCCCCCGACTTCCCGTTGCCCCCGAAGAGCCCATGGAGGAAGGAAGAGAGCTGGTGCAGAAAGAGGTCGAGATCCGTCGCGTCAAAGCCCTCGAGGGCGACGATGAAGAGCCCCTGTCGAATCGGAATTGCCAGCCCTACGTCGGCAACAAAGGAGTCGAGGAAATAGTGAAGGTCCTCGTGCAGGCGGAAAGGGTCAAGGTGCGCGTGCGCGGCGATGATTTTCCGGGAGTATTCCTCGAGCGAAAGGGCAAGAAACAGGATTCTCGTGCCCGCCGAGCCCAAGGAGGATATGTACCGGCCGACTTCTTCCTCCGGTGATGCGCCTGCGCGCATTCCCTGTGACCCCGCCTTGCGCAGTTTCTTCTCGCGGGCTTTCTGGACGCGCGGTGAGCCGGCGTCCGCGATGCTCTTGAGGTACTGGAGAAGCGGCGCGTCTCCCTCGAATGGCGGTTTCAGCGCCGTGAGGAGGAGAACTCCGATAAGCTTCTCCGCCGTGATGAAGGGTGTGAGCAGGATACGTGAGAGAGAGGAAAACTCACGCGCAGAGAAGTATTGCTCGTACAGAGCCAGGGTGGATGCACCCTCCACGAAGACCGGGCTGCCGTTGGCCAGCGCGTTGAAGCTCTCATTCGCGCCGAGGGGAATACGCATTCGATGCAGGGTGGTTTGATCGTAGCCTTGACTTGCCCAGGGAGCATAGACAAGACGAATGGGATCGAACAGAAGGAGTGCTCCCTTTTCGATCGACATTCGTGCGGCAAGCTCCGTGAAGAGCTGGGACGGAAGCTCCACGCCGTCAGGCAGGGCCTGGATGGCGGCAACGATTTCGCGGGCAGCCAGTACGGGATCCCGCATCTTCCGCGCCTCCTGCGCGGCGGCGCGAGCCGGCCGCTTGCCCCTGGCCCCGTCCTTTGACTGTGGCTCAGCCGGGGCGAGCTCGACGCGGAGCGGACCGCGCACCCTGTCCGCGACAAGGGCCAGGCTTTTTCTCAAAAGTCCCATGCGGGGAGCGGCGGCTGCAATCCTGGAAGCCCTGCCGGAAACAGAGGCGGCAATCCGGGAAACGCGATCATCAGGAGGTACAGAGACAGAGTGGGAGGCTTCTATGCTTCCTTCGGCATCGCGGGTGGAGGCGTTCGCTGCCTTCCGGAGAAGACCCATCTACTCACCTATGCCGAGGTCCTCGAAAAGCTTCTTATACATGACAAAATAGTCGGAGCTGGCGAACTCCTTGATTTTCTCATCAGGAAGCGCCTCGAGGAGCTTATCCATGTACCCGAGCACGGTGCGAAGTTCGTCCTTGAGGTTGTCCGGAATACCCGCCGCGCTGTCCGAAGAACGCGGGGACGCCGCAGGCTCCTCATCGAGGACTTCTTCGGCCTCGAGGATCTGCTCACCAGTGTCCATTCCGCCGCCTTCGGCGGACTCCGAGGAAGGCTGCGACAGAACATCCGGTTCACTTTCGAATGCGATCTCGATCTCCTTTTCAGAATCGGCGGCTTCCTCGTCCTCCGACACGCTTTCCAGCTCGCCGATCTCCAGATCCTCCGCGGGTGCGAATGCCGCGTCATCCGGGAGCGTCTCCGCTTCAGAGGCCAGCGCTTCGAGGTCGACTTCCGCCGCGCCAGAGCCTGTGCCGCCCGAAGCATCCTCTTCCAGTGCCTCGGCCTCGGGAATGGTCTCCAGGTCTTCAACCTGTTCCGGAACCGCCTCGATAACGGTGGGCTCCTCCCCAAGGTCGAGCGTTTCGAGGTCTATTGTCTCGTCGATGCGCTCACTCTCAGCGTGTGCTGCCGCGCGAGATGGGGAAGGAGCTTGCGGGGTTTCAGTCTCAATCTCCTCAATCCCTTCCATGTCAAGGCCGGGCAGCTCTTCAACGTCTTCCGCGGGGGCCGGCTGAGCGGCGAGGGGCTCCGCATCAAGCTCCTCGAGCACGAGCTCCGTGGGAAGCTCTTCCAGGCTGGCAGTGCCGGAATCCTCGCCCACCTCTTCGGCAAGGGGTATGGAGTCTTCCGCTTCGAGGGTCGGAGAGGTGGATTCCAGATCGTCCATTGCGGGGACCAGCGCATCTTCTTCCAGCGAGGGAGCGGCGTAGCTCGGGGTTTCCTTGGCCGGACCGACCTCCTCCGCCTCCTCGACAAGACCCAGCGCGTCCAGGTCCGATTCAACGCTCGGCGTTTCCGCCGCCTCCTCCGTGATGTCTGCCGTATTGAGGATATTGTCCAGCTCGTCTCCTGTGAGAGCGATGGTTTCGTCCTCGTCCTCGTCGAAAAACCCGCTCTGCGCCTCCGCGCCGGCGGCCGGCGCTTCCACTGAAGGGGCGCCCGCGCCTTTTCGCAGTCCGGAGAGCTCGCCGCGGAGCTCGGTAAGGTCTTTCCTGATCGAACGCAGTTCGTCCTCGATCTTGGCGAGGATTTCAGAGGACGATGACGAAGCCTTCTGAGTGGTGGTGCTGACGGAGGCGAGCTCGCTCTCCAGAGCTTCCAGATCGTCGAACCGGTCTTCTTCGTGAGCGTCTTCCGAAAGGGTTACCTCCACCTCGCCCGAATCCCGGGTCCGGGAAGCCTTTTGCCCGACCGCGGCTCGTGCGACCCGCGCAGGCTGGACTTCTTCCAGCTCCGGCAGCTCTTCGATCTCTGCTTCTTCGAACGTGGGAGCGGCGCTCTCCCCACCCACCGTCTCGATGTCGGGGAGCTCCTCCTCTTCGGCAAGGAGCGGCTCTTCTTCTGGAACGCCTACTTCGGCCGATCCCTCTTCGGGGCCGAGCTCGCTTTCCAGCTCATTCAGCAACTTTTCCTCATCATCGGTCAGGGCATTCTCGTCGCGCGCCGCTCTGTCGCCCGAGGCCTTCCTCGGCGTTTCCAGATCGGAGAGCTCGAAAGAGGACTCGGCCTCGGGGAGCTCGGTTACCTCCCGCGGCTTGACCTTCACCCAGACGCCGTACTGCTCGAGTTTTTTTTCACCCGCAGGGCTGCCCTGTGTTTCCCTTGCCATTCCTGTCTCCTGAGGATGCGTTTTGCGCTATCCCGATTATCGGCAAAAGGCGCCCTCACTTTCAATACGTACCAGGGTAATGTAATCCGGGTGTTTCCGGGTTGTCAATGGCGGGATCGGGCGCGGCAGTCGCCGCCCCAAATGTCCTGCACCTGCGACGGACGCGGCAATTACCGCGCCAAATGTCGCGCTGCGCGCGACGGGCGCGGCAAGGTACGGCACCCTTTCCGCTCATTATTATGTCGCCGGCAGCCGTTATGAGGAAAGAAGGCTATGCGGCGTCTCTCTCCAATCCTCATTGTCATCTTCCTGGTCGCCTCTGTCCTGATCTACCTGTTCGGGGATTCAGGCGTGCTTGCCTTCAAAGACCTGGAAAGCTACCGCGAGAGACTGGCGCTGAATGTCGAGAGTCTCCAGCAGCGCAACAGGAACCTGACGGCGGAGCTCGCGGATCTCAAAGGGAACGCCGAGCTGAATATCGTCCTTGCCCGGCGCCTGGGGTTGTACAGGCCGGGAGACGCGGTGCTGAAGCTCGAAGGCCCGTCCACGAGGGTGGAGCACTACGTCGTGGGGGATCTCCTGAAGCTCAAAAAGAGCGGCGACGCAAGGAGTGCGGTGGTGAAAACCGTCGCAATATGCCTTTCGATGCTGTTGACCGCTTACGTTCTCTTTTCCGCCCGCGCGTCACGAAGAAAACTCCGTGGTAGTCAAGGCGGCTAGCCCGAACTCATTCCGCTCACTCGTCCAGGTCCTCGCCGAGGGAGGCGTGGCAATCGCTCCGGGAGACACCATGTACGGCCTTGTGGGGATTGCTCCCGATGCGGGAGAGCGGATCCGTGAAATCAAGGGCAGGGGAGAGGACAAGCCGTTTCTTCGACTCCTCCCGGATCCATCCTGGGTAGCGAGGTTTTCTCCTCTCGCCGCGCCTGCGCAACTCCTGAAGTACTGGCCAGGACCCCTGACGCTCGTGTTTCCCGGCCATGAGGGGGGTACGGTAGCCCTTCGCGTCCCTGACTCGCCGTTTCTCCGGGAATTGCTCGATGCTGTCGGAAGCCCGCTCTATTCCACGAGCGTGAATCGCGCCGGCGCCGCTCCGCTGCAGACGGTCGAGGAGATGCGGCGGGAGTTTGAAGACGTGGTTGACCTGATCTATGACGCGGGGGATCTTCCTCCCGGCCCCCCTTCCACGCTGGTGGACGTCACCTCCCGACCCTGCAGAGTTCTCCGCGCCGGTGCTCTGTTGCTTTCTCCTGAAGATCTCGCCTGAGCCTTCAGAAAATCATGCCCATGACGTCTTCCATCGTGGACACGGGGTGAAACGTGATTCCCTCCCGCACGTGATCGGGAATCTCCTCGAGGTCCTTCTGGTTGGCCTGGGGATAGATCACCTTCTTTATCCTGTTCCGCCGTGCGGCGATCACTTTTTCCTTGAGCCCGCCGATGGGGAGAACGCGGCCGACGAGTGACAGCTCGCCCGTCATGGCGAGCGATTTCTGGATTTTTTTCCCCGTTGCGAGAGACAGCAGCGCGGATGCCAGCGTGATGCCTGCGGAAGGCCCATCCTTGGGAGTTGCCCCTGCCGGCACATGGAGGTGGATGAGGTTTTTCTCCCAGAAATCTCCGCTCACCCCGTGCGCGGCCGAAATGTGCCGCACGTAGGAATAGGCGATGCTCGCGGATTCCTGCATCACCTCTCCCAGCTTGCCCGTCAGCTTGAACCCTTCCTTGCCTTCATTCGCAACCGCCTCGATCGTGAGCACGGCGCCGCCCAATGGAGTCCAGGCCAGCCCCGTGGCCATGCCGGGCTTGTTGGGCTGCGCGAGCTCCTCTTCGAGGAAGATCGGCTTTCCGAGATAGTCGGCAAGGGTCTCCTTCTTGAAGTCGACGGGAAGCTTCACGTCCCCTTCGATGCTCTTCCGTGCGATCTTTCGGTGGATCCTGTCCAGGGCCTTCTCGAAGTTCCGCAAACCCGCCTCCCGTGCATAGCCGTCAGCGACGGCGTTCAGCGCGGCGGTGTCGTACTTGACGCTGCCCTTCGGCAGGCCTGCGCGCTCGAGTGATTTCGGTATGAGATATTTCCGGGCGATGGCCACTTTCTCCTTGTCGATGTAGCCGGAGAGACGGATGACCTCCATGCGGTCAAGGAGCGGAGCAGGTATCGAATCCAGCGTATTGGCGGTTGTGATGAAGAGTATGTGCGACAGGTCGAACGGCAGGTCCAGGTAGTGATCGCGGAAGGACACATTCTGCTCGGGATCCAGGACCTCCAGGAGCGCTGAGGAGGGGTCCCCCTGGTAGGAGGCGCCCAGCTTGTCGATTTCGTCGATCATGTAGACAGGGCTCCGCGTCTTCACGATCTTGAGTCCCTGGATGATCTTGCCCGGCATCGCCCCGATATACGTCCGCCTGTGGCCCTTGATCTCCGCCTCATCACGCATGCCGCCGACCGAAAAGCGAAAGAACTTCCTGCCGAGCGCCCGGGCAATGGATTTTCCCACCGAGGTCTTGCCGACGCCGGGAGGGCCCACCAGGCAAATGATGGAGCCTTTATTGTCCTGCGTGAGCTTCCGCACGGCAAGGTACTCGACGATCCGCTCCTTCACGTCGTCCAACCCGTAATGGTCCTCATTCAAGATAGCCAACGCCTTCTCGATGTCGATTGACTCCTTCGAATCGTCGTTCCAAGGCAGCGCGACAATGGTCTCGAGGTAGTTGCGGGAAACGGTGAACTCGGGGGAGTTGGCGTCCATCAGGGAGAACTTCTCCAGCTCCTGCTCCACCTGTTCCTTCACCTCCCCCTGGAGGTCGAGTTTCTCGACCGTCTCCTTGAATCGCTGGTACTCGGCGGTCTTCGCATCAACCGCAAGTCCCAGCTCGCCCTTGATCGCCTTCAGCTCCTCCTTGAGGAAGTATTCACGCTGGCTCTTGGAGATCTTCTCATTGAGCTGCCCCTGGATTTTTTTCTGGATTTTGAGCAGCTCCTGCTCCTTTTTTATGAATATGAGCACGTATTCCATGCGCGCCCTCACATCCGTCATTTCGAGGATTTTCTGCTGCTCCACCCGGTCGAGGTTGAGTATGGAGGTGATGAAATCCGCGATCTTGCCCGGGTGATCGATATTGACCATGGAGAGGCGCATCTCCTCAGAAAAAAGCGGATTATCTTCCGATATCTGCTTCATCTCGCTGATCAGGGCGCGGGTCATCGCCTTGACCTCGAGCGTGTCGTAATTCTCGTCCTCCATGTACTGCACCACGACGCTGACCGGGGCGCTTCCCTGCAGCACGCGCTTGGTCTTGAAACGCTTCAATGTGGAAATGAAGATGTTCACGCCCCCGTCAGGCAAATTGATGCGTCGGACGATCTTGGCCGCTGTCCCGACTTCAAACAGATCCTCCGCAGAGGGGTTTTCCGTGTCTCCTGACTTCGTGAGGACCAGACCGAGAAAGCTGTCAGCGCTGATAGCCTTCTCAACCGTGTCCGCATCGGAGGCGGAAGGCAGCATAAGCGGGGTAAGGATGCCCGGGAATATCGGCTTCCCGTGAAGGGGAAGGACGAACAGCCGCGCGGGCAGTATTTGATCGGCAGGGATGATCTGATGGTCGCTCATTTTCTTTCTCCGTTGTTGTTTCAACTTAAGAATTCGCGCACCCCGGGTCAAGCCAGCCCCGGGAGGCCCGGGCCCGACCCCAGTCTCCTTGCCATGGGCGGCGCATCTCCACTACTATGGGGGCGGAAGCGCAAGGAATGTATCGAAGCATCTCCACCCAGGCGATAGTGATCCGCAGGGAAAGGCTCGGAGAATTCCACAAGAGCCTCACGCTCCTGACCTCAGACCTTGGCCTGATCACCGCCACCGCGTACGGCGCCTACAAGATGCACAGTCACCTTCGCGTGGGGAGCGAGCCGTTCACGTGGTCGTCCACCGTGCTCTACCACAACCCGGTGAAGAAGAGCTACAAGGTCACCGACCTCGATATCCGGGAGTCGTTTCCCGGGCTGCAAAGCGACCTCTCCCGGATCGCCACGGCTTCGCTCTGGGCGGAGGTCGTGCAGAAATCCTTCGGCGCCGGAGAAATCTCCAGCATGCTTTTTCGTCTCCTTCTCGACTGCCTGCGTCTGTTGAACGCACCGGACCTCGTTCGGGAGCCGTACGTCACCATACAATTCCTGTGGCGCTTCCTCTCTCTGGCGGGCTACCAGCCCGAGACAAAGACCTGCGAAAGATGCGGAGCCGCGCATGGCGACGCCAAGCCCGCATTCTACTCCTCGCTCTCCAATGCCATTCTTTGCCCCTCCTGCAGAGGCCCGCTGGATGATGCGCTTCCCGCGGGGTCGTTGCGTTACCTTGACGCGAGCGCCGTGCTTCCGCTGGAACGGTCGATCGAAGTCCGGCTGGAGCCCGCAGGTCTGCGCGCGCTGCGGGAGACCCTCCCGCGCATGGTGCAATCAGTCCTCGAAGGTGAGCTTGCTTCCCTGCGCTGGGTGGGGGCTTCCCGGTGAGGGTGTTCGCCGCGCTTCCTCTCCCGTCGGCAGTCGTGGCCTCCCTCGATTCGGCGCTGGCTCCCGCCCGCCGCGCGTACCCGGGACTGCGCTGGGTTTCCGTCGGCGGTTTTCATGTGACGCTGCACTTTTTCGGCGAAGTGCCGGAACCGGGCGTCGCCGCCCTCCGCCAGGTGCTCGACCATCCGGACCTCCGGGTGCCCGCCATTGCCGCGCGGCTCGGGAAAATCGGGCAGTTTCCCCCACGGGGAAATCCGCGAGTTCTCTGGGTGGGCCTGGAGCGCGGTGAGCCGGAAATGCGGGCGTATTGGAGCCTCTTCGAGAAGAAGATAGCCCCCCTTGGCTGGACTCCTGATGAGAGGGGGTTTTCGGCCCACATCACGGTCGCGCGGGCGGGAAAGTCGGCAATCGCGGGCGGGGATACAATCGCGGAAATACCCGGGACCGATTTCTTTCTGGAAGAGTGCGTGCTCTTTCAATCAATTCTCGGACGTGACGGCGCGCAGTATGTGCCATTGAAAAAGATCTTTCTGGAGAGGGGGCAGGAATGAGGCCTGTCGACCTGATCATCAAGAAACGGGACGGGGGAGTGCTTTCCCCGGAGGAGATCGACTTTCTTGTGCAGGGCTTCGCCCGCGATGAGATCCCCGACTATCAGTTCTCCGCGCTCCTGATGGCAATCGTGCTGAAGGGAATGATCCCTGAAGAAACGGCCCGGCTGACCCGCGCAATGATCGAGTCGGGGGACGCGTGGGACCTCTCCGGCGTTCCCGGCCCGCTCGTGGACAAGCACTCCACGGGAGGGGTCGGTGACAAGATCTCTCTCATCCTTGCGCCGCTGGCCGCCGCGTGCGGGCTGCGGGTACCGATGATGAGCGGGAGGTCCCTGGGGCATACGGGGGGTACGCTGGACAAGCTGGAATCCATCCCCGGCTACCGGACGGACCTCTCCCTGGCGGAATTCAAGCGCGGGCTGGAAGAGGTCGGGTTCGCCATGATTGGACAGAGCGAGACGGTCGTCCCCGCGGACCGCCGCATGTACGCCCTGCGCGATGTCACGGGCACCGTGGAATCGATCCCCCTCATCACCGCGAGCATCATGTCGAAGAAATTCGCCGAAGGCGCGCAGTCGCTCGTCTTTGACGTGAAGAGCGGGGCGGGCGCGTTCATGAAGAGCCGCGACCAGGCGCGGGCCCTGTCGCGCTCTCTCGTCGCAACGGGAGCCGGCCTGGGCCGCCGGGTGGCGGCCCTCATCACGGACATGGACCGCCCGCTGGGGAGAAAAATCGGCAATTTCCTCGAAGTCGAGGAGTCGATCGACTGCCTGCGGGGAAGAGGGCCGGCGGACGAGATGGACCTGACCTTCCGCCTGGCCGGCTGGATGCTGACGCTCGGCGGGCTCTGCCCGGACCCGAAAGCCGGAGAGACGCGCGCCAGGGAAAAACTGGCGGACGGCTCCGCCTGGAAGGTTTTCCTGCAGAATGTCGAGTTCCAGGGCGGGGACGTCGAGTCCGTGCTCCATCCTGAAAAAGGCCCCCATGCGAGAATCATCAGGCCGCTGGCCGCGCGCGCTGAAGGGAGGCTCACCCGCATCGACGCGTACAAGGTCGGCATCGCTTCCGTGATCCTCGGAGCAGGCCGATCCCGGAAGGAGCGACCTTGTCCTGCCGGGCGTCGGCATCACGCTGCTCAAGGAGCAGGGAGACGCTGTTGCCCCGGGGGAGGAGCTGTGCCTCGTGCAGGGGGAGGACGAGACAAAGGTGGCGGAGGCTTTGCGCGTGCTTGAGACAGCTTTCGAGACAGGGGACGTCGGGAGCGCACCGGGCCCGAGGGTCCTGGAGGAGATCACCCAGGCATGATCTGGAACAAGACCCCCGTCGACGCGCAGACGGTGAAGGAGCTCGCCCGCCGGTACGAAATCGAGCTCCTCTCTGCCGCGATACTCACCCGGCGAGGGATCACCGCGCCGGGACCGCTGCGTTTTGTGCTGGAGAGCGACCCCCGTTTCCTGCACAATCCTTTCCTCATGGCATCGATGAGCGAGGCGGTGGAGAGAATCGATGCGGCGGTGGACAGCGGGGAGAAGATCCTGATCTTCGGCGATCGTGACGTGGACGGCATCACCGCCACCGTGCTGCTCTATGAGGCGCTCGCGGAAATGGAGGCCGACGTTCAGTGGATGCTTCCCGAGGGGGATGCAACCTACGGGCTGTCGGAGAAGGTGATAGATGAGCGCCCTTGCTGCCGGCACCGGACTTCTCATCACGGTGGACTGCGGCATATCGAACGTGGCCGAGATCGCGCTATGCCTCGGAAAAGGGGCTCGACACCATCGTCTTCGACCACCACAATCCGCCGGCCGAGCTCCCGGCGGCCTTCGCCATCGTGGACCCGAAGCTCCCCGGATACCCTTTCCGCGATCTGTGCGGGTGCGCCGTGGCGTCCAAGGTGGAGTGGGCGCTCCGGTTTTCCCGTTCCCCTTTCTTCGGCGTCTCCGTCTGCCTGCTGAATGCGCGGCCGGCAAATGAGACGCTCGTCGTGGAGGCGGTGCGGCTGACGAACCTCGTCGAGACCGGCCGGATCATGGAGAACATCGTGCCGGGTCTCGTCGCATTCGAGAAGACACGCCTGGCCGGCTTCATCGGTCAGGATGAAGTGCTGGTCATGGATGCCCCGGCGCATGCGCGCCTCCTCGCCAAGGCGTTCGGATCGGTGCCCGTCTCCTTCTCCGACCTTTCCCCCCTGATCGCGCAGTTCCTTCCCGCGCATGCGGGGAAGTCCCTGTTGCGCATTCAGGAATCCTCGCGCACTGCGCGCTACTGCGCGGAGGCGCCCGCCGAGATCGATACTCTCGAGGAGCTCTTCATCTCCCTCGTGCTCAAGCGCGAGGAGGCGCGCCTGGCGCCCGCTCTTTCCCGTCTGGATCTCGTGACGCTGGGCACGCTTGCGGACCTGATGCCCCTGGTGGACGAGAATCGGATCCTCGTGCGCCAGGGGCTCGCATTGCTGCGCGCGTCGGAGCGCAGCGGTCTGCGCCAGGTGTTCAAGCGCAAGGACCTGCTGGGAAAAAGAATCAGCACCACGGACATCGCCTGGCAGGTATCTCCGCTTCTCAATTCAGCGGGACGCATGGGAGAGCCGGGTATCGCCACCAGCCTGTTCCTCGCAAAGACGGCGGAAGAAGCGGAAGCCATCGTCAACCAGCTCTTCGCGCTGGATGGCCAGCGCAAGAGCGTGGGAGAGAGCACCTGGAACCTCATGCTGGCGCAGGCCAAGGAGTCCCTGGAAAGGACCGGCGGAAGATGCGTGCTGGTGCACGATGCGCGCATCCAGCGCGGCATCACGGGAATCATGGCGTCACGGCTGCAGGGTTTCTTCAAGACTCCGGCCATCGTGATCGCCGAGTCGGACGATACGGCCGTGGGGTCGATCCGGTGCAATCGCGAAAGGGTCATCGCCGATTTCTTTGCCCGGCACTCCGGGGACTTTCTTACCCATGGCGGGCACGATTTTGCAGCAGGGTTCAGCATCGAGCGCGCGCGGCTCGTACCGTTCCTGGACTCCTTCTTCTCCCGTGTTGAAGAAATCGCATTGCCCGCAGCAGGTGAGGAGACAATCATTATCGACGCGGAGATCCCGGCAACATTCCTGTCTCCCGACCTTCAGAAGACCGTCGACCTGTTCGAGCCCTACGGTGAGGGAAACCCGCCGCTCACGTTTCTTACCCGGGGAATGCGCGTCTCGCAGTGCGAGCTCATCGGCAGGAAGGACCTCAATCATCTGAAGCTGCTTCTCGATTCGGGAAAGACCAGGTGGCCCGCCGTCTACTGGAACGCCGCGTCGCGCTTTCCGGGGGAGTTTGCAATCGGAGACGTGGTGAATGTGGTGTACCGGCTGGGGAGAAACTCCTACGGCGGGGGTGAGAATCTCCAGCTCACCATCCTGGATCTGCAGAAATGAGCCGTCTCCCCGAGCGCGCCGCGTTTTCCGCGCTTCTCTTCCTCCTGCTCCTGCGCCCCCTCTGGGCGGGAACGGTGCTCCTCAACGATCCGTATCTCATGCTCTGTGTCACCGACCCGGATGCCCGCTACACTGTTGTGGATGGCGCCCTTCAGGCTTCCCAGGGACTCTTCTCGTTCTTCCCGCCCTGGGGGCGGCCGCTGGAGCCGCGGATCAAAGTCCCGTCACAGGGACGTCCCGGAGATCTATTACAGTGTTTCGTTTCTTCAGATGAGCCGCTGGGATCCGTCACGGTGACGCTGCAGGAGCCGGGAAAGAAGGAGTTGTCCCGGGCCGTCGGCTTTCGCGCCTCCTCTGAAGGCGCACGGGAGACATGGGCTGCTCTTATTGGAGTACCCGCAGGAGCGGCCGTTCATGCGTACTCCCTCGGGCTCCGCATTGGGGCCGGACCGCGGAGCTGCCTTCTTCTGAAGCCGTTCAACCTCCAGCAGCGGGCTTTCTTCTCCGAGCGGATAGGGCTCACAAAGGATCTCACGGCGCTGTACACGGTTCCCGATCCCCGCAAGATTGCGGAGTATCGCGTCCTTTCCCGGCTTCTGTCCACGGCGCATCCCGACGCCGTGTATGAGACTGGTCCATTGCTTGTGCCTTTTCCGGCTGCCCGCCGAACCTCGGGCTATGGAGACAGGCGCGAATACCTGCTCGCGGACGCCGGCCGGGAGCTGTCGATCCACGAGGGTATCGATCTCGCCGAGCCCACCGATACGCCGGTGCCCTGCGTGCGGCCGGGGGAGGGTTGTGTTTGCTTCCAACAGGATCCTCACGGGGAACACGATCATAATCGAGCACCTCCCCGGCCTGTTCTCGATCTACTATCATATGTCCACGCTGCTGGTGGCAGAGGGCGAGGAGGTGCAGAAAAGCCAGATCATCGGCAAGGTCGGGATGACCGGTTTTGCCACGGGTCCGCACCTGCACTGGGAGATCGCAGTCCATGGGGACCGCGGTGGATCCGGATGCGCTGACCCAGGGTCCACTCCTTGACATTAATGCCGCTTTTCACGACATTGAAGCCCGCAATAGCACCGAAGGGAGGTGATTGCCATAGCTTATATCGAAGTAAGCGACGATGAGCCCCTGGAGAAAGCGATCAAGCGCTTCAAGCGCCAGGTCGAAAAGGAGGGCATCATCAGGGAATGGAAGAAGAGGGAGTTCTTCGAGAAGCCCTCCGCCATTCTCAATCGCAAGAAGAAGGCCCTTGAGCGCAAGCGAATGAAGAGAGCGCGCAAGGTCTCCGCAGATGAAGAGTTATTGAAGAAAAAAAGGCCCCCGTTGAGGGGGCCTTTGCATGTACCGGTCCGAATCAGAGGCTCAAAGCCCCTCTGCAAGCGGTCAGCGGCTCTACCGCTAGAGAATGTGCTTCAGGAATCGCTGGGTCCGCTCCTCCTGCGGCGCCGCAAAGACCGCCTCCGGGGGACCCCGCTCGATGATCTCCCCGTTGTCCATGAAGACGACCGTGTGCGCCGCGGCGCGCGCGAATCCCATTTCGTGGGACACGACGAGCATGGTCATGCCTTCCTTCGCGAGCTCCACCATGACGTCGAGCACCTCCTTGATCATCTCGGGATCGAGGGCGGAGGTGGGCTCGTCGAAGAGCATGACCTTGGGGCTCATGGCCAGGGCCCGCGCGATGGCCACGCGCTGCTGCTGGCCGCCGGAGAGCTGCTCGGGGTAGGAGATTTCCTTCTCCGAGAGGCCGACCCGGGCAAGGAGGCTTCGGCCCGAGGTCTTTTGCCTCCGATTCCGGCGTTCTTCTTGACCACCCGCGGGGCCAGTATGATGTTTTCCAGCGCGGTGAGATGAGGGAACAGGTTGAAGGACTGGAAGACCATCCCCACCTCTTCCCGGATCTTTCGGATGTCCGACTTGCGGTCCGTGACCTGGTCCTCATCGACCCAGATCTGCCCGGAGGTAAGGTTCTCCAGCCTGTTGATGCAGCGCAGCATCGTGCTCTTCCCGCTTCCCGAGGGCCCGATGACGAGCACGACCTCGCCGGGCTTCACGGAAAGGTTTGCATTCTTCAGCGCGACGATCTTCCCGAAGTTCTTGCAGGCGTTGATGATCCGCACCCTATCTGCCACGGCGGTTCATCCTTTCTTCCATGAGCGCGACAAGTCGGGAGAAAAACAGGGTCATGACGAGGTAGACGAGCGCGACGACGGTGAATGCCTCGAAATAGTCGAATGTCTTGGAGGCGTACTCCCTTCCGCGCCGCAGCAGATCGGAAACGGCCAGGATGGAAACGAGCGATGAATCCTTCAGGAGCGCGATGAACTCATTGCCCAGCGGGGGAAGGACGACCCGGACGGTCTGCGGAAGGATGATCCTGCGCAAGGCCTGCCCGCGCGACGAGCCCGAGCGCGATGGCCGCCTCCATCTGACCCTTGTGGATGGACTGGATGCCTGCGCGGAAGATCTCCCCCAGGTACGCGCCGTAGCAGACGGTCATGGCGATGACCGCGGCGAAGATGTCCGGGACCTGGACGATTTTCCCCAGTGCGTAGTAGATGTAGAAAATCTGCACGAGCAGGGGGATGCCCCTGATCACTTCCACGTAGATCGTGGCGATCCTGTTGATGAGCACGATCCGCGAGATCCTGCCCACCCCCGTGATCAGCCCCACGACCAGCGCGCAGGCGATGGACATGAGGGTGACCTCGAAGGTCTTCAGGATCCCGTCCGGAAGGAAGAGCATGATATCCCGATAGGGATGGGGTTTTGCGAAAAAAAGTATTACAAGCAGGGCGAGAGCCCCGAAAAAGGAGATCCGCCAGGCTGAGAAAGTCGACTTCTCTCCCCGTCCGGGGATCAACGCCCCGTCGGTGACCTCGATCCGCGTTTCCCGCGCGTCCCGGCGGGGGGACTGCGGCGCTCCTTTCGAAGCGCCGCTTGACCGTTCGGCGATTGAGCCCCCCGGCATTCCTATTTCAGCCACTTGTCCTCGATTGCTTTGTTCGCGCCCGCATCCAGGACCTTCTTCAGGCCGGCGTTGATGACGTCGAGGACCTTCGCGTTGCCCTTCTTGACCGCCACGCCGTAGTATTCCTCGGTGAACGCGTTCACCGACGATCTTCAGCTTGCCCTTGTAGTTGTCGTTCTGCAGGGCGTAGCTGGGCAGCGGTCGGATTGTCGCACGACCACGCCGGCGATTCTTCCGTTGGCAAGATCTGCGAACGCAAGCCCGATCTCGTCGTAGGTTTTCTCGGTGATCTTGTCGGCCGCCTTGACCTTGTCGATCTCGAACGCTCCGGTGGTGCCGATCTGCGCGCCGACGGTCTTTCCCTTCAGGTCGTCGAGCTTCGTGACGCCGTTGCGTTTCGCTCTTCACCACGAGGATCTGGCCCGCGTTGATGTAGGGAATGGAGAAGTCCATCGTCTTCTTCCGCTCATCGGTGATCGTCACGGACGACATGACCGCGTCGTACTTGCCGTTCTCGAGGCCGGCGAAGATCCCGTCCCAGGCGGTGTTCTTGAACTCGACGGTGAACCCGCCGGCCTTGGCCGCGGCGTTCATCAGGTCGATGTCGAAGCCGACGATGTTCTTGTTGGTGTCCACCATCTCCATGGGCGGGAAGGTGGCGTCCGTGGCGATGGTGATCTTGGTGGGCTCCTTCTTCGCGCAGGACATCACGCCGAGGACGAGGACGGCCAGCATGAGACCGGTGAGAAGCTTTCTGAGCATAAATACCTCCTTGTTCGTATTTTTATTCGTTATTCACGGAATGAGCGCAAATGTCAAGGGCGAGTCCTGCTCACGCCCTCGAAATGAGGCAGGACCAGGCAGACCGGGCATCGATGCTTGACAATCGTGGTTGATCGCCCTATATTATTTTGCACGACGCAGGGTAGAGCAGTTGGCAGCTCGTCGGGCTCATAACCCGGAGGTCGCAGGTTCAAATCCTGCCCCTGCTATAGAAGCCCTTTCGGGGTAAGGAGTTTAGCAGACCGCTACCGGAAAACCGGCGCGTTCCGCAATCCACTGTAGACGGCATTGTAGATGGCCGTCGGAAGGGAGCGGAAGATGCGCCGTTTTTCATTGTACCGCCG
>CAWGAC010000020.1:0-199467 GCA_963820435.1 uncultured Spirochaetota bacterium | reverse complement strand
GCGGACCGCAGGGAGGCGCAGGCAGCCGGAGGAGCACCCGTCATCAGGCTGAAGGTTCCCCTTGAAGGCAGCACGACGTTCACGGACGCCCTGCTGGGGGACGTCACCGTGGAAAACAAGGACATAAATCCGGACCCGGTGCTCATCAAGTCCGACGGCTTCCCCACCTATCACATGGCCAACGTGGTCGACGATCACCTCATGGAGATCACTCACATCATGCGGGCCCAGGAGTGGCTCCCCTCCGCGCCGCTGCACAAGATCCTCTATGGGGCGTTCGGATGGGCGCAGCCGAAGCTCTGCCACCTTCCCATGGTCATGGGAAGCGACGGCCACAAGCTGTCGAAGCGCCATGGCGCCACGAACATACGTGAGTTCCGGAAGCTGGGCTACCTGCCCGAGGCGCTTATCAATTACATCGCCCTCGTGGGGTGGTCGTACGATGACGCAAGGGAGTTCTTCACCCTCGGCGAGCTGGAGAGCCTGTTCAGCATGGAGAAGATCAACAAGTCTCCCGCTGTTTTCGATTACCAGAAGCTGGAATGGTTCAATGGAAGCTACATTCGGAAGCTGAGCAGCGAGGAGTTCGCCCGGTCCGTGAAGCCCCTGATGCAGGAGGCCGGGTACCTCAAGGGCGACGCCTCCGAGGAGACGCTTCTTGCCGCGCTCGCGCCCCTTGTACAGGAGCGGGTGAAGCTTCTCACCGAGGTCCCCGGCATGGTGCGCTACATATTCGAGGAGCCCGCTCCTCCCGCCGCGCAGGACCTCCTTGGAAAAAAAACGGACCCGGCCCGGGCGCTCGACGCCTTGAAGAGGCTCGAACCTCTTCTGCCTGAGCTGAGCGCAGCCGGCGACCCGCACGAACCGCGCCTGCGTGCCATTGCGGATGAGCTCGGCATGAAGCTTGGAGACATGCTTATGCCTCTGCGTGTGGCGGTGACCGGTGCGCGCGTTTCTCCGCCGCTTTTCGACAGCATCAGGCTGATGGGGCCGGAAAAGGCGCGCGCGCGAACGGCGCGGGCAATTGCTATCCTGACAGAGTACATGACAAGGAGTTGATGGATGTCACAGAACGAAAAGATGCCGCCAACAGCGGAAAGCGCGGATGCGGCGGCCGGCCCCACAATGGATACTCTCGTCTCCCTGTGCAAGCGACGGGGCTTCATCTTTCCTTCGAGCGAGATCTATGGAGGTCTTGCCTCGGCCTGGGACTACGGGCCGATGGGCGTGGAGCTGAAGAAGCGCATCCAGGAGTTCTGGTGGCGGCAAATGACGCAGCTCAACGACAATATCGTGGGCCTCGACGCGGCCATCATGATGCACCCGCGGGTCTGGGAAGCCTCCGGTCACGTGGAGAACTTCACCGATCCCCTGATCGACTGCAAGAAGTGCAAGCTCCGCTTCCGCGCGGACCAGATCCCCGAAGAAAACATGAAGGCGCATAAATGTCCCGAGTGCGGGGGCGAGCTGACCGACGCGCGCAAGTTCAACCTCATGTTCACCACGCACATGGGCCCGGTGGAAGACGAAGGCGGACTGATCTACCTGAGGCCCGAGACGGCCCAGGGCATCTACGTGAACTACAAGAACGTGCTGCAGACCGGCCGGGTGAAGGTCCCCTTTGGAATCGCCCAGGTGGGAAAGGCGTTCCGCAATGAGATCACCACAAAGAATTTCATCTTCCGCACCTGCGAGTTCGAGCAGATGGAGATGCAGTTCTTCGTGCACCCTTCTGAAGACGCGAAATGGTTCGAGCACTGGAAAGAGAAGAGATACCAGTACTACCTCGACCTGGGAGTAAGGAAGAGCAAGCTGCGCTTCCACCCGCACGGCCCCGACGAGCTGGCCCACTACGCCAAGCTCGCCTTCGATATCCAGTATGAGTTCCCGTTCGGATGGAAGGAACTGGAAGGCATCCACAATCGCACTGACTACGACCTGAAGCGTCACATGGAGTTCTCCGGCAAAGATCTCACGTACCTGGATGAGCAGAGCCACGAGCGCTACATCCCCTACATCATCGAGACCTCGGCGGGTCTCACGCGGACAGTGCTCGTGGTGATTGCGGACGCCTACGACGAGGAGATCGTGGAAGGGGAGAAGCGGGTCGTGCTCCACTTCCATCCCCGCATTGCGCCGATCACCGTGGGTATTTTCCCCCTGGTGAAAAAGGACGGCCTGGCCGAGCTGGCCCGAAAGCTGGATGACGAGCTCTGCGAGGACTTCCGCACGTTCTACGACGAAAGCGGGGCCATCGGGCGGCGCTATCGAAGACAGGATGAGGTGGGAACGCCGTTCTGCGTCACCCTGGACTACCAGACCAAGGAAGACCAGACCGTCACCATCCGGCATCGCGACAGCATGGAACAAGTCAGGGTGAAGATGGCGGAGATCGCGCCGACCCTGAAGAAAGCCATCAAGGACTACCGGAGGAAAGGGGAGTGAGCGGAGAAATGCGCGGAGTACCGCGCCGGTCTGTTTTCGATGCTCTGAAGGAGCGTGGCTTCGTCAGCCAATGCTCGAACGAGGAGGGGCTGAGAAAGCTTCTCGATACCGAGCAGGTCACCTTCTACATCGGATTCGACCCCACGGCCGAGAGCCTCCACATCGGCCACCTTCAGCAGCTCATGTTCATGGCGCACTTGCAGCGGGCCGGCCACCGTCCCATCGCGCTGGTGGGCGGGGGCACCACGCGCATAGGCGATCCCACGGGACGCACCGAGAGCAGGAAGATCATGCCGGTGGAGGCAATCGCGGCGAACGCCGGGCTGTTTCGAAAGCAGATCTCCCGCTTCCTCGATTTCAGCGAGGGCAAAGCGCTCATGCTGGACAATGCGGAATGGCTTGCGCCGCTGAACTACATCGAGTTCCTCCGCGACATCGGGGTACATTTTTCGGTCAACAGGATGCTCTCCTTCGAGACGTACAAGATGCGGCTGGAGACCGGGCTGTCATTCATCGAGTTCAACTACCAGATCCTCCAGTCCTACGATTACCTCGTGCTCTTCCGCAGGCACGGCTGCCGGCTGCAGATGGGCGGCGACGACCAGTGGGGCAACATCGTGGCGGGAATGGACCTCATCCGCAGGGTGGAGGGGGTGGAGGCATTCGCGCTCACCTCCCCGCTCATAACGCGATCGGACGGCAAGAAGATGGGCAAATCAGAGGGCGGCGCCCTGTTCCTTGCTCCGCACCTGGTGAGCCCCTACGAGTTCTACCAGTTCTGGGTGAACGTGCCGGATGCGGATGTTCGCCAATTCTTCCTGCGGTTCACCTTCCTCACGGCGGAGGAAGTGACGGCGCTCTGCTCAGCAAAGGACGAG
This sequence comes from uncultured Spirochaetota bacterium, assembly GCA_963820435.1. Classification (GTDB taxonomy): domain Bacteria; phylum Spirochaetota; class Spirochaetia; order SZUA-6; family Fen-1364; genus Fen-1364. The sequence continues at coordinate 196,144 of CAWGAC010000020.1, read as the reverse complement.
AAAATCAACGACGCCAAGCGCCGACTCGCCCACGAGATCACCGCTCTCGTGCACGGTGTGGATGCCGCGAAGGAAGCGGCGGACGCTTCGCGTGCCGCGTTCGAGGCAGGGGAGCCGGGAGACCTCTCCGGCGTGCCTTCCCGCGAAATGCCCCGCAGTGAAATGGAGAAAGGCATGGGGGTCGTCGACCTCTTTGTCCGCTCGGGCTTGTGCGCGACGAAGAGCGACGCGCGCCGCCTCATCACCCAGGGAGGCGCATACGTCGGCAGGAAAAACGTCACGGACATCGAAACCAAGATTTCGTCGGAGGCGGCGGAGAACGGCGTCATCCTGCTGCGCGCGGGCAAGAAAAGGTATTTCCGGATCATACTGAGCCCAGGGAATGAAAAAGCTGAGCGAGACTGAAGCGGGGAAATACCTCATCGCAATCGCCCGGACTGTGCACCCCGTACGTGCGACGTTCGAGGTGTGCGGAACCCTGCTGTTCGCGGTCCCCTTCCTCGCTGCCTTTGCCATCAATCGCTCCGCTCCGTTGTACCTCTATCTTTTGTACCCTCTGCTCTTTCTCGTATCCCATTTCGTCTGGTTTCGCCTGCCCTCAGTGGACCGCAGGGTCCGCTGGATTCTCTTCTGGTTGACGCTGACGCTCGTGGCCGCCCTCGGGGCGGGCTTCATGTTCTGGAGCTACTGGGAAGCGGGCACGCGGGGAACAGGATTCCAGCCTGTGGGCATCTTCGCCATCCCGCACTGGGTCAGCCCGAACATCGTGGTGCCGTTTCCCACTGTTGCCGCCTACTTCCTCGTGCCCTCGGGCGCGGGCGCCGCGCTGTACTGCATCGTTCTCGCTCTCTTCCTGAGGATCTTCGAGAAATACCGCGCGGAGCAGCATCGCAAGCGCTCCGCCAGGGACGGACCCGGGGAGTGACTTCCCTGTTTCCCAGGGCCCTCGCGCTCCTGCTCATGGCGCTGCCGCTGGGTCTTGCCGGCCCGCTCCTGTTCCTGCGTCTCGGCGCCTCGGAGCTCCTGTACGGCGTTCTCCTTTTTCTTCATCTCGTGTGCGGGGTCGCGCTCGCCCGGCGCGCAGGCAGACAACGGCTGGCCCCGAGGCCGGCCCGGCTCCTCCTGCTGTTTCGGGCTCCCGAAGCGCTCCTCTCCCTCGGCACCGTGCTCTTCCTCTTTTCGTATATCTACGCCACCAACGCGAATATGGACTATGTGCAGCGATTCATGGCCTCTCATGGCAATCTCAGACTTGCCCCCAACAGCACCCAGGAGCGCCTGAGCGCGTTTCTCCGTTTTGTTCCGCTTCTTGCCCTGGACACCGTGTGGTACCTGTACTTTCGGCTGCGGAGGCCCGCTCTGGCGCGCCATGCGCTGGGAGGGGGGCGTTACACGCACACATGGGCGCTGCCGCTGGCCATTCTGAGCGGCATCCTCTACGCGCTCGCTTTCCCTTCGTTCATCCGCACGGCGGGCGTGCCCCTGCTCGGCTATGTGTGCCTGGTGCCTCTCCTTCTCTGCCTCGCCGAGGTGCCCGCTCCATGGGGCGTCATGTACGGCACGCTTGCCGGCGTGCTCCAGACCATGATTTCCAATTACTGGCTGGGAACCTTCAATCTGCTCACGCTGCAGTTCGTCAGCGTCATCACCGCCCTGGAATATCTGCCTTTCATGGCAGTCTCCGTGGTGATCCTTCGACGCAGCCGCGGAGCCGGCTTCATCGTCTTTCCCATCGCGTGGACCGTGTTCGACTGGCTCAGATCCATGGGATTCCTCGGGTACCCCTGGGGGATGCTTGGCGCATCGCAATACTCCGTGATCCCGATCATCCAGATCAGCTCCCTCACCGGGGTGTGGGGAGTCACCTTTCTGCTCGTGCTGTGCAACTCGGTCATTGCGTGGTACGGGGGCCGCGTTTCGTCCGGCAGAAGGCGTGGAGCGGCTGCGATTGTGCTTGCGGCCGCGCTGGCGTTCACCCTCGGCTGGGCAGGAGGGAACGCGGCAGTCGAGGCCGGAGATCTTCAGCCGGCGCGAAATCAGTACGTCTTGCGCTGATCCAGCAGAACGATGACCCGAGGAAGAACGACTACCGGCTCGTGTTTGACACGCTGCGCAGCCTGACCGACAGGGCCCTGGCGGCAAGGCCCGACCTCGTGGTGTGGTCGGAGACGGCGTTCGTGCCGAACATCAGAAGATGGAGCCGCGAGGATCCGGCGACGAATCCGCTGGCAGCCCTGGTGCGCGATTTCCTGGCATATCAGAAGGGGACGGGGCGATGGCTTCTCACGGGGAACGACGACTACAGCCTGGTCACGCAGGACGGCCGGGAAGAGAGGCTGGACTACAACGGATCCGTGCTTTTCTCCCCCCAGGGAGACAGGGTGGAGACTTATCACAAGATCCACCTGGTTCCATTCACGGAGTACTTCCCTTTCAAGAAGCAGCTGCCCGGCATCTACCAGTTGCTGCTGAGCTTTGACGCGTATCTGTGGGAGCCCGGGGTTCGCCGGGTCGTCTTTCACCATCCCCTGTTCGCATTCTCCACTCCGATTTGTTTCGAAGACGTGTTTCCCGACGACGTGCGGCGGTTTGTACGGGAAGGGGCCGAGGTGATCCTCAACCTTTCGAATGACTACTGGTCTCTCACGGAAGCGGAAGGCATGCAGCATGCCGCAAATGCCGTATTTCGCGCTGTTGAGAACGGGCGGCCGATCGCGCGGGCAGCGGCATCCGGCCTCACCTGCATGGTCGACACACATGGGAGAATCACGGCGCGCAGCCCGTTCTACACGGAGAGCTGCCTCGTCGTCGATGTTCCCCTGTCGTCCTCCCGGCAGACATTTTATACCCGCTGGGGCGACTGGTTCCCCATCTCGCTGGCGGCGTTTTTCGTTTTGCTGTCTGCGTGGAGTTTCCTGTGGCCGCGTCGAAGATGAAACAACGCGTGGAATCTCTTTATGCGCAGCTCCTGTCCGCCTATGGGCCGCAGGGCTGGTGGCCCCTGTCCAGCAGGGCAGGGGAGCGCGGCTACGACACGCGCGGTTACCATCATGGCGCCTACGGACAGCCGCGAACGGCGGAGGGAAGGTTCGAGATAGTAATGGGTGCCATCCTCACGCAGAACTCGGCGTGGACAAACGCGGAGGCAGCCCTTCGCCGCCTGCGTGAGGCGGGGCTTCGTCTGCCGGCCGATGTCCGCTCATGTCCGCATGGGCGGCTGGCCCGGCTGATCCGCTCTTCGGGGTACTTCAATCAGAAGGCCAGGAAGTTGAAAGAGGTAGCCGCGCTTTTCGGGATGGCCGCCTCCCTTGCCCCCGGGGCTGCACCGCGCAGGGAGGAGCTGCTCTCCTGCTGGGGCATCGGACCCGAGACCGCTGACTCCATCCTTCTCTTTGCATTCCACGTGCCCGTCTTTGTTGTAGACGCATACACCCGCAGGTTGCTGAGCAGGATGGGAATCATCAAGGCCGCAAAGCGCCGCGGTACTCCGCGGATTCAAAGGCGCCGCGGTACTCCGCGGATTCAAGAGCGCCTCGGATACGATGAAATACAGAGGATCTTCCTCGACGCGCTTCCCCCTCGCCACCAGGTTTTCAATGAGTACCACGCGCTGATCGTGGAGCATGCCAAGCGACATTGCCGTGCAAAGCCGATTTGCCGCGGCTGCCCCGTCCGCGTGTGCCAGTATCGCGATTCCGCGCACGGATAAATGCCACGGAGTACCGTGGCCGCCATATGCCACGGAGTACCGTGGCCGCCATAAATGCCACGGAGTACCGTGGCCGCCTTGATCCGGCCCGGGTTTTGCGGCACACTCTGGCTCCATGGAGGCCGAGCAAAGCATCGTGGTCTGCGGGCACCTGTGCCTCGATATCATCCCCGGCTTCCCTGCCGTCAAGGGAGCGCAGGACTGGTTTCGCCCCGGAGGATTGTCCATTGTGGGAGCGCCGGTCATCTCCACGGGAGGGGCGGTCTCCAACGTCGGCCTCGGTTTGCACAGCCTGGGTCTCCCCGTCAGGCTCGCGGCGCGCATCGGCGATGACGCAATCGGGAAGCTGGTGTGGGACCGGGTGACGGCGTCGGGGGCCGGCCTGGCTGAAGGGATCCGCTGCGTCAAAGGCGAGGTGACTTCCTACACCGTGGTTCTCAATCCTCCGGGAATCGATCGGGTCTTCTTCCATTGTCCCGGGGCCAACGACACTTTCACGGATGGCGATGTCGCGGACAGAGTGCTGGCCGGAGCGGCTATCGTCCATTTCGGCTATCCGCCTCTCATGGAGAAAATCTGGTCGGATGGAGGGAGGGCGCTCGAGCGCCTGCTTGCGCGTGCCAAAGCGCAGGGCGCAACCACTTCCCTCGATATGAGCCTGCCTGACCCCAAAAGCCCTTCAGGAATGATCGATTGGAATGCCTTTCTCGCGCGGGTCCTGCCGCAGGTGGATTTTTTTCTCCCCAGCGTCGAAGAGCTCCTGTTCATGGCCGACAGGTCGGGCTACGAGAGACTGGCCGCGCGCGGGGGCGGGGAGTCGATTATCAGGGACGTGAGCTTCGGGGATCTGGGCCGCCTTGCGGAAGCAGCTCTCCGTCAGGGAGCTTCGTCAGTTCTCATCAAGCTGGGAGATCGCGGCGCATACCTGAGAACCGGGTCATCCAATCCAGGAGGCGTCGAGGGGTGGGCCGCGCGAGAGCTCTACACCCCCGTGTTCTCGGTTCCTGCGCCCGCAGGCACGGCCGGCGCCGGCGACGCGACGATCGCCGGGTTCCTCGCTTCCCTATACAAAGGCCTTTCACCGGAGGATGCCCTCACCATGGCGGTGGCGGTGGGGGGAAGCTGCGTGGAGGCCCCTGATGCGGTGTCCGGCATAAGATCCTGGGAGGAGACGGTCAAAAGGGTCCGCAAGGGCTGGCCTCGCGCGTCCGCGCAGGTTGCAGAGCCGGGCTGGCGGCAGGAAAAGGACGGCATCTGGCATGGTCCGTCAGACCGTCCGCCTGCCTAGGCGATTAGTCCCTGAATCGAAAATAGTCTTGCCTACCTCGAAGCTCTTCAGATCGATCTTCCTGCGATAATCCTCCAGGTCGGCTATCTGACGTTCGAGCTCCGGGAACTTGTACGCGAACGTTCCTTCTTTTTCCTTCACCAGAGGCTCCGCTCCCATCGATGCGGCAAGCCGATCGATAATCCTCTTTGAGACGGCGGGCAGGTTCCCGGGGTCAAGACCGTTGCCCACCGGCCGCACCTCGCTCGGGTCCACCCGCGCGGGAGAGGAAAGCATCTGTGTGAGGATGCGCCGCCTCAGGATTTCCTCCCGAATCCGGGCGTTCTGCCTGTCCAGGCTGATTTTGCGCAGCAATGGCACAAGGAAGAACAGGATGGAAAAGGCGACGGGTACGGCGCCGAGAAAGACTGCCAGCAACGGAACGGGGGAGTCGATGCCCGCCTGCTGGAGCAGTCTCCCCGTAAAAGAATACAAATAAGGGCCGGTCTTCTCGAGCAGAGTGCCCGCGCTTTGCGTCAGGCTCAGGACAAGGAAATAGGACCCGAAGGCAAGGTTGAATGCGTTGAAAAAAAGGATCCATCCGTTTGTGCGTCTCTTGTTCGCTGAGAAAGGGCTGAGATGCTTGGAGACGGGATTGAGCAGGGGGACCTGGCCGAGTGCTTTCTGCTCGGACTGAGAAGCGCGCATCAGCTCGGGGAAGGCGTAGACGACTGTTCCGTTGTCCGTGACCCCGGGCTCCCCCTCGAACTCCAGAAGGATGCGATTCATGAGCGAGTTCGCCTCATCAGGCTCCCTGCCCGTGAGCGCCATGAGCTCTTCCACCGTGATGACCCCTTTGTGACTCCTGATGTAGGAAATGATGTACCGCCTTTCCTCATCTTCCCAGCCTTTGTTGGGATCTCCTTCCCCGAACACAAAGCCGAAGACCGACTTGTAGAAGGCCCTGCCCTGCTGCGGTTTCCGCCGCTGGGTGCCCAGGAGATTGGACCAGAACCACATCCGAAGGATAAGGTCCAGCAGCCGGATCACGAGGTACATACCGCCAAACCCGCCGCCCCCCGGTCCCGTCCTCCTCCCCTGTTGTCGCTTCTGTTCGCCATGCTTGCGGCGAAAGAGGCGAGGATGGCGAGCACAACCAGCGCGACAAAACCGACGAAGTAGCCCACCAGCATTGCCACGATCCAGATTTTGAAGAGAAGAGCAAGAGTTTTCAGAGATCCCTGGACGAAGCTCTTCCAGAAACGCCGAAGGGAGGGGCCCAGACCGTGCACCGTGCTGCGCATGCCCTCGGGGAAGTAGTACAGGAGCTCCCCGGATTCCGTGACTTTCAACCGGCCCGCATATTCATCCAGTGCCACCTTGGCTGCCTGCTCGACCTGGTACTTGGGCAGTCCCGTCCCGGCGATCATGTCCGCAACGGTGGATTCGCCCCGCTTCTTCTTCAGGTATGAGACAAGCCTGCCTTCCACTTTCTCCATGGGGAAGTCATAAATCTTCGGGGCATTCGCCACGCTGCGCCTCCTGCACTTCCGTAGTCATGGACGGTGTACCCACCGAACGGGACCACTCCCGTACGACGAGGTCGCGCGAGTGCAGGGACGGCGTACTCGCCGAACGAGTACTCTCGTATGCACGTCAGCGCGACCGGTCTCCATTTCCAACGATATACGAAAGAGGCAGGAATGGCAAATATTCGCTCAACTGTTCCATCAGCCCTTGACAGATCGACTGCCTTCCAGTAGTTTCATAAACTGTTGCATATGCGACATTTGGATAACGCGGAGGTACGAATCGTTGGCCAGGAATCTCTCGGCTGAGAAGAGCGACAGACAGGGCGAGAAAAGACGCCTTCGGAACAAGATGATCAAGAGCAGGGCGAAAACGCTGGTGAAGGATTTCGTCGAGCTCGTGGAGGGCAAAAAGAAGGAAGAGGCGCGGAAAAGCCTCGTCGAGCTTTCCTCCTTCCTTGACAAGGCCGTCGCAAAAGGCGTCTATCACCGGAATACCGCTGCCCGCAAGAAGTCCAGGATGCATCACCTGCTCAGCGGGCTGAAAGCATAGTCGGACCGACACAGTGGCCAGGGAAAAACTTTCCAAGGCCGAAATCGTCGAGAATATCTATCCTCTGGTCAAGGTGAGCAAGAAAAGCATCCACCGCATAATCGACCTGTTTTTCGACCAGATCAAAACGGGGCTGCTCGCGGACAGGATCATCGAGCTCCGGGGCCTCGGGACCTTCGAAATACGCACGCGCAAGGGACGGAAGGCGCGAAACCCGAAAACCGGAGACACGGTCGTCATACGAAACCACGGCGTGGCGCACTTCAGGCCGGGGAGAGAGCTCAAACAAAGGGTCTGGGATCTGAGGAGCTAGGGTGCTCTCCTCCGACACGCACCGACCGACCGCGCGGATCCTGGCTGACCTGGGGCTCCTCGTACTCTCTGCTTTTGCATTTGCTTTCTCCTTTCCCAGTTTTTTGTCCGTCAGCGGGTGGTTTCCCCTGGGCTTCGTCTGCCTGGCGCCGCTTTTTGCCGTCGTGCACAGGTCGCGCTGGACCGCCTCTCCCTTCTACGGAATCTTTTTCGGATACGCGGCTTACGCCCTTTTCAACTACTGGCTGGGTAAGTTTCACCCTCTCACTCTGGTCATTGTTCCGCCTATCTATGCAGTGTATTTTCTGCTGACTTTCCCTGTCCTGAAGCTGGCCGACATGCTTTTCCCCCGGCACGGGTACCTGCTGCAGGCAGCCCTATGGGTCTGCTACGAATACTTTCTGAAGACCAGCGGCTTTCTCGCCTACTCGTACGGCAACATCGGCTATTCTCAGTACCCCTTTCTGCCGTTCATACAGATCAGCGACATCACAGGGGTCTGGGGGGTCTCCCTGATGGTCGTCTTCCCGTCCGCACTGATAGGAAAGGCATTTGCTGACGGCCTGCCCAGGCTCAGGGAGAACTGGCACCGATTCGCCGCCCCGGCCGCGGCCTATGCTTTTGTTTTTGTCGCGGTGATTGCCTATGGATTCTCCGCCCAGGTCGACCTCCGCGATGCGCGAAAGTGGAAAGTGTCGCTGGTCCAGCAGAACGTGGATCCCTGGAAGGGCGGGTACAATGCCTATCGGGCGTCGCTGGACGTACTGGAACGGCAGAGCATCCTGGCTCTTCGGGAGAACCCTGAGATCGTCATCTGGTCCGAAACCTCCTTCGTGCCGGCCATCGACTGGCACACCCGCTACAGGACTGATACGCAGATCTATGAATTGGTAAAGGAGCTGCGCACTTTCATCGCAGCGCAGCCGGTCCCGTTCGTCGTGGGCAACGACGACGGCCAGCTCAAGCGCGTGGAAGAGGGCCAGGAGGTGAGGGTCGACTTCAATGCGGCCCTGCTCATCGACAGAGACAGGATCGTTGACACCTACCGCAAGCTCCACCTGGTGCCATTTACGGAGAGCTTCCCGTTCGAGAAGACCCTGCCGGGGATCTACAACTGGCTGAAGAGCGCCGACACTCACTTCTGGGAGGAGGGGACCGTTCCGACGGTATTTGAAGCCGATGGCGTGCATTTTTCCACGCCCATCTGCTTCGAGGACACTTTTGGCGACCTGTGTCGCGGGTTCGTCGCAAAGGGCGCGGACGTTCTTGTCAACATTACCAACGACGCGTGGTCCTTCTCGGTCCCCGGCGCCATGCAGCACATGACTATGGCCGTCTTCCGCGCGGTGGAGAACAGGCGCGCGGTTGTCCGTTCCACGAATGGGGGCATGACCAACATCATCGATCCCAACGGCCGCATCCTTGCTTCCCTTCCGCCGTTCATCGAGGGATATCTCACGGGCACAGTGCCGGTACGCACCGCTGCGCTTACCCCCTATACGCGGTGGGGAGACTGGCTTCCATGGCTCCTCCTGGCGTTGAGCGCTGTCGGCGTCTCGTGGCGCTGGACCGCTTCCTGCGGTCCGCGCGTTCCGCGCGGCGTGCCGCCCGCGTGCCCCCGCGATTGACAGCACAAAGATTCTGGGTCACAATGCCTGACGAGGGGATGAAGTACCCTCCCGAGGGGGGCGCATGAAGCTCAGAGGCAGAATACTCATCGTCGATGACGAACCCATCAATCTCGAGTTCTTCGACGTCATGCTCACCAAGCTCGGTTTCCAGGTGGAGAAGGCCGTCGACGGAGAAGAGGCCCTCGAGCGGGTGCAGGCATGCAACCCGGACCTGATCATCCTCGACAACATCATGCCGAAGCTCTCGGGGTGGGAAGTGACGCGGATGCTCAAGCAGGACCCCGAGTATCGCCGCTACCGCAACACGCCCATCATCATGTTTTCCGCCATGAACGAGGTGAAAGACAGGATCGAGGGCTTCGAGCAGGGCGTCGACGACTATATCACCAAGCCTTTCAATTTCTCCGAGGTCCTGGCGCGCATCCGCGCCGTGTTGCGCAGCCGCGAGCTTTCACGCCAGCTCACCCGCCGTGAGAAGCGGATCGCGGTCGTTGAGTCACTGAACAGCTCGCTCGTTTTTTTCACGCAGCACATCAAGAAGCCCATATCCGATCTGCTTGCCCTGGCGGAGAAGACGGACGGGAGCAACGCGGCGGACGTGGAGGAGCTCCTGTCCCATATCCGGACGGAGGGCCGCGAGATCCTTGCAACTCTCCGCGGCCTGGAAGATGAAGTCTCGGAGCTTCAGGGAAAAGGGGAGAAGCTGAAGAGGGGAGACCTGTCCGTGGAGGACCTGGAAAAAAAGCTCCGCAAGCACCTGAAGAACTGGAAAAAGCGCCAGGAAAGACTGGAGGACGCTGATCAGAGCGCAATGGAGCGCACTCCCCAGGGGGCTGAGAAATGATCACGGAGGAGAAAAAGAAGATACTCGAATACTTTGCGGAAGGCCGCAAATTCTACAAGCTGATGAAGTTCGAGGAGGCGCGGGACGCGTTCGCAAAAGCGCTCAAGATCGACGCCAATGACGGTCCCTCAAAGGAGTATCACAAGCGTTGCGTATACTACGTCGAGAATCCTCCTCCCGACGACTGGGACGGCGTGTACGAAATGAAGACGAAGTGACGGTATGGCGAAAAACGAAGATCACAAGGGCATCGAGCGGATCACCACCACATTGGGCCGGGAAACGGACTTCCATGGAACCATGCGGTTCAAGGAGTCACTGAAGATTGACGGCGTGTTCACTGGCGAGATCGTCTCCGCGGGGTTCCTCTACATCGAACAGGGGGCGTCGATCACCGCGAATATCCACGTGGGGTCGGTCGTCGTGGGCGGCACGGTCAAGGGGAACATAGAGGCCACGGAAAAACTCGAGATGCTCTCAACCGGCAAGGTGTTCGGAAACATACGGACGGGCAAGCTGAAGATTGCGGACGGCGTGGTCTTCGAGGGCAAATGCGAGATGATCAAGAACCCCCAGGCCATCAACGTGTTCTCCGGCCCGGTCGATCAGCTGAAAAAAACCGCGCAGAGTGTGTGAGGAAAAGACCGCCGTCATCATCTCCGCGGGGACGGAGCTGACGGAGGGAATTATCCAGGACTCTCACGTCCGGTTCCTGTCGAGCGAGCTCACTTCGCTCGGGTTTGCCGTGCGCAGGGGCGTGCAGCTCCCTGATGACGCCGCGCTGTACCGAGAAGAGCTCGCGCGCGCGTGTCGAGACGCATGCCTCGTGGTTCTCACCGGCGGGCTGGGCCCGACCACGGATGACCTGACCCGCGAGATCGTGGCCGAGGCCGCAGGCGTCCCGCTGGAATTCCACCCCGAAGCGTGGCAAGCTTTACAGGAGCGGTTCAAGGGAAGGAAGGTGTCCGATACCAATCGGAAGCAGGCAATGGCGCCGCGCGGCTTCACGCTTTTGCCCAATGCGCACGGGACTGCTCCAGGGTTCCACGGGGCCGTGGGCGCGGCACTCGTGGTGGCCTTGCCGGGTCCTCCCTCCGAGCTGCGTCCGATGTTCGCTCAAGGCGTTCTTCCTCTTCTCCGCGAACGTTTCGGCGGTCCGGGACCGGGGGACATCCTGTGGGGCACGGCTCTCATGGTGCCTGAATCGAACCTTGAAGAGGCGCTTCGAAAGTGCCTGCGACAGGGCGTGACCTGGGGCACGCGCGTGGACGAGGACCGGATCGTGTTCAGCCTCCGCGGCGGCACCGGGGAAGAAAGAGAGGCCTTTCTCAAGGACCTCATGGAGTTGCTGCATCCCGTTCGGGTCCGCAAGGGAGAGATGAAGCCCGCAGAGCTACTCACGGACGCGCTCCTGTTGAGGCATGCCACTCTTGTGACCGCGGAGTCCTGCACGGGAGGACTCATTGGAAAGTACATGACCGACCTTCCCGGAAGCTCCCGGGTTTTCTGGGGCGGACATGTGTCCTATTCCAATGCGGCAAAGACCAGGCTCCTTGGCGTGGAAGAGAGGATCGTGCAGGAGCATGGAGCGGTGTCCGAGGAGACGGTGAGCGCAATGGCCCGGGGCGCGCTTGCAGATTCGGACGCGGACGCGGCAATCGCCGTCACGGGAATTGCCGGTCCCGACGGCGGCACGCCGGAGAAGCCGGTGGGGACCGTATGGATCGCCGTGGCGCTTCGCGGGCAGAGCTGCCAGGCGCGGTTTTTCAGCTTCTCAGGGACGCGGGACATGGTCCGCCGCAGGTCGGCCGTGGCATCGATGCTGTTTGCAGAGTCGCAGCTGCTCGGCCGGGAGTTCCTTGACACTCGGACAAAGTGGTAATATATTTGGCATCAAAGAGTCCCTGACAGCGTCTCAAGGCCTGCGTACAAACTAATCTGGAAAAGCGCGATTTCATTGAAATGACCGACATGACAAACGGAGCAACACATGGGAATGAATGACCAGGACAACGATTCTCCTCAGCCGCCCGTCGAGCAACCTCGCGAGATGGAGCTGACAAACGAGTCGCTCCTGAACGGGGAAAACGGCGACCAGCAGCCGCACCGCCCGGCGCAAAACCGAAACGACCTCTCGTCCGCGCACCGGCCGAAGAGGCGAGTGGCGCGGAGGAAGATACGCGTCGAGCTCATCAAGGAGCCGGCCATGGATCCTCCTGTGGACGGGATGGACGAACAGGAGGTGGATCCGGCCGCGGAGGGAGTATCGGCCGCCGCAGCGCCCCTCGCTGCCGGCACTTTGCCGCCCACGGGCGGGGCCTACGCCGCAGCCTCCGCTCCCGCTGCCGTGGGGGCCGTCGCGAACGGCGGAGATGCGGCAGGCAAAGACCGGCCGCTCACGCAGAATGACAACCGCCTGCACATCAATGACCTGAGCCAGATGAGCATGCCCGATCTCCGCGCGCTTGCTTCGAAGATGGGCGTCAATCACGAGGCCCTCGTCTCCATGAAGAAACAGGAGATCATCTTCCAGATTCTCAAGGGGCACACGGAGAGAGGCGGCGTGATTTACGCCTTCGGCGCCCTGGAAATCCTGCCGGATGGGTATGGCTTTCTCCGCTCCCCGAACTACAGCTATCTCCCTGGACCAGACGATATCTACATCTCCCCCTCGCAGATACGACTTTTCAATCTGAAAACGGGGGACACCGTGGCGGGCCAGATACGGTCACCAAAAGAAGGAGAGCGCTTCTTTGCCATGCTCCGGGTGGAGACGGTGAACTTCGATCCGCCACTGGTCGCTCAGACCCGGGTCCCTTTCGACAATCTCACGCCCTTGTATCCTGATGAGATTCTGAACCTGGAAACCTCCCCGGAGGAGATCTCGACACGGCTCATCAATCTTTTCGATCCGATTGGAAAGGGGCAGCGCGGGTTGATCGTCTCACCTCCTCGGACAGGCAAGACCATCCTTCTGCAGAAGATCGCCAACGCAATTACGACAAACCATCCTGAAGTGTTTGTGATCGTGCTGCTCATAGACGAACGGCCCGAAGAGGTCACCGACATGCAGAGGAATGTCAAGGGCGAGGTGGTCTCCTCGACCTTCGACGAGCAATCCACACGGCACGTGCAGGTTGCGGAGATGGTCATCGAGAAGGCAAAGCGCCTCGTGGAGCACAAGCGGGACGTGGTGATCCTGCTCGACTCCATCACGCGTCTTGCGCGCGCCTACAACCAGACCGTCCCGACATCCGGCAAGATCCTCTCGGGAGGTGTCGATTCCAATGCGCTGCACAAACCGAAGAGATTCTTCGGCGCTGCGCGAAATATCGAAGAGGGGGGGAGCCTCACGATCGTGGCCACGGCCCTCATCGAGACGGGCAGCCGCATGGACGAGGTAATATTCGAGGAGTTCAAGGGCACCGGCAACATGGAAGTGATTCTTGACCGCAAGCTCTCCGACCGCAGGCTTTTCCCCGCCATCAACATCAAGAAGTCGGGCACGCGCAAGGAGGAACTGCTTCTCACCGAGGAACAACTTCAGAAGATGTGGGTCTTGCGCAGGGTGATCAACCCCATGGAAGACCAGGAGGTCCTCGAGCTGATGATTGACAGGTTCAAGAAAAGCAAGAATAATGAGGCCTTCTTGAAATCGATGAACACATCGTCGATCACGGATGCGTAGACAGGATGTCGAGGTCGGCCGAGTAGCCGAGAGGACCGTAGCACGCCGAAGGCGTGCGGAGTACCGTCAGCACGCCGAAGGCGTGCGAAGGGCGGCAGCGCGGTCGCTCCTGGCGACATTCTCGGCCGCGTAGCGGACGGCGAGAGCCCGTAGCCAGCGAATTGGCCGCATCCCGGAGGGCCGCGATCTTAATGGAGGTTACGATATGAAGACCGATATACATCCCACTTATCAGCTCACCACAATTACGTGCGCATGCGGGAACGTGATCCAGACCAAGTCCACCGCAAAGGACATCAAGGTGGAAATCTGCTCGAAGTGCCATCCTTTCTATACGGGCAAACAGCACCTCGTGGATACCGCCGGCCGCGTGGAGCGCTTCAAGAGGCGCTATAACATCAAGGGCTGAGCGCAGCTCACTCGCGACTGTCGAGTCCCGCCCCCAGGACCTCGGCAGCAAGCGCCTTCATTCTCTCCCAGTGCGTACCCCGCCAGAACACGCGCCCGCAGCCCGGGCAGCGAGAGAAGTCGTTGTACGTCGAGGCAACCACAACAGGGAGCAAAGCTGCGATCGAGGCCTTATCGACCCGGGCCAGGGGCAGATTGCACTCCATGCATCGAGTAAACATGCTGAGACCCCCGGCCAGGTCGAACCTCCGCAGCACCTCGGCGAGCTGCCTGCGCGGAGCAGCGGATCTTACCAGGTACCCGTGGGTCACCGTTCTTCTTTTGAGCAGGCCCCGGTCCCTGCTCAGTATGATTCGTTTCTCCAACCGTGCGAGCCGGGCGAGCTCTTCATCCCCGATTGTGTTGCTGTACTGAGCGTCGAACCCCACCATTCGCAGAAGCCTCGCCAGCTTGCCCAGGTGAACGTCGACTGCGAACCGGGTCTCCCGCAGCGGCACGGCGCGTACCCGTGACAGTCCCCCGATATCCCAGGATTCGAACATCGGATAGACGCTGACCTGGTCGGCGTCATTCAGCCGGTACTCGAAACCTACGGAATTCCCGTTTGCGATGATGAGATCCACCTCAGTGTGCGGCACGCCGAGGTCCTCGATGATTGCCTTGGCGGTGCATCCCTGCGCAAATTCGACGCTGAAGGGGATTTTGCGACGGCGGGGGGGAAGAAAATCGTTAAGCTCCTCGTAGAATCTGATGGTCACCGAGGGCATACTTGTATAGTATAACGGGCCGGACAGAGGGGGAAGCAGTGGCGGTTGAGGGCGGAGACGCGGGGGCGCTGTCCCTGCAGGGCGTGAGTCTCGACATCAGGGGCAAGCGAATCCTCGACACGATTTCGTGGGAAGTGGCGCGGGGACAAAAGTGGGTCGTTCTCGGTCTGAACGGGAGCGGCAAGACCTCGCTCCTGAGACTTCTCTCGGGATTCGGCTACCCTTCGCGCGGATCGATGAGCGTGCTGGGCGAGCCCTTCGGCCGCACGGATCTCCGCATGCTGCGCAGGCACGTCGGATGGGTGCATGGCGATCTCGCCGCCGAGTTCCCCGGTTTCATGAGCGGCATGGAGGTTGTCATGAGCGGCGCCGAGGGGAGCATCGCACTGTATGAGATCCGAAACGGACGGGAGGCGGAAACCGCCGCCGCTGCCCTTGCAGCCATCGGCGCCGGGCATCTGGCCGAGCGCCTTTTTCACACTCTGTCCACGGGCGAACGTCAGCGCGTGCTCATCGCACGGGCGCTCGCGGCAGGACCGCAGCTCCTCCTGCTTGACGAGCCCTGTCTCGGTCTCGACCCCCTCGCGCGCGAAGATTTCCTCCACTCGCTTTCAAGACTCTTTGCGCTTCGTCCCGATCTGACGGTGATCGGCGTGACCCATCACGTGGAAGAGATCATCGAAGGATTCACCCGCGTCCTGCTCCTGGCGGGGGGAAAGGCCGTGGCGCAGGGAATGAGGGATGAGATGATGAGCGGCCCGGATATGGCACGGGTGTATGGAAGCCGATGCAGGATCGAGCACCATGACGGGCGGTACGCAATGCGGTTCGTGGGAGAATGACCGGTGGACCGCAAGCCTGTGGTCGCCAAGCTTGTCAAAGGGCGGGACGCGTTCTTCACCGTGAGCTGGTCGCGCCTGCGCAAGAGCGACAAGTACAAGATCGCCACATCAGTGCCCTCCGAAGCGGGCATCTACGAGTTGTATTACATGGACGAAAAGAACAAGCTCTGCCTGTTCCACCTCGGCAAATCATGGTACGGGGGGTTGCGTCACGAGCTGCGGGTGCGCACCGACGTCGAGCTGGAGACCGATGCCTCGCGCCGCGCGCTTCTGGAGGACCACGACTGCTGGTACCGCTGGTCGCTCCTCAGCAGCAGCGACGATATGGCGGACGTGCTTTTTTTCTTCGCGCAGACCTATCTGCCGGGCAATCTGACGGTGCATCCATCCGGCAGGTACGAGCACATCTTCGTGAAGGAAATCGACGCGGACAAGATCACGACTATCTGAGCCTGGAATCCGTAGGGCGATGGCACGCAAGAGACAGTTGGGCCCGCGCGTGGACGGCGCCCTTCGGGCGGTGTGCGTTAGAGCCGTTCGAGTTTTTCCACCATGAGTCGAATGCGCTTTGCCAGCGAGCCCAGGAGCCGCCGGGTCCACTGCGGGCTTGCCGCGTAGATGTCGGCGAAATTCTCCTTTGTGAACTCCAGCGCGTGCAGGGGGCCTTTTGAGATGACCGTTGCCGAGCGCACCGACTTGTCGAAGAAGCTCATCTCGCCGATGAGCTCCCCCGGGCCGAGAGTTGCGAGCACTTTATACTTATCGCCCATCTTGCGGGTGACATACACTTCACCCTCGAGTATCCAGAATATCTTCTGCTGGATTTCACCTTCACGGATCAGGATCTGCTTGTCTTTGAAGCGTCTGCCGAACTTCCCGATGACTGCTTCATCCAGGGCGTCCTCCGCCTGGAAGGCGATCCTCATGATCTCGTTGTACTCGTCCATCAGGTGCCGTGCCCTTCCATGAGACCGAGCCGCTCGCCGAACTCCGCGTTCATGATCCGCAATTCCCTGGTCAATCCCGTGGTTGCCACAAGGGCAAGGTCCAGGGACACTCCCGCCGCCAGGAAGAAGCTTTCCAGGTCCCACCGGTAGAGTATTGTTCTCTCCATGGCGTGCACGACGCAAAGACGGTCGCACTGAGCGAGAGGCTCTACGAGCCCGAATATGACGTCAGGCGGCATCCAGAGGGGGAAGGTCGAGCCGCTGAGAGGGTATTCGACTTTTATCAGCCCGGCGATGACGTAGAACACCGGCTTGTCGCCCACGGGGTCCCCCGTACGGTAGATGACGCTCCGGGACGGAGAGGTGGTTTGCTCGCCGTATTGAAGATAGTTTGGAAGAGTGTCCATTCTAATGGAATTTTCGACAATTTATCCGCTTTTTATTGAATTCTTTTCATTCTTTGTCTATACTGGCGCCACCCTCAAATCGCATATTCTGCGGGAGAAATTAATGGATGCAGTGAAGCAAAGCCACGTCGAGGAGTACGGCAAGGCTCCCGAGATAATCGCCTCGGCCCCGGGCCGGGTGAACCTGATCGGCGAGCATACCGACTACAATGACGGCTTTGTCTTCCCCATGGCCATCGATTTCACTGCCCGGGTCGCCGTGACGCGCCGCAAGGACTCGCACCTGCGTTTCTTCTCCGTGGACTACAAGGACCGGAAGCGCGCGACACTTCCCACCCTCCGTTTCCGCAAGGAAGACCGCTGGGCGAACTACCCCAAGGGCATTATTGCGGAATTCGTGGGGCGCGGCCATGCGCTGGGGGGGATGGACATCACCATCCATGGGGACATACCGCAGGGAGCCGGGCTTTCTTCTTCCGCGGCGCTGGAAGTCGCCACAGCCCTCGCCATCCAGGACCTTTTCGGTATTGAAATGGGACGGGAGGAGCTCGCAAAGCTCGCCCAGAGAGCGGAGAACGAGTTCGTAGGCGTAAAGTGCGGGATCATGGACCAGTTCATTTCGCGGCTGGCCAAGGAGGGGCACGCGATGCTCCTCGACACCAGGTTCCTCACCTATCACTACGTCCCCCTGGCTCTGAAAAGCGTGAAGATCCTTATCACCAACTCCAAAGTCCCGCATGGCCTGGTGGACTCGGAGTACAATCATCGGCGGGAGGAGTGCCGCAAGTGCGTCGAGCTCCTTCAGACCAAGCGGGCGGGCATGGCTCTCCGCGATTACTCACCGGCCGACGTTCGCGACAGCCTGGGACTCATCCCCGAAGCCACGCGCAAGAAATGCCTCCACGTTGTGGAAGAAAACCAGCGCGTGCTGGAGGCTGAGGAGGCGCTGCGGAAAAAGGATCTTGTGACATTCGGCAAGCTGATGAACAGGTCCCACGAGAGCCTTCGCGATCTGTACGAGGTCTCCTGCCCCGAGCTGGACTGGCTGGTGAAGCGGGCCTGGGAAACCGAAGGAGTATACGGCTCGCGCCTCACCGGGGCCGGGCTTCGGCGGGTGCACCGTAACGCTGATCGAGGAAAGCGCCATTCCCCTGTATCGGGAGCATATCCTTCAGTACGAGCGGATCTTCGGGTTTCGTCCCGAGCTGTACATCTGCAAGCCATCGGCGGGCGCCAGGATCCTTGAAAACAGGATGCAGCGCGCATGAAGATTCTGCTGACCAACGACGACGGGATCGGCGAGCGAGGGAATACGGACACTGATTCGTGTGCTGTCACCTGTCCACGACGTGTGGGTGGTCGCGCCGGAGACGGAGAAAAGCGGCGGCTCTCACTCCATCACCCTGCGGGATTCAATACGGGTGCGCAAGCTTGGGGACAGACTGTTTTCCTGCCGGGGGACCACCGCGGATTGCGTCATGGTGTCGGTCCTCGGTCTGGTGCCCGCGGGAATCGAGCTCGTAATCTCCGGCATCAATCACGGCCCCAACCTCGGAACCGACATTCTTTATTCGGGGACCGCGGCGGGCGCCCGTCAGGGGGCGCTTATGGGCATCCCCTCAGTCGCACTCTCCACGGCCAGATACGCCCCTCCCTTCGATTTCATCGCCGGGGCGGAGTTCGCTGCGCGCAACCTGGAGATATTTCGCGAGCTTGGCACGGACGATCACTTTCTCAACATCAATTTCCCATCCACAGCCAGCCGCGACTGCGAAACAGTCATCACCTTCCCCTCGCGCAGGATCTACCGCGATGAGCTTTCCACATACACCGCTCCGAACGGCGACATCTACTGTTTCATGGGCGGAGAGCTGCCTGATGCGCATCCCGAGGAGGGCTCTGACTGCATGGTTCTCACTCAGGGGCGCATCTCCATTTCCCCCATTCACGCGCACCCGAGAAACTGGGCGTCTATCGAGGAGAATTACAGGGGGGTCAAATTCAAATGAACGAGAGGCTGGGACGCGCGGTAAAGCTCTACCACGCGCACAGGTTCGACCAGGCCCTGGTCGAGCTGCGCGCGATCGAGACTGAGGAGGGCACGAGCCCCGAAATCGACTACTACGTGGGGCTCGCGCTCACGCAGCTCGGCAACTACGAGGAGGCCCTGCTCACCCTGGAAAAAGTCGTGAGCTCCCACTTCAGTTTTCTTCACATCATGCAGTCCCGGATGGTGCTGGGCTACATCTATGCGGTCACCGGGCGCTTCCGCCTTGCCGAGTTCGAGTTTACAAAGGTGAACGAGATGGGACTCCAGTCCTCCCAGGCCCTGGCCGCGCTGGGGTACGTCTACTATGCGCAGAGGAAGGTACCGGAGAGCATCGAAACGCTGCAAAAAGCGCTCGAATTGGAGCCGAAGAACCCGAATGCGCTGAACTCTCTTGGATTCATCTACGCGGAGGAGAAGATCGACCTGCCCAAGGCGATCACCCTCTGCCGCCAGGCTGTCGAGCTGGCCCCTCGCAACGCCGCATATCTGGATTCCCTGGGGTGGGCGTACTACCGGCAAGGCAATTTCCTCGAGGCCCGGGCGAACTTTCGCAGGGCGCTCGATCTTGCGCCCGGGAACAAGGAAATCGCCGCGCACTTGCGTCTGTGCCTGGACGCTCTGAAGGACGTGAAGACGCCGTAGACAAGGATGTCGAGATCGGCCGAGTACAGGGACGCGCCGAAGAGGCCGATCATAGGCAGGGACGCCGAGGCCATTCAAGCCCTCCCGCACGCCGCTTTTTTTTCTTTATTTATGGCCCTCAATCGGTCGAAAATGATGACAGGAGTGAGCCTATGAAGGTTGACAGCGTTGCTCTTCCTACCGTGCCGATTACTCAGACCGCAGAATTGCCCATCATCAAGGCTGACGACATAAAGACTATTCTGTATCTCGGCATCAGGGGGGAGATTAAGCTCGACACAGGCAGAAAGCATACGGTAGATACGTACGCCTGATTTTCCTATACTCAGCTCGTGAAACCGCGAACGATCCTCGTCTGTTTCCTGTGCCTGTTTCCCGCGCTTCTTCCCGCCCAGCTTATCGACATCAACGCGTCACGTTCCGCCGAGCAGCTCAGGTGGGGCGTCCAGGCATTTCATCGCGGGTTCTTCAATGACTCCTGGGTGGCTTTGGAGAAAGCCATCAGCTTTCAACCCACGAATACGCTTGCCACCATCTGGCTCGGAAGGGCACAGTGGAAAGCGGGTTATGAAGAGGACGCCCTCAAGACCTGGCAGCGGCTGGTCGATTCCGGCGGGGGCAACGCGGTCGTGCGGGACTGGATAAAGGTGATCGGCCTCAGACGCGGTCTGGGGAGAGAGCTGGCCGGAAGCCCGCCCTGGGTCGTCTCTGCAGAGCTGGACGGGACGCTGGTATCCGGGCATCCATTCAAGCGGCCCACAAGCGTCCGACCGAGACCGGATGGCAGCTTCTGGGTCGTCGCGTTCGGTTCCAACGAGGTCCTCCGCTACGATGCCAATTTCCGGCTCATGGACAGTCTTCATGGCGGGTTGGAGGGATTCGACAGGCCCTACGACATCCTCGAGGGCGATGACGGGGCTCTTTACGTCTCCGAATACGGTGCCAACAGAATCGCGAAATGCAACCTGCATGGAGACAAGATCAAGACCTTCGGCCGCAAGGGAAGGGCCGATGGCCTGCTCCTCGGGCCCCAGTACCTTGCAGCGGACGGCAGGGGCTACATGTGGGTGACCGATTGGGGCAACTCCCGCGTCGTACGGTTCGACATGGATGGCAACTTTGTCCAATCCATCCCGGGCATTGCCGGACCCACAGGCATCGCCGTCCACGAGGACAAGCTCTTCATTTCGGAAAAATCAAACAAACGCATCCTCATCTACGAGCTCAACGGCAACCTGATCTCTTCGATAGGAGAAGGGACACTGCAGGAGCCGGAAGGTCTTGCTTTCACCGCGGACGGCAATTTGCTGGTTGCCGACGGCAACCGAATCATGGAATGCGACATCGAACGGGAGACATGGACGGTGCGAGGTGACACGAGCGCCCACACCAGGAGGCTCGTGCAGCAGTCAGTGAGCTCCAACGGCGACATCCTCGGGGTGGACTTTGACCAGAGCAAGATCGTTCTGCTCAACGATGTTTCCGCTCTCTACTCCGGGCTCGTCGTGCGGGTGGACCGGGTCAACTCCCTGAAGTTCCCCGAAGTCTACGTCGATGTCTCGGTGGAAAACAGATTTGGAAAACCGATCGTCGGCCTCACGAGTGACAATTTCGTCGTCACGGAGATGCGATCTCCGGTTGGGGCGGAAACACTTGCGCTCGCAAACACCAGCGTGAGGACAAGTGACGTATCGCTTCTGGTCGAGCGCTCACCCGCTTTGGAGAAGTACAGGTCTGAAGCTGAGCAGACAATCGGGGATCTCTACGGGCTCGTCACAAAGGAAGGCAGAATAAAGGCGCTGTCCGCAGCGGAAAAGCCGCTCAGAGAGGCTGATTTCGGAGAGACTCGGCTGCGCTTCATTCGGCAGTCGCTCCAGACACCCCCATCGGCAAAATGGCGGTTTGATATCGCGGCGAAGACGGCAGGCGATGAGCTTGTCACGGCGGTGTCCGGAGCCAGGCGGGCGGTCGTGTTCATGACGAGCGGAGTTCTGGGGCCGGGTGCGTTCGCCACCTATTCGCTCACCGAGGTCGCCGCCTACTTGAGGAACAACAGCATCGCGTTCTATCCCGTTCTGTTCGGAACGCAGACGCCGGATGAGGATTTGAGCTTCCTTGCTTCCGAAACGGGAGGCAGCCTCTTCAACGCCTCTTCACCCGGCGGAATGCAGCAGGTGGTGCGGGAAATCGGCGCCCGCGTGGGACCGGTCTACACGCTGCGCTTTACCTCGAATACGCCTCCCGAGTTCGGCGAAAAATACATCCCGCTGGAAATAGAAGCGACCATCCAGAAGGTCAGTGGAAGAGACGAGTCAGGCTACTACGCCCCGCCGTAACCCGCGGAATACCGCGGAAGGCCTACACGGCGCCTCCCGTACATCCATGTACTCGGCGCCGCTCGACATCCCTGTCTACGCCCGCAGGAACGCCTTGAATTTTTCCGAGGCGCTTGCCGCGTCCGGGGCGTACCCGTCGGCACCTATCTCCTTGGCATATTGATCCGTGAGAGGAGCGCCTCCCACCATGAACTTCACCTTCTTCCGCAAGCCTTCCTTCTCGAACCTGTCGATGACCTCTTTCATGCCGATCATCGTCGTGGTGAGCAATGCGGAGATGCCCACGGCCCTTGCATCCGGGTTGTCTTTCAGGCCCTGAACGAACTTGTCGGCGGAGACGTCGATCCCCAGGTCGACTACTTCGATGCCGGCGCCCTGCGCCATCATCTTCACAAGATTCTTTCCGATATCGTGAAGGTCCCCTTTGACCGTGCCCAGCAGGATCTTGCCGATGGGCTTCACGCCGGCCTTCACCAGTTCGGGCTTGAGAATGTCCATGCTGGCGTTCATGGCCCGGGCTGCGATCAGCACCTCGGGAATATAGATCTCATTGCACTTGAAACGCTGGCCCACCTTGTCCATGCCGTCCAGCAGTCCCTTGTTGAGGATGTCCCCCGCGCCGTTCTTCTCCGCGAGAAGCGCCGTCGTGAGCTCTTTCGCCTTTGGCATGTTGCCTTTCTGGATCGCTTCCGACAGTTCCTGGTAGGTTGCCAAATCCGTCCTCCTTGAGTACAAGCATCCTGGCGTGCACAAAAGCGGCCCCGCTGATTGCCGATGGGCGCCTTGCTTCGATTGCTATTAGGTACAGAAAGTGTTAATCTGAGCGCATATCATCATGATAGAGGAGTATCTCGGTGTCAAGAGGACGACCGGATATCGACCGTGAACGATGCAAAGGCTGCACGCTTTGCATCGGTGCATGCCCTGAAAAAATACTCGCCATGTCGCGTGACCAATTCAATCGGCAGGGCGTGCCGTTCGCGCTCTGCTTCGACGAGGAACGCTGCACAGCGTGCATGTCCTGCGCGATCATCTGCCCGGATATGGCAATCCGCATATTGCGGTATGCACCGGCAGCGGGGGAGTAGGGTATGGCACTCATTCTCATGAAGGGCAACGAGGCCATCGCGGAGGCCGCAATCATCGCTGGTTGCCGTTACTATTTCGGCTACCCCATCACTCCCCAGAACGAGCTTCCCGCTTACATGTCTCTGCGGATGCCGAAGGTGGGAGGAACCTTTCTCCAGGCTGAGAGCGAGGTGGCCGCCATCAACATGGTCTTCGGGGCCGCCGCCGCGGGCGCGCGGGTCATGACCTCCTCCTCTTCACCCGGCGTCAGCCTCAAGATGGAGGGAATCTCCTACATGGCCGGCGCCGAGCTGCCCGCCGTGGTGGTCAACATGATGCGCGGCGGCCCCGGTCTGGGCAACATCGCCGGTGCGCAAGGGGATTACTTCCAGGCGGTCAAAGGCGGGGGCCATGGTGACTACCATAGCATTGTGCTCGCACCCAGCACCGTTCAGGAGCTTGCGGACCTCACGGTGAAGGCGTTCGATCTTGCCGACCGGTATCGGATCGTCGTGATCCTGCTCGGTGACGGGTTCATCGGCCAGATGTCCGAGCCCATCTCCCTGCCAAAGCCTTCTGGACTGGTGTTCGACAAGAGCGGCTGGGCCCTCACGGGAGCAAAGGACAGGGACACTCATCACATCGTTTCTCTGCGTTTGAACCCTGAGGACGCGCTGGAGAAGCTCAACATACGGCTTCAGGCAAAGTACCGGGACATCGAAGGCAAAGAGACGCTTTTCGAGGAATCCGAGATCGGCGGCGCCGAGTTTCTCCTGGTGGGATTCGGGCTCTCCGCGCGTATCTGCAGGTCGGCGGTAAGCGCTTTGCGCAAAACCGGGCATCAAGGCCGGGTTCTTCCGGCCCATCACGCTCTGGCCCTTCCCCCGCGCCGAGATTGCCGCCGCGGCAGCGGGCAAAAAAAAGGTTCTCGTTGTCGAGATGAACGCGGGACAAATGGTGGAGGATGTCAGGCTGGCGGTCGGCGGTGCCGCGCCGGTGGACTTCTACGGCACCATGGGCGGCATCACCCCGCAGGTGGACGCGATAGTGGAAAGGATCAAGACATATGCCCGTTGAAACTGCCCGGATGAAGGTGGTGTACGAAAGGCCGGAATCCCTCGCCGACGTGCCGAACCACTACTGCCCCGGCTGCGGCCACGGGATCATTCACAAGCTGCTCGCCCAGTGCATCGACGAGCTGGGCATTCGGGAAAGCACGATCCTCGTGGCTCCCGTCGGATGCTCCGTTCTCGCGTACAACTACCTTCGAGTGGACGGATGCGAGGCAGCTCATGGCCGGGCACCCGCGGTGGCCACCGGGCTCAAGCGGGTCCATCCCGACAAGACCGTCATCGCCTACCAGGGTGACGGAGACCTTCTTGCAATCGGTACTGCGGAGACTATTCATGCCGCCAATCGGGGAGAGAAGATCACGGTCGTCTTCGTCAACAACGCCATCTACGGAATGACGGGCGGCCAGATGGCGCCCACGAGCCTGCAGGCGCAGAAGACCAAGACCTCCCCCTACGGAAGGAATCCCGCTGACGTCGGATTTCCCATTCGCGCGTGCGAGTTGCTCAATACTCTGGAGGCGCCCGTCTACATCGAGCGGTGCGCGGTCAGCTCGGTAAAGGGTGTGCTGAAGACAAAAAGGGCGCTCATGAAGGGACTGCGCAATCAGGTGGCGGGCCGAGGATACTCGTTCATCGAGGTGCTCTCCATGTGTCCCACCGGCTGGGGGATGGAGCCGCGGGAGGCCGCGTCCTGGGTCGACTCAGACATGGTCCCGATCTTCCCTCTGGGCGTGCTCCGAGACAAGTAGGGGGCTGCAAGGTGTACGAGGGAATATTTTTCGCCGGCTTTGGCGGGCAGGGCATCATACTGGCGGGACGGATCATCTGCCTGGCTGCAATGGGAGAGGGCAAACACGTGTCCCACATTCCCTCCTATGGAGCCGAGATGCGGGGCGGCACGGCCAATTGCTCCGTCGTGGTCTCGGATGAAGAGATCGCCTCTCCCCTGGTCCCGCGGCCCAGCGTGTGCATCATCATGAACACGCCGTCCCTCCTGAAGTTCGAGAGCATGGTCCGTCCCGGGGGCCTTCTCATCTGGAACGAGTCCCTGATCGACCTCGCGCCCGAGCGCTCCGACCTCGAGGCTCTGCCCGTGCGCGCCAACGACATTGCGGAGGCGGCCGGGTCCTACAAATCCGCAAACATGGTCATGCTGGGCGCTCTGCTGAAAAGGAAGCCGGGCATTACTTCAATGGCCGCAGTCCTTGCAGTTCTCAACGAAGCGGTCTCCGCGCGGCACCGTGAGCTGAACGAAACCAATCGAAAGGCGCTCGCCGGGGGATATGAAAGAGCGTAAGGGAGAGGCCAGGTTTCGAATTCTCTTCTGGCGGACCGACTTCGTCGGCTTTGCCATGATCGTGAGCGGGCTGTTCTTCCTTCTCGTCAATTTCAAGCTGGTTCCCGCCAGCGAGTTTGTGCTGCCGCGCGTGCTGGGGATCCTCTTCATCATGATCGGCCTCATCTTCCTGTTCTTCTCGGGTGCAGGACGATGGCTCACCTGGTTCGTGATTCCCGCCGGAGCATTCCTCACCGTGGGCATTGTCACCCTCGTATTCGGCGGGAACAGATTCTTCAGTCTCGACTCGGCGAGTCTCTTCTCATTGGGCTTTGCGCTGACATTTCTGACTCTGTTCTACTTTCGGCGCGGGCATTGGTGGGTGTGGATCCCTTCGGGAGTCTTCACGGGCCTTGCCGTGTGGGTGGCTATGGGCAGTCGATACCCGGTCATTGGCTGGCATCCTGTCGCGCCGATGCTCTGCCTCGGTATTGCCTTCCTCGTGATCTGGATGTACTCGGTCCAGAAGCAGCGCATGCGGTGGAGTCTCCTGGTCGGCGCCCTCATCGTTTCCGCCTCCTTTTTCTACCTTCTGGGCATACTCCTGGCCCGCTGGAGCATCCTGTGGCCGGTCGTGCTGCTGCTTGCAGGCCTCCTGATCCCCTTGTGGATCCTTTTCGCCGACCGCCGGAAAAGAGACATGGAGTGATTGTTGACAAAGTGCGCCGGACAATCGCGGAGAGACGCGCCAGGTGGGAGGCAATCTGCCGGCGATGCGGCCAATGCTGCTACGAAAAAGAGATTCGCGGCCTGACCGCGGTCACGAACTACCGGCGGCCCTGCGTCCATCTGGACACGGCTACGCGGACCTGCACCGTGTACGAGAAGCGTTTCACAACCTGCTCCCAGTGCCGCAAGATGACCCTCCGGCATGCGCTGTTTGTGCGCTGGCTGCCGGAGAACTGCGGATACGTTCAGCGCTACCGTGTATGGGCAAGGTCACGCTTCCGCGCCTCGCCAGGGCATGCACACCAATGGAGGGCTGACCCATGGGCTCGAAGTCACAAGAACCAGAATCCTCCGGACACAGCGGCGCAAAATCCGCGGAATACCGCGGCGCGATGCGGCTGAGCTTTCTTGGTGCGGCCAGGAGCGTGACCGGCTCACGGTTCCTGCTGGAGACAGGTGAAACTCGGGTTCTAGTGGATTGCGGCTTGTCCCAGGAACGGGATATGCAATCAAAAAACTGGCAGCCGTTTCCTGTGGCCCCTGATCGCATCGACGCCGTGCTTCTCACGCACGCGCACCTGGATCACTGCGGCCTTCTTCCGCGGCTGGTGGCAGAGGGATTCAAGGGAAGCATATACGCGACGGCTCCCACCGCGGAAATAGCGAAAATCGTCATGCTCGATTCGGCCCGGCTGCAAACCGAGGACGTGGAGCAGAAGAGGAAGAGACATCAGAAAGAGAACAGGGTCAGCCCTCACCCTCTCGCTCCCCTGTACACCGAGAAGGATGCCGAGGCTGCCGCTTCACTTTTCCGGGCGGTCAGCTACGGGGAAACTGTGCCCGTGGCAGGCGGGCTCGAGGCGGAGTTCTTCGAGGCGGGACACATCCTCGGCTCCGCGTCCATCCGCGTTCGGGCGGGGCAGAACGGCGCCGCGCGCACTGTTCTTTTCTCCGGTGACATCGGTCGATGGGATCGGCCGATTCTCAGGGATCCCGATCCGTGCGACCAGACCGACTACCTCCTCATGGAATCAACTTACGGCGACAGCCTTCACGGTGATGAGGCGGAGATCGGTAAGTCCCTGCAGAGCATCATCACCAGCACCGTCTCCGCCGGGGGCAATGTGATCATCCCCAGTTTTGCGATCGAGCGCTCCCAGGAAGTCCTGTACTACCTGAGCGCCCTCCTGGAGACGGACCGCATCCCCCATCTGCTTGTTTTTCTTGACAGCCCCATGGCGACAAAGGTAACGGACATCTACCGTCGTTACCCGGAGTTTTTCGACCAGGAGATGCGCGACCTTATCTCGCAGAATCGCTCGCCCTTCGACCTGCGCGGTCTTGTCATGGCAAGAAGAGTCGAGGACTCCAAGTCGATCAACCGAATCTCCGGCAGCGTCATAGTCATTGCCGGCGCGGGAATGTGCACGGGGGGGCGCATCAAGCACCACCTTATGCACAATATCGCACGGCCCGAAAGCACCATCCTCTTTGTGGGCTACCAGGCTGAAGGAACCCTCGGCAGGCAGATTGTCGAAGGCGCCCGGCAGGTCCGTATCTTCGGGGAGAGCATCCCCGTAAAGGCGCGCGTCGCCCGCATCGAGGGATTCTCAGGACACGCGGACAGGGCCGAGCTGCTTCGCTGGGCTTCCTGCTTGAAGAGCAAACCGCGGCAGGCCTTTGTTATTCACGGGGAGCCGAAAGTTGCCGAGCACTTCTGCGCAACGCTGGTGGAGACGAAGGGTTGGCACGCGGTCGTGCCATCACCGGGGCAGGCGGTGGAGCTCGCATAGGGGCCTTCAGCACGCGGCATCCTTAGTGCGGAGTACCGCTCTAATCGCCGAGGCGGAGTACCGCCAGGCGCGATTAGTATTTGAACTCGCTCTCGCCGATGAACTCCCGCAGGATCGAGGTGGCCGGCACCCAGCGGGGATGGAGCGGCGCGAAGTTCGATAGGAATGAGAGCAGGATGCGCGCGTCCTGGTATTCCGCCGCATCAGGTTTCACCGATGCGAGGAGAGGCTCGGCGTAGACTTTCAGGACGGCCAGCTCGTAATCGAGGGCGGAATTGAATGCCGAATCCGCCGTGTTCTGGAAGGGAAAGATGTTTCTGTCTTCGCCCCGCCTCACAGACGGCCACATTGAAAGCGTCTTCAACCCGGAGTGGCCGCGGAACCGGCTGTCACGCACCATCCTCCGTATGAGCCGGTTGTCAGTGGTGGCGATCCTGTTGTGGTCGTCGAGGTTGAGCTGCGTGAGGGCAGAGACATAGATCTTATGTTTGCGATGTCTTTCCACCAGCGGGGTCAACGCGTCATTCAAGCCGTGAATTCCCTCGAGCATGAGGATGGCGCGATCGGGAAGCTTCATCTGCCTGCCCGTGGGCTTGCGCGCTCCCGCATGGAAATCGAAGATGGGTGTTTCGATCTCCTCGTTCCTCAGCAGGGAGACGAGGTTCGCATTGAGGAGCTCCACATCCAGGGCGTCTATTGACTCGAAGTCGGGCTTTCCTTCCTCGTCCTTCGGAGTGAGCGACTGGGGCTTGAAATAGTCATCAAGAGAGATGGTCACAGGATTGCGGCCTACCACTCGAAGCTGGATGGCGAGCTTTTTGGAAAAGGTCGTTTTCCCCGAGGAGGAGGGCCCGGCAATCAGGACCAGCTTCACGTCGTCCCTCTTGTCGTTGATTCTGTCGGCGATCTCCGCGATCTTCTTGTCCTGCAAGGCCTCTGCCACCTGGATGAACTCCTGGATGCCGCCCTCCCGGATAAGCTCGTCCAGCCGACCTACCGAACCGACCCGCAGGATCTTTCCCCAGTTCTTGTATTCCCTGTAGATGGAGAAGAGCACGGGATTCTCGACAAACTGTCCGAGGTGCATGGGGTTGTCCCTCGGGGGATAGCGCAGGAGAAACCCGGGTGGATATCCCAGGAGCGCAAAGACCGAGAGGACGCCGGTTGAAGGCACAAGGGGGCCGTGGGACAGATCGAGGAAGCCATCGCAGGAGTGGACCGCGATCGCGGGGTCGTTGCGGTTTCTCAGGAGCAGCAGCGTGTCCGGCTGATTGTGTTTTTCGAAGTACTCGATCGCCTCCCCATAGGAGAGCGAGAGCGAATGGATGGGCAAGTCCTTGGCCACGATCTCGCGCATCGCCGCCTCGATCCGCAGCAGGTCGTCACGCGGAACGGTCTCCATGCCGTCGAAATGATAGAAGTAGCCATCGCCAAGGGAATGGCCGACGATCAATCGTCGCTTCGGAAAAGCGCGTGTGACGGCCATGGCGAGCAAAAGGCACAATGAGCGCCTGTATATGGCGATCCCGGCCTTGGTTCCGAGGTCCACGGGCGCTGCGCGGCAGTTCACGGTGAGCCCATGGTGGAGACTGACGACCTCGTTGTTCAGCAGCGCGGCGATCACGGGGAGCGACGATTGGGGGAAAGCGGGGTCCGCGGCAATCTCGCTGACAGCAGTGCCGGCGGGGTAGTCTCTTGACTGCCCGCCGGGAAACGTGACGCGGATGTTCATGCCAGTTCCTTGATTTGCTTGGCTTCTTCCGCGCTGAGCACACCCGTGATGGTGAGCCCCTGGCTCTCCGACACCTGGATGAGCGGCGGCTCGGCGAGTTTTTTCCCGTCAGGATCGAGGATCACCTTGACGATCGGACAACGGGGCTTTGCAGGGTCCGTTCTCAACACGATGCCCTTGCTGTTGTTCGACAACTGGACGGACGTTCCCACTGGATACACTGAGAGCGTGTAGACGAGAGCTTTCAGGATTTTCTCGTCGTATTGTTTTCTGTTTTTCTGCGCGAGATCCCGGATGGTGGCGTGTCCGTCCAGGGTACCCGGCCTGAATGGGCGCTTTGACATCATGGCGTCATAAGAGCAGGCCACCCCGATGATGAGGGCATAGTCGGTGATCTTCGGCGCGGCAAGCTTGCGTGGATATCCTGAGCCGTCGATGCGCTCGTGGTGCTCCAGGGCCGCCAGGGCGACATTTTCCGGGGCTGAGAATCCCTTGAGGATCCTGTAGCCAAGGAGGGTATGCGCGCTCAGAAGCTTGCGCTCCTCAGGACTGAGCACTTTGGATGAATGTCGAAGCTCCGGGGGAAGCTTGTACATGCCGATTTCGTGCAGGAGGCAGGCGTTTCCCAGCTCGATAAGCCTGTGCGGGGGCGCCTTCGTGTAGTCGCCGATAGCCAGTGCGAGTATTGTCGTGTTCACCGAGTGCGTGATGAGATAACGCTCGCTGTCAGCGCCTACTTCCAGGAACCGCAACAGATAGTCGCGGTTGTCGTGGACCATATGCATGGCCTTCTTCACCCAATCAGTGACGTCGGAAAGGTTCAGGACCCCGTCCGCAACGTACTTGACAAAAAGAGCCGTGGCGAACGTTGTGAGCTCATTGTAGAACTTCTGCGCGGCTGCCAGTTGCCTGGTTTCGTGAATGTCTTCATCGATCGTCTGAGGCGCCACACCGCTCTTCTTGGAACCCGAGAGATAGCCGGGAACGTCCTTGGTGGCCCCCTCGGTAAAAACCTCCTGGAACTTCCATTTCTGCAGTCGCTTCAGCAATTCCGGCGTTACCGGTGAATCGGGGGTGAGGAGAATGTAGCTGTTGTCAAGGTAAACCGGCTGATCGAAATATTCGCTGGGCACCAGCTCGGACAACGGGATACTCTTCATGCCATGCGGCCCTTCACGATTCCTTCCCTGGGGGAGCCCCTTTGACTGGCGCTGCGATTTCCCCTACTATACTGCCCTATTATAGGGGTTTTTGATGAAAATGAAAGCCATATTTATCCTGCTCAACGTCGTGCTCGCGCTGGCGTTCCTCGTCATCTTCTTCACCCCCCTGCTCCTCCTGGGCAGAGACTGGTTCAGCCTCTTCTGGTCACGCAATTGGCCCATAGCGATCGTGTTCATCCTTACCCTTGGAGGGGTGGATGTGTATTTCCTGCTGAATTGGCGGTTGTTTCGCGGTCTGGAGCGGGAGGACTGGGCCGGTGTAGCCGGCTTCCTCGAGCAGCGCATATTCAGGAAGGGCAGGGTGCTGCAGGCACACGTGCGCCTGCTGCTGAACACATACCTTGTGACCTCCAATACGGAAGGAATTCTCGCGCTCGAGGCTTATCTGGCGGAGAAGAAGCCTGGGGCGATACGGCGATTCAGCATTCAGTTCGGCATCCCCCATCTCCTCGCCAAGGATCCCAAGGACCCTGAGAGCTTTTTTCGCGGTCTTCTCGACTCCCCTCGCCTGGCGGATCGCGACTGGGTGAAGTGGAACCACGCCTTCAGCCTCCTTCAAATGAAGGAGTCGGGCGAAGCACGAAAAGAGCTCGCCGCCCTTGCGGAAACCGTTTCCGACGAGGTCCTGCTCCTCCTGACTTTGTACCTGCTGGACGTGCTGGCCAGGGATGACGCTCCCCTTGAATCCAAGGTCGCGGCCATGCGGGATAAGCTCAGGACAAGACATACACCGGCCACGTTCCAGAAGACAATCGAGAAATCAGGCGGGAACATGCAGGTCGTCGTGCTCTCCCGGCTGCTGCAGGACGCGGTGATGTGGCTGTTTGCGGGATCGCCGGCCGCCGTATCCGGCGCGGCATCCTAAGTCTCGAAGAGATTGCGCTGTTCGTTCAAAGTGTCGAAGCCGCAGTCGTTCAGGATGTGGATGAGCACGGGCGCCCATATGCTCTGTGACCAGTAGTACCCCAGCCCGCACAAGATGCCGACGAGCCCTGAACCCAGCCATTTGATCGGTTTCCGACTTGAGACGACCGCGATCATCGTCGAAAGCGCGGTGGAGATCACGAGCGCCGTGAATGGCCCCCAGATTGCGCTGAGGAGCGTGAAGAACACTCCACGGTAGAAGATCTCTTCTGCGGGAATGTGGAAAAACAGAATGAGCAGCTGTGATGCGATGAAGCTCCGGGTGAGCGAGGCGGCGCGCAGGCGCACACCCTTGTTCCACACGATCTGGAAGGTGAAGCACGCAACACCCACGCCCAGTCCGGTGATGAGACCGAAGGGACTGGGCAGAAGGACGTGCGGGTCCAGGGTGACGAGGATCGCCACGCCGAAGCCGAGCTGCACGAGCCGCACGAGTGAATCGATGAAGAGATTTTTGAACGAGTAGGGCAGGGCCCACAGGTGGATGAGGAATCCCAGAGACAGGATGACCAGGTCGAGCACGCGAAACTACCGACGGCGGCTCACGAAAAATGAGACGCTGCGGTCATAGGACCTCTCCTCGTCGCCGGTGAACAGACAGCCCGGCAGCTCGGCGAGGGATCGATGATAGGCGATGCAATCGCAGCAGATGCCGTGCCGCGCGCAGCCTTCATAGGTGCAGGAGCACCTTTTTACGTTTTGTACGTGATTCAGGCAGTTCATGCATACCTATGTACCCGTTTCCCACGCCAAGCGCAAGAAGCGCACTCGAATCTCCGCAGGAGCGACTTGAGTTGACAGCAAAGGATTCGCCTGGCTATAGTGTGCGCGGTCCGCGCGAAACGGCGAAGTGAAAAAGAGAAAAGCCCTCACAATCCTGATTCTCTCTCTGCTGCTCGTGGCGGCGCTCGGCGTGGGGGTCGGGATCGGCGCCGTGCGTGTTGCCCCGCTTTCGTTCCTCAGGTACCTGCTCCACCAGCTCGGCTTTCAGTCCATCGCCCTGCCCGATCAACAGGACATCACCATCATCCTTTTTCTGCGCCTGCCCCGCGTGCTCGCCGCGATGCTCGTCGGATCCGCGCTCGCCGTTTGCGGCGTGGTGATGCAGGGGCTGTTTCGCAACCCCATGGCAAGCCCGGAGATCCTCGGGCTTTCCGCGGGGGGAAGCCTCGGAGCGGTGATAGCAATTACGTCCGGATTTGCCTCCCTGTCGCTTTTCGGCCTGCCCGTGCTCACGGTCGCCGGCGCCCTGCTTTCCGCCGCGCTCATCTACTTGTTGTCCACTTCCCGAGGCACGACCTCTCTTCTTTTTATCATCATTGCGGGCATGGCCATTTCATCTCTCCTGAACGGGCTGACTTCCGCTCTGCTGCTGATCTCCCGGGAGTATGAGGTAAGCCAGTTTCTCTTCTGGACCATGGGAGGATTGGACGGCAGGAGCTGGCAGCACATTCTGTTTGCCGCGCCCGTGCTTATTCCCGGCATAATTGTTCTTGGTCTGTTCTCCCGGGAGTTGAATCTTTTCACGCTGGGCGAAGAGAACGCCCATTCGCTCGGCATGAGGGTCGAGAGGACCAAAAGGCTGCTTCTCGCTCTCTCGGCCGTCATTACGGGAATGGCGATTTCGGTGGCAGGACCGATAGGATTTGTGGGCCTTCTGGTTCCCCACTTCTTTCGATTCCTCGTCGGGGCTGATCATCGGACGCTCATACCCGCCTCCGCGCTCGGCGGCGCGCTGTTTCTCACGGTCTGCGACCTGCTGGGGAGATCGATCGCCCCGCCGTTCGAGGTCCGCGTCGGGATCATAACCGCCATACTCGGCAGCCCCTACCTGCTGAGCCTGATCGTCAGAATCCAGCGGCGCAGCGTACGGGTGATGCAGTGACGGACTCCCTCCTTCACACACGAAGTCTGGGCTGGAAGATCGGCGGGGCGACGATCGTGGAGAACATCGACCTTTCCGTCAATCGGGGAGAGCTCGTCGGCGTGATCGGTCCGAACGGCGCGGGCAAGACGACGCTGCTGCGCCTGCTGGCAGGGCTCCTTGCCCCGAGCGAAGGCACGGTGTATCTGGACGGCCGGAACCTTGCCGCGATGGATGCCCGTTCACGGGCGCGCAAGCTGGCCTTCATGAGCCAGGAAACCGCGCAAAGCTTTCCGTTCACCGTGATGGAAATCCTTCTGATGGGACGCTACCCCCATCTGGGCAGGTTCGAACGGGAAGGCGCGGAAGACCATGAGAAGGCGCGGCGTACCCTGTCGTACGTGGGCCTCTCGGGGCTCGAGAACAGGGGCTTCGGGGAGCTTTCAGGCGGAGAACGGCAGCTCGTCCTCTTTGCGAAGGCGCTGGTACAGGATACGGAGACTCTGGTCCTCGACGAGCCGAGCTCGAACCTCGATATCCGACATCAGGACAGGATTTTCTCCATGGCGCAGGAGCTGGCCGGTGAGAAGCGTGCCGTGCTCACCTCCGTGCATAACCTCGGCGTTGCCGCGCAGTATTGCTCGCGCCTGCTCCTGTTGGAAAAAGGCAGGGTGGCCGCCGATGGCAGGCCGGAAGAGGTGCTGCGCAGCGAGATTCTGGACCGTGTCTATGCGGTGCGCACCCTCGTGTCCCCAAGCATGGCAACGGGGAGCCTCACTGTGACAGTTCTCCCATGGCGGGCGGGAGTCACCGGCACCCGGGTTCACCTCATCGGGGGAGCCGGCAGCGCCGTGAATCTCACGCGCGAGCTTCATCGCCTGGGCTATGTCCTCAGCGGCGGCGTCGCCCATGAGCACGATTCTGATGAACGGCTCTGGCGGAACCTCGGCATCGACTGCTCGAGGGTCGGCGCGTTTTCCCGGATCGGTGATGCGGAGATCCTGGATGCGGCGCGGCTCGTTGAGGGCGCGGATATCACGGTTCTCTGTTCGTTTCCGGTAGGCCCCGGCAATCAGGGCAACCTGAATCTCGCGGCGCGCGCGCGACGGTTGATCGTCCTCGCATCGGGACCCGGAGACGTGCCGCGCAGCTTCTTTTCACACGAGGGGAGAGCGCTTTTCGAAGATCTGTGCAGGAAGGCGCCGGTCCTCGCGTATGAGGAGCTCATCGCGGAGCTTGCGCGCACGAAGCCGGGAGGGCAGGGGAGCAGTGGATCTTGACTCTGAGACGCCCCCTCACGGCGCGGCTCAATCGCCGAGCCGCTTCTCCTGGTATTCGAGAAACTTGTCTATCGGCTCGTTGTCGGCAAGGTAGCCGAGCTCCATGGCGATTTCGCCGAAGAGACGCTGGTCGCCTGCCTTCTGATGGTTGATCACGATGATTACCTGGGAGTCGGACATCGCGCCAATCTCGACGAGAAACTCACCTATTCTGTCCGCCATGTTGTCCTCCCTGGTAATATACTGCCGGAGACGGGGGTCGAACCCGTATGCCCCTTGCGAGGCAGGGGATTTTAAGTCCCCTGTGTCTGCCAATTCCACCACTCCGGCACAGGATGTGCCGGCTCGGCCGAGTACAAGGATGTACGAAAGGCCGAGCAGGTGCAACATGTGCCGGCTCGGCCGAGTACAAGGATGTACGAAAGGCCGAGCAGGCGCAACCACGGATGCGCAAGGGCCGTCGTTTGACGCCATGAAGCGAAGCGGGCGAAGGTCAACCTGGAAAATAGCCGGGCGCGGCCGCTCTGTCCGCGCCGAATCTCGAAAAAAGCCTACCGTTTTGCCGCCTGTCGAGTCAAGACAATAGGGTCGGAAGCCGAACATAGACTGAGGATTCTCCCGATGGCGTGTCGTTTTGCACAGACGCTCTGCATGTCATTTCTTCTCCTGAGCGCATTCACGCTGTCCGCGCTGGAGAGCTCCTATACTATTAAGGAAGGGGAAACCCTTTCTTCGGTTGCCCGAAGGGTCGAAGTGCCCGTGGATGTGTTGAGCCTTTTCAACGGCATTTCGGACCCCGGCAAATTGAGAGCGGGTACGGTTCTGCGCATCCCGCCCATTCATGCGGTGAGGAAAGGCGAGACCCTCTATGGGATTGCACGGGACTATTCCGTCACTCTTGCAAAGCTCCTGGAGTTGAACAAACTTCTCGCCAACGCCCGGATAAAGGTCGGGTCAAAGCTCTTCATTCCGATGGAAATCGGAGGAGCCGGTCCCCCGCAGACCGCGGAGCAGTCAACGGAAAAGAACGGCCAGGTCAAGACGACGCTTCGGGCGCCGTTGCCCCTGCATTCGGCCGAGGATCTCGTGTGGCCGCATCCAGGCCGGCACGAACCGGTGAAAGGCAAAATATCGGGGCTCGTTTTCTACGGCTCACGCGGAGATCCGGTGCATTCGGCTACCGCGGGAGAGGTCAAATGGGTGGCCCCGTACTGGGGTCTTGGCAAGATCGTTCTCATCAAGTCGCAGGATGGCTCCATCTTCTCCTATTGGGGGAACGAGGAGATCCTGGTGAACGTGGGCGATCGCGTGAATCCAGGGACGGAGATCGCGAGGATCGGGGACAGCCCCCAGGGAGGGGGGGCAAAGCTGTATTTCAGCATCAAGGACGCGAAGGGTCAAATTGTCGACCCGGAGAAGTACTTCTCCGCAAAGAGCCAGACATGAGAGGGTGTATATGGGACGGCACCTCGAAAAGGAACGGGCAGGGAGCCCACCTCGCGCGGACGCGGGGACAAAACCGCGCGCGGGCGTAAGCGCAGATTCTCACGCCCGCATGAGCGCCCAGTCTCACCCAAGCGTGAGCGCGGGTGCAAGGACAGAGTCTCGCCCTCGGGTGAAGGGTGAATCTCGCGCCGGCGTGAGCGCGGTTCTTGCTGCGGCAGCGCAAAGGGCCGAGGCCTCTGAGGAGAAGGATCTCCTTGCCCTTTACATCCGGCAGATCGCGCGCTATCCACTGCTCACCGGCCAGAACGAGCAGGAAATCGGGGCGGCAACCGAGAGATCACGCGAGGAGCTGGCAGGGCTGGAGAAGAAGGCGGCCGCGTGCAGGGTCTCGCGTAAGGCCTACCTCCGCCGCAAAGCCGAGCTGGAACACGAGATTGCCCAGCTCAAGAACAGGCTCATCCTGGGGAATCTTCGGCTTGTCGTATCAGTGGCCAAGAAGTACCAGCACCGGGGTGTCTCGCTTCTGGATCTCATCGATGAAGGAAACATCGGACTCATCGAGGCGGTGGAGCGCTTCGACCATCGAAAGGGCTGCCGCTTTTCCACATACGGCACCTGGTGGATCAAGCAGGCCGTCATCAAGTCCCTGGCGGAAAACGGCAAAGCGATAAAGATTCCGATCCATCTGCTCAACACGATCAAGAAGTGCTTCTCGACCGCGAGACAGCTCACGCAGGAGCTCGGCCGCGAACCCAGCAACGAAGAGGTCGCCGACCTACCTTCGAATATCCAAGTCCCGTGTCGAGGAGCTCATCAGCCTGTCCTGGGATCCGACTTCCCTGGATACCTCGGTGGCAGGGGAGAATCCCACCCGGCTGGCGGATCTCATCCGGGACGACGCATCCGAGAAACCCTTCGAATCGGCCTTCGCCCTGGCCCTTCAGGATACCCTTGCCATGGTCCTGGACAAGCTCAGCGAGAGGGAGATGCGCATCATCAAGCTTCGATACGGGCTCGACGGTGAGGGACCTTTTACCCTCGAGGAAACGGGAAAAATCCTCGGCATCACCCGGGAGCGCGTGCGCCAGATCCAGGAGCGAGCCCTGGTGAAGCTGAAGCAGCTTCGTGTGTCCAGCGAGCTCGAGGCCTTCATACAGGGATGATGCGTCGTCGAACGGCGTCCCGCGACAAGCTTGACATGAGGGTATGCCAAATCTACAATAGCGAAGGGTTTACGAAGGAAGATGCATGCTCGCCACCTACACGCTGAGCGGTCTCACCATCGTTACGCCGGACTCCGCCATGCCCGGCAGCAGCATCCAGGTCGACCAGAAGAAACTGGGCCGTCTTGGGGGGAGAAGCAAATTTGACCTGAGATTCGGGGACGGTTTCGCTGCATACCCTGCCCTCATCAACGTCCACGATCATTTCAACGGGAACTACCTCCCCAAGGTAGGACCGCCGCCGGGAGAGTACTACATCAACTGGTCCGACTGGGAGAAGGATCTGCGCGCGTCGGACGTCATCAAGGTAGAGCGCGCAAAGACGAGCGTGGAGGAGAGGTACTTCCTCAGCGCGTACAAGAATCTGTTCTCCGGTGTCGTCACCGCCAATGATCACTTCCCCCACGAATGGAACGAGCCATTCATCCCGCGCCTGCCCATGCGCGTCATCAGGAATTACACTCTCGCTCATGAGATCTCCTCTTTCGATCTGAAATGGGGCGAGGGGCCGGAGATCGAGCACGCGCGGGCACTCAAAAACAACTTTCCCTTCATCACCCACCTGGAGGAGGGGTTCGATGAAGAGTCGCAAAAAGGAATCGAATTCCTGGAGGAGATCAACTGCCTCGACGACCACACCGTGCTGATCCACTGCATAGGATTTTCGGACGAGGACATCCAGAAGGTCCGACGCGCCGGAGCGCACGTGGCGTGGTGCCCCGCGTCCAACGTCTTCATGTTCAACGTCACCATGAAGGTGAAGAAGATGCTGGAGGCGGGAATCAACGTCGCCCTCGGCACCGATTCGACCGCCACGGGATCGGTGAACATCCTCGAAGAGATGCGGTTTGCCAGAGACGTCTACCGCTCCATGTATGGGGAAGATCTTCCCGCCAAGACAATCGTGAACATGGTGACCGTCAATCCGGCCCGGGCATTCCGCATGCAGAAGGAAACCGGCACGCTGGCGGAGGGCAGGCTTGCCGACATACTGGTCGTGCGTCAGCGGCAGGCCGATCCCTGGGAGGCTCTTGTTGCCGCGAGGGTGGAGGACATCGAGCTCCTGGTGCAGGAGGGGACTCCCATCTACGGCGACGCAGCGCACGAGGAGCTGTTTGCGGGGCGCGGCGCCCAGTACTCGAAGGTGACCGTGCGTGGCAGGAAGATGCTGGTCAAGGGCGACCCTGTGGCCCTCATGGAGCGGGTGCGAAAGGCCGTAGGATTTCGCAAGGTCCTTGACTTCATCCCCCTGGACACCTAGCTTTCACGCAGGAGCGAACGGGAAGTGTCCCCCAAAGCTGTTCAGTACAGAGCCAACTCGATCATCTACTTCAAGGGAGACCAGAGCGAAAGAATCTTCCTGCTCAACTCCGGCAAGGTGAGCCTGAGCTACATCGACATCGAGACGGGCCAGGAAGTGCGGGACCTGATCAAGGTGGGCGAGTTCTTCGGCGTAAAGTCCGCGCTGGGCA
This sequence comes from uncultured Spirochaetota bacterium, assembly GCA_963820435.1. GTDB lineage: Bacteria > Spirochaetota > Spirochaetia > SZUA-6 > Fen-1364 > Fen-1364. The sequence goes on along the minus strand of CAWGAC010000020.1, from coordinate 157,109 downwards.
GGTACATACGGGAAGAGACAGCGGTAGTCCTGCAGGACGCGGCCGCCATGGTCTTCTCCGTCCCCGAGTTCGAGCAGGTCGCCTCCAAGAACACGCGGATCATCACGAAAATGCTCAAGGTGTTCTCCAACCAGCTCCGCCGCATCCACCGACAGGTCCAGAACCTCATGGTGAGCGACGAACAAGTCAATCCCGAGACCGGGCTGTACAAAATCGGCGAGTACTATATGAACAACAAGCGCTATGGCCAGGCACTGCACGCCTACAAGCGCTACCTCGTGTATTATCCGTCCGGAGCGTACGCGGCGGATGTCACAAACAAGATCGGGCAGGCCGAGGAGTTTGTTTCCCGCTATGGCTCGGGTGCGCCGGCCTCGGCGCCGTCTCCCTCCTCCGCTCCGACGCCCGCCGGAATCCGTTCGCAGCCCATGGGGGCCGCGCAGGCTCCCGCCGCCACGGGAGAGCTGCCCGATCTGGCCCAGGCGTACTACAACGCGGTCAGTCTCATCAGCCAGGAGAAATACACCGAGGCCTACAAGGCGTTCAAAAAGATGCTGGAGGCCGGGGCGGATCCCGAATATTCCTCGAAGGCGGAGTTCGAGATGGCCAAGTGCCTTTTCTACCTCAAGCAGTATGACAACTGCATCAGGTCGTTTTCCGCAATCGTGCAGAAATTCCCCAAACATCCCGAGATGAAGGACGCGCTCTTCTTTGTGGCCCGTTCCTACGAGGAGAAAGGGGACAAGGCGAAAGCGGGCGGCCTCTTCAAGAAGATCATCAGCATGGGAACTGAAGATGACCCGGTTGTCCGCAAGGTGAAAAAGGCGCTTCGGGCCCTCGAGGAGAATGCATGAGCCTGCGGCTCTTGATCTCTCCATGTTCAACCGATTTTCGGTCACTTTCCGCAAGGGCGACATCATCTTCTGCGAGTACGAGCCGGGGGACACATTCTACCTGATCCAGGCCGGAAGGGTGCAGATCGTGCGGATCATCGGGGATCTGGAAAAAAACATTGACGTCCTCTATCCCGGGGAGGTCTTCGGGGAGATGGCCATCCTCGAAGAGGCACCCCGTTCCGCCACGACCATCGCGTTGGACGAGGTGAAGGCGCTGGAGTTCAACCGCGAAAACTTCGAGGTGCTCATGATGGGCAACCCGCAGATCGCGATGAAGCTCCTGAAGCTGTTTATCAAGAGGATCTACGACCAGAAGCGGAGATTCCTCATCCTCACCCTGGACGACGTGGAAGCCAAAGTGGCGGACGTCTTCCTCATGCTCGCGGAAAACCAGCCCGCGGATCCATCAGCGGGCGATTCCAGGGATTTCAAGACCTCGGTGGACGACATGTCACATTGGGCCGGAATCCCGCCCGGGCAATGCCGGGAAGTGCTCAATCATTTCGTCGCCCAGCGCCGCATCGAGCTGCATCCGGATCGGATTTCAGTGAAGAACATCAACGATTTCGCCCGGTTCGTGAACTCGAGGCGCAAGCACCAGGAAAAATAAAAAGCGCGCACGCGGCGCCAGAATCCGCGGGATACCGCGGCGCCAGAATCCGCGGGATACCGCGGCGCGCTTTTCCCTGCTCCGCCGTTCCTCAGATGCCCAGGTAGGCGGTTCTCACCTGCGGATTGTCCGCAATCTCTTTTGCCGGCCCTGCCAGCACGATTCGTCCTGTTTCAAGCACGTACGCACGGTGGGCTATGGACAATGCCATCTGCGCGTTCTGCTCCACGAGCAATATGCTGGTTCCCTGCTTGTTGATTTCCACGATGATGCGGAAGATCTCCTCCACGAGAATCGGGGAGAGACCCATGGACGGCTCGTCGAGAAGGAGAAGCGTGGGTTTGCTCATGAGGCCGCGCGCGGTGGCAAGCATCTGCTGCTCGCCGCCTGAGAGCGTGCCGCCGTACTGACCGGCCCTTTCCTTGAGACGGGGGAAGCTCTGGTAGACCCGCGCGAGGGATTCCTGGATCTCCTCCTGATCATTGCGCGTGTAGGCTCCCATCATCAGGTTTTCCCGCACGGAGAGCGGCGCAAAGATCTTTCTGCCCTCGGGAACGTGGCTGATGCCGAGCTCGACGATCTTCTCCGCGGGCAGCGCGGACAGGTCCTGGCCCTTGAATACGATGGATCCCGTGCGGGAGCGCAGGAGCCCGGAAAGCGTGCGCAGGGTCGTCGACTTGCCCGCCCCGTTGGCGCCGATGAGCGTGACGATTTCACCTTCGTTGACGTTGAAGGAGATGCCCTGCAGCGCATGGATGGCGCCGTAATAGACGTTGAGGTTATCAACCTGCAGCACTGCTGGCCGCTCCTTTGCCGAGGTATGCCTCGATGACCGTCTGGTTCCCCTGGATTTCCTTCGGCGTCCCGCGGGCGATCACCTCGCCGAAATCCATGACGGTGATCCATTCGCAGATGCTCATGACCACGCGCATCTGGTGCTCGATGAGAAGGATCGTGAGCTTGAACCTGTCCCGGATGAAGTGGATCAGGTCCATCAGCTCCATGATTTCGCGCGGGTTCATTCCCGCGGCAGGTTCGTCAAGGAAGAGGAGCCGGGGCTTGCATGCCAGTGCGCGGGCGATCTCCACGCGTCTCTGTTCCCCGTAGGGGAGATTCTTTGCGATTTCCCCGGCAATGCCTTCCAGCTTGAAGATCGACAGGAAGTCCAGGGCCTGTTCGGTGAGCTCCTTTTCCTTGGTGACGAAGTTCTTCGTGCGCAGGAGGCTGTCGGAAAGCCCGTATCCCGCGTGCGGGTGGTACGCGATACGCACGTTGTCCAGGACCGAGAGATTGGAGAACAGGCGGATGTTCTGGAACGTCCGGGCAATGCCCAGCCGCGTGATCTCGAACGGCGCCAGGCCGTCGATCCTGTCTTCGCCGAACGTGATATCCCCGGAAGACAATTGCACCAGGCTGGTGACAAGATTGAAGACGGTGGTCTTGCCCGCGCCGTTCGGCCCGATAAGGCCCCACAGGACACCCTGGGGCAGCGCAAGATTGAAGTTCTTGACCGCGCACAGTCCCCCGAAGAACTTGGTCAGCTCGTGGATGTCGAGCAAGGGACGCGTTGCGTTGACGTCTGGCATATCAGGCCCGCTCCTTCTAGTTCCACGGCCGCCGGCCCGCCGTTCCCCTTCAGCCGGCGGATGATCGCGTCGGGCTTGAGAAATCCCCACTCGATGGAGCCGAGCAGTCCCTGGGGCCTGATCAGCATGAGAAGCAGGAGGGTGATAGGATAGAGGACGAACCGCCACGTCGGCGCATCCGTTCCCATCTGGCTTAAGAGGACGCGCAGGAAACCCTCCAGGAAGAAGATCCACACGAACGATGCGGCGATTGATCCGGTCATGCTTCCCAACCCGCCGAAAACCACGATAATGAGCGGGTTGAATCCCGCGAGGAAACTGAAGGTTGCAGGGCTGAGGAACCCGATATAATGGGCATAGACGCCGCCGCCGATACCCGCCACAAAGCTCCCCACCACGAACACGAGCAGCTTGGAGCCCGCGATGTCGATTCCCATGGCTTTGGCGGCTGTTTCATCCTCCCGTACGGACATTGCGGCACGGCCGGTACTCGAGCGCACGAAGTTACGCACGATGACGATGACGAGCAACAGGAAGGCGAATGCGGCAATCCACGACGTCATCTTCGGGATCCCGATCATGCCGCGACCTCCCTTCATCTCGGGGAAGGGAAGGATCGTGTCGGAGTTCACCATGAGGGTCTGCACCACGATGGCGAAGCCCAGGGTTGCGATTCCGAAATAGTCGCTCCCCAGGGTGAGCACCGGCAGTCCGAAGAGGAAGCTCACTTCGGCCGCGAAGGCGCCTGCGATCAAAACCGAGAGGAAGAACACCACCTGTAGGGCCACTGGCGGAGCCGAGGACGCCGGGAGCTCCGGTCGTGCCGAACAGGGGGATCAGGGCGGGAGCAAGCGCCCTGCCCGGCAAAAACGGCGATAAGGCCTGCCGCGACTATCGCGACCAGGTAAAATGTGAATGCGGAGAGCACGGGAATGCCGCGCTTGAGCCGCAGAAGCCGGCCGACACCCACGAGAGCGATTGCGGCGAGGACCACCCCGAATCCCAAGATAAGCAGCCCGGTGGGATCACCATTCGTCCACCGATAGGTGATGTCGGCGGCGCAGTAGGCCCCGATCCCATAGAAGCTCCACTGTGCAAGGCTGAACTGACCGTTGAAACCGTAAATGAGGTTCAGGCCAAGAGCCACCATGGCCATGCTGACAGCCTGAAAAAGCAGACCCTGGTCAAAGGCCGAGAAGAGCGCGAAATCCCCGAATTGGATGAGAAACACCGCTTGTATGACCGCGAACGCGAGGATCACAGTCAACGCCTTCTGCCAGAGAAGCTTGTGCTTCAATCCCCACATCAAGCCGTAGATCCAGGCGATGAGGGCGGCCATCTTCAGGATCGTCGAAAACAGATAACCAAGTTGCATGATCGCCCCCTACGCCTTCTCGCCGGCGGCTCGCCGAAGATGCCGGTGGGCTTTACCAGCAGCACGACGATCAGGATTGTGAAGGCGACGGCATCTCGCATCGGGGTCGAGATGTAGCTCATAGTCAGTGATTCTGCCTGGCCCATGATAAGAGCGCCGACGAAGGCGCCGGGGAGGCTTCCAATTCCTCCGAGGACCGCGGCAACGAATGCTTTCAGGCCGGGAAGGATGCCGAGCTGGGTCCAGATCGACGCATACGCGATGGCATAAAGCACACCGCCAAGACCGGCGAAAGCCCGACCCGATGGCGAACGTGAACGATATGACCCGGTCGACGTTGATTCCCATGAGCCGGGCGGTGGGCTTGTCGAAAGAGGTTGCCCGCATGGCGATTCCGATTTTCGTCCTGCGGACGAGGAACTGGAGGAATATCTGCACGAGCACCGAGGCTACGAGGATGATGAGGAATATATTGGAGAAGGAGATAGTGTTGTCGGGCGATGCCTGTCCCGACACGATGGGATGGATACCGGACTGGATGTACCATGCCGTGGTGTCAAAGGGGCTCTTGTAGGGAATGAAACGGGGCGAAAAGACGAACTGCAGCGCACCGAAGAATTCGAGGAAAAAAGACACGCCGATGGCGGTGATCAGGGCGGCGATTCTGGGAGCGTCCCGCAGCGGTTTATAGGCGACCCGCTCGATGGTAACCCCCAGCAGGGTACAGACGAGCATGGAGAGAAGGATGACGGTGAGGGACCCGATGATGATGGAAAGGCCGGCGGGAAAGCCGGGCATCAGCATCTGGGGCCATTTATGCAGGTTGAACTGGCTCACTGCGAAGAAGCTGGTGAACGCGCCCACCATGAAAATGTCGCCGTGGGCGAAGTTGATCAGCTTGACGATCCCGTAGACCATCGTATAGCCGAGAGCGATGAGAGCGTAGACGAACCCGAGCTTCAGCCCGTCCAGGATGTTCTGGAGAAACACAATGGGGTTCCTGAACAGGTTGCTGACGAGAATATAGGCCGCCAGAACCGCAAGAATAATCAGGAACCCATTGCCCACCCATGCGAGGGGATATCGATTCTTGCGCGGTGCAGTGACTGCAGCCGCAGGGAGGTTGCTCTTATCGGGCATGTGCTCTCCGGTCTTGCATTTCGGTTGAAAGAGAGAGGGCAACCAGGTGGTTGCCCTCTCAACGCATGTGCGTCAGTAAGGTCAGGGCGAGACGAACGAGTCGAATACGACCTTTCCGCCCTTGACGTGCAGGATGACCGCGCCCTTCACAGGGTTGTGCTGGGCGTCATAGGTGATCTTGCCGGACACCGCGTTGAAGGCGATGCCCTCGAGGGCGGCCTTTACCTTGTCGGTGTTGTCCGCGCCGGCGTTCTTCACCGCGGTCAGGAGCAGGTTCGTGGCGTCATACGCGAGGGCCGCCAGGGCGTCAGGAACGACGGCCTTGCCCGAGGCGTCCTTGTACTTGGCGCCGTAGGCCGCGAGGAAACTCTGGACTTCCGCGCGCTGATCATCGGCCGAATAATGGTTGGTATAGTAGCCGCCATCGCTGGCCTTGGTGTCGAGGTCCGCGGAATCCCATCCATCACCGCCCATGAACGGGGCGACGATGCCCTTTTCCTTTGCCTGCTTGGTGGCAAGGTTGACGACGTTGTAGTAGTCAGGCAGGTACACAAGGTCCGGCTTGGCATTCTTCACTTTGGCAAGGATGGCGGAGAAGTCGGTGTCGGTTCCCGTGTAGTTCTCCTTGCCCACAATCGTGCCGCCGAGCTTGGTGAAGGAGGCTTCGAACGCTTCGGCAAGACCCTTCACATAGTCGTTGCTCTGGTCAGACATGACGAATGCCTTCTTGGCCTTCAGGTTGTTGAATGCGAACGTCGCACCCACCAGGCCCTGGAAGGGATCGATGAAGCAGGCCCTGAAAATATAGGCCTTCGTGCCGCCGTTCTTGTCCAACGTCACCGTGGTGTTGGTGGAGGTCGGGCTCATCTGGATCACCTTGGCCGCATTGGCAATTTCGGAAACGGGGATGGATGCCTTGGAGCACACCTCGCCGATGATGTAGTGGACCTTGTCCTGGTTGATGACCTTGTTGGCCGCGTTGACCGCGGGGTCCGGGGTGCACTGGCTGTCCTCGACGATCGTCGTGATCTTCATGCCGAGAACGCCGCCCTTGGCGTTCCATTCGTCTATGGCAAGCAGCGCGCCGTCGCGTGTTGAAACACCGAACGTCGGCACCGGGCCCGAAAGGGGCGCCAGGACGGCGACCTTCAGTTCCTTGGGTGCCTGCTGGCAGCCGATGACCGCGATCATCAGCACCAGCACGATGGCAGTAAGTGACAGAAAACGCTTCATTCTACCCTCCTTAATTAAGTTGTTCTGAGAGCGTTCTTTCATCCGAAACGTTGCAAAACTATACACCCCGCCGATAAATTGTCAATACATGCCCGTTGTCATTCGGGCGATTCCGCTACGCGGACAGCAAATTTCTGCGCACTTCCGGCAGATCGTTGTACCAGATCTCGAATGCGGAAAAGAGCATCGCCGCAACGGCAACGATCACGTAAACCGGGTTGAAATCCTGGACGCCTTCGTTGTTCCTGGTGGCGTGGGGCAGCAGCATCATCAGCCTGCTGATGATATTGATCCCTTGCGCGAAGGAGACGAGATACCACGGCCACATGGCCTGCGTCTTGCGGATCAGGATCTGCACGAGGGAGATGAGGACGAGCAGGGTCAGAAGAACGGGCAACCACCACTCCTGTGACTTGACCGAGTAGGACGAAAGGGGAAACACGAGCAAGGGGACGACCTGGAAACACATGACGATGGGGATGACTCCCCGCGTGCTGAGGATCTTTCGCAGCATGCCGTACACTAACATGGAGGGGCTTCCAGTGTCGAGAGTTTTTTTCGCGCTGTATAGCCAAGACTGGGACTCGAACCCAGGACCTGCGCATTACGAATGCGCTGCTCTACCAGCTGAGCTATCTTGGCGTGCGGGTGAGGATACATAAAAGCAGGCAAAATGACAATCGCCCCTTCCGCTCCCTCCGCTCCTGCTCCTGGCGGAGTCGGCGGAGTTGGCGTGGTTGATCCGTGATCAAGGATGGTTGATCCCTTCCGATAATGAATAGAGCAGAGCTTCGTCATAAGCGAAACGGAGGCACCCGTGGTCCGAGGGCTTTTCACCGCCGCAAGCGGCATGAACGTTCAGCAGAACCGCCTGGACGAGATCGCCAACAACCTGGCGAACGTCGACCTCAACGGCTACAAGAAGGACACCGCCATCCAGAAGGCGTTTCCCGAGATGCTCATGCGCCGCATGAACGACGATGGGATGTACAAATTCCCGTTCGGCTCCGTGGACACGGCGCCCATCGTGGGGACCCTGGGAACAGGCGTGGAGACAAACGAGGTCTACACCAACTTCACCCAGGGTCCGCTGAAGCAGACGGAGAACGACTTCGACCTGGCCATCGAGGGAAGCGGGTTCATGACCGTGCAGACCCCCCAGGGCGAACGGCTTACGCGAAACGGGGCGTTTCTGGTCAACAGCGACGGCTACCTCGTCACCAAGACCGGCGACTTTGTGCTCGGGGAGAACGGCCCCATCAAGCTGAAGAAAAACAACTTCGTGATCGACCAGGACGGAACCGTCTGGCAGAACTCGACGTTCGCCACGGATGACAAGCGCCTGGTGAGCCAGGCGGAAAACCAGTGGGAGAACATCGAGAAAGTGGACAGGCTGAAAATAGTGGACGTTTTGCGGAGACGTTACCTGGAAAAGCAGGGCAACTCGTACTGGCGCGCGACCGATGAATCCGGTCCTGCGCAAATCATCGGACCCGACGCGCGGCCCAAGGTGCGCCAGGGCTTTCTCGAAGGGGCGAACGTGAACGCGGTCCAGGAAATGGTCGAGATGATCGAAGTGAACCGGGCCTACGACGCGAATCAGAAAACTATCCAGACCGAGGACGCACTGATCGGAAAGCTGTGGAATGAGGTGGTGAAAGTATGATGAGATCACTGTGGACGGCCGCGTCGGGAATGACGGGGCAGCAATTCAACATCGACACGATTTCCAATAACCTGGCGAACGTGAATACGACGGGCTTCAAGCAGATGCGGGCCGACTTCGAAGACCTGCTCTATCAGACGGAAAGGCTCGCGGGCACTCCCGCCACGGAAGCGACGGTCGTTCCCACCGGCGTGCAGGTGGGCCACGGCGTGAAGCCTGCCGCCACCCAGAAAATATTCACGCAGGGTGCGCTCCAGGCCACGGGGAACCCCGCTGACATGGCCATCGAGGGCGAGGGGTTCTTCCGGGTGACGCAGTTTGACGGCACGTACGGCTATACCCGTGACGGTTCGTTCAAAATCGATTCAAACGGCCAGTTGGTGACTTCAGACGGGTACAAGCTTTCCCCCGAGGTAATCCTGCCCGAAGGATTCGTCAACGACAGTCTGGCCATTTCACAGGATGGCAGGATCACCGTCAAGGTTGCCGGAAGCGATGATCCGATCGAGGTCGGCCAGCTCGAGATCTACCGATTCGTGAATCCGGCTGGTCTCGAATCGATAGGCGAGAACCTGATGAAGACCACCAATGCATCGGGTGACGCAATCCCCGGCCGGCCCGGGTTCGATGGCATGGGCAAGGTGCAGCAGAAGTTCCTGGAAATGTCCAACGTGTCCGTGGTAAAGGAAATGGTGAACATGATAGTGGCGCAGAGGGCCTACGAGCTGAACTCGAGGGCCATTCAGACCTCTGATTCCATGCTCGCCACCGCCACGTCGCTCAAGAGGTAAGGTTCGCGCAATGAGGCGTGCCCTGCGCCGGTTTGAGCATCGCGGTACGGAGTGCGCGAGTACGCGCTCGGCCCGAAGGCCGTACCCGTTCGGCGAGTACGCCGTACGCCGCGGATTTGCTCTCTGCTGCTAATCGGGCTCGCCCTTTTCATTGCGGGCGCCGCCGAGGCACAGGGAACCACCCTCTACGTCAATCGCTTTGTCTCGGCAGATCCCGGGGACATCAATCTCGGCGACCTGGTGCATGCCGCAGGGGAAACCCCCGCCGCGGCGCGCGAGGCGCTCGCGCGGAGCATCGCCGTTGTGGGGGACAAGGTTCTGCTCATCCCCGCGGCTCTCTATCGCGAGCAGCTCGAAGCAGTGTTCGGAAGGGATTCGATCATCGTCGGCTCCCGCACCGTTGTGGTTCCCCGCGGCGTGCTTCCTGAGGAGGAGACATACCTGCTCACGCGTCTTGGGGATTTCCTGTCCGGGCAAGGTCTGGTGGGGGCCGCATGCACGGAGCTTTCACTCGCGCAAAACCAGGTGAAAGGCAGTCTCCCGACCGATGGGAACCCCCTCTTCCAGGTTGTGAAAACCGCGAACGGATCCGTCGAGGTTTCCTATTCCTTGACGGGGTCAGGGGGAAGCTCGACGTCGGGGAGGGTTTCACTTTCGGCGCCGGCGGGGGCTTCTGGCTCGACGGACGGCGTGAGGTCGGGCGCTCCGGTAGAGGTGATCTTCCGTAAAGGTCCCATCACCATTCAGATGCCGGGGAAGGCCATGGCAACGGCAGCGATGGGCGGGAAAGTAGGGGTGTATGTTGCGGACAGCCAGAGAAGCTTCATCGGCCGGGTTGTCGACGCAAAGGCGGTGGAAGTTGAGCTCCCGTAAAGCCCTGGCTCTTCTGTTCCTCGTCGTGTCGGGTGTCTCCGCCATGGCCGCACCCACCGTTCGAATCAAGGATATTGCCACCCTGCGGGGGGTAAGGGGAAACCAGATCCTCGGGCTCGGACTCGTGACCGGGCTCAACGGGAAAGGGGATTCGTCCACTTCGTCTCTCCTGCGCTCCTCCCTCTCATCGCTCGTGGCAAGTTTCGGAGTCTCCGTGGCCCCCCAGGACATCCGGAGCAAGAATGCAGCCGTAGTCATGGTGAATGCAGAGCTACCCCCATTTGCAAGGGCAGGGGATCGAATCGACGTCACGGTCTCCAGCATTGGTGACGCGCGGGATCTGGACGGCGGCATCCTGCTGCAGTCGAATCTCCAGGCCGCCAACGGGCAGACGTACGCGGTCGCGCAGGGACGCGTAATGACGACGCAGGACCAGAACGGCGCGAAGACGGTCGGCGCAATTTCCGCGGGCGCCATCGTGGAAAAAGAAGTGGTATCCCAGTACCTTGACAACAACGTCGTCTCCATCCTCCTGCGCAACCCGGACTTCGTCACGGCCAGCGCCGTGCAGAAGGCAATAGAAGCGGCCTTCTCAGGCATTTCCGTTACGAGTCGCGACGCGTCGCTTATTGAAGTGCAGCTCCCCGAGGCAAGCAGGGCGAACCCTGTCGGTTTTCTTGCCCAGCTTGAAGCGCTCACCGTCACCCCGGATTCGGACGGCAGGGTGGTCATCAACGCCTCCGGGGGCGTCATCGTAATGGGAGAAAAAGTCCGGATCGGAAAAGTGGCGGTCTCCTACCGCACGGCGCGGGTCACCGTGGGAGCGGCATCGCAGGGCGCTTCCGGCACGCCGGATGTTTTCGTGATAGGGGATACCACCACGGTGGATGACTTCGTTTCGGCTCTCAAAGCCGTTGGTCTGAAGGCCGACGTCATTATTGGCGTGCTCCAGGCCGTAGAAAAGGCGGGAGCCTTGTTCGGCAGCCTCATTGTCATGTGAAAGGGCGGGACATGCAGGTCACAAACTTGAACAACGTGTATGCGTACCCGATGAACAGCTCGCAGGCCAGGAAGCCGGCGATAGACAAGAACAGCGAGCTGTACAAGGCATGCCAGGATTTCGAGGCGCTCTTCATCAAACAAATGCTTGACGTTATGCGAAAAACCGTCCACAAAGGAGATGATCTGCTTAGTGGAGGGATGAGTCAGGATATCTTCGAGGGAATGCTGTACGACGAATATGCGAAGAAGATGGCTGAAACCGCGCAGTTTGGTCTATCGGACATGATATATAGGCAAATATCATCAAAATAATACTTGCAGATTGTATTAAAAAAAGTACAATTGCGTCGGGTGTTTTGTCGTTCGGAAAGGGTGCTGAATATTTGTTTGCTTGACAAAGAAATACGTTGATTGTAGCGCATCTCCCTAGTGGCATGGATCTTGCTTTTGTTCTGTTCAGGAGTGTTTGATGAGCAGGAAGAGGGAGATATCGACTTCCTTCGAAGATAACCTCAAAGCCTACTTCAGCCAGATCAAAAAGGCCAAGCTCCTGACGTTCGAAGAAGAGTTGGCGCTTTCCCGCCGGATACAGGCGGGGGACGAGCAGGCACGAACCCTCTTGATAGAGTCCAATCTCAGGCTGGTGGTCCGGATAGCAAAGAGCTACCTCACACCGGAAGTGTCGATTCTCGATCTCATCCAGGAGGGCAACCTCGGCCTCATGAGGGCTGCATCAAAGTACGATTTCAGGAAGCAGGTGCGTTTCAGCACGTATGCCTCCTGGTGGATCAAGCAGTCTATCGTGCGCTCGTTGTCGAACAAGAAGAGAGTGATCAGGCTTCCCCATCGTCAGGAGGAGAAGCTGCGAAAAATCAGCAAAGTGTACAACAGCCTGTCTCAGGTGCTCATGCGAGAGCCTACTCTCCTGGAGATCGCGGAGGAAATCGGGCTCCAGGAGGATGAGGTCGCGTCGATCATCAACTCCTCCATCAGCGTCGCCTCCCTTGATTCCTCTCTTTCAGGAGATTCGGGAAGCCTTCATGACGTCGTGGAGGATATGTCCTTCAATCCCGAGCTGGAGCTCATGCAGAAAACATTGAGAGAGGATACCCTCCGGTTTCTCGACGGCCTCCAGGAGAAAGAACGGCAGATATTGTTGTACCGATTCTCCTTTGCAAGCGGCAAACGCTACACGCTGAAGAAAATCGGAGACGAGCTGGGGATCTCCCCGGAAACGGTGCGGCAGATCGAAATCCGCGCGCTCAAGAAACTCAGGGGCTTCTCCGATGAGCTGAAGGAGTACGTCTACAGCTAAGCTCCGGAGTAGATCATGCGCTCCCGCCCCCTCCCGAAGGCACGTTTCGCCGCCATCATCCTCATACTCCTTGTTGCCGGCATTGTTGCCCTTCTCGTTGCCTGCCCTCCTGGCGCGGGCAAAAACACTGTGCCTCCGACAGAGACACGCCGGCCGTCCGCAAATGCTTCTCCTCAGGCTCAGGCGGCGCGCACCGGCCCTCCCGGACATCCCCGACCCGAGCAGCAGGGGATGCTGGCGGTTATCATAGACGATGCCGGGTACAACCTCGGGGAATTGCAGGCCTTCCTGGACCTTCCCGGTCCACTGACCATCTCGGTCCTTCCCAATCTCCCGCACAGCAGGGAGGCGGCGAGGCGCGTGCTCGCGGCGGGCAAAGACCTGATCCTGCACTGTCCAATGGAGGCAACCGGGGGTGAAGACCCGGGGCCCGGGGCGCTGCGCACCGATCAAAGCCCGCGCGAGGTCGAGTCGCTGCTTGCCGCCGCGTTTGCAACGGTTCCGGGCGCGCAGGGCATGAACAATCACATGGGCTCCCGGGCAACGGCTGACGAGGCTTTGATGAGCACGGTCCTGGGCTTTCTCAAGCGGGAGGGAAAGTTTTTCGTGGACAGCAGGACCACCGCAGATACGGTCGGTCCCCGGGTTGCGCGCGAGCTCGGCGTGCCTCTTCTTCAGCGTGACGTTTTCGTCGATGAGAGCACTTCGGACGCGGATATCGCCGCCGCGTTCGTCAAGGGAGTTTCGGAGGCGAAGACCCGCGGCTTTGCGGTCCTGATCGGGCATGTACAGAACCGGGGAGTCATCGATATACTGCGCGCCGAGGAGAGGAATCTCTCCTCCGAGGGTGTCCGGCTTGCCCGGCTGACGGATGTCCTTGGTGAACAGGAAAGGGAAACTGGTCAGTGAAGATTCTCGGAATCGAAAGCTCCTGCGACGAGTGCGCGGCGGCGGTAGTCGAAGACGGAAAACGCATCCTCAGCAATATCGTTTTGAGCCAGGTGGATTTTCATAAGCCTTACTACGGCGTTGTCCCGGAGATCGCTTCCCGGAAGCACATCGAATGGATAAGGCCGGTGGTTCAGGATGCGCTCGCGGAGGCCGGCGTAAGCGCGGAAGAGCTCGACGCCATCGCCGTGACGTTCCGACCCGGCCTCATCGGCTCTCTCCTGGTCGGGCTCTCATTTGCGAAGGGCCTTGCCTGGGCCCTGGGAAAACCGCTGGTCGGGGTGGACCATATCCTCGCGCACCTGTACGCACCTCATCTCGAGCAGGATATCTCCTACCCTTACCTGGGCGTGCTGGTCTCAGGAGGCCATACGATCATCGCCCGCGTGGAGCGCAGCGACTCGATCGAGGTTCTCGGCACGACGATCGACGACGCGTGCGGCGAGGCTTTCGACAAAGTGGCCAAGTACTACGAGATAGGCTTTCCGGGCGGCGTGGCCATCGACCGGCTTGCCCGGACCGGAGATCCCCGCGCGTTCCAGTTCCCGAAGCCCTCTTTGCACAAGGGGGAAGCCTTCTACGACGTTTCGTATTCGGGGCTGAAGACCGCGGTCATTCATCAGAGCGCGCAGTTCTGGAATGGAAAGTCGGAAAAGAGCCTGGCCAATATCGCCGCCTCATTCCAGAAGGCTGCCATCGACATCCTGGTGGACCGTGCGCTGGCCGCCGCGGAGGACACCGGCCTGCGTCGGATCGTGGCCGGAGGCGGGGTGGCGGCGAACAGCTACCTTCGAGAACGTATGGGAGCGGAGAAGGGGCTCGAGGTGATTTTTCCGTCACTGAAGCTCTGCACGGACAATGCCGCCATGGTCGCCGGCATCGGCTACCATGCGCTCGTCGCGGGCAAGCTCTCGAGTCTTTCCCTGAACGCCGAGGCGCGTGTGCCGATGTTCAAGAGAGCGTATCCGTAGACAGGATGTCGAGGGCGAGCGAGTCCATGGATGGACGAGAGCGAGCCCGTAGACAGGATGTCGAAGGCGAGCGAGTCCATGGATGGACGAGAGCGAGCCCGTAGACAGGATGTCGAAGGCGAGCCTAAGCCAGGGACGGCGTTCGCGCCGTACGGGTACTCCCGTATGGACGGCGAGCCCCGTAGGCATGCCCCGCTTATCGCGGCAACCTGATCACCTGCCCGGGGGAAATCAGATCCGGATTCACGATCCGGTTGTACGCGGCGAGGCTGCGGAAGTTGTGCGGGTCCCCTGTGAATCGGGCGGCAATGTCCCACAGGGTGTCGCCCTGCTTCACGACATAGAGCGTGTCCGCAGGGCGCGAAGAAGAATCCGGACTTGTCGTAATTTCCTGTTTTGTTGCCGCGGGCGCCGCCGGCCGGGGCCGGAATATCCCAAAATGGAGACCTGCAATGACACTCGCCGCCAGCAGTATAACAACAGCAGCCGCGAATAGTACTCGTCTCACTGCTCTTCCTCGGAAGGGCACGGGCTTCCTTGCTTGAGAGGGAGGCTTCTCATCTCGCCGCCTGGGTTCGGAGCCGGCAAGAGCGGGCGTTGGCTGAGCAGTTGCCTCGACTTGATGAACCGGCTCGAATATCTCTTCATCCCCGATGGAAGGAGGTGATTCGGCCGGCACCTGCTCTTCGACCACCGGGCCGGGCTCCATGGGAACGGGCTCCGTAGGAGCAGGCTCCGCGGGACTGGGCTCCAGAGAGCTCAGCACGAGCTCAGCCGGGAGCGGGGGTTCGGAAGGCGGAGGGGGCTCCGGCAGGGGTTCGTCCTCCGCGGCAGGTCTCGTTGAATCCCGGGCGAGGGGAACAGGTTCTTTGACATCGTGCGTAATGACGGCAGGCTCAGTCGGGGGCATCGCGGGAGGCGCGGGCTCCCGTACATCGTGCGTGACGCGGGCCCGTATCCGGCTTTCTCCCACAGCCACCGTGAGAGCAGGCAGAAGGAGCGCGGCGCCGGATTGATGGTAATGCACGGTGAGCTCTTCGATATTCAGGACGAGACGGACGGCTTCCCCGTCGGTATAGCACCCGTAGACCACCGGGAAGGGGAGCACGACAGGCACGCCGCGCTGCACCTCGCGTTCCAGTGTACGGGCAGCACGCGCGCTTTCGCACAAGATGAGCGCGCGGAAATCCCCGTTCTTGAGCACGATCATCCGCCAATCAGCGGTCCTTTGAGGAGGTTCTCCGTCAATCCGGGCGAGGTCGAGGACAGGAACAAGCTCGCCGGTGTAGTCCGCCAGGCCCGCCACGAGTCCGGCGGCAAGCGGGAACTCCTGGAATGGCTGACAAGGCAGGACATCCGCCACTTCACTCTGCGGAACCGCAAAGATCGTGCCGAGGGCTTTGAACTCGGTCACTTCGACTGCTTGATGCCCGAACACTGCGGGAAACCGCGAATCGGGTGAGTGCGAGGGCGGAGGTGGACTCCCTCCCGCGCTCCGGGCAGGGCCGGACAGCAAGGCGCCGAGCTCTATGAGGGGAGCGATATGTGCGCCGCGAAGCACTGCCGAGCTCATCCACGGGGCGCGCAGGACCAGCGGGAGATCCTTGACCATGACATCTGCAGCCGCCCACTCCCCTTTATCCTCATCGATAAGAAAACCGAGAGCGGTGCCATTCAGAGTGGCCTCGAGGATCCTCGAGTTCTCCCGGGTCTTTTTTCCGCTTACGCGAAGGGCAAGGTCGACGACGGGGAGGACGCGGTCGCGAGAAAGCGCCACACCTGCGATGTTCGGCGGAAGGAGGGGGATGCGCGCAACCTCGCGCCCGCTCATGGTCAGCTCCGCTATATCGGTGCCCGGGGCGGCGAAAAGGCTCCCTGATGAGGCAAAGACCCTGAACCAGGCTGCAGGGTGCGATTGCCGGGTCGGCGGCGCATTCAGAGCCAGCGGCGGCGCGGCCCTCTCTCGCTCAGCCCTGCGCACTCGCTCATAGAGAGCGGAGACGTCAAGCACAGGGACAGGGAGAGCGTCGTGGCTGAAAAAACCTTCTATCGGAAGGGGGCGCAGAAAGTCGGGCGCACGAATGAGGGTCTCCGGAGATACCCGCACGGATACGCTTTCTCCGCTCACGAGGAATCCGCGGATCGACTCCTGTTCGGACAAGATCCAGGCGCTCGCTCCCCTCGCGTCACTGGTTGCCGGATGGCCGAGGCACAGCGGCAGGTCGGCCAGTGTCTGCGTCTGACCGCCGAAAACCGAAAGAACGGTCAGGCTTGACCTGGCGAAAGGCAGACGATGAAGCGACTGTACGCTCTCCACCGAGAGGATCTGGTCCCTCCAGATCCCGTACCGAGTGTCTCCGAGCGTGAAGAGAACCAACTCCCGCATATTGGGCTGGAAAGTCGCCTGCCTCCCCGCCGGTACGTTTCGCGACTTTGCCAGTACAAGGATATTCCATATGTAGAGAAACTCCAACCCCCGAAAGCCAGCCGTTTCGCCGATTTTTCAATTTGACAAGGCATATTTCGATTGTTAGACTTCAGTGCAGGAGAGGCGAATGCACAGCGTGCTGATACTGTGGGCCCCGGAATCCGCCGAAAATCGCAGGGTCGTCGAGGCCGTCACGGGGGCGTTCGATGCCGCAATGCTCGCTCCCCTTGCGAAAAAGGTTGCTGAAGCCAGCATCGCGGACATCACCGCCGCGGAAATCGTCGTTTTGGGCACGCAGAAGACCAACTCCTCCGACCTTCCTCCCGAGTACGCGGAATGCCTCCGTGTTTTCAAGGGTGTCACCCTGGCCGGAAGAACGGCGGGGCTTTTCTCCATGGGCTCGGAGAAGGCGACGGGGCGGCTGCGCAAGGCTTTGAAGGACACCGAGATATCGACGTGGGAGGAAGATCCCCTGTTTTCCGACCCGAAGTCCGGCGCGCCCGCCGAGATTGCCGCGTGGGTGAAGAAGCTGGTCGCTTTCCATCAGGAGTCGAAGAATGCCCACGCATGAGATCATCGACCAGGCAATCCGCAAGGTCCCTGACTTTCCCAAGCCCGGCGTGTTGTTCTACGACATTACCGGGATACTCGTGAACCCGAAGGCTTTTTCTTACTGCATTGACAGGATGGAAGAGCTCTATGACAAGGAGAAGGTGGACGGCGTCGCTGCCATAGAGTCCCGCGGGTTCATATTCGCCGCGCCGTATGCCGTGCGGCGCGGACTCCCCCTGATACTGTTGAGAAAGAAGGGGAAGCTTCCCGGAGAGACCTATCGCATCGGATTCACTCTTGAGTACGGCGAAGACGTTCTGGAAATGCACAGGAGCGACGTACGCCCCGGTCAGCGCCTCCTCCTTGTGGATGACCTGATCGCCACGGGGGGCACGCTGAACGCCGCGGCGCAGCTCCTTGCGCTGGGGGGAGCAAAGGTCATCGGGATATTCGGCGTCGTGGGGCTTCCATTCCTCCACTACCAGAAGGTCCTCTCTGCTTTCACCGTCAACACGCTGGTGCAGTACGAAGGGGATTGCACGTAGCGAATCCGCTGTTCAGCAGATCCGGGGCAGCAGAAGCCCCCTCGGGAAATCCACTCTCCTTGTCCCGCCGATCCTCGTGGTCATGAGAACGGTACCTGGATTCTCGAGGGAGACATGCCCGACGCAGCGCGCGGTCCTGCCCAGAGGATGACCGCGCAAGGCCTGCAGCGCAGCCGCTTCCGCCTGGGCATCGACAACCGCGACGAATACTCCCTCATTTGCGATTTCGAGCGGATTCAGGCCGAGAAGGTCCGCCACCGTGCGCACTTCCTCGCTGACGGGAATCTCCGCTTCCGCAATCCGGATTCCCCAGGCCGCGCCGTGCGCCGCCTCGTTCAACACCGCGGCAATGCCGCCTCGCGTTGCATCACGTAGAAAACGCAGGGATTCCTCCAGGGGGAAGAGCAGGCTGACCGGTGGGTAGAGAAAGGCCATGTCGGAGCGCAGCGTACCCGCCACGGGAAGCGACTCACGCGCAGCCAGCACCGTCAATCCGTGAGCCCCGAGGGGAGCGGAAATGATCACGCTGTCACCTTCTCGGATGCGTGAGGGAGACAGCACCCCCGAGAACACCCGTCTTCCCAGGCCCGCGGTCGTGACAAAGATTCCTCCCCCCTGCCCCTGGGCACCACCTTGGTGTCTCCCGTCACGATCCGCGTGTCCGCCTCCCGGGCCGCCGCGGCGGCGGACTGAAGGACCTTTTTCAGATCAGCGACGGCAAAGCCTTCCTCGAGGACGAGTGCCAGGGAGACACAGATCGGCTTTGCGCCGCAGACCGCCAGATCGTTGCAGGTTCCCCAGACGGAAAGACCGCCGATGTCACCGCCGGGAAAGAACGGGGGATCCACCACGTAGCCGTCCGTCGTCATCAGGAAATCAGAACCGGCCTCCACGGGGCTTGCGTCGGAAAGCTCGGGGTAGGACTCGGAGCGGAAAAACGGATGGATGACCGACTCGACGAGGTCGCGTGAGAGCGCGCCGCCGCTTCCATGCTCGAGCCGGATGAGCGCGCCTTCCTTCATTTTCCGTTTCCGTAGCGGAAATATGCGGCACACGTTCCTTCGGAAGAAACCATGCAGGGTCCCACGGGATCGTCCGGCGTGCACCGGGTGCCGAAGAGCGGGCATTGGGGCGGCGCGGCCATGCCCGCCACGACCCGCGCGCAGATGCAGCCCGGCGCTTCAGCATCCGCGGCCGGGGGAAGCGAGAAGACCTTTGCCGCATCCCTGTCCGCAAGCGCGGGCCGAAGTCCGAGCGCCGCGCCGGGAATCACACCCAGCCCGCGCCATGTTTCGTCCCTGGGCTCGAGCATGCTCTCCATCATGCCGCGTGCAAGCGGGTTTCCGCCGGGCCGCACGGCGCGCGGATAGGCGTTTTCCACGCGGTGAGTCCCTTTCCGGACCTGGCGCAGAACAAGGAGTATTCCAAGGAGCATGTCGAGGGCCTCGAAGCCTGTGATGACCCCCGGTCTTCCTCCCGGCCCTTCGAGAAATCCGTATGCGTCCGCCCCTATGACAACCGACACGTGGCCGGGGAGGAGAAAACCGTCGATGCCGTGCTCAGGGTTGGCAAGGAGGAATCGGAGCGCGGGGGGCACGGTCTTGAAGGCCGTGTAGAGATACAGGTTGTCTATTCCCCTGTTCCTGGCGTCCTGAAGAACCGATATGACCGTGGGGATCGTTGTCTCGAATCCCACGGCAAGGAAAACCACGGGCGCGCCGGCCTTGCGGGCAATCTCGATGAGCTCCGTGGGAGAGTACACGAGCTTTGCGCGGCCGCCGGCGGAAAGCGACGTGAGCGAGCGCCCCGAGGAGCCGGGGACTTTCAGCATGTCTCCGAAGCTTGCGATGACTGCGCGCCCTGACTCTGCGAGCATGAGGGCGTTGTCGACATAGCCGGCGGGTGTCACGCACACCGGACAGCCCGGCCCCGATACGAGGGTGATGCCGCGCGGAAGGAGGGAGTGGATCCCCTGCCTGCGAAGCTCCACGGTATGGGTGCCGCAGACCTCCATGATTCTCGCAGGACGATTGATGCCGGCAGCGGTCCTTTCGATCTCGGCGACCAGGGCGGAGGCCAGCTCCCGCTCCTCGCTCATGCGCCGCCCGTCTCTCCTGAAAGCTCGGCGAGCTTGCGGAACAAGGCGAGCCTCTCCTCCGCCTCGACAAGTGACAGCGTCTCTATCGCGAACCCTGCGTGGATGATGACGTGGTCGCCGGGTTTCGGCTTCTGGAGAAGCGACACGTTCACCTCCACCTTCACGTTTCCCTGGGAGACGATTGCACGCCCCCCCTCGAGCAACTTCTCGATCCGCATCGGAGTCGCAAGGCACATCGGCACACCTCAACTTTCCTGGAACCACGCCTGCCCGACGGAGAGCCCGCCGTCTCCCGGCGGCACCTGCACATTGAGGAAAACCTCAAATCCCTCTTTGATCAAGAGGGGCACGAGAAGCTCGCGCAGGAGGAGATTCTGGAAAACTCCTCCCGAGAGGGCGATACGGGAAACTCCCGTGGCGTTTCGAAGATTCCTCGCGCCCTGCAGGGACGCGCGGGCGATGGCCTCGTGAAAAACCAGGGAAAGCGCCGGAATGGCGTCTGATTTTTGATGCGCCCGCAAATAGGAAAGGAGCGGGCGAGGGTCGATAAGAAAGAGCCGCTCGTCTTCCCGAGAGGGGAAAAACGGAAGAAGCTCCGCAGCTTCTTCTTCGGAGAGCCCCACACGTCCTGGTGTGAATGCGCGGAGCCCGAAGCCCTCGAGCCTGATCGGTCCTTCTCCCTCATAGGTCACCCGTTCGACAAGGCCCAGAATCGCCGCGGCAGCGTCGAATACCCTGCCGAGGGAGGTCGTGACAGGGCAGTTCACGCCGCGATCGAGCATTGCACGCAGGAATTCCCCCTGGGTTTTGTCTATACCGGGGATACCGGCCGCTTCGGCCGGTTCGTGCGCCCTGCCCTCCGCCAGCAGGGCAAATGCGATGCGTGCCGGGTTCAGCACTGCTGTCTCCCCCCCGGGAAGCGCGAAGGGCGCGAAGCTCCCCAGCCGCTTGAACCTTTGCCGTGTTGCATGGAGGAACTCTCCGCCCCACACCGTGCCATCGGTCCCGTAGCCCGTGCCGTCGAATGTGAGCGCGATGACCTCCTCCAGCCCGTGTTCCGCCATCACGGAGAGCGCGTGGGCGAAATGATGCTGAATGGCGACCCCGTGCCAGGGGAGGTCCTGCGCCCACCGGGTCGAATGGTAAAGGGGGTGCATGTCGCGCACGACAAGATCCGGCGTGGCGCCATAGAGATCCAGGACCTGCCGGATCCGGTCATCGAACTGCGAGAGGGTGACGGGATCTTCCAGGTCCCCAATGAAGGGGCACAGGTGGAGCGCGCGTCCGCGCGCGAGTGCCGGCGCATTCTTCAGGTCGCCCCCGACCCCCAGAACAACGCCGCGCACTTCCGACGCCAGTGTGAGCAGGCGCGGCACGTACCCGCGCGACCTTCGCAGGAGAAAGGGCTCGGAGGATGCCCCTGCGCGGACGATCGAATCATCCGTTCGGAACACGATCTGACGGTCGTGGCAGAGAAAGACATCCGCCACGCCTCCGAGCGTGTCACGCGCCTCGTCAGGATCGGTGATGATCGGCTCATTCGCGCGGTTGCCCGAGGTCATCACCAGGTGCCTGTAGGGGATCGCCACGTCGGGATGCCGGAAGAGGAGCAGGTGCAGGGGGGTGTAGGGGAGCATGATTCCCAGCGTCCCGGTGTCCGAGACATCGAGGAGCCATTGGGGAGAGTCCGGCCTTCTCGGAGCTATCACGATCGGCGCTTCGGGGAGGAGAGCAATCGTTCGTCCATCGGCGAGAGAAGGCACAACGCGCGGGCCTCCTCGATGTCTCGGACCATGAGCGCGAAGGGCTTTCGCTCACGCTCCTTCTCACGCCGGAGCCTTGCCATTGCCCGGGGGTGCTTCGGGTCGGCGGCAAGATGAAAGCCGCCAATACCCTCGACCGCAACGATCCTTCCCTCAATGAGCGCCCTGATCGAGGCGGGGAGGGGATCGCCGTCCAGCGCGCTGCCCCCTGCATCGACGCACGAAAGCCTGGGACCGCACGCCCGGCAGGAGTTCGTCTGGGAATGGAACCTCCTGTCCGCGGGGTCCGCGTACTCGTGCGCGCACGCCCGGCACTGAGGGAACGGCCGCATCGAGGTGTTCTCCCGGTCAAAGGGAGTGCGCGCGACGATCGAGTAGCGCGGTCCGCACTGGGTGCAGGTAATGAAGGGGTAGAGGTGCCGGCGGTTCGAGGGATCCAGGAGCTCGCGCGCGCAGTCCGCGCAGACGGGGAGGTCCGGGGGGATGGGAGGAAATGCGTAAGTGTCTACCGCGCTTTCGACGATCTGAAACCGGCTTTCGTCGGCGCGCGCATCGATCCGCGTTGAAGTGAAAGAGTCGACGCGCGCGGCAGGAGGGAGGGAGGCGGTGAGCAGCGAAGCGAAACGGCCGAGGGCCTCCTCATCGCCCTGCACCTCTGCCACCACTTCTGAACGTCGGTTCTGCACGAACCCGCGGAGGCCGAGGGAATCAGCCAGGCGGTAGACCGCCGGCCGGAATCCGACTCCCTGGATGGTGCCGCGGAAGACGAAGCGCTTTCTGATCACCGTGAGGAAAGTACACCCCGGGGATTCGATTGACCACCCCCGGCAGGCCGTTGTACCGTGGTGGACATGGCAAAGGTTATATTGAAGGCACAGGATCTCGACGGTTACCTCGCCGCGGGGGACAAGAAAACCATAGAGGACATGAACAAGCAGTTCGGCAAAGCTCTCGAGCTCTTCACGGCGCTCGCGGATGAGACCCGGGGCGGCGAGCACGAGAAGGCCACCGGGGAGATCATCCGGCTGTCCAACGAGATGGGACATGAGATGCGTGAAATCGTCGCACCGCGAGCCGCGGGTTCACGTGTATTCCTTCGAAACCCCGCGGGAGGTGCACGGAGAAGTTTCGCGCCTGATCGCGAAGCTCCGGGACACGCGGACCGAGCATCCGGAGTTCGTCTATTACACCCAGCGCGCCTACGAGCTGCTTTTCAATTTCGCCTTCGGCTCGTCCACCCGGGACAAGAAAAACCATATCATCGTGCGCACGCCGGTGACCCTGCCTGTGCAGAACTTCGCCGTGCACAAGATCCCTGACGTGGATGAGCTGATCGAGAACGCGGTGATGTGCGTCATGCTGCGCGGGGCGCTCCTGCCGGCCATGATCATGTCCAAGGAGATCCAGGAGTACTCATCCCATGGGTACGTCACGCCTTTCGCCCTTTTCAAGATTTCCCGGGACGACACGAAGGAAGAGGGGAACATGGAGTACGTGCTGAACCTGGACCTCTCCTACTTCGACCCCGCCTCCCTTGACGGGAAGGATCTGTTCTTTGCCGATCCCATGAATGCAACAGGGGGGAGCCTCGTGACGGTCGTGAAATACCTGCTCGACCGCGGGGTGCGGCCGCGGTCGATCAAGTTCTTCAATGTCATTTCGGTGCTGAAGGGCGCCCTTCGGATCGTGCGCGCGCTGGAGGGGGCGGAGATCTACACGCTCTGGATGGATCCCGTGCTGAACACCAAGGCGTACATCCTCCCCGGGCTCGGCGATGCCGGAGACAGGATCAACGGCCGCGATGACGGGGAGAAGCCGCGGAACATCATCCAGCTCATTGCCGACTATGGAACGCAGATCGTGTCCCTCTACCGGGAGCAGGTGCGCAGGATCGAGCAGACGGTCCTGGGAGGTTGACCGGCCGCTAATACGGAGTACCGTTCAAATCACCTGGCGCCGAGTACGGCTGGGTGTGATTAGTGACCGAGGTTCTCGCGCACCTTGTCGATGAGCACCCGCGGGTCCACCGGCTTTTCCAGGAACTCGTTCACGGGCAGGAAGTCCTCGTCCCGGGCGCGGTCGAATGAGAAGCCGGTGCGGGAGCCGACGCTCGTGACCATGACGATCGGGATGCAGGAAAGATCGCCGTCCTGCTTCATTTTGTAGGTGACCTGGAAGCCTTCGTCGTCGCTGTTCATCATCACATCCAGGATCATCAGGTCGGGTTTCGACGCCTTGGCTTTCTGAAGCGCCTCGGACCCGTTTGTGGCCCAGTCCACGCGGTAGCCTTCAGCCTCCAGGACTATCTTCATGGACTCGAATACGTCTCTGTCGTCGTCGACAATCAGTATGTTTTTCATGACAGCGCCTCAACCTCCTCCCTGATCCTTGCAATAACCCCTGGAACGCTTTCCCTTACCCGCGGGGAGAGAAACCGGCCCGGGCGCACGTCCCCCACCTGGACGCCGAGAATGCGCAGACGATCCGCGCAGCCCAGCGCGCGCGCAAGCTCTATCACTTCCGCAAGGGACAAGGCGTGAGTCGAGCATCCCGCGGGCTCCAGACCTTGTGGAAGATCGTGAGCGGAAAAGACCCGCCATGTGCCGGGTTCGCTCTTCATGTCAACCGCATCGACAAGGAGGACGTCTTTGCCTTCGGCAACACATGAGCCGGCCAGAACAGCGTCCTCCGCCGCGTTGATGACTTCAAGGCTCCCTCCGGGGCGGCGCGGCAGGCGGCCGAGAATCTCGGCAATCTCCACGCCGATGCCGTCATCCCCCATCGCGGAGTTGCCCAGACCGATGACCGTCATTCCCTGAACTCCACGTCGAGGAAATGCACCGAGCAGGAAATGCACGGGTCGTACGCGCGGACGAGCATCTCCAGCGTCAGGGTCATCTGGTCTTTCGTCATGCCCTTGTTCAGCATCCAGGGCACCAGCTCCGTCATGTCGTCGTCGATGCACTGCGTGTTCTGCGTGGTGGGAATGATGCAGTTGGCCTTCACCACCTGGCCGCGGTTGTCATACGTATAGTCGTGAAAGAGGATCCCGCGGGGTACTTCCGTGGCCTCGGCGGCGCGGCCTTCACGCATCCTCTCCGGCACCACCGGCTTTTCTTCCTTGATTCCCCTGACCAGGAGATCGTCAAGCAGCTTCAAGGACTCCTCCACCACGTGCACCGTCTCCACGAGCTGCACCGCCGTGTTCAGGAAGGGGTTTTTCACGGTCGGCGCCAGCCCCAGCTCCGCGGCAGCGCTCTTTGCCAGCGGGTTCAGACGCGGATAGTTGTTGTTGAAGCGGCCGAGCGCGCCGACGAAGTACGAGGATCGCGCGTGCCGGCAATGCTTGGAGGTGGAATGCGGCACGACGAACTCGTTGGTCAGGGAAAGATAGTCGTCCACGGGGAAATGCCCCGCATCCGTGGATGCCACGTCGCCGTCATAGAATGCGTATTCCTTCTCGTGAGACAGCCCGATGTATTCGGTCTCCCGCTCGAAAGTCGGAAACATCGGAAGCAGGCTCTTGAGAAGCGCGAGGGACGCCTTCGCATCCGGCACCATCTGCTTCTCCAGCATCGTGCGGATCCACGTGAGGTCGGCCGGGGACGGCAGCTTCGTGAATCCGCCCGGTACGAGCCTGTTCGGGTGGATTGTCCTTCCCCCGAGCTTGTCGCATATGTCGTTGGCAAGCTTCTTCATGCGCAGCGCCATCTTCACCACGTCGGGATGCGTCGCGGCCAGCGGAATGACCGAAGGCACTCCGAGGAGATCGGGGGCCGCGAGGAAATAGATGTGCAGGACGTGGCTCTGCATTGTGGCGGCGTAGACGAGGAGCTTTCGCAGAAGCACGGTCTGCGCGCTCACGCTGATTCCCAGCGCCCTTTCCGTGGCCTTCAGCGACGTCATCTGGTGGCCGACCGAGCAGATCCCGCAGATGCGGGAGGTGATCAATGCGATGTCGGAATACGGGTAGCCCTTGATCATGGCCTCGAAATAGCGAGGGGGCTCCACCACCTCGAGATGCGAGGTGAGCAGCTTCCCGCTCTTCATGTCGATGACGATGTTTCCGTGCCCCTCCACCCGGGTGACGTAGGGGACTTCGATGCGCAGGCTCATTTCACTCATCGCGCTTCTCCTCCAGCTCCACGTAGTTGGAGTTGAACATTGCGAATCGGTTTCTGATCTGGTACATGGAGAGCTTGTACTTCTCCATCACGTCCCGGGCCGCGTTCTTGTTCAGATCAGGGACCACGCCCCTGCACCCGAAGCAGTAATGCCCGTTGGACGGGCAGGCAGCGCCGCATCCGGCCCGGGTGACAGGCCCCATGCAGACGGTTCCGTAGTCGTACAGGCATTCGTTCTCCCGCGCCTTGCACTCCACGCATACCGCGTAGTCGGGGATGAAGGGCTGCTTGCCGGTAAGGATGGCGGAGAGGACTCTCTTGAACTCCTGGTTGTCCATCGGGCATCCCGGCACGAAATAGTCCACTTTGACCACGTCGGCTATGGCCTGGGCCTTGATGGACGGGAAGAGGTACTTGTCCTTCCCGTACACCTCTTCCTTGACCTGGTCGATATTCATCCGGTTCCGTATGGCGTTTACTCCCGCAATGTGCGCGCACGCGCCAAGCGCCACGAGGATCTTTGCCTGGCGCCTGATTGTGTGAATCCGCTCCACGCAATGAGGGGTGCTGATGGAGCCTTCGACGAACGCGATCTCGTAGTCGTCCCTGCGGTCTGAGATGGCCTCCCTGAAGTTGACGATCTCCACGAGCTCGAGGATGGCGAGCAGGTCATCTTCGAGGTTGAGCTTGGAAAGCTGGCAGCCCTCGCAGGAGGTGAAATCGAAGAACGCGACCTTCGGCCTGCTCATTGTATGGCCTCCTTCAGGTCCCGGATCTTTCCATAGTTGAACACGGGGCCCTCCTGGCATACATAGATGCTGTTGATCTGGCAGTGGCCGCATTTTCCGACACCGCATTTCATCCGTCGTTCCAGGGAAACGTAGATCTGCTCGTCACGCAGCCCTTTCGAGCGCAGGGCGAGAATGGCGTACTTGTACACCACGGGAGGGCCGCAGATGGCCGCCACCGTATTTCCCAGGTCGAGACTGAGCTCAGGGATGAGCGTGGTGATGACCCCGACGTGCCCCTTCCAGCCCTCCAGGGCGCGGTCCACGGTCACCCGATAGTCGATGTCTTTCCGTTTCTCCCATGCCGCGCGCACGTCATTGAAAAGAAACTCCGCCGGAGACTTTGCGCCGTACAGCACAATGACCCGTCCGAACTTCTTCCTCTCCTTTTCGTCCAGGAGGGTATCGATCAGGGACTTGAGCGGCGGAAGCCCGAGCCCGGCGGCAACGAACAGCACGTCCTTGCCCCGCAGCTCTTCCGTGCAGAATCCCTTGCCGAACGGTCCCCGGATCCCCACCTTGTCGCCGGGGGAAAGGCGGTGAAGAGCTTCGGTCACGTTCCCCACCCTGCGCACCACCATTTCGAAGGAGCCTTTCTTGAGCGGAGAAGAGCATATCGAGATGGGCGCCTCGCCAATGCCGAAGAGAGAAACCTGGACGAACTGTCCCGGCTGGTGCCCGAGATCTCTTCCCCCCGGGAGCCTCACCTCGTAGAAAGCCTCGATGGCCGTCATCTTCTCGGCACGGACGATTTCGGCGATTTCCGGAACGTAAATGTTCTTTGTCTCCATTTCGTTCCCTCCTACAGAAGGGCGTTCATCACATCGACGATGTTGATCGACGCGGTGCACTGCCTCACGCAGCGGCCGCACCCCACGCAGAACGGCTGACCTTTCTCATCGGTGATGTAGGCAAACTTGCGCGACATGCGGTGGCGCACCCGGTCGTGCCTTTTCTCGCGGAACGCCTCGCCTCCGGCCACCGCCGTGAAGGAGAGGAACTGGCAGGAATCCCATTTGCGCAGCCGTGCGCCTTCGTCCGTGCCCAGAGTGGTCTGGTCGTCGACATCGAAGCAGTAGCAGGTGGGACAGCAGATGTTGCACGTGCCGCACGAATGGCACTCCCGCGCCGTCTTTTTCCACACGGGGTGGGTGTAGGCTCCGTGGAAAATCTCCCTGATGCCCGCCACTGATTGTCTGAGCTTGTTCTTGAAATGCACGACGGGATCCCCGGCGCATTCACAGGGGACCAGGACCGGCGCCAGTTCCTTCATCATGGCCGCGCCTTCGTCGGTGAGGGATTCCACCCGATAGTGCGCGTCGAACCTCGTGAGGAACAGGTCGAAACCTTCCTTCAGGGTCGTCGGTATGCCGACTGACTCGGCGAAGTGATGCTCGTCGGGAACGTAACTCACGCCGACGAACAGTGAGCCCTGCCGGCGGATCTGCCACGTGTCGTCGTGCACTCCCGCGTGAAACGCGTGGTCGAGTCTCAGCAGGCCCTGCAGCTCGTAGTTGTGGATGCCGAAGTAGATTGTCTTCTCAGCCTGGAGCGCGGGTGCGGAAACGGCCTGGCTTTTTCGATTGTAATGAAGGAGTACCTCTATGGGAGGGAGGAAGAACTTCTTCAGCGGAAGGATCGTCGTGGGGTAGTCGATGATGACGTCCGCCGGGTTTTCGATCGCGGAAAAGACGAAGCTCTTGCCCTTCGACACAGGAGCAACAACGCGATGCTTCTTGCCGAGGATGGAGACAGCATCCGGGATCTTATCGTTCGGGATTGCCTGTTGCATATCTGGGCTTCCTCCGTTGATCGGGCGCAGCAACACCTTGAGCGCGGCAGCTATGTAATCACTATCTAATCATTGTAGACCAATTTTGTCAAGAAATCGTGAATGCAGGCACGAAATATAACACTATCTGCAATCCGCGCAGGCTTGTCACATCACATACCCTCTGCTAAGATCGCCGCCACCATGGTCCTCTACCTGATTGCCGCGCTGCCGTTGTTCTTTGCCCTTGTGGCTTTCCTTCCGTGGAACCAGGCCCGGGAGCCGCGTACGCTTGCCCTCATGGCGACCTTTCTCAAGGGAGCGCTCGTCTTCCTGCCGGCATACCTCGCGATCCTTCTTGTGCGCGGTATTTTCGGCTTCTCCTACGAGGGTCTTCTCCTTTACCTGTCACTCCTTCAGCATGACCACCTCGTGCCGGTGCTCGCGGGGCTCGGCGGGTTCCTTCTTCTTCAGAGGAAGCTGAGCATTTCCCGCGATGAGGAGACCATTTTCCTGACCGTCTTTTCCTACCTGTCCGGTTTCTTCGCGATGCTGAATCTCACGGACGCCTTCTCCGCCTCGGGCAGCTGGGACGCATATGCTTTCTTTCTTCTGCCCTCGCTCAGGTTGGCGACTGTTCTGCTCGTCTCCCTGCTTGCCCGGAGGTTTTTTCGCTGGGAAGGCACGGACGGAGCGCTCTTCTGCGGCGCGGGCGCGGGGCTCGCGATACTGCTCAGTTTTTCCAGTTTTTTCTTCCGCATCAACCGGGCAGGATTGTCGATCCTGTGTGCGGTCGTTCCCCTGCTGATGGCAGTGTCCGTTTTTGCGATGCGTTTTCCGCGCGCACTCAGGGATTGAACCGGATAAAAGTCAGCGGGCGTCGCGCGCGAGGATTCCGCGGCCGAGCACCCTCACAAGGGTCCGCGCGTCGATCTTGACTTCGGGTTGTCCCTGCCTGCGGAAAAGGTTGGGATCATTCGACAGGGTGGAGTGCACGAGGTAATAGAGGAGCTGCGCGCACTCCTCGACATCTATCTCGGCGTCGAAAATCCCCTGCTCAATGCCCTGCTCGAGGATCGAACGCACCAGCTCCACCCCTTCGGCGAAAAAGTCTTTGGAGTAGCGCGACTCCGCCCATCGGATCAGCAGGTCGTTCCCCGGTTTGAAAAGGTCCCGGAAAATAGGGTACGAGTCCAGGAACCACGCGAACGTCGTGATGAAAATGTCAAGCTTCTCCATGGCGTTCGGCGCGGACTTCACCCGCTGGTTGTACTGGTAGTGGAACTCGTTGTACGTCTCCAGCATGACCGTGTTGAACAGCTCTTCCTTGTTCTTGAAGTAGTTATAGAAGGTGGGTTTCGAGATTCCGATCTCGGCGATGAGAGCGGAGAGGGAGGCACCGCGGTACCCGTAGGTGTGGAAATACTCCCGCGCTTTCTCGACGGTCTTTTCTTTCTTCTCTTCCATTTTGAGAGCCCGGAGGCCCGTCTGTGCTACACCCGGCCCGCGCTCCCGAGGACTTCCTTGTTCTTCCTCTCGATGAGCTTCGTGAGCTCCTCGCGCGCAGGGCCGAGGTAGTTGCGGGGATCGAACCCCTTCGGGTCCTCCGCGAACGCCTTGCGGATCATGGCGGTGATCACGAGCCTGCCGTCCGAATCGATGTTGATCTTGCACACCGCGGAGCGCCGCGGCCCGGCGCAGCTGCTCCTCCGGAATGCCCGCCGCGCCTTCCATCTTCCCGCCGTACTTGTTGATCATGTCCACGTACTCCTTGAGGACGGAGGAGGCGCCGTGCAGGACGATGGGGAATCCGGGGATCCTGCGCTCGACCTCCTCCAGGATGTCGAAGCGCAGGGTGGGCAGGGGCTCGCCCGGCTTCACCTTGAACTTGAACGCGCCGTGGGACGTGCCGATCGAGATGGCGAGGCTGTCCACGCCGGTCTTCTTCACGAAGTCCTCCACGTCGTTCGGGTCGGTGTAATGCGAGGTTTCCGCGTGCACCTCGTCCTCGATGCCGGCCAGGACGCCCAGCTCCCCTTCGACCGTGACGTCGTGCTTGTGCGCGAACTCCACGACCTTCTTCGTGAGCTCCACGTTCTTCTCGTAGGGATGCGCCGAGCCGTCGATCATGACGGAGGAGAATCCGCTCTCGATGCAGGACACGGCACAGCTCGTAGGTGTCCCCGTGGTCGAGGTGGAGGGCGACGGGAACCGGCACGCCCGAGGCCTTGATCATCTCCATGGCGCCCTGCGCCATGTACTGGAGGAGGATCTGGTTGGCGTACTTGCGCGCGCCCTTTGAAACCTGCAGGATGACCGGGGACCTGCTGTTGATGCAGCCCTGGATGATGGCCTGAAGCTGTTCCATGTTGTTGAAGTTGTAGGCGGGGATGGCGTATTTGCCCGCCATTGCCTTGCGGAACATCTCACGCGTGTTCACGAGGCCGAGCTGTTTGTAGCTGACCATTCTATCTCCTCCAGAAAAGGTATGGACTAATATCCTTTGATGGGCATAGACTGTCAAGGGCTCGAGGTCGCCCATCGCCCCCGTGAAGAAGGCCATTGCCCTTGCAGTTTCCGCGCTGTGCATTTTCCTCGTGTCCGGATGCCGGAACGGAACGGTCGTGTTCTCATTCGAACAACCCTTTTGGATGTCCCTCGGTGACGACGCGCAGGTGCGTCTTTCACTCGCACGGGTAAGTGTCCAGCACGGCTACATGCCTCGCATCCTCGTACGCGGGCCGCAGGAAAATCCCGCCGCCCACCTGGCCCAGGACGTGTCGGCCGGCGCCTTTCGCACCGTGGTTGTGGGGCCGCTCCTCTCCTTCGAATGGCAGGGATATGTCCCGCAATCTCCCCGCACGCATTTCATCCTTATCGGGGGCGGCGCCGCGGATGATCTGCCGCAGAACGCGGTGGCGCTCGTGTTCGACAGATCGCGCGCATTCAACGCGGCTGGTTTCGCCGCGGGAGAGTCCGTGCGCGAACGTGCCCGAGGTGAAGTGTCCGTTGCGCTCGGGTCGCGCGTCGGAATCCTTTTCAATGCAACCTCGCCGCTTACGGCGGCGGAGACGGAAGGATTCGTCACGGGCGTGGCGGAGGCCCTGGACGGAGCCCGTCCGACGGTCATGGTGCTCGCGGACGGCACCGACAGGCCCGGAGTCAAGACCGCGATCGAGCAGATGCGCGCGCAAGGCGTGGAGATATTCCTTCTGGGAATGGGAAGCCTCGACCCGTGGTGCCTGGAGGTGATGAGGGACGCGGGTGGCTGCGCTGTAGTGGCGGACTGGGCGTCGTCGGGCGCTTTTGCCGCACAAGTGTTCGTATCCGTGGAAGAAGATATCCCCGAAGGCATCGCACGGGCACTCGCGCGCGCGGCACCGGGCACTCGTGTGGTGGACGGACCCGTGCGCATCGTGGCGGGAAAAGCGCGGCCGGTGCCGGCCGCCGCACCATCGCGGCGGGGGGACTGACGTTGCCGCAGAGAAGGCCCGCCTGGCTTCAAAAGAAAACGTCGCTGACTGACAAAGCTGCAATCGGCAGGTCGGGGATCGCGGGACACGGCCTGCACACGATTTGCGAAGCAGGCCGCTGTCCGAACCTCTCGGAGTGCTGCCGTGCGGGCAATGCCACATTCCTCATAATGGGCGCAATCTGCACGCGCAATTGCGGATTCTGCGCCGTTCAGCATGGGAAAGCTTCCGCGCTTGATCCAGGGGAGGGCGACGCAATTGCGCGCACTCTCGCTGAAATGTCGATCCGCTACGCAATCATCACTTCGGTGACCCGAGACGATCTTCCTGACGGAGGAGCCTCGCATTTCGCCCGGGTTGTGCGTGATATCCGCGCGGCCCTGCCTGCCATGAGCATCGAGCTGCTCGTGCCTGATTTCGGCGGGAAGGAGGACGCCGTTGAATCTGTTGCCGCGCTTCCCATTCAAGTCTTTGGGCACAATCTCGAAACCGTGCCATCCCTTTACCCTCTCGTTCGCAGGGGTGCAGATTACAACCGGTCCCTCGATGTCCTTCGCTGGGCGCGCGCGGCAGGCTCCGCGATGATCAAAAGCGGCATAATGGTGGGTCTGGGCGAGACATCCGAAGACGTGGCCCGTCTTTTCGACGACCTTGCATCCGCCGGGGTGGGGATTCTCACGATCGGCCAGTACCTGCAACCCGCGCGAGAGAATGTCCCGGTGGCAAGGTACCTTCACCCTGAAGAGTTCGAGACGCTTGCCCAGGAGGCGCGGGACCGGGGCATTCCAGTGGCCCACGCGGGACCCTACGTGCGCAGCTCGTATCTCGCGGAGGCGTTGTATCGGCCCCGCGTCGGGTGAAAAAGATTTGACAAGGGATACCCCTGGAAATATAATTTCTGATGAGACGGATACCTAGTGGATTGAGCATAAGGAGACGCGCATGAGGCCAGGATTGAGAGCGTTCCTCGGCACAGTGCTTGCATTAGCGCTTTTTTTCGCCGCCGCGTTTGTCATGGGTGACGAGATCACGCAAACAATAACCTCGAAGAACATCGCCACGTGGGATGATCCTGCCACCGCCGGGAACTGGATCGTGCAGGGAAGCAGGTATGCCACGCAGGGCTTCCCCCAGATGCAGGTAGTGAAGGCATGGCCCGAGGCCTTGTACGGCAGAAAGACGGAGGGGAAGAACCTCGGCTCTCTCGGCATCCACGGAAGATTCGACCGGAAGTCCTACAACACCATCGAGATCATCCCGGCCATGAAAGACAGCGCCGGCAAGCTCCAGCCGTCGACACTCCCGCTTCCCGGGCACGCGCAGAGCATTGACTGCTGGGTGTGGGGCGCAAACTACAATTACAAGCTCGACATCTACATCCGGGACTTCCAGGGAATCGACCATGTCCTGCACATGGGATCGCTGCTGTTTGCCGGCTGGAAGCATCTTTCCACGCCCATCTCCGGTGCTATCCCTCAATCGCGCAATTACATCCCGCGGTACGCCGGCCTCGAGCTGACGAAACTGGTGATCACCACCGCGCCGGATGAGAAGGTGGATGATTTCTACTTTTTCATCGACGAGCTGAACGAGCTGACGGACCTCTCCGTGGTGCGATTCGACGGCGAGGACCTGGCAGACCCGGAAACCCTCAATTCTCTCTGGCAGCAGGGAACCAAATAGGAGACGCCAAGATGAAGACACGACTGACCATCGCCCTGCTCGCTTTTGTCGCCATGCTGAGCGGCCCCGTCTTTGCCCAGAACGTCGTGGCGGGCGCGCCGAATCCCGCGGAGATCGGCAAGGACCAGGCGCAGCAGCTTTTGAAGGAAGTCTCGATCGACAAGTTCGAGGACGCGGCGTTCTGGGAAACAGCGATGCCCCTCGACATGGGTGTCATATCGGGCAAGAGACTCAACGGGTCACCCGCGGGAAAACAGCCGATCCCGGATGAAACCTCGCTGGGGATCAAGGAGGAGGACAAGTACGTCCTGGGCGTGAAGGTGAGCTTCTTCCACAGGGGCGATTCCTTCTTTGCCATCCATCCGGCAACACCTCTCCCGGTCGAGGGCATCGTAAAGACGATCTCGGTGTGGGTGGTCGGAAGGAATTTCAATCACACGCTGAAAATCCTGTTCGATGACTACAACGGGCAGGCCAAGCAGCTTACCATGGGCACCCTCAATTTCGTCGGATGGAAAAAACTGACCGTGGCCATTCCCCCGAACATCCTCCAGTCGGAATATCACTACGCATATCGGAACGGCATCAAGATAACGGGCTTCGAGGTCGACACGGATCCTCTGGATTCCTATGGGGTTTATTACCTGTACCTCGACGACTTGAGGGCGGTCACTGACCTGTTCGGAGAGTCCAAGAGAGACGTGGACGACATGTCCGACGGCTGGTAGGATATCTAAGTTCGCGCCATCAGCCCATGCGGCTCGCCTCCGGCGATCCGCATGGGCTTTTCTTTTGGCATTCGGAATGTTAAACTTGCTTTCATGACTCCCGAAGAGGAGCTGAAGCGTCTCAACAGACTCATCCGTCAATACGAGGCGGTGTACCGCACGGCTCCTGATGCGGACCAGCGCGAGAGGGTTCAGCGCCAGCTCAAAGAATTCCAGGGCTTCCGTGAGAAAATCCTCGCGGTGAACGTGATAGACGAGCGTAACCTGGAGGAAAGCCCCGAGGAAGAGGAGTCCCTCGAACAGTACCCCGTTCTTGCCGTGCTCGTTGCGGAGAACTCAGGCCTGCCCCCCGGCAAGCGGATTGCGTCATTCGCCGCAAAGGACTCCGCGCCGACCTCCCTGCAGAGCGAGATGTTCCATCTTGCGCTGTACACGGCATACTTCGAGCGGGAATTCCTGCCTTTCCTCACAGAAAAGCAGTTGAAGCTGGACCTGAAGTTCTCCATGGACAGGGACGCCTTCTACAACAAATTCGAGTCCCTGCAGCGGAAGATCGCCGACTACCGCGAGGCGCACCAGAGCATCACGGAGGGCATGGTCAGCCGGGACCTGGAAACCGAGGTGCGCAAGCGCGCACTCAAGCTCACCCGCCTGGTCGAGGTGGAGGCCGCGAAGTTTTTCCGCGCAATTGAACGCTTCTGCAACGAGCTGGTGGAGGATGCGCGCGCAGGCGGCGTGAAGTGCCGCAACAGCGACGGGGAGGTCTCTTTCGACAGGATAGAGGGAATCAGGATGCTGCAGGGGAGGAAGGTCATCGACGCGGTTGCCCAGCTGAAGGATGTCGCCGCCGAGGCGGTCGCCTATCTCAATATCCCAGAGATCGATGGATAGCCCGCCCCCGGGTCCGCGCCAGGAGAGAAAAAGATTGCAGATCGACATTGAAGCCAACTCCGCCATCGGCGAAGAATCCTTCTTCGAGGGAAAGTTCGCGATCCGCGGGAGCCTGCGCATCGACGGAAAGTTCGAGGGAGAGTCGCTCCTCGTTGACCAGCTCCAGATCGGACCCAAAGGACGGGTGAAGACGAACATCATCGCAACCAGCGTGGTGGTGGAGGGTGTCATCATCGGCACAATTGCCGCGTCCCGACGCATCCTCCTGCTTTCCACCGCGCGCGTGCTCGGTGACATCAAGACACCCGAGCTCATCATTCAGGACGGGGTGATCCTCGAAGGACGCTGCACGATAAGCCACGTGCAGCTCGACAATACCACCGAATACATCCACGGCTTGTACGGCCGGAAGTAGCGCATGGAAGCCACCCTCGGGCTGCTGCGCGACCTCTACTTTTTCCGCAGCCTCTCGCAAGATGAGCTTGCAAAGGTCGCCGCCGTCTGCAGGGAGGAGCACTTTTCGGCTCGGGACATGATCTGCAGCGAAGGCTCGCCCGCCGATCGCTTTTTCATCATCCTCGACGGGACCGTGGAGGTCTGGAAAGACTGGGGCGATCCGGAGGCGGATCTCCTTGCCGTGCATGGTCCGGGGCACCTGTTCGGGGAGATGGCGCTGATAGACGAGATGCCGCGCAGCGCGACGGTGATCGCGCGCAATCCCGTACGCGTACTGTCCATCGGCCGCCAGGATTTCCACCGCATCATCACGGAGAACGCATCCGTGGCCCTCTCCGTCATGCGGTCCGTCTCCTCCATGGTGCGCGTCTCCAATGACAAGTTCGTCGAGAGCCTGCGGAAAAGAAACCGGGAGCTCGTGAAGACGAATCGGCAATTGAAAAACACGCAGAGTCGCCTGCTTCGGGCGGAGCGGCTGTCCGTCCTCGGCAGGTTCTCCACGCTGATCCTCCATGATATCCGCAATCCCATCTCCATCCTGCGGGGGTTCGCGGAAATGATCCTCCCGCACTCCGGTGATGCGGAGCTGGTTGCGCGCAATGTGCGGAGGATCATCGCAGAGGCGGACAGGCTCAACAGGATCAGCGGCGAGCTGCTGGACTTCTCCCGCGGCGAGATAAGCCTGAACATGTCCATCGTCGACCTGGGAGAGCTCGTGGGCCGTGTGATGGAAATCGAAGCCGAGCGCTTCGCCTCCCGGAAGATAGAAACAAAGATCGACATCGCGTTCCGCGGGCCCGTGATCCTCGATTTCGACCGCATGCTCCGCGCGCTGCTCAACCTCACGGACAATTCGCGAAAGGCGATGCCCCGCGGCGGCTTGTTCGCGATTTCGGTCATGCGCGAGGACGGAAGTCTCGTGTTCGAGGTCTCCGACACCGGGGAGGGGATGGACGAGGAAGTCCAGAACAGGATATTCGAGCCATTCTATTCTTCCTCCCGGGAGGGAGGCACAGGGCTGGGCATGTCCATCGTCAAAAGCATCGTGGAGGCCCACGAAGGATCCCTCACTTTTTCCAGCCTGAAAGATCACGGAACGAGGTTTCGGATCGCCATTCCGCTCCCGGGTTGAGCCGACGCGCCCCGTCCGGCGCCTCTCAGGCGGCGTGCAGCGGCGGGCAGAGCGGCCGGTCATGCCTCTCGGGCGCCATCCAAGGTTGCCGGCCGCTCGCCGCTACTTGACAAATTTGCCCTGCTCCATTACATATCAGCCGTACACGATTCCCGGTAGTGTAACGGTAGCACAAAAGACTCTGGATCTTTTTGTGGGGGTTCGAATCCTCCCCGGGAAAAGGATTGCGAAGAAAGTGGCCCCTTCGTCTATCGGTTAGGACATGAGATTCTCAATCTTAAAAGAGGGGTTCGATTCCCCTAGGGGCTATGCGGCCGCCGCGAGGCGGCCTTTTAATTAATTGTAATATAAGGAATTATCTTGCTATTGACAATTAAAAAAGTCAAGTGATACGCTGAATGGTACGCTGCTTGGTGGCGACAGGAGGCGGGCATGGAGCGGAAACCGTACATCCTCTACAGGCGCGCGTCGGGGGGCAAGGGCGGAAAGATCTTCTACGTCGCTTTCTGGGATCCAGAGACCCGCAACTACACGAACAGACGTTCGACGAACATGACGGCGAAGGGTGCCGCAGACAATCAGGCGCGCAAGTGGCTCGCGGAAGGGCTGCCGACACGCGACTCTGAAACCTTCGTCGGGTACCTTGAAGGATTCTGGGCCGATGGATCGCAGTACCTGTCCGGGCAGGGAGGCTCGGCTCAAACCGCTCTCGGCTGTCTACGTGATCAACTCGCGGTCGGCGATCGGCAAGTATGTGAAGCCCTGGCTCATCGACAACGGCAAGGAAAGGCTCCTGCTTGAGGGTGTCACGGCAGGGCTCCTCGAGTCTCTGACACTGCACCTTCGCGAGCAGGGGCTCGGCCCCTCTCGCATCAACGGGATTGTCAAGGCAGTGCGCGTTCCGCTCTCCAACGCTTCCAAGATGGGACGCATCCGCGAAAACCCGGCCCGGCAGGTCGAGAAGCTGCCCGACCCGGCGCCGAAAAGGCAGGTTCTCGAAACGGACGAAGCGCAGCGTTTTTTTGCATTGGAGTGGAAGGACCCACGCTACTATGGCATCAATATTCTCGCTGCGACCACCGGCATGCGGCTGGGGGAGATCCGCGGCCTGCAGGCGGAGGACATTCGGGAAGATTACATTCACGTCTGCCACAACTGGCAAGATACGGAGCCCGAAGGCCGAAAGATGAAAGGCCCGAAACATTCGACGCTCGCGAATCGGAAGGAGCGTGATGTTCCGATTCCGCCGCGGCTGGCGCCCGTCCTTCGCCAGCTTGTCGAACAGAATCCTTGGAATGACGGGTTTGTCATTTGGGGAAACTCGCCCAGGCAAGCCACTTTCGGAGTCAATCATCCTTCGTCACTTCTACGAGGGCCTCCAGGGCATCGGGATCGGCGCCGGAGGAGCGGGAGCGGCGCAAGCTGAACTTTCATGCGTGGCGGCATTTCTACAACACGAACATTCGTCCTTACGTGCCGGACTACCAGCTCCGCATGCTCACGGGTCACACCTCTGAAGCCATGACAGAGCGCTATACGGAGATCACCACGGAGCAGCGGCGGGCAGTCGCGAGAATCGCTGACGGACTCTTTGACGGGAAACCCGGCATTGCCGCGAACGGAAAGCAGAAGATTGGAGACGGGGAGGATTGAAAGAAGAAAACCAGGAGGCGCCGCCGGGGCTAGGCCAACCCACAAGTCCCTGAAGCACGCCTTCGTTAATTACCGCGAGAACGAAAGCGCTGTTCGCACTCCTCCCTTGGCAGGTGGGCGAGCAGCTCCTCATTTCCCTAGGACTCAGGCCTACCGGCTTGTCCCGACGGGGGAACTCCGCGGAATGCGCGTAGGATTAACGAAGCCCAGCAGTGACCCGAACCCATCTCGCATTTTCATCCTATACATTGGCTCAGGGCCTTTCGCTCGAACTCCTTAGGCCCTATAGCGGGACATCCACCAACTCCTCTGTTTGCCAAGAGAAAAGGAGGACCTTCGTTGCCGAGGTTCCACGGCAAGCAGAAAGGATCGACAATATGATTCCGAAGGTGAAAAACCGATTCGAAATAGTAAACCATGGGCAACCGGTTTAGCAAATTGCTTGCCTGCTGATCTTATGCTTTGCCAGATAACGCAGTCGATCTTGGAGGGCAAGCATGGCTACTCTGTCAGAACCTGGGAATCATTATCCGACT
Source organism: uncultured Spirochaetota bacterium (assembly GCA_963820435.1). Lineage (GTDB taxonomy): Bacteria > Spirochaetota > Spirochaetia > SZUA-6 > Fen-1364 > Fen-1364. Next base: position 118,082 of record CAWGAC010000020.1, on the reverse strand, counting down.
ACCCTCGGTTCGATCCCAGTTCGCCTCCAGCATCCACTACACGAAGCAGCAATTCTGCTCGGTGTCGGCGATCGCACGATCTGGAGGATTATCCGTGAAGGGCGCCTGGAAGCGGTGCGCCATGGCTGCCGCGTATCTGTGTCTATGGCTGCTCTTGAGAAGCTCATCGCGGAGCACGCGGACGCTTCTTGCACTCGAGTCCTCCTTGCTCCTCCGCACAGCGTGGCAAGAGTCATGGCGGCCGCTCGATCAGTGCAATCATGAGCCCACACGTGCGCAAAGTTCGAGAAAACCGATCGACCATCGGCGCGTTGACAATCGCCGAGATCGCGGATGAGCTGCGGGTTTCAGAGAGTTCCGTCCTTCGACTCGTCAGGAGCAGACGCCTCCGCGCCATTTCTGTCGGAGAGCGTAAGCTGATCATCCTTCGGGAAGATCTGCTGAAGTTTCTCCAGGGATCCGGGGCGACTGCATGAGGGGTGCGAAGAATCGAAGCGCCAGAGCGGGGACGCTGGCGCCATGGACGACGACCAGCGGAGCCGCTTCGGCCGGGCAACCTGTTTCAAGAAGCATCGCACGTCGCCCACGGTGAAGGGCAGGGGGCCTTTCATTGCCTGTTGACAACGCTGAAGCTCTTCAAAACGGGGATGCAGAACAGGCGGTGCTCGGTGCCGTCCTCATCGCGCCCGAGGCACTCTCTGTCGTTCGAGGAAAAGTGGGGGCGGACGACTTTTCGTTTCGAAACCGGCCAATCTACTTAGGAATCCTCTCGCTCGCTGACAACGGCAAGCCGGCAGATCTTATCACACTGACAGATGAGCTGCGGGACCGAGGGCTGCTCGACCAGTGCGGTGGAGCTGCCTACATTTCGAGCCTCACCTCAGCCATACCGACCGCCGCGAACGTTGCATATTACGCAGATATCGTGCAAGAGGCCGCCGCAAAACGTCGGTTCCTCCATCTATCCAACACCATCAAAGAGCAGATCACCTCGCCAGGTTCCGATGTCACCGGCATCATCGAAAAGATCCGCGCAGAGATCGATGGTATAGAAAGAGCGACGGGCATTGTCACAAATGCGGTGAATCTCAGAACGATGGAGGACATCCTCGCATACAAAGATCCCGAACCGCTCATCGAGGGACTCATCCCCAGGCACAGCATTGTCGTCCTCTCAGGCTGGACCGGTGACGGAAAGACCCTCGTCTCGCATGAGGTCGAGCGATCGGTTTGTGACGGCTTTCCTGTTTTCGGGAACCCAGCGTTCAATGTGCATCGACCTGGAATGGTGATCCTTTTCGACGAGGAGACGCCTGCGCCGATGCTCAAAGAACGGCTCGTGCGTATGGGATTCCATTCCGCGCTGCCTTTTCGTGTCGGGCATTTCACCGGTCTCCGCCTCGATGATGAGAATCACTTCCAGATCATTCTTGCGCTAATCGGGGAGCTCCGCCCGGAGCTGATCGTATTTGACTCGCTGATCCGGTTCCACACGCAGGAAGAAAACGACGCCTCCGGCATGGCTCCGATCATGGGCAGGCTCCGGCAACTTGCCAACCTGACGACTGTGATTGTGATCCATCACACAGTTAAGGCAGATGTGGACATTAGAAAGCGCTCACGCGGCTCCGGCGACATTATCGCAGGCGTTGATCTCGAGCTTTCTCTCACGAAGACCGCTGAGGGCGACCTACTTATCCAGAGCGCGAAGAGCCGAGGGAGGCCGATAGAACCCTTCCGCTTACGGATAGAGGACACCTTTGACGGCGGGCTCGTGGTGACATACAGGGGCACCGAACGAGCGCCAGCTGAGCGGCTCGGCGATGTGGTCGCGGAAGCACTCGCCGATGGCCAGCTTGCCTTCGCTGAGATCGGAGCAGCCCTTACGGAGAAGGGCATTACAACCTCCAGGCGCTCCCTCCAGCGCGCCATCGCGAATCTCTGTTCTCAGAACTCCATGCATGTAGTGGTCGGAACCAGAGGGAAAAAGACCTATTCCCTCAATCCAGATGCGCACGAGGTGCGCAGATGAGCGAGCACGTCCCTGCGCACCTACCATCTGCGGAGCTCCATGTGCGCAAACCTTGCGCTATTAGGCGCAGGTTGCGCACGTGCGCAGGTTGCGCCCGGGTGGAAAAATGCGCAACTCCAGGAGACCTCCAGGTGTGCAGCATGTTCTGCCGAGCAGGAACTGTCCGGTGAGCAAGAAACGACCCAGGGGCGAGATTCCCCAATACGTTCAGAAGCTTCTCGACCAAGTGCGCCGGGGCCAGCTCGCCCCAGGGGTACATGAGGTCAGGATCTTGCATGAGGACGGTTGCGCCCTCATCGCTGGGCGGGGTCTGTGCGATTGCAACGCAGACGTGCGTGTCGATCTGCATGGGAAAAACTGATGGGTGGGGGATTTCACACTGCATTCGATTTCGGCCGTGAGCCAGCGCCGGCATTGCCGGCAATCCTGGGGAAGATGAAACGCAGGAAGTGAAAGAAAGAGGGCTTGCACAGTGTCCCCCATAGAGAATCCTCCCCGGCTTTTCTGAGTGCAGCATCGGAGGTGTTTCATGGTAGTCTCGTTCTCTAGCATCAAAGGCGGCACGGGAAAGACCAGCATCTGTATCCATGTCGCGAACTATTGCGCAGCGGCCGGCTATCGAGTTCTCGTCATCGATTTCGACATACAAAACTCGCTCTCCTTTTATTACCTCGACGAGCTTTCGATCACGGATCGAAAGAACCTGGCGCTGGCACTGAACACAAAGGATCTGATCGGCAATATCGTTCCTTCGAACTGTTTTGGAATCGATATCCTGGCTTCCTCGTTCTCGTTGACAAATCTCAGGACTATCGGGGCGAACACGCTCCGACGAATGATCGCGGAGACCAAGCCAGGCTATGACTTCATCCTCATTGACTGCGCGCCAACCTACGATAACCTTGTCCAAAATGCAATCAGCGCTTCTGATCTCATACTAACTCCCGTGAGGCTTTCTCAGTTCGACTTCAAAGGAGCTCTCTTCTACCGCGATCAGATTGCTCAAGACACTGATCGTACTGGAGGCATGGCGGATCATCTTCAACTTCTACAAAGCCCCGAGGACGAGCAATTCCGAATCGCTTCGAATGCAATACGAATCTCTTTTTCGAGATACTTTCCGATGGCGTAATCGTTCCTGTCCAAATCCCCGAGACGGCCTTACTCCAACGCAGCATCGATACGCGAGAAAAGATGTCCGACGCCATGAGCAAGGCGACTCTGTTCAACGCAATTCAGAGTCTCGCCGCCCACATCGGAGCGAATCGCACGGTCGGGAGGTACTAAATGTCACGAAAGCTGAATGTTTCCGCTTTGGCGGCGAAAGCTGAATCGGGCAACAACTCCTCAGTGCGACGGATCGAAACCCTTAACATGAACATCGTCGATCTATTGCTGGAAGAACCATTCAAATCGCTTTTTCCTATCCGTGATGATATTAAAAACGCCATCAAGTCCCATATGCTCGAGCACGGATACGATGAATCAAAACCCATAGACGTGTGGAAGAGGCCAAGCCAGGATGGCTTCGAATATGTCCTTGTCGACGGTTTTACACGAGCGAGCGCTGCCCAGGAGATTGGAAGGCTTACTGTGACCGCGTACCTTCATGATTTTGCTAATGTCGAGGAAGCTCGGAATTACGCCATTCACACGCAGCGAGATCGGCGGAACCTGACCGATGCGGAAATCATGTCTGTCCTCGGCGTGATCGATGAGAAAGTGACAGGCTTCAAAGGCAGCCCTCCATTAGCGTCAAGTGACGCTAATGGAGAAAATCCTGGCAAGACAGCCCAACGTACCGCCAGGCAGATTGGGACATCTGCACGGAAGGTTGAGAAAGCTCGCAAGGTCGCTTCCGATGCTGACATTGCCGCAGCAGTCAAGAGAGGAGAGATATCGATCAACAAGGGATACAACGAGATTCGAGCGAAAGAGAAACAGACAGCAGGGCGATCCGATCCTGAGGTGCAATCATTCGACGATCAGGCAGAAGCGGGAGGTCGGGACGATGTGGAACCCACTCTCAATGAGCCGATCGATCTCAATTCCATGATGGAGCGTCTGCGGGTGGAGCTGGGCATTGAAGTAGGTTTCTCCATGGAAGAATCGGGCAAGTCGGGGCAAATCATTCTTTGCTTCGTGAATCATAACCAACTCCAAAAAATCGTGAGTCACATCTGCAGGCCGGGGAATGTTGCCAGGGTGGAGTGATACGGAAAAATCAGTAAAATGACAATGATGCGTGAGATCCTCGCCGCGTTTCGGCATCGCCGGCGGTGCGCAGTGAGCACGCGCCTGACTCGAAGTCGCCATTCCTTCAGGCGTTCTGCGCGCCCTACGGCTTGGCTCAAAAGGATAAGCGCTCGTTCATGATCCAGCCCTGTGGACCTCATTTCTCTGGGCTATTCGAGCCCTTGCGGTCAGCAGGCGTTTTCTCCAACACTTATCGTCGATAGCCCGCAGCCCCTTCGGTGCCTCTTTTGTTCGCCCGCTTCCTCAGGCGCTTCGCACTGCGCATCGCTTGAGGAATTGCTCGTATGATCCCCTTGACTCCGTAGGACAAGATAAAGAGTGTAAACAAAATCCTCTAAGTTTTTGTGGGATAACAACTTAAACTGTATACGCACCATCGATCTGTATACAGATCGCTTGTAACTCCTTACCGAATAAGGACTTTAAGTGTAAACACTTCAAATATCTCCAAAATGGCATGTGCCTTGCTCAGCATCTGGGGGCCGGGTCATATTCTTGTCGCTACCAGCAATGTCGCCTAAGTGTTGAACACGCTTGCTATGGAAGGGATCTTCTTGGAGCTTCGGTTGGCAGCCCCCCGGTGGTTAGTATGCATAAGCTCACTTATGAGTGCTACTTTTTGGGGCCCACGGAAAGGGGCCGCTCAGGCCCTTTCCGGTCCCAAAGACAGGGGGGCGCGTATGTTCGAAGCCTTGCGCGTGAGGCGGGGGGGGTAGATATACGGCAGGCCTTCCGCACGGATCGATTGTAGGCCCGCCACGCGCGTTGTTTTACGGGTGTTCGACGGTGAATGCTTAAGCCGGACCTTTTCGAGCAAGGCAGGGCTGCAACAGCGACGGGCATTTGCAGCTCGGAAGGTTTTAGACCGAGGCAAGGCCAGTACAGGCCAGTGTCATCTGACGCTCGCTCAGAGCTCTACTTTCCCGAAATCTCATGACTGCCGGAAAGCCAAACGACCAAGCCTCTTCTCGACTGCTATGGATTCACTCTCCTGATGCGGAGCGAGAGTTCAGCTTATCCCGGTTGTACTCCGTCGAACGATAATGGAAACCGGCAGGACGATGCGTCGAGCCCCGAGTTCCTTGTTCGCTATTCGCTCCAGAAGAAGTTTCACCACAGTGCTGCTGATTTCCGCTTTTGGCTGGCAGATCGTGGACAGGGATGGAATTGCATAGGAGGCAAGCTCGATGTCGTCAAAGCCAACAATCGAGAGGTCGCCGGGAACGGAAGCTCCGAGCTCTGCCACAGCCCGCAGAATACCGAGCGCCATCATGTCGTTGCATGAAAAGATGGCCGTCGGCGCTTTCTTCAGCTTCAGGAGCGTGCGAGTCGCCAGAAGTCCCGTCTCCGGATGGAAGTCTCCGCGTATCACGAGGCCTTCATCGAATGAGACCCCCGCTTCTTCCAACGCGGCCCTGTATCCCGTCACTCGTTCTGCGCTCGGCGTGACCTGCGAAGGTCCAGCAACGCAGCCTATCCGCCGGTGCCCGAGTTCCAGCAGGTGTCTCGTCGCCAGGTATCCGCCCTGCCTGTTGTCGCAGACTACAGTGTCCATCTTGATGTCCGGCAGATCGCGATCGAGAACCACCACGGGCAACTTCGAACTGGAGAGCGCGCGAAACGATTCTGTTCTGTTTCCTACTGAGCAGAAGACGACTCCGTCCACCTGCTTTTTCATCAGGACATCGATGTAGATATCTTCCTTCTCGAAAGCCGCTTCCGTGTTGCAAAGTATTACATTGTATCCGGTTTTGAAGGCCTCCATCTCGATCGCGCGGCCCAGTTCGGCGAAGAATGGATTGGCACTGTCAGGGAGGAGGAGCGCTATCGTGTGTGTATAGCCGCTGCGGAGGGACTGCGCAAGAGCGTTGGGCCGGTATCCCAGCTCCTCCATCGCTGCCAGCACGCGAAGCCTGACTTCCTCCGAAACGAACCTGGTTTTGTTGAGGACGTGGGATACAGTGGTGGACGATACCCTTGCCAAGTTTGCGACGTCTCGAATCGTGGCCATCGGTTTCAATTCCGTGTGTTAATCCCTTCGACGTTTCAGCTGGCTCCGGGAAGCATCATCATTGACTCAGCAGCTTTGAAGCCTTGTTCCGGTAAGTGTCAAGGACGACCGCGAGTATGATCACGCAGACCGGTAACGATTTGGCGCGCAAAATCACCGAGCCCGATCAAAAGCAGCCCGTTGTTCAGAACTCCCATGATGCATGCCCCGAGGAAAGTACCGATCATCGAACCCTTTCCGCCGCTCATGCTGGTGCCGCCAATAACTACGGCAGCGATCGCATTCAGTTCAAACCCGACTCCCAGAATGGGGCTCGCAATGTTCAACCGGAGCATGTAGGTAATTGCCGCGATTCCGACCATGGCGCCGCAGATGACGAATGCCGCTACCTTGTAGAAACGAGTGTTGTGCCCGGAAAGCCGTACGGATTCCTCGTTGTTTCCTATGGCGTAAATAATGCGTCCGAAAACCGTCCGTCTGAGAACAACGCTCCCCATGGCGACAAGGACTATGGCGATGACAAAGATGACCGGTATGCCTATGAATGTCTTACTTCCGAACGCATCAAATTCGGGTGGAAAGCGGAACATGGTTCTTGCATTGCTGATCTCCAAGGCGGCCCCTCGGGCGATGTTTAGCATGCCAAGCGTCACGACGAAGGAATGGACTTTCCATCTTTCCGACACGTAACCGTTAACGAATCCGCATGCCATTCCGACACCGATCGCACCCAGGATCGCAAGTGTTATAACCAAAGAGTCCGGGAGCGATTTCTGTGTAAGAAAGAGGCCTGCGATTATCGTGGTCAGCGCGAGTACCGAACCGACCGAAAGATCGATGCCTGCAAGAAGTATAACGAACGTCATCCCGACGGCTATAATGGTGTTAATGCTTATCTGAATGAATATGTTAGTGATGTTGATGAAAGAAGCGAACATGGGCGCAAAGGCCACGAAAAGAGCCACGATGAAGATCAGCGCGATTCCGATTCCAACCTCTCGGAGCATGAGATAGGCAATTCGCCGTGTGTTCATTTAGGTCCGCTCCTTAGCTATGTATCCCGAGAAGGCATATTCAAGTATCCGCTCTTGATCAAAATCCTTCCGCTCAAGCTCACCGGTGATGCGGCCGTTTGAGAACACGAGCATCCGATGGCAAATGCCCATGAGCTCGGGCAGATCGGAGGATACGATGATGATTCCCTTGCCCAATGCGGCAAGCTCCCATAGCAGAAGATGGATTTCGAACTTGGCTCCGACATCAATTCCGCGAGTGGGTTCGTCCAGTATGAGCACCTCAGCGTTTCGGAAAAGCCACTTTGCAAGAACGACCTTCTGCTGGTTTCCGCCCGAAAGATTTCTCACCAACTGATTCATAGACGTGGTGTGAATAGCCAGATTCTCTACGAGCCTCTTAGACTCGTCCCTCTCCAGGATATGGTTTATGAAACCGCCTCTCGAAGCCTTCCTGATGTCGGTGATCGTGATATTCGCTGAGCATGCCATGTCAAGGATCAGTCCTTGGTTTTTTCGATCTTCGGTCAACAGGCAAATGCCGTATCGCACTGCGTCTCGCGGATTTGCGACCTCGATCGGGGCTCCCTTAAGGAAAAGCTGACCCGCCGCTTTGTCATCGGCGCCGAAGATGGCCCGAACGGTTTCAGTCCGCCCCGATCCAACGAGTCCGGCGATGCCCAAGATCTCATGTCGCTTCACCGCGAACGATACGGATTGTGGGTTTCCCCGATAGCGCAGCCCCTTGACTTCAAAAAGCGTTTCTGAAGGCACAACGTCGCCGCGAAAAGGGTACTCGGTACCCATTTCCCTACCGACCATCATTCTGACGATTTCGGGCACGGTTATAGCATCGATGCGTTTGGTGCCGACCTTCTTCCCGTTGCGCAGAACGGTTACCCTGTCGGCGATTTCGAAGATCTCCTGAAGCCGATGCGAGATGTAGAGAATTGTAACCCCTTGCGTTTTCAACTTGAGGATTATTGCGAAGAGTTTCTTAATCTCATTTGGGGTAAGGGTGGCCGTTGGCTCATCAAGGATGAGCACCTTGCTATCGGTGGAGATCGCTTTTGCGATTTCGATGAGTTGCATCTGAGCGATGCCGAGAAGCTCGACCGGAGTGGTAGGGGCGATGTCCAATCCGACTTCCCGGAGGAGCTCTTCCGTTCTGGCATGAAGCGTTCGGAAGTCTACAAAACCAATATGATGCGGCAGAGCCTCGAAGAAGATGTTTTCGGCGACCGAGAGATAAGAGAGTAGGTTGAACTCCTGGTATACCGCGCGTATGCCGGCCTTGATTGCGTCGAGTGGCGATTTGGGCGAGTAATGCGCCCCCCCGAATTGGATATCACCGCTGTCAGGTTGATAAATCCCGCACAGTAACTTTACGAGACTGGATTTACCGGCGCCGTTTTCGCCAACCAGAGCGTGGACCTCTCCTCTTTCAATAGCGAGATCGATCGCATCGAGGGCCTGAACGCCCGGGAATGAGAGCGCTATGGCCTGGAGGTCCAGAATAGGCTCGATTTGATCCATGTCTGCCATGGGTGGCGCAAATCTCCTGCTTGAACATGTCAGAAAAAGGGCGAGGAAAACTCCTCGCCCCAACCTAGAGAATGCTCAGAATCACTGAAGCTCTGCTGCAGTGATGACCCGTACTGGTGTCTTTTGCCAACCGGATAGTTTCTTCCCATGTAGAATCTGCAGGCCGACCTTGATTCCGTCGATCGCCAGATCCTGACCAAACTGATCGATAGTAGCGAGCATCTTGCCCTGTTTTATGAGCTCCTGGGCCGGTGCAATGTTGTCGAACCCCACAACGGTCACCTTGTCTGTCATCCCGGCCGCATCCAACGCTCTTACAACACCTAAGGCTTCCGAATCATTGCTTGCCATAATGCCCTGGACATCCGGATGCGCGGTCAGTAGGTTGGTCGTGACCGTGTTCGCCTCTTCGGTTTCCCAGTGCGCCGTGACCGACGCAAGAAGCTTGAGGTTTCCCTTTGTAACCGAGTTCATGAAACCTTGCTTCCGCTGCGCGGCATTACTTGCTCCGGGGTTGCCCTCAATGATGAAGACCTTGCCGCCGGGACCGAGTTTCTTAGCGAGCAAGTCGCCGACCATTTGCGCAGCCACGGTATTGTCAGGCCCGACGAAGAGGAAGTTATGGAGGCCGGCGCGATCCAACGCGTCCGGGTCAAGATTGACGTCAATATTCACGACTACGATGTGCGCATCGAGTGCACGCTTCACAGACGGCACGAGCGCTACCGCGTCTGCAGGCGCCAGAACAATTATGTCGACCTTCTTGGTAATCAAGTTGTCCATCGCGGCGATCTGGGTGTCGATGTCAGTCTCCGAATTCATGCCCACTGGAATGAGCGTGAAGTTGCCCTGCTGATTGGTGTATTTTACTGCTCCCTCTTCCATGTTTTTAAAGAACTCGTTGGCGAGGGACTTCATAACAAGACCGATCACCGGCTTGGCAGGCGAAGCCGACACCGTGAAAGAGAAGATAACCGCCATGGCAACCATGATCACCGCGGTAGGCCACGCCCTTTTTGATCTAAACATGGTCATTTCTCCTTTGCCCATTTAGGGTTTTGAAACATGAGAGACAAAAGGCGCCCCTATATGAAACACTGGAAAGCAGGTATCGTGCCGGAGCGCTTCGGAACCCGATTGAATTGCTGATTCCCACCTCCTTTCACTTCGTTCTCCTTGCTTGGTTTGACGATTGCGCAATCGATTTTATATTAAAAACCACCTTCCGCTAGTTTGTCAAGAAAAAAATACGAAAAACTCGCCCGTTATCATCCATTCCAAGTAGATAATGTTTTCAGAGTGATACTTGGAAGTTGCTAGACAGCAAGGCCCAGGCGACAGGTTCGAACGCCGCCCGCGGGGAGATCCGTGGGATTATCGAGCGGGGTGAGGCCGTTGAATCGACGGCATGGTTCAGGAAGAAACTCTTCCGCAAGTAGCCATGTCCGGGTGTTCGAATCGCGGCGGCCGATCGGGCCAACGGGCGGCCGCGAACCGTCTGGGACCCAGGGAGACAGAAGGCGCCTTATCGGGTGGATGCGCTCCCCATACTCGCCAACTCTCCATTGACAACGACAGCAGACCAGAATCGAACAAAGTCATCTTCCGGCGCGAGTCCTCTTATGTCCAGCGGACATTGCCTTTGTGTCCGCGTCGGCTATCCCGGACAGCACAATAGGCTCACGGTCCGGAAATGCAGCAACCAGACGCAGATCGCCTCCCATCGCCCTTACAGCCTTACGAAGGGTCGAAAGGAGCAGATCGCTACGTTTCTCCAGTCGAGAGACACCTTCCTGGCGGATCCCGAGTTCCTTGGCGATCCGTACTTGGGTAACCTTTCGTGCGCGGCGTAGCTCCTGCAAGGTCATTTCTTCAGCAATAAGGAGGTCGGCACGGGCCTCGATCTTCTTTCGGCGCGACGTGGTGAGGCTGTTCATTTTCTGATCCAGAGTCTTCATCAATCCTGCTTCCTTTCGCTCTTCAGGCAAATAAGATATGCGCTGTATCTTGCGTCAGCCTTGGCAATCAACCGGCGGTAGAATCGGCTTTCACTCCCCCCGACTTGTCTCCGCCACACAGAAGGATCGCCCTTCGCTTCGGGTCAAATGCAAAGGCGATTCTCCATACTCCATCTGCAGCATCGAACCGCAGCACTTTCATTTTTGCATATCGAGAGCCGTTCAGGGTATCGACGCGTGGTCTCCCTGTCTGCGGCCCGAATCGCTTAAGAACTTTGATGTTTGCCAACGCCTCGTCTTGTACCTCTGGGCAAGCTAGTCAAACTCCACCTCGAACTCCTCATGGAAGAACACAGTCCATGACACACATAAATTATGCCTTCAAAGACATATTTGTTAACCGGTATTCTTGAGACAAAGAAGGTCAGTCTGATAGAGCTTGACAGCCAGTGACATAACGTAATATTGCGCCAATCAACCCATCTGCCTCTCTGACCCTGAGTCTGACCCTGAGAGCCGTCACAGAGGGCCATCGTCTGCAACATAGAAATACATCTGGTTGACTCAATTCCTTCTAGGCGATATAAATAATCGACAAAGAGCTACGCGCCCGAGCAGAGGAGAAACGACCCCGGCCAGATTCAGGGTCTAGTGCTCGCAAGGGCATGGAGGTTGATCTTCCTGCCAGATGGCGATCATTCCTTCAAACCGCGCAAGAGCTCGGGCCGTACGTACGAGGAGAATCTCGCGCAAGCGGTCAAGGAGCTCACGGCGTTCTGCCGGGAATTGTAAGTCCTGGACCAGCGGTCAGCGGAATTGGCGGGCCTACGCTATCTTCCTGCCCCCGTTCGGCCCCGCCGACTGGTCGTAGATGGAATTGACGGTCACCCGTACAACGTATTGTGGCGCTGGCAGCTGCGGCATGGCCTTTCGCATGCTCTCCCTGGTCTGGTCGTAAAGAGGGCCGCTCCCGATCTGCTCCGCGGAGCCTTTGAACATGTAGCCGCGACGCGACGCGTCGTCATACACCATCCTTCTCGACGACGAGCATCTTGTGTTTGCAGACCTCTTCTCCTTGAAGACGCGGAAAAACCTGGAGGAAAACCCGGAAGTGATTGTCCTGAAATCAGGAAGTTTCGGACAACATGGTGGATAGACTTTTTTTATTTAAAACTCAATGCCAAAAAACCGATCCGTTAGATCGCACCCGAGGCGATGCGCAGGCTTGCGGACCTGCGGCCCCTATGTTATTATGCACGGTTGCGATAGGGGTTTTTCGGGCCTGATTCTCTTAATTGAAGGAGGAGGAAGAAATGAGGTTCCAAAGACTACTGGCATCAATCCTTATCTTGGGGCTTTTCCTGGTTCTTCCAGCAGCGGCCGCTTCGAAACCACACAATCCAGACAGTATCGTCCGCTTCTGCGAAGACTGGCCAACGTATTATGATCCGGCCGTTGGCAATGATTTCTCGGACTCCATGGCGATGATAAACCTGTACGAAGGCTTGGTGTTCCCGGACTATGACGGCTCCATCAAGCCGGGCCTGGCGTCGTCGTGGACCATCTCTCCTGACAACCTGACCTACACCTTCAAGCTGCGCAAGGGCGTCAAGTTCCACAACGGGAAGACGTTGACCGCGGATGACGTGGTTTTCAGCGCGAACCGTCTCTTTGACATCGGAGAAGGATTCGCGTACCTCTTGCGCACCAAAAGCAAGAGCGGCGCTATCGTATCCGGCATCAAATCCGTGACGGCCCTTGACCCCTCCACGGTGGAGGTCAAGCTGGCGAAGCCCTTCGGTCCTTTCCTGGGCGCGCTGGTGCGCTTCTATGTCCTGAACAAGGATGAGGTGCTGGCCCATCTCGACAAGAAGGAGACCATGTACGGCGCCATGGGTGACTATGGAAAGAAGTGGCTCCTGAATCACGACGCAGGGTCGGGCCCCTACACGGTCAAGGAAGGCAAGCTGGAGGAATACCTCATCGGCGAGAAGTTCGATGACTACTGGGGAGGATGGAAAGCCAACGCCCCTGATTTCTTCAAAGAGTTCGCCTTCCCCGGTGAGGTCACGGTGAGGACTCTCATGAAGAATCACGAAGAGGAGATCACATCGGAAACCATGCCCGAGGAGGCGTACACGACCCTCCGCGAGATACCGGGCATCGATTCGACGGTCTATTTTGCGCCCCACAATCTCCAGATCATGCTCAACACCAAGAAGGCCCCAACGGATGACGTCCATTTCCGCAAGGCCCTGGCCTACATAATGGATTACGACGCCGTCGTGAAGGACATCTGGCCCAACTACATGCAGTCCAAGGGGCCTGTTCCGCACACGCTTCCTGGCTGGAAGCCGACGTTCCAGTACACGCGGAATGTGGAAAAGGCCAAAGCCGAAATGGCTCTTTCGAAGTACGCGAACCAGCTGGACAAGTATCCCTTCAGTCTCTCCTGGTGTGCCGAAGTCCCTGATGAGGAGAAGGTGTCTCTGCAGTTCCAGTCCAACGCATCGGAGATCGGGGTCAACGTGGAGATCCTCAAGAAACCCTTCGGCTCCATGGAGGATGACGCTCAAACCGTGGGGACGACCCCGAATGGTTCCATCATCTACGTGGCTGCCCATTACCACGAGGCAGGCTCCATGCTGGAGACCCGCTACCATTCCAAGTCACAGGGAACCTGGGAACAGTGCGAGTGGCTGGGCCAGCCAGACATAGACGCGGCAATTGAAGACGCCCTGTCGACTGTTGACCAGAAGGCTAGGTTCGCGAAGTACGGAAAAATCCAGGATACTCTCGTCGACATCAGCCCGACCATCTGGCTCGCTGACCAGGCAACGGAGTGGGCCTATCAGACCTACTTGAGCTGGCCGGTTGCCGACCGCGCCAAGGCAAAGATGCCTCTTGCTCCCGTGATGGGCTACAGCCACTACGTGCACGACATGCAGATCGACCTGGAGAAGAAGGCGCAGGCGCTCAAGCAGTAGCAATCAGGTACTTGACGCTTCGCGGGGTGAGGTGGAAGACACCCGTTTCCCACTCTCACCCCTTTGAATCTGAGTCACACGCATAACAAGGAAGGTCTCGTGCGGCTAGGACCATTTGTGCTACGGAGACTTGCTTTATCCGTATTCGTCCTCTTCGGGCTCTCCATCGTAATTTTTGTCATCGCGCGCATCGTCCCCGGCGATCCGGCGCGGCTCGCCCTTGGACCGCGGGCTCCCGTTGAGGTGGTGGAGAGGCTGAGCAAACAAATGCACCTCGACAAGCCCGTCCCTGAACAATACGTGCTCTGGGTCTGGGGCGTCCTCCACGGGGACCTTGGCAACTCCCTGTTGACTCGCCGGTCGGTGGTGCAGGACATCAAGGAGTTTTTTCCGGCAACCCTGGAGCTCGTCATCGTGGCCGCGATTTTTATCTCGGTCCTCGGGATCTTCCTGGGCGTGCTCTCCGCGAGATACGCGAATACCTGGTTCGACAACGTCGTGCGCGTCTTGTCGTACCTTGGGATCGTCACGCCGGGTTTTGCCTGGGCTGTCATCTTCATGCTGATCTTCGGGTTTGTCTGGAGGGTTTTCCCAACCCTCGGCCGTCTCAGCGATGGGCTCACGGCGCCCCCCATCATTACTGGCCTGATGACTCTGGACAGTCTGCTCGCCGGCCGACCAGACTTGGCGTGGGATGCTCTCAAGCATTTGATCCTGCCCGCCGCAGCCCTTGCGATGGGCCCAATGTCTCAGGCCGCCCGGATAACACGGTCGAGCATGGCGGAGAATCAGAACAAGGACTACATCGCCTCTATGATCGCCTACGGGGTGCCCGCGCGAGTGGTGACCAGGAAATACCTGTTGAAGCCGTCCCTGATCCCCACAACCACCGTGATGGCGCTCGATATCGCGGCGACCTTCGGCGCGGCGTTCCTGGTGGAGCTGATCTTCAACTATCCCGGCCTTTCCCGGTATGGGATCCAGGCCATGCTGAACAAGGATGTAAATGCAATTGTCGGTGTCGTCATGGTTCTTGGCCTGGTTTTTGTGACACTCAATATCGTAGTGGACGTCTTCGTCGCCTATCTCGATCCGCGCATACGGCTATTGGGTGGGAGGAGAGCTTAGACATGGCAGAGGAGAGGATGATGGCCCAGCCCGACAGGGAAAGCGTGTGGACCGTAAGGCTCGATTCGCTCTCCAAGTCCTGGTACAAGTTCAGCCGCAACTGGCTTTCGATCGTTGGTCTCGTCATGGTGGTTCTCATTCTCTTTCTCGCCCTCTTCGCCCCGTATGTGACCCCCTACCCGCAGCATGCAGGCAAGTACGCGAACTTCAAGGCCAGGAATCTTGCTCCCAGCGCGGAACATCTCATGGGAACCGACGTGTACGGCAGGGATGTCCTCACGCGCGTGATCTTTGCCTTCGGGAATGCCCTGGTCATGGCGCTCGGGGTGCTCGCGGTGAGCGTTCCCATCGGCATACTGACGGGGATGATTGCGGGATACTACGTCGGGACCTGGGTGGAAACGCTCATCATGCGCATCACCGACGTGTTCATCAGCCTTCCTCCCCTCATTCTGGCGCTTTCTGTTGCGGCTGTCTTGAAGCCGACCCTCACGAATTCCATGATGGCGGTGACCATCTCCTGGTGGCCGTGGTATACTCGCCTGACATTCAGCTTGGCCTCGTCGCTGCGAAACGAATACTACGTGCAGGCGGCCGAACTCACGGGAGCAGGCAGGATGCATATCCTTTTTCGCGAGATAATGCCCAACTGCGCCTCCTCCATTTTCACCAAGATGGCCCTTGATGTGGGATGGGTCATCCTTGTCGGGGCTGCCCTGAGCTTTGTCGGGCTGGGCGAGCAGCCTCCGAAGCCGGCCCTGGGGACCATGGTTGCTGACGGGATTTCGCGCATGCCTGACCAGTGGTGGATCGCCGTGTTCCCAGCCCTGGCGATCATGGTAATCGTCCTTGGCTTCAATCTGTTCGGGGACGGGGTGCGCGACATGCTTGCCCCGGAGGATGTCTAAGACTCCATGGCAGATGCTCTTCTCGATATCCGCAACCTGCACGTGTGGTACAAAGTCTATGGCGGCGTGTTGAAGGTGCTGAATGGAGTCAATTTCACTGTCGGGTTCGGCGAGAGGGTAGGGCTGGTGGGAGAGACGGGCTGTGGGAAGACGACGACCATGAAGGCCGTGCTCCGCATCCTGCCTCGTCCGGCATACATTCCCCAGGGTGAGATCCTCCTGCATGGACGGGACGTTCTCAAGATGAGCACCCGGGAGCTCTCCGACCTGCGGGGGCGAGGGCTGTCGATGATCTTTCAGGATCCGACATCAGCGCTCAATCCGGTTTTCACGATTGGCCAGCAGCTCTACGACGTCATACGCTACTCCGCCGGCGCTTCGGGAGCCCGGATCAAAGATAAGAGAGGCGTGGCGCTTCGCGCGCTGAAGGAGGCCCGCCTGCCCGATGCCGAGCGCATGATAGACAGCTACCCGGTACAGCTCAGCGGCGGCATGCGGCAGCGCTCCTGCATTGCCTTTGCGATTGCCACGGCGCGTGACCTCCTCATTGCCGATGAGCCGACAACGAACCTCGACGTGACAATCCAGGACCAGGTGTTGCGGCTCATCAAGGACCTCGTGCGGGAGAAAGGCACTTCGCTGATCCTCATCACGCACTCTCTCGGCCTGGCCCGGGAGGTGACCGATCGAGTCTATGTCATGTATGCGGGAAGCATGATCGAGATGGCGCCGACCCACGAGCTTTTCAATAACCCGCTGCATCCCTACACGCGGGGACTGTTGGCATCAGTGCCTCGTCTGACAGGAGGAGGTTTCGCGGAGGGCATTCCCGGTCGAATCCCGGACTACAAGGATCCTCCGACCGGATGTCGCTTCCACCCCAGGTGTCCGCACGCTTTTGGCCCCTGCTCTAAATCCACCCCCCCCTATTTCGAGGCCGGCCAGGGCCACGAGGTAGCCTGCTATCTGTACGCGCAAGGAAGGCAGGGTCATGGTGGCGGCTGAGGCCAATACGACGAATGGGGATGTCCTCGTCGCGAGCAGGCTCGTCAAGCATTTCAAAATCAACCAATCAACTCTTCTCAGGAAAAAATTCGTCACCGTCAAGGCAGTGGACGGCATCGATTTTACGGTGAAGCAGGGTGAGTGCCTGGGCCTGGTCGGGGAGTCCGGTTCGGGGAAGAGCACCACGGCCTTCACGGTTGTCGGCACCTATCCGCCGACCAGCGGCACGCTCCTGTTCAAGGGAGAAAACATTGCCCGGCGGGCCGTCGACCGGCCTCTGCACTTGAAGAAGGATATCCAGATCGTTTTTCAGGACCCGGGATCGTCGCTCAACCCGCGCCGGAGCATCGGGGACATTCTGGCCATGCCGCTCAAGGTCCATCACATGGTTCCGAAAGGTCAGTCGGAGGACAAGCGGATCACCGAGCTGCTGAACATGGTCGAGCTGCCCCGGGCATATGGGTACAAGTATCCCTCAACGATTGGAGGCGGCGAGCGCCAGATGGTGGCCATTGCCAGGGCACTGGCCACCGGTCCGTCCTTCATTGTGCTGGACGAACCTACCTCGGCCTTGGACGTTTCCGTTCAGGGCAAGATCATCAACATGCTCCTTCGCTTGCAGAAAGAGTTCAACCTGACGTATCTCTTCATCACCCACGATCTGAGCCTTATGCGGAACGTCGCCACGCGGATTGCCATCATGTATCTGGGGAAGATTGCCGAGATTGCCCCGGCGGTGGACTTCTTCGAGAGGCCCCTCCACCCCTACACGCAGATGCTTCTCTCCTCCATACCCGTCCTGTCCGATCCGGAGGAAGCACTGAAGCCCAAGAAGATCCATTCCGTGGGCGAAATCCCCAGCCCGGTTGACGTACCACCAGGGTGCAGCTTCAATACCCGTTGTCCGTTCAAAACGGACAGATGCCTTGTGGAGGACCCTGCCATGCGAGGTTTTGGCCCCGAGCATTTCGTCCGCTGTCACAACATATAGGAGGAACCAAGTCATGCCGAGCACATTGGATCTGGAAATTGCCGTCGCGGCTTACAAGGTGGTTCGCGACCTAGTGGCCCTCAAGAAGGGAGAGAGCGTCCTCATCACAATCGATTCGTTGGGCTACTGGAGGATAGCGGAGGAAACGGCGAAGGCAGCCGAAGCGCTGGGCGGCAAGGTCATGGTTGCCTGGCACTCCACTCCGCCCGGCTATGGCAAGGTGGGGGATCCCTATCTGCCTGACAGCCTGAAGGCGGCAATCCCGGAGACCGATGTCTGGGTGGAGTACAACAACCAATGGCTCCTGTATTCCACCCCCTGGGAGAAAGCCCTCACGAATCCCAAAAGGGTGAGATACCTGTTCCTCGGTGGATTGAATGAGCAGCAGTTCGTGCGGTGCGTGGGAAAGATTGATCTCGAGCTGCAAAAGGAGTTCCAGGACACCCTCGTGAATCTGACAAGGAATGCCCGCAAGATGCGCATCACGAACTCCGCGGGTACCGATGTGAGCTTCGAGAACGATCCCCGGCGCCCCGTGACCAACGAGGGGTGGGCCCTCGAGCCGAGCGCTCACTTCCTGCTGGGGCAGATCGGATGGGCTCCCGTGGAGGAATCCATCAACGGGACAATTGCCTACAACGGATCGTTCTCCGGTGGGGGGGAGGCTGATCTGGGGATCCTCACTGAACCGATATCATTCCATGTAAAAAAGGGAGTCTGCGGAGACATCACGGGAGGCGAGAAAGCCCGGTTTCTCAAGGGTTGGTTCGCGCGATTGAACGATCCCCTGATGTTCCATGCCGCCCACGTGTGCTATGGCTTCAACCCGGGGGCAAAGCTCTCCGGATTGTGCACGGAGGACGAGCGGGTATGGGGCTCGACCGAATGGGGATTCGGGTACCAGGGACCGTTCTTCAAAGGCAAGGGCATCAACGCAAAATCCCACGTCGACGGTATCTGCCTGGATTCCTCCGTGTGGCTGGACGGCCAACAGATCATGGACCAGGGAAAGCTCCTGCAGCCGAAACTTGCCGAGCTCGCCACCCGCATGGGAAAGCAGTAGGACCCGGATGCCTGTGCGACTAGACCTCGAGCTGGCGGTGGCTGCCAGCAAAGTCGTCCGAGAGCTGACGGCCGTGAAAAAGGGCGAGAGCCTTCTTGTCACGGTGGATTCGGCCGGATGCTGGCGAGTTGCCGAGGAGATCGCAAAGGCCGGCGAGTTGGTCGGCGCAAAGGTGATGGTTGCCTACCATTCGACCCCGGTGGGCGTGGGAAAGGCGGGAGAGCCGTACTTGCCGGACCCTCTGAAGGCCGCCATACCCGAGACGGACGTCTGGATCGAGCTGAACGATCAATGGCTGGGATACTCGACGCCCTACGAGAAGGCGCTGGTCCCCCCGCGCCGGGTGCGCTACCTCTGCCTCTGCGGAATGAACGAAGAGCGGATCGTGCGCTGCATCGGCAGGCTCGACCTTGCGCTGCAGGCCGAGTTCCAGGAGCGAATTGTGGATCTGACGCGGCGGGCGAGGAAGATGCGGATCACCACCATGGCCGGAACCGACGTCAGCTTCGAGAACGCTCCCGACAGGCCGGTCATCAGCGAGATGTGGGCCCATTCGGCCGGCTGTCGGTTCCTCCTGGGACAGATCGCCTGGGCACCGATCGAAGAATCCATCCAGGGCGCCATTGCCTTCGACGGCTCTTTCTACGGCGGTTCGCCGGCGGACTTTGCCCGCCTGTCCAGCCCGATCGTCTTCCACGTACATGACGGCGTGTGCACCGAGATCACCGGCGGCCACGAGGCTGCGTTCGTCCGGAAATGGATGGAGTCTCTGAAGGACCAGAATATGTATCACGAGGCGCACGTTTGCTATGGCTGCAACCCAGGAGCCCGGGCTTCAGGGGTCTGCGTGGAAGACGAGCGGATCTGGGGAGTTACAGAATGGGGGTTCGGGCACCAGGGAATCCAGTTCAAGGCAAACGGAGTGCCTGCGGTCAGCCATCTCGACGGAATCTGCCTGAGCTCATCGGTGTGGCAGGACGGCGAACAGGTGCTTGACTCCGGGAGAATCGTGCACCGGGACCTGATCGAGCTGGCCGCCCGAATGGGCAAATAAGGTCAGTGTCGTCCATGAGCATCCTCAGCCTGGATTCCATCAACGATCTTGCCCTGGGCGCGGCCGTGTTGGGCACGGGCGGGGGCGGGGATCCCTACCTCGGACGGCTCATGGCCAAGGAAGCCATCCGGGAGAAGGGAGATGTGACGCTCTTGGATCCCGATCAGGTGCCCGACGATGCCCTGGTGATCCCTTCCGCCATGATGGGCGCCCCTTCCGTGATGCTCGAAAAGCTGCCGAACGGGAACGAGCCGCAGTCCGCCTTCCAGGCCGTGGAGGCCTATTTCGGCCGAAAAGCCTTCGCCGTGATGCCGATCGAGGCTGGAGGCATCAATTCCTGCATTCCGGTGTATACGGCTGCCCGACTGGGCTTGCCGCTTGTGGACTGCGATGCCATGGGCCGAGCCTTCCCTGAAATCCAGATGACCACGCTGACCATCGGCGGGGTCAACGCGTCTCCCATGGTGTGCTGCGACGAGCGCGGAAACAAGGTGCTGATTGAGGCGCTTTCAAACTCGTGGGCTGAAAGCATCTCCCGGGCCGTAACCATTTCGATGGGGCTGGCATCGATGATCAGCCTGTACATGGTGGACGGCAAAACCTTGAAACGCTGGTCTGTGAGAGGGACGGTATCCCTAGCCATCGAGATCGGCAGGCGGATCGTGGAAGCCGGTCGCAGCAAGCTCGACCCGGTTGATTCGATCCTGGAGCTGACAAAAGGGTACCGCCTCTTCGAGGGCAAGGTCGTCGATGTGCAGCGGAGTCTCACGACCGGGTTCGTCCGCGGAACGGCGTCTTTCGAAGGGCTGGAGGGCTACAAGGGGGGTCGCTTCCAGGTGCACTTCCAGAACGAGAACCTGATCGGGCTGCGGGATGGAGAACCATGCGCCATGGTTCCCGACCTGATCACCGTTCTTGACAGGGAGACGGGTCGGCCAATTACCACCGAGCACCTGCGATATGGACAGCGGGTCGTCATCATCGGCATGCCCTGCTCTCCCATCTGGCGGAGCGAGGCCGGCCTGGCCCTGGTGGGTCCGCGCTACTTCAAGTACGACAGGGACTATGTCCCTCTCGAGGAGCTGGCCGGGAGACTCGGACGATGAGCTTTCGTCTTGGTATCGATGTCGGCGGCACGAACACTGATGCGGTGATCCTTGATCCCGATAACCGGGTGGTCGCCAAGGCCAAGAGGGCCACCACCGAGGATGTTTCCACGGGCATCCACGAGGCAGTGGATGCGGTCTTGACCCAGGGCCGTATCGAACCCGCGGCGATCCTGCATGCCATGCTGGGGACCACCCACTGCACGAACGCCATTGTCGAGCGCAAGGGCCTCGCCAGGATAGGGGTCATTCGCCTGAGCGCGCCGGCGGGTCTGGCCGTGCCTCCTTACCTGGAGTGGCCGGCGGATATCCTCAGGCACCTGGGAACTCACTATCGCATCGTCAAGGGAGGGTACGAGTACAACGGAGCGTTACTCTCGGCGCCAGATCTCAGCGAGATCGAAGAGGCCCTCACGAGCCTGAAAGACCAGGATGTGCAAGCCCTTGCGATATCCTGCGTGTTTTCTCCTGTGAATGCCGAGCAGGAGCGCATGGTGCGCGACAAGGCAGCTCTCGTGTTCGGCGCGGACTTTCCGGTTTCCCTTTCGAGCGAAATCGGATCCCTCGGCATCCTTGAGAGGGAGAATGCCACCATCCTGAACGCGGCCATCCGGCGGATCGCGGACACGGCCTACCGCTCTTTTCAGGATGTGCTGGCCGGCCATGGAGTGCAGGCGGACCTCTACATCACCCAGAACGACGGTACGCTGATGGCCGTGAACTATGCGCGCCGCTACCCCGTTTTCACCATCGCGTCGGGACCCACCAATTCCCTTCGCGGCGCTGCATTTCTCTCCGGCTTGAAGGATGCGATCGTGGTGGATGTCGGAGGGACAACGACCGACGTCGGCATTCTCCGGCACGGGTTTCCTCGGGAGTCCAGCGCGGAGGTCCTGATCGGGGGCGTTCGAACCAACTTCCGCATGCCCGACCTGATCTCCATCGGGCTCGGCGGCGGTTCGTTCGTGCGATGGCGGGACGGAAGCTGCACCGTCGGTCCGGATTCGGTGGGTTACCGTATCACCCGGGAGGCGCTCGTTTTCGGGGGAAAGACTCTCACTGCCACTGACGTGGCCGTCTCGGCGGGCATGGCCGCCGTTGGTCAGGTGGACAAGGTGGCGGGGCTGGACGGGCGCATGGTGCAGGCTGCCTCAGCTCGAATCCGATCGATGGTGGAGGAGGTGATCGACAAGATGAAGACCACCTCTGACGATGTTCCCGTGGTGCTGGTGGGAGGCGGCTCGATCCTGCTTCCCGACCGCCTGGCGGGAGCCAGCCGCGTGGTGAGGCCGGAGCACTTCGATGTCGCCAATGCCATCGGCGCCGCCATCTCCCAGGTCTCCGGCGCCGTCGACGGGGTCTACGATGTGGCGGGCAAAGGGAGGGATGCCATCGTGGCGCAGGTCAAGGAAGAGGCCCGGCGGGAGGCGATACGCGCGGGCGCGGACGCGACATCCATTGATATCGTCGAGTTGGAGGAGATACCGCTGGCGTACATGCCCTCCAACGCCGTGCGCTTCCGCGTGAAGGCGGTCGGAAACCTCGCGAGCACCAGGGTCCCGTCGTGAACGTAGAAGAGGCAATAGTGCGGCGCCGGAGCATCCGCCAGTATGCCGATCGGCCGGTGGACCGGGCCCTTCTGGAACGGATAATGAAAGCGGGGATCTGGGCGCCCACGGGCAGCAACAAACAGCCGTGGGTTTTCATCGCAGTTACCCAGCCGGCCACGCTTCACCAGATCAGGGTCGTTTCTCCGGGCATGCTGTGGGAGCCGAAAGCGCTCATCTGTATCTGCTCGGATCAGCGGAAGGCCGGCACTTTCCCGATGGGTCCGACCCTTGCCCTGTTCGACTGTGCCATGGCTGCGCAAAACATGATGCTGATTGCCGTCGAGCTTGGACTTGGATCATGCGTGATGCGCTCAACGAACATGGCCGCTCTGCGGGAGATACTCGATATCCCGGATCATCTCCAGGCGGAGCTCCTGCTCATGCTCGGCTATCCCGACGCTCCGCCACCCCCGGACCGAGGCGGGATGAGGGCGTTATCCACTGGGAACGCTACTGAGGGGAGGAGGCGATCTGAGATGGATCAGGCAGCAAAAGATAGGAACCTGCCCCGCCTGGTCGATGACGGGCTCTTCGACCTCATCGGCTATTTGCTCACCTCCGCGCGCGGGCTCCTGGACGAGCCGACGGAGTACGGCCCCTTCCGGCTGGTGGAGGGTGTCTCGCGGCTCTGCGGGCTCATGAGCGACAGCTCAAGCCGACACCAGGAGCTCCCTAGGGCGCTTGAAGCTCATCATCGACAGGAACAAGTTCACAATGATGACCGACGCAGAGGTTTTCAAGGGACTGCTGGACAATGCTGTCCTCGAGTTCACCCGCAGCATGAAAGCCGGAGGAGACACCGACGCTTCATTGAAGTGAGGGGGCGCCGGGCCAGTCCTTCTCTGTCCTGCGAGGAGCGATTTCAATAAGTAGGTAGAATCACGCTGCCCGGTCCAGCACGACCAAGAAATCCTGGAGATGCCGCCCGCTTGCAATCGAGCTGCGAATCTGCAGCATCCCGTCCGCCCCAGCCTCCGACCACGTCGTGCCTCCCTGTTTCATGCGTCCTGTCGATGACGTTCTTGCGGGCGCTCTCGATGGTTTATGCGAACTCACCATTCCTTGCCCCATGGGTAGGAGAAGGCGGTGGAGCGCCAGTATCCTGGGTCAAGCACGAGGAGGTGAGATTGTGGGTCGCTGCGCTCAAGGGGAGCGGATGTTCGAGGGAGACATCCACCGCTCCCGGACCTTGTACGGGAAAAGGAACCTGCGATTCGTGCGAAACAACACGGTTCTCTCATACCATCCGTTCCTCAATGGGAACGTACTCATAGTCGTGTCCAAAATACTTGGGGCCCAGGATACCAAGCCCCTTTTCGCTGCGGAATATCGGCCTCGCCTTCAGGCCGATGACGGCGACCTTGTCTCCTTCCTTGAGTTTCGGGTTCACGATGGGTACGCCCGTTGCTCCATTGACGACCTCGATAATATCCGGGCTCGTGACGAACACCTCGTCGTTTCGCCAGCAGATGTGGTTCTCGTTCTTGAACCAAATTCTCAGAGTGTTGCCCTTGTAATCGCCCGAGCCAGTGATATCGTGGGTTCCCCAATAGTAACCGACGCGATCTTCCCATTTCTTCCCGGTGACGGTTCCCCTGATCAACACCCACCCGCCGAGGGATTTGCACACTTCGTCGACCGGGTCTTTGCCCGCTTCTCTGGATTTCCTGATCAGCACGCCGAGATTGTAGCACTCGGTCAATGTTCCCCTGATAATGATCTCTTTCATTTCCTTACCGCTGAGCAGGAAACCGGCATCACCTGTCGAACCATACGCTGCGGCGCTGATCAGTTTTCCGATTCTCGACCATCCGGTAATTGATAGCGTCCTTGATGATGGTTACATTGCCCCAGACATCCACACACGATATCGGCCAGAGTGTTTTCCCGTGAAGGTATGGGGTGGTCTGAGGTATTTCGGGGATGGCGCGCCCCGTATAGTCGCCGTCGACCGCCGGAATGCCGTTCATCGAGGCTGCGGCGATGGCGCCGGGAGTGTTGGCTCCGCCGAGCTCGATGGGCACCACGGCCGAGACCTTTTTGCCGACATACTGTGACAACTCTATTATGGCTTTCGATAGTGTGTCTTTTTCTTTGTTGACGGGCTTGACCAAGCCGAAGCCCTTCATCTCCTCGATAACCTCCGGAGTGTGAGGAGCAATGGAGCCCATCAGGAACGGGCAGACGGTGAGAGCATTATCGGGGATATCATCGACATCCACCCATCCAATTTGCCGCCCGCCCTCCATTTCGTTGACAAGCGACTCGATCCCATTCTCCGGGAGCCCGCCGCCGCCGGTCCCGTAGAAGGTGCAGCCCCGGACGAAATCCTCGATTTCTTGTCTTGTCTTTAGTACTCTGCTTGGCATATGTCTCCTCCTTCCAACTGCCGATTTCGACACATCAGACTTTTCTATCGCCTCGATCAGGATTGTTTTCTCTGCTGCAAGATCCAGCTACACTTTCCCCATAGCCTGGGCCAACGGGACTAATTCGGGATGGACGACTTTGCCATGATCGAGGAGTTGTACGTCATCCACCCAGACTGATGAGTTCATGCAAATCCCAGCCGCATGAGAGACCGCTTCTGGCAGAGCTCCTCTGGACATTGGCCCTTGATACCCGAAGCCACATTCCGTGGAACCCCACACCCGCTCGTCCTCGGTGCATAGGCCGGATAGCACCGCGCCGGGGTTAAAGCTATAGCAAACATGAGCGAGATTATTCGACTCCATGGTGTCGAGTAGAGCAGCCATTGATTATTGAATTCTATCCAGACGTCGGCTGCGGGGATCGCCTTCTTCAAGGATTCTGGGAGCTGTGGGTCCGCCACCTTGCCCTAGCCTTTGGGAGTTGAGTGGTAGGAAAGCATTACCTTCCCGCCGGCCGCTTTGCAGGCTTTCGCCACTTCCACAACCGGCTTAGTATCCATGATGGAGTCCACGGTCAGCAGAACCGTTTCGCCCTTGCGGACTTTGCACATCTCAGATGCGACAATTTGACCCGCTTTCCCCAGCTCCAACTCGTACATTTCAACCATCCTCTCCTCCCTTGGGTTTAAAGTTTTCAGAAGATTTCCAGTATTCCCCCTCCGTATCAGGCTTTCACAGTTTGTTTACGACCAGCGATATGGTCCTTTTATTCACCGAACAAATTGTTCCCCGCCAGTAACTTTTTCCGGATTCTTCCCCAACTTGCCAGAATAGCGTGGCATCTTCCGCCAGGGAAGTTTTCCCTGCCTCCGGCCGTGGTTATAGCGCAGATGGGAAAGAGCGTGGGCGTCCGCATGCCTTGGCGGGTTTTCGGACGCCCACGCCACCAAACAAGACAAGGTAGCATACCTGCATTAGTCAAAGCACTTCAAGACCTCATCGCCCTCACAAGGGTAGCAGTAGCCCGATTTGGCTGTCCGCTCTGCGGGAAACATCACGAGCCTGAGTTTCATTCCTATCCGTGGCGCTGGTCCGTCGGATGTGAGGACGAGCGACGGCCCAGCCGCGTCGCGACGATCATCTGCCAAGCAATGCGCGAGACGGGACGGGCGATTTGGGATCGTCCCGAGGCTGCGAACCTCTCCGTCCTTTGTGGCGATCACCACGGTGATTGTCTCCGCGTGTACATCAAGCCCTTGTAAGATATCTGGAGGAGTGCGAAGAGATGGCGGCGGTGAGCGAGGGAGGGGGAGTACGGGGGGAGGGAGACTAACACATTGTGGATATGTGGATTAGGAGGATTGCTCTTCGAGCGATAGAGAAGTACAGGAGTCCTTGTGGAAGTTGTTGCTATTTTAGGCTTCGCGTCAATATAAACTGACTGTTTTTATGCCTTTATTGGAAGCAGTGCGTAGTTCCAGTCTCCATGAAACCTTGCCGCTTTATTTTCAAGGCAGCAAGCTCTTCACCGCTGACCCTGAGTCCCGTTGGATAGGAGCCTGTGTCCAATTCTGCTCGAATCTTCAACCCAGCCGCAGTAGTGGTATTGGCGATCAGCTGAATGATGACTTCATGGCTGACGAGAGGCCTGCCCCGCCAGGTCTGGGTAATGTGGCTGAACATTCGGTGTTCTATCTTGTTCCACTTGCTGGTTCCCGGCGGGAAATGGCAGACATGAATCGGCATTCCGAGTTGGGTGGCTAATTC
Organism: uncultured Spirochaetota bacterium; assembly: GCA_963820435.1. Lineage (GTDB taxonomy): Bacteria > Spirochaetota > Spirochaetia > SZUA-6 > Fen-1364 > Fen-1364. Next base: position 91,276 of record CAWGAC010000020.1, on the reverse strand, counting down.
CTGGAGGGCAATCTTCCAGAGCCGGCATCGACTGCCGTTGCTGCCGCCACCATCGGCCGTGATCAACAATGCTTTGGCAGTACGGTAACGCTTGACCCCCATTTTCTTCCACCAGCGTCGGATGGCTTCGGTCGCGAAGTGTGCGGTATCATGATCGATACCGACACTCACCCAGCCCTTGTTCTCACTCAGATCGAAGACCCCATAGGGTATCCACTGATATGACCGGGAAAATGGTTTCGAAAAAAACGGTTTGACTTTGCTAAAACAATCTACAAAACGACGAACCGTTGCGATAGACTTGCCCATGACCGCCTCATTCGTATGTAGCTCTACGCTACCTTCTCTCGATCATAGCGCAATCTACGATTCTACGATCGGGGCGGTCACTTCATTATGACTAGGCTTCCTCGAGATGAGGCAGCCGCGGGTAATCATTCGAGACAGGCTCCATTGGCTGCCCCGCCAGATGTGGGGGTACCCCCATGACAGGGAGGTCTACGAAGGACTGAAGAGCGCCCTCACGACGCTGTACGGCAAGAAACTATGGGCTTGTCTCGTTGGTCCGGCTCGCGCGGCTTTTCGCGAGGAGCTTCCGCCGCGGGCCCTGAGCCGCCGGCCCTGCGAGGGAAAGGAAGAGGCAAGCGGCCCATGGGCTCAGGGACAATGCCAGCCGGGTGGGAATTTGTTTTTGTTGGTAGGGCGCTTGACCGCAGGAAGGCGCCGGCCCATATTTCCCGCGTAAAAGCGCGCGGAATGCCGGGCCCAGCGCGGTTTTCCGTCGAAGAATGCCACTTCTCGTGTATCAAGCCGGCGCCTTCCTGCGCTGTGCCTACCAACCTTTTGAAAGCGCTCCCATGCCAGCCGTGCACCAACTCAGTTGACAATACTTCAAAAAAGCAGTGCGAGTAAGGCCTGACATTGGTACGCTCGATGGGACACTTCTTGAAATATTCCTTGACGCCCCTGGTGCTTTTGGTGCTTATCGGTGCGGATTATGGCGGAAAAGTGGCATCCTGGCGCTTCTTTTCCATAGTAATGCTCAAAGGTGTCGCCCTAGGGGCTAATCGGGACGCAAGGGCGTCCCTTTTTTTCGTGCAGGCAGCCCACAAGCCAGCCAACTCAAGCGGTTGCACAGAATGTTGGATGATGCTTGCGAGCTGCAAAGCGCAGTGTTATCATGGCGGCAAAGGAAAGTTATGAAATGGCTCTGGCTGTCACTCGGAATCGTCCTTGCCGCCGCTGCGGCGTTTTTCCTCTGGCCGACCGTCGAGTGGTACCTTTTCATTTCAGCGCCTGAGAAGGATGTGGCACTCGGATCCCTGAGCGGGCTGAGAGCCTATGTGGGAACGAGGTCCGAGGAAGACGTGCGGCAACTCCTCGCGGTCGATCCTTCAAGCGCCATTCCCGCGCAGTTTCGGTATCTCGTGGCCGAGGCCGCCGGACACCTGCAGAAATACACCCACAAATCAACTTCCAGCTGGCGCACGGGGGACCTCCTCGGCGAATACCCTGATCGCAGTCTGCTTGCATCAGATATCGCAAGGCACTACCGTACGAGACTCTTCATGTTGAGGAGCCGCTCACGTGGGGTAGTTCGCATCGGAGGTGCGTACAAGGGCGGCCTGGAACTGCGGGTGCGGGCAGACTTCTCCGGCCTGGAAAATTCGACGGGCATGACCCTGACGGACAGCCAGAAGGCGCAGATCCTGGGGACCGTGCGCGAGATACTGCTTCGGCGGGCGAACGAGCTTCCCTATGGGACTCCCACTGCGCGCCCGCTGGGTCCCGACCAGCTCGTTCTTCGGATTCCGGGCACACGCGACATCGACCGGGCCCGTTCGATTGTCGAAACACGCGGGCAGCTCTCCTTCCAGCTTGTCGACGACGCGGGGCTGGCCGCAATTCGGAGCTACATGGCAGGCGGTCAACAGGTGATCGATGCGGCAGGAAACGCCATCGATCCGGCGTCCGTGCCGAACTTCCCCAAAGGCTCGTCCATCCGAGGTGTGTACAGCCTGGACGAGTACGGCCTTGAGAAACTGTCCGGCACTACCGCCGTGCTCGACCAGCCGGCATTGGAAGGACGCGCGATCAGGTCCGCGTCGGTTGCGCACGATCCGGCAACGCGGGAACCCGTTGTGAACTTTGTTCTCACCTCAAGCGGCGGCGAAGTGTTCTACAGGCTCACGAGCACGAATGTCGGGAAGAATCTCGCTGTCATTCTCGATGGCCGCGTCAGGGCGAGTGCAAAGATCCGGGAACCGATCCGCGACCAGGTGAGGGTCAATGGATTCAGCGAGCTCGAGATGCAAAACCTGGCGCTCGTGCTGAAGACAGGGTCCCTGCCCGTGCGCCTCGAAGTCGTTTCCCAGCAGGCCCTCAAGTAGCCTCCGCCCTAGAAGAATGCCGCCAACGGGATTCAGAGACGAAGATGAGGCCGGATTGCTGAAAACCCGCTCGGCAAACCTCCTTGACGCCGTCCTCTTTATTCTTGTTTTCCTGGTCAGCGAGATTCTCCTCGAGATCTTTGTACTGCCATTTCTCAACGTGGGTGCAAAACGAAATCTGCTGGTGGCGGCGGAAAAGATTGTTTCCTTCGCCATCGTGTTCCTTGTCGTCCGCAAGAGGCTCGGCGGAAGTCTTGTTGCCACCATGCCTTTCTTGTCTGCACCAGCCACCAGCTACCTGCTTGTCGCCGCGGGTGTAATCGGACTACATCTCTTCCTGGAGCCAATCGAGGCGTTTCTCAGCAGAACATCCCCATCCTACCATTACTATAGTCTGCGCCTTGGCGCTCTTTACATGCCGAACGACATTGCGGGTACGATTCTTTCAACAATCATCGTCGCGCCGGCAGTCGAAGAGCTGCTGTTTCGTGGAGTGATTCTCAGGGGTTTTCTCCAAAACTATCGGATCTCCACTGCGCTCCTTCTCAGTTCACTGCTGTTCAGTCTGTGTCATCATAATCCTGCTCAATTCATCGGGCCCTTCTTCTCAGGGGTTCTCTTCGGAGCAGCCTATCTGAGGACCAATTCAGTCTTCCCGTGCCTGGCAGGTCACATGCTCACAAATGGAATATGGTTCTTCGCACGGGCAAACAAAGCAGCCTCTGAGCTCTTGTCCCTTGGGGTCCGGGGTGATGATCCCGTCCTCCTCCTTGTGCGAGAGGGTCTTGGAATCCTCCTTGTCGCGTTGAGCTTTTTGTTGCTCGTGCTCCCGGCTATGTGGAAAACAGTGGCACAAGACAACGATGGGAGTCATCACTCATGAAGTATGTTGAGAGATTGTACGCCCCCGCGCGGCCTATTCTTCCTTAATGTGACGCTTCCTGGAGCTGGCGAAAAGCGTCGGTACCGTTCAGCTTCGCGTTGTTCTTCGCGTAATCAAAAGCCGTCTTTCCCTCACTGTTTTTCGCCTTGGCGTCTGCCCCTGCTCCTAACAGTACCATGATCACTTCAGGATTCTGGTTTTTCCCGGCGGCGATCATCAGCGGAGTCCAGCCGTCCTTGATCTGGACGTTGACGTCGGCTCCAGCCTTCAAGAGTGCGGCGATCACCTCAGTGTTCTGGTTGCTGCTGGCAGCGTACATCAGCGCAGTCAGAGTGTATCTATCTCGCGCGTTGAGATCGGCCCCCCCTTGCAGAAGAGCGGAAATCACTCCAGGATTCTGGCTGCCCCAGGCCGCCAGAATCAGCGGGGTTTGACCGTATCTGTCTCGTGCGCTGAGATCGGCTCCCGCTTGCAGAAGAGCAGAAATCACTCCAGGATTCTGATTGCCCGAAGCCGCCAACATCAGCGCTGTCCAGCCGTAGTTGTCCCGAGCGTTGATATCGGCCCCTGCCTTTAGGAGTGCGCTGATCACGTCGGGGTTTCGGTTGGACATGGCCGCATGCATCAGAAGTGTCCGGCCGTAGTTGTCCCGGGCGTTAAGATCTGCCCCGTGCTGTAGTGCTTCCTGCACCTGCAGCGCCGTTGCTGTTTTCACAAGCTCCAAAAAGCCATCTGTCTGAGCAGTAGCCGCCAAGGCAACGACGCTGACCAGGGCTACCGTGAGGGTCGCAATCTTTTTCATGGCATCCTTTTCTGCCTCTTGGGGTATTATAGCACCTCATTTCTTGGGGGCATAAAGTGGGCATGAAGACACGGCAGAGCGTCAGAGAATCTCGCTACGGCCACTCGGGATCCGGTTACCGGCGGGAGAATGAGGGGATGCGGATTTGGTGCTCAAGGCGCGCGTCTACACCCCGGCGACCCACTCATGAGCCGGCGACATTCGGCTGCGGTTCCGGTTCGGGCAGCGGACCGATCTTTAAGATTGCTACCATCACCGCGAATGCGACGACAGCGATCGTACCCCAGCCGGGGGCCCACCACGTAAAGGTTTCGAACCATCCGCCAGTCGCGAAGACCCAGACGACGAAAGCGAACGCCGACATGGCAAGTTGCTTCCCGCGAATCACGTTCAGTGCCCGCCTGGCGTAAAGCCACGTGGACAGGATGCCGAGCACAAACAAGACCAGGAGACCTATTAAAAGTGGCATGTCCTTTAGAAGCTGTTTGAGGCTCCCCTCGATCACCAGGTACGCCCCGATGATTTCCATAGGGACGTACTTGTACAAACGGTCGAAATAGGTGTCTTTCGTCGGCGCCGTCGGTGCTTTCTCCAATCGCTTGGCATCCCCTTCGGTAATGATGTTCCGATTCATATTTTCCCCCTTACACCCCTATCCGAAACGTCTCCATAAAAAGGTCAGTCTTGAAGTGCTGCTCGAACATCTCTTCGATCTCCGCGACCTTGCTCGAATCATAGGTCTGCAGCTTCGTGTTCTCATAGATCTCGAGGATCCGCTGCTCCGCAATCGCCGTGTCGTCCTTGACGAGCAGGGCGGGCAGGCGCGAGGCCACGATTTCTTCCCGCACTCCGGCGTCCAGGTTGTCGGTCTTGCCGCAAGTCAGGACCAGACCTCCGAGCGGGAACTTCGCGTCGGCGCGCATGTGATATTCGATGACCTTGCGGGCGCGCCTTCTCGAGCTTGCGGCAAGGATCACGACGTCTCGCGGCATGAGATACTCCTCGACTTTCAAGGAGTCCGCATCGGCGGAGATGATCCGTGTCTGGTTGCAGGGGAATTGCCAGGACGGTCCTTCCGGCGGCCAGAGAGGCTCCGATTTGTCATAGCGTTCGAGGATTGTTCGCATGGACGGCCGTCCCAGGTCCCCGATCTCCGGCAGGAAACCGAGGATGCGGAGGGGTCCCCCGAAAGCCCCATACTTGTCGTTCAAGAGGTCCTCTGTTATGTAGTGCGCCATAGAGGAGATCTTGTCCGGTATTACCTTGTTGAAGAGAATGCCGCGCACCCTGCATTTCTTGTACAGGAAATACGAGAGGTCCACCTCGAGCATATCCAGTGCTTTGCCGATGCCGCCCCCGGAAAGGAAAACCACGCTTGCTCCCATCAGGTTCGCAACATCCGCATTGGAAAGCCCGACGATCCCGCCGACGCCGGGATGCCCGGTCCCTTCCGCGATGATCACGTCTTTCCGGCTGAGGCTGTCAAGGCAGCGGATGATCTCGTCCTGCAAATCCCGGGTACCCTGCCGGTGATCCGTTGAATCCAGGTACTCCTGTGTGAAGCCTGTCCCGAGACGCACGGGGGAGACAAACTTGAGGTCCAGATCCGGTATGCCGGCAAACTCCTTCATCAGAGGCGCGTCCTTGTCGATGCGCGACCCGTCAGGCAGTGTGGCCAGCTCCTGTCCCACCGGCTTGAGGTAGGCGATCCGGGCAGGATCCATGCGCGTGCGCAGCCGGGAGATGATTCCAAGCGCGGTCACGGTCTTTCCGGCGTGCTGGCGGAATCCCGCGAGGTAGACGATCGTCGGCGCCATTCGTCTTACCCTGGAGCCTGCCGCTCTTCGCGCTCCACAACGAAGTTGTTGTAGTAGTACTCCACGGCGTCCACGAGCGCCTGCCAGGATGCCTCGATGATGTTCTCGTCCGCGCCCACGGTGTCCCAGGTATGCTCGCCGTCCGAGGTGGTGATGAAAACCCGCACCCGTGCCGCGGTGGCCTTCTCAGGGTTGAGCACGCGCACGCGATAGTCGGTGAGCTTCAGCTTCTTCAGGAATGGGTGCAGGGGGAGCAGGGCGTCGCGGAGCGCGCCGTTCAGTGTGTCCACGGGACCGTCGCCCACCGCGGCTCCCATGAGCACGTTGCCGTTGACGCGGACGAAAATCCTGCCGACGGTCTTTGCGGGTGTGTCGCCGGACTTGTAGTTCTCCATGTGGTAGTTGCTGAGCTCCAGAAGGGGTTTGTACAGCCCGAGGGCCCGGCGGATGACGAGGTCGAATGAAGCCTCGGCTGCCTCGTATTCGTAGCCTTTTTCTTCGAGCTCCTTGAGCTGCTCGAGCAGACGGCGATACCACCTCGGAGGATTTTTCGAAGTCCCCGTAGCGCGCCATCTTCTTCACGATGGTGGACTTGCCGGCAAGCTCGGAGAGCAGCACGCGCCGCTCGTTGCCCACGAGGGCGCCGTCCATGTGCTCCATGAGCTGCGGGCGCCTTGCTGATGACGTCCGCGTGCTGGCCCGCCTTGTGGGAGAATGCGGCCTCACCCACGTAGGGCTGGCGCTTCTCGGGGATGATGTTTGCCTTCTCCGCGACGAAGCGCGAAAGGGACGTGAGGTGCTTCAGGTTGGCGCAGGCCGCTGATCTCGCAGTCGATCTTCAGGCAGAGGGTGGGAACGAGGACGCAGAGGTTCAGGTTCCCGCACCGCTCGCCCCAGCCGTTGATGGTCCCCTGCACGTGCGACGCTCCGCGCTCCAAGGCGGTGAGCGCGTTGGCCACCGCGTTGCCCGTGTCGTCGTGGAAATGGACGCCGATGGGCCCCAGCTCGGCGAGGCGAAGCTCGCCCATGATGCGCGCCACCTCCGAAGGCAGCGTCCCCCCGTTCGTGTCGCACAGCACGAGGCAGTCTGCGCCCGCCTCATGCGCCGGTCGTCAGCACGGCGCAGCGCGTACTCAGGGTCGTCCTTGTACCCGTCGAAGAAATGCTCCAGGTCGAAGAAGACCTCCCGTCCCTGCCTTTTTCAGCGCTGCGAGGGAGTCCGCGATCATCGCGAGGTTCTCCTCTTCCGTGGTCTGCAGCACGTGCCGCACGTGAGCCTTCCAGGTCTTTCCCACGACGATGACCGTGGGGGTTTCGGCATGCAGCAGGGCGGCGATCTGGGGATCGGCGGCTGCCTTCCCGTGCGGTTTCCTGGTGGAGCCGAAGGCAACGACCTTTGCATGCTGCAGGTTCTCCTTGCGCATGCGCTGGAAGAACTCGGCCTCCTTGCGGTTGGACAGCGGAAAGCCGCCCTCGATGTAGTCGATGCCGAACTCGTCCATGGCCAGGGCGATCTGGACCTTGTCCTCCAGCGTGTAATTGATGCCCTGGCCCTGCATGCCGTCCCGCAGGGTCGTATCGTAGATTATGATCTTCTTCCCGCTCATTTCGCACCTCGCGCTTTCCCTTGCGCTTTTTCACACAGCGTCATTCTCGTCATCCTCTCCCTTTCGAGCGGACTGGTATGCCTTCCACCTGTTGAGCGCATTCACGTACGCCTTTGCGCTCGCCTCCAGGATGTCGGTGGAGGCGCCCCTGCCCGACGAACTTTCTTCCGTCGATCTCCAGGGACACGCTCACCTCGCCGATTGCCTGCTTGCCGGGTGTCACGGCCTGCACGACGTACTCGAGGAGCTTCGTCGTGAGCCCGAGCGCCCGGTCGATGGCGTTGAAGATCGCATCGACGGGACCGTCACCCGTGGCCGCCTCCTCGAACCGCTCTCCGCCCGAGGCGATGCCGTACCGTTGCGGTCGGCACGGCGACGTTTCCCGACTGGATGTTGAAGTAGTCCAGGCTGAAGGTCTCCGTCTCCTTGCCCAGCTGATCCGCGACGATGACGTACAGGTCGTCGTCGTAGACCTCCTTCTTGCGGTCCGCGATCTCGAGGAAACGCGTCGTACGCCTTCTTCGCCTCCTCCTCCGAGAGGGGCAGCCCGAGCTCCGACAGCCGGTTCTTGAACCCGTGCAGCCCCGAATGCCGTCCCAGCACGAGCTGGCTGGCGTCCCTGCCCACGGATTCCGGCGTCATGATCTCGTAGGTTTCGCGCTTCTTCAGAACGCCGTCCTGGTGGATTCCCGATTCGTGCGCAAACGCGTTCTCCCCGGTGATGGGCTTGTTCCGCGGGATGGGGAAGCCGATGGTGTTGGCGAGCAGGCGCGAGGTGTTCCAGATCTGCTTCGTGTTGATCCCGGCGGAGAAGGGCAGGCGGTCCTTGCGCACGTTGAGCGCCATGACGAACTCTTCCAGGGAGGCGTTTCCCGCGCGCTCGCCGATCCCGTTCACCGTCACCTCCACCTGGCGGGCGCCCGCCAGAACCGCGGTCACGGAGTTGGCCACGGCCAGGCCCAGGTCATTATGGCAGTGAACGGAGAGAACGGCCTTGTGCATGTTCGGCGTCCCTTCCATGATCTTCCTGATGAACTCGCGCGAACTCGCTGGGCACCGCGTAGCCGACGGTGTCGGGAATGTTGATGATCCGCGCGCCCGCGTCGATCACCTTCTCGATGATCCGGCAGAGGAACGGGATCTCGCTCCGCGTCGCGTCCTCGGGGGAGAACTCCACCTCCGCCACCTTCCCGCGCGCATAGCGCACCGCGCTGACGGCCATCTCCACGACCTCGTCGGGTTTCTTGCGGAGCTTGTATTCCATGTGGATGGGCGAGGTGGCGATGAACGTGTGGATGCGCGGGTGCTCGGCGTCGTGAAGCGCCTCGGCCGCGCAGTCGATGTCCTTCTCCAGCGCGCGGGCCAGCGCCGCGATGGTGGGCCCTTTGACCTGACGCGAAATGAGCTTGCAGCCCTCGAGCTGGTGAGGCGAGGAGATGGGAAATCCCGCCTCGATCACGTCCACGCCGAGCCGCGCGAGCTGGCTCGCGATCTCCAGCTTCTGCTCGACGCTCATCGAAGCGCCCGGCGACTGCTCGCCGTCCCTCAGCGTGGTGTCGAAAATCGCAATACGGTCCATGACGATCCTCCTTTCTCTCTTCGTGCATCCGCGCGCACGGCCGCCGCCGCGCCGCCTGCTTTCTTGCTCCGCTCCATGGAGACGACCCCGCTGCGCGCGATCTCCACGATGCCGTAGGGCTGCAGCAGGGAAGAGAAGTCGTCGATCTTTTCGGGTGAGCCCGTGAGCTCCACGGACATGGTGTCGTGGCCCGACGTCCATGACCTGGGCCTTGAACACGTCCGCCACCTGGAAGATCTCTCCCCGCTGCGCGCCCCCGGGCGCTCACCTTGATGAGCATCAGCTCCCGGTGCAGCGCGGGCACGTCGGTGAGCTCGGTGACCTTGATCACGTCGATCAGCCGGTTGAGCTGCTTCTTGATCTGCTCCACCACCGCGTCGTCGCCGGTGCAGGCCAGGGTGATGCGCGAGACCGTGGGGTCGGTGGTGACACCCGCGGTGATGCTCTCCAGGTTGTAGCCGCGGCCCGAGAAGAGCCCGGAAATCCTGGCAAGGACGCCCTGCTTGTTTTCCACGAGCAGGGAAATGATGTGCTTCATGCCAACCCCCTGTCTTCCCGATCCTCCGGCGTTCATCATCTCGTCGATGCCGGCGCCTGCCGGCACCATCGGCCACACGTTTGCTTCCCGCTCGATCTGGAAGTCGAGGAAAAGAGGGCGGTCGGTGGCCCGGAGCGCCTCCCCCAGCGCGGCATCGATCTCCGAGGGACGGGTGACGCGGATTCCCTCCGCGCCGTATGCGCTGGGCGAGCTTCACGAAATCAGGCACGTACGGCGGGCAATTCCCGGTCGGCTCCGCGCAGTCCGGAGGGCAGTCGAAGGTCCGCTCCAGGCACACCCCCGAATAGCGTCGGCTTGTAGAAAAGCTCCTGCCACTGGCGGACCATGCCCGAGGTAGCCGTTGTTCAGGATGGCGACGATCACGGGGAGGCGCTCGGTCACGGCGGTGGCCAGCTCCTGGATGTTCATCTGGATGGAGCCGTCTCCCGCGATGTCGATGACCCGCCGGCCGGGATTGCCCAGCTGCGCGCCGATGGCCGCGGGAAACCCGTAGCCCATGGTGCCCAGGCCGCCCGAGGTGAGGAACGACCGCGGCTCACGGAAGGTATAGTACAGCGCGGTCCACATCTGGTTCTGGCCGACTTCGGTTGTGACGATGGCATCGGGAAAGGCCGCGGCGATGGCGCGGATGACTGCCGTCGGCGACAGGCGCCCCGTTGCCCTCGATCTCCGCCAGCGGGTGATCGCGTTTCCACCCGTCGGTCTCCCGCAGCCATTCGTCCTGGGACGGGGGCTGGAGCAGAGGCAGGAGTTCCTCGAGCACCGTACGGGCATCTCCCACGATGGGGATCTCCACCGCGACATTGCGCGAGATGGAGGAAGGGTCGATGTCGACGTGCACGACCGTGGCGTGGGGTGCGAACTTCGCGAGGTCCCCCGTGGCCCGGTCGTCGAATCGGGTGCCGATGGCGAACAGCAGGTCGCAGTTCTGAACAGCCGTGTTCGCCGCGTACGTGCCGTGCATGCCGAGCATGCCGAGGAATCGCGGATGCTCGCTCGGGAGAACGCTGATCCCCATGAGAGAAGCGATGGTGGGAACGTTCACCGTCTGCACGACCTTGCGGAAGACCTCCGCGGCACCGGAAATGTTCAGGCCGCCGCCCACGTAGAAGAGGGGTTTTTTCGCCTTTGCAAGGGCCTGCGCCGCCTTCCGGATCTGCAGCGGGTGCCCCTTGTACACGGGGTTGTAGCCGCGGATGGAAACGGTGTCCGGAAGCGGCTCCGCGGAGGCTTCGATGAGAACGTCCTTGGGGATGTCCACGAGCACCGGGCCCGGTCTCCCGCTCCGCGCGATGTAGAAGGCCTCCCTCAGGATCCTGCCGAGGTCCTTGCGGTCGGTGACCAGGTAGTTGTGCTTGGTGACCGAGCGCGAGATTCCGACGATGTCGGCTTCCTGGAATGCATCGTTGCCGATCATGTTGCGCGAGACCTGCCCGGTGAGCACGACGAGCGGCACCGAGTCGAAATTGGCGGTCGCCAGCCCCGTCACCGTGTTGGTGGCCCCGGGTCCGCTCGTGACAAGACAGACGCCGACCCGGCCCGTGGACCGCGCGTAGCCGTCCGCCGCGTGCACCGCTCCCTGCTCGTGGCGGACCAGGACGAGCCTGAGCTCCCGTTCCCCGTACAGCGCGTCGAACACGGGGATCACGACCCCGCCGGGGAAACCGAAGATGATTTCGACCTTCTCCGCTTTCAAAGCCTCGACGAGGAGCTGCGCGCCTGAGCGTTTCATGACGGATCTCCTCCTGTTTCGCGCAAGGCGCCATGCGAGGCGGGACCGACGCCCGGGCATACGAGTCGAGGAACGCGCTCAGCGTCCGTGTTTCGCGCGGACGGAAACCGTCCGTGCGGATCTTCCATTCCTTCTCATCGATCAGAAGGTCCAGCCTCTTTCCCGGGATGTCGACCCTGATGCGGTCCCCTTCGCGCACGATTGCCGATGGGGCCGCCGGCCGCGGCCTCGGGCGTGACGTGGCCGATTGATGCGCCGCGGCTGGCTCCGGAGAACCTGCCGTCAGTGATGAGCGCCACCTCCCGGTCCAGGCCGATCCCCGCGATTGCGGCGGTGGGGGAGAGCATTTCACGCATCCCGGGCCCGCCTCGCGGGCCTTCGTAGCGGATCACTATGACGTCCCCCGGCTTGATCTTTCTTCGCCAGGATCGCTTCCTGCGCCTCCTCCTCAGAATCGAACACGCGCGCAGGGCCTTCATGAACGAGCATGGAGGGGTCCACCGCGGCCTTTTTTACGATGCTGCCCTCAGGCGCGAGGTTTCCCCTCAGCACCGCGAGGCCTCCCTCGGCATGGTAGGGCTTCTCCGGGTGCGCGATATATTTTCCATCAGGCGCCGGCGCTCCTTCGTAAGATGAAGAGAGCGGGGAACCTGTCACAGTGGCCGCGCCCCCGTCGATCCGTCCCATACCTGCCAGCGTCTTCATCACCGCCATGACTCCGCCGGCAGAGTGAAGGTGCTCCATGTAGTACGGCCCCGAAGGGGCCAGCGCGCAGAGATGAGGGACCTTCGCGCTCATTTCGTCGAAATCGTCCAGTGAGAGGGGAACGCCCGCGGAGGCGGCAATTGCAGGCAGGTGGAGCGCGGTGTTCGTGGAGCCGCCGAGGGCCATGTCAAGGGCGACCGCATTGAGAAAGGCGGCGCGCGTAAGCACCTTGCGCGGCGGTGAGTCCCTGCGCGGACCGCCCGCACGGCGGCCCGGCCCGTCTCCCGGGCGAGGATGGCACCGGTCCGCGTACACGGCGGGAATGGTCCCGTTGCCCGGGGAGAGCGATCCCCAGCGCCTCGGAGAGGCAGTTCATCGTGTTCGCCGTGAACAGGCCGGCACAGGAGCCGCAGCCCGGGCATGCGCGTGTTTCCAGCCGCGCCAGCTCGCGATCAGTCATTCTCCCCGCGCCGTGACGGCCGACCGCCTCGAATACCGCCTCCAGCCCCACCTCTTTGCCGTCGCAGTCTCCCGCGAGCATGGGCCCCCCGGAGACGATGACCGAGGGAATGTCCAGCCGCGCCGCGGCCATGAGCATGCCGGGCACGATCTTGTCGCAGCTTCCGACAAGGACCAGGCCGTCCAGCGCGTGGGCCTGGGCGACGATCTCCACCGAGTCCGCGATCAGGTCGCGGCTGGGCAGCGAATACTTCATCCCCTCGTGCCCCATGGCGATTCCGTCGCACACCGCCGATGGTGCCGAACTCGCACGCCACCCCGCCCTCCGACCAGATGCCTTCGCGGACGCTTTCCACGATCCTTCGAAGATCGCGATGGCCGGGGACCAGCTCGCTGTACGAGTTGGCGATCCCGATGACCGGCCTGCCGAGGGCTCCGCCGTCCCACCCCAGGGCGTGGAGCAGGCTCCTGTGCGGGGCGCGCGAGGCGCCCTCCTGAACCACCGCACTGCGACGCTTTGCTGTGTCCATCCTGACGCTGCCTCCTCCGCTCTTACCCGGCGGCATGCGCCGCGGGTTCCGAAAAAAAAGGCCGTTCTCCCGGAAGGAGAACGGCCCGCGCATTGCATCTGCCAACGGCTGCGCGCTACCCTTCCGGGCGTCTGCTGCTCCTCACAAGGAGTACGCCAATAAGGACGAGTCCGCAGAGAATTGAAAGAGAGCCCGCGCTGCCGCTCATAACGGTGTATATGTATGCGTTTTCTGGATGATTGTCAAGTGAAAGAAGGAGTTTTTCAAAAACTGATTCTCCGCTGGTCGAATGATTTCTGCAGCCGTCCGAGAATCCTTCTGCACTGTTCCTCGCTTCGTATGCCGAAGTCTCCCAGCACGGGTTTCTCCAATTGCTCGAACGTGATGTAGTCACGCTCCAGGCCGCAGAATGCGTTGGCCACATACACGCAGTACACGACATCCTTGTATTGCACCGGCGCCATCAGAGGGTCGTGATGGTACTTGATGCCCTGCACAAGCTGGTCGGGGAAATTCCATTTCATGGCAATGAGGGCGCCGATATCGGCATGGTTCAGACCGAAGGAAAAATGCTCGAGAATGCGCAGCGGGATATCCTTTTCCTTGCAGAACTTTGCCATCTGTTCCATGGCGTCGGGGTGCAGGTAGGTCACGATGATCTGCCCCAGGTCATGCAGGATGCCGGCCACGTACACGTCGTCGAGGATATCCGCTCTTCTGCTTGAAGCTGCGCGCGAGCATGAATGCATAGAACGCGGTGCGGTAGGAGTGATCCCACAGGGTTTTCATCTCCGCGTACTTCTCACCCATGATCTGCTGGGCGCCATAGGAGTACAGCAGATTCCGCAGGCCCTTCATCCCGACGATCTTGACTGCCTGGAGGATGTTGTTCACCCGGCGGGGCAGCATGTAGTGGGCGGAGTTCACGAGCTTCAGGAGGTCAGCGGTGAGGGCGGGATCGGTGGCGATCTTCCCGGCAATGCGGGAAAGGGTCGCGCGCGGATCCTCACTCATATGAACGATCTCCACGATCGTCTCGGGAAAATGCGGCAGGGAATCCACGTCCCGCACGATGGCCTGCGTCAGGACGCTGATTTTCTCCAGCTGCACCCTGGTTCATCGGGATGGCGAGGGAGGCCACTGTTTCGCCGTTGCGCGTCTCGATGGCGAATGCCTCCTCGCCCAGGCCGATTCTCTTCAGGAACTGGAGGAGGATGAGAATGCCGAGCCCGGCGCCCTCCGAGGAATCGAGCGGCTGGGCGAGCGCCTCCACGAAGGAATGAAACGCCCGGGCACGCGCGATTCTGTCGTAGATGCGGGTCTGTTCACGGGGCGTGAGCTCGGCGCTGTTGCGCACGGAGATGGCGAGACATCCCCCTGTTGTATGAAAGGTGACCCCGATGACCAGGCCCCTTTCCTTCAGGAGGCTCAGCCAGTGCTCCAGCCGCTCGGCTGATTCACGGCGGAAATCCCTCATCCCGGTCTCGTACTCGGTCCTCGTACCCGTGATATCGAGCCCCTTCTCCTCGAAGTACAGTCGCTTGGTGTTCGCCTTCTGCGCGTTGATGATGAGCTCCTTGAGGCAGTACGAGAGGGGCTCGAGGATCTTCTCCTGTCCCAGTTCCTCCAGGTACACTTCCAGAATCCTGTCCAGAAGCGCGTGGGACTCGTGGGGGAGGCTGGTGAGCCGGAATGTGAGGGGAATCGACCTGAGGGCGGCCTTCTGTATCTCGGCGATGTCGATCCTGGAGGTCATCCCGCGCGTGAGTATATCAGGAAGCAGGGCGGGGCGAAAGTAAGCGCCGCGACGTTTGCGCCGCCTGCGCGTTCTATGCGCGGCCCGCTTTCAGGATGTCGTCCATGCTTCCGGAGGCCCGTTTTGAACGACTCCAGCAGATGGATGCGGCGGAACGCATCGAGGTTCTGCTCGAAAACATCCACGATTTCCGGGTCGAAATGCGTTCCCCGTTCCGACACGATGATCCGCACGGCTTCTTCATGGGGGAGCGCATCCTTGTAGCTGCGCTTGCTCGTGAGTGCGTCGTAGACGTCCGCAAGGGCCACGATCCTGGCCGAGAGCGGTATCTGGTCGCGTTTCTTTCCCGCCGGATAACCCGAACCGTCCCAGCGCTCATGATGGGAGAAGGCGATCTCCTTGCCGATGGTCAGAAACGACTGCTGCTTCAGCTCGCTATCCACCGCGCTCAACGCTTCTCCTCCAAGCCGGGCATGCTGCTTGATCTTTTCGAACTCCGCCGGGCTGAGCTTGCCCGGCTTTCGCAGCACCGCATCCTCGATTCCCACTTTGCCCACGTCATGCAGCACCGAGGAGAGGCAGAGGTCATCCACGTAGTCCGCGGTGATGTACCCCGAGTACTTGGGCAGCTTTGCCAGGCCGAGGGCAAGGACGCGCGTGTATTCGCGCAGGCGCTCGAGGTGCTTGCCGGTGTCCATGTCCCTGTACTCGGTGAGGCGCGCGAACCCGAGTATGGCCGCTGACTGGGTGTCCCTGATCTGCTGGAACGAGTCCTGCAGCTTCTTTTCCAGCCGGACGCGCTCGCTCAAGTCCCTTTCCATGATGGCATAGGCGATTATCTCTCCGGTTGTGCTGGTGAGGGCGGAGTACGATGCGTAGGTAAACTTGATGGATCCGTCCCTGCACTTGCGCGGAACGTCCGTCTCCACGTACCTTCCTTTGTTTCCGTCCACCAGCGCAATGATCTGCAGGACGCGAAGACTCTTGCCGTGCGCGTGAAACACTTCGTCGAAGTGCTTCCCGACAAGATCGGCCCAGCGGTAGCCATACATTTCTTCCGCGTAGTAGTTGCAGTTGAGGATCTTTCCCGGACGGGTCTATCATGACGATCGAGGAGAGGATCGTATCGAAGAGCACGATGTAGTTGCGCTCGGAAATTTTCAGGCGCGTCTCGAGATTCTTGACGTAGGTGAGGTCCTTGAAGTGGCTCGTATAGCCCGTGACGACGCCGCGATCGTCGCGCAGCACCCACGAGGTGTCCAACACGCGTCTTGCCTGCTTGGCCCTGGTCACGAAGTGCGTGTCCAGATTGAAGACCATGTCCGACTCCGCGAGCCGCAGGATCTTGTCCTCCAGCTCCGCGGAATGGGCGTAGAGCTCGGCTATGTTGGGAAGGTCCTTTCCCTGTTCCCACTCGATCATCTTGTAGAAGGAAGGATTCGCGCAGGTGATCACGCCGCCGAGATCCGCGGTGATCAGAGGGTCCCCGATGTTGCGGAAGAGCTGCTCGAGCTCCCTCCGCGCGAGCCCCGAGGAGCCGTTGCCCTTCGAGGGAGCCGTCTTGATGCGCGCCAGTATGTACTGGCCTCTGTTCCCGTCCACGGCAAGCGTCGACACGAGCAGACGTCGGGGTGTGCCGTCGCGGTCCTCCACAAGCACTTCGCGCTCGGAAGGCTCGTACGGGGCGGCGATCCCCAGATGGGCAAGAAAATCCGCTTCATGGGCAAAAATGTCCGCGCTTCGCAGCCCCATTGTTTTCAGGAGCAGCTCGTTGAAAAAGACTATCCGGCCGTCCTCGTTGAGAATGAGAAAGCCATCGGAGAACTCTTCGATGATTTTGAGAACGACTTCTGTCACGACCTTATAACGGTACTACCGCGGCTGCCGGCTGTCAAATCGGGGTCGGGTTGGCACGCGTCGATTGACCGTGGAAGGTGCCGCATACCCTCGTCTTTCATTGAGCAGTGTTTCTCTCTATACTATGCTTCAGGAGCCTTTGATGAGAAAACTCCTGCCGATCTCACTCCTCCTGTTGGCCGCCCTCACGCCGCTCGCCGCTGCCGATCTGGGCGCGGCGTGGACTCCCGCTGCGGTCGCAGGCCCCGGTGTCGGGCTGCAAAGCGAAGGATCCCTCGCGTCGGGGCAATTCGCGCTCGTGGTGGGTCCGACCGCGGAAGCGGAAGAGATCTCCTTCGACGGCCGGATCATTGGTCGGCCGGCAATCGGCGGGGTGCCGGAGTACCGCGGCTACCTGCTTCCGCAGTCGGATTCCGTGAGTAGGCACGTGGTGACGGTTCGCCTGGTGCAGTCGCCCGCCACTTCCTCCCCGCCTGTGCTGATGATCGTCCCCCTGGAGGGCCTGACCGCGCGGCTCGCGCTCCTCAATCTGCCCGTGGTGCCGCTGCGGGTCTTTGCGGGACTTCTTTCGCTGCTGTTGTCCCTTCAATTTCTTGCGCTCTTCGTCCGCCAGCGCTCGCGGGAGACGCTCTTTCTTGTTTTCGCCCTTATCGCGAATGCCGCATCGGAAGTCCTGCCTTCGTACGTCGTGGGGTTCATCTCGCCGGTGCTCGCCCTGAAGCTCGGTATCGTCGCATTTTTCCTCACTGCGCTTTTCCTCGTGCAGGCAACGCTCGAGCTGTTGAAGGCCGCGCGCCTGCGCTTCCTCCTCCCGCTCGTCCTCCCGCCGTTCCTGGCCGCATGCGTCGTCGTGGTTTCCACGCGTGCGGACGTCATGGAGATCGCGGGAACCGCCGCGCGTGCCGTCCTGGCCGCCTCGTTCGCCGTTCTTGCCCTGATGTGCCTGGTCGGCAGGCTCAAGGCAGGCTTGCGGCGCGCGCTGCTGCCGTTCGCCCTGGGAATCACGCTGTTCCTCGTCCTCGGCGGCGGGGTTTTTGCCGACTTTTTTCTCCCCCGGCTCGGGCTCTTCTCCTTCCTCCCCGGCCTCCTCATCCCGCTCTTCGAGGGAACCCTGCTCCTGAGCGAGCTTTCCCGCACGCAAGCCATGTACCGGCAGACCAGCCAGGAGCTGATCGAGAGGATCGAGAGCGACTGGGAGATGATCGAGCGGATCCGCGAGGGCAAGGAGCTGCTGGAAAAACGCAACATCGACATCATGAAGCTTTCCGGGAAGCTCCTGGAGAGCGCGCAGAAGCAGTCCTTCACGATCGGCGGGCTCATCGTTTCCCTCGAGGACGCGGGCACCGGCGAATCGCGGGTCGTGGCCAAGGAAAAGGACATCCTCGGCTACACGGAGCAGGTGGACGGCCTGATCACGAGCTTCAACGCGCAGATCCAGGAGACGCTGCCGAGAAATGGAGGCGCTCTACCAGCGGTCCATCGTCATCCGCAAGGCGGTGAGCCAGATCATCGGCATCGCGGAGAAGACGCACATGCTTTCCCTCAACGCCTCCATCGAGGCGGCGAAGGCGGGCGACGGCGGGGAAGGGCTTCTCCGTCGTCGCGCAGGAGATCCGCAAGCTCGCGGACCTCACGCGCACCGTGTCCGACCAGGTCAGCGCGGTGATCAAGGACACCAACCGCGGCGTGGAGAAGGGCGTCGACAGGATCAAGGGGCTGGGCACGGGATTCTCCGAGATCATGAAGCGGAGCGAGGAGATCCGCACCATGATCGCGGACAACTCGCGCGCCCTCGAGGACGTGAGCCGGGCGCACACGGACATCCAGGACGGGCTGGCCGGCGTGGACACGCTCATCCGGTCGATCCTCGAGGTGTCGCACGACATGCGCCAGATGACGGACCGCCTGGCCGCCGCATTCTCGTGGTTCGGCGAGACCCTCAAGCTGCAGGGAGGAGTCGACGGGGACCGTCACGCCGGGCGGCGAGCAGTTCCTGCCGACGCGGGATGCCGCGGGGATCGTGGATACCATCGAAAACATTGCGGAGGCCGAAGCGGTGGAATCGGTCGAGCAGGACGGCATTCCCGCTCCCGGGGGAGTCGCCGAGAACCCGCCCGCATGATCGCGCGGCACGGGTGAGGTGCCGTTGTCAGGAGCGAGTGCCATCTCCAATCAGGCCGAGCCATTCGGCTTCGGCCGCAAGCTCATCCCCGACGTAGGCCTTGCCCGACTGCCGGACCATCGACCTGCTCAGGCGAAGATTCGTGATGACCAGGCGCACTTCCTCGCCGGGCTTGACCTGGCGCGGAACTTCGCCTTCTCCACGGCCGCCAGAAAAGAGACCGGGGTTGTCCGAGATCATGCGCGCGCCCGCGCCGCCGCACTGCGCGAGGGTCTCGATGAGAATCACGCCCGGCACGACCGGATACGTGGGGAAATGGCCCGGAAAAAAGAACTCGCCTTCCGTGAACCGCCTGTACCCGATGATTTCTTCCTTGTCCGCTTTTTCGATCCGGTCGACGAAAAGGAAAGGCTCGCGGTGGGGGAGGAGGGTTTTGATGTCGGTCATGCCGGAAGCCTATCACGGCCCGGCGGTGAATGGAAAGAGCGCGTGTCGAATTGACAGAGCAGGGGGCACATGCTAATTTCCGACTATTCTTGTCATAGATAAAAACTAAAAATGTCACGGTACAACGTGACCGGCGCGCGGGTTGACTGGACCCGGATAGGGGGAACGGCCATGGAAATAAAGGAATTGTACGCCCTGATGGAGCGATTCGAAAAAAGCGGGCTCTCCGAGCTGGTGTTCAAGAAAGACGGAGAGGAAGTGGCGCTGAAAAAAGTCGTGTCCGCGCCGCAGGCTCCCCTGACAATGCCTGTTGCGTACGCCGCGCACGAGACCCGGGCCCCGATCGTCGAGCCGCACGTCAAGCAGGCATCTGATACTGAAGTCATCCGCTCTCCGCTTGTCGGCACCTTCTACCGTGCCGCTGCGCCGGATGCGCCGCCTTTCGTCGAAAAAGGCGACACGGTGCAAAAAGGGAAAACCCCTCTGCATCCTGGAGGCGATGAAGCTGATGAACGAGTTCCAGGCGGAGTTCGACCTGGAGATCGTCGCCATCCTCGCGGAGAACGGGAAGATGGTCGAGTTCGGCGCGCCCCTCTTCGAGGTGCGCAGGGTATGATCCAGAGCCTGCTCATCGCCAACCGCGGGGAGATTGCCGTACGGATCATCCGTACCTGCCGGGAGATGGGCATACGGACCGTTGTCGCCTATTCCCAGGCGGACAGGGACTCGCTGCCGGTGAGGCTCGCGGACGACCATGTCTGCGTCGGTCCGGCCCCGGCCCGCGACAGCTATCTCAACGTACGGAATCTCGTCACCGCCGGCGTGCTCAGCGGCTGCGACGCTCTGCACCCCGGTGTCGGTTTCCTGGCGGAGAACGCCGCCTTTGCCCGGGACGTGCGCGAAGCGGGTCTCATCTTCGTGGGTCCCGATCCCGAGGTGATCGAGCTCCTCGGAGACAAGATCCGCGCAAAGCGATCCGCGCAGGAGCTGGGCATCCCGGTCATTCCCGGAAGCGCCGGGTCGGTGAGCGACGCTGATGAGGCGCTGTCTGCCGCAGCGGAGATCGGCTACCCGATGATCGTGAAGGCGGCTGCCGGCGGCGGCGGGAAAGGGATGCGCATCGTGCGGAGCGGCAATGAGCTGGCCGATGTTCTGGCCATCGCCTCGCATGAAGCGGAAAAGGCTTTTTCCGACGGCACCGTCTACCTGGAGCGCTACCTGGAGAACCCGCGCCACGTGGAGATCCAGATCGTCGCGGACCGCTCGGGCAACGTCGTGCACCTGGGGGAGCGGGACTGCACGGTGCAGCAGAACCACCAGAAGCTTGTCGAGGAAAGCCCCTCTCCCGCCGTGAGCGCCGCCCTGCGGGAGCGCATGGGAGAGTGACGCCGTGCGCCTCCTCGGCGGGCATGGGCTATACGGGCGCAGGCACCGTCGAGTTCCTGGTCAAGGACGGCGAGCACTACTTCATGGAAGTGAATGCGCGGGTGCAGGTGGAGCACCCCGTCTCGGAGATGGTCACCGGCGTGGATATCATCCGCCAGCAGATCCTCGCGGCAAGCGACGAATCGCTGGAGATTCGCGCAGGAGGACGTGCGCCTGGGCGCGTACGCGGTGGAGTGCCGCATCAACGCGCGCTCGGCGGGCCGGGTGACCCAGTTCATGAGCCCCGGAGGTTTCGGCGTGCGGATGGACACCTTCCTCTACCCGGGCTACCAGGTGCCCCCGTGGTATGATCACCTGGTGGCAAAGCTCATCGTGACGGGCCGCACCCGCGCCGAAGGGCTGCGGCGGATGGAGCGGGCGCTGTCGGAGCTGGTGATCGAGGGAATCGCCACCAACATCGAGTCGCAGAAAAAGATCGTCTCGCACCCGGTATTCCGCAAGGGGGAGTACGGGACGGGCTTTCTCGGGGAGATCCTCAAGGAGGGCGGCCTGTGAGTAATTCCAAAGGGATCCAGGGCTGGATCCGGGATCTCATCGAGCACCCGGTCCAGAAGAAGCGCGATGAACGCTCGTTCATCGACGAGAAGAACTCCTGCCCCTCCTGCCATCGGCCCCTCGGCGGCCCATGAGCTGGAGGCGACCCTCTACACCTGTCCCGCACTGCCAGCACCACTTCCGGCTCACCGCGTGGGAGCGGATCCGCTTTACCGCTGACGAGGGCGTGTTCCAGGAGCTGTCCGCGGACATCGAGACGGCCAATCCGCTGGAGTTCCCCGACTACGAGCAGAAGCTAGCCGCCGCGGCACTGAAAGACCGGTGTCAAGGAGGCTGTGGTCTCCGGGCTGTGCAAAGTCGACGGCCAGGAAGTCGTGCTGGCGGTGATGGACTTCCGGTTCATCGGCGGGAGCATGGGATCGGTGGTCGGGGAGAAGATCATGCGCGCCATGCTGGTCGGCGCGGAGAAGAAGCTGCCGGTCATCGTCTTCACCGCCTCGGGCGGCGCGCGCATGCAGGAAGGCATCCTGTCCCTCATGCAGATGGCCAAGACGGCCGTGGCCACGCAGGCGCTGGAAAAGAGCCGCTGTCCGTATTTCGTGGTCCTCACCGACCCGACCACCGCGGGGGTGCTCGCCTCCTTTGCCATGCTGGGGGACGTCACCCTCGCCGAGCCCGGCGCGCTGATGCGGTTCGCGGGGGCGCGCGTCGTCGCCGGGACCATCCGAGAGAAGGTGCCGGAGAACTTCCCGCTCTCGCAGTACCACTACGAGAGGGGTTTCATCGACCTGGTGGTGCCGCGCAAGGAGCTGAAAAAGACGCTCGGGTTCCTGCTGAAAACCCACGCTCGCGCCGCAAGGGGGCAGGACATGAGCGAAAACACGCTTCGCGACAAGCTCCTCGAGCTGAAGGGCCTGGCGGAGAAGTCCAACGTCGACATCAGCCGCGAGCTGGCCGAGCTGGAGCTCAAGCTCCAGCTCCCGCCCGTCCCTGCACCGGAGAACGAAGCCTGGCGGCGCGTCGAGCTGGCCCGGCACCCCGAGCGGCCGACGACCCTGCAGTACGCGGAGCTGATCTTCGACGATTTTCTCGAGCTGCACGGCGACCGGAACTTCGGGGACGACCCCGCGATGGTGGGCGGCATCGCGCTGCTCAACGGCATGCCCGTCACGTTCTTCGGCCACGCAGAAGGGCCAGAACATGAAGGACAACCTGAAGCGCAACTTCGGCATGGCCCACCCCGAGGGATACCGCAAGGCGCTGCGGCTTGCGCGGCAGGCGGCGAAGTTCGGCAGGCCCATCCTCACCTTCATCGACACTCCGGGGGCGTACCCGGGAGTATCCGGCGAGGATCGCGGCATCAGCCAGGCCATCGCGCTCAACATGAAGGAGTTCTCGGTCCTGCCCGTGCCCATCATCGCCACGATCCTCGGCGAGGGCGGCTCGGGCGGCGCCATCGGCATCGGCGTGGCGGACATCGTGCTCATGATGGAGAACGCGTACTACTCGGTCATCACGCCCGAGGGGTGCGCGTCGATCCTGCTGCGGGATTCCGGCAAGGCCCGGGAGGCCGCGGCCCTGCTGAAGCTCACCCCCCGGGACCTGCTGCGCTTCCGCGTGGTCGACAGGATCGTGTCGGAGCCGCAGGTGGGCGCGCACAAGGACCCGGGCGGCGCGGCCGCGGCGCTCAAGGCGGACATCCTGACCTCGCTCGCCGTGCTCTCCCGCAGGAGCGTGGAATCCCTCCTGGCGCAGCGGCACCAGAAGTTCCTCAGCCTCGGCGTCTTTCACGAGGAAGAGGCGCGCAGGAAGAGCCTCCTGCAGCGCCTGAGGGACTTCTTCTAAGGCGCGCTCCCGTGCATACGGGAGTACCCGTTCGGCGCGAACGCCGTCCCTGTACTCGCGCGCCTTCGCCGTCCCTGGCTAGATAATCCCCAGCTTCTTCCCCGCTTTGCCGGCGACCTCCAGGATTCGGTCGAGCTCCTCGTCCGTGTGGATTGCCATGTAGGAGGTGCGGATGAGGGTGCTGTCGGGCGGCACGGCGGGGCTGAGCACGGGATTGGTGAAGACCCCGCCGTCGAACAGGGCGCGCCAGAAGAGAAGTGTCTTTTCCATGTCCCCGATGAGGAGCGGCACGATGGGCGTTTCCGCGCTGCCGACGTTGAAGCCCAGCGACTTGAACCCTGCCACCATCTTGCGGCCGATGGCCTGCAGCCTGCTGCACCCGCTCGGGCTCTTTCTCGATGATTTCAAGGCAGGCGCCCACCGAGGCGATGGTGGCGGGCGGCATGCTCGCGCTGAAGATGAGAGGCCGGGCCATGTGCTTGATGTAGTCGATCACGTCGTCGTCACCCGCCACGAACCCGCCGAGAGAGCCGAAGGACTTCGAGAACGTGCACATCACCACGTCGGCGTGATTGCCGACGCCCGTAATGCTCTTCGGTGCCGCTGCCGCGTCTTTCCCAGCACGCCCAGCGCATGCGCCTCGTCGAGGTACAGCCGCGCGCCGTACTGCGTGCACAGCTCCTTCAACCGGGGGAGCTTCACGATGTCCCCCTCCATGCTGAAGACGCCGTCCGTGACGACCAGCTTCGGCGCGTCGCGGGGCTCCTCGGCGAGGAACTTCTCCAGGCTCTCCATGTTGTTGTGCAGGTAGCGGTGCACGCGCACCTTGCCGCGCATCCCCGCCGCGAGGAAAATGCCGTCCATGATCGAGGCGTGGTTGAGCTTGTCGGAGAAGATGTGCTCGTCCTTGCCCGACGAGGGCGGAGATTGCGCCGAGGTTGGTCTGGTAGCCGGTGGTGAAGCACAGCGCGCGCTCCCTGCCCACGAAGTGCGCCAGCCGCGCCTCCAGCTCCTCGTGCAGGGCGAGGGTGCCGTTGAGGAACCGGGAGCCGGAGCAGCTCGTGCCCCATTTCCGCGTGGCCTCGATCGCGGCTTCCTTCACCCGCGGGTCCCAGGAAAGCCCCAGGTAGTTGTTGGAGCCCGCCATGATGAGCTCCTTGCCTTCCATGACCACGCGCGTGCCGCGGCTTTCCTGGATGGGGATGAAGTACGGGTACATCCCTTTTCCTCGGGCTTCCTCTGCTTCCTCCCAGGTGAAGCATTTTTCAAAGATGTCCAAAACTGCCTCCTGGTCGTCGAGAGTAGGCTACAGTGATACAACGGAGAGGAGGGCGTGTAAAGGCTGAGGCTGCTGCGGCGTCCTACATCGCGAGGAGCTTCTCGAAGAGCGCGACCCGCTCGGGGCTGTCCCAGAGCGTACCGTCAAAGCCCACGATTCGGGCCAGGATCTTTCCCTTGCGATCGAGGAGGTAATTCGTGGGAATGCTGCGCGCATCGTATTCCCCGCCCACCTTGCCGTCCGCATCGAGAAGCACGGGAAAAGTCATGCGGTTGGCCTTCACGAAAACGCTGACGGTCTTATTTTCTTCCATGACGTCCACGGCCACGACGATGAAACCTTTGCTCTTCAGCTTGTCGTAGAGCGCCTGGACCGAGGGAAGCTCCTGCTTGCAGGGTCCGCACCAGGTTGCCCAGAAACTCAGGAAAACAAGCGATCCCTTGAAGGAAGCGAGGCTTACGTTCTTGCCGTCCAGAGACTCGAGCGTAAAATCCGATGCCGCAATCTCCGCTTTCGGCACCGCAAATCCCGCTTTCAGGAGCATTTCATTGACGCTCCCCGGCGCGGCGCTGCGTGAACCCTGTTCCGCCGTGGAAGGGTCCGGTGCTGCAGAAACCGATGCACTTTCCGCTCCATTCCGGCTTGCCCCCGCAGGGGCCTGTTTCGGGGCGCAGGCCAGGAGAAAAAGAACGGCGAACCCCGGCAGGAGAAGCAGCGCTGGTTTTCGCATCATGGACGGAAGATAAGGTTTCCGGCTGCGGCGGGCAACGAGCTGGGAATCAGAAGGCTCAGCCACAGCACAATCGCGTTGTACATGCCGTGGGCAATCGCGATGACGTGCAGATTCGGCCTGCGGATGTAGACCGCGGCGAAAAGTGCGCCCAGCGCCGCCGTGATGGCGACCCCCAGCGGCCCCTCATAAATGTGGCCGAGGCTGAACAGCGCTGTCGAGGCGATTGCCGCGATCGGGACGGGAACTCCGAGCTGTCCGAGCCTGCCCAGCAGGTAGGAGCGGAAAAAGAACTCCTCCTTGTAACCGACCGTGAGACCGAACAACAGGGCAACAGGGGCCTGCGCCGCGCTCAAGAGCCCCCAGCGATACCCCAGAGTGAGTGACTTGCTGAATCGGGGAGGCAGCGCGAGAGCGAGAGCCACGAAGGGCGCGATAACGACGAAGCAGCCGAAGAGGAGAACAAGGATCCTGAGCCCGTCCCGTGTCTCCATCGCAACGAGTCCCCAGTTGCGAGGGGCTTTTCCAACGGAAAGCGTGGCAACGTAGGCCATGAGCATGAATTGAGGTAGTCCCGTCACGATGACCTGGAGCATCGCGAGGGTGGACGCGGGACCCGCAGCGGGCGGGTGCGTCTGGGCAAGATAGCCCGGCAAGAAAAACGCCAGGAAGAAGAGGGACATCTCCAGGAGAAGGCGCGAAGGTTTCATTTACACCATTTCCTTCAAATTGTATGGAAATATAGGTCTTTTTTCACGATAATTACAGAAGCGATATGTTATTCGTGGTTGTCCTCCTCGCCATAGCTTTCTTAGCGGTGCTCGCCATCATTCTTCTGCGCAGGGCGGGCGGCGGCAAGTTTCCCTGGCTCCAATTCTACCTTAAGGGCCGGGAGTCGGGCTTTGTGTTCCGCGAAATCAACCTGCTGCGCCGCGTGGCGGTGGAGGCGAAGCTCGACAACCCGACGGCGCTCTTCTGGTCCATCAAGCAGCTCGATCGGTCTCTCAAGGGCACCATCATAAGGTACAGGTCCCGGTCCCAGGAACAGGATCCCGAGTACAACCTCCTGCTTGCGAAGCTTTTCGAGCTGCGCAAGAGGGTCGAGTTCGATCAACCCAAGTACAAGCTCGGCATCAAGAGCACGCGCAAGCTTCAACCCAAGCAGAGCCTGCGCATCACGCTCCCCGGCATCGGTCCTTTCGGGTCCATTGTCGTGGAAATCCTCGGCCGCTACCTTGCGGTGTCCTACCCGCAGGGCCCGAAGCTTCCGGAGGGCTTTTCGTGGAAGAACCAGAAAATCGGCGTGTACTTCTGGCGAACCGAGGACGCAGGGTATTTTTTCCAGACAAAGGTGCTTGATGACTTTTTCGACAAACAGTACCCCATCCTGCACATCCTGCACTCCGAGAACCTCATTCGCGCCCAGAAGCGAAGCTCGGTGCGGGTGGAGGCCGACATCCCTGCCGAGCTGTTTCCGTTGAAAACCATCGACGGAGCGAGCGAAACCCCGGAAGGCGCGCGCGGGCTGCGCTGCCGGCTTGCGGACCTTTCGGAGGGGGGGCTCGCGGTGCTCATCGGCGGCAAGGCAAAAGTAGGATTGCCGATCAAGGTTCAGTTCAGCATCGGGGACAACCAGGTGGTCATGAGCGGGGTTGTGAAGGGGATCAACTTCGATCAGAAAAAGAACAGGTCCCTCCTGCACGTGCAGGCGAACCCCCTCAGCCCGACCGCGCGCAATCGAGTCCTCACGTACGTTTACAACCTTTTCGGCGAGCGGGAAACTCCTGGCGCAGTGCGGAAACCGGATAGTCAGGCAAAGGACCGCGGATCAGACGGGATTGTAATCAAAGCTTCCTCGACCGCGGCAAAACCCGCGTCAGGCGCCTCCTGAATCAGGCGCCGCGCGCGTGTCCCGCAGCCGGTTGTACATTGAGTCCGATCATTATAGTATTGAAATCGATAAAGCCCCCAGGAGGGAGAGGCATGAAACGTGCTCTGTGCATTTGCATCGCGCTCCTTGCGGCGTCGATCGTCGCGCAGGCGCAGGACGCGCAAAAGCTTCTGGATGCATTCCGCCGCAACTTCGCTATCGGCAGCCTCGATGTGAAGATCCAGATACTCCAGGATGCGGCGGCGGGAAAGACCGCGTCCGCCATGGGACCGCTTTTCCTGCAGGCCGTGGAGTTCGTGATCGACAACTCGAGCCTCGTTCCCACTGACGCGAGGTTCAACCAGCTTGCCGCCATTGGTGCCGAGCAAACGGGTATTGTCGGGTATACGCAGGGCCGGGACGCCGTCTGGAAGCTCTTTCAGACAACCTCGGATTCCCAGACACTCGCAAAGGCCGCCACGGCGCTCGGGGTCCTGGGGACGGGGGACGCGCAAACCATCGCGAACCTGAACCATTACGTGGAAGCGCAGAATGCCTCATTCGCTTCGGGCAAGATGCCGGATGCCGCGGTGCTGGTGGCCTGTCTCCAGGCGCTCGGAAAGATCGGCGATGCCTCCTCATTCTCCACCCTGTTCGGTACCATGAACCGGGGGTACTCCGACCAGATCTCGGCAATCGCAAAGGAAGCGCTCCTCGCCATCAAGGGCGATTTCAAGGAAATGCTCCTCGGGGTGATCAGGGATCGGCCCATACCGGAAAAAGAGCTTGCCCTCCAGATGGCTCTCGGCACGGACAAGCTCACGGACGATCAGATAGGCCAGCTCGCGGAATATGCCCTTGATGTCGGGCTGCACCTGAACGCCTCGGACTCGACAGGGAAGGCGCTCCTGCGGGACATCCGGTTTCAGGCCGCGGACAGCCTCGGAGCTCGAAAGTATTCACACGCGTCGCCGCTTCTCATCGAGCACCTGGATACGACCATCGGCGAGTTCGACAAGGGCCTCTCGGACCGCAACCACCTGCTGAACGCTATAGGAGACCTGGGCGCCATGAGCTCCCATGAGGCCGCAGTGCGGCTCACCCAGTACCTGGTGATCGTCAATTCTTACACTGAAAAAGGCAAGGCGTATGACGACCTGGTCGTGACGGCCATTCTGCAGAACCTGGGGGCTCTCGCGGACAAGGTGGCGTTTGACGACCTGATGTACACGCAGTATTTGAATTACACCGGCGCGGTGAAGAAAGCGGCCCGCGCGGCTCTCGACAAGCTGAAATGGTAGAGCCGGCGGAGCATCGCCGGCCTTCTGGTGCATGATTCGCAGGCACCTCACCCCTGCGCTCGTCCTGTTCTCTGTTCTCCTGGCCTGCTGTCTCTCGCGCCCCATACTGTCTTCGAGGTGGGGGGCGCTGCTTGCCCCGTGCACAGTGGCGGCGGCCGCGGGAAGCGTGCTCATGCGGACCGAAGCCTCCCGACTCCGGCGCGCGGGCTCTTCGCGCTTTTCATCGCTGCAGGTCTTCTTATGGGCGCGGTTTCCCTCAGGCGGATGTCGGGCACGAGCGACTCTTCATTTTTCCCTGTTCCCGCCGGCGAGGTATCTGATTTCAGCGGTTCCCTGTCACAGGACAGCAGTCTTTCCCAAAAGGGCGAGACAGTGCTGCGCGTCGCAGTCCGACAGGCGTCCTCCGTCCAGAAGGGGCTTCGAGGTGCTGCGCACGGAAACGTGCTCGTCATTCTTGCCGGCGACTACAGGTTTTTCCTGGGCCAGGAGCTCTCGTTTCATGCACGGCTCTCCCCATTCCAGGGGACGGGTCCCGAGGCTTTTGCGGCGCGCGCGGCCAGAAAGGATGTTCGAGAGGCCGGGTTTTCCTCGAGAATATGGCAAATCAGGGCTCGCCTGCGGACGGAGCTGAATCGGGCCCTGGATCGAGCCGGCTATCCGGCTTCCGCCCTCCTCCAGGCGCTCCTGATCGGAAGCAGGGAAGACGTGCCGCAGCGGCTTTACGAGGGATTTCGGCGCACGGGAAGCCTGCACATCCTGGCGCTCTCCGGACTCCACGTGACCGTGATCTACGGCCTCATCGCCGGCGTCCTGGGATTCATCCGGAGGCCCGGCCTGAAATTCCTTCTGGCAACCCTCGTGCTTTTGTTCTACCAGTTTCTTGCAGGCTTCTTTCCCTCGCTCCTGCGCGCCACGGTGATGATCCTGGTGGGTGGGGGAGCGCTCCTTCTGGACCGCGACGCGGAGCCGCTCAACCTTCTCTCCATTTCCGGGATTGCGATTGTGTGTATCGATCCCTTCCAGGCGTTCTCCCTTTCATTCCAGCTCTCATTTCTCGCCCTGGCCGGCATCCTGGCATTGGGCCCCATCGTGCGGCGGCCTCTCGAGGGCAGGCTCCCACGATTCGTGCTCGCAATGCTGGCCATGTCGGTTGGCGCGCAGATCGCCACCCTGCCTCTCGTGGCAGCGACATTCGGCAGCTACTATCCTTCGGGCCTGGTCGCGAGCCTGATCCTGGTGCCCTTGACAACTGCTTTTCTCTGGGCGGGGCTCGCGTGGCTGCCGCTGTACCTCGTTCCGTGGCAGCTCCTGCACGACATATGCGCGCGCATCTTTTCGATTCTGTACAGTGCCATCGAATGGAGCGCAGAAGCGTTGGCGCGCCTGCCGGGCATCACGGTCACGCCCGCGCTTGTGCCCTGGGTCCTGGGAGCATCCATCGTGGTGATGGCATTCCTGGGCGGATTCCTGCCTGCAAGACGGCGGGCCGCGCCGGTGATCCTCGCGTGAATCCCGATTCCCCCGCGGAGATCCGTGCGGTGCTGGAAGAGCGGGGACTCGCGCTGAAAAAGCGTTGGGGTCAGAATTTTCTCGTCAACAGGGGTGCGCGGCAGCGCCTCGTATCTTTGCTGGAGCTCCAGGAAAACGAGACAGTCTGGGAAATCGGCCCGGGACTCGGCTCCATGACGGGCCTGCTTCTGGGGCGGGCCGTCCGTGTTCTGGCGTTCGAGGTGGACCGCGGCTTGTGCCGATTCCTCCTGGAGACTTTCGGCGGCACGCCATCGTTCAAGCTGGTGCCGGGGGATTTCCTGGAGAGCTGGAGGAACGCGGTCTCGGACTACGGGCCGCCTGACCGCCTGCTGGGCAATCTGCCCTACCGCACAGCCTCGCTCATGATAGGGGACCTCATCGAGGGAGGCCTGCGGCCGCGGGTCTGTGTGGTGACTGTGCAGCGCGAGCTCGCCGAGCGCATGGCATCCGGCCCGGGAACCAAGAGCTACTCATCTTTTTCTGTTCTGTGCCAGTCCTGCTTCCATGTGATCAGCCGGGGTGACCTGCAGCCCGGGCAGCTTCTATCCGGTGCCTGAGGTGGTCTCTTCAATTGTGGAAATGAGGCCGAGGAATGATGCTCCGGACAGCCGCACCCTGCGGGTGCTCTCTGCGCTCTGTCGGGGCCTGTTCTCCTCGCGAAGGAAAACCATCCGCAACAACCTGGGCTCGGGAAGGCTGGGACCTGATGTATCCGCGGTGGCGGTGAAGGCGGCGCTGGAAGGGGAGGGGATCGACCTCGGCAAGAGGGCCGAGCAGCTCTCTCCCGAGATCTTCCTCAGTCTGGCCCGAGCGCTTACAGGACTTTCAGCTCCTTGAGCGTTGCCTGGAGAGACTCTCTGTTTTTCGGCGCCAGGGGACACATCGGAAGCCGGTAGATCTCCGCCATCATCCCCTTCATTGCCATCGCCGCCTTTATCGGGATCGGATTGGTTTCAATGAACATGGCCTTGAAGAGCGGGAGGAGCTCGTAGTGCATTTTCCTCGCACCGTCCCAGTCGCCCTGGAGCGCCGCGTTGACGAATTTCGCCATGCGGTCCGGCACGAGGTTGCTGACGACGGATATCACCCCCCGGCCGCCCAGCGCCATGATGGGGAACACGAGGTTGTCGTCCCCTGAAAGCACGGTAAATCCTGCAGGCTTATGGGCGATCAGGTCCATCACCTGTCCGATGTCGCCGCTTGCCTCCTTTACCGCCGTGATGTTCCTGTGCTTCGCCAGCTCCAGCATCGTGGGGTTGTCGATATTCTTGCCGGTGCGGCCCGCAATGTTGTACACGACCAGCGGAAGGTCCACCGCGTCCGCGATGGCGCGGAAATGCGCGAGGAAGCCCGCATTTGTCGGCTTGTTGTAGTAAGGGGCCACCTGCAGGGTCGCGGCCGCCCCGACCTCTTTTGCGTCCCGGGCATACTCGATGGCCTCGCTCGTGGAATTCGACCCCGCCCCTGCAATGACGGGAACGCGTCCCCTCGCCTGTTCGACCACGATCTGGATGACCCGCTTGCACTCCGCTCCGTCCAGGGTCGGGCTCTCTCCTGTCGTGCCCACGGGCACCAGGCCGTGGACGCCGCCTTCCACCTGGAAATCCACGAGCCTCCGAAGAGCCTTCTCGTCCACCTTTCCGTCCGCGGTCATCGGCGTGACGAGAGCCGTGTATAACCCGTCGAGTTTCATGATTGTCTCCTCTGCAGCAGGCTCTGGATGAAATCATTCACCTCGAAAACGCCGTGCTTCCCCGACAGCCATTCTGCCGCGCGCACCGCGCCGAGGGCGAACCCGCCCCTGGTCCGGGCGCGATGGGTGAGCTCGATCGTGTCGAAGGCGGAATCCAGGAGCACGGTGTGCGTGCCGGGGATTTCCCCGCCGCGGACTGAGGCGAAGTGAAGCTCATCCGCCGCCGGAGCCCGGTCGAGCTTCTCCGTCACCACCTTTTTCTTCCGCTCGCTCTGGCCCGTGATGATCCGGGCGATGGTCAGGGCGGTGCCCGACGGCGAGTCCTTCTTGCGCTTGTGGTGCACCTCCCAGCCCATGATGTCGTACTCGGGGCAGGGGTTTGCAAGCTCGGTTGCAGCCGCCACCAGCGCGAAGAAAAGGTGCGCGCCGATGGAGAAATTGCTGCCGTACAGGTAGCCGATCTTCGATGCGCCGATGATGGCGCGAAGCTCCTCCAGCTTCGCATACCAGCCCGTTGTCCCGCTGACCGCGCTGAGCCCGAACCGTGCGATAGGCCCGCGCGTTCTCCAGCACTGCATCCGCGTGCGAGAACTCGATTGCCATGTCGCTTCGCCGGGCGATCTCCTCTGTCAGGTGTGTTCCGTCCGCCGCCGCCTGGGCCGGATCCACCCGCGCCGTCACCTCGTGCTTCCGCTCAAGAAGGACTTTCTCCACCTCGCGGCCCATGCTTCCGTATCCGACGATGGCGATTCTCATGTTATTTCTTCTGCGACTGCACCAGGGTGACCACGGAGGTGTTCACGACATCCTCCACGGAGCACCCGCGGGAAAGATCGCTCACGGGCTTGGCAAAGCCCTGCAGGAAAGGCCCGTATGCCTCGGCGTGTGCGAACCGCTGCACGAGCTTGTACCCGATGTTCCCGGACTGCAGGTCGGGAAATATCAGCGTGTTTGCCTTGCCCGCGACAGGCGAGCCGGGAGCCTTCTTCGCGGCGACGCTGGCAACGAGCGCCGCGTCCGCCTGCATCTCCCCGTCGACAAGGAGCTTCGGGTTTTTCTCATGCAGCATTTTCACTGCGCTCGCCACCTTGTCCACGAGCGGATGAGCTGGCGCTGCCTTTGGTTGAGAAGGAAAGCATCGCGACCAGGGGCTCCGCCTTGAGGAACACGCGGCAGGACTCCGCCGAGGAAAGTGCGATGTCGGCGAGCTGTTCAGGAGTCGGATCAGGAACTACCGCGCAATCCGCGAAAATCATGTGACCATCAACGCCCCACTTCGTGCCCGCAAGGTACATGACAAAGCAGGAGGACGCCGTCTTGATTCCCGGAGCCGTCTTGACGATGGTGAGGGCCGCGCGCAGCACCTTGGCGGTTTCACTGTCCGCTCCCGAGACCATCGCATCCGCACGTCCCCTGCGCATCATCATGGCTCCCCAATGCTGGGTGTCTCCCATGAAGACCTTCTCCGCCTCCTCGTGGCTGATCCCTTTGCCTTTGCGCAGCTCAAAATAGTCGTCCACGTACTCTTTGCGAAGCGGCGAAGCCGCGGGCTCCTCCACGTGAAGACCCTTGAGGCTGACACCCTGTTTCTTCGCCTCAGCTTCGATCTGGGGGACTGATCCCAGGAGGGTTACCTCGCTTGCAAGGCCCTCGTCGAGAATGATCCGGCCCGCCTTCAGCGTACGCCCCTCGTATC
Source organism: uncultured Spirochaetota bacterium (assembly GCA_963820435.1). Taxonomy (GTDB): domain Bacteria; phylum Spirochaetota; class Spirochaetia; order SZUA-6; family Fen-1364; genus Fen-1364. The sequence goes on along the minus strand of CAWGAC010000020.1, from coordinate 58,146 downwards.
CCTCGGGCAGCACAAGTTTCCTCGGATCGGATTTTGCCTTTGCGCGCATCTCTTCTATGAAGTTCATCTGACGGCTCCTTTCCGGGAATGCGAGAAATCCCCCGGGAGAGCAAGTATAGCTTTTTCCATGAAAACTGCAATAATCGCGCTCATGACAATCGGCGTTTACGGCCTGGGAAGGTTCGGCTATTTCTGGGCGGAGCTGCTCGCGCGCTCGGTTCCCGTCTGTGTCTACTCCCGATCTCCTGAAAGGGCCACTCCGCCCGGTACACGGAGGGTGGGGGAGGCGGAGCTTCTTTCTCAACCGGTGATATTCCTCTGCGTCGCGATTTCCGCCATGGAAGACGTCCTGGGACGCACGCGCGGTCGGCTTTCCCCGGGGGCGCTCGTGATGGATACCTGCTCGGTGAAGACTCATCCGTTGGGTCTCATGGAACGCATGCTGCCCGCCACTGCCTCGATCCTGGGCACCCATCCGATGTTCGGCCCGGATTCAGCCCGTGAAAGTGTGGCGGGGCTCCCGATGATCTTGTGTCCCGCGCGCGTCGCCGGGCGCGAGCTCGAGAAATGGCGCGAGTTTTTCGCCTCCATGGGGTTGGCAGTGTCCGTCATGTCGTCAGATGAGCACGACCGGGAAGCGGCCTTTACCCAGGGAATCGCGCATTACATTGGAAGGGTGCTCTCTGATCTGGGAGTGCGCCAATCCCCCATCGCCACAGTGGGCTACAACAAGCTTCTGGAAATAGTCGAGCAGACATGCAACGACCCCTGGCAGCTCTTTCTCGACCTTCAGCGATACAATCCGCATACCCGCGAAATGCGCGCCCGGCTGGAGAAATCTCTCCGCTCGATCATGCTGGCGATCGATGGTTGACATGCCGGGCAGGCGTAGGTAACGTAGGCAGGGACGCCGAAGGGGCGGGCGAGGCAGGGACGCCGAAAGCCCGCCCGTAGCACGACCAGCTCACACCACGGAGAGGCCTATGGCTGAAGTACACATCAAAGATATGGACGAGCACGAGATTGATACCATCCTCGCGGAAGACATCGATTTCGAGGGGCACCTCACGTTCAAAAAGCCCCTCATGATCAAGGGAAAGTTCAAAGGCGAGATCAAGTCGACGAGCTCCCTGTACATCGGCGAGAAGGCGTACGTGGAAGCCAAGACCGAGGCCGATATCGTATCCTCGCGGGGCAAGCACAGGGGGGACATCGTCGGACACTCCCGCGTGGAGTTGTTCTCCACGGCGCAGGTGGAGGGAGACATAACCACGCCTGACTTCGTTGTCGAAAGCGGATGCAAATTCAACGGCTATTGCAACATGGGCGGGGTGAGGAGAGATGCGCCGCAGCCGCAGCCCGCCGCGGCGCACCAGGCAGGCGCCCCTGCCCGGGCAGCAGCCTCAACAGCAGCAACACCCGCAGAAACAAGGCAATCAACAAGGGGGAGCGGCGGCAGGGCAGGGGGGAAGCCAGCAGACCCTTCCCTTGCCGCAGCCGGGGAACCAGCACGCCCCTCAACAGAAGCCCCCCGGTTCGCCTTCCGGCCAGGGGGGGCCCCAGAAATGAAACCTCGCCTCGCCGTCGTCGCGCTCCTTATGGCGATTCTGGCGACAGCTCCCCTGTTCTCCCAGGACAAGCCCGACGCCCTGGAGCTGTATCGCGCGAACAGATTCGCAGACGCGGTCAAGGTGTGCCAGCAGGAGCTGGCCGTATCACCGAACAATATCGATTCTCACGTGGTGATGGGGTGGAGCTACCTCAGGCTCCAGCAGTACCAGGATGCGCTGGACATCGCGCGCAAAGCCGCCGTCATCAACCCCAACGATCCCCGTGTCGAGCAGATCATCGGGGAAGCCGACGTTTTTCTGGGCAAGATCGATGATGCGCTCAAGAATTTGAAGAAATACGTGCTGGATCGCCCCAACGGAGACCGGATCGCGCGCGTGTACTGGCTCATGGGGGAATGTTACATCCGCCTGAAGGAGTACCAGAACGCCGACATCGCCATCTCGACCGCCGTCTATTACGAGCAGAACAACGCATTGTGGTGGGCCCGGCTCGGGTATGCACGAGAGCTGGCAAACGACCTGAAATGGGCCTCCGATGCATATGCGCGCGCGCTCAAGCTGGACCCCGGCCTCGGCGATGCTCAGCGGGGCAAGGACAACGTGGACAAGAAGCTCAGAGGCGGTTGAGTGTCACCGGCCGCGCTACATGTCGTGGGATGATCGCCCGAATGCAGCCACGGTACTCCATGGCATTTGGGCCGCCACGGAGTACCGCTGACGGTACCGTGGCCGCGGCGTTGCAGGGTCGGGTTTCATACCTTCGGGTGCAAGCTGAACCAGTTCGAAACCGAAGCGCTTGCCTCCTCATTCAAGAACCAGGGCCTCTCGGTCGTCCCGTTCGAACAGGAAGCTGACGCCTACGTGGTCAACACCTGTACCGTCACCTGCCGAGCGGACCACAAGGCCCGCGCCCTCATCCGCAGCCTTGCGCGCAGCCGGCCACACGCCCTGCTTATTGTGACAGGCTGCTCGGCAGAGCTGGATGCGGGCGCCCTGTCATCACTCGGGGAAAATGTCCTCGTGATACCGCAATCGCAAAAGGCGAGCCTCCTCGATTTGCCGATGATTCTCGGCCGTCCCGCAGTTACTGCGGATCGTGAGGGCGTCACGGTACCCCGTGACATTTTTTCACCGGTCACGGTACCCCGTGACATTTTCTGTCTCACCGCGAGCGCGCACAACTTTCGCACCCGGGCCTATCTCAAAGTGCAGGACGGCTGCGATTCACGATGCTCCTATTGCCGCGTGCCGTTGGCGCGAGGTCCCTCGGTAAGCCTCAACCCCGCGGAAGCGGTGCGAAGGGGCGTGGAGCTCGAGGAGCTGGGGTACCGTGAGGTCGTCATCACGGGTGTCAATATCGCATCCTACAGCTCGGAAGGCATCGTGCTGCACCGGCTGCTGCAGGTGCTCCTGGAAGCAACCCAGCGCATCCGTTTCCGGCTCTCCTCTTTGGAGCCGGAATGCATCACCGAGGCTCTGGGAGAAGTGATTGCCCATAAGCGGATCTGCCCCCATTTCCACATTCCCGCACAGTCCGGTTCGGACAGCGTTCTGGGCAGGATGAGGCGGCGCTCTTTGACCGGGCAGAATTCGTGAGGCGGTGGCCCTTCTCCGTGACACGAAAGAGGATCCATACATCGCCGCGGACATCATCACAGGTTTCCCGGGCGAGACTGACGCCGAGTTCGCGGAGACACGGGGCCTGGCAGAAGAGCTGTCGTTCGCAGCCCTGCACGTTTTTCCTTTTTCACCAAGGCCAGGCACGGCCGCGTCCGGCCTGAGGCCGGCGGTGCCGGAGCGCACGAGACATCAGCGAGCACGTGTGCTTCGTGCGATGGGCCGCCTGTCTTCGTCGTCCTACGCGCGTTCGTGGGTCGGCAGGGACGTGGAGGTGCTTCTGGAGGGCGGCGAGGGCACAAGAGCGTGGGGCGTCTCAGGGAACTATTTAAAAGTAGATGTGGGCGGCGTCCCTGCCGCTGATGCGGCCGAGGGCAGGATTGCGAGGGCACGGATTACATCGGAATCAGGGAAATGCAGCGGCCGCTTCCTCGGGTTCGATTGACATTCGATGGTTTTCAGGTTCTTTCTGCGCTATAATTTGATGAGAGCACTCCAAGAAAGTCCCGCGTGTGCATACCCTGAGACGGAGGTATCGGTTGTCGAGAATGAAAGCCACGGCGCTCCTGGTGATCCCGCTCTTTCTTCTGGCGGGATGCTCGGCGTTCTTTGGCTTCAATGCATTTAAGTCGCTCGATGAACCTTCCGCGCCGAAGCTGAGCGACTATCAGGGGGAAGCGGCGGGCTCGCCAAGCTGGCGAGCGACCTTGGCTCACCCGCGGTCGTGGCCCAACTCAAGGCGGATCCGACAACCACGCGGGCGCTCGAGTCTTACCTTGAAACGACCTACCAGGTCACGACGGGGCCCCTGGACACTCCGGACAAGGAGTCTGCCGCGATGCTCTACGGCGACCTCTATCTCAAGACCACGTCCGGGGACGAGCTCGTGAACAACATCGTGGCCGCGGTCATGACGTCAACCCAGACGGGCAACATCTCCTCCCTCATTTCCTCCATCATCCCCGCTGATGTCGCGGGGAATGAGACGGGCTTTACGGCGATGATGGTTGGATTACTTCAGGCGAACAAGGCTTACCAGGCGCTGGGGTCGGAAACTCCTCCCTACAGTGTTCCACCTGGTATGACGATGGGAGATGTTGCCCAGAAGGCGGCCGTCGCGTATCTCATGCAGGCGGTGGTGAACGCAATCACCCCTTCGGTGGTACCGACAACGGCGGATGCCATCCACGAGATGTATCTTCTCGTCAACAATGATCCGACCAACCAGATCTCGGGCGTCAGCGTGGCGGACCCCTTCAACCCGCTCAATCCGCCGCTGACGAATATCTTCGACGCGGCCGGCGCGCCCCATCCCAAGTGATGAAGCACCTATGAGGAAAATACTTTTCATCGGTGCGCTGATCACCCTTCTGTGCGGCGGCCTTGCTTTCGCGGATACCATCGCGGAAATTCCTTTCCTTCCCATGAGTCCCCAGGTGATGGGAAGGGGAGGGTCGTTCATCGCGGACGCGCACGGCTATGATTCCTTCTTCTACAATCCGGCAGGTTTCTCCCGCAGCGGAGGTTCCTTCACCCTTCTCTCAGCCACCACGTGGGCGTACTCACGTCCGGATGAGCTGATCGGGTTGGGCCAGAAGTTCATGGCAGGAACCGGCTCTTCATCTTCTACCTTGAGCTTCCTGAACAACCAGGTCACCTCAGGAGGGTTCGGGATAGGAATGTCTGCCGGTATTGGCTATGTGGGAAACGGGCTGGGTCTTGGTATGATGATCATCGAGGATTCCACACTGTACGGATCCACCCTTCTGGGAGCGAGCGGTGACCTGACCGCCACCATCGGCTTCATCGGCGGCCTGTCGGTTCCCTTCGACGTCCTGGGGTTCAAGCTCCATGTGGGGGGAGATATCCGCCCCATGATCAGGGTCCACGCACCCATCTCGAACAGCGTCGCCCTCGGGATGCTGACTGCCATTGCCGATGGTCAGGACCTTCTTTCACCGCTCAACAGCGCGGATGCGCTCTACGGAGTGGGGATCGGAATTGATCTGGGCGCTATTGCGGAGCTTGGCTGGTTCACGTTCGGGCTTTCCGTGCGTGATCTGGGCGGCACGCAGTTCAAAGTACAATGAGAACACCTTCGGGACCTTTTCCAGCACATTCGGCTCTTCGCTGAGGTTCCCAGGCGGCACATCGGTGACGGCGGACCAGTATGTGATTCCCATGAATGTCGGGATCGGGGTTGCCGTGCATCCCGACCTGGGGACGCTCAAGTATTGGGTCGACCCTTCACTCAGCGTCGACCTGCAAGACCTCGGCGGGGTCCTGGGGGGCAGCCACTCGATCTGGTATGATCTTCACGGCGGCGCGGAGCTCAAGCTGCTCAACATGTTTGCTCTGCGCACCGGGCTCAACCAGGGCTATCTGACATTCGGGGCCGGTGTGAAGCTGCTCGTCCTGGATTTGAATTTCGCCCTCTTTACTCAGGAGCTTGGCGCGCACCTCGGGGACAGACCACGGGCAGGCGCGACACTGGATGTTGCCATACGCTGGTAGCAGGTACTGAAGCACCGGCCCCGCACGCCGCTTCGAATTGACAAAAAAAAACCGACCAGTTATTGTACTCGCGCGTGAAACGGGCCGCTAGCTCAGTTGGCAGAGCATCAGCCTTTTAAGCTGTGGGTCCCCGGTTCGAGTCCGGGGCGGCTCAATTTAAGTTATTTGGAGCATTTGGAAGCGGTGCGGGGGTTCCGGGCCACCGCTTCCTCTTTTTACAAGAGACAGGAGCACGGCCCGCCGGTGTGGGCGCAGTAGTTGATTATCCCCTGCCCAGTTCCGGCCCGGAACCTGGAAGGGCCGCAAGCCGTACGCTGCCTTACCTCGGCAACTCCTTATTCTCCTCCTGGTCGCAACCCGGCTCAGAAAGGCGAGTCCGTCTCCTGTGGCTGTCGCCGTCCCTACTGCTTGGTCATCGCCATCCCGCCGCTGAGGTCAACGGGGTACCCTGTTTTGCTCGACGCCATCGTTAGAGTAGTGCCGCTGAGAGAGTACAACATGTAGAATGTATCTCCCGGCGCTGTCGTCGACGTTCCGCCGCCCGTACGTGTGACTGTTGCGACTACGCATTGGATGTGCTTCAGAGATGTGTCGAATGTAATCGTTCCAGTGTCGGTCTCAGTATCAGGGAAATTGCCGGTAGTAAATATTGTACACGTTGTCTCAGTAAACGTAACGGTGGCCGTCCCAGTTTGCGGGAACTGTCCAAACCACGTACCGACGAATTCGGGAGTCTCGTGGGGGGGTGGGCATCCGGCGAGAGAGAGAACAGTCAGGGCGCTCATAAACGCTACATAAACGCTAATGGAAGAATTTTGAAAAGAAACTTAGAATTCTTTCTCATTTTTCTCTCCTACATAATCTGCTTGACAGTGCTTGAAGTCCCGGTGCATTCGCACTCCATCGAGATTAGGAGGTGGGCCGCGATCTTTCGGAAGGACGTGGTGTCGATGCTTTAAGGGTTGGGCAATACAAGATCGAGAGTCCGACACCGAAGTCACCTCACTTCACGAGAGACTTCGCCAAGGCGTGTCAGCACATTTTAGCTTCAGTGTATGCTCGCCAAGTCACATGTCAATACCAGAATACCTATAGCACACGGACCTTAGATTTCGGCCTCTCTCGTAGGACCACATTTAGGACCAATTGCCCTGAAAAGCGAGCCGAGCGCAAGCGAGAGCAAGCGAAGCCTGCGAGGCTATCTCTTTTCAGCGCGTGAACATAGCCCAGGGTAGGCGAAGGTGAGCGAAGGGGAGAAAATGGCTCGAAACGATTTTTAAGCTGTGGGTCCCCGGTTCGAGTCCGGGGCGGATCATATATAATTTATTGTAATGTAAGAAATTAATAAGCATTGACAGTCAGGTCTATCCGCGATACCCGGCTGCTGGAAGAACGGCATCTGGACGGCTCTGACTCAACTGGATTCGACAAAATACTTTATTGTCTATTCTCTCTCCCCCTGCAACCCAGGTTGAGAAGAGCAACGTACGTTGCAGGGGTGGAGATGTTATCTCGTGCCCGCAAAGAGCAATAAGTCATTTCATTAAAAGGAATAAGCACTGCCCGCTCTTCTTGGCATCCCCTTTGCATGATCCAAGCGAGAGTCATCGAGCTACAGGCGAAAGGTTGAACGGAAAGTTGAAGGAAAACAGACTATGAACAGGCTACTCAAGTCAGGTGCTCTTGGATTGATTCACAATTCTATGACGTGTGTCGGATCTTAAACTGGCCAATACATTCATTCGACAACAAGAGGACCGTGAGCCCTTGGCATGTGTCGGATCCTTTTCTGAGCCATCTCAGGACGATTGGAGAAGTTGCTGCTCAATGGCGGATCGGCCAATCTTGAACGTCGCTCCGTCCTCCGTAGCAGTGAGGAGGAATTATGAAAACCAGGACGTCTCTCACTATTAGCCGTCTGCGTTGCAGCGTCGCTTGTCGTGCTGCTGGCCGGCTGCCCCAACCCAGTGGCGTCGGTCAAGAGCGCATCGCTGACCGTATCGATCAAGAACAACATCAACGCCAGGACCCTGCTGCCACCCATCAGCATGGATGCGGCAAGCTACACCGTCATCGGCGACGGCCCCAACGGTGCGACATTCTCCCGGTCGACCAGCGGAGATCCGGTGACCGTGGAGGAACTGCCCTTCGGGACCTGGACCGTCACGGTGAATGCGCTGAACACCAGACGGCACCGTCATCGGCCAGGGGCAGGCTATCGCCACCGTCAGCCCGGGGCAGAACACCACCTTGGCCATCACCGTCACACCCCTGGGCGGAACAGGGGACTTGAATCTATCGGTGACCTGGACGGCCTCCCTGCAGAACCCCTCGATCCAGGCCTCTCTCAGGCCTATCCGCTGCCCCCAGCGGTTCGGCTCCAAGCCTGGACTTTGCGGTCTCGGGCAACCAGGCCAGCTATTCCAGCTCCACGATAGCGGCGGGCTACTACACCCTGACGCTGCAATTGATGGAGAACAACTTCCCTGTCATGGGCGCGGTGGAGGTGGTGCGGATCGTCTCAGGGCAGATCACATCGGGCGCCTATGACTTCTCACATGTCAACAGGGGCACGCTTGTGGTGAACATCACCCCGGCGCTGGCGAATCCCATACCGGTGAGCATCAGCGGGGTGCCCTCCACGGTTGCAGTAGGGACGAGTGTGACGGCAACTGCGTCGGTGAGCGATGGAACGGCGAATGTGCTCTACGTGTGGTACCTGAACGGCGTGTGCCAGGCAACAGGGCCGAGCTATACTTTTGGGAGCGATCTCAATACGGGGTACTATCGGCTGGACGTGACGGCCTTCACGGCGGACGGGATGCGCGCCGGCAGCGCTACGGCAAGCTTTCAGATAGGAAAGGAGTCGGAGTACTTCGCTTCGTTCAAGTTCGACGGCACCCCGGTCAAGTTCACAGAAGGCATTTTGGAGTTCGGAAATGTTCCGCTGGCAGGCCCGGAGACTGGTTGGGAGCACGACGGCCACGTGTACGATAGAACGCACATCATTGCACTTCAAGTAGGGCTGCCCAGGGAACTCATGAGCGATAACGCCACCCAGTTAGAGATTACCCTGATAGGCGAACCGGGCACTCAGCCTCCGCCTGCCGGGACATACACCTTCTCGGACGGGGTCCACGAGATTCACGACGTCAAATACGCGTCGCCGGATTTCAGCTACTCCGTCTACGACAAGAGCGGGAACTTCGGCAGCGCCACTGTGGTCCTGACAACGGCGGGAGGAGTCGGAGGCTTCATCGAAGGTACTTTCTCCGCCATCGTCCTTGAGAAGGGCACGCTTGCGCCGCACTCCATCACGGACGGAGTGTTCCGCGTAAAGAGGTTCTAAGAGCCTTGAATGCGCGACTCGATCGCAAAGGGGCTTGATAGGCCTCCTTGAAAAGTGACATAGAGAATGTGGGAAGACGAACGGGAAGGGTTGAGGGCGACCTTTCCCGTTCTCTTCTTCCCGGTGATACTTCACCGGCTTCACACGAACCCCCTGTGCCATCCTCATCGCGAGTCATGTAGTAATAGACCACCCGCCTGCTGTGCATCGTCCGCGGGAAAGACGGCAAAGCGCTCTTGGCAGCGCTCACTCATGCGCGGCCTCAGAGAACTGCTCACACTGTAGGTCACAATGGCCATTTCCGATATTGACCAACTCCTTGCAGCGCGACTGCTCATGCCAACGGCCTTTCTGGGTCAGAAACTCCCTCCTCCCCTTGACTCATACGCGTGATAAACTCGCATTGCCACGCGAATCGTGAAAATGAGGCGGGTTTGCGAAGTGCCGCTATTCGCAGGAACGCGATGGGGTGCTCGCTTTGCTATAAGGGTAGGGCGAAGAAATGATCAGCGTGTCTGAACTTGTGCCCCCTCATGACCGAGGGGCGCAGCTGATTCATGTGTTCGTTGGCGGCCCTCAGCTTTTCTCCCTGTGGCTCCTTGCGTGGGACCATATTTAGGACCAATTGCCTGAAAAAGCGAGCCGAGCGCGAGCGAGGGCAAGCGAAGCCTGCGAGGCTATCTCCTTTCGATACATGAACATGAGCGAGGGTGGACGAACACGAGCGACGCTGAGAAAATGCTTCAGAGCGCCTTCTAAGCTGTGGGTCCCCGGTTCGAGTCCGGGGCGGCTCAATACACAAGCCCTCATTTGAGGGGACAGGCCGGGGCGCATAGAGCGCGGGCTGCAGCAAAGACTTACACCCCGCCCCGGTCAGGATAGCCTCTACCTTGCGAATCCTAAACATGGATTTCGCCAATTCATTGCAGTTGCTGTCGACGCAAAGTAATCGGGTCAACCCAGCCTGACACCCACCTCCTAATCCCTATCGTTCCCGGTCACGACGGTGCCGTAAATATTCCGGGGGCTCGCCCGTTGTGATCCTTGTCCTCCTCGGCGGGCTTAGCGGCGCGGCACCTACCGTGGGCGAGTTCCTGCGCCTTCGGATTGGCGATCTGTGATATGATTAATCTTCTGCGTCGAGGAAAACGAAATGTGAAAAATGGAAAATGGATCGGATTGATGGTCGTTGGTCTGGCCTTGCTTCCCACCCCCCGGGCCTCGGGGGATGGTGGGTACTTCAGCCCACGGTCAGTGGCTGTGAGCGCCGACCAGCGGGCGATCATCATCAAGAATGGCAGCGAGATCAGCATGACCTTCTCCACGGGATACACCGGCGGGGGCGAAGACTTCGGCTGGATCATTCCCACACCGGTCCCTCCCGCCGTCGAGGATGTGACAGAAGCTGTCGAGAGCGGGGAAGCCGCGTTCAAGTTCCTCGATCAGCACACGACGCCCGTAGTCCGCACCTTTTCTGGCGGATGCTTCCCTGTCGGAACCGAGGTGCTCACGGCGGACGGACCTCGGGCCATCGAAAGCATCGGGGCTGGGACACGGGTCCAAGGGTGCGACATAGCGACCGGAAAGTGGACCCTCGCGAGGGTCCTCAGGCGCCTGTCGATCCAGTACGAGGGTGACATGATCACCCTCCGGGTGGGTCAAATCTCGATCCGTGCCACCGTGAACCACCCCTTCTGTGTCCTCCGCGGAGACCGACTCGATAGCCGTCCCGCCCCGCGAGACGTCCCGAAAGAAGAACAAAGGATGGGGGTGCTTGGGCGATGGGTGGAAGCCCGCGACCTAAGAGAAGGTGACGTGCTGAAGGAGATAAGCGGCAAGGGGCTTATCGTCACAGGCCTTTCGAGTCGGCAGGAGAGGGTCGAGGTGTTCAATCTTGAAGTCGAAGGCCATCACAATTACGCGGTTCACAAGGCGGGCATCCTGGTTCACAACAAAGGTGCCGCTGAAACAAAGGTGAGTTCTGGCGGGGTCAGACCCCACGATAGCGTGACCCTAAAACATTACGAGGTGAGCATTCTCGGAGCGACGGACGCATTGGCTCTTCTGAGCTGGATGAAGGAAAACGGCTATCAAATCAATCCTGCGGCTCAGGAGGTCCTCGATGGCTATATCCACGGGGATTGGAACTTTGTCGCGGTCAAACTGAAGCCAAGCGAGAAGCGATACTACGAGAATGAGCTTCTCCCGCCGTTCACGATCAGATACCGCCATGACCGCCTCATTTTCCCGCTGCGTATCTCTTCGGTTAGCACTGTCAATGCTGCGAGGATCACTCTGTATGTGATCGCCGAGAGCACGGTCTCTTCGTTGAATCGTGAGACAACGCCTATAGAGTTCAAGAGAGTAGTGCCCGGATCGGTGGATGTCGAAAAATACGTGGAAGGCTGCATTCGGGAGACCGCGGGGAGCGACGGTCGGGGATTGGCCGTTCTGTGGAAGGGGCCTTACCAGGAACCCGACTCTCATAAGGTCGCTGGCAGGCTGATGAAAAACCCCTTCCCGGAAGGCGCCGGGATATACCTGACGCGTCTTGAGGCTCGGATGGATCGATCTGCCATGAGCGAGGACATTGAGCTCGTGCTCGATCGGCCGCCTCATCGTTTTGGGGTTGGAATCAACGCCGGCTTCGCGGCGACGGAATCGGTTGAACACCACAGACCGCACCAGGTCACAGGTCTCTCAGGAGTGGCGGCGGTCGCGGCGGGCTCTTGGCATACCGTAGTATTGAAGAATGACGGCACGGTGTGGGCATGGGGGGACAACACGTCTGGTCAGATAGGTGACGGCAACTCGACGAACCGCCCAACACCAACGCAAGTTCCCGGGCTCACAGGGGTTACGGCGATTGCCGCCGAAGGAGCCCACACGGTTGCGCTCAAGAGCGACGGGACAGTCTGGTCCTGGGGTTTGGATCTCCTGCGCCTGCCAGGTGACGGCACCACCCAGGCGCACTTCAAGCCGGTTCAGGTCACGAATCTCTCGGGGGTAACGGCGATTGCGGCGGGGGACTATTGCACCCTTGCTCTCAAGAACGACGGGACGGTCTGGGCCTGGGGGGAGAACGATCATGGCCAGCTTGGTGACGGAAGCACCGCGAATCGCTACGCGCCGGCGGAGGTGCAGGGTCTCTACGGGGTAGCCGCGATCGCGGCTGGGCTTTTCCACACCGTTGCGCTGAGGAATGACGGCACGGTCTGGGCCTGGGGTCGAAACTTATATGGCGAACTTGGTGACGGTACCATAAGGGACAGTTCAAAACCGGTGCAGGTCAAAGATCTCTCTCGCGTGGCAGGGGTCGCGGCAGGCGCCGTTCACACGCTTGCGCTCAAAAGCGACGGCACGGTCTGGGCCTGGGGGGAGAATGACTGGGGCCAGCTTGGTGACGGAAGCACTGCGAACCGTTCCGTGCCGGTACAGGTGTGGGGTCTCTTGAGGGTGATAGCAGTCGCGGCGGGATACTCTCACACCGTTGCGCTGAGGAACGATGGAACAGTCGTGGCCTGGGGGAATAACGAATATGGCCAGGTTGGTGACGGAGGCCTTAGCCGTCTCTCAGGAGTGCTCGCGATCGCGGCTGGGTTTTCCCACACCGTTGCGCTGAAAAATGACGGCACGGTCTGGACCTGGGGTGGCAATGACAAGGGCCAGTTGGGCTATGAAACCACCTCGGTCAGATCCAAGCCGGCCCGGGTGCCGGATCTTTCCGGAATAGCCATGATCGCAGCCGGTGACCTCCATTCCGCAGTATTGCAGACTGGCGGCACGGTCTTTTGCTGGGGTCTGAACAGTTCCGGGGAAGTTGGGGCCGCCAACTGGACACAGCAATCCTTTCCATTCCTCGTCCCTGGTCTTTCCGGGATAAAGGCGATTGTGGCAGGGGGCCATCACACGGTTGCGCTCAAGATCGACGGAACGGTCTGGACCTGGGGGTGGAACCGTGACGGCCAGCTCGGTGACGGCGGCACGAGGAACCGCTCCGTGCCGGTGGAGGTGCAGGGTCTCCCCGGGGCAGTCGCGGTCGCGGCAGGTTTTTCCCACACAGTTGCGCTGAAGAGCGACGGCACGGTCTGGGCCTGGGGGGAGAATCGGTTAGGCCAGCTTGGCGACGGCACCACGGCGGACCGCTCCGTGCCAGTGCAGGTCCAGGGTCTCCCCGGGGTAGTCGCGGTCGCGGCAGGTTTTTCCCACACAGTTGCGCTGAAGAGCGACGGCACGGTCTGGGCCTGGGGGGAGAATCGGTTAGGCCAGCTTGGCGACGGCACCACGGCGGACCGCTCCGTTCCAGTGCAGGTGCAGGGTCTTTCCGGGGTAGTCGCGGTCGCGGCTGGATACGAGCACACGGTTGCGCTGAAGAGCGACGGCACGGTCTGGACCTGGGGGTGGATCCGCGAAGGTCAGCTTGGCCTCAGCAGCGCCGCTCGCTCCGTGCCGGCGCAGGTACAGGGTCTCTCCGGGGTAGTAGCGGTCGCGGCAGGCGCCAACCGCACAATTGTGCTCAAGAATGATGGCACGGTCTGGGGCTGGGGCGACAACCGGCAGGGCGAGCTCGGCGACGGCACCGCCACGAACCGTTTCCTACCGGCGCAGGCGCAGGGTCTCTCAGGGGTAGCGGCGATCGCGATCGGGCTTTACCACACACTTGCGCTCAAGAGCGACGGCACGGTCTGGACCTGGGGGAACAACTACTGGGGTCAGCTCGCGGCGGGCGGCACAACAGAATAGACCGATTTTACCCCGCGTGGGCTAGGGACCGGGCTCCTGTTGCCGGGCTTCTTGTCACCGCGTCAATTTGCGCCCTTTGGGGCCGATTATTTGAAAGAGAAACCTTTTGACAATCGCGTGATAAACCTATGTTGCCACGCAATCGTGAAGACGGGCCGGGTTTGCGAAGTGCCGCTATTCGCATGAACGCGATGGGGTGCTCTGCTATAAGGGTAGGGCGAAGAAATGATCAGCGTGTCTGAACTTGTGCCCCCCCATGACCGAGGGGCGCAGCTGATTCATATGTTCGTTGGCGGCCTTAGCTTTTCACGCTGTGCTCCTTGCGTAGGACCAGAATTAGGACCATTTGCCTGAAAATCGAGATGATCGCGAGCGAGGGCAAGCGAAGCATGCGAGGCCATCTCTCATCTGAAAACAAGAAATTAGAATGTGGGATCAAGACATCCGCGCCGCGTGGACCGCTGAGGCTCCCGAAAGACTGTAGCTGCGCAGCAGCTCAATCATGTGTCTCAGCAGCCTCTCTGAAGTTTCACGGAGCGGGCCGGCCGCATCCACTCAGTCGCTTTCACGACGGCGCAGCGGGAACGCCACGTGCGCCGGGGACAGGGATTGATAGAACGCGGCTTTTGCGCTAAGACGCAGAAAAGCCCCTGGGGGAAGGAGCCCGCTCATGAAAAGAGTCATGTTGTTCGTGATCGCCGCTGCCCTCTGTTCGAATGCGGTCGCTGCCTGTGCAATGGAAAACCAGTTTTCGGACCCCGATGCATTGTCCCGCCTGATCACAGAGAAGTCCGAACCGTACATTCTCGTTGACGTGCGGACGCCGGAGGAGTATGCCTCCGGGCATATCCCCACCGCCGTCAACTTCCCTGTCTCCATCATCGCGGGGAAGCTCGCCACGGGGGAGCGGTCTGCGCTGGTGATCGTCTACTGTGCCTCGGGGCGGCGTTCCGCCATCGCCAAAAAGACTCTCGACGACCTGGGCTTCACCCGCGTGGTGGATTTCGGCGCGATCTCCCGGTGGCGAGGGGAGCTGGTCGAGGAAGGCGAACGGGACGGGCCTTCTCGCGGCCCGGCCCATAGCGGTTGACTGGCCTGGCTGACGCGGGGGGACGGTTGACAACGCGACTAAGTCGATGCAAATTCAAGTAATGCAGGAGGTAGAGGAATGAAGAAATTTCTTTTCTTTCCGGTCGCCCTCGTACTGGTCTTCACGCTCGCTGCTCCATCGGCCATGGCACAGAAAAAGTGGAAGATCGCATTCGTGCCAAAGCTGATCGGAATTCCATACTTCAATGCGATGCAGGACGGAGGGGACAAGGCTGCCAAGGACCTGGGGGTCGAGTTCATCTACACCGGTCCAACCACGGCTGACGTTGCAAAGCAGGCGGAGATCGTCGACAACCTGATCACCCGCGGCGTCAACGCCATTGCCGTGGCTCCGAACGACCCGGCGGCTATCGCGCCCGTCCTGAAGAAGGCGAAAGCCAGGGGCATCGTCGTCCTGACAAGCGACACCGACGGCGCGCAGGACGTGCGGGAGGTGTTCGTCAACCAGGCTCTCCAGGACCAGATCGGGTTCACCACCATGGACGAGATGGCAAAGGCCATGGGTGAGGAAGGCGAGTTTGCCATCGTCTCCTGCGGCCCCACCGCATGGAACCTGAACACGTGGATCCTGTACGAGCAACAGCAGCTTGCCAAGTACCCCAAGATGAAGCTCGTCACGATCCGCTATGCTGAAGAGGATGTGCAGCAGGCCATCAACGTGATGCAGGACCTCATCAACGCGTTCCCCAACCTGAAGGGCGTGATCGGAGAGTGCAGCACTTCGGCTCCCGGCGTCGCGGAGGCGGTGTCCCAGGCGGGCAAGTCCGGTCAGATCTTCGCGACGGGAATCTCGGTTCCCTCCATGATGTCGAAGTACATAAAGGACGGGACCGTGAAGAGCTTCGTGCTATGGAATCCCGTCGACCTCGGTTACCTGACCGTATGGGCAGCGAAGTACCTGCTGGACAAGAATAAGTTCGTCAATGGCAGGACGTACACGGTGAAGGGCATCGAGACCAAGCCGTCATTCGTTGCAAAGGACAAGATGCTCGTCCTCGGACCGCCGAAGGTCTTCGACGAGTCGAACGTCGACAATTTCAGCTTCTAGATCCTGAATCCCGAAGGGGGAGGCGTCACGACGCGTGGCGCCTCCCGTCCCGTCTCACGTGCGCCTCGGTCTGGCGAAAGGGCGGGCGGAGCCATGGATACCATACTTGAGTGCCGAGGTGTCTCGAAAAACTTCGGTGGAGTCGCCGCGGTCAGGAACGTCAATTTCACCGTGGACGCCTCCGAAGTGCATGCGCTGGTCGGCGAGAACGGCGCAGGCAAATCCACGCTGATAAAGATGATCTCGGGCGTCCTTACCCCTGACGAAGGGGAGATCCACTACAAGGGCAGGAAGGTCGCCATCGATTCGCCCCGCAAGGCCCAGGAGATCGGTATTTCCGCCGTCTACCAGGAGCCCATGGTCTATCCCGAGCTGGGCGTGCTGGAGAACATCTTCCTCGGCCGGGAGTTGAAGAATCGGCTCGGGGGAATCGACTGGGCCGCAGAAAACCGAAAAGCGCGGGAGCTCTTCGAATCACTGGGGATCTCCACGCAGCTCATGTCGGAGAGGATGGGCGCCCTGAGCGTGGGCCTGCAACAGCAGGTGCTGATCGCCAAGGCGCTTGCGTACGATGCCCGGGTCATCATATTCGACGAGCCTACCGCCATCCTGACCGAGCACGAAACCCAACGTTTGTTTTCCATTATTGCCAAGCTCAAGGAGCGCCAGGTCGGCGTGGTCTACATCAGCCACCGGCTGGAGGAGATCTTTGCCCAGACAGACCGGGTGACTATCATGCGCGACGGTGAGGTAGTGGGAGAGTTCCCCACGCGGGAGGTCGATGCCAAGCGGATCATCGGCCTGATGGCGGGGAAGCTCCTCGTCGAGGAGGTCGCGCACGCCGGAAAGAAATCCGATACGCCCATTCTTTCCGTGAACTCTCTTTCTCTCGCCGGGTGGTTCTCCCGCATCTCCTTCGACGTCTACCAGGGAGAGATCCTGGGATTCTCCGGCCTCGTGGGATCGGGCAGGAGCGAAGTTGCGCAGTGCATCTTTGGTGTGCTCCGGCCCGACAGCGGACAAATCCTTCTGGACGGCCGGCAGGTGAGCTTCTCCTCGGCTGAAGAAGCCATGCGCCACGGCATCGCCTACCTTCCTGAGGACAGGAAAGTCCAGGGGCTTTTTCCCATCCTCAGCACGGCCTACAACATCACCATTACCAGGCTCCGCGACATCGCGGCGGCCTTCGGGGGCGTCGACCGTGCCAAGGAGCGTGAGATCGGAGAGGCATATGTCCGGGACCTCTCGATCAAGACGCCGAGCCTGGACTCGAAGATTTACAGTCTGAGCGGAGGCAACCAGCAGAAGGTCGTCGTGGCCAAATGGCTGGGCGTCAACCCGAGGATCTTCATCCTGGACGAGCCGACGCGCGGCATCGACGTGAGCGCCAAGAGCGAGATCCACCACATGATCGCGCGTCTTGCCGAGCGGGGAATGGCGGTTCTCATCATTTCCTCCGAGCTGCCCGAGATTCTCAAGCTGTGCGACAGGGTGATCGTCATGCACGAAGGCGCCATCACCGGAGAGTTCGAATCCGGGGATATCACGTCTGAAAACCTCCTGCGCGCGGCAATCGGAGAGCGCATGCTCTCGGAAGAAGCGGGCCGGGAGGGCGCGCCATGAAGACAACAGTCAGGCGCGTCCTGCAGATGCGTGAGGTGACGATTCTCGGGGTCATCATCGTGCTGGCCGTCGTCCTGTCCCTGACGACCAAGAACTTCCTCTCGACGAGTAACATTTCCAACACGCTCCTCGGGCTCTCCGGGATCGCGATCGTGTCCATAGGGATGACACTGGTGATCGTGACGGGCGGCATCGACGTATCGGTCGGATCGGCTCTCGGCATCGCTTCGGTCGTTGCCGGCAAGCTCCTCATGGCGCATGCGTCAGCGCCCGTGATCGTCGTCGCGGCTCTTGCCGCAGGGTTCGCCGTGGGCATGCTCAACGGCGTCATCATCTCCTACGGCAACATCCCCCCCATCATCGTCACGCTGGGCACGATGAACATCATCCGCGCGCTCCTTTTCGGCGTGCTGGGGGGGCGCTGGGTGTCGGGTGTCCCGCGGACCATCACGCCGCTGGGCCTGGGCAGGTTCCTCTCGCTTCCCATTCCCTTCTGGATCGCCCTCGTGCTCATCGCCTTCTTTTCGGTTTTCCTCGCCACGCGCTCGCAGGGGCGCGCCGTGTACGCCATGGGCAACAACGCCGATGCGGCGCGGGTCTCGGGAGTCAACCTGAACCGGACCAACCTCTTCGTCTATTCCCTCACCGGGGCGTTGGCGGGAATCTCCGGCCTCATTTACGTTGCCCGCACCGGAATCGTGCAGACCAACTCGGGAACGGGCTTCGAGCTGGAGGTCATTGCCGCCGTTGTCCTCGGCGGTACGAGCATTCTCGGCGGTAAAGGGACACTGGTCGGGAGCCTCCTGGGCGCGGCGCTCCTGGGTTTGATTCAGAATGGGATGGTGCTCCTCAACATCCCCGCCCTCAGCGAAGGACTGGTCACGGGCGGGCTCATCATCGTCGCCGTTCTCATCGACATCGTTCGCGCGAGGGGAGCAAGGCCATGAAAGGAACCCTTGACAGGATCATCGGCAACAGGATGATCTTTCTCGCCGTGCTGTTCGTCTTTTTCTTCCTGCTCCTGGCCGTGTTCGTGAAGGATTTCTTCACCCTCTACAACCTCACGAACATGACACAGTACGCGGTGGAGCTGGGGCTCCTTGCCCTCGCGGAAACTTTCGTGATCCTCTCCGGGGGCGGCGGGATCGACCTCTCCGTTGGCTCCATCATGTCCCTGGCCGCGATGGTCATTGGCGTGCTCATCGGCAGGGCCGGCATGAGCATGGCGCTTGCCGTGCCCCTCGGGCTTGCCGCGGGAACCTTCATGGGCTACCTCAACGGCGTCCTTATCAGCTACACCATGATCCCGCCTCTCATCGTGACCCTTGCCACCATGTATGGGTACAGCTCGCTGGCCCTTTTGATCGCCGTGGATCCCCGATTCGGCGCCAACCCGATGCCGGTGTCAAACTTCAGCGACTCGTTCTACTTCCTGGGCCAGTTCAGGATTTTCGAGATCCCCTTCCAGGTCCTGTGCGTTCTCATTCCGATCGTGCTCGTCCTCCTGTTCCTCCTGAACAGGACGGCCTTCGGCCGGAGACTCTACGGAGTGGGGAGCAACGAGACGGCGGCCAGATTCTCGGGTATCAGCGTGCGTCGCGTGAGGATATCCGTCTATACCCTCTCGGGATTCCTCTGCGCCCTGGCCGGCTGGATCATCACCTCCCGGGTCGCAAGCGCGCGACCCGACATCGGATCGAGCTACCTGCTGGAGGCGATCACCATCGCCGTGTTGGGCGGCGTGAGCATCAAGGGCGGGGAGGGCACGATCGGCGGCGTTGTCCTGGCGCTCGTCATCATCACGATGCTGTACAACGGCATGGACATCTCCGGCATCCAGCCGATCTGGCAGCTGGGCATCCTCGGTGTGATCCTTGTTGGCGCCGTCCTGCTGAACCAGATCCTGATCGCTCGAAGGAGGATCTGACACAATGAAAGCACTGCTTGCTGGCCTGGTAATCCTCTGCGCGGCTTTCAACGCTCCCGCTGAAGACCTCGTTGTCGTTGGCGCTTCAAGCTCTCTCCAGGCATCCGGTTTCCTGTCCTACGTTGAACCCCTTCTGAAGACCCGCACCGGCCTTTCTGTGGAGTGGAAAGTGGCGGGGAACGCCCAGGTCATCCAGCTCGCCCGCGCGCGAGAAGTCGACGCTATCTTCGTCGATTCTTCCGAGGCGGAAAATCTCGTGCGCGAGGGGGTCGGAGCTATGATGCTGCGTGTGATGGCGGCGGGCCCGCAGGAGCAGTTCAGCATCATCGCCTTGAACCCCGGCGCTGGTCGCATGCCCCGATTCGACGCTGCGCTGCGGGTCCTGCGGTGGCTCACCTCAACCGAAGGGCAGGGCGTAATTGGACGTTTCAGCCGCGGCGGGGTCGTCCCCTATCAGCCGAATGCAGGCACGGAAACCTGTCCGGCTTGCCAGGCACAGCTGTAGACACCCATCTGGTCAACTCTTTCCTATGCAAGCTTTGGGTGAGCGAATGCCATTCGGGGCGACGAATACCTTAGGGGTCTACAAGCGGTCTTCATGTTTTTGGAGGTGCAGGTATTTCTATGGGGAAATAGTTCAGATTGAATCTCCAGGCGTTGAGCGGGTCCGCATTGTCGAGTCGTCGCTGGAGTGCAACGTCTGCCGGGAAGACGGGGACACTGACCTATTTCTTCTTCCGGTTCCTGTTCTTGCCTTTTTTCCCCGGCTTTTCTTTCTCATCTTGATGCTCCATGTCCGGTTCCAGCTGACCTTCGCCATACGGCCTCCTCCAATGTTGTGTCATGCATCCTACACCAGGACGCCCCTGCGCGTCACCACCCTCCGGCACCTCTGTCCGGCGCCTCGAAACCCTTGACAAAAACAGCCTCGGAGGCTATACGTGAGCCCGCAACCTGGGTGTGTCTCCTTCGTCTAGGGGTTAGGACACTGGGTTTTCATCCCGGCAACAGGGGTTCGAATCCCCTAGGAGATAAAAGGCGGCAGAAGTGCCGCCTTCTTGATTATCACGCACCTTGAGTTGAGCAAGGCGTCCCAAAGGGCTCCGGAATCTGGCAACGGACAACAAAAACGAGTGAATTAGGGAAACAGCTGAGAACGCGCCCGGGCCGGTCCTCGTCGAGTTAGCCGGCCTCACGGTATCATGCTCTGCGGAGGCTGGGACCTAAGCTTCGCTGTATCCAAAGTCTCCGGAAAGAAGCATCGCTCGAACCTCTTTCAAGTCTCCTTCACGCCGGCCTCTCACACTCAGGAAGTTCTCAGCAGCTCCTGGGAACCCATCGAGTACAGATGTTTGAAAGATGCTGTTGGGGTCTATGCGGCACCTGTCGATTGCATCCTTAACGTCCCTTTCACGTTTCCCCGAGCTGCCGCCATAGCAATTGAATCCATAGGGATAGCCGAGAATTTCTCTGTCTGGTTTAATGGCCGAAACTCGTTTTGGCCCTTCGTTTTCCATTCGCCTATCTTACCATAACCCATGATTCGGGCACCAGCCCAGCTCGCCAAAGGTAGAAAAAAGCCCGAACTCTCGGGGGCCTTCGTGTAACGATTCGCAGGTTGCCGTATCCCGGTAGGGGCTAAAGAGACGCCTGGCGGCGCCGGGTGACGATAACAGGTAGGTTCTTTCACGGGCCGTCCGGCTCCTGGGAATCGAGCCATGCAGGAGGCGCCTCACAGGGACCGCGACCGTGCCCCTTCAATTTGTCGGAATCGCGAACTCCCCAGAGCTTTACGCGCTGGACCTCCGACGACTCCTTTTTCGTCCCCGACCGATTTGCCCCCAAACGCGATTCCCGCCCCGTGGCGCGATTTTGGCATTTTGTGGCAATCGGGGGGGGGCGGAAACCTCCCCCATGGGGGGCCGTGACGCTATATCGCGCCGTCCCCGTGCTCGTCCACGTAGTCAGCATATCGTCGTAGAGCATTGTCTTCGACGAAACCGAGGGAGAGCGCAATCGCACCAAACAGGCGTTTGTCCCCTGCCCGTTGCGCCGCAAGAACCGACTCTACTTGCTCGGGTTTCATCGTCCCCATGAGTACCAGGATCTCGCCGATGCGCTTTGCCATGATTCAGTGATATCACGTTCCTAAGAGTCGTCAAGAGATCCAAGGGAGATTTCCAGGGCGGCGGACAAAGAACCAAGCAAACTGAAACGTGAACTCAAGGAACTCCAAAAAAAAGACTGGGGTGTATGGCCGCGTGACGATTCGACTCCCGAAAAAGAAGTCCGTAACAAAGCCGTAGCAAAACGCTTTGCCGGTGATTGCAAGTGACCTGTCAGTGTTTGCCATTGGATGTCTACCGAGTCAGTCACTGGGGAGAGGCGCTCCTCTCGGTCGAGTTGAGGGGCTGCCGCACAACGCGAAGTACCGCCTTGTTATTTGACCTTGTCCTCCGGAACAATCGGGTAGACCGATATCCTCCACATGTTTTCCACCTGCATGCGGTCCCCGTGCGGGGGATCATACGCAGAGATCAACTCGACCAGGATCAGGACGTCATGTCGCCCCTGTCTTGCCAACCGATTGGCGGCCCACACTCCAACGTCTTCGGCGCTATACGTGAAAACAAGCTCACTCGTCCACTGGTTGGTGCGATGCATTCCGGATACTGCGGCTGGATTTGTCGCAATGTGGATTCCGGCCTGAGCATAGTCGTCGGAATAAAGATACGCGAACGACGAGCAGGAGCTTATCAAGACTACGCATCCGGCCAGAGCTGCCAGAGGGAGCATCCGCTTCATATTTTCCCTTCCCCGGATAATATACCCTATTTGTCGACTCCCCGGAGCGCTTCATTTCCGTGATATACTTCCCGCGTGGTCTCGATCCGCCGCAGATTCAACCTCGCTTTCATTATGCTCATTTTTCTCCCCGGCCTGCTGGTATCGATAATACTTTCGCGGCTGTACATCTCCGCGTTGTACGCCACTGTCTCCCGACAGACTGAGGCGGTCATCACACAGGTGGCGCAGAGCATCCGCAGCGAAGCGGATGGGGTCTCCATTCTCACCTCTGCGCTTTACCATGACCAGGAGCTTCGCACACTGGCGGATCGGTATGCCCGCGCGGAGGGCAGCGGAGAGAGGCTCCTCGCCTCAACGCGCCTGGACGACAAGCTGGTCAGCTTTCTCATATTTTCCAATCGGGTGGGGGCGGTAGTTCTCTACATGCGCCACGGCGGGGTCTACTACTACAGCAACTATCCGAATATACGGTCCGTCGGAGGGATCGACCGGTCCGTGTACGCCGAAGCCAAGAAAGACCCGGGCAAGGTATTCCTGCTGGACAGCCTCACCGGAGTGGCAGGGAATATCGGGGAGAAGTTCATGCTTTCCGTGGCGGTCTGCCCGTCGCCGGGGGAGTATGATACGGACCTCGATGCCATCCTGGTGATGTTCCGGGTCCCCTATTTTGACACGCTCATGTCCCGGCCCCAGGCCGAGACCGCGAGCAACGTTGTGATCTATTCCCGGGACGGCCGTGTGCTCCTGACCAGCCTGCCGGCCTCCGTGACGGAGGAGCACCTGGCTGCCCTGGTGCCGGCTCGTACCGACCCAGAGGGGGACGCCGCCACATTCCATTCCGTGACGCTGGAGGGCAGATCGTGGCTGGCCAGCTCGCTCCGCATGGAGTCCACCGGCTGGACCATCGTGCTGCTCGCTGATCAGTCCTCGATCACCGGGCGGATCACCTCCTACCAGTGGTACGTCTACCCCGCGCTCGCCCTGCTCTGCGTTCTGTTTTTCCTCTACGCGGGTATCTTCACGTCCAGGATCGCCAATCCGATCCGCGCGGTCGCCCACAGCATGCGCCATGCAGGACGCGGAGATTACGCGGTGCGTGTTCCCACGACAGGGATCGAGGAGATCGCCCTCCTTACTGAGAGCTTCAACCGGATGATGGAGGAAATACGCACCCTGACGCTGGAAAAGGAGGTCCGGGACCGTCAGCGCTTGAAGGCGGAGCTCGAGGCGCTTCGGTTCCAGATCAATCCGCATTTTGTTTCCAACACGCTGAACTCAATTCGGCTCATGGCCCGGGCGGCGAAGGTGGACGCCATCGGAGACATGACCCAGGCGCTGATGCGCATCCTGGCGGACAGCTATGCCGGGGCAGGACCCTTTACCGACCTTGCGCACGAAATTGCGAACATGCACAGCTATGTCGGGATCATGAA
This sequence comes from uncultured Spirochaetota bacterium, assembly GCA_963820435.1. Classification (GTDB taxonomy): domain Bacteria; phylum Spirochaetota; class Spirochaetia; order SZUA-6; family Fen-1364; genus Fen-1364. The sequence goes on along the minus strand of CAWGAC010000020.1, from coordinate 34,403 downwards.
GGTGCGTTTTGGCGAGAACTTCGACGTCGACTACCGAATTTCCGAGGGGACCCAGGATTGCCTCGTGCTCAAAATGATCCTCCAGCCGATCGTCGAGAACGGGATTCTTCACGGTATCTCAGGCTGCGGGCGCAGGGGCGCGCTGGTCCTGCAGGCCCGGTTTGAAGACGCGCCCGATCTGGGCAGCGCGCCGTTGTCAGAGCCGGAGCTCGTTGCCCTTCCCGGAAGGCGCCTCGTGCTGGAAGTACGCGACAACGGCGTGGGCATGGACGGGGAACGGATTGCATCTCTTTTCGAGAGCCCACATGATCCGCACGGAGACGTTGGAAGCCTCCACCGGATCGGCCTGGCAAATGTCAGGCAACGCATTCGGCTCAATTTTGGCGATCCTTTCGGACTGTCCGTGGAGAGCGAACCGGGAGTGTTCACTCTGGTCCGTTTCCATCTTCCCGTGATCGTGCGCGCGGTGGGTGGTGATGCATAGCGTCCTCCTCGTGGACGATGAGCCCTTTGTGCGGCTTTCTCTCGCCAGCCTTCGCCAATGGGAAGAGGACGGCTTTTCTCTGCGCTTCGAGGCCTCCAATGGGCGGGAGGCCCTTGCGGTCCTCGCCGCCCATCCCGAGATCGACATGGTATTGCTGGATATCACGATGCCGGTGATGGACGGCATCGAGTTTCTGCGCCGTGTCGCCGCAGGGGAGGGCGGCCGGAGAGAGAATCCGGTTGCCGTGATCGTGCTCTCCGCCTACGACGACTTTCATCTTGTCCGCACCGCTTTCACTCTCGGGGCGCGGGACTACGTGCTGAAAGCGGAGATGGAGGGGGAATCGCTCCTCGCCCTTCTGCGCGCAACAGCCGAGGGGATCGAAGAGTCCCGGGAGCGCACCTCCTCGATTCTCGAACGCACGCAGGTCGAGTTCCTGCGCGCACAGACGTTGAAGGATCTTCTTGCCGGGCCTGCCGGAGCGGACCAGGCGGAAGTGCTGGCCGGACTGGGCGTGTCACTGGCGCCGCCTTTTTTCCTGTGCGCGTTCTGGGTCAAGGATTTCGAAGAGGTCTCCCTCCGCCATCGCGAGGAGGGCCTGGCCCGTTTTTCAGCCATGGTGGAACGTTCTCTTGCGCAGGTGCTTGCGAAGAGAGGATCGGGGGAGGTCGTGATCGTCAGACCCGATCACGCGGTTGTGTTTTTCACCGGTCACGAAGCCGCTGCGCAGGGTTTCTGCGAGGACGCACGGGAGTACATGGAGCGCTATCTGTCCGTGCACACCTCGTTCGTCCATGGCAAGGTGTGTGAAAGCCTTGAATCGATACCGTCCATGTATCGCGGTCTTCTGGCCGGCCGCAGCGTGGAATCCCGGATCGTTGTCGTCGCAAGACGCTTCATTCGCGATCATTACGGGAATCCAGGCATCTCGCTTTCGGAAATTGCAGAAAAAGCAGGCGTTTCGAAGAACCACCTGAGCTGGGAGTTCGCGCGGGAAACCGGGGAGACGCTGATGGGACACCTTGCGCAGGTCCGGATCGAGGAGGCCAAAAGGCTTCTTTCCTCTTCCCGCCTGAAGGTGTACGAGGTGGGTGAGCGGGTGGGCTACCCCAACGTTGAGCACTTCAGCCGGGTTTTCAAGAAGCTCACCGGTCTCAGCCCAAGCGCGTGGCCGCGGGGGAGCGAGGGCTCGGATGGGTGATCGAGCGACCGCTCGCGGGCGTGCCGAAACCGCGTTTTGTCGGAGAATTCGTCAAACTACCGGAATACACGTCATTCACGGGTCCCGCACACAATGGGATACTCCCTCTCGTCATCCAAAATCCGCCGAAAACCGCACGGAGTACCGTGCAAGGTCGGCGCAATCAGATGAAGGAGGGATCTATGAAGAGACTTGGCATCGTAGCGCTCGCTCTGTGCATTGCGAGCGGGCTCTGGGCGCAGACCCTGAAGATGGCCGACCCGCATCCTGACCGTACCAACGGCTGGGGCGCGGTCATCGAGCAGATCAACGCCGAATTCAAGGCGGCCAACCCGGGCGTCGAGATCGTTACGGAAAGCTATCCCGACCAACCCCTCCAGCAGAAGATCAAGATTTACGCCACCGCGAAGCAGCTTCCGGACGTCTTCAAGTACTGGAGCTTTTCTACGCGGCTGAAGCCCCTTGTGGACGGCGGGTTCGTGATGGAGCTCAACAAGGCGGATTTCGCGAAATACGGCTACGTGTCCGGCTCCCTGGAGAGCAACATGTACGGCGGGAAACTCTACGGCATTCCGGTCTCCGGCGACTTCTGGGTCATTTACTACAATAAGAAGCTGTTCAAGGACGCGGGAGCTTCGGTGCCCACGACGATCGAAGACCTGATGGCCCTTGCCCCGAAGTTCAAGGCCAAGGGGATCATCCCGATCGTCACGGACGGCAAGGATGCATGGCCGCTGTCCATAACCTATGACGTTTTCTGCGAGCGTGTGAACGGCGACTTCTCCCGTCAGCAGGCAGCGCTGGACCGCAAGGCGAATTTCACGGATCCTGACTTTGTCGAGGGCGCCCGGCAGTACCTCAAGTTCGTCCAGTCGGGTCTGTTCCAGGACGATCTGATGGTCTCCGACTACGGAGCCTCCCGCAACCTCTTTGGCCAGGGCAAGGCAGCCATGTACATCATGGGCCCCTGGGAAATGGGACTTGCCACGGACTCGAACTTCTCCGAAGAGTTCAGGGCCAATGTGGACGCCTTCAAGTTCCCTGTGCTGAAAAATGGCAAGGGAAAGGTGGACGATCTTGAAGCCTGGTTCGGCGGCAACTACGTCATCAGCTCCGCCTCGAAGTACAAGGACCTCGACCTGAAGTACCTCAAGTACTATGCCGAGCGCTTCCCTGGGCTGGCGTGGGAGAAGGGGGCAGCATTCCCGGCGCAGAAGGTCGCGGCACGGGAATCCGACAGCGCTGTGGCCAAAACTCTTCTCAAGATCCTGGGCGATGCGAAGAAGGTGAGCGGTACTACCACTATCGACCGGTCAACTCCGCAATTCGGCGAGGACCACCAGAACTTCATCCGCGAGCTGTCATCCGGCCTCGTGACGCCGGAAGAGTTCTGCAAGAAGCTCGAGGCTTCGGCCGAAAAGGCATCGAAGCAGAACTAGCTCTCTTTTTGATTGTCCCTGGCGGCGCCCTTCAAGGGCGCCGCTCTTTGCAGACAATGCAAGGAGGTCTGGCGCGTGAAAGGCTTGTTCGGCAATGGAAAGGTGGTCGCCGCGCTGGTGGTGCCGGGCATTGCCGTGATGGTGTTTTCCCTTGTGGTGCCCATAGGGTTCTCCGCCTACTACAGCCTCACCGATTGGGCGGGATTCGGGAAATTCCACATGATCGGCCTCGAGAACTATCGGCGAGATACTCACGGCCGACCCCGTATTCTGGCGGGCCCTGATGAACGCGTTGATCCTCATGGTGGTCACGATCTGCATCCAGAATCCCGCGGCGTTCGCCCTTGCCGCCGTCGTCTCCCACCTGACGTCGCGCTTTTCCCGGGTGTTGCGCACAGTCTACTTCGTTCCGGCGGTTCTCTCACTCGTGGTGATCACCAAGCTGTGGGTCAGCATCTTCAACCCCACGTATGGCATCCTCAACAAGATGCTTCACGTGATCGGCTTCACGGGCGTCAACATTTCCTGGCTCTCCAACCCGCACACAGCCCTGGGGTCGGTCCTCTGGATCATTCTCTGGCAGGGCTTCGGGTGGGCTCTGCTCTTCTACTATACGGGGCTGATGACGGTGCCCAAGGAGATCGAAGAGGCGGCGCGCGTAGACGGCGCGCGATGGTTTCAGGCATATTCGCGCATCATCATTCCCTTCATGTTTCCCGTCATTTCCGCGGTCCTCGTGATCGACGTGATTTCGTCCTTGCGGCAGATGGAAATGATTTTTCTTTCCACCGATGGCGGGCCGGGATTTCTGACGCAATTTGTTTCCGTTTATCTCTATCAAAAAGCCTTCGTTGCGAGCGCGTACGGCTACGGCAACGCCCTCTCTGTTCTGTTCGTTGCAGTGGCGGTGGGCCTTACGCTCGTGGTGCAGCAGGTCCTGAGGCGCAACGATGACGCGCAGTAGCGGGGCAATGGCCGGCGTCCGGCCGAATGCGTTGAAGTCCATCGGGAAGACGATCCTGTATGCGTTTCTCATCCTGCTCGCTTTCCTCCAGTTATTCCCCCTGCTCTGGGTCTTCAACTACTCGATCCTGAAGTCCGGGGATCTCTTCGGCACCGAGCTGCTCAAGATCCCGCTTGTCCCTCAGTGGGGCAACTACGTCCGCGCCTGGGTTGACGGGAAGATCCTGCGCTATTTCGTGAACAGCACGATCGTGGTCGTAACCTCGGTGGCGGCATCCGTCTTCATTTCCTTCTGCCTGGCCTATGCCGTCACACGAATGAAATGGAAGCTCCGTCCCATCGCCATGCTGGCGGTCACACTCGGCATGGTGGTGCCCATCCACACCACGCTGCTGCCCAACTTTCTCTGGTTCAGCTATTTCGGGCTGATCAACACCCACCTGGGTCTCATCATCCCGTATGTGGCTTTCACGCTGAGCTTCAACACGCTGGTGTACATGGGCCAGCTCAGGACCCTGCCCCGGTCCATGGAGGAGTCCGCATTCATGGACGGCGCCTCCTGGCCCCGGATCTTCTGGAATGTCGTTGCCCCCATGTCAGGAGGCGCAACGGTGACCGTCTGCGTCATGACCTTCCTCAACAACTGGAACGAGTTCATCATGGCCTACACGTACCTGGCCACGGATGACCTGCGCACGCTGCCTTTTGCCATCATCAAGTTCCAGGGTGAGTATCGTTCGGACTACGCGATACAATTTGCCTGCATGACCCTCGTCGCCGTCGTACCGCTTGTGCTCTACTTTTTCTTCTCGAAGCGGATCATGGCCGGCGTCACTGCCGGTGCGCTGAAGGGGTGATCATGGCCGACCGAGATTTTCTTCGTTTTCCCGACGGGTTCGTCTGGGGAACGGCGACCGCCGCCTACCAGATCGAAGGGGCCAAGGACGAGGACGGGAAGGGCGAGTCGATCTGGGATCGATTTGCCGGCACCCCGGGGAAGACCGTAGACGGCAAGGACGGCCGCCTGGCGTGCGACCATTACCACCGCTATCTTGCCGACCTCGACCTCATGAAGGATCTCGGCCTTCAGGCCTATCGGTTCTCCATTGCCTGGCCGCGCGTGTTCCCCGACGGGGACGGCGCAATCAACCCGAAAGGACTCGATTTCTACGAGCGGCTGGTGGACGCGCATGCTTGCGCGGGGGATACGTCCGTTTGCCACGCTCTTCCACTGGGACCTTCCCCAGACGCTGCAGGAGCGCGGCGGCTGGGCCAATCGTGCCACTGTGGACGCGTTTGTCCGTTATGTGGAGGCGGTCACCAAGCGGCTGGGGGACCGGGTAAAGGACTGGATGACGCACAATGAGCCGTGGGTGGTCGCGTTCGTGGGACATCTTTTCGGGGACCACGCGCCGGGACTCAAGGACCTGCGCACGGCCCTCTCCGTGGCGCACGGAATACTCCTCTCTCACGGCCGCGCGGTGCCGGTCATCCGCGCCAATTCCGCGCGGCGCGCGCGTCGGGATCGTACACAACCTCGAATGGATCGAGCCGGCCTCTCTCCGGGAGGAGGACGTTGCCGCGGCCATGCGGCACGACGGCGCGTTCAACCGGTGGTTCCTGGATCCGATATTCCGCGGCTCCTACCCCGGGGACATGTCCGCCTGGTATGGGCCGGACGCGCCCGTCATCTCTCCCGGGGACATGGAGACAATTGCAGCTCCCGTCGATTTTCTCGGCGTCAATTTCTACACCCGCAGGGTGATTGCGCATGATCCGGCGGGCCGGGGCACTGCCGGGCAGAGCCGTGTGGGCCGCCCGGCAGGTGCACTGGCCATTTGTTCCCCGGGCGGATTTCGAGGAGTGGGAGATGGCGCCGGAGGGGCTGTACCGAACCCTGCTCCGCATGCATCGGGAATACCACCCGGGGTTCATGTACGTTACTGAAAACGGCACGTCACTGCGGGATGCACCGGGGCCGGACGGAGTAGTGCACGATCCGGTGCGGCGTGCGCTACATCGCGCGTCATGCGGCCGCGGTCCGGCAGGCCATCTCCGACGGAGCCGACATTCGCGGGTATTTCCTCTGGTCCTTCATGGACAATTTCGAATGGGGATTCGGGTTCACCAAGCGGTTCGGCATGACCTGGGTTGACTATGAAACGCAGAACCGGGTGCTGAAGGACTCGGGCCGGTGGTACGCCAAAACGGCGCGGGAGAACGGCTTCCCCGTCTCCGACGCCGACGCGGCGGAGTAGGGCTCCTGAGCGGGCGGTCCGTGTCCGTGTCTTGATCCCTTCCGTACCCGGTGCTACAGTGCCAGACACAGTGGCACATTGTGTCAGATCGTCGAACAATGCAGCGCCGCCCCGGCATCGCCTGTGACCGAGACATTCCGGTTGCCTGAATCCCTCTCCGGCTTTCCGGTCCACCTTGTGGGCATCAAGGGCACGGGAATGGCCGCCCTTGCTGAAATCCTTTCCGCGCGCGGAGCGCGGATCACCGGTTCAGACACGGCGGAAAAATTCTATACGGACGCCCTCCTGCAGCATCTCTTCATTCCTTATCGCGAATGTTTTGCCGCCGAAAACCTGCCGGCGGATGCGCGGCTTGTCGTGCACTCCGCGGCATACAGGAAGGATGAGAACCCCGAGCTCATTGCCGCGGCGGCCCGCGGCATCCCTACCCTCAGCTACCCTGAAGCGCTCGGTCTGCTCTCCGGGGTTTCCGACTCCAGCGGCATCAGCGGCGTGCACGGGAAATCGACGACCACCGCCCTGTGCGGCGCAATTCTGAAGGAATGGGGATTTCCCGCCACGGTGCTCGTGGGCGCGGAGGTGCCCTCCTTCGGCGGCCGCTCGACACTTGTCCAGGGGGACCGTTTTCTGGTGGCCGAAACCTGCGAGTACCGCCGTCACTTCCTGAACTTCCGCGCGAAGCGGATCGTGATCACCAGCATCGAGCCCGACCATCTCGATTATTTTCGTGACCTGGAGGACATGCTTTCCGCCTTTACGTCATATGGCACATCCCTCCCGCCCGGCGGCGCGCTGATCTACTGCAACGACGACCCCGGCGCACGGACGGCAGCGGCGCGCATTCACGCGCAAAGGACCGACCTGGTGATGCTACCCTACGGCAGGAGCGCCGCCGGACCGTTCAACGTCAGCCGTGAAGAGGCCGGGAATGGGCGCACGAGGTTCGCCCTCGCCGGCTGGCAGAGCCCATTCACGCTCAGGATCCCCGGCGCGCACAATGTGCTGAACGCCGCCGCTGCCCTCGCGCTTTGCAGTCTCCTGTGGGAAGCGGAGCGGGATGAGAGAATGGGCGGAGTACCGCGCCGCGGTGAAGGCGCGGCCATGGACGTGACAGCCGCGGCGCGCGCCATCGAGTCGTTTACGGGCAGCAGGAGACGCAGCGAGATCGTGGGTGAGGCGGGCGGGGTTCTCTTCATGGATGATTACGCGCATCACCCCACTGCAATCGAGAAAACGCTGGCGGGAATTCGCAGTTTTTATCCTGAGAGGCGCCTTGTTGTTGACTTCATGTCTCACACGTATTCGCGCACGCGCGCCCTCCTGCCCGAGTTCGGGAAATGCTTCCATGCGGCGGACAGCGTGATCCTGCACCGAATCTACGCCTCCGCACGAGAACAGGATGATGGCGGGATCACGGCCGGGGACCTCTACCAGGAAGTGTTGCGGAACCACCCCCGCGTGAAATACTTCCCGGAGCCGATCGATGCAGCTCCTTTTCTTGTCTCGGAGCTGAAGCCCGGCGATCTTTTCCTCACCATGGGAGCGGGAGACAACTGGAAGCTCGGTCGGGAGCTTCTCTCCATGTTCGGGGGAGCGCGATGAAGAGCATGACGGGTTTCGGCCACGGAGAGCACCGCGACAGCCGCGTTCACATGGTGCTGGAGATGCGCTCGTACAACAACCGGTACCTCGATCTGTTCATCAATCTGCCGTACAGCATCAAGCAGCTCGAGCCGCGGGTGCGTGAATACCTTTCCGCCCGCATCCAGAGGGGCAAGGTCGAGTTCTATCTCTCCGTCACGGAGCTGGAAGAGGAAAGCGACGTATTCGTCGACCATGCCCGGGTGCGCACCTATCTGACTGCCCTGGAGGAGTTGAGACGGCTGGCGGGGGTGCGCGAGAGGCCGGGGCTGACTGCGCTGATGGGACTGGAGGGGGTGCTGAAAACGGTGAGCCGCAAGGACCCCGAGGCGCTCTGGGCGCTGCTCACGCCGCTTCTGGAAAAGGTGTTCGCCGAATTCGACCAGTCCCGCGCCGCGGAGGGACGCAAGACCGAGCAGGACATCGGCAAATGCGCTGAAGAAATCCGGGTGCGCCTGGCCGGCATCGAAGCGCAGGTACCGGAGATCGAGAGCAGGATCAAGGAAGGGCTGCGGGAGCGCTTCAAGGAGCTGCTGGGAGAAGGGGTGGATGAATCGCGCATCCTCGCGGAGACCGCCGTGCAGCTCATGCGGTCCGACGTCAACGAGGAGGTGCAGCGCATGAAGGCGCACCTGGAGAGCCTTCGGGATGCCCTCGGACGGGACGGGCAGCAGGGAAAGCGGCTGGATTTCGTCTGCCAGGAGCTGGGCAGGGAAATCAACACCATCGGGTCCAAGAGCATCAGCCTGGAGATCGACCAGGCGGTGATCGCGGTGAAAGACTCTCTGGAGAAGATACGGGAGCAATTGCGTAATGTCGAATGAACCTGGGCCCGGCACGCGGGACGGCAGGCTGCGCATCGCGATCTCGGGAAAGAGCGGCTGCGGGAACTCCACCGTCTCCCGGCTCGTTGCCGACAGGCTCGGGCTTCGCCTCATCAACTACACCTTCAAGGACCTGGCGCGGGAGCAGGGATTGAGCTTCGAGGAGATCTGCCGCAGAGCGGAAGTGGATCCTCAGTACGACCTTACCATCGACCGGATGCAGGTTCGGCTCGCGGAGCAGGGGGGATGTCGTGCTGGGCTCGCGCCTGGCCATCTGGCTCCTCCGCGACACCGCCTTCACCGTCTACCTGCGCGCCCCCCTGGAAATCAGGGCAGGCAGGATTGCGAAGCGTGAAGCCAAGGACCCGGCCGTCACGCTGCTGGAAACGGATGAGCGGGACCGACGGGACCGACGACCGCTATTCCCGGTCTGTACGGCTATGACGTTGACCGGTTCGGCTTCGCCGCCCTGGTGGTGGATACCGACGTCCTTGAGCCAGGAAGAAGTTGCCGAGGAAATTGTCGCGCATGCGGCCGAGCTGCCGGGGGCAGGGCCTCCTCGATCCCGCATGCCTTGATCAACATCGGAAAAAGCAGTACAATCTGACCACCATGGTACTTCCTCTGGATCTCCTGGAAAGCTTCCAGGGCAACGTATATGAAATGACCTGCGCGGCAATGAAGCGCAGCATTCAGATCAATCTCGCGGGAGACGACGAGCTGGAAGCCAACAAGGGCAAGATCGTCTCCACCGCCCTGAAGCAGATACTCACGCAGAAGGTCAGGTATCGGCACCCGGAAGCTTAGGTCCCGGGCCTTCACAGAGCCTGCAAGTCCTTATCAAGTTTGATTCCCAACTGCTGAGCAATTCCCCCTATACCCTTTGCCATCGAACAGCATGGCATCCCATCGCGCCCCTTCGGAGCGCTGCAGGTGGGGCATGGAGAGGACGACGTTCCTCCGGTGTCGATCCCGTTGGACCTGAGCATGAGACTCTGTCGATGACCGGCTGCTCGTCGTCGACAAGGAGGATCGGGTTCTCAGGGATTCGACTTGCGCTCATTCTTCCGCCTCCGCGGGAAGGGTCACCGTCGCCTCGGTGCCGACCCCCGGCTTCGAGGTCAGCTCCAGCGTTCCGCCGTGGGCGGTGACGATCGCCTGGGACACATGCAGCCCGAGGCCGGTGCCCCCGTGTGCCTCGCGGGTGGTGAAGAACGCTTCCCGCACGCGAGGCAGGATCTCCGCCGGGATGCCCGCGCCCTCGTCATGGACAATGACCTGCAGGGTGGCGCGCGAGTCGCCCGGGCGGCTGCGCACGGTGATAGCCTTGTCCCTGCCGCCAAGAGACTGGCAAGCGTTCAGGATGAGATTGATGAACACCTGCTCGAGTCTCTGCGCGCTGCCGCGCGTCCTGGGAAGGCCGGAGTGCAGCTCCAACGTGAAATGGTCCGTGGCTCTCCTGATATAGGCGCCCAGGAGGTCGACTGCGTTGCGGATGGCGGTGTTGACGTCGAACAGTGCCGTGCCCCGGCCCGGTGAGTCCACGCTGAAGTCCCGAAGGTTCCGGATGATCCCGTCGATGAGGGTGGAGCTCTTCACGAACGCGGCAAGCATCTCGGGCCAGCGGTCACGGAACTCCGCGGCCTCCAGCCCCCCGATCAGAAGTCCCTCGGTCCCGGCAGCGGCCGCTTCGAGCATGGCGGCCAGCTGGGGTGACGCGCGGGAGAGCAGAGATGCGTTGGAGATAATCACCTGGTTGGGCACGCTGATCTCGTGCGCCAGGCCCGCGGCGAGCACACCGAGGGACGTGAGCTTGTCCATGCGCATGACGTTCTGCTGCTGCACCTGGGCCATTTCCTCTTCGCGTTTTCTGCGTGTGATGTCACGGATGAGAACAGCGATGGCGGGTCTGCCATGCCAGAGGGTGCGCGAATACACCAGCTCCACGGGCAGCTGAGATCCCGCCGCCGTTTGCGCAAGCGCTTCGGCGGGCGTGTCGGGCTGCACGCCGTAAGGGGGGAGCACAGCGGATCGGAAGAGCATGTCGAAGCGGACCCGCGTCAGCTCGGGTACCGCATAGCCCGTCATCTCGGCGGCCCGCCGGTTCGCGTAGACGGCAGTGTCACCGCTGAAGACCATGATCCCGTCCTGAGCGTCCTCTGCCAGGGCGCGGAAGCTCGATTCAGCGCGCCCGATCGACTCCACCATCCGGTTGAACGACCTCGCCAGGGAGCCGATCTCGTCGCGAGACTGCACGCTGACCGCCGCGTCAAGGTCACCGCCCTCCACCTGCCGCATTCCACGGGAAAGCGCCCGCAGGGGGGTGAAGAGGCTCGCCCGAAGAAGGAGCGGGATGAGGAAGAGCACGAGGAGACTCGCCCCGACGGTGAGCGCGGCGAGCACCGCGATCCTGTTCGTTGAGGTAGCGCGCAAAGCCTGCCTCGTGCGACTCGAAGATCACTGCCGGACGGGTGCCGGACCACGGGAGGCCGCGCGTGAAGCTGATCGGCTCCAGAGGCGCGGAGGAGCCCCCCGGATGGATGCCCGTCAGCCGGGGTGGAAACGGGGCCGGCCTGCTGCCCGGGGCAGAGTCTCCTCCCGTCGTGCTTGCGGCCGTGTAGTTGTACAGCTGCTCAATTGAGGGGCCATAGGCGGGGGAAAGCTCCTCGAAGGACATCTCGATGGTCCCGTCCGCGCGAAGGACGAGCTGGATCGTGTTCACGTTCGCGGCTCCCAGCTCGGGGAGGCGGAACCAGGTAACCGTCACCGAGTCCCGGGAGGATTTGAGGTGGATTCCGCCCCCCCTCGAAGGGTCCAGGTTCAAGATGAGCGGCGCGATGGCCGGTTGCGGGTTGTACCCGCCCCACCCGTTCTCAGGCGCGCTCTCCCCGAGGTAGATCATCGGGCCGTTGAGGATGTGGATCGTGCGGTAACTGGCGGCGTAAAACGGGAAATCGAATTCCAGCTCCTCGACACGGGGGCGTCCGTACACAATGTCCACCTTCGGCCCCAGGTCCGGATCGAAGGCGTCCGGCGCGCCCCTGACGTCGTAGCTTCGGGAGTCGTTGAGAGTGAAACGGATCGTCGAACGTTCCGGCAGCGGCGAGAGACGCGGATAATCGATGGCCGAAGTCTTGGCCACGAAAAGGGCGACGAGCCCCATGGTGCTCAGAATCAGGACGAGGGTGACCCCGAGCAGCTTCACCTGCAGGGTCATGGGGTCGGCGCTGTGGTTCAGGTACGTGACGACGAATCCGAGGTAGAACAGGAGAAAACCGAGCCAGGTGAGGTAGGTCGCCAGGGAGAAGGGAAGGACGCCCAAGGTCATGGCGAGCGACGCGGCGACCGCCAGCATGGGAAGGAGGAGAATCGCGCCGAGGGCCCGCGCCGACTCGGCGTCGCGGCCGTGCGGCCGGACGATCCTGTCGAGAAAGGACCGGGAACCGCGGCCGGAGAGCCTCGCCGCCTTTCGGAACAGCAGGGCGGTCGCCCCGAGGAACTGTATCACGAGGCTGCAGTAGAACGTAAGCCAATAGATATCCCAGAGCCGCGTGTCGCTGAAGTGCCATTGCAGCACGAAATGGTCGTACACGTTGAGACCGAGGACGCCCGCGTTGAGGACGATCGAAAGAGCGAGGACGATCCTGAACTCTTTCCTCTCCTCCCGCCTGAAACGCGGGAAATGGTAGGCGAAAAACAGAAGAAACACCATGATGAGCGACGGGCCGATGTCGTTGAACAGGAGCACGAGCACCGTTTTGAGAGTTCGGGGCTGCCAGTAAAACTGCCCTGCGAACTCGAAGAACGAGGCGGTGTTGAACAGGAACGCCCCGGAGAAGACCCCTGCCAGGAACAGCGTGGCAAGGGTCTTCCTCGGCACCAGGAAAAGGTAGACGGCGATGACAAGGGAGAGCAAAAGGGCGGCAAGCCGTATAATTGAGAGGGAATCGAGATTCAACCATCCCGGCAGGAGCATAATCGCCGCCTCCTCCAATGGAAGACCATCGGAGCCTGACGTGCTACCCGCGCTACCTGGACCGAGTATACCATATTGCGTCCAGCGCGACTAGGGCCGCAAGCGCGGGTGGCGTGATGGGACTCAAGCTCCTGCGGCACCTGTTGAAGCTCGGCCGCCCACCTCCAGGGGGGGTGGCCCCATCATGTGGGCCGTCGTATTGGCATGCTGGGACTAGGTCCCAAATCAATATGTCGTCAAGCCCTGACGCCGGCTCACGCGATGCCCGCCTCCGCCATGCGCGCAAGGATCCACGTGCGGGCGGCGACGCAATCCGCCACGGGGTCAGGCGAGGAGCCGGCCCACATCTCGATGAGGAAGCAGCCGCGGTATCCCAGCGTGGCGAGCGCGCGGAAGGCCGCTACGAAGTCGACGCATCCCGACCCGAAAGGGACGTCCCGGAAACGTCCGGGGTTGCCAGGGCCTGCAGCAAGCGTATCCTTGAGGTGGACCGCCGCGATTCGACCTGTGGCAAGCGCAAGCTCCTCGGGAACGTTGGTGCCCCAGGCGGACAGGTTGCCCAGGTCGGGGTAGACCTGGAACCAGGGACTCGGAATGGCCTTCGCGTACGGAAGCCAGTTGCGTATCGAGCCCAGGAGAGGGGTGTCCATGGTCTCCATTGCGAGGAGGATCTGCGCTTCGGCGGCGAGACCCACTGCCCAGGCTAGGCTTTCCCGGAATCGGGCAACAGAATCCGCGGTTGAGGGCTCATAGTAGACATCGTATCCGGCAAGCTGGATGCAGCGGATCCCGGTCTCCACGGCGAGATCGATCGCCCCGCGCATGATCTCTCGCGCTCGCTCTCGGACCTGCGCATCGGCGCTTCCAAAGGGGAAACGCCGATGGCCGGAGAGACAGATGGAACGGACGGGCACCCCCGCCTCGTCTACCGCGCGTCGGAAGTCCGACTTTTCCTGTCTTCTCCAGAGAAGTCTCGATAGTCGGGCGTCCGATTCGTCGATGGACATCTCGACGTAGTCGTATCCGGCCTTTCCTGCCGCAGCGAGGAGGCCTGGCCAGCCCAGCCCCGCCGGGAGAGCCTTCTCGTAGATGCCCAGGACAGGGCGACCCCTTTCCGCCATATTTCCTCCTCGGAGATCGAAGTCTATCATCATTGTTTTACGTTCCTTTGCAATTCTTCGGCGCTATGATTCTGACCCGTTGACGGAGACTGTAATCTTTGACGGATATTCTCTATCATGCAATCGATTGCGATGCTCATCATCCCGAGGGTGACCACGAACGGCGCGACGCGGCCAATCGTGATAATCACCCCGCTGGTCAGCCCACGCCCGATCCCATGACGGCGCGGGAGCATGTGGGGCACGCTGATTGGGGCGCTCCTCATTGGCGTGATCAACTACGGCATGCACCTGCTGGGAATCTCCCCCTATTTCCAGCTCCTCGTGAAGGGATTGATCATCATCGGGGCTGTGCTGCTGGACCGTCTGCGCCAGGAATAGAGCAGCGTGCCTGAGCGAATGTCCCGCTCGTAGTCGGCAAAGGAGGACCTTATGGCATCTCGAGCGATCATGGAACGGGCCCTGGAACAGGGCAAAGGCATTCTCCGCCTGGCGCCCAACTGGGTGCCGCGTTCCTTCTGCGTTCCCGGGAGAAGGATCAAGCTCCACCCGGCGGATTACTACGCGTTCGGGGGAGACCGGGGCGGGATAGATGAGCGCTGGTTTTCCTCCACCACGCCCGCGGATAACGGGCCCAGGACGAGCAAGGACGAAGGCCTGAGCTTCGTGGTGGCAGAGGACGGCTCGGGCGTGGAGAAGGTCACGCTGCGCGACACTATCGCGGAGCTGAAGGGTCAGATCATCGGGGACCGGATCTGGAACGCCTACCAGGCGTGGCCGATGTTCTCCAAGTTCTTCGACAACAAGGGGCCGCTCCCGCACCATGTGCATCACAGGGAGAAACACGCAAAGCTGGTAAACCAGATGGGCAAGCCCGAGTCATACTTTTTCCCGGTGCAGAACAACAACTACGGGGCCGACTTCCCGTACACCTTTTTCGGCCTGCGCCCCGGGACCACCAAGGACCAGCTCCGAGAGTGCCTCCTGAACTTTTCCAGGGGGGACAACAAGATCACCAACCTGTCAACGGCCTACCGCCTGGAGCCGGGCACGGGCTGGGACGTGCCGGCGGGCATCCTCCACGCGCCGGGCAGCCTGTGCACCTATGAGCCCCAGAAAGCCTCCGATATATTCGCCATGTACCAGTCCCTCACCGGGGACGCCATCATTCCCGAGGAGCTGCTCTGGAAGAACTCTCCACCGGAGAAGGTGGGCAACGTCGACTACCTGATCGAAGTTCTGGACTGGGAGGCGAACGTGGATCCCGATTTCGCCGCCACGCACTTCATGATCCCGAAGCCGGTGCGGCCCCGCGCCCAGATGGAGGCGGAGGGATACATCGAGAACTGGATCACGTACAAGTCTCCGGATTACAGCGCCAAAGAGCTCACGGTGCTCCCGGGAAAGACCGTGAACGTCAAGGACGGCGGGGCCTACGGCATGATCCTTCTTCAGGGACACGGGAAGATGGGACCATGGGACATCGACTGCCCGGCACTCATTCGCTTCGGCCAGCTCACCATGGACGAGTTCTTCGTCACCGAGAAGGCCGCGCGTGAAGGAGTGGTCATTTCCAACCCTTCCCGGACAGACCCCATCGTCATGCTCAAGCATTTCGGGCCCGCGAACCCGGACCTGAAACTGTAAAACATGCAGGGGGCTTGTTTCCTGGGAATCGACAATGGCGGCACACTCACGAAGGCAGTCCTTTTCGACAGCCGGGGAACCGAGATCGCCGGGGCCTCCCGCAAGGTTCCCGTGATCGCGCCGCAGCCTGGGTTTACCGAGCGCGACATGGACCTGCTCTGGACCGCAAACTGCGACGTCATACGGGAAACGATCGCCCGATCCGGCGTCTCCCCCGAGGACATACGCGGGGTGGCGTGCACGGGGCATGGGAAAGGGCTCTATCTCTGGGGCAGGGACGGCACGCCGGCATATCATGGCATCATCTCGACCGACACCCGCGCGTGGGAGTACGCGCAGCGATGGGAGAGAGATGGAACCGCGGAAAGGGTATTCGAAAAGACTTTTCAGAAAATCCTCGCCTGTCAACCGGTGTCCCTGCTTCGCTGGTTGAAGGACAACCAGCCGGCGATCCTCGAGCGGGTCCGGTGGATATTCGAAGCAAAGGACTACATCCGATTCCGCCTGACCGGGGAGGCCTTTGCCGAGGTGACCGACTACTCCGGTTCCAACCTCATGAATATCCGGGACGTGTGCTTCGACGAAGAACTCCTTGATGCCTTCGGCCTGGGCGACCTGTTCGACCGGCTCCCGCCCCTCGGATACTCCACCGAATGCTGCGGCACCATATCCGCGGCAACGGCCGAGGCAACGGGGCTGCGCACAGGCACGCCGGTGGCCGGTGGCATGTTCGATATCGATGCATGCGCCGTCGCCATGGATGTGACCAGTGAAGAGAACCTCTGCGTGATTGCAGGCACCTGGGGCATCAACGAATACATTTCCAGAACGCCGGTGTTGAATAAATCCATAATGATGAACTCCCTCTTCTGCATTCCCGGCTACTACCTGGTGGAAGAGAGCAGCCCGACCTCGGCCGGGAACAACGAATGGTTTACCGAGCTCTTTCTGGACGCGGAAAAAAGGCATGCACAGGAACGGGGTATAAGCGTGTACGAGCTTGCCGAAGAGCTCGCCGCCAGTGTCGGCCCTGAAGAGCAGAATATTGTGTTCCTTCCTTACATCTACGGATCGAATTACAATCCTCAGGCGAGGGCGTGCTTTGTAGGCCTGGAAGCCACAACAACGCGATCCGAGATGATTCGCGCCGTGCTCGAAGGCATCGTGTTTTGTCACATGGTTCACGTGGAGAAGCTCCTGAAGAACAGGCTTCGGCCGGCCGCAGTCCGTCTGGCCGGAGGCGCGGCAAAGTCGAGAACCTGGGCGCAGATCTTTGCCGACGTGTTCCAGCTGCCTGTGGAGACAGTCGACGTGAAGGAAATCGGCGCACTCGGCTGTGCAATGGCGGCCGCAGTCGCCTCCGGTGTGTACCGGGATCTGAAGGACGCGGCAACGCACATGGTCAAAATCGCGCATCGTTTGGAACCAGACGCCGGCAAAGCGGCGATCTATGCGCGGAAGTATCAACGCTACCGGAAGGTATCCGACGCGCTGGAAGGCATATGGGGAGAGGCCTGAAAGCGATCCGTCATAGCATTGGGATAGACGTCGGGGCGAGCAATACGCCTGAAAATCTTCCTCCCGTCATCGTCATTTTCGGACCTACGGCCGTCGGGAAGTCCGAGCTTCTTTACTCCCTCTTCGATCAGCGATTCGAGATCATCAATGCGGATTCTCTGCAGGTCTTCCGCCACATGGATGTCGGGACGGCCAAGCCGTCTCTCCAATCGCGCGCCCGGCTGACGCATCATCTTGTCGATGTCGCGGACCCCTCGGAGCAGTTCAATGCCGGCTGGTTCGTAAAGGCGGCCGAGGCCCTCGTCCCCTCGATCCGAGGCAGGGGCAAGTTCCCCGTCATGTGCGGGGGGACGGCCTTCTACATCACGAGCTTTCTCTATGGCCTGCCCGAATCGCCGCCTGTCGATCCCACGATACGGGAAAAGTTCCGCGCCCTGGACCGCACGTCAGGCTCTACGGGACTGTACAGGCTGCTGCAGGAGCGTGACCCCGAGGCTGCGGCCCGGATACAGCCCAACGACCGGTACAGGATCATACGGGCGCTGGAAGTGCGGGAAAGCACGGGAAAATCCCTGTTCTCCTTTCGATGGCCCCGCACGCCGCGCAATGATTACCGCTTCCTGCTCATCGGGCTGGAGAGGGAACGAGAGGAGCTGTACAGCCGGATCGGCGAGCGGGTGGAGCGCATGTTCGACGAGGGGCTGCTGAAAGAGGTCAAGAGCCTGATCGCCATGGGCTACGGCCCGAAAGACCCGGGCATGCGCGGCATTGGCTACCGGGAATTGCTCCAGATGCGCGCAGGATGTCAAACGATGGCCGACGTGCGGGAGCTCATTGCGCGCACCACGCGCAGGTACGCCAAGCGTCAGCTCACATTTTTCCGGGCCGTCCCCGGCGTAACGTGGATGAGACCTGACCGGCCGTCCGAGGTGAAGGAGAGGATCGAGGCATTCATTGCCCGGAAGCACTTGACCACAAGCCGTGAAACACGCATAGTGAGTGGCCAACTGGCACGCACGCATCTCGCGCATATAACGCGGCGCGGTACTCCGCGCATTATAGAGCGGCGCGGTACTCCGCGCATTCCCAAAATCGAAAGGAGTAGGCACTGTGCCCTGCGGTAGGAAAAGAAAGCGACACAAGATTGCCACCCACAAGAGGAAGAAGAAACTGAGGGCCAACCGGCACAAGAAGAAGCTGCGCTAGGCGCGGTCTCCGGGGAGGAGCGGTCGGTGAAAGCTGCAAGGGTCATGGTGCCTGTCCTGCTCCTTGCCGCGCTCACGCGGGCAGGCGGGGAAAGCCTCTGGTCTCCCGATTTCAAGGGATACCTTTCCGGCGGGCAGAGGGCTTGCCGTCGGCGACGCCATCGTCGTGCAGATCGACGCCTCCTCCTCTCTCTCATTTTCCGCTTCCAGCAACGACACCAAAGAATCTCACGCTCGAGTTCACCGGAGGGGACTCCGGGAACTTGTTCTCGTTTCTTCCCCAGGTGCGAACGGGCGGGGCACAGAGCACAACGGGCAAGGACAGCCTCAGCCTCAAAACGCAGGTTCCCGTGGTGGTGACCGCGGTGAACCCGGACGGGAGCGCGCAGGTGCAGGGATCGCGCACGGTTTCAGTGCAGGGCAAGAACGAATCAGTCACGGTGAGCGGCTCCGTTTCTCCCGGTCTCCTGGACCAGAAGGGAACCATCAACTTCTCGCGCCTTGCAAACTCGCGGCTCGTTTACACGACCTTCCTCGCTTCGGCAAAAGACGTGCTCACGCAGGCCGACCTCCAGACACTTCTCACCCCGGCCCCCGCGGCTGCCGGGGCTCCGGCGGCCGGCGGCGCGGGCAGGCACACCCGCGGCCGCGCAGCCCGGCGCACTGGCGCGCCCGCACCCGCGCCCCAGGGGCGACAGGCCGCAGCGGGCGCGGCGCAGCCCCCGCAGCAGTCTCTTGTCATCTCCGATGCGCGCAAGAAGGAACTGCTGCTTCTTTATCTCAATCGCCTTATCGACGTCGTATTCCCTCAGTGAGTGAGGCGGCGTTTGCTCCTTCCCAACTTGACGCTTCTGGAAAGCGGCTGTTAGAATCCCCGCCGTGGCTTCGACCTTCCTCAAAGCATCAGACACGAACGCCCACCCCATCGACATCGCCATCCGCGAGCGACCTGCAGCGGCACCTGAGCGAGATCGATGTCTCAGAGGAGGACATCGAGAAGATCACCGACATGTTCCTCTACTGCACGATCAAGCTGGAAGGCATCGACACGCGCGCCGCCAATCTCATGAAGACGCACCTGGAGAACCCTGGGCGGCGGGCTTGCCATGCGCAAGGAGGCGCGACGAGCTCACGGTGCGGGAAACGGACGTGATCATCACCGGCAGCCGCCACACCCTGCGGCTCCTTGCCGCGCGTCTCAAGGGAGAGCCCTTCGGCCTGGACGGGATAGGGGAGGAGATCGCCGCCTGCACCTCCAGCGGGAACCGGATCATGTCCTGGGGCAACCGGACGCTGGACTTCACCCACAAGACCTATGTCATGGGGATCCTCAACTGCACGCCGGACTCCTTCTTTCCCGCCAGCAGGTCGACCACGATCAAGGATGCGCTGAAGACGGCGCACGAGATGATCGAGGCGGGCGTGGACATCATCGACGTGGGCGGAGAATCCACGCGGCCCGGCTCCGAGGGGGTGTCCGAGGAGGAGGAGATCCGCCGCGTCATCCCCGTGATCCAGGCGCTGCGGGACGGCTCCGACGTCATGATCTCCGTGGACACGCGGAAGAAGGAAGTGGCCGAGCGGGCGCTGGACGCGGGGGCCGACATCGTCAACGACATCTCCGGCCTGCGCCACAACGACGAGCTTGCCCGGCTGGTGGCGCGCCGCAAGGTGCCCGTCGTGCTCATGCACATGCGCGGCACGCCCAAGACCATGCAGAAACAGGCCTACTACAAGAACACGATCAGCGAGATCCTCCGAGAGCTGCAGCCGTCCATCGCCGCTGCCATCGGGGCGGGAATCGCCCCGGAGATGATCATCGTCGATCCCGGGCATCGGCTTCGGCAAGCGCATCCAGGACAACCTGCGCATCATCAAGGAGCTGGCGTCCCTGAAGTCGCTCAACTTCCCCATCCTCATCGGGCTCTCCCGCAAGAGCTTCATCGGCGAGATCCTCGACAGGCCCGTGGAGAAGAGGCTCATCGGCACCATCACCGCCAACACGCTGGCCATCATCAACGGCGCCAACATCATCCGCGTGCACGACGTGGCGGACGCCGTGGAGATGGTGAAGATCATCGATTCGGTCCGGCGGATCGGGGCGTAGGCTTACTCGATGAACCACCTCCTGAACACCTGGGTCGTCCGCGAGGTGATCCGCCCGGCGCTGGACGTCCTGATGCTCGCCTACCTCCTGTACAAGAGCTGGCAGATCCTCGTGCAGACCCGCGCGGTGCAGCTCCTCAAGGGCACCGTCGTGATGGTCCTCATCTACGCGGTCTCCTTCTTCCTGCGGCTTGACGACGCTCCTGTGGATCCTGAACGTGCTCGTGCCCGGCCTCGTCATCGCCATTGCCATCATCTTCCAGCCCGAGCTGCGCAAGATCTTCACCCAGATCGGCAGCCGTGAATGGTTCCGCGCGAGCGGACGCGCCGGCACGCCCGCGCGTGGAAACGCTCATGAGCGCGGTGGAGACTCTCTCCGCGCGCCGCCGCGGGGCGCTCATCGTTCTTCCCCGGCGCGTCGGGGTGAAGAACATCGTCCAGACCGGCACGCCCCTGAACGCGGAGATCTCCATCGAACCTGCATCACCACGATCTTCTTCGAGGGAACCCCTCTGCACGACGGGGCCATGATCGTTGAGGGCGACCGAGTCGTCGCCGCGGGCTGCTTCCTGCCCCTTTCCGAGCGGGAGGACGTGGAGAGCACCTTCGGCGCGCGCCACCGCGCCGCCCTCGGGCTGGCGGAGGAGACCGACGCGCTGGTGGTGGTCGTTTCAGAGGAGAACGGCGCGGTCTCCCTCGCCCATGACGGCAACATCCGCTACAACCTTCCGCCTCGCAGAGGTGGAAGCCGGGCTGAAGAGCCTTCTGCGCCTCGACCGCCGCGCGGAGGAGGCCGGATGACGGGCAGGCGGTTCGCCCGCGCGCTCCTCGCCGATCTCCCTGTCAAAGTGATCTGCCTCACCGCGGCCGTGATCCTTCTGCTTCTCCACAGGGTCACCACGCTGTCGGAGAGGTTCTTCAACGTCCCTCTGGATGTGACGACTCCCTCGGGACTCGCCGTTGCCTCCGCGTTTCCCAAGACGGTCCGCATCACCCTTCGCGGAGCGGAAGAGTCCATCCTCCCGATCCTCGAAGAGGACGTGGCAGCCTCGGTGAGCCTCGATACGCATAAGAACGCGGGAGTGTATCGCGAAGAGGTGAAGGTGGCGCGGAAGGGGACGGCGCTGAACGTCGAGCCCCTGGAGATCACGGTGGATCCGCAGGAAATCACCTTCACCCTCGAGCCCCTTGCCGAGCGCAAGGTCAATGTCACCCCTGATATCCGCGGCGCGCCTGCCTACGGCTACGAGCTGGTTCAGTCTGTTCTTTCCCCGCAGAATGTCGTGATCCGTGGAGCGCGCAGCCGCGTGCAGGGAATCACCGCCTTGTCCACGGAAGTGATCGATCTCACCGGCCGAACGGGCAGCTTCGCCTCGAAGGTGAAGATCATTCTGCCCAACACTCTCGTGAGGATTGCAGGAGAGGCGGCAGCGGATTTCCGCGCCACCGTCCAGGAATCCACGGTCAGCCGCACGGTGGAGCCGGTGGCGCTGACTCCCATCGATCTCTCTTCCCACCTCGCGTTGAAGTCGCCGCCCGCGCCCGGAAGCCTGCAGCTGCCGGGCGCGCAGCTTGTCGTAGACGGGGTCCGGCCCGACCAGCTGCGTCTGCTTCTGGACTGCTCCGGCGCAAAGCGGGCCGGACAATTTCTTGCGCGCATCCGGCCGGATGCGACCGCGATCCCGAACGTGATAGTGCTGGACTGGTCCCCCAAGGAGGTCACGGTGGATATCGTGGCCTCGGGCAGATAGGAGGGGTGAGCCCGTGATACTCGGCGTGGGAATCGACGTGGTGCACGTGGAGCGTATCCGAAGATGGAGAAACATCGAGGGCCTCTATGACCGCTTTTTCCACCCTGAGGAGCTCGCCCTGCACGATCCCGCGAGGCGAGGTGGGGATTCTCTCCCTTGCCGCACGGTTTGCCGCAAAGGAAGCCTTCGGCAAGGCCATCGGCTCGGGGCTTCGTCACTTCGCCCTGCGCGACATCGCCGTGCTCAACGACTGCCACGGCAAGCCCTTCATGATGCTGACAGGGGCCGCGGAAGCCGCGTTCAAGGAGCTGGGGGGCAGCCGGCTGGTCTGCTCGCTCTCCCACGAGCGCGACAACGCGCTTGCGGTGGTGATCATCGAAGGGGAGGCGTCATGAAAGAGATTCAGAAGATCACCTTTTTCGAGAAAAAGCAGACCGTCTGCCCGATATGCGACACAAAGTTCTATCGCGAGGACCTGCTTTCCGGCGGAGGGCGGCTCATCGCGGGAGACCTTAATCCGGAGCTCCGACGGCTCTATGAGCCGTCCAGGAAATTCGGAGAAGTCCACCCCCTGATCTACCCTGTCTGCGTATGCCCGAGCTGCTTTTTCTCCGCCTTCCCCCAGGATTTCTCCGCCATTCCCGACTCCGGTTTCAGGAAAGCCGAGCTGAACGCCGACGAGCGCCGCGACAGCGTCGCGCTGATCTTCCCGATGCTCGACTTCACCGCGCCGCGGACTCTGAAGGAAGGCATTGCCAGCTACTATTTCGCGATGATGTGCTATGACTTCTATGACAAGAGAGCAAATCCGACGTACAAGGCGGGGCTTTCCTCACTGCGCGCCGCGTGGCTCCTTTCCGACCTGCACAAGGAAGAGCCGACTGAGAACTGGGACCACCTCTGCAAGATTTTCTACCGAAAGGCGCGATTCTATTACCAGCTTGCCCTAGAGAAGGAAAGCGCCGGGCAGGAAGCCTTCGACGCCAACCTGGCGTTTGGCCCGGACCTGGACAAGAACTATGGCTACTACGGCGTGATCTACCTCGCCGCATACCTGGACTACCGCCACGGCCCCACCGAGGACGCGGAAAAGCGGGCCGCGAACCTGCAGTACGACAGGCGGATGATGGCCAAGATCTTCGGGGTGGGAAAATCGTCGAAAAACAGGCCGGCGGCCATCCTCGACAAGGCAAAGGAAGTGTACGAGCAGATGGGGGAGGAGATCCAGCGGCTCCAGCCGGGAGGCGGCCCTGGCAGCCACAGCCGACGCGTCCTAGCGCCGGCCATGGGCTTTATTCACCGTCATGGCGGAACGCAACATCAAGCTGACTCTCGCCTACGACGGCACCGATTTTCTGGGCTGGCAGCTTCAGAAAAAAGGCAGGACGGTGCAGGGGGTGATGCAGGAGGGCCTTGCGCGGATGCACGGGCACCCCGTGCACGTGCTTGCCGCGGGCAGAACAGACTCGGGCGTGCATGCCACGGGCCAGGTGGCGAACTTCCATTCCGACATCGACTCGATTGCGCCGGAGCGTTTCCGCGACGCGGTGAACTCCTATCTCCCTCGCGACGTGCGCGTGATGGCCAGCGAGGAGGTGGGGCCGCGGTTCCACGCCAGGAGATCCGCCCGGCTGCGCGTGTACCGCTATTACACGGTGTGCGGCCCTGTCCTCCTTCCTCACCTGCGCAACTACCGGCACTGGGTGCGCCGGCAGCCTCGACATCGTGCGCCTGAACGAAATGGCCTCCGTTCTTGCGGGAGAGCACGATTTCACCTGCTTTTCCGCGGAAGGAGACGCGAACCTCTCCAAGGTGCGACAGGTGCGGACGTCTCGCATTCCATGTCGAAGGAGACACGCTTATTTACACCATCGCCGCCACCTCGTTTCTTTGGAAGATGGTGCGCACGATCATCGGCACTTTCCTCATGCTGGAGGAGCAGGGACTGGGCGCGCGGGAGCTGCGCCTCATCATCGAATCCGGCTCTCGAGTCGAACGCGGGAGGAACGGCCCCCGCGCGAGGCCTTTTTCTCGAAAGGGTTGTCTATGACGCGGAAAGCACAGTCCCCGAGATCGTACGATGAATGACGACGCGTACCGCTCCGGTGGAAAGCGCTCGACCTCCTGGAGGACTGGCTGACAACGGGGTACTCCCGCGCGCATCCTGAGCTGGTCCTCGAGAGTACCGGGAACGCGGGAACCCGGGCCTGTTGTCGGGCAGGATCGCGCCGGCTCACTCGCGGCAATCGCCGCCGAGGTGGCCTCCTGCGTGAAATGCGGTCTTTCAGCGAACAGGAATACCACGGTGCCGGGAGAGGGCCCGCTGGACCCGCCAGTGATGTTCATCGGCGAGGGGCCGGGCGCCGAGGAAGACCGGACCGGCCGCCCGTTTGTCGGCGCGGCGGGCAAGTACCTGGACACGTGGCTGCCGCCCATCGGGCTTGCGCGCGAGCAGTGCTTCATCGCCAATTGCGTGAAATGCCGGCCGCCGCAGAACCGCGAGCCGCACCCGGATGAGATCGGCGCCTGCCTGCCGTATCCTGGTGCGGCAGATCGCGATCCTGAAGCCGCGGGTCATCTGCTGCCTGGGAAGGATCGCCGCGCAGACGCTCCTCCGCACCACGGCGAGCCTGGGCGAGCTTCGCGGCAGGATTCACCAGCTCCCGCGGGAGCTTCAGCAATTGTCCGGCGCGGAGATACCCGTGGTCGTCACCTACCATCCCAGCGCGGTGCTGCGCGACAAGGCAGGGCTCCGAAAGCCGGTGTGGGACGACCTGAAGCTCCTGAAGAGCCTGCTCGAGAAATGAAACCCGCAAGTTCGCGGATGAGCAGATTCGTCGAGCTGGTGTTCAACCTTCCGGTTCGAAGGGCGTTCACCTATCTATTGCCTGAAGGCACCGAAGCCGTTCTCGGCCGGCGGGTATCCGCCCCGTTCGGGTCGAGGATGCTCACCGGCTTCGTGGTCGGCGAGCCGCAGGCGCCTCCCGAGGGCGTTGCGGAATTGCGGGAGGTGAAGAGGGTCATCGATTCCCGGCCGCTGTTCAACGACCGAGTGCTCACTCTCGCGCGCTGGATTTCACGCATGTACATGTGCTCGCTCGGGGAGGCCCTCTCCGCGATGATTCCGTCCGGGCGCAGGGAAGGGGAGACCGAGGAGTTCCCCCTGGATGAGGAGCCGAAAGGGTACGTGCTTGCCGACCAGCAGCTCTCCGCCATGCGCGCCATCAGCGAAAAGGGGACGGGATCGTACTACCTGTTCGGAGTCACCGGGTCGGGAAAGACCGACGTGTACCTTCGCGTGGCGCAGGACGTGGTGGCCAGCGGCCGCGGCGTGATCTACCTCGTCCCCGAGATTTCCCTCACACACCAGGTGGTGCGGCGCTTTACCGCGCTCTTCAAGGGCAGGCTGGCGGTCCTCCATTCCTCACTCACCCCCTCTCAGCGGCTGAAGGAATGGGCGCGGGTCATGGACGGGGAGGTGGATGCGGTCATAGGCGCGCGGAGCGCCATATTCGCGCCCTTTGCACGGCTCGGTCTCGTCGTGATCGACGAGGAGCACGAGGGCTCGTACAAGTCCGGCACGACCCCGCGGTATCACGCGCGCCAGGTGGCGATGTATCGGACCGCGGAAGAGAAGGCGATCCTCCTCATGGGTAGCGCCACTCCCTCCCTGGAGGCGTGGCACCGCATGAACGAAGGCAAGCTCGCCGCGCTGCGGCTGCCTGAGCGGCTCAGCGGCGGGAAGATGCCCGCCATTCGATGTCGTGGACATGCGCCGACAGCCGGGGCCCCTCTCCGGGCCGCTCCTGGACGAGATCGGAAGAACCAGGGAAGAAGGAAGGCAAACCATCCTTTTCCTGAACCGCCGCGGATTCTCGTATCTTTTTCACTGCCGTTCCTGTGGATATGAGATGGCATGCAATCACTGCTCCGTATCCCTGACCTACCACAAGGAGCGGGAGCGGATGATCTGCCACTACTGCGGGTTTTCGACCGCCCCCATCACGCTCTGCCCGCAATGCGGATCCCTCGACGTGGGCTACTCCGGGTTCGGCACGGAGGGAATCGAAGAGGAGCTGCAGCGCCAGTTCCCCCAGCTTGTCGTTCGGCGTCTCGACACCGACGCCGTGAAGAAGAAAAAGGTTCTGGCCGGGGCGCTGGCCGAATTCCGCGAGGGGAAAATCCACGTGCTGATCGGAACTCAAATGGTGGCCAAAGGCCTTGATTTCCCAGGGGTCAAGCTGGTCGGCATTGTCAATGCGGATACCGGCTTCCAGCTCCCTGATTTCAGGGCCGCCGAGCGCACGTTCGGGCTGCTTGTCCAGGTCTCCGGCCGTGCCGGCAGGGCTCTCCCGGACGGACGCGTGATCATTCAGACCTTCCGCCCCGCGGCGCCCGCAATCGTCATGGCGCAGGAAGGCAAGCTTGAAGAGTTCTATTCCACGGAGCTCGAAGCCCGACGCCTCCTTGGTTTTCCGCCGTTCAGCCGGCTGATCCGTCTCGTTCTTCGAGGAAGGAACCGGCATAAGACCTCGGAGACGATCGACGGGTTGACCCGCACACTCGGGGAGCGCCTGGCGGACGCCGCGGAAATCCTCGGGCCGGCGGAATGCCCGCTTGCGCGGATTTCCGGCAGCTACCGCTTTCAGACGCATCGTGCGCACGACGCGCTTCTCGGAGGCCCACGCCCGGGTGAGCGCGGCTCTTGAAGAGTTTCGCGCCCCAAAGGGTGTCTACGTGGAGGTGGACGTAGATCCCCAGGCGCTCCTGTAGGCTGGCCTGCGAGCGATTGGGCTGCCGCTGGCATCCCCGCTTGGCCCCCGCGCGGTCAGGGCCCGCCTGTCGCCACGGCTTGGCGTCGGCGCGCTATTTTGCTACTTTAGACTATGCTGAGCATCATAAAACTCGGCGACCCGACACTGAAAAAGCATTCCGTCGTGGTGCCCGACATCAACGGGGATGTGCGCACCCTGATTGCAGAGATGTTCGAAGCCATGGACAGGGGCAAAGGCGTCGGTCTCGCGGCGGTGCAGGTCGGGGAGCTCCTTCGCGTATTCATCACCCGGGTCCCGGGGGACAGCCCGCGCATTTTCATCAATCCCGACATCCTGGAAACCTCGATCGAAGAGGAACCCTTCGAGGAAGGCTGCCTGAGCATCCCCGGCCTGTACACGGACGTGGTCCGCTCCTCCTCGGTGCGCATCCAGGCGTGGAACGCCAAGGGCCGGCCCTTCAGCCTCACCGCGGACGGGTACCTCGGTCGCGTCATCCAGCACGAGTTCGACCATCTGAACGGGATCCTTTTCATCGACAGGATCGACCCGAAAAAAAGGCAGCGCCTGCTCGCCGGATACGAGGCAAAAGTCGAAGCCTGATGCGCGTTCTCTTTGCGGGAACACCGTCCCTGGCGGTCCCGTCTCTGGAGAAGATTGCGCATGCTCGTAGTGCGGCGTGCTGACCAGCCCTGACCAGCCGTCCGGCCGAGGACGCGTTTGCGTGCCTTCCCCTGTCAAGGAAGCGGCGCTCTCCCTGCGGCTGAAGCTGTTCCAGCCCGCGCGCCTCGATGCCGCATTCATCGAAGAGGTGCGCGCGCTCGCACCCGATCTCCTTGTGGTGGCGGCCTACGGCAAGATTTTCCGCAAGGCCTTCCTTGAACTCTTCCCCATGGGCGGGATCAACCTGCACCCCTCCCTTCTGCCGAAGTTCAGGGGTCCGTCTCCCGTCAGCGCGGCGATCCTTGCCGGAGACGCTGAAACAGGCGTCACGGTGCAAAGAATCGCGCTGAAGTTCGACACGGGTGACATCCTTGCGCAGGAGCGCTACCCGCTGAACGGGAATGAGACCACGAGCGACCTGACCGAGGCTCTCGCCGTGCGGGGTGCCGGGCTGCTCGCATCCGTGCTCGCGGGCTTCGAAGTCGGGACGCCCCCCGACTCCGATCCCGCAGAGGGAGGAGGATGCGAGCTACTGCCATCCGCTGCGCAAGGAAGAGGGCCTGGTGAATTGGGGCGAGCCTGCCGCCCTGATAGAGAGGAAGGTCAGGGCATATGATCCCTGGCCCCGGGCATCCACGACCCTCGCAGGCGAGCTCCTCCTGCTCTTGAAATCCCACGTGCATCCGGATACCCTCGGCTCGGAATCCGTGCCGGAATCACTCGGAGTTGTTCTTGCCGCGGACAAGGCCCACGGGCTCCTCGTCCAGACAGGCAGCGGCATCCTTGCCGTGGAACGCCTCCAGCCGCAGTTCAAGAAGCCACTGGACTGGCGGGCATTTTCTGAACGGACACCCCGAGGTAATCGGACCACGCCTGGGAGCATGAGCAGAGGGGATATGAGGGATTTCATCTGGAATGTGCGGAAAGTGGCTCGAGCGCGCTTACGAGTGGGTGCGAGAGTTCATCCGCAAGGTCGCGCCTCACGCAGACGACACGCCCGAGATTCGCAGCCTCAAGCTCTACGTCTTCCTCTTCGTTGGCATCATCGGGCTGATGCTCGTCATCGGGGTCGTCACTTTCGCCATTGCCGTTCGGGGCCAGCCTGAAACTCTCGTGCCCAACCTCCAGGGCAAGGACGTGCTTGATGCGCTCGTCGACCTGCAGAGCAAGGAGCTGTACCCTGATATCCAGATCCAGTACTCCGCGGATATCGACAAGAATCATCGTGATCTCCCAGCGGCCTCGCGCCGGCACGCTCGTCAAGGCGGGAAAGCGCGTGACCCTGAGGGTGAGCAAGGGCCCGATCATCGACAAGGTGGAGAACTACGTCGGCATGAGTCTGGACGACGTGAAGATCCACCTGCAGACGCTGTTCGCCAGCCACAGCCCGAACCTCATCATCAAGGAGCCCGATCCTCTACCGGTACGAGAACGGCACTGCCGCCGGGAAAGGTGCTCGCGCAGAGCCCCGCGCCCGGGCACGAAGATCACGGGCCTCACGTACCTCGAGCTGGTCGTCAGCCAGGAGCAGGGCGGGCCGAGTCGACCTCACCGTCGGCGACTACGTGGGAAAGAGCTTCCAGGAGGCGATCGCCGAGCTGACGCGGGACAACATCCCCTTCGCCTTCACCGTGCGCAAGGCCGCCAAGGGCATCGACTCCGGGCGCCGTCATCGACCAGAATCCAGGCAAGGGCACGCAGATGGCGTACGGGCAGGTGGTCCAGCTCACCATGACGGCCCCGGCGGACGTGGGGAAGGACAACGTGTTCGGCCTGTTCAAGTTCTCCCTTCCCGACCAGCCCATCGCGGTGAACATCCGGCTCGTGATCGTCTCGGACAGCGAGCCCAAGGAAATCTTTTCCATGAAGCACCCCGGCGGGCCGCTGGCGGTTCCCTACATTGTCCCAGACGGGAGCGAGCTGGTGCTCTACGTGCTGGACCAGGAAGTGGCGCGGGAGAAGGCGACCCCGCTCCAGTTCTAGTTTCTTGACAGACGTCCATGGCGCTGGTACAGTCGTGCGCTTGACAGATGCCACCTGCAGTGGCCGGTCAAGCGAGCGTCGTAAAATGGCATTACCCCAGCTTCCCAAGCTGGAGTCGGGAGTTCGATTCTCCTCGCTCGCTCTAATAAGTCCTTCTTATGAGAAGGATTTAGACGAAGGGACCGAAAACGGACCTTCCAAAAAGCATCAACTGTCACCCTGAGTGTGACCTTGAAAGTGACACCTCCAGGGGGCAAGGAGGAGCTTATGGAAAGGTCTCAGCGTCCCTACTCGATCTACAAGCGGCGATCAAAAAAGAAGAACGAGCTACCACTTCTACGTCCGATTCCGCGGGGAGGACGGCCGGTACCTCCCTGCGGTCAGCCTCCCACCAGAGCTCACGGGCAGCGGCGGCGAACTGGGCAGACGCCGAGCTGGCCAAAGGGCACGATCATCACCCCAGGCAAGCGTGGTGTTACCTTCAGTACTTTCGCTGAAGGCTTCTGGAACTACGACGGGCGACTACATCACCCGCAAGCTGGCCCGGGGCGGGCACTTCTCCCGGTCCTTTGCGGTGACGCGCGCCTCTCAGCTCAAGCGCCTCATCCTGCCCACGTTCAAGGATCGGCCGCTGCGAGCGATCACCCGTCGGGAGATCGAAGCCTGGCAGATGAAGTTGTACCGCGAAAAGGCGATCGAGCCGGCGACGATCAACCGCTGTCTTGATAACATGAAAGTCATCATGAAAGAGGCCTCCGCCGGGGGTTCATCGGTGCGGATCCCGCCGCGGGGATGGAGCGCCTGGCCGAGCATCCCCATCCGCGCGGCATTCTGATGCCTGTGGAGATTCGGCTTCTCTTCGGGCCCGATGCCCTTGAGACCCGCTGGGCAGGAGCCCGCCCGCCATTCGCTGCGGCGTTCCTGGGGATCGCTGCCGGGCTTCGCATGGGCGAGGTGCGGGCGCTTCGCATTCGGGACGTCCAATCGAGAGTTCGTTACGATCACCGGGATCCTGGGAGGAGTTGTACGGTCGCAAGGGCGCAAAGTGGGACTCTGAGCGGCTGGTGCCCATCCCTTCGCGCGTGGCCGAGCAGCTGGAGGCACTCTGCTGGCGAGCCGCTATCGGGAGCCCGATGACCTGGTCTTCCCCGGGTACTGCCAGGACGGTGCCCCTCGATAAGCACCGTATCCAGAACGCCTTCTATTCGGCACTCAAGGGAATCGGCATCGACGAAGCAGTTCGGCGGGAGCGCGGCCTTGTTTGGCATTCCACCCGGCACACCTTCAATCAGCCTGATGCGCGGGAAAAATCGATGGCGGAAAGCTCATGAGGATCGTCGGCCATAGCAACGAGAGCACCAATTTGCGCTACGTCCATACATTGCCCGAGGACCTGGTCGCGGTCCGCGGCATACAGGAATCCATCTTCGCAGTTGTGAAGAAGCCAGACCCTCAGGTGAAGGTGCAGGCAAGCAGCGAGATTGAGGGCTTTATCGAGAAGGAGGTGACGTGATGAGACACCGAAAAACCGGGGCCATCTTCGAGATTATGTACCGCGGAGATCCTAAGGCGTTTTACGCACTGATGATGCGGGAGTTGACTGGACTTGAACCAGCACACCCTTTCGGGCACTAGCCCCTCAAACTGGCATAAGCCAGTTTTCGGAGCTTGCAAGGGCTTGCAGCAGAACGCACCTATTTGCAGCAAGTATCTACGCCGCAAGGATTATCTGTCAACGGGACCTGCAAAGACTCCTAATGGCTTGTAAGGACTGCGAAAAGAATAATGTAACAGATAGTGTCTCAGCGAAGCGGCGGTGTCGGTTCCTCTTCCTTGCACATGAGGGCCGACCAGTAATGGTCCGGGGATTCAACGAGGCATGGAGGACGTTCGGCCTCAGAGCTCCAATCCGCCTCGACCACGATTTGCGTTGCGGACGATACCTTCGTCACTCAATTGATTGCTGATCTTCTCTATAGAAGGAATCGGAAACACCTTGGATGCCTTCGCGGCTTCAGTTCGCAGGACGTTGCGCGTTTCCGCGCTTACCCTCGCCAGGTCGCCGTCATCAAAGAACGTCAAGGCGCGAAGGCATTCCGCCGGAGCGAAGGCGGAACCGTATAATGACCGGGCCGCCCCAAGCCCTTGGATCAGACTCGGTCCGCCGCGCAACAGTTGAGCGATATCTGAGTAGTCCTTCGATTCAGCTCGCTGCATGATCACCTTGAGCTTCGTACCCAAGAGGTCAAGCGATGATGCAACCAACACGACCCCGTCTTCCGTCAATGCCGGCACGCCTACCCGCCCCATCCCAAGGCCGCCGAAGAATGACAGCCTGACGTTTCCGGGCTCGGTAACCACGGTGAAGAGAGTTCTTCTCGTCTTGGACGACACGGAAAGCCATTCCAGATTCCCGTAGTTCCTGAAGGATAGTCGACTGATTCAGTGGCTGGTCGGTGAAGAAGTCGAAATCGATTGACGCGCGATGGCCGCAGCGCAGTGCGATTGCAGTTCCTCCGTACAACACGAAGCGATTGGTAGTAGTCCAACCCAGAGTGGGCCAGGTTTCTTTCTGTGCTTCGGGCAGAACTTCCAAATGTGGCTTGAACGAACTCATGACACCTTCCGCACTGGCATGGGCGGCAGAGTATCATCGGCAAGCCCGTTGAGAAGGTATTGCCAGTACGACCAGGACCGTGGTCGAAATTGCCCGGCCTCAGCGTTTTGTAGCGTCTGCCGCAGGGCTTCCTCGCCCACAATCCCTACCAGCTCATGAATATCTTCAAATGTGCCCATGTCCATGATTCTGGCGATGACCCGCTGCGGGTATTCCAGAGCTTCTTCTGGGGAGAGCCACCAGACGTTACGTTTTGCCAGGCCAAGCATTCTTGGATCACCCATTGCGTTACCTTCGAGTATCGGGGGGCTTGTTCGGGTAGACAGTGAAGGTTCCGTCAGTATGTACCTTGATATAGGCAGTCATTCCTTTCATCAGTCCGAGAGAGCGCACCAAGGCGGCCGGGAGGCTCATTCTCATAGATTGGGCAAGTTTGCCGTTGTTGATTTGGAAAGTCGAGGCATAGATACCTGAGGGAGTCCTTGCTTTTCCCATGAGTCAATAGTACCCGCTGCCTATCGGTTGATCAAGACCAGGAGTCAACGCGAGTCAGGGAATGTTAAGGTGAACTCAAGAGTGCCCCGTTCCGCCGATTTTGCCGCTACCCCGCTACCCACACGAAAATGCTGGGAAAACAGCGGAAAGTTTGTTTGTGAATCGGTAGCGGTAGCGGCAAAGATCCGCTACCCCGATGTCTTGTTCTTCAGGACCAGACGAAGACCGCCATCCGCGAGGTAGTGGGCGCAGACAGAATGAAGCGCCACGGTTTTGGGACCGTAGAAGACATCGCCACCGATGCAGTTTCTGACATCTTGTATCTGACAGCGCATGCTCTTCCTCAGGCGCTCTAATAGTGCAACTTTTTATCGCAGTCAAGAATTACAAATGCCCCAGAGATGACTCGAACATCCGACCTACGGTTTAGGAAAACGAGTCCGAGCCGAGTCGGCGCGTGTCTCTCTGCAACTCACTGCTGACTAATAGTATTCGCTACAAGAGGTTGGGTCAATCAGCGTTTGGCCCGGCTGCTCTTTCTGTTGCTTTGGTTTGGAGCTATTTGTAGTGAATTCCGCATTTTTCTCACATCTTTTATCTGACAGTGCCGGCGCGCCAGCTCTCGTAGCCCGGCTTGGAAGTGTTGAAGGCCTTCCGCCTTTGCCGCGGTGATAGGCCCGCGGGTGGAAGTGCCTGTTATGCTCGGGCTGGTCAACGTCCCTCTGGGCGAAAAAGCGGAGGTTCCCGATTCCTTCCGCAAATGGAGCCGAACTATAGAAGTGCGACATTTGATGACGAAGGGAATAGCATCTTTCCGCATGGGAAGATTGTCTTGAATGAATGAGGCGATGCGGGGCGCCCCCATGGCGGCAAGATACTATACGGCGAGTTTTCCTGAAATCCGCAACGAATCCGCGCACTTTCTCACGGATGGCATCGCGAACAGAGCACTCCGGTCATGATTTCATCATCGGTGCCAGTGAAAGTCGAAGGATCGAGGAACGGCCAGTGGAGCTTCTCGGAGCGGCCTGGGAAAATGGGGCATCGATCGGCGGCCTCCCGGGAACAGACTGTAATGACGTAGCGGTAAGTCCTGCCAGTCTTGAAAAGCTTGAAAACATCCTGTGTCTTTTTATTTGAGATGTCTATGCCTTCCTCCTGAAGCGCTCGGACAACGAAGGGGTTAAGCTTTCCGGCTCCAGCGCAATGAGCTGCGCAAAATGCTTGGGCAGTGGGACACGAAGCTCGCTCTCACAAAGAAGGGCGATCAAGCCCATCTGCTCGACATGCTTCAGGCCCTGCCTCCTTCTGTGCAGAGCGCATCCCCTGGGGCAAGTTCTTTGCCGCATGCGCAAGAGAGCGGGCATCATCCACCGTAACATATGGTGGGGATAGCAGAGGCGGATCGTGTTCCGACTGTGGAGGAGCTGAAGACTACTAGAAGAAAAGGCTGACCCGAGGCTTTCCCTTATGATCAAGTTCTTGGAGGCAACCTCTTGTCGTGTGAGCGAGATGCTACACTCAGAAGTCGGCAAAGCCCGTCGTGGGGCCCCAGGATCACCTATACTAGAAATTGCAGGAAAGAAAGCCGGGGCCCCGGATATGCGACTTCCCACCCCTCTCTATGATGCAATCCGAGCCGAGTTCAAAGGGAGCTTCTTGTGTTCGAACATGCAGGCCACGGATACAGCCGCGTAGCTGTTAGCAACCGCATCCGAGAGCTATCGGCAAGGACGATT
>CAWGAC010000019.1:0-416629 GCA_963820435.1 uncultured Spirochaetota bacterium | reverse complement strand
GGCCAGCGGTCCCTTTGGTAGAACTCGAAGATCTCCATCAGATCGCCCCCATCGCTCGCAACTTATGCCTCACTTCACTCGGCGTCGGTGGCTCACCGCCGACCTTGGAAAGAAGTTCGATCTTCTTGCAGCCCGCTTCCAGCGCCACCCTCTTTATCGACCAGTAGAGCATGCCCAGATTCATCTCGCAGACAAGGATTTGATCGCATTTGCTGGCGACCTCGTGAATCGGCTCTTCCGGCAAAGGCCATATGCTCTTGAGCCTCAGAAGGCCGACCTTGTCATTCGAGGCCGCCACCTCTTCCGCGCCAAGGGCTGCTGAACCGTATGAGATGATCATGGTCTTCGAGCCCGGGCACATCAGCTCCCACTTGTCGATGTCCTTCCCGTTCCTTAGGACCTTCTCGGAAAGACGTCCGATCAACTGCTGATGTACCTCTGCGTCCTCCGGTTCTATCTGCGAATCGTCTGTGTGGGTCATTCCGGGTTATCATTGTCTTGTGTCCCTTGCCAAAGACAGGGAAAGGATGCACGAGATTGTCTGGGACGTCGTAGGCCTCGTCTGACCTTCGAAGGCCTTTCTCCTTTCGATTCACTATCTTGATCTTGTCTGGTACTGTGAGTAAGCCTCTCATATGATCGGATTCGACGACCTTCCCCTTGCGGCACATGCAGACCCGCCGCTCACTACTATAGAAGTGTCCAAGGCGCACATGGGACGTCTTGCCGTCCAGCTTCTCACGAACCATATCCGCACGCCGTCCCAGGCGCCTCCCGTCAAGATCCTCGTGGGGGGAAGGCTCGTGGTGCGGAGGAGCGTAATAGATTTCGGAGGTAATGCATGAGCAGGTATTCGGTCATCCTCGGCAACCTGGGCAACACGTGCGACAGGTTCCTTTCCACGGGCTACAAGGAACAGCCCCCCAAGGCGGAGATGATCCGGCAGGCCGCGGCGATCCAGGGCGTCAAGGGCGTCGAGCTCGTGGGCACGTGGGACGTCACGCGCGAGAACGTCGACGAGATCGGCGGCCTCCTGGCAAAGCACGGCCTGCCTGCGTCTCGATCATCCCCGACCACTTCTCGCAGAAGCGCTGGGGAAGGGGCGCATTCGTCTCGAAGGATCCCTCGATCAGGGCGCAGGCCCTTGACGAGACGTACATCGCCGCCGAGCTGGCCCGGAAGCTGGGCTGCCCCCTCATCAATCTCTGGCCAGGCCAGGACGGCTACGACTATCCGTTCCAGTCCGACTACCATCACGGAGCGGCGCTGGACGATCGAGGCGGTGAACACCGCGGCGAAGGCGTTCCCGGACATCCGCTTCTCCCTGGAGTACAAGCCGAAGGAGCCCCGCACGCACTCCACCTGGGCACGCGCCGCCGACACCCTCCTCGTGGCGAGGGAGACGGGCCTCCCCAACGTGGGGGTCACCATCGACACGGGCCACTCCTTCGTGGCGGGCGAGAACATGGCGGAGGCCGCGGTCATCCTGTCGCGATTTCGGCGCACAAGCTCTTCCACCTCCACTTCAACGACAATTACCGCTCCTGGGACGACGACATGATCGTCGGCTCGGTGCACTTCGTGGAGTTCCTCGAGCTGCTCTTCTGGCTCCGGGAGGTCGGCTACGACGGCTGGTACTCCATGGACCAGTACCCGTACCGCGAGGACGGGACAGGCGGCGCTGCAGGGCAGCGTCGAGTTCCTCCAGGGGCATCGAGGCCATGCTCGATGATTCCGCGAGGGCGGAGATCCGTGCAATCATTGCCCGCGGCGAGGCGGTGGAAGCAATGGCCTGGTTCAGATCGAAGATCTTCCGGCGGTAGGGAGACACCCGCGGCGGCCGTCCCCTGCCATCCCCCTGCTGGCGCCCCCCCTGCCGCACGGCTATACTGAGGTAAAAGGGGCCCCAGATGGAAAAACTGAAAGTCTCCAACGGCATTTTCTGGGTCGAGGTGCCGGAAGCTGATCTGCGAATCCTCTGCGGGTGTCCGGCGGACAGCGTCAAGCACCTGATGAAGCGCGGGCTGATTGCGCAGCGCCAGAAGGCGGGGATCAGCCATGAGACGGGCCCGAACGCCATCCTGCTTTGCGACTCACCCATCCAGAAGGGCTGCTTCACCAATCTCTCCGAGTTCCCGGTGCTCCAGATGCTCTACCGGCAGGGAATGATCATTCCCGGCCATCTGAACAATACCGGCCGCAAGCCGATGCTCATCGGCCTGGAAGACCAGGTGCGCTCGCAGGCCCAATACATATTCCGCGGCAACTACGGGCTGGCGTCTGAAGAAGAGATCATGGCGTGCGGGGTGCCGGCGGAAGAAGCGCATGAGATGATGCGCATCAAGCGCTGGTTCGCGTTCGGCAGGATCCGGGAAACCGAAGAGCTGTTGTCCATGAAAATCGTGGACAAGGACGCCATCGAGCTCGCCCCCGGCGTTTTCGTGCACAGGAAAGGAATGAACCGCTGGGAGTTCCTGGCAGGCGCGGAGTCCGTGGAGGTGGACCTCAACCTGGGCCCCGGGGAGGAATACGAGGCGCCGTTCGACCTGGGTTCCCACACTCTGCGCCGCGAGTACTTCTCCGTGATTCACGTCGGGGAAGGAGACGGGTGGGACCCTGCCAAGCCCTGCATGGGGAGCATCCTTTGCTTTCAGGGCCGGCTCTACCTGATCGACGCGGGTCCGAACATCCTCCACTCGCTCAGGGCCCTGGGCATCAGCGCGAATGAGATCGAGGGGATCTTTCATACCCACTGCCACGACGATCACTTTGCCGGGCTCACCTCCCTGGTGCGCTCGGATCGGCGGCTGCGCTACTTCGCGGCGCCTTACGTGCGGGCGAGCGTGGAGAAGAAGCTGGCGGCGCTCATGGGGATCGATCAGAGGCGATTCGCGCGCCTGTTCGACGTGCACGACCTTGTGCCGGGAGAATGGAACGCCGTCGAGGGCCTGGACGTGCGCCCGGTGTTCGCCCCTCACCCGGTGGAGAACACGGTGCTCTTCTTCCGCGCGCAAGATGAGAAGGGACTGAAGACCTACACGCATCTCGCGGACCTTACCTCCCTCGACGTGCTCGACCAGATGGTCACCTCAGATCCAGGCAAGGACGGCATATCTCCCGAAACCCGGGACCAGTTCAAACGGGAAATGCTCGAACCATTGGACTTGAAGAAGGTCGACGCGGGGGGAGGCCTCATTCACGGGAAGCCGGAGGACTTCTCCACCGACTCTTCGCGAAAGATCATCATGAGCCACTCCGCTGTCCCGCTCACGGAGGCGCAGAAGGAAATAGGCTCGAGCGCGGCATTCGGACAGAGCGACGTCCTGATCCCCGTCCAGCACCAGACTTACATCCTGCGGTCCGCCCACTACTACCTCAAGTCCTACTTTCCCGATGTTTCCCCGCACGAGCGTGAAATGCTCATCAACTGCAGCATCGCGGCGTTCAATGCCGGCTCCCTCATGATCAGAAAGGGCGTGCGCAACACCGACATCTTCCTGATACTGAGCGGAACAGCCGAGGTGATAGACCGGGAGGCGGGGTTCCACAGCCGGCTGGCTGCCGGGGCCCTGGCGGGAGAGCTCTCCGCGCTGTCCGGCGAGCCCTCCCACCGGACCTTCCGCGCGGAGAGCGACCTCGCGGCCCTGCGCATACCCTGTGAAACGTACCGGCTTTTCATCCGTCGAAACGGCATCGAGGAGTCCGTGCACAAGATACGGGAGAATCGCCAACTGCTCTTCAGCACGCGCCTGTTCGGCGACATGGTCTCATTCACCGCGCAGCGGGAGATTGCGCGGGTCATGGAGAGGCGGCAGGTGGCCAAGGGACAGTATGCGCCCCATGCTTCGGAGCTGAGCCTGTTCCTTCTGGCTGAGGGGGAGATCTCCCTCCTGACCGACGATATCGCAATCGAGGTCATCTCTCCCGGTGACTTCTGGGGAGAGATAGCCGTCGTGGAGGGACTCCCCACGGTCTGCCAGGCGCTGGCGCTCCGTGATTCGGTGTACTTTGCCATCCCCGCTGAGTCACTGACGGGGTTCCCGAGCATCTACCTGAAGCTCCTCGAGGTCTTTGACCGGCGCCTGAAGATCATTCGCACGAAGTTTCATTTCGAGTGGCAGGATTTCTACACCGTGGGACTATCGGAGATCGACGACGACCACAGGAAGATTTTCGCGCTGGCCAGTGACCTGTCCGCTCACCCCGAGGAGGCAGCAGGCGCCCGCCGCGAACAGTGGGCGGCGCTCCTCGAGCTTGTGCGCTCTCATTTCAAGAAGGAAGAATCGCTTCTCGAGAGCCGCGGGTATCCCCGGTTGAACGCTCAGCGGAAAGATCATCAGGTTCTCCTGTCCGAGCTCGAGGACGTGGTGAGGACGGGAGAGTCGGGGGATGCCGTGCTCAAAGATTGGCTCATCCGCCACACGCTGATCGAGGACCGGCTGTTCAAGGACTTTTTTGCAGATCGACGGGTGGGGAAGAAAGCCCGGCGGGGGTGAAGTGGGCGCGTTACAGCAAGCGTACTTCGATCTCGTCTACAATCCACTCTATGACGCGACCACGGCGAAGCTCAGTCGCTACAAAGCCCTTCAGCAAAAGTGCCTGCGCGCATTGGATCTCGAGAAAGCCTGCCGTCTCCTGTGCGTGGGCCTGGGGACGGGCAACGAGCTGGTGGCTGCCCTGCGGGCCGCCGCGCAGATCGAAGTTTCGGGAATCGATCTCTCACCTTCGGCCCTCGCATCCAGCCGGCGGAAGCTGCGCCTGATGGGCAGAACAGCCGACCTGCAGATCATGGACGCGGCCGTCATTGGCCACCCTGACGGCAGCTTCGATCGCGTGCTCTGCATGCACGTCCTGGACTTTGTCGACGACCCGGGCAGGGCGGTGCGGGAGATCGTGCGCGTTCTGGGCCCGGGCGGGCGGTTTGTCATGACATTGCCTTCCCGGTTGGAGGGGACCGGCCTTGGCCTTTCCCTTGCGCGGGACGAGGTCCGCACCGCCCTGCGGTCCGGCCGTCACCCACTTTCCGTTGTGGCGGACCTGCTGTTCAAGCTCGTCATGGGCCTGGTGTACGTGCCGCTGCTCGCGCGCAGCGGGCATCACGTTTTTTCCGCGCAGCAGGTGCGCGCCCTCTTCGAGAGGCTGCCGGTGGGCACGCTGGCAATCGAGGAAGAGCTTGCGTACCAGGATTTCATCGTGACAGGAGAAAAGTTATGATGTTGCCCGAGGACGTTTATTTCAAAACCCTTGACAGCGAGGAGCTGTGGAAACGCTACTGCGGTTTCCTGGACCTGACCGTCGAGGATTTCGTGCAGATCCAGCGCTCGCTTCTGGCCGAAGAGCTGTCCCTGGTGGCGGACAGCACCCTTGGCAGAAAGATCCTCGGGGCCCGGGCGCCCCTCACCATCGAAGAGTTCCGCCAATCGGTGCCCTTCACGACATACAGTGACTACGAACCATACCTGGGCGAGAAGCGCGAGAATGCGCTGGCCGCCAAACCCGCAGTCTGGTGCCATTCCTCGGGCCGCGGCGGAAAGTTCAAGTGGATCCCCCACAGCGAACCGTTCATGGAGAAGGCCGCCCGCAATTGCGTGGCGGCCTTCATCCTGTCCGCCGCGTCCCGCCGCGGCGAGATCGCGCTTGCCCCCGGCGTCCGAATCCTCACCGTGCTTCCCCTCGCGCCCTACACATCGGGCACCATCTTCGAGTACGTGCGAAAGCGGTTCACCTTCCAGCCCCTGCCGCCACCGGAGTCCGTCGAGTCTTCATCCTTTCCCGAGCAGGTCAGCCGCGCTTTCGAGATGGCGCTCAGGGACGGGTTCGATTTCGCCGGGGCCATCGCCAGCGTGCTCGTGCGGATGGGGGCGCAGATGGCGGGCCATGCCGCACGGACGTCGAAGCTGTCCCTGGGCACGTTCCATCCCAAGGTGCTTTTCCGACTGCTGCGCGGCCTGCTCAGAAGCCGGATCCAGAACCGGCCGGTGTATCCGCGGGACCTGTGGAGCCCCAAGGGGATCCTGGCCGGAGGCGTGGATGCGAGCATCTACCGCGACGACATCGAGAAGTACTGGGGTGTCACCCCCTTTGACATGTACATCAGCACCGAAACGTTGTTCGTCGCAATGCAGAGCTGGGCCAAAGCGCACATGACCTTTCTGCCGGATTCGGTCTTCCTGGAGTTCGTTCCGCACAGCGGCAGGGAAGGAACGGAGCCGAGGCGGGACAGGACCCTGCTGCTCGACCAGCTCGAACCGGGCGGCCTCTACGAGGTGATCGTCACGCAGTTCCACGGCATGCCCCTCCTGCGCTACCGCATCGGGGATGTGATCAGGGTGGTGAGCATCGGCGATGAAAAAACGGGAATAAAGCTGCCCCAGGTTGAGGTCCGCCGGAAAGTCGGGGAGGCGATCAACCTCGGGAGCCTGTGCAATCTGGACGAGCGGGCGCTGTGGAGCGCAATCGCGGCCTCGGGCATTCCCTATGCCGAGTGGACGGCCATGAAGGAGTACGATCATCATCAGACGTTTCTCCGGCTGGTCATCGAGCTGAAGGAGCCTCGCACCGCGGCGGAGGTCAGCCGGCTCGTGCACGATGCAGCTGAAGAAGGTGGACCTGGACTACGTGGACGTCGAAAAGTTTCTCGGGGTTAACCCGGTCCGCACGACCATCATCTCCACGGGGAGCTTCGCCCGCTACGTCGAGGCGAGGATCCGTGAAGGGGCCGTGCTTTCCCACCTGAAGCCCGCGCACGTGAATCCATCGCCCGAGATGCTCAAATTGTTGATCGGAGAAGGCTCGATAGTGGATGAGGAGAGACTGCGACAATGAGCAACGCCGGTTTCGTTCTCAGCCCGCTGATCGCAGCGGCCATGACGTGCATCCTTTTCATCCTGGTCTTTCCCGCGGTCTACCGCGACAGGAGCCGTTCCGTCTTCCTCCTCGTTCTGTTCAGCCTCGAGCTCTGGGCGCTCTTCACCTTCGCAATGCGCTTCAGCCGGTCCATCGACGCGGTCCTGATCTGGGACCGCCTGATATCCGCCTGCGTCATCAGCCTGTACGCGACCTTCTTCCACTTCTGCCACCTCTACCTGGGCCGCAAGAGCCGCTGGCCGATATACATCCTGTACGCGGGCACGGTCGCGGTGGTGGCAATCGAGCTGTTCACCGACCTCGTGATCAAG
Source organism: uncultured Spirochaetota bacterium (assembly GCA_963820435.1). Classification (GTDB taxonomy): domain Bacteria; phylum Spirochaetota; class Spirochaetia; order SZUA-6; family Fen-1364; genus Fen-1364. Next base: position 409,451 of record CAWGAC010000019.1, on the reverse strand, counting down.
AGTGTCACACGGCTTGATGTCGGGTACGCCCCCCAGGTCGGTCCTGCGGCCTACGTCATGTTCGCTCCCATGCAGGTGCTCATCATCGGAAACATGATCCGGCTCCTGCACGGGCGGCGCCGTGAAGTCTCGATATTCGTCCGCAGGCGCCTGCTGGCCCTTGCCCTCGCGGGGCTGCTCCCGTTCTTCGGTGCCGTCGCGGACGGCTTCACGGATCTTCCTCCCATGGGGATGTGGGCCAATCTCGCCTTCTGCACGATCTGCTCCGTCGTCATCCTGCGCTACCGCCTGTTCGACATCCGCGCGCTTGCACGCACGGGCCTGGTCCGCCTCCTGATCGGCTCGATGATCGCCATTCCCTACATCGGCGCGATCCTCGTTGCGAACGCCCTGCTGCGGGATCGCGAGAGCCTGCTCTGGATCTACGTGGTCTCCATAGTCGCCTACGCACTGGTCATGTGGCCGGCCTACGAATGGGCGCGGCGAAGCCTGGACCGGCTCTTCAACAGCGAGAGGTATGACCACCTGCAGGCGCTGCGGGACCTGGCCCGGGGCGCGGACGCTTTCAGCGGATCCCACGAAACCGCCAGCAAGCTGACTGCCCTTATGCAGCAGGCATTGAACGCCACTTCAGTTTCGCTTCTGCAGCCGCTTTCTGACGGCCAGGGGATGTACCTTGTCGCGAGCAACGGTTCGCCCTGCAGCGCCGAAGGCGCGATCCTTGGCGCGGCGAGTCCCCTGGTGGACTGGTTCCGCAGGCACCAGACCACGCTCTCCATGAGGACCCTGACCGTGGAGCCATTGCTGCAGAACATCCCCCAGGCGGAAAAGGCGGCGCTGGACGAGCTTCGGACCGCCCTGCTGGCGCCGCTCCTGACCGCGCACGGCGCCCTTACGGGCATCCTCGTGCTCGGTCCGAAGGCCTCCCGGCGGCAGTACAACCTGGACGACATCCAGCTTCTGGAGAACCTCGGCGGTGAGGCGGCCATGGCGCTGGAGAACGCAGGGCTTTACCGGGACGCGGTGCGGGCCCGGGAGACCCTGGAAGCGTGGCTCAACAATCTGCCGGACGTGGTGGCAATCGTCGACCGGGATGACGTCATCCGCTTCCTGAACAGGGAGGGCGCAGACCGTCTGGGCGCCCGGCCGGGGCAGCGCTCGTTCCTGCGCTCGGGACCCCCGCAGGAGAACGGCGCCCCGCGGCGTTTCACGGAGACGCTTCGGGGGAGGGAGTACGAGATCGCCTCCGCGCCGCTCGTCGAGCCCGGAGGGCAGCTCTCCTCGGTATTCGTGATGCGCGATATCACGGAGCGCAAGCAGGAGCAGGCAGAGAGGGAGCTGCTGGAGGCCCGCGCGCGTCTGGCGAGCCACCTGGCGTCCATCGGCGAGATGGCATCGGGGATCGCGCACGAGATCAACAACCCGCTCACGGCGGTGATCGGCTACAGCCAGCTCCTCAACGAAGAATCGCTGCCCGAAGATGCGCGCGAGTCCGTGCGCCAGGTCCGGGAGGGCGCCACCCGGGTGGCCGGCATCGTGCAGAGGCTCCTCACATTCGCCCGTCAGCGGAAGCCGCAGCGCGCGGCAATGGACATGAACGAGGTCATTCTCTCCACCCTTGCTCTGCGCGAATATGCCATGCGGACGGGCAACATCTTTGTCACGACCCGGCTGGATCCGGCGCTCCCCCGCACCGTGGCCGACGGCCAGCAGATGCAGCAGGTGCTGCTCAACCTGATCGTCAACGCGGAATGGGCAATGAACAGCGCCCATGGCAAGGGAGTGCTTCGGATAGTGAGCGAGAGGCAGGGGGAAAACCTTCATGTCCTCGTGCAGGACGACGGCCCGGGGGTCCTCCGGGAGATCCAGGACCGCATCTTCGACCCCTTCTTCACCACCCGGGAGATCGGGCAGGGCACGGGGCTGGGACTCAGCATCTGCCACGGGATCGTGAGCGAGCACGGCGGCAGGATCTGGGTGGTGAGCGATGGGGCGCAGGGGAGCGAGTTCCACCTGCTGATCCCCATCGTGGCCTCCGATTCTCCGCCCGTGGAACCGGCCGCGGTGCGGCAGGAGCCCGCACGAACGCGCACGCGCATGCTCGTGGTGGACGACGAGCCGTCGATTCGCGAGCTGCTGAAGGCCATTCTCGAGCCCATGGGCCACAGGGTGGACGCTGCCTCCGACGGCCGCTCGGCCATCGAGCGCGTCAGCGCCAATCGCTACGCCGTTATCCTGCTCGACGTCCGCATGCCCGACATGAGCGGGCTGGAGGTGTTCGAGCGGTTGAAGGATATCGCAGGCTCGATCGCCTCGAGGGTGGTGTTCATGACCGGCGACATGATGGCCGAGGAGACCCGCGCCTTGCTGGAGCAGACAGGGGCGCCCGCGCTGGCCAAACCCTTCGAGGTGAAGGACCTCATGGTGGCCCTGGAGAAAGTTCTCAAGCCACCGCGATAAGACTCCGGGCGCGTGCGGGGCTTAACTGTCTCCATTTGGAGCCCGCCGATACAATTCGTATATTCTCACTATGCATCGTCGACTTTCCCCATTGAAAGCGCGCGTTTTGCCCTTGCGCAGGGTCCGGCCGCCTGCCGAGAACCAGGTGGGGCAGACCCCCGTGGAAGGCATCGGCAACACGCCGCTCCTGCGCCTGGACAGGATATCACGCGATCTTCCCCCACAGGTGCAGCTCCTTGCCAAGGCGGAGTGGATGAATCCCGGCGGGTCGGTCAAGGACAGGCCGGCGGCCAGCATGATCCTGGATGGGGAGCGCCGCGGTGTGCTCCGCCCGGGACTGACCATCATCGACGCGACATCGGGTAACACCGGGGTCGCCTATGCCATGATCGGAGCCTCACGGGGGTATCGCGTGAAGCTCTGCGCCCCGGCGAACACGGAGGCAGGAATCCTGGCCACGCTGCGGGCGTTCGGCGCGGAGCTGATCCTCACTGACCCGTCCGAGGCGATGGATGGCGCGAGTCGCGAGGTTGCCCGGATCATGGCATCATCGCCGGAGAGCTGGTTTTTCCCCGACCAGATGAACAACGATGCGAACTGGAAGGCCCACTACGAGGGCACGGCGAAGGAGATCTGGGAGCAGACCGGCGGGCAGGTGACGCATTTCGTGGCAGGCGTGGGCACCGGCGGCACCCTGGTCGGCACAGGCCGGAGGCTTCGGGAGTTGAGCCCGGGTGTGCGCATAGCGTGCGTCCAGCCGGCATCGCCTCTGCACGGGCTCGAGGGGCTGCGTCACCTGCCGACAACGATCGTCCCGCGCATCTACGACCCCACGCTTGCCGATGAGACCGTCGCAGTGGAAACCGAAGACGCGCAGGCAATGGTTGTGCGATTGGCCCGCGAGGAAGGCATTTTTGTGGGAGTGTCCGCGGGGGCCGCGGTGGCCGCTGCGCTCGAGGTTGCCTCGCGCCTGGAGCGCGGCGTCGTGGTGACAGTGCTCCCGGAAGGCGGCCGCAGGTTCATCCACGAGCGGTTCTGGGAGGGAGCATGAGAGTTGTTGTCCCGGCAGGGATACTCGAGCGGATGCGTCGGCATGGCGAGGAAACCTATCCGCATGAATGCTGCGGCTTCATGCTGGGAAGCGCGGAAGACGGAATGCAGCAGATCGTGGAGATCCGAAGCCAGCCCAACGAACGCACCGAGTCACGGGAGAATCGGTTCCTCATTACCCCTGACCAGTTCAAAGCCGCCGAGTCCGCGGCCCGCAAGGCCGGCCTCCAGCTTGTGGGCATCTACCATTCACATCCCGACAGCCCCGCCCGTCCCTCCGAGTACGACCGGGATCACGCGTGGCCGTGGTTCAGCTACATCATCGTCTCGGTGAAGGGCGGCAAGGCAGATGAAGCTAACGCATGGCAGCTCAAGGACGATCGCTCGGGGTTCGAGGCCCTGAAGCTGGAGAAAGGAGACTGATGATGACAAAGGTACGGGTGGAGATCCCCACCGCGCTGCGCGCATTTGCCGGCAACCAGGACACGGTGGAGCTGGCGGGAGAAACGGTGGGAGAGCTCCTGCGGGAGCTGGCCGCCGCTTATCCGCAGATGAAGAAACACGTTTTCGACGATCAGGGCAAGCTGCGCAACTTCGTCAATGTCTATGTGAATGACGACGACATCAAGCACCTGGACAAGGAGCTGACGCGCGTGGGCGCAAAAGACGTGATCAGCATCATCCCGTCCGTGGCCGCGGCGGCGCGCTCACCCAGCAGCAGATCCAGCGGTACAGCCGGCACCTCATCATGCCGGAGGTCGCCATGGAGGGGCAGCAGAAGCTGCGCCACGCGCGCGTGCTCGTGGTCGGCGCGGGAGGGCTCGGCTCGCCGGTGCTCTCTTACCTGGCGGCGGCGGGAGTAGGAACGCTGGGGATCGTGGACTTCGACACGGTTGATTTCACCAACCTCCAGCGCCAGATCATCTACTCCACGGGGGACGTGGGCAGGCCCAAGCTCGAGGCCGCGGCGGACAGGATCCGGGCCATGAACCCGGATGTCCGGGTGGAGACGCACGAAGATACGACTGACATCGGAGAACGCGCTGTCGATACTGAAAAACTACGACGTGGTGGTCGACGGCACGGACAACTACCCTACCCGGTATCTGGTCAACGATGCCTGCGTGATGCTCGGCATCCCCAATGTATATGGAAGCATTTTCCGGTTCGACGGGCAGGCGTCGGTGTTCTGCCAGGAGGACGGTCCCTGCTATCGGTGCGTGTATCCCGAGCCGCCGCCCCCCGGCCTGGTTCCAAGCTGCGCGGAGGGAGGCGTTCTGGGAGTTCTCCCCGGCATCATCGGAACGATCCAGGCAACGGAAGCGGTCAAGATCATTCTCGGCAAGGGCACCACGCTTGCGGGACGGCTCCTCGTCCTGGACGCAATGAAGATGCACTTCCGCGAGCTGAAGCTGAAGAAGGATCCCGCCTGCCCCGTCTGCGGAGAGCATCCCACCATCACGGAGCTCATCGACTACGAACAGTTCTGCGGCATCCGGGGTGAGGAGATGGAGGCCAGGGATCTCGGCAAAGAGTGGGAGATAAGCCCCAGGGCGCTGCAGGAGAAGATCCGGGCGGGAGATGACCTCGTCATTCTCGATGTCCGCAATCCCGAGGAGGCGCAGATCTCGCGCATCCAGGGGAGCATCCTCATTCCCCTTGGCGAGCTGCCCGAGCGCGTGGCGGAGCTGAACACGGCGGACCAGATGGTGGTGCACTGCAGAATGGGCGGACGGAGCGCCAAGGCGGTGGAGTTTCTCCGCTCGGTGGGATTCAAGAAGGTGAAGAACCTCGTGGGCGGAATCAACGCCTGGGCCGAAGAGGTGGACAAGACGATGGCGAGGTACTAGAAGCACGAGCAGCCGATGATCGCGAGACAGCGGTCGTACGCGAACACACGGTTGCGCCGGCAGCCTGAGAGCTCACTGACAATCCCCAGCCTTATAAGCCGGTCAATACTGTTCGCCGCTGTCGGGAACGGGAGCCCGGTGCTTTTGCAAAGATTCTTGAGCGTTGTGATTGGCCGCTTGCACATGGCCCGGAACACCAGTAAGGCGCTCGACGCTCCTCGCCCGACAGCTTGAACGCGACGGGCATCGTCCCTGAGCAACGCCGCGAGCTGCCGTGCGGTGCTGACCGCGTTGGACGTTGTGTCCCCTACGCCTTCCAGGAAGAAGTCCAGCCAGGATTCCCAGTCTCCCTCCTCGCGCACAAGGTCGAGCAGGCGATAGTATTCGGACTCCCGGTCCCTGAAGTAGAGGCTCAGGTAGAGTAAGGGGTGGGTCATCAGAGGCACGAGCATGCGGCCAATGCGGCCGTTTCCACCGAAAAATGGATGAATGAATTCGAATTGGACGTGTGCCAGCGCGGTTTTGATAAGCGGCGAACAAGGGTCCTGGATAAATCGCTCCAGTGACGCCATGCAGTTTTCCACCTGAGTCGGAGGCGGAGGAACGTAGTGCGCATTGCTGGGACGCGTGCCGCCTACCCAGTTCTGCATGTCGCGAAACTCACCAGGCGTGGCGCTCCTCCATGCTCGCGCAAGGAGCACCCGGTGCATTTCCCGGATCAGCCCGTTGGAGAGCGGAAGTCCGCCGCGCAGGCCGGTCAGGCCATATTCCAGCGCTGCAACATAGTCAGATACTTCCGCCACGTTTCTGAAGGGAGCGTCTGAAGCTCCCTTCAGCTCGAACAGCAGCAGGTCGACAAGCGAGGACTGGTTGCCATTGATCCGCGCTGAGAGCACCGCCTCCCGGCGGATGAAGGCGTATTGCGGGAGCCCGATGGTATCCAGGCGGCAGAGGGAAAGCATCGCCCTTTCCAATAAGCGCTGGCGGGCGTTTGAGATTTCAATGGGCGGATCCGGCGGAAGGTCGGCCGGGACGAACGGTCGAATCAGCTCACTGAAACTGGAAACATATTTCCCGGACACGCCTCGCCGCACTGGACCAAATCGCTTCCATATTAATGATTGGAACACCTTGCCATTAATATGAACGAGCAAAACCCCAGGTTGCTTGCAGGCTCCAGGAATTATCCAGAAGAACACCGTTTACTCTGCCTGCCGCTGCAATGCCTCCTGCAGTGACTCGAGCACGGGCGTGATGTCTTTCTCGCACCCCACCGCGATGCGGACGAGAAACCGGGGAAGCCCGATCTCGGCAAGCTCTTCATCCGTGTCGTCGTAGTGGGTGAGCAGAGTGTAAGGACAGAGAAGGGTCAAATCGGATCCCAGGCTGGGGGCTTTGATGATGCCGGAAAGCGGTGAATCGTAGAAAGCGCGGAGGCCTTCCAGGCTGTTCCGTTTCAGCACAAAGCTGATGACACTGCCGGGTCCGCGCAGGATGCGCCGCGCGGTGGCGTAGCTGCGGTGCGACTGAAGGCCGTTGAAAAAGACGCGTTGAACGCCCCGATGCTCCGCCAGGAAGGAGGCAACTCTCAAAGCGTTCTCGTTGAACCGGCACATCCGCTCGCCCAGGCTGCCCAGGTTCCCCTCCAGCGCTTCCGCCTCCCGCGGAGACATCTGGTCGTTCAACAGGCCCTGACAGTCGGCGAGGAGCCGGGCAGCTTGCGCATCACGCACGATCACGGCTCCCCCGGCATGGTCGTTGCGGCCGTTGAGGTATTTTGTCGTGCTGTGAACCACGTAGTCCGCGCCAAGATCGAAAGGATGACAGTTCTCAGGGGTAGCGATTGTATTATCCACCACGAGCGGAATCCCGTGCGCCCGCGCGACCCCGGAGAGCAAGGCCAGATCGGGCACGTCGCTCAAGGGGTTGGTGATGGTTTCCGTGAGGATCGCGGCAGTCTGATCGGTCACAAGGGCGTCGAGGCGGTCGAGCTCATCCACGCCGAGAAATGCGTTCGGCGCTTCATTCTCCAGCCGCGGGGCAAGCCGCAGGCTGTTGAACGTGTCGTTGTAGAGGTGGCCTACCGCCACGATTTGCGATCTCCCCGGCCGGCGCAGCACGTCCAGAACACGGGTGATGGCGCTCATGCCGGAGGCATGGAGGAACGCGTGGCTTCCGCCCTCCAGCCGGCAGAGCGCTTTCGCCACGCGGCGGGAAACGGCAGGGTCGCTCCGGCTGCCCTGGCTGCCCGTGCCGCCCAGGAGGCAATCCGCAGACCTGCTCGAGAGGATGGGGCCGCGCCTCCTCATCTGCTCGGCCAGCCGATCCATGGCCCGGTCTGCATTCCCCAGCACTGCACCCGCCTGCACGGCATCCTTGCCTGCGGCGAGCCCCAGGACGAAGAATCGCACGTCGGATACATCAGAGGGCGGCTGCGGCAGCTGGCCGCCCCGCGACCTCACCACCGCGACAACAGCGTCGTCCCGACCAAGATCCAGCGGTATCTCGTCCGCCCGCTCGATGACTTGCACAACAACTCCGTCCCGGTCGCACGCAGGGAGAAATGTATTGTCAGTGAAAGGCGGTGCCGCGTCCTTCTCTTTCAGGATAATGATCCTGCTCTTTGTTCCCGGTTTGTGGAGACAGAGAACCAGCTCGAGAAGCGCGATCTCAAATGATTCTGTCAGCCTGCAGTGCCGGCAATGGAAGCTGTTTTTCAGCGCCTCTTCGAGCCGCCGCAGCCTGGGAGGGGAGATGAACCTGTAGTATCCGAAGTCGAGCTCAGCCGTGCCTTCCTTGAACGCGATGACGTCGGCCAGGGTCGGCAGGGTCCCCGTGATGGAATAGTCCCCTCCGACGGCTTCACCCGGCTTGTCCAGGGCCATCAGGAGACCTGGATCTGCACCTTGACGCTGCCCGGGTCCGGCTTCGCGGCGTACACGTAGGCGTCGATGCTCTTCTCAAAAGGGAAAGTCTCAGTGGCCAGGGGAAGCAGCTTGACCTTGCCCGAGGCCATCAGGCTCAACGCACGAGGGTACACGTGCGCGTACCGAAAGATCGTGCTCATGCTGATCTCTTTGGACTGCGCCTTGACGATGTCGAAGGTGATGGGCGCAACCGGCATGCCAATGTAGACGAGCCGTCCTCCCGGTCTCAGCATGTCCAGACATTGAGACGCGACAGTCGGGTTCCCGCTTGCTTCGAACACCACGTCCGCGCCCCAGCCCTCGGTGAGGCTCATCACGACGTCCATGGGGTTCTCTTTCGAGACATCCACCGTGCGCACGGGACCGAGGGCCGCCGCCCTTTCGAGCTTTGGCTTCGATACGTCGGTGACCACGAGCAGGCCGCATCCCCCGCCCATCGCGGCAAGAACGGTCATCAAGCCGATGGTACCGGATCCGACGACCACGGCGATATCCCCCGGGCGGATCTCCGCCTTTGAAGCCGCGTGCATGCCGACCGCGAGAGGTTCCACCATCGCCCCCTCGGCGAAGCTGACATTCTCCGGCAGCTTGAAAGTAAAGTCCGCGGGGTGCACGACGCTGGTGCGCAGCACGCCGTGGATGGGAGGTGTTGCCCAGAAGCGCACGGCGGGATCGAGGTTGTACATGCCCAGCCGGGAGGCGCGGCTTCTCGGATCGGGGATTCCCGGCTCCATGCACACCCTGTCTCCCGGGCGAAGCCCGGTGACCTCCGCGCCCACCTCCTCGATCACGCCGCTCGCCTCGTGCCCGAGGATCATCGGTTCCTTCACCACGTAGGGCCCGATTCGGCCGTGGGTGTAGTAGTGAACGTCACTCCCGCAGATGCCGACGGTCCGCACGGCGATCCTGACATCGCGCGGGGTCATTTCCTCATGAACCTCGATCTCCCGCAGGGAGAGTTGATTCACCTTTTCAAGGACGAGCGCCTTCATATCTGCCCTTTCTCCCGGTAGAAAGCCTGGAGTGTATAGAATGCCTTTTTTCGGGTCTTCTTGTCTTCCGCAATAAGCCCTTTCCGATTGAAACCGGCCTGGTAGCGGTTCTGCCGCCGCGGGCAGGTAAAGTCATAGAGGATCCAGGGGGTCAATCCCTTCACGTACTCCAGCTTGCGGATGACGCCCACCTGGATCTCATAGACACGTTCCATGTACTCCTCGGTGAACTTCTCCGAAATGGTGCCGTGATGCCCGGCCCGCGCATCGGCGCCGAACTCCGAAATGATCACCGGCTTGTCCGGGCTGGAGTTCCTGAACAGGACTTCCAGCTCTTCGATGTTCGGCTTGTACCAGCCGTAGTATTCGTTCAATCCAATGACGTCAAGGTACTCGCTGAGCCGGTCCTCGATGCGTATCTTTTCGTGGTTGACCAGGCAGGCGGCCGTCACGAGCCGGGAGGAGTCCACGGCTTTGGCCTTGAGCGCCAGGTTCTTCATGAACCGCAGCCGTTCGTCCGTGTCAGCGTTCTCATTGCCGACCGCCCAGATGATCACGCTGGCCCTGTTGAAATCACGGTGGATCAGCTCGCTGAGCTGGTTTTCCGCATCCGCGTAGGTGGACGGATTCTGGAATTCGATGGCCCAGTACACCGGGATCTCTTCCCACAGCAGGAATCCCAGCGCGTCCGCCATCTTTGCAACCAGCTCATGGTGCGGGTAATGGGCCAACCGCAAAAAGTTGCAGCCCAGGTCCCGGGCATCCCGGAACCTGCGGGCAATATCCTCGCTGTCGCTGTACTTCCCTTTCAAGGCGTCATCCTCGTGGACACTGATGCCCCGCAGGAACAGCGGCGTGCCGTTCAGGAGAATGTCGGTGCCCTGGACCCGGATCTGGCGGAACCCTATCCGGTCGGCCACCTGATCCTCGCCGCACCGGACACGCACGTCGTAGCAGCGGGGATTCTCCGGGGACCAGAGCTCGGGGGCCGCATGCAGGGTCTCCCGGCAAATGCCGTCACGCACGGCGAGCTCCTTCTCGATCTGAAGCTCGGGGATCGCCAGGGTGATTGTGCCGCGGCAGCCGGGATCTGAGACCCGCACGTACACGGAGATGTTGCGGAAAGTGTCGTCCGGAACAAGGTGGATCTTGAAGTCCCGGATGAACAGGGCCGGCACCCTGATAAGCTCGATGTCACGGTAAAGCCCGCCCCAGTTGAACCAGTCGGTATTCTTCATGGGCACCCGGTCCGAGGTCCGGGTGTTGTTCACGCAGACCTGGATGATGTTCTCCGGCTTGAGCTTGCCGGTGAATTCGCAGAAAAAAGGCGTGGACCCGCCGTAGTGGTTTCCCTGGAACTCCGAGTTCAGGTACACCTTGGTATCGTAGTTGGCTCCGCCGATCCTCAGGAAGACCCGTTCGTTCCTGTCCACGGGAGTGTAGAGGAACGTCCGCGAGTACCAGACGGAGCCCTCGAAATAGAAATACTCGGGCTTGATCCGGTTCCAGCAGCCGGGCACCCAGGACAGCTCACCCTGCTCCACCTGGTAGTCATAGGGGACCTGCTCGCCCTGCTCGTTGCGGCCCCTGGGAATGTGCCAGTTGTCGCGCAGGCCCACGTCGTACTGATCAACCACCGTGTGCCACAGGCCATTCAGTTGTTCGCGTTTCCTGCCTTCCACGAAGATCATGCCTTCGGCATTCAATGCGCGCGTATCGAACTGGGCATAGTAGCTTTCGTTGTGGATGGAAGCCTCGAAGTTGCCTTTCGGTCGACCCTGCATGTTACTGGTAATCTCCACGATATTCGCGTACGGCGTTCACCATGGCCAGGTAGCCGTTCGCGGGCACATAGTCGGGAATCGAGTTTCCCGAGCCGACCGCGAGTCCCGCCTGGGCCGAGCTCCTGACAATAACGTCCAACGTGTAGCGCTTTATCTCCGCCTCGGGGAGCGTGCAGAGCGCGTTCATATCCACGATGCACGCGCCTGTGACGATGTCGTTCATGACATCAAATATGTTGCCGCAGCAATGCAGGAGGAATGGTGTGCCTGAAGCGTGCACCAGGTCGACGATGCGGCGATACTGCGGGATGACGAGCTCACGGATGTCCTCCGGGACGAGCAGGGTGGAAGACTTGAAACCAAGGTCGTCTCCGAAACGGCATACCGCGAACAGGTCAGCGAACTCGGCAAGAAACTTCCGCCAGATGGAAAGCATCAGGTCCCCGACCGCCTGAAACAGATCGGCATACAGCGGAGGGTCGTCCACGCGCAGCATGCAGAGCGCGGCAAAGCCGGTGAAGTCCTGCACGATCTCGAATACCCCATTGCCGATCCCGCCGATTCCCTTCATCCCTGCCGGCATGGCTTCCCGCAGAGCGCGAAAATCATCATAGAACATTTTCCAGAACTCACGTTCCACTGCAGGGAAGTCAAAGGCTTTGAAATCCGCTCGATTGCGGATGATTCCGGGCACATGACCGGAAAGGCATTCCCCCCGTTGGACCACCTCGGTGACGCAGGCCTCGAAAGTGACCGTGTCATAACCGGTGTCCCGAAAGAAGGCGCAGTAGCGCGTGAAGTATTCGACCTTGTCGCGGTAACCGCCTCCGTGCAGCGCGGCGAAACTCTTCCCCGTTATCTCCTCCATCTTGGAGACGGCGATGTTGTGCTCGTAGATCGGCAGGCGCGCCGGACGCTGGTTGCGCGCGGCGGAAAGGATGTGATGAAAATCAGGCGAGAATGCCCCTTGCATCAGTCACATGTTCCCCGATGTCCGTGGACGGGTCAAGGTCGTGATACGGCCCGTTTCACTTGACGATGGGGGTCTTTTCCCGGTCGAAAGTCAGCGTGACGCCTATGATGACCATGACGCCCAAAATAGCCTGCTGGAGATACTGATCTATGCCCACGACGGTCATCCCGTTGTCCAGCATGCTCATGAACACGGAGCCGAACACGGTGTTGATGACGCCTCCCGTGCCGCCGGTCAGCGCCGTGCCTCCCACGACGACCGCCGCAATGGAGCTCAACACGTACGCGGTCCCGACCACTGGATCGCCGCCGAATCGGACGGAGGATATCGTGATTCCCACCAGCGCGGCACCCAGCCCGGACAGCATGAATGCGATGTTGCGCGTCTTCACGATGTTGATACCCGACATCCACGACATCTTGATGTTGCTGCCGATGTAGAAGATGTTGCGGCCGGTGCTGGTGAAACGAAGGACAACGTAGAAGAGTATCAGCACGGCGAGTCCGACCACGAGGACGTTGCTCACCTTGAACAGCGACCCGTTGACGATGTCCACCAGGCCGTAAAGATCGGGCGAAAGGTTTACCGGTCGGGGCGACACGAGGTACGCAAGGCTCGTGAGAATGCCTCCGGTTCCCAGCGTCGCGATAAATGACGGGATCTTTATCCGGGTGAGGATGATCCCATTGATGTATCCGGCCAGCACCCCCGCGACAATGCACACCGGATACGCGAGGTATCCAATCGGCTTCAGCAGGAGGATAAAGGCGACGGAGATGAATGAGACCAGCCCGCCGACGGAAAGGTCGATTCCGCCGACGAGGATCGTGCACATCTGGCCCAGGGCGACCATCAGGAGGATCGCGGAGAAGCTGATGATGGTGTTGAGGTTGTACGGAGTCAGGAAGTTCTGGTTTCCCGCGTAGAAAAGGAGCCCCACGACAACCAGGAGCGCGACGGTGATATACACCGGGGGAATCTGCCTCCTGTGCGTCAGTCGTTTTCGCGCTTCCTGCTGGTCCCCGTTCTTCACTGCAACCACTGCGGTTCTCCTTGCTTTTGACGTCCTAAACAATCAGGCTGATGATGTCCTTCGGGTCCGGTTTCTTCTTCGGTGAGCTGTCGATCTCCTCCACGAGCCGGCCGTCCTTCATGATGAGCATCCGGTTTGCCAGGCCGATGTCCTCCTCGAGGGTGTCGCACATGACGAGCATTCCTATCCCCTCCTTCGCGAGCCTCCGCATGAGCTTGTAGATCTCATCCTTCGCCCCGACATCGACCCCGCGCGTGGGATGATCGAGGATCAGCAGCCGGACACGAGAACTGAGCCACTTCGAAATGACCGTCTTCTGCTGGTTGCCGCCGCTGAGATTGGCGCACAGCGTGGCAATGGACGGCGTCTTGATCTGACACTCGGAAACCCAGTGGTGCGCGTTCTTCCTCTCGCGCACCGGGCTCAGCAGGCCTCCCGCCTTCAGGCGGTTGAGAACGAGGAGGTTCACGTTGTCCGCCACGTTCATCATGAGCGCGAGACCTTCGCTGCGGCGGTCAATCGGGATATGACCGATCCCGGCCCGCACGGCCCCGCTGGGAGACCCGCTGGGAAGCTTTTTCCCATCCAGGGAGATGCTGCCGGTATCCGCCCTTTCGAGACCTGCCAGGCATTTGCAGACTTCCTCCTTGCCCGATCCGACGAGCCCGATCAGGCCGACGATTTCCCCCTCCCCCACGGTGAAGCTGAGAGGCTGAAACCATCCCGCCTTGCCCAGGTTCTCGACTCTCAGGATCTCCTTTTCCCCTCTGGTGCGCTGCTCATCCTCGTGGAAGCGATCCGCCGAGAACGAGTGACCCACCATCAGCTGCTCTATTTTCAGGAGCCTGCTCTCGGAAGCGGGCATTTCGGTGACATTCTTCCCGTCCTTCAGGACGACGATCCTGCTGCAGTTCTCCACGATCTCCTGGAGACGGTGAGAGATGAGAACGATGGACGCCCGATTCCTGATATCCTGCAGGATCGAGAAAAGAGTCTCCCTTTCCTTGTCGGCCAATACCGTGGTCGGCTCGTCCATGATTAGCACCGGGTTGTCGTGTCCGTACAGCTTCGAAAGCCACAGCAGGCGCGCGATCTCTACCATCTGCCGCTCCGCCGGTCCGATCTCAGCAACCGGCAGGTCCACGTCGATGTGGAGCTTTATCTGGGCCAGGAGCTCCCGGGCGGCCGCACGCATGGACCGCAGGGAGAGAATGCCGAGCTTGCGGAAGCCTGCCTCATTGCAGAGGAACAGGTTCTCCATCACGGAAAGGTTGGGAACCAGGGAACCTTCCTGAAAAACCATGCCGATCCCGCTCCTGATTGCATCGGAAGGGTTCTTCAGTGTGATCGGCTCACCATGAAGCTTGATTGTCCCCCCATCCGGTTGGATGAGCCCGATCATGATCTTCATCAGCACCGACTTCCCCGCGCCGTTTTCACCCACCAGCCCGAGAAGCTCATTCCTGCCGATGGTCAGGTCAACCCTGTCCAGCGCCACGACCCCGGGGAACTCTTTCGTAATCTGGCGCAGCGCCAGCACAGGTTCCTGGCTGGCGCGGCTGCTCGTGTCATTCATATCGCCGCCTTGTCCTACTTGACGAAGCCGAGCTTCTTCCTGTCCAGCGTGAGAGCGACGGCGGCGATCAGAACGACGCCGTTCACCGCCTGCTGCGCGTACGGGTTCACGTGCATCAGGACCATGCCGTCATTGAGCGACGTGACGATCAGGGCGCCGAGAGCGGCGTTCTTGGCCCCCCCGAGCCCACCGGTCAGGGCGACACCGCCGACGGCGACCGCGGTAATGGTGGGAAAGAGAAGGCCATTTCCCATCCGCGAAGTCGCGACGCCCAGCCGGCAGGCAAGAAGAGCCGCTCCCAGGCCGTAGATGATCCCCGCGATCGTGAAAACGATGATTTTGATCTTTTCGACCTTGACCCCTCCCTGCTGGGCAACGGCCTCATCGCCGCCGATTGCGTACAGGTACCGCCCGAATTGCGTGCGGTCCTGGATGAACTGCATGATGATGGCGACAATGACGGCGAGAATTGCGATGTTCGGGATGCCGAAGACCATCCCGTTGATTGCCTTGAATATCCTCTCATCGAGAATCTGGATATTGACCGCCCTGTTGATGTACACGGCCATCCCGTAGAGCACCCAGCTCATCCCGAGAGTGGCGATAAAAGACGGGATTCGAAGCCGGGTGTTCAGCACGCCGTTGATCACTCCCGCGACTCCCCCGATGCCCAGGGAAATGGGGATGATCCACAGCCCCACGTCGTTTGAGTTGTACTGGTTCTTCATGAGGAGCCCGACAAAAATGGCCACCAGCGAGGCCACGCCCTGGACAGAGAGATCGATCCCTCCGAGCACGACGGTCAAATGCAGCCCGATGGCGAGAATGGCCGGAATGGCCGCAAGGCTGAGAATGGTCTGGATATTCGCCGGGGAGAGGTACTTGCCCTTCGTCCCGATGGCGAACACGCCGACGAGGGCCACCAGGGTGAGGATCTGGGCGACCGTGCCGGTGCGTCGAAGCCACACCCCCACGGCCGCCAGAGCGGCGGGGATCCATTCCCTTATCGAGGCCAGGCGACTCAACCGGTCACTCACTGTTGTCATGAGCTGCAGTTCCTTCCTTTGTCGAGTCTAGTTCGAAATCACCAAAGCGGCAATCAGGCAAAAATCCTCCGCACGGCGGCGCAGTGCCCGTCGTGCGGAGGTTCGTTTCCTAAGGCGCTTCTCCCGCCCACTTGGCGAAGAAGTCCGACAGATCGTACGTGGGCATCTTCTTGATGTACTCGTTCACGAACTTGTCCACGTTTGCGCGGTTCACCTGAACTCCCGGGATCAGCCAGGACCGGTATTTCGCGGGGAGCTTGGCCACGTCAAGCTTTCCCTGCTTCGCGGCGAGACACATGGTCAGGCCAAGCTGTGCCTGGTACCTCGAGTCCTGGAACTCCGTCGAGGTCATGTATCCCGCCTTGATTGCGTCGAATGCCTCGGGGTTGCCATCAGTACCGGTCGTGAGCACCTTGCCCGCGAGCCCGGCTTCCTTCAGAGCCTGGATGGCACCCATGCCCATGTTGTCGTTGGCGCACCACACGCCGTCGACGTCCGGATACGCGGCAAGCAGCGTCTTCGTGGCGTTGTAGGCCTTTGTCGTGTCCCACTCCGCACCTTCCCACTGGAGGAGCGTGACACCCGGGTACTCCTTCAAGGCTTTCTGCAGACCCTGGAATCGTCCGATGGCCGCATTGTTGGCCAACATGCCCTGGATGGCGACGATCTTGCCCTTGTTCGGGGTCTTGAAAGACTTGAACAGTTCCTTGGCGTTGTAGTATCCCTGCCCGACAGCGTCGAATGCAATGTGCGATACCCAGTGCGGGTAGTTCTGCACCTTCACGTCAGGAGGCTTGTTCCACCAGTTCACCCAGTACGCGCCTGCATCCTCGAGCATCTTGGCGATAGCGACAACGTCCGGCGCTTCGTTGGGGTCGACGCTCACGACGATGTTGCCGCCCGTCTTTGCTATTTCCGCCCTCAAGTCCGCGAATTGCTTCTGACTGTTTCCTTCGCTGGACAGGACATCGACCGGCAGTCCCAGCTTCTTTCCCAGTTCCCGCGCTCCCACCGCGTAGTTCGCATGATACGGGTTGTCCAGTCCCCTGATCATGACGACCAGCGTGGTCTTGCCCTGGGCGCCGACAGAGAGGGTCATGGTAAGGATCAGACCCAGAGCGAGCAGACACACGATCAGAAAATTCCGCCTCATTCTTGATTCCTCCTTGGTTTTCAATGAGCTCCCTATTGTTCAGCACACACGCCCACACCCATCTATTGCCCAGACACCTCCCTTCTCCGGCGGAGAGATCCCCTCCTACTGAGCTGTCAAACCACCGTCCAGCACGTGGATGGAGCCGGTCATGAACTCTGAATCATCCGATGCGAGGTAGAGCGCCGCCTTTGCCACATCATCCGGTGTGCCGACGTGGGCGAGCGGCTGCCAATGGCGTTTTTCCTCTGTCGGATTCCCGTCCGGCTTGTAGTGTGCGACCACGGTGTCTCCCTGGGCCGTGTCCGTCATACCGGGGCACAGGCAGTTGACTCTCACGTTGAAAGGCGCGAAATCCAGGGCCATGCTTCGGGACAGGTTTACGATGCCGCCCTTGGAAGCCGCGTAGCAGGAGGCGTCTGCAGCGCCGACCAGGCCCGCGACCGACGCCATGTTGATGACCACCCCCCGTCTTCGCTCCATCATACCGGGCAGAAAATGCCGGGAAACGAGAAAGATGCCTTTCAGGTTCGTATCAATGACGCTGTCCCACGTTTCCTCATCCAGGTCGATGACCCGACCCGGCCTCCAGATGCCGGCATTGTTCACGAGGATGTCCACGACGGGGTAGTCCTTGAGGATCCGCGCGGCGGCCGCTGCCACTTGATCCGCCTTGGATACGTCCGCGACATAAAATCTGCAGTCTCCGCCGTCTTTGCGGATGCATTTGCACGTCTCCTCGCCGCGGAGGCCGTCCCTTCCCATCAAAGCCACCCGCGCGCCTTCATGGGCAAAGAGATGCCCGATGGCGGCGCCGATACCATAACCTCCTCCTGTTATCACTGCTACTTTACCCTCGAGCCTCATGCCCTGCCCTCCTCCTCCCGCAAGCTCCGAGTTGTTTCGCGGCACTTTTCCGTAAAAAGTCCGACGTCCACTGAATAGCACAGGTACTTCACGCCCGCTGCGCGCCATTTCCTGGCCGCCTGCATCGTGTCAACAAAAGTCCCCACGACCACGTTGCGCGTCAGGCACTCATCCACAATGGTCCTCATCGCCTCCGTTACCAGAGGGTTGTCAACATCACCCGGGACACCGAGCGACTGGGAGAGGTCATACGGCCCGACAAATATGATGTCCACGCCCGGAACCGAGAGGATCTCCCGGACGTTTCTGACGGCCGCGACGCCTTCCAGCTGCAGGACAACGACTGTCGCGTTCGCCTGGGCAAAGTACTCGTAGCGGTCGAGCGAGGAATAGCTGGCTGCGCGGACGAACCGGCACACCCCTCGCATGCCCAGAGGAGCGAAACGCGCCGCGTGCACCACGCCCTCCGCGTCCTCCTTGCAACTGATGCTGGGAGCCTGAATGCCTCCGGCGCCTACGTCCAACACCTCTGAAATGAGGGACGGAGTATTCTGCTTGACGCGGACGATCGGAAAGAGACCCGTCACCTCGGCGGCCCTGATGAGGTTCTGGAGGGTCTGCACGGAGTTCGGCCCATGTTCCAGATCCAGGACGACAAAATCGAAGCCCGCGTGACCCATGATCTCGATGAAGGCAGGATCCAGGGACTTTGAAAACGTGCCCACGACCATCCCCTGAGACATTGCCTCTCGAAAGTGCAGGACGGGGCTTGCCCGGCCGGATTTCAACGTCATGGATCATCCTTTTCAGACCTGAAATGCTGGAATTGAAATTATGTTTCATCTGGAGCGTATCATCGTGCGCAGACCCTGTCAAGAGAATTCTGAAACACAGTTTCAAAAACTCCTCTGGACGACTGCTCCGCCCCATGGTACTGTGGTCCATTGCCCCGAAATGCGATCCAAGGAAGGACGGCCCATGAAAAAACCGGCTCCTGCAAAGGCGGTCGTCAAGACGATGAGGATACTCGAGTACCTCTCTCACGAGAGGAGCGTCGGCATCATTGAGCTCACCCGGCGGGTCTCCGCTCACGCGAATGGCCAGCAGATGAACAAGAGCACAGTGTACAGGTTTCTCGCCTCCCTCAAGGAGCTCGGTTTCGTCCGGCAGGATCCTGAGACCGAACGATACAGCCTCACGCTCAAGCTCTTCGAGATCGGCATGTGCGTCCTCGACCGGCTGGATCTCTGGCGGGAAGCGGATCCGGTGCTGAAGGAGATCGCTCAGCTCACGGGGGAGACCATTCACCTCGCGACGCTGGACGACAAAAACCTTGTCTACCTGGGAAAGATCGATTCCACGAAGACCCTTCGTGTCTCCATGATGTCGCGCGTCGGCCAGACTGCGCCGACCCATTGCACCGGAGTAGGGAAGACGCTCCTGGCCTATCTTGCTCCGTCACGGCTGAGCGAAATCCTTGCGAAGGAGAGGCTTCTTCGCTACACGCCCAAGACCATTACGCGCAGGGTCGACCTGGACAGGGAGCTCGCCTCCATCCGGGAGAAGGGGTACGCGATCGACAACGAGGAGCATGAGACAGGGGTGCGCTGCGTCGCCGCCCCGGTGCGGGACAACAAGGGAATAGTGTGTGCCGCGGTGAGCGTTGCAGTTCCGACAGTAAGGTTCCCTGATAAGGAGATCCCGCGCTACAGGGACATCATTGTTCGGGCGGCCGGGGAGATATCCAACAGGATTGGCTATCGCGCGCCGCAGGACGGGGGTGTACCCTTGTCCGAAAGACCGTCCCGAGCGGATCGGCGCGGGCGCGGATGAGGTCTCCGCGCGAACAGCCGCCGCCTTGACGCCACTCACCTCGTCCGTCATTGTCTTCTGTCGATGGCCGAGTCTCGAATCATAGCCGCCGCCTCCCTCATCCGCTCCGCGCGCTATCTCACCGCCTTCACCGGCGCCGGGATCTCCGTCGAAAGCGGCATCCCGCCCTTCCGCGGCGCCGGCGGACTGTGGGACCGCTACGACCCGCGCACCCTGGAGATCGAGTTTTTCCTTCGGCATCCCGAGCAGGCCTGGCCTGTGATCAGGGAGATATTCTACGACAACTTCGGCCGCGCAAAGCCGAACACGGCACACGAAGTGCTGTCCGCCTGGGAAGCGCGGGGCTTGTTGAAATGTCTCATCACCCAGAACATCGATTCTGTGCAGTGGAACTGATAGGAAGCGCTCTCTAACTCTTTACTGGACAGGACTTCGTTTTTCGGTAGCACAGAATCACGATCGAAAAACTCGAGCTCCGAGAATGCTCTGTGCTGCCAGGCGTTATCTCATCGGCACCACTTCGACATTCATCCGCTCGCTCACCTCGTGATCCGATTCGAGGAGCTTGTCGATCGCATCAAGAGTCTTGGCGTGGAAGTATCTCTCCCCGCACTGCGTACAGACTTCCGCTTCCACGTTCTCGACGATATACAGCTTGGCCTTGAGCCAGTGCTGCTTCTTTACGGTCTTCTTCGCCGTCGTGCCACCGCAAAACTCGCAGATCATAGTGCACCCCTTACCGCGTACACAGTAATGATTGTAAGGCCTTTCGCCTCTTTGAATCTACACACAATGTGAACCAGCCGGCCATCTTCCGCTGGACCCGCGATTCGATAACGGGTCCCCCTCACATCACGGGTCATTCTCTTGTCGACCTTCCCTCGAAGGATGGCGTTCTCGACGTCTTTGCGCTCGAGCCGATCGTCCGCCATCTCCTCTTCCGCATGGGAGGAAAGGTAATAGTCGCGGTCAATCACCTTTTGCCGGATTCTGGATAGTGTCGTCATCTGTTCGTTACTCTGGCTGAGACAAGACCATCGGCCGACGGTAGGGTACTATATGGACAGCAGACGAGCAATCTCTAAATGAAGTGTCGACAAACGGGCCAAGCGTTATCTCTCTTTCCTCCCGTGTGGATGCGCCCTTCTCACCACTTCCTTCAGGTCCTCCAGGGAGACGTGGGTATAGAGCCCGCAGGACAGGCAGGAGACTAGACTCGATGGTATCGAAGATCCGTGGCATCACCCTGCTCCAGGCGTAACGGGATCACCGACGTTCCCTCCGTCGCAGTATTTGAAATCCGAACTTTAAACGCTGGCCCGTAGAATACCATAGCTCGTCTGCTTGACACGGACCGGCCGCCACTTAGACTGTAGAACTCTCAGATGGACAGGATCGAAAAGACAATCGACATTCAGGAAACGATTCATTCTGCGGCCGCCCTCATCCGCTCCGCGCGCTATCTCACCGCCTTCACCGGCGCGGGTATCAGCGTGGAAAGCGGCATCCCGCCCTTCCGCGGCGCGGGAGGGCTGTGGGACCGGTACGATCCGCGCACCCTGGAGATCGAGTTCTTCTTCCGGCATCCCGACCAGGCCTGGCCGGTGATAAGGGAGATCTTCTACGACAACTTCGGCCGCGCAAAGCCGAACACGGCACACGAAGTGCTGTCCGCCTGGGAAGCGCGGGGCTTGTTGAAGTGTCTCATCACACAGAACATCGACAACCTGCATTACACGGCGGGCAGCAGGAATATCGTCGAGTTTCACGGCAACTCCCGTCTGCTCGTATGCCTGTCCTGCGGCGCGCGGGTCGAAGCGCGCCCCGACCTTCTGAAAGACCTCCCGCCCCGCTGTTCGTGCGGCGGCATCTACAAGCCGGATTTCATCTTCTTTGGCGAGGGAATCCCCGCGGACGCTCACGCAAAATCTCAGGAGGCCGCGGGCCGCACCGACGTGATGCTCGTGGTCGGCTCCACCGGCGAGGTCTACCCCGCCGCTCTCGTGCCGCGGCGGGCGTCGGACGCCGGGGCAAAGATCATCGAAATCAATCCCGAGCCTTCCGAGTTCACGAGCGCGATCACCGACATCCATATCCCGTTGAAGGCAGGAGAGGCCTTCGGTCTGCTGGAGGAGGAATTGCACACATGAAGATTCACGACCTCAGGAGCGACACGGTCACCCGGCCCGGTGCCGGTATGCGGAAGGCAATGGCGGAGGCCGAAGTGGGAGACGATGTCTACGCGGAGGACCCCACGGTGAACAAGCTGCAGGAGGCCGCGGCCGAGGTGACGGGCAAGGAGGCGGCGCTTTTCGTTTCCTCGGGCTCGATGGGGAACCTGATCCCCATTTATCTGAATTGCGGCCGGGGCAACGAGCTCCTCATCGAATCCCACGGACACAGCGTGCAGCACGAGCTCGCCGGAATCACCGCGGTGGCCGGCAGTCTCCCCATCATGATCCCCGCCGCAAAGGGAATCCTGGAACCGGCGCTCCTCGAGCCGTGGATCCAGCCGGACATCTACTACTGCGCCCGCACCCGGATGATCATACTGGAGAACACGCACAACTCCGCCGGCGGGACCTTCTATCCGCTTGCCACGCTGCAGGCGGTCGGGGCGTTCGCCCGCGGGAAAGGGCTCGCCCTGCACGTCGACGGCGCGCGGCTCTTCAACGCAGTGGCGGCCTCCGGTGTGCCGGCCCGCACGATATGCGCGGAGACCGACACCATCACGTTCTGCCTTTCCAAGGGGCTGGGCGCGCCCGTGGGCGCCATGCTGTGCGGGACAAAGGATTTCATCGCTGAAGCGCGCAGGGTGCGCAAGATGCTGGGCGGAGGAATGCGCCAGGCGGGCATCATCGCCGCGGCAGGGGTGTACGCGCTCGCCCACAACATCGAGCGGCTCTCCGAGGATCATGAAAACGCGAAGGCGATTGCCCGGGCCCTGGCAGGCACCACGTGGGCAAAGCTCGACCCGATGGATGTCGTCACCAACATCATCTATTTCCGCACGCCCGGCCGGAACACCGCAGCCGTGGTGGACGCACTGGCCCGGCAGGGAATCCTTTCAGACGCATCCGCCGCGGACCAGGTCAGGTTCGTCACGCACCTCGACGTTTCAAAAGAGGATACCCGGGAGATCGTGCGGATCGTGGAAAAAGCGAAGATGTGACCTCATTTTCACCCCTTTACCGCGGCGGAAGAGTGTCCGCTGACGTCCACAATGCCCTCTACGATGTGAGGACCACCTTGATGGATTCCTCGCCTGCCTGCGCGATATCGATCCCCCGGGAAAACTGGTCCAGCGTGAGCGCGTGGCTCACCAACCGTCCGCCGTCCACCACCCGGTCGCGCAGGTACTGTATTGCGAGGGGATACATGTAGGGCCCCAGGTGGGAGCCGTGAATGTCGAGCTCCTTCTGGTCGCCGATCACCGACCAGTCCACCGCGAAAGGCCCGGCGTGCACGCTGAACTCTACGAAGGTGCCCAGCCGTCGGATCATCTGCAGTCCCTGCGCGATCGCCGCGCCTGCGCCCGTCGCCTCGATGTAGACGTCGCAGCCGTAGCCGTCGGTCATCTTCAGCACCTTTGCGATGGCATCCCCTTCGGTCACATCGATGGTCACGTCGGCGCCGAAGTCCTTTGCCACCTGCAGGCGCCGAGGCCTTGCATCCAGAGCGACCAGGATGCCGGGGCCCTTGCGCCGCGCGGCCGCCACCATGCACAGGCCGATGGGGCCCATGCCGGCGATGACAACGACGTCTCCGAGCCGGATGTTCCCGCGCTCCACCGCGTGAAGCGCGCATGCCAGGGGCTCGATAAGGGCCGCTTCCTTGAAGGGAATCGTCTTCGGCACCTTGTGGTTGATCGCGTTCACGGGGTAGCGCATGTACTCGGCCCATGACCCCTCGGCCCGGTCCTTCTTGAAACCGTAGATATCGTGCTTCTGGCACATCCAGTACTGCCCGCGCAGGCAGAAACGGCACTGCCGGCAGGGCACGATCTGCTCGGATACCGCCCAGTCGCCGACGGCGAGGCCGTGCTTTTCCGCCGCCCCTTCACCCAGCGCCACCACTTCTCCGACAAACTCGTGTCCGGCGATAACCGGTGCCTCGATATAGGGGGCGATCTCCGCCGACCCCCAGACCCGCGACCCCTGCGCAGGTCTTCACGTCGCTTGCGCAAATGCCCGAGGCCAGCACGCGTGTGAGGACCTCTCCCGGCCCGATTGCGGGCACGGGAACCTCTTCGTACCGATAGTCCCGGGGCCCGTGCACGCGCACAGCCTTCATTGTCTTGAGCCGCTCATGGGCCCATCTTACTCTACGCCGAGGTCGGCGCGCTGCCGTTCCTCCCGCGGGGGAGGCGGAATGGGCCGCCCGCGCTAGAAACGCGCGGTGAGCGCGGAGGCAAATTGCAGCAGGAGCGCGGTCAGAATCCAGCCGAGAAAGATCCCGGCAATCACGTCGGAAACATAATGAATGCCGATGGCCACCCGCGAGACGACCATGAACGGGCTCCAGAGGAGTATGGCGAGGAAGGCGGGCAGCGGGCCGAGCTGCCAGGCGATGATGCAGAGCATGGTGGCACGCGCGGCATGCCCCGAGGGGAATGAATACGGGTCGGCCTTGCGGTAAATCATGCCGGACCCGCCGGGAGGACGCGGGCGGCGGAAGATCATCTTCACCGCGATGACGACTATTTCCGCAAGCACGAGTCCGGCGAATGCCACGACGGCCCTGGCCTTCCACCGTGAGTCCCCCAGGAGCCACGCGGCAGCAACGAGTCCCACCCAGACAGGGCCGTCTCCGGAATGCGCAAGCCCGAGCGCGAAAAAGTGAAGAACCCTGCGCTGTCGCGGCAGTGTGAACAGCCCGGTCAGCGCCTGGTCGATCATCTGAAGCCTCGCCCACAGGCCTGCCGTGCGTTCCATGACGATGTGTGTACCCGATTTGCTTGACTTTGCCTACCCTGCCCGTTAGCATCGGGTCATCGGCCGGTCACAAGATCACACAGATTCCCCGCCCATTACCATCGAAGGAACGCTCCAGAGAGTCCGCTACGCCAGCGAGGATGACGCCTTCAGCGTCGTGGTCGTGACCCTGGAGACAGGGAGAGAGGTGTCGGCGGTCGGAAACCTGGCGGGCGTGCGCGTCGGGGAGAGCCTGCGCCTTACAGGTCAATGGACGACACACCCGAGGTTTGGCGAGCAGTTCCAGGTTCAATCCTTCACTGCAGTATCGCCCGCGACGCTCGTGGGCATCGAGCGCTACCTCGGCTCCGGGCTCGTGACGGGAATAGGGAAAGAGCTTGCCTCGCGGCTGGTGCGGAAATTCGGGATTACGACCCTGGAGGTGATCGATAATCAGCCGGCAAAGCTCCGCGAGGTGCAGGGAATCGGCCCGAAGCGCGCGGAACAGATCGTGCAGGCATGGCGGAAGCATCGGGAAATCAGGGATGTGATGGTCTTCCTCCAATCGTGCGGGGTGAGCACCGCGCTGGCCACCCGGATCTATACGCATTACGGCAGGGACCCGCGCGGCGTGATGAGCCGTGACCCGTGGCGGCTTGCGGCCGACGTGCCGGGGATCGGTTTCAGAACCGCGGATGCCATCGCCACAAGCCTGGGAGTCGATCCTGAATCCCCGCGCAGGGCCGAGGCGGGAGTCCTGTTCGTGCTGGAGCAGAAAGCGGAGGAAGGCCACGTGTGGGCGCCGCGGCAGGCGCTGGCCGAAGAGACCGGCGCGCTTCTCGGTCTGGAGCAGGAAAAATGCGCGGCCGCGATCGACACCCTTGCAGCTCGGCAGGCGGTTGCCCTGGAGACGGACGCGAATGGAGAAGTGCTCATCGCGGCGCCCCACCTGGCAAAGGCGGAAGAGGAGACGGCCCGGCGCCTCTCCCTGATCGCTTCGACCACTGATGCATTACCCCGGGACAGCGCGGACACACAGGAGGTAACCGGGATCACGCTCTCCGGGCTTCAGCGGGAGGCAGTGCAGCGCGCGCTGGCGGACAAGGTTCTCGTGATCACCGGCGGCCCGGGAACGGGAAAGACCACTCTCATCACCGCAATCGTCCAGATGCTCTCGCGCCGTGGATTGCGCGTGGCTCTCTGCGCCCCGACGGGCCGCGCGGCCAAGCGCATGGCCGAGGCCACCGGCAGGGAGGCGCGGACCATCCACCGCCTGCTCGAGTGGAGCCCGAAGACGGGCGCGTTCACCCGGGACGAAAGCGCGCCCCTGCCCTGCGACGCCCTGATCCTCGACGAGGCCTCCATGGTCGACATCGTGCTTTTCTCCCGGCTCCTGGCAGCCGTCCCGCCCTCATCCCGTCTCATCATCGTAGGGGACAGCGATCAGCTTCCCTCGGTGGGCCCGGGCAACGTGCTGGCGGACCTCATCTCATCGGCCGTCATTCCCGTGATCCGGCTCACCGAGATCTTCCGCCAGGCGGGGGAGAGCTCCATCGTGGTGAATGCCCACCGGATCAACGCCGGCCTCATGCCGCAGCCGGCATCGACGGACGGAGGGGACTTCTTCTTTATCGAAAGACAGGAGCCCGAGGCGGTGGTGTCGGCCGTGCGCGAGCTGGTGACCACGCGCATCCCCCGGCGCTTCGGGCTCGATCCGCGACAGGACATCCAGGTGCTCACCCCCATGCGGAAGGGAGCCCTGGGGACCGCGAGCCTGAACAAGGAGCTGCAGGCACTGCTCAACCCCGGCGGTCCTTCACTGGGCCGCGGGCCCGTCGAGCTGCGGGCAGGGGACCGGGTCATCCAGATGCGGAACAACTATGCGCAGGGGGTTTTCAACGGCGACATCGGCACGGTAGCGGAAGTGGACGAGGCATCGCGCACTGCCGCGGTGAGCTATGACGAGCGGACCGTGCGGTACGAAAGCGCCGACCTCGATCAGCTCAGCCTCGCCTATGCCTGCTCGATCCACAAGTCACAGGGAAGCGAGTTCCCGGCCGTGGTGATCGTGCTGCACACGCAGCACTACGTGCTTCTCAAGCGCGCGCTGCTCTACACGGCGGTGACCCGCGCACGGAAGCTCGCCGTGATCGTGGGAAGCCGTCGGGCGCTGGCCATGGCGGTGAAAAACGTGGGGACCATGGAGCGATGCACGCGGCTTGCCGCGCGCCTGCGGGCTCACTTCCCGTACAAGGGCCCCAGCGAGGCGCAGGCACGATAATCGGCGCCCTCTGATTCGGCGTCACCGAATGCGGACCAGTGCTTCGGCCGGAAAATCCTTTCTCCCGGCACGTTGTGCATGGCCACGGGGATGCGCAGCATGGCCGCCAGCGCAAGGAGATCCGCGCCGATGTGCCCGTAGCTGATGGCGCCGTGATTGGCGCCCCAGTTGTTCATCACCGCGTACACGTCCCGGAACGCGCCGCTCCCGTTCACCCGCGGCGCGAACCATGTCGTGGGCCATGCGGGATCGGTGCGGTCCATCAGCGTGCGGCTCACGTCTGCGGGAAGCTCCACCGTGGAGCCCTCCGCGATCTGCAGCACGGGGCCGAGGCCTGCCACGAGGTTGAGACGGGACATCGTGACGGGCATGCCGCCCCGGGTTTCGAACTCCGCGGAGAAACCGCCGCCGCGGAAATACTCCAGGTTGGCCGGGCAGAAATGCGTGGCATCGAGGCACGCCGCCGCATCGTCCGCGCTGACTTCCCAGTACGGCTTCATCACCGGCGTGCCGTCCCGGGACATCCGGCCCGTGCCATCCAGCGTGGTTGAGCCTGAATTGATCAGGTGGATGACGCCGGCTTCCGCGGGACCGGAGAGCTTTTTCCCCGTGACCCTCCTCACCGCGTCCGGGCTCCAGAAAGTGCGCACGTCCGAGAAGATCTGCGCCGTGCCTGTCAGCTGGTGGCCCAGGAGCATGGAGATGCCGTTCAGGTAATCGTTCTCCGTTGCGCAGACAAATGCCTCGCGGATGCCGTTCCAGTCGAAGGAGGTGTTGAGCAGCGTCTCCATGAAGTCGCCATTGGGAAGGTGGTCGGTCCATTGCCTCTGGCCCTGGAAGCCGGAGGCTATTGCATTGTGACCCAGCGCCTCCTCCTCGAAGCCGAGCTCCGCCAGCCGGGGATTTCCGATCATGAGGTCCCGGGCGATCATGGTCATCTTCACCACGTACTCCCAGTCGGCGTCCTTCCGGGCACGGGGAAGCTGGAGCTTTGCCGCATTGCGGTCGGGACCCTCCCGGCAATTCTGCTTCACCCAGGCGAGGGCGCGCGTGAACTCATCCGGATCGTAGATCTTCTCAGTTATTCTCCGGGAGAACTCCGACATGTCCACCATTTCGTAACGCATGCCGAGCCAGCTTTCCAGAAATCGCGGGTCCACGATGGAACCGGCAATGCCCATCGACATGCCGCCCATGGCCAGGTAGGAGGCGCCGCGCAGGCTGGCGCAGGCAAGACCGGCCCGCGCGAACTGCAGGAGCTTCTCCTGCACATCGGCGGGGATCCGCGTGTCCCCCGCATCCTGCACATCACGTCCGTAAATGCCGAACGCGGGCAGACCTTTCTGGGCGTACGCGGCCAGAACGGAGGCGAGGTACACTGCCCCGGGACGCTCGGTCCCGTTGAAGCCCCAGACTGCCTTGGGCACGTACGGGTCCATGTCCATGGTCTCCGCCCCGTAGCACCAGCACGGTGTCACGGTGATGGACACGCCCACCCCCTGCCGGGCGAACTTTTCCGCGGCCCGCGCCGCCTCGGCAACGCCCCCGATGCACGTGTCCGCCACGACGCACTCCACCGGAAGCCCGCAGGGATGCCGCAGGGTCTTGGTGAGCAGATCGGCAACGGACATCGCCATGGCCCGTGTCTGGGCCTCGAGCGATTCACGGACGCCTTTTCGGCGGCCGTCGATCGCGGGCCGGATGCCGATCTTCGGCAGGCTTCCCTGCAGCCGGTTGACCGGCGCGAGATTTTTCAAGCCTTTTACGTTTGCCATTGCATGCGCCTCCCCGATGATGAATGTCGCCCGACGCGCGTCAGGTGAAATGCCTGCTCTTGCGAAAAACCGCTTCCGCTTTCCGGGTCCAATACTGCCCGTCCAGGAGGAGGGGCGTGAGCTCCGGGAGATCTTTCGCCAGCTCCCGAATCGATTTCAGCCCAATGCCGTGGGCAAATGGAAAAATGACCACCTTGCCCGTGTACGTGTTGTCCATGAGAGCCTTCAGGCCTTTTGCCGCAGAGCCCATGTCCCCGATGGCGGCAAGAGAGTAGGAAGTGGAAAGCCTGCCGGACTGGGTGAGCGCAAGGGTATCCCTCATGGCCGAAAGGGGCGAGCCCGAGGAGCCGATGACGCGCATCTGCTTCCGCACGATTGCCCCGAGAGGGAGGTCCGTGATCGTGCCGAGCTTCACTCCCGCGAAGATGTTGAGCACACCGCCCGGAGCAAGGTAGTGCGACGCCTGGCTGATGATGGCGGAGACAGGGACGAGCACGACCACGTCGTCGAAGCCGCCGGGATACTTCTGGTTCAGAAATGTGTCCAGCTCCTCCGCCGGCAGGTCCTTCGGGTTTTCGAATGTGAGGGATACGTTGCAGTTGCGGTCCTTGCACAGGAGCGAGACGAGGTGCTTGAGGGAGTCCAGTCGCTCATCGGAGAGATCCGTGACGAGTATCTCCGAGGGACCCTGCTCGTCCATGACGGCCTTGATCACGTGCATCTGGCCCATCGGGCCGGCGCCGCCGACGAACCACGCGCGGCCCCCGGGGCGTATGCTTTCCCGGTTGTTTGTCCGATAGCTGGCGCCCACCTTTCCGTCCACCGAGCCGACCAGCTCGAGCTTGCGGTAGTGCACCCTGCCCACGTCCACGGGAAGCTCCACGTCCGGCGCGCTGCTGTGCACGCCCAGGACGCCGTCCGCATCGATTTCGGCCACCAGACGGGCAAAGGACTCGCGGTCAGGGGTTCCCGCGCAGACCACGTCAGTGGGCGCGGGCCGGCCGTCGGCCGGCTGCCCGGCGGCCGCGATCACGGCGCCGGTGCGCGCCGCAAGCTCTTCCGCCGCGCGTAGATTCTCCGCGGTGAGCCCGGAATGCGAGATGCGCGCGATTTTCACCGCTTCCAGGCCGCGCAGGTCCAGGGGAACCTGGCCCTGCGGAAAGCCCGCAAGCAGCAGATGCCCGTTCTTCTTCACGGCCGTGCGGGCCTGTATCTGGTAGGAGGCAATGACGCAGGTCCAGGGCTCCACCAGCGCCGCCTCCGCATAGCCCGTCTCTTCCTTCACGGGCAGCAGGTAGCACCCCTCATCACCCTCGAGGATCTCGGTCCCTATGACGACGTACTGGGAGAGCCCGCCGGGGATCGTGTAGCCGAATGCAACGCCCTTGCCCTTGTAGTAGACGTCCGCCTGGATGATGTAGCGGCTGCCCAGCTGGAACTTCCCGCGCCACTTTTCACCCACGCCGACGATGGTCATCGTCACCTCGTGGCCGGGCACGGTGGGATTCTTCGATAAATCGCGGCCTTCGATGCGGGGATGCATGTTCCCCGCGGAGATGAGCTTGACGTCGGAGAAGCAGAGCCCCACTGCGTCAATGCGCGCGATGAGGTTG
The DNA here is from genome assembly GCA_963820435.1 of uncultured Spirochaetota bacterium. GTDB lineage: Bacteria > Spirochaetota > Spirochaetia > SZUA-6 > Fen-1364 > Fen-1364. The sequence goes on along the minus strand of CAWGAC010000019.1, from coordinate 379,325 downwards.
TCTTCCGAATACCGCGGGAAGGGAACCGTGTCCGGACGTCCCTTTGTGCCTATGCTTTCGAGACCCGAGCCTTTCAGCTGCCAGGAGAGTATCTCCTGCGGCAGGTCTTCGAGGAACTCCATGGATGTGCTCCTTTCGTTTAGAGTACCATTGGCGGCGCCTGGAGGCAACCGCGGGCGCCGGCACGCGGCAATTCTCATTTTGAGGCGGGCGAAGCGCTTCTCATTTTGCCCGATTGAAGCGAGGCCGTTCCGAATCGTGAAACTGGCTTTTGCAGATTCCGGATCGTGCAAAATGAGAATCGCTGGCCGGCACGCCCGTGCCTGCTGCGACGTTCGGCGATGCGTCAATATGCTTGATGGTGCATGGCCTCACGTGGTAGGCTCCCCGCCATGAAAAAGGAAAGAATCGCCGCCCAGATGTACTCCGTTCGCGACTACTGCAACGACGCGCACGACCTGTCCGATACACTCAAAAAGATCCGGGCCATCGGCTACAGGGCTGTTGAGATCAGCAGCGTGGGCCCGCTGCCTCCCCACGAGCTTGCGCGCGTTCTCGACGGCGAGGGCCTGACCTGCTGCTCGACGCACGAGGATTCAGAAGAGCTGTTGACCGACCCTGACGCGGTGGTTGAACGCCTCGGCGTCCTTGGCTGCGCGTCCACCACGTACCCGTACCCCAGGAATCAGGACTTCTCCACGATAGAGGGCGTTCGCCGTCTCTGCAAAGCCCTCAACCGGACGGGAAAACTGCTGAAAAAAGCGGGAATCACATTCGGATATCACAACCACAACCTGGAGTTCCACAAGCTCAACGGGAGAACCGTCATGGATATCATCCTGGCGGAAACCGACCCCGATGCCGTGCAGATCGAGCTGGATACGTACTGGGTGCAGGCGGGCGGGGGGGACCCCGGGGAGTGGCTTGCCCGGTTGAAGGGGCGCGCAACCCTCCTGCATCTCAAGGACTACGGGGTGGACGCCAAGGGCGTGTCGATGTTCGAGGAAATCGGCCAGGGAAACCTGGATTTCCAACGGATCATGTCCGCCGCCAAGCGTGCCGGCTGCCGCTGGTACGTGGTGGAGCAGGATTCCGACTGGGAAAACGAGGACCCGTTCCAGTCCCTGAAGATGAGCCTGGCGTACCTGAAGAGAGCGTTCGCCGATTAAGCTCAAGGCAACCCCCGCTGACTTTATCGTCCAGGAGCAATCGAGCCTGGTCCTTTCCCCGCACCAGTCCGACTTTGCGGTATTTCAACTCTCGAAAACCTCGTGGGACACGTTCGACTTGATCGATCTTCTGGCGCGCCGGCTCGGCGTCGCCACCGCGGATATCAGCGTCGGAGGAATGAAAGACCGTCACGGCAGCACCGAGCAGATGATTTCGGTGCGCGGGCTGCGCGGTCGGCCGCGACCCCTCCGCGACAAGAACTTCTCCCTGGAGTTCGCCGGCTGGTCGGACAGCCCCGTGACGGCGCGCGACATCAGCGGCAACGGCTTCATCATCACTCTCCGCGATCTCACGGAGGACGAGGCGGAACGGATCGTCGTCAACGGGGAACAGGCCGCGCGGGACGGGTGTGCCAATTATTTCGACTCGCAGCGGTTCGGCTCCGCGCGTCATGGCGCCGGCTTCATGGGCAAGGAGATCTTTCTGGGCAGGCGGGAAGCGGCGCTGCGGCTCTATTTCACCCCTTCCAAGCACGACGACCAGAAGACGCGCACGCTCAAGCGGTGCGTGACGGAGAACTGGGGCGCGTGGGGAAAGTGCGCGGGCATGGGATTCGGCGAATACGGCAGGATCCTGGCGTATCTTGCCGCGAATCGACGCGCCTACCACCAGGCCCTTGAAATGATCGACAGGCGTTTCCTGGTTTTCGTGCTCAATGCCTACCAGTCATTCCTCTTCAATGAGGTGCTCGCGCGCTGGCTGCGCGAGCTGTCCGCGGAGAGGGGGTTTTCACTTTGCTCCCTCCGCTCCCCGTTTGGCGTGTACGAGTTCTACGACAGCCTTGCCCCCGGCGCGCGCGCGGAGCTGCAGGGAACGCTCATTCCCGTTCCCGGTCATGATACCCTTCTCACCGACGAGCGGATCAAGCGGATCGTCGGGGAGGTGCTGGACGCGGAAGGCATACGGCTTGCCGATCTGAGGGTCAGGCAGATGCATCGCATCAGGGTCGGCGGAGTGGAGCGCGCCGCAATAGTTGTTCCCGAAGGACTCGAGATTTCCCGCCCGGAGGAAGACGACCTGTATCCGGGCAGAAAAAAATCCACGCTTCGCTTTTTTCTGCCCCGGGGAAGCTACGCCACCCTGCTGATCAAGAGACTCATGCTTCCTTCAGCGCGGTGATGTTCCCGCATTTCGCGCGGGCAAAGTTCAGCGCGCGCTCCAGGCCGGTCCTGCCGGTATACCCCTTGCCCTTGCACAGCTCGGAGAAGATCCGTTCCGCCGCGCCCTCCCCGTAGACCTGTTCCAGCAGGTCGCGGTTCTGCACGAGGTTCTGGATGAGAATCTCGTTGTCCCGGGCGCTTGCCATGAAATGGCGGATGACCTCGGCCGTTCCCGCAAAGAGCGCCTCGCAGCGCTCCGCAACCCGCAGGGCCAGCTCTTCCGATTCCGCGGCGAACTTGACGCTGAGCTCGCTTAAGCTTTGCAGGCGCTCCAGCTCGGCGCGCTCCTCCGGGCTGAAGACATTTCCCGTTGTCCGGGCAAGCTCCAGGATGCGGCTGATCTCCCTTTTCTCCCGCTCGAGCTCCGGGGCGTAGAGCTCGATCTGGTAGAGGGATTCCTGGAGGATGAGGAGCAGGTGGTAGCCCGTCCCGATGTAGGAGTCTATTGCCCGGCTCTCGATGCTGTTCTTCATTCCGGCGAGAAGCTCGTGCGTGGTGCGGGAGCCCGTCTTCGAGGCCCCCTTCACCCCGTTGGCCGCCCGAGGGTCGTTTCTGAAGAGAAAATGCGCCTTCTCCTTCAGTTCGAAGACGAGACTGTCCTCGAGGTCTCGGACCCTCACGAACAGGCCCCCGCCGGCCAGGTTGCCCTCTTTTGCGAGCCGGCGGAACTCGGCGTCGATGGAAATGAACAACGCGTTCGCGCGGAGGAACTTCACGACGAGAAACGCCAGCTGCTCCTTGCGGCGCCGGGCTTCGAACTGATCCGGGTCAGCTCTCGTTTGGCCATGTGCCCTCCCAGCGCCCCACGCGCGCAGGCGCTACTATACTATCCACGTCCCGGTCTCTCCGCGCAGCGCGCGGCCGATATTCTCGGGATTCGTGATCAGCGCGCTCTTGCCGCCCGCCTCGAGGTACCAGATCACTGCCTGGATCTTGGGAGCCATGGAGCCCCGCGCGAAGTGCGTCCCCTCGGCAAGCCAGCGTTTCGCCTCCGCCAAGGTCATCTTGTCGATCCACTTCTGGGTGGGCGTGCCGAAGTTGACCGCCACCTTTTCCACCGCCGTGGCAATGAGGAACAGGTCCGCCTTGATCTCCCGGGCAAGCAGGCTGCTCGCGAAGTCCTTGTCGATCACCGCGGCCGTGCCCCGGTACTCCCCCTCCCCGACGTCCACGACGGGGATACCGCCGCCGCCCACCGTGATGACCACGATGCCGTCATTCAGCACCGCCTTGATGGAGTCCAGCTCCACGATCTCCTTGGGCATGGGCGAGGGGACCACCCGCCGCCAGCCGCGGCCTGCGTCCTCCACCACGGACCATCCCGTCTCCCGGCGCCGGGCCGCCTCCTCCGCGTCCATGAATCCCCCGATGGGCTTGGAGGGGCTTGCGAATGCGGGGTCCTTCATGTCCACCAGGACCTGCGTGATGATGGTGGCCACGTTCTTGCGGATACGGCGATGAAAAAGCTGGTTCTGCAGTGCCTGCTGGAGCTCGTAGCCGATGGCGCCCTGCGTATCGGCGCCGCAGACATCCAGGGGGACCTCGTGCATGCCCTCGACCCTGTGCGCGATCTCCGAGCGGCGCAGGATGAATCCGACCTGGGGGCCGTTGCCGTGCCCGATGGCAAGGTCCCAGCCCGCCTCGATCATGTCGGCGAGGTGGCGCGCCGTGTCGCGCAAGGCCTCTTCCTGGTCCTCCACGGTCTGATGCCGGGAATCCCTGATCAGGGAGTTCCCCCCGATTGCGACCACTGCGACCTTCCCCGATGCGCTCATGACCGTCTACTATACCCTAGAATCCGGCAGACCGCGACATTGCGATGGCCGGTCGGGCCGGATGGCCTCCGGCCTTGACAGCGGTGCTCCGTTCTGATCGATTGTCCCTTATGCCCGTGCAGGATCACGCGCGCACGACCAACAGGCTCCTCATCACCATCGTGGTATTCCTCACGGGCGCCGTCCTGAAGCTGGCCGCGCCGGTGGTCATCGCGCTCCTTCTCACGATCATGCTGGTGTACCTTATCGACCCCATCGTGGTGCTCCTGAACCGGCTGCGCCTGTCGCTGTGGCTTTCCGCCCTCATCGCCATCGTCTTCATTGGAGCCGTCTTTGCGAGCTTCGGCGTCCTTATCGTCATAGACCTGCCCCATTTCGCCCGGAGCTTTCCGAAATTCCAGGAAGAGATCCTCAAGCGCGCGGCGGCAATACTGGATATCCTGGAGCGGAACTTCGGAGTGAGCTTTGCCATCGATCCATTCGAAGAGCTGCGCACCGCGCCGATCAGGCCGGTGCTGATGAGCATCGCCCGGTCGAGCCTCCGCATACTCTCGGAGTTCACGGTGATCTTTTTCTTCGCCATCATTCTTCTGGTGGGAAAGTACCGGTTGATCCGCATGCTCCTCACGGTATTCCCGCGCCGGCACAGCATGGTGCCGCTCATGCTCAAGCACGTGGACCGGCACATGCGGGCGTTTCTCGGCATCAAGGCCCTGGCCAGCCTGGCCATCGGCCTCGGCACGGCGCTGATCCTGCTTGCCTTCCGGGTGGAGTTTGCCGTGACATGGGGGTTCGTCACCCTGCTCCTCAATTTCGTTCCCGTCCTGGGACCGATCACCGCGGTCACGCTGCCCACGCTTATCGCTTTGGTCCAGTTTCCCGGCCCGGTCATGGCCCTGGCGGTCGTGGCCTGTCTCAGCGCCCTCCACTTCAGCATCTCCAATTTCCTCGAGCCGCGGTTCCTGGGAGAGAGGCTGGACCTTTCGTTCTTCGTCATCTTCCTCTCCCTCTTCTTCTGGGGCTGGATGTGGGGGCCTGCGGGCGTTCTTCTGGCAATACCGGTCACGGCCTCCCTCAAAATCGTCCTGGAGCGCATCCCGGCCACCTCCCGGTTCGCCATGCTCCTCGGCAGGACATCCCGGCGCCGCAACTTCAACCCGCCGCGTTGACCAACGCGGAAAAGCTCCCTATTATGGAAGAATGAGGAAAACGCCATGCTCGTGAGGGAGAGGATGACGCGCAATCCCATCTTCATCAGGCCGGACACCCCCGTCACCGAAGCGCAGGCCCTGATGAAGCGCGAAAAAATCCACCACCTGCCCGTGCTGGACAAAGACGAGAAGCTGGTCGGAATCGTCACGGAGAAGGACCTCCTGTACGCCTCCCCGTCCGTGGCCACGACGCTGAGCGTCTTCGAGATGACCTCCCTGCTGGCCAAGCTGAAGGTGGAGAAGGTGATGTCCCGGGACGTCATCTCCATCGCGGAGGACGTGCCGCTGGAGGAAGCCGCGCGCATCATGGCGGACCGCGGCATCGGCGGCCTCCCCATTGTGAGGGGAAAGGCGGTGGTGGGGATCATTACGGAAAGCGACCTCTTCCGCATCTTCATCGAGCTGTTCGGCGCCCGGCAGAAGGGCATCCGCGTCACGGTGACCATGCCCAACGAGAAGGGCGCGCTGGCGAAAGTAACGGCCGCCGTGAGCGGCGTCGGGGGGAATATCATCGCGCTGGGCACGTATCTCGGGGAGGACCCTTCCACCGGTCGGTGCACCGTCAAGGTGGACGGCATTTCCCGGGAGAAGCTGGTCGCCGCGCTCACCCCGCACGTCCGGTCGGTCGATGATGTGAGAGACGTGTAAGCACGGGAGAAATGTCCGCATGGAACAGAAAAGACTCACGCTGTCGCTGAGGGGAGGCGAAGTTCCCCTCTCCCCAATCCGCAAATTGACGCCCCTGGCGGATGAGGCCAAACAGAGAGGCATCCTCGTCCACCACCTCAATATCGGCCAGCCGGATATCCGCACGCCTCAACCGGTCCTCGACGCCTACCGCAACTTCAGCGCGGACGTCCTCGCGTACGGTCCCTCGCTCGGCATCCCTTCCCTTCGGGAGTCAATCGCCGCCTACCACCAGCGCTACGGGCACGCAGTTCAGCCGCGTGACGTGGCCGTCACGGTGGGCGGAAGCGAGGCGATATTCTTCGCCCTGTCCGCGGTCTGCGATCCGGGGGACGAGATCCTCGTGCGGGAGCCGTTCTACGCCAACTACATCGCTTTTGCCGCAATGATCTCCGCCAAGGTGGTGCCCATTCCCTCCTCCCTCGACAATGGGTTCGCCCTGCCGTCCCACGACGAGATCGCCCGGTACATCACCCCGCGCACCAAGGCGATCCTCTACATCTCCCCGGAGAACCCCACCGGCATCGTGTACGACCGACAGGAGATGGACACGCTGAGGGAGCTGTGCGAGCGGTTCGGGCTGTACCTTATCTCCGACGAGGTCTACCGGGAGTTCATCTACGACGATCACGTGAAGCTTCACCTCGGTCCTCGACCTGAAGGGCTTCGAACAGCACGCCATCCTCGTGGACTCGATTTCGAAGCGCTTCTCCTCGTGCGGCGCGCGCATCGGCTGCATCGTGACCTACAACAGGGGCGTGATGGAGCTGGTGGACAAGTTCGCGCAGGCGCGGCTGTGCCCTCCCGTCGTGGGACAGCTCGCGGCGGACGCGGCCTACCGCATGGATCCGTCCTATTTCACGCCCATCCGGGACGAGTACCGCAGGCGGCGGGATGCCCTGGTGGCGGGGCTCACCGATATTCCCGGCATCACGTTCCACGTGCCGGAAGGCGCCTTCTATCTCATGGCGCGCCTGCCCGTGGCGGATGCCGAGGACTTCTGCCGGTTTCTCCTCGCTGATTTCTCCCTGGAAGGAAAGACGGTGATGCTCACCCCCGGGGCCGGCTTCTATTCCACGCCGGGAAGCGGCCACGACGAAGTGCGCATTGCCTACGTGCTTGAATGCCCGAAGATCGTCGAATCCACGCGGATCCTCGCCCGTGCGCTTGCCTGCTACAATGAAAAGCGCACGAAGGCGGGCTGACGGGAGGCCACATGCCGCGGAGCCAGAAGCCACTCATCGTCATCGGCCACAAGAATCCGGATACCGACTCGATCTGCTCGGCCCTGGCGTACTCCCGCTACAAGACCGAGGTGCTGAAGGAAGAGGCGGTCCCGCGCCGCGCGGGCAACGTCAACCCCCAGACCCAGTTCGTCCTTGCGCGCTTCGAGACGGAAAGCCCGCCGCTTGCCACCGATGTGCGCTCCCGGATCGAAGACATCATGATCCCGAGGGAGGAGCTGATCATTCTCCGGGAGAACGACACCCTGGAGAAGGCGTGCGACCTTCTTACCTCGCGGCATTTCTCCTTCCTGCCCGGTGGTGGACCCCGGGGACACGTGCATCGGGAAGCTCACCGCGCTGCAGCTGGTCGGGGTGCTTCGCCGGGTGGCGTCCGGCTGCCACGATGACGAGCCGATGGAACAGGCCGACCGGGAGCTGCTCTCCGGCACGGTCAGCCCCCTGGTGGACCGCGCGCACAAGACTTTCCGGGCGGATGACGTGGTGCGCGACGTTCTGCGGGAGATCAGCAAGAGCAACGAGGGCGGATTCATCATCCAGGACGAGAACGCGCGGATCCAGGGAGTGATCACGCGCATCAATTTCATATCAGACGAGCCGGCTGCGGGTGGTCATGGTGGACCACAACGAGGTGGGGCAGGCCGTGGACGGGATCGAAGAGGCCGAGATCGTGGAGATCATCGACCATCACCGGCTGGGCGCGCGCACCACCGCGCTGCCCATCACTTTCATCAACAGGGTCGTCGGTTCCACCTGCACCATCGTGGCGGACCTCTACCATACCAGCGGCGCGACCCCCCCGGCGCGGGACGCGGGTCTCATGCTCTCCGCAATGCTCTCCGACACCCTCATCCTGCGCTCCCCCACCACCACCCGGCTCGATCGGGAGATTGCCGCCTGGCTGGCCGAGCTCTCCGGCGTGGACATCGACACACACGGCGGGGAGATGTTCGCCGCCGGCGCGTCCCTGGAGGGCATGGATCCGCGCAAGATCATCGCGCGGGACCAGAAGATCTACACGGAGGCGGACAGGCGCTTCAGCCTGAGCCAGTTCGAAACGGTCGGTTTCGGCCCCATCCTCGCCATGAAGGAGGCCCTTGCCGCGGAGCTGGAAAGGATCATCGAGGTGGAGAAGTGCTCCTTCGCCAGCCTCATGATCACGGACGTTTCACGGGAGTCGAGCCTCCTGCTCTGCCGCGGGGAGGCGCGCGTCCTGAACGCCATCTCCTACCCGCGCCAGGAGGACAATCTCTTCGAGATGAAGAACGTGCTCTCCCGCAAGAAACAGGTCCTCCCCTACTTCGTCGATCTTCTGAAGACGCTCTGACAGATGTTGCACGGCGTCATGGCATGCTTTATACTGAAGCACCTTGGGTACATTGGATGAGGATGAGACACCCACAATGATGAGTCTGAAGGAAATCTCCGCGGAAGAGGTCGAAGTGGTCCTCCAAAGTCATCTCGCCCGTGAGGACATGAGCGATTTCCAGGCCTGGCTCGACAAGGCGCTCCAGGGGCCGCACGGGACAATCGCGCTGAACTTCGAGGGCGTGCAGAGTCTCAGCTCATCCGCAATCGGAAAGATCCTCCAGTTCAAGCGCAATTGCGACGAGAAAGGCCGCAAGCTCCTGATCCGCAAGTGCAGGCCCCAGCTTCTTCAGCTGCTCCGCATGATAAAGTTCGACACGCTGATCCAGATCGATCCCTGACCGCCCGCTGCCCCCTACACGCGGCGCGCCGCTGCCATTACGTCGAATCCCGGGTTGCTGAGCTGATCCGCCGAGGGAGGCGCACCGTGCCGCAGAAGCCTCTCGATGGCGACCAGCTCGTGGGCCATTGCGATGGTTGCCGCGGCCTTGAGCGTTCCCCCTCGATAGTAGCCGGCAATAAACTTGCCCTGCTCCACGACGCCCCGGTAAGCCACCTGGTCGAACTCTTTCGCATACCCGGCGTACTTCAGTGAGAGCCCGGCCTGGCGGCTCCAGAAGAAGCTCACCTCTTCGGTCCCCGGGTCGCCGTCCAGCATGCAGATGGCCGCGCGCCTGCCCTGCCGCTCCGCCACCACCCAATGCTCCACCCTGCGTGTTCCCCAGTCCCGGTCCGCAACCGCGGCAATGTCGCCTGCAGCGAATATGTCGGGCGCGCGCGTCTGCATCCGAAGGTCCACGGGCACGGCGCCGGCCTCCACAAGAGTGGTGCCCGCAAGGTAGTCCACCGCGGGCTTGATCCCCAGGCCGATCACCACGAAGCCCGCCTCGAGCCGCGTGCCGTCCGACAGTGTCAGCCTTTTCGCTCCGACGGCCCCCTCGATCCGGGTGGGTGTCCTGCCCATGAGGAAGCGCCACTCCCTTGGTCTCATGCAGGGACTTGAGGTACCCAGCCACCCTGTCACCCAGAATGCCCGCCAGGGGGAGCGCCTCGGGCGCGACCACCGTAACGGCAAGTCCCCGCTCGCGGAGGCTCCCGGCCAGCTCGAGGCCGATGAATCCCGCGCCGACCAGGGCGACGCTCTTCTGCTGCGTTGCGGCCGTGAGAAGGGCGCGCGCGTCATCGGCAGTACGCAGGAGATGGCAGCCCTCGCCGTCGCCTCCGGGGATCCCGAGCACGCGCGGAACCCCGCCCGTGGCAAGAAGCGCCTTGTCGAATGAAAGGGTCTCCCCGTCTTCGAAGCGCACGGCTTTCTTCCCCGGGTCCAGGGAAACCACCCGACGTCCGGTCAGCAGCTCGATGCCCTGCGCCGCGTAGAATTTCGGCCCGCGCAGGGGCAGCCACTCCTCGCCCGCCTTGCCGGTGATGAAGTCCTTCGAGAGATTGGGACGGTCGTATGGACGTTCCCCCTCGTGCGTGATCAGCACGATCCGTCCGGCGAAGCCCTGGCGGCGCAGGGTTTCCGCCGCGGCATTTCCCGCCGCCCCCGCGCCCAGGATGACGAACACCCGCGGATCAGAGCCGAGGGGCTGCGCAGGCTTGGGGAATTTCGGCTTCACCACCCGGCCCACGCAGACCTCGCCGTTTTCCACCTTCACCGGGTAGGTGGGCAGGTCATTCAGGGCCGGCGGCGAGATCATCTTTCCCGTCGTCACGTCCAGCCGCGCGAAGTGGCTCTTGCATACCAGCTCGCGGCCGAAGAGCACGCCATTTTCCAGCTTTTCCTGATAGTGGGGGCATTCGTGGCCGACCGCGTGGATCTTCCCCTCCACCCGGACGAGAAGGATTTTCTCCTCTCCCGATTCCACGACCACCGGGACGCCCTCTGCAAGGTCGGACTCCCGCGCAACCTTTGTCCACGTCGATTCGTCCATGCCGTGCCTCCCTTTCCCCCATAATAGGCGCGGGAGCAAGCCGGAGCAAGAGATCCAGATTTATGCCGACATTGATAATGGGAAGGAAAAACTCCGCGGAGTACCGCGGAAGGACAGGAAGAGGGATGGCACAGGCAAAAACCGGCTTCTTTGCCCGGCTTTTCAGGAGGCGGAGGCCGGGAGATGACTTCGAGCCGAGCCTGGCGCACGCCCTGGCCGCGACCATCCGGAAAGGGCTTCTGCGCGCCACCGGGAAGGAGCTCCCGGCGCGATGCGAGCCGCTCTCCGTGGAAGCGCTGCGGGAAGATCTCCCGCGGAGGCCGTCCGGGTGGATGACCAGCTTCTTTCAGGACTCCACCTCTGCCTGGCTCATCCTTCTCATGCCCGACGATTGGCTGCGGACAATCGCAGCCCTCGCCGCCGAGGAGGATGGGAAAAAGGTTCCCCACATGGTTTCAACTCTCTGCGACGGAGCCGCTGACTTTCTCAAGTTCGAAACCCCGACCTCTTTCCACAGGGTCCAGGACACGTACTCGCGGGGCGACCAGCAGGCGCTCATGTGGCGGGCGTCCGGGACCGCGCCATTCAGGGTCATCACCGGGGACTCGGACACGGATTCTTTCTACGCCTGCTTCTCCGAGGAAGCCGCCAGGGAGTTCGAAAATTCCCTCAAGGAAAGGCATGCGCAGGAATCGCTGCGCTCCTGGCTTCGCGAGCCCCCTTCGGGCAAGCCGTTGGAACCGCCGAAGACCCTGCGCCTCCTCGCGCCGCGCGAGCTCTTCCTCGGAAATCTCTACCTGCCGCCCCGGACCGACTGCGGCAAACAGGTGCTGGAGACGCTCTGCACCACGTTGTCAGCGGCGCCCGGCGCGAGGCCTGACGCTGATGCCCCCGGTGTCTGGGCTGCCTGCGAGTGCATGCGGGCCGATCCCATCGAACCGAGACGCCTGGCCCACTGGTACTTCTTTCCGTGCCCCGATGCCGCGACGGCAGCGAGGACCCGGGAGACCTACAAGGAGATTGCCGGCTGTCTTTTTCGGGGTGCGCTGCCGGCGCTCGGTGAAGCGCTGGGCGGCGGATTGGAAAAGCCGGCGCTGGGCCTTGACGTCAAGCCTGACCTCGGCGGCCGCACGCGCTATCTCCTTCTGAGCGCCCGGATGCGGCTTGCCTCGGTCCGGATGCCGGTGGACGTCTATATCGATGCCGCCGCGCTGGGACCACTGCTTCGAAAACACTGCGATCACGAGGGACTTGCCGCAACGGCCAGATCCGCAGTCTCGGCCCTCCCCCTGGCGCTCGCATTGAACGAGCGGATCCTGGGTAAAAGGCTCCACACCTTTCCGGGCCACTTTCGCGACCCGCAGCTGGGGCAGGACTTCTTCCCTTTCAGCGGGTTTTCCGACCTGGTCACCGAGCATGACCTTTCGATCGTGCTTCAGAACCACCTCCCGCGCGCCCTGGCCGGAAAACCGCTGCGCGCCCTGTATTCCTGGTCCGAGCAGGCCGGCACCGTGGGGGACCGGACGCCGGCCCAGCCGGACCCGGGACGACGCGTCGTCACCCCGCACCTTTTCGACGAGGAAAAACTCTCCCGTCACATGACCCGGCAAATGCGGGACGGCTGGCAGCGCGAGCCAGGGCGGAACCTGGGGACGCGCGAGGAGTATCTTCAGTTGAATCGCGACATTCTTCGTGGGATAGATCGGGCGGCGCGAATGAAGACCGTGCTTCTTTCCCCCCGCGCCCGGTTCATACTTGCCGAGATGGTCCTGCCCCCCATGCGCGCCCGGGCCCGCAGGAGGCTGGAGGAGACGTCGGCGGCCGGCATCCCCTTCTCGGCGCTGCGCTCCATGAGCGCGCCGCAGGTCCAGCGGTTCCTCGCCACCCAGCCCAGCCGGATGATCTGCCTCGGCCTGGTGGGCGCGGAGGCCGAGCTTGCCTTTGTGCGGAAGCACGTGAGCGCCGCGCGGGCGGAGCGCCTTGAAGAGGACCTGCTCCTTGCAAGAAAACAACTGGACTCCGGGGCCCTGGAATGGGACGAGGCCGTCCAGGCAAAGATGGAACTGGAGAGGGCCGCGAGAAAAATGATCCAGGAGAACGCGAAAGCCGACCGCCGGGGCGGCGAGAGGCGGTGATGATATGGTTTACACTACGGCGTATCGTTATAATCAGAAGACGAAAAATCGTAAGGAGTGACTGATGGCCAGGAGAGGTTCGGACACATCGACAGTGATAGGGGTCCTGATCGGCGTGGGCGGCTTGATCGTCGGGTTCACGATCGACGGAGGAAGCATCCTCGCGCTCATCGGAATTCCGGCCTTTATCATCATCATGGGAGGGACCATCGGCGCGCTCACCATTTCGTCCAGCTTCCGGGAGGTCCTGCGGATCCCCTCGCTCATCGCCCAGACGATGCGCAGGCAGTCAGGGCCGTCGCCCCAGCTCGCGCAGCAGCTCCTGGAGTTCGCGGAGAAAGCGCGCAGGGACGGGATCCTGAGCCTCGAGGACACGGTGGAGGACCTGGAGGACGAGACGCTGCGCAAGGGCCTGCGCCTTGTCGTTGACGGCACGGAGTCCGAGATTCTCGTGGAGGTCCTCGAGAGCGACCTTGCCATCCTCGAGCAGAGGAAGATGGAGGACGCGATCATATTCGAGACGGCAGGCGGATTCTCCCCCACCATGGGCATCATCGGCACGGTCATGGGACTCGTCCTGGTCCTCGGCCGGCTGGGCGCCGACATGAACGAGCTGGGCCGGGCCATCGCCACGGCCTTCATTGCGACACTCTATGGCATCGGCCTTGCCAACCTGTTCTGGCTCCCCCTCGGGAACAAGCTGAAGGCCCAGATCAAGCAGTTCCGCCTGGAGAAACAGCTCATCATCGTGGGGGTGCGCTCCATCCAGCAGGGTGAGAGCCCCGCCCTGGTGAGGGAAAAGATCGAAGGATTCCTGGCAGAGCAGGAGAAGAAAGAACTGGACGCGAACAGGGCGGAGTGATCGGAGAGGTCAATGGCAAAGAGGAAAATCCAGAGGGCCGAAGAGCCGAAAGCCTGACCTGATGCGCTGGCTGCTCACCTACGCGGACATGATCACGCTGCTGATGCTCTTCTTCATCATCCTGTACTCGCTGAGCAGCCTCAACCGGGCCAAGTACACCGAGATGGCGCAGGCGTTCAACAGCGTATTCAACGGCGGAAACTTCACGATATTCGACACGCGCAGCGCGCGGGGGGGCCGGTGTGCTCCAGGGAGTCTCCGCCGGCCAGAAGGTGCAGAGCAAGCAGAGCGGCAGGCTCGAGGGCAGGGGCGGGCAGTCCGTGCTGAGGACACCAGGCGCTTTCCTCCCTGCAGAACCTCGTCAAAGCGGGCAAGGTCAAGGTGATCCCCACGGAGAACGGATTTGCCATCTCGCTCGTCACCGACCTCTATTTCGGCGTCAGCTTCGGCCGCCCTGGGGGCCGAGGCAATGCCCGTGCTCCAGGAGGTCTCGGATTTCCTCGGCCAGATCCCGAACTCCATTGTCGTGGAGGGGCACACGGACAACATCCCTCCGGACAAGGCGAAATGGACCTCGAACTGGCAGCTCTCCTCGGAACGCTCACTCGCGGTGCTGCAGACCCTGGAGGACTACGGCATACCATCAGAAAGACTCTCCGGCGCAGCATACGGCAGCACACGACCGGTGCAGACGAATGACACGGCCGAAGGCCGCTCGTACAATCGGCGCGTCGATATCGTGGTGGTGGAGAAGCAATAGTCTCGGCCTTTGCTACGGGCCTCCCGACCCGTTGCCAAAAGTGGCGCCACCCGATATAGTCCGGACTACTTCGTAACAGAACCCATTCAGAAATCGAAATCTTTCTCACGGAGAGGGTATGGGAAGAGGAGCCATTCTGCTCATCTGCGTCCTGGTCCCCCTCGCGGGGGCATTCCTTCTGCCCCTGCTGGGTCGGATCTCGACCCGTCTGCGCAACTATTGTGCCCTGGCCATGGTGATCACTTCCCTGGTCTGCTCCCTGGCCCTGGTGCCTGATGCGGCTGCGGGCAATACGATCACGTTCCAGGTTCCCGGGGCCCTCGGCATCTCATTCACGCTGACCGCGGACGCGCTGGCGGTTTTCATGGCCGTCGTGTCCTCCCTGGTGGGCGCGCTGATCATGCTGTTCTCCTTCGACTACATCAGCCACTACGAGAACCAGAACGAGTACTACCTGATGGCGGTCCTCTTCCTGGGGTCGATGATGGGCCTCGTGTTCTCCGCCAATCTCATCTTCCTCTACGTATTCTGGGAAATCACGGGCATCGCAAGCTGGCGGCTCATCGGCTTCTACAGGGGCAAAGCAGACGTCCTGAAGGCGGACAAGGCATTCCTGGTCACGGCGTTCGGCGCCCTTGTCATGCTGGTGGGTATCCTGGCCGCCTACGGGCAGACCGGCTCGTTCGAGCTTTCCGCCATGAAAGGCACGGTCCTGCCCTGGACCGTCTCGACGCTGCTCCTGGTGGGGATGCTGTCCAAGTCAGCCACCCTCCCCTTCCATACGTGGCTGCCTGATGCGGGTGTCGCGCCTTCACCCGTGACCGCGCTGCTCCATGCCGCCGTGCTGGTCAAGATCGGCGTTTATGTCTTTGCCCGGCTGTTCCTTTCCACCTTCCCCCTCGAGGCACAGCTCCGCATTGTGGTCATCGTCATTGCCGCGGCGAGCGCGCTGGTGAGCGCAGGGGCCGCGCTTGTGGAAACCGACATCAAGCGGATCGTTGCCTACTCCACCGTGAGCCAGATCGCGTTCATATTCCTCGGCCTGTCCACCGGAAATGCGCTTGGCGCGGCAGGCGCACTGCTGTACATCCTCATGCACGGCCTTGCCAAAGCCGGGCTCTTCCTTTCAGCGGGGATCATCGAGCAGAACGCGGGAACCAAGGACATCACGAAGCTGGGCGGGCTTCTGCGCACCATGCCCGTGACCGCGGTGTCGTTCCTCTTCTGCGCGTTCTCGGTCATGGGCATTCCGCCGCTGGGCGGATTCATAGCCAAGTACATGGTGATCTCCTCCGCGATTGGCGGAGGACAGCTCGCCCTGGGCGCGGTGTTCATGGCGGGCGCCGTGCTCACGATCCTGTACCTCTTCAGGCTGTTCTCCAGGGTATTCCTGGGAGAAGCCAGGGGCGGCGGCGCTCCCGCCGTGGAGCGCTCCCGGCTCATGGTGACCTGCGTCGCGATTCTGGCCGCCCTCTCTCTTGCCGGCGGTGTCCTGGCGGGCTGGCCGACCCAGCTCGCAACCATCGCCGCGCTGCAGATGCCGGGAGTGTCGCAGTGAGCAGCTCCCTCCTGATCGTTCCCATCGCGCTCCCTGCCGCCGCGGCGCTCATTGCCCTTCTTCTGCCCGGCAAAAGGGCGCGCGGGATCACTTCCCTCGTGGCGGTCGCGGCGTCCGCGGCGCAGGTGGCAATTGCCGTCGTGCTCTTTCCCACGGACGCCGGCTTCACCCTCCCCTGGCTGGGATACGGAATCGAGTTCAGCCTGAAGCTGACCCGGATGAGCGCCTTTATCCTGCTGGCGATTGCCGGGTTCTCGTTCCTTGTTTCCCTGTACGCAGGCGCCTCGATGGCCGGCGCCCCCTCGACGCGCAGCTTTTTCGCATGGATGCTTCTCACAGCAGGGATGGCCAGCGGGGCAGTGCTGGCGGACAACCTCGTGCTCCTCATCGTCTTCTGGGAGGGGCTCCTTCTCACGCAGTTCGGCATGATCGTGGCGGGCAGGAAGCGCGCGTACGGCACGGCGATCAAGGCATTCATCATCGTCGGCGTCACGGACCTCTGCATGATGCTGGGCGTCATGCTCACCGGCCGGCTCGCCGGCACGCTTGCCCTGTCGGCAATCAGGCTGCCGGTGGACGGGGTGGGCGGCGCGGCGTTCATCCTGCTGATGATCGGCGGCCTGGGCAAGGCCGGCGCCATGCCGTTTCACAGCTGGATACCGGACGCGGCCCTCGATGCCCCGCTGCCGTTCATGGCAATCCTCCCTGCCAGCATCGACAAGCTGCTGGGCATCTATTTCCTGGCCCGGATTTCACTGGATCTTTTTGCCCTGGCCCCCGGCACGTGGGTGTCCACGGTTCTCATGGTCGTCGGGGCGGCGACGATCATCCTCGCGGTCCTCATGGCCCTCATTCAGAAGGACTACAAGCGCCTGCTCTCCTATCACGCCATCAGCCAGGTGGGCTACATGGTCCTGGGCATCGGAACGGCGCTGCCCATCGGGATCGTGGGCGGCCTTTTTCACATGATCAACCACGCAATGTACAAGTCCTGCCTCTTCCTCACGGGCGGCGCCGTGGAAAAGCAGGCCGGCACGACCGACCTGGAAAAGCTCGGCGGCCTGGCGCGCGCAATGCCGGTCACCGTCATCTGCTTCATCGTGGCCGCTGCCTCGATCTCCGGAGTGCCGCCCTTCAACGGTTTCTTCTCGAAGGAGATGGTGTATGACGCGGCCCTCGAGCGGGGCTGGCAGTACTACGCTATTGCCCTTGCAGGCTCATTCTTCACCGCTGCCTCGTTCCTGAAGCTGGGCCATGCGGCCTTCTTCGGGAAGCGCTCTGAGGAGAACCGCCTGGTCCGGGAAGCCCCCCTGCCGATGCTGATTCCCATGATCGTCCTGGCAGGGCTCTGCGTCCTGTTCGGGCTGGGCAACAGTCTCCCGCTTGCCGGTCTCATTCAGCCCGCTGTCGGGGCTGCGGTCACCGGTGGCCGCAGCTTCGCGGGATTCCCTGCCAGCAGCACGCTCGTCGGGCTCACGGTGACAGCGCTCCTGCTTGCGGTCCTCAACCACTGGTACGGAGTCCGGAGGACAGGACGGGCGCTGGGCGCCGCTGACCATATCCACCATGCGGCAGTCGTGTCGTCCGTCTACTCGGTCGCGGAGGCGGGGCGCCTGGATCCGTACACCATCGGCCGATGGGTCATGAAGGACGCCGCGGCAGCGCTGTGGGGCGTCGACCGGGCCATCGACTGGGTCTATCAGATCCTCGCCGTGAAAGCGGCGGAGGGGATCTCCTGGGTCGCGCGCCGCGCGCACAATGGCAACGTCAACCGCTACGTGCTCTGGTCCCTGGCGGGAGCCGCGGTGATCGTTTTCTGCGTAATTGCATTCCTCGGGGGGGCACGATGAGCGACCTTCTGCTTCTGGTCCCGTTCCTCGCCCTCATCGTGCTGAACCTTCTGCCCAAAAGCGCCCGTGTCACGCCGTTCGTCGTCTGCTTCCTGATCTTCGCCCTCCAGACAGCGGCGGCCGCGCTCCAGCCGTTCGGCCTGATCGACTGGTCGTTCATGTCACCCCTGGAGAAAGTGGTCGGCTTCACACTGGTCGTGGACAACCTCTCCGTTCTGCTCCTGCTCACCACCGGAATTGCGGGGCTTGCGGCAATCCTGGTGGGCCGCGCGACGCTCAAGGAGCCTCGGTCCCGGGCGATATTCCTGAGCCTGCTTCTTGTCGCGCTCATCGGGATCAATGGCATCGCGATGGTGCGCGATCTGTTCACACTTTTCGTATTCGTCGAGGTGACCTCCGTGGCAGCCGTCATCCTCGTCACCCTCCGCGAAGGCCCGGGCGGATTCGAGGGGGCATGGAAGTACCTTCTCCTCTCCTCGGTGGCAAGCGTGTTCATGCTCGCTTCCATCGGCTTCTTCCTCCTGGCCGCGGGCGGCATCACGTTCGACCAGGCAGCCGCCGCGCTGGCCGCGCCCGCGCCGCTTGCCTGGGTTGCCGCTGCTCTCTTCATGTGCGGGCTGTTCGTGAAGGGCGCGATGATCCCCTTTCATGGATGGCTGGCGGATGCCTACACCGCTGCCCCGGCGCCCGTATCGGTCTTTCTTGCCGGCATCGTGACCAAGGCATCGGGTATCTTCGCTCTGATGCGCCTCGCGCCTTCCCTCCTTCCCGCATCGGCTCCCGGGCGGGAAATCCTGCTGATTGCAGGCGCCCTGGCGGCGGTAGGGGGCGCGTTCCTTGCCCTGGGCCAGTCCGACATGAAGAGGATGCTCGCCTACTCCAGCATAAGCCAGATGGGCTATATCGTGATGGCGCTCGGCGGAGAGCCCTCGCTCGCCATCCTGGCCGCCTCGTTTCACTTCTTCAATCACACGGTGTCCAAGGCCCAGCTCTTCGCGAATGCCGCCGCGGTAGAAAAGAGACTGGGCACGCGCGACATGGACCGCATGGGAGGGATCGCGGCGCGGATGCCGGTCACGGGGGCCACGACGGCGGTGGCAACGCTTTCCATCGCGGGCCTGCCTCCCCTGGCCGGATTCTGGAGCAAGCTTCTGGTGGTGATCGCCCTGTGGAACGGCGGGCAGCGGGTCTTTGCCGTGATCGCCATACTGACGAGCCTGGTCACCCTCGGCTATTTCCTCGTTCTGCAGAGAAAGGTCTTCTTCGGAAAGATTCTGCCCGAATGGGAGAGCGTGCGGGAGGCAGGCGCCGGCCTGCTCGTTCCGGTCATCGCCCTGGCCTTGATCACCGTGGCAATCGGAATCGGGTTCCCCTTCCTCCTTCCCATGCTGCTCGGAGGCGGCGTATGACGCTCATGACGATCCTGCTCGTCCTTCTCGTAGTCGCGGCGCTCTGGGCCTCCATGACGACCCTTCTCCTGCGCGCCACCATCGCCCTTGCCCTGACAAGCGCCCTGCTCGCGGTGGTGATGTACAGCCTGGGGGCGACCCTCGCCGCGGTGCTCGAGCTTTCCGTCTGCGCAGGGCTCATCTCCGTGGTTTTCGTGAGCGTGATCAGCCTCACCCAGCGCAAGCCGTTCAAGGAATACATCGTGCGCCGGATGAGCAGGCTCAGCAGGTATCTGGCCGCTCCCCCTGGTCCTGATCGCCATCGGGTTGGGCCTGTCATTCGTGCATGTCCCGGTGCAGATCGTCCTGCCCCTGCCCGGCGGTGACGGGGATGTGCGCACCGTGCTGTGGAACCTGCGGCAGCTCGACCTGTTCGGCCAGATCCTGATTCTGCTGGCCGGAGTGTTCGGGGTGCTGGTATTGTTCAAGGGAGAGGGGAAAGATGCTGATTGAGATCCCGCAGTCTTTCTGGCTGTACTTCATCTTCTTTGTCCTTCTCCTGGTGGACGGCCTCTGGTGCATGCTGGCCACCTACAACCTCCTGCGCATCCTGATCGGGCTGGAGGTCCTCATGAAATCGGTGACGTTTTTCCTGATCGTTGCCGGCTACCTGAGCGGGCGCATGGCCCTGGCACAGGCAATGGTGATCACGGTGATCGTCATCGAGGTGGTGGTCGTGGTGGCCGCCGCGGGGATCATTCTCGGGTTCTTCCGCAAGAACGACTCGCTGAACATCCGCCACACGCGGGATCTGAAAGGCTGACGATGTCGACACTTCTTCTCGTGCCGCCCGTTGCTCTGACTCTCGTGGTGCTCGTCGTATGGGCCCTCTCAGGGGCATCCGGCACGCTTGGGTTCAAGAGGAAAGGGGCCCGGGGCGCCCTGGACAAGCCCTATGCGGGCGGGGAAACCATCCAGAGCCACAGGGTCCAGGTGGATTACGGACAATTCTTTCCCGTTCGCTTTCTTTTTCACGATCCTGCACGTGGTCACGCTGGTCGTGGCAACGTCCCCCGCGCGCACGCTGGAGAGCCTCGCGATAGCACTCATCTATGTCCTGGGCGCGGTGCTGGGTCTTTTCATATTGTTCCGGAGGTAACTCACGCGAATGAGCGTATTCCATAGGATCGTGCGCTGGGCGCAGCGAAAGTCTCCCTGGATCCTTCATTTCAACACGGGCGCGTGCAATGCGTGCGACATCGAGATCATTGCCGCCCTTACGCCGCGCTTCGACCTGGAGCGGCTCGGTGTTCAGCTCAAGGGCACGCCCCGTCATTGCGACATCATGGCCTGCTCGGGTCCGGTCACCAAGCAGGTGAAGGACAGGCTGGTGCGCATCTACGAGCAGGTGCCGGAGCCCAAGATCGTGGTGGCCGTGGGCACCTGCGCGACGAGCGGCGGAGTGTTCAACGGCCTTTACAACGTTGAGGGGGGAATCGACCAGGCCATACCCGTGACCGCCTACATCCCCGGCTGTCCCGCGAGCCCGCAGGCGATCATCGACGGCTTTGTGAAGCTCCTCAAGAGCCTCGAGGAAAAGAAAGATGAGTGACGTGCAGGCAATCGCCGCGGAGCTGCAATCAAGGTTCTCACTCCCGGAGGGCGCCCTCAAAGTACAGAGGGCTACCCGGTTGTGGATCGAGACGGACCGGGAATTGTTCCCGACTGTGTTCGCGCACCTTGTGAAGGGCATGGGGTTCTCCATCCTGTGCACGATCACCGGGCTGGACCTGGGCGCCGACCTCGGATTCATCTACCATCTGGCGAAGGACGGCGGCATCATGGCCAATCTGAAGACACGCTGCCCCAAGGGGGAGTCCATAAAGACGATCACCTCGTACTTCCCCGGGGCCGATATCTACGAGCGAGAGCTCATGGACCTGCTGGGCGCGCGCATCGAAGGCTTGGGGCCCGGTGTCCGCTATCCGCTTCCCGAGGACTGGCCCGAAGGGGACCATCCTCTCCTGAAGGACTGGAAGGCCAAAACCGTCGCGGCCGCTGAGAAAGGAGCGCAGGCTGATGAGTGACAGCGACAGGGTCGTCACGGTACCCATCGGGCCGCAGCATCCGGCGCTGAAAGAGCCGGAGAGCTTCATGGTGGACCTCCGCGGGGAGAAGATCGACGCGGTGCGCATGCGCTTCGGGTACAACCACCGGGGCATCGAGAAGGGCTGCGAGCAGCGCTCCTATACGCAGGACCTCTACCTGGTCGAGCGCGTCTGCGGCATCTGCTCCTACTCCCACTCCACCGCCTTCGTGCAGGCCGTGGAGGAGATCGCGGGGCTGGAGCTTCCCCGCGCGCGAAATACATACGGACGATCATCGCGGAGCTGGAAAGGGTCCACAGCCACCTCTTGTGGCTCGGCGTGGCAGGCCACGAAATCGGCTTCGACACCCTGCTCATGTACACCTGGCGCGACCGCGAGCAGGTGATGATCCTCCTGGCGCGCCTCACCGGCAACAGGGTCAACTACGGAATGAACACGGTGGGCGGCGTGCGCCGCGATATCGCCCCCGAGATGATCCCCGAGATCCTCAAGGTTGTGGACTCGCTGGAGGAGCGGACAAAGTACTACATCAACCTTGCCCGGAGCGAACAGACGGTCATCCAGCGCCTGTCGGGCGTGGGCAAGCTCACGAAGGAGGACGCGCTGCTGCTGGGCACGGTCGGCCCGACCGCCCGCGCATCCGGTGTGGACCGGGACACCCGGCGCGACGATCCGTATGCGGCGTATCCCGAGGTGAGCTTCAAGGTGATCACGGACGACCATTGCGACGTCTACGGGAGAACGGTTGTGCGGCTCGGCGAGCTCCTGGAATCCTTCTCGATTGTCCGTCAGCTCATCAAGAACATCCCCGATGGTCCCATCGCCATAAAGGCTCCCCGGCGCATCCCCGAAGGGGAAGCGGTGAGCCGGTACGAGGCGCCGCGCGGGGAGGACGTGCACTACGTGCGGGGCAACGGCTCGGAGAAACCCGAGCGAGTGAAAGTACGGGCCCCCACCCTGGCCAATACCCAGTCGGTGTCGAAGATGCTCGAAGACGGCTACCTGGCCGACCTGCCCATCGTCATTGCCGCCATTGACCCCTGTTTCTCGTGCACGGACCGCATGGTCTCCCTGAGGGACGATGAGGCAAAGGAAGGCCGCGCCATGAGCTGGGAAGAGGTCTCACGGTACGGGGTCGAGTGGCACAAGGCGCGCGGCATCGACTTCTCGCGCGTCCGCATCCCGGGAGGCGCCGGCGAATGAACGCCCTGCGGGACCTTCTGCGCATCCTTGTTTTCCCCGGCATGATATTCCTGGTCGTCATGGGGATGGCGGGCCAGTACGTGGACAGGAAGCTGTACGCGCGGCTGCAGAACCGGGTCGGCCCTCCCTGGTACCAGCCCGTCGCGGACCTCTTCAAGCTGCTGGGAAAGGAATCGGTGATCCCGGAAGAGGCGGATCGGGGCATGTTCCGAATTGCCCCGGTGTTCGCGCTTGCCGCGGTGATTACTGCTTTCCTCTACATCCCGCTCTGGAATACCGCAGCCGGTGCTCTCCTTCCAGGGAGACCTTGTCGTGGTGCTCTATCTCCTTCTCATCCCCACGCTCACCTTCTTCCTGGGCGGCTGGTACTCGCGCTCCATCTTCTCCACGCTCGGCGCCGTGCGCTCCATCACGCAGCTTTTCGCCTACGAGATCCCCCTCCTGATCGCCCTGCTCTCCCCGGCCCTTCTTGCCAACACGTGGTCCATCGCCGGTATGGCGCAGTATTACGGAGAGCATCCGTATCGATGGCTCTTCAATCTCATCGGGTTCGGCGTGGCCCTGGTCACCCTTCTGGGCAAGCTGGAGCGCGTGCCCTTCGACGCCCCCGAAGCGGAGACCGAGATCGTGGCGGGAAGCTTTACCGAGTACAGCGGCAGGCACCTGGCCTTCTTCCGCCTGGCCATCGACTCGGAAGCCATCGCCTCCTCCTCCCTCCTTGCCGCCGTATTCCTGCCGTTCGGCCTCTGGCTCCCCTGGTGGCTCGGCGTCCCGATCTACCTGGCCAAGGTGGCGGGAATCCTCGCGGTCCTGGCGCTGCTGCGCACCGTGTTCGCGCGCCTGCGCATGGACCAGATGATCAACTTCTGCTGGCGCTACGTGGCGCCCATTGCTTTCCTTCAGGTAATCATCGACCTTGTCATTAAGGAGTTTTTCTAGTATGGAAGGAAAAAGAGCGCGCCCCGGCGAAATGATACTCGTCGGTGCTCGGATCCCTGTTCAAGAAACCGGCCACCATGCGATACCCCTTCGAGAAATTCCGGATGCCGGACCACTTCCGCGGACAGCCGAAGTTCAAATCGGAGCTGTGCACGGGCTGCAGGCTCTGCATCCGCGACTGCCCCTCGCAGGCCATCACCATCACCAAGATCGGCGAGAAGAAGTTCGAGGCATCCATCGACCTGGGCAAGTGCGTCTACTGCGCCCAGTGCGCGGAGACCTGTCCGCGCAAGGTGATCGACATCACCACCGAGTTCGAGCTCACCCAGCTCGTGCGCGGGCAACTGAAAGTGGTATTCCATGCCGACACCTCTAAGGCATGCCCTGAAGAAAGCGCTGGAGCCTGACCGCCAGTCATGGCGCGCCGGCGGCCGGCCGGTGGTCGTGCTGGGAGTCGGCTCCGAGCTGCGCTCCGACGACGCGGCGGGCGTGCGCGTCGCGGCGGAGCTTGCCCGGGCTTCCCTTCCCGGTGTGCGTGCCCTGGACGGCGGGTCGGCGCCCGAAAACTGCACCGCCGAGATCCGCCAGATCTCTCCTTCCCATCTCATCATCGTGGACTCCGCGCACATGCAGGAAACTCCGGGCGCGGTCCGTCTCATCGAGTCGGCCGATATCCGCGGCGCATCGTTCGGCACGCACTCCCTCCCCCTGAGCGTCCTGGCAGACTACCTGCAGCGTGAGATCGGGTGCCGGGTGACGGTTATCGGCATTCAACCCTTTTCCATGGAGTTCGGTGAAGGAATGTCGGCCGAGGTGTCCGCGGCCGTGCGGGAAACTGCCCAGGCCCTGCGGGAGTGCCTCGCTCCGCGGCCGGCGACTTGACAGGACGGGGATTCCTCAAGATGTTTCGACTACGAGGAGGTGTTGCATGAAAAAGCTCGTGCTCGTGATTCTGGCAGTCGTGTTGGTGAGCTCTTCCACTTTCGCCGAAGGAGCGGCAAATGCGGGGCAATTCGGCCTCCAGACAGCCCTGACCTTCACCAGCGTAGGCCTGGGCTTTGCCGGTGACCTTGGCGCCAAGTACCTCATTACCAGCAACATAGCGGTACGCGCGGCACTCGGGCTGTCGAGCACCAGCGCCGCCGGTGCGTCAACGACTTTATTCGATGTGGCCGCAGGTGTCGAGTATCATTTTGGCGGCAAGGGAGGCGTTTCACCCTATGCGGGTGCTGAGATAAGCTACAGCGGCGCGTCAGTCCCCGCCGGAAAAGGCCCCTCCTCGTTCGGGCTGAACGGCGTGTTCGGCGGCGAGTATTTCTTCTCCAGCAATTTCTCCTGGGCCGGCGAAGCAAGATTGGGGTTTCGCTCTGACAACGCCGCCGGTACCACGGCGACAACCATTGGAACGGCCGGTATCGCCACATTCCTGACGTGGTACATCAATTAGCCGTTGCCTGCAAAAGGCTTGACGCCGGTCGGAAACTGCCATTATCCTGTCTCTCTCGCCTCTCTCTTTGGTGACCATTATGGCAAAGAAGAAACAGCGCGAAAAACAGGAGCTCGAGTCTCTCATTCCATCGATCAAGAGCGCGGAGAAAACCCTCGACGACCTGCTGGAAGGCGCGCGCGCCGAGGCGGCGGAGCTGATCCAGAACACGGAGACCGAGGCGGCCCGGCGCATCCAGCGCAGCCGGGAAGAAATCCCCGGGCTTCTCTCCCGTGAGCGGGAATCGCGCATGGTCTCGCTTCAGGCCCGGGCAGCGGAAGTGCTGGAGGCGGCGCGGGAAGAAAACCGCAGGCTGGAAAAGAAAGCGGCGGGGAGCATGGGGGCAGCGGTGGCGCTGATCGTCTCCCGGGTCTGGCCGGGGGCAAAGAAGTGATCAGTGACATGGCCGCGGTGGAGATCCTGGGACCGATCGAGCTTTTCCAGGCATCCGTGGACCTGATCCAGGACTCCGGAATCCTGCACATTATGGAAGCACCCAGGGCAGCGGCCGGCAAGGGGGAATTCCTCGACAGAATTCATCTCACGGAGACCCAGGCAGCGGAACGGGACGCCTATGCCAGAACCTCGGAAGCACTTGATGAGATGACCGCGGAGATCCCCGCCCACATCGCGCGGGAACAAGGATCCACCGGCGACGTCGAACAGATTTACAATCGCATCACGGGGGAGCCCCTCGATGCCCTTTCCGCCCGGGTCCGGACGCTCCACGCAAAGGCAAGGGCATACCTGCGCAGGGAGCGGAATCTCTCGGATGACATCAACTCCCTTGTCGGCCACGAGCGCGTGCTCGCCGCCTTTGCCCCGCTTGTGGAGACACACGAGCTTCCCCGGGATTTCGAGATGATCGGCGTCGTCTTCGAGCGCAGGAACCGGCTGGCGCGCGACATGCTGCGGCGTGAAGTGGAAAGGCTGACCGCGGGGAACTTCCGGTTCATCGAGCAGCAGCTCGAAGGAGGCCGGCTTTCCGTGCTTCTCGGGTTTCCCCGAAAGGATTCGACAAAGGTCCGGGCGCTGGTTTCCAGCGCCGGCATCGGGGACATGCTCTTCCCCCGGCATCTCAGGGACAAGCCTTTCGAGGAAGCGTTTGCGGCCCTGCAGGACGAGCTGGCCACCCTCCGCCTGGCCCGCCGGGTGGTCAGGGAGCAGATGGAGCGCTTCTTCCTGGAAAACGCCGCGGAGCTGATTGCCCGCCAGCGCCTCTGCCACGACCGCCTGGCTCACTACGAGGCGCTCCCGAAGTTCGCACGCACCCGGCATGCCTTCATCATCCATGGCTGGGTTCTGCGCCAGGCGCTCGCCGGCCTGATGGACGGCCTGGCACGGATCTCCTCCCGCACGGTGGTGGTGCGCGAGATCCGCGCGCGCACCCTCGGGGTCCCTCCCGTGCGGCTTGAGAACGCGCAGCCGGTCAAGTCCTTCGAGCCCCTTCTCTCCCTGCTTCCCCTGCCGAAGTACGGGACTCTCGACCCGACCATATTCCTGGCCACCTTTTTTCCGCCGATGTTCGGGCTCATGCTCGCTGATGCCGGCTACGGGGCCATTCTCCTCGCGGGCGCGGCGGTTCTGTTTGCGGCAGGCCGCGCGAAGAAGCTGTCAAATCCGCCGGGTACGTCGGCGCTGCTCCGGAGCCTTGCCCTCATCGCCGGCTCCTGCGGCTTCTTTACGACGGTTTTTGGCCTTGTCTTCGGGGAGCTCTTCGGCGAGATGGGCAAGTCCTTCGGGATGCATCCCCTCTGGCAGGAGCGCTTCTCCCTGGCACCGGGGCGCACGGCGCCGACCCTCCTCGGATACCTGGTCATCGCCGTCGCCGTGGGACTTCTGCAGATCATTTTCGGCCTCGTGCTCGGGGTGATCAATGCCCGCAGGACAAAAGACAAGAACATGGCGCTGGGCAACCTGGCCAGGATTGCCGGGATTGCCGTGCTCTTCTTTTTTGTCGGCCGGCTCGCGCGGGTCCTCCCCCCGATCTTCACTTCATTCGGGATGGTCGCGCTCCTGGCGTTCCTCGTGCTCATGATCTATCAGACCGTGCGCCACCCCGCGCACGGCCTGCTGCTTCCGCTGGAGATTCTCAGCACGCTGGGCAATATCCTGTCCTACGCGCGGATCATGGCCATTGGCATGGCATCCGCCGTGCTTTCCCTGCTTGCCACCATGCTGGGCGGGATGGCCGGAAACCTCGTGCTGGCGGTGGTCATCGTGATTCTCGTGCACGCGCTCAACCTGACCCTCGGCATCATCGATCCGACCATCCAGGGGCTGCGCCTGCATTACGTGGAGTTCTTCTCGAAGTTCTACCTGGGAGGCGGCCAGCCGTTCGCCCCCTTCAAAAAACTCGGAGGTGTCCGGACATGAAAAGAAGAACGCTGCTCCTCGTCCTCATGCTTTTCAGCCTTTTTGCGGTCTCGGGATCCGTCTGGGCGCAGGATCAGAAGGAACAGGCGTGCGGAGCCGAAGAAACGTGACATCACGGTGGGTCTCATCGCCGCCTCGGCGGCCATCGCCGTGGGGCTCTGCGCAATCGGCACGGGCCTCGCGCAGAGCAGGATCGGCGCCGCCGGCGCGGGAACCATCGCGGAGAAGCCCGAAGCGGCGGGCACGATCATCCTGCTTCTGGCAATCCCCGAAACCATGGTCATCCTCGGGTTCGTGGTGGCCATCGTCATGCTCTTCACCCTCTGACTCCAATGGACCAGGAGCAGGAACCCGATCAGCTCTTCAGCGCCATCGAAGAGCGGGCCGGGGAAGAGCGGGCCAGGATCCGCGCGGAAGCGGAGACCCGGGTGCGCGTGACACTCGAAGAAGCGGACGCGGAGATCCAGCGTCTCAAGGCCGAGGCCATGCGCGGCCTTGAAAGGGAGCTGGCCTCCGAAGCGCAGCGCCTGGTGGGGGACGCGCGGATGAAGGCGCGCGGCGAGGGGCTCCAGGTGAAGCGCCGCCTGCTCGAGGAAGCCTTCGCGCGCGCCCGGCGGGAGATCGAGCGCCTGGGCGCCTCCCCGGACGCCGCCGCCGCCCTGGAGATGCTCTCCGCGGAAGCCTCCGCCGCCGTGGGGGAGCCGTGCACGGTCGACGTGGACAGAAAGAAAGGCACGGTAGTGGCAGCATCCTCAGACGGCCGAAGGCGCGCGGACAACAGCCTGCTCGCGCGCCTGGACAGGGCCCAGGCGGCGTACGAGCCAGAGGTGGCCGGTCTTCTTTTCGGACGCGCCCCGAGATGAGCGACTACGACTATTTGAACGCGCGCATACGCGGCATGAGCACCCTTCTGCTCACGCGCGAGTTTTATGAGCGCGTCCTCCAGGCATCCACGGATGCAGCCCTTGCGGACGCCCTTCTCGCCTCCCCTTACGCCGAGGACGTGCAGCGTGCCCTTGCCGCCCATGGCGGGGCCGTCGACGCCAGCGCGGTAGAGGCCGCCTTGAGCGCGAACGTGCACGCAGCATTCGCCAAGATCCTCGCCCTCGCTCCTCCCGAGCCCCGGCGGTTGATCGCCCTGCAGGTCAACCGGTGGGACGTGGCAAACGTCCTGGCCCTTCTTCGCGGCAAGCTCAGCGGCGCCGGCCCTCGCGAGCTGTTCGCGGCCGTGCTCCCGATCGGGGAGCTGGACGAGATCCAGCTCGGGGAGCTTTCCGCCGAAATCGATGTCGTGAACCTGGCGGACGCACTTCCCACGTGGAAGCACGCGTTTGCATTCGCCCTGCGCCGTGCCATCCGCGAGTGCAGGGAGCAGGATGACATTGCGGCACTGGAGAGCGCGTTGTACCGCGGCTACTTTCAGTGGGCCCTTTCCCAGCTCACCGCGGAGGATCCCCGTCACGGCCCGGCGCGCGAAAGTCTCCGCAGGCAGATCGACCTGGTCAACGTGCAGCTCGCTCTCGAGCTGATCCGGGACCGCGAGCGCGGCGGCGCCCGGGAGAACATCGAGCCGATTCCGGGGGGGAAGCTGCCGTGGGGAGCACTTGCCGAGCTCGGCGCCAGTGACACGCTGGTCGCGGCATTCGAGATGCTGGGCGGCACGTACTTCGCCCCCGGCATCGAGCGCGGGATCCTCGCCTACGGCCAGGCGCAGAGTCTCGCCGTCATGGAGCGATTCCTGGAATCGGTTGTGATCGCGCACGGGTGCAGGCTTTTCAGGCTCGACGTGCTGAGCGCGGCCGTGCCACTCGGGTTCCTCTGGCGGAAGTACAGCGAGCTGGTCAATCTGCGGCTGCTCGCCCGCGGAATCAGGTACCGCATGCCCGCCAACGCCATTCGGGAGGGCATGGTCCTTGTCTAGGGTGCTGGCGCTTCTCAGCCGGGATCTCGGCGCGGGGTTCGCGCTCGCAGGGGCGGAAGTGAGCGTCGCCGCGGACTCCGCGGCGGCGCGCAGCGCCCTTGATGCGGCGGTGGCCGGCCGTGCGTATGGAATCATCATCGTGCAGGAAGAGCTCCTGCAGGGCATGGAGGAGCAGGCGCGGAAGGCGTTCGCGGAATCCACGGTGCCGCTGATCATCGAGGTGCCGGGGGAAATGGTCTGGCGCATGGCGGAGGGAGCCCCGCCGGACGACTATGTGGCCCAGCTCATCAGGCGGGCGGTCGGCTACCAGTTGAACATCAAGTTGTGAGGGTGGGGAGTGCAGGAAAAGCTGGTGCAGGGAACGATCTCCAGGGTCTCGGGTCCGACCGTGATCGCCCGATCGATGAGCGGAGCGCGCATGGCGGAGGTCGTGCGCGTGGGACAGCGCGGGTCTCATGGGCGAGATCATCCGGCTCGACGCGGACACGGCGTTCATCCAGACCTATGAGGACACGTCGGGGATCTGCGTGGGGGAGCCGGTGGTCTGCACCGGCGAGTCGCTCCTTGTCACGCTGGGCCCGGGCCTCCTGGGCAGCGTGTTCGACGGTATTCAGCGCCCCCTCAGGGCCCTGGAAGCCGAGAGCGGAGTCTTCATCAGCCGCGGCCTCTCCGTGCCGGCCCTGACGCCGGGGAAGCGCTGGCTCTTCGCGCCCGACGTGCGTCCCGGGACAATGGTGGCGGAAGGCGACACGCTCGGCCATGTCCGGGAGACGGAATCCTTCGTTCACCGCATCATGGTTCCCCCGGGCTGGCAGGGCACCGTCGTGTCCATCGAATCCGGCGAGCTTCACGATCGACGAGCCCATCGCCCGGCTGGACAACGGCGCCGTGCTCACCATGTCGCAGCGGTGGCCGGCAAAGGTTCCCCGTCCGGTGAAGAGGAAGACGGTCTCCCTGGAGCCGTTCGTCACCGGCCAGCGCGTGCTGGACTGCCTTTTCCCGATTGCCACGGGCGGCACGGCCTGCCTCCCCGGGGGCTTCGGCACCGGCAAGACGGTGCTCGAGCAGTCGCTGGCCAAGTACTCGGCGGCGGAGGTCATCGTGTACGTCGGATGCGGCGAGCGCGGCAACGAGATGACGGACGTGCTCACCGAGTTCCCCGAGCTGATCGATCCCCGCACGGGAGGACCGCTCATGAACCGGACGGTCCTCGTGGTGAACACCTCCAACATGCCCGTGGCGGCGCGGGAGGCATCGATCTTCGTCGGGGTGACCATCGCGGAGTACTTCCGCGACATGGGCTGCGCGGTCGCGGTCATGGTGGACTCCTCCTCCCGCTGGGCGGAGGCCCTGCGGGAGATCTCCTCCCGGCTGGAGGAGATGCCCGGGCGAGGAGGGATACCCCACGTATCTTCCCTCCCGACTGGCCTCCTTCTACGAGCGGGCCGGCGCGGCGGAGTGCCTCGGCGCGAGACGGCCGCAAAGGCTCGGTGACGATCGTCGGCGCCGTCTCTCCGCCCGGCGGAGACTTCTCGGAGCCCGTCACGCAGAGCACGATGCGCGTGGCCGGCGCGCTCTGGGCCCTCGACTACCCGCTGGCCCACAGCCGCCACTACCCTGCCATCAACTGGAACAGGAGCTACTCCCTGTACGTCGAAAGGCTTGCCCCCTGGTTCGCCGACGCACATCGGCGAGGCCTGGCCGGGGCAGCGCGACGCGCCTCATGGAGATCCTGGAAAAGGAGGCGGAGCTGCAGGAGGTGGTCCAGCTTGTCGGTCCGGACTCCCTGCAGGAGAGCGACCGGCTCATCCTGGAGACGAGCAGGATGCTGCGGGACGGATTCCTTCAGCAGAACGCGACCTCCGAGTCGGACGCATCCTGCAGCCTTGAAAAGCAGCACGGCATGCTCACGCTGTTCATCACCTTCCACGAGCTGGCCGCCGCCGCTCTGCAGGCCAAGGTCCCCCTGGACAGGATCCTGTCCATGCCCGAGCGTGAAGAGCTTGCCCGATTGCGGGAGATCTCCGCGGCGGATTTCCCCGCCCGGGGCGCGGACGTGGGGGAGCGCATGCGCGCATCCTTCAGCGCACTGAAGGGGGAGGGCTACAGGCAGTGAGCGAGCATTCGCCGCTTCTCACCAGGGAGTTCCGCGGGGTGCGGAAGGTATCCGGGCCTCTCCTGTTCGTGGAAAGCGCCTCCGACCTTCCCTATGCCGCCACCGTCTCGATCCATTCGCCGGGCGGCACCCGGCGCAGCGGGCAGGTCATCGAGGTGTCGGAATCCGTCACCGTGATCCAGGTTTTCGAGGAGACCATGGGTCTCGACGTCACGCGGACGGCGATCTCCCTCGTGGACCGCGAGGCGCGGCTGGGCGTGTCGGAAGACATGATCGGCAGAATACTCAACGGGTCAGGGGCGCCGATCGACGACCTGCCGCCCGTGATTGCCGACGCCCTGCTTCCCGTGTCGGGCATCCCCATCAATCCCATCTCCCGGGAGAAGCCCCGTTCCTTCATCCACACGGGGGTATCGGCCATTGACGGGTTCAACACGATCGTGCGGGGGCAGAAGCTTCCCATCTTTTCCGGCGCGGGCCTCCCCGGCAATGAAATTGCGGCGCAGATCCTCCGGCAGTCGCGCGTGACCGGTGAGGAGGAAAGCTTCGTCATCGTGTTTGCCGCCATCGGCATCACCCAGCGTGAGGCCGCGTACTTCCTGGCCGAGTTCGAGCGCACCGGTGCCCGCAGCCGCACCGCCACTTTCCTCAACCTGGCGGACGACCCCACCATCGAGCGGCTGCTCACCCCGCGCTGCGCGCTCACCGCCGCGGAGTACCTGGCGTTCCAGCGCGGCTACGAGGTCCTGGTGCTCATGACGGACATGACCAGCTACTGCGAGGCGCTGCGGGAAATCGGAACCGCGCGTGAGGAGATCCCCGGACGCCGCGGGTATCCCGGGTACATGTACACGGACCTTGCCTCCCTGTACGAGCGGGCAGGACGAATAAGGGGGCGGAAGGGATCCGTGACGCTCCTGCCGATTCTCACGATGCCGGACGACGACATCACCCATCCCATTCCCGATCTCACGGGCTACATTACCGAGGGCCAGATCGTGCTTTCCCGGCAGCTCCACAGGCGCGGGGTCTTCCCTCCCATCGACGTGCTGCGCTCACTGTCGCGGCTCATGAACAATGGCATCGGGAAGGAGCGCACCCGGGAAGACCACCGGGACCTGGCCAACCAGCTCTACTCCTGCTACGCAAAGGGACAGGAGACGAGAAGACTCGTGGCAATCGTCGGTGAGGACGCGCTGGGAGATCTGGACAGGAAGTACCTGCGGTTCGCGGAGGATTTCGAGCGCGACCTGATCCACCAGGGAGGTGAAGAGCGCGCGATCGAGGAGACGCTGGACATCGGGTGGCGCGTTCTCGGCGGCATCCCCGACGTGGAGTACCGCCGCATCAGGAAAGAGCTGATCGAGCGGTATCACAGGCCGGCGCCTCTGGGCGCCCCCGCACAGGAGGCCGCGCCTCACGCTCCCGGGACATCGCCGTAATGGAACAGATCAGTCCGACGCGCACGGAGCTCCTGTCCCGCAGGGCGCAGATCCGGCTGGCGGAGCAGGGCGCCGAGCTCCTGCGGGGCAAGAGGGAGGCGCTTGTGAAGGAGTTCCTCTCCGAGCTGCAGAGATTCGTGGATACCCGTGACGCCCTGCGAAAGGCGCTCGGAGAGGCCAAGCAGTCCCTCATGCGCGCCCTTGCGGTGGACGGGCCCGAGGCGGTGGCCTCCGCGGGTCTTGCGAGCAGGAGACCCATCGAGCTGGAAACAAAGGTGCGCAACATCTGGGGCACCAAGATCGTGGAGGTGAGCACGGACTACGCCCCGCGCCAGCCCGAGGAGCGCGGCTACACCTCGGCCGGGGCCAGCGCGAGGATCGAAGAGGCGGGAGAGCGATTCGAGGCGACCCTCGAGCTGATCCTGCGCATCGCCCCGCTGGACCGGAAGCTGGGAAAGCTGGCGGAAGAAATTCGAAAGACATCACGGCGCGTGAACGCGCTGGAGCAGCGTCTTCTTCCCTCGCTGGCCGAACAGGTGAAGTACATCCGAGGCGTCCTGGACCAGCGGGAGCGGGAAGACGTGCTGCGGCTCAAGCATCTGAAGAAGAGACGCGCGTAGGCAGGGCGGAGAAAGGAGAAAAGGCAGGTGCTGCTCTCGGAGCTCATCCAGGAGGATCTGATCAAGGTCGGCCTCAAGGCCAGGGACAAGTGGGATGCCATCCAGGAGCTGGTCGATGTTCTTGTGGCCGCCCACGAGGTACGCCTGAATGACAGGGCAACGGTCATCGATGCGGTGGTCACCCGGGAGCGCTCCCTCAGCACGGGCCTGAAATACGGCCTGGCCGTGCCGCACGGAACCGTTGACTGCGTGACGGACATCCTCGTCGCGCTGGGAACATCGCCGGCAGGCATTCCCTTCGAATCAGTGGATGAGAGCCCCGCGCGGCTGGTCATCCTTCTTGTCATACCCAAGGGCTCCTTGAAGCAGCACGTGCGGACCCTGGCAGGGGTCAGCGCGTTCGGCACCCGGCCCGAGCTGCGGGAGCGCGTGCTCTCGGCATCCTCCGCCGAAGAGATCATGGACGCGATTCACGAGCTGGAAGGAGTCTGACCCCCCCTTACATGTACAGAAGTGACATTTTTGTTGGCTTTTTTATACATAAAAAATATATAAATAGTACTTGACATATGGCCATATAACGTATACTATCTGTACCAAGAGGTACAAGACGATGAAAACATATACAAAGAAAGTTCTGGGCGGGTTTGGGGTTCTGTACTTTGGCGGCCTTCTTTGCCGCGTGCGCTGTCCCATTTTCACCTGACGTTGGCTTGTCAAGAACAATGCCGAAAGCTTCAGTTGCTTCTGCGCCAAGCCTTGGCGCGGCATCGACTTTCGCGGTTTTTGGTGGCGGTGCGGGCATCACTAACCAGGGAACCGCAACTGCGATTACCGGGGATATGGGCACCACGGGTGCATCGACCATGATAACTGGGTTTCACAGCTCAGTATTCAGCTATTCCGAAACTCCCTTGAATATCGGCGCGGTGAGCGGCACGGTCTACACCAACGCTCCTGAAGGAACTGTGTCAGACTTTGTCTACGCAAATGCGGCAGCCGCTGATGCCCTGACGGCATTCAACGACCTGGCCTCACGACCCGACGGTACCGATCCCGGCGCTGGTCAGCTCGGCGGGCTTACACTGGCCCCCGGTGTCTACAAGTCGGCTTCGGGTGCATTCCTGATCACCGGCTCGGATCTCACCCTGGATGCGCAGGGAAACGCCGATGCAGTGTGGATCTTCCAGATGGCGAGCTCCCTGACGGTAGGGACCCCGCTGGCCCCCAGCAGCGTGATCCTGGTCAACGGCGCCAAGGCTGGTAATGTGTACTGGCAGGTGGGCAGCGCGGCGACCATCAACGGCGCAGGCGGCGGCTCCATGGCAGGAACCATCATAGCGAGCGCGGGAATGACCTTCTCGACGGCTGGCAACGCAACAGTGACGACCCTGAACGGAAGGGCGCTTGGGCTCTTCGCATCGGTCACCATGGTGAACACGGTGATCAACGTCAACGGGGTACCGGCGGTGGTAGTGGTTGTCCCGCCAGTGGTAGTGCCCAGCATCACAGTGACGGGCAGCGCAGCGGCTGACGTGGTCCCTGTAGCGGGCAACGGCTTCATCAACGTCCAGAACAACGGCGGCCATGTCGCGGCTACTGAAACTGGAACGGGAACGATCAACATCGTCAACAACGGTGGGGCGCTCACAGCGACCAACACGGGAAATGGCGTCATGACGATCAACAGCACGGCCACGGGGGCCGTGACGGTCACCAACACGGGCAACGGTCGCATCACGGTAAACGCAACTGGTGCGGCGGCGGTAACCATCACCCACACGGGAGATGAGGACGTCACGTACTAACAGAAGCACGGCGACAATAGCCCTAAAGGCCGTCTTCGGACGGCCTTTTTTTATGCCGCATCAGGTGGCGCGCAATGTAAAGGACGACCAGCGCGGCAAGAAGACCGACAACCACGATGTCGATGACATGGCTGTAGCGAAGCACGGTGCGCCCAGTTCTTCGCAGTGTGAAGCCGCACCAGGTGAGGAACGTGTTCCACGCGCCCGCCCCGAGGATCGTGAAGAGGCAGAACGGCAGGAGCGGCATGCTCCCCATGCCCGGCGGGGATCGAGATCAGGTGCCGCACGATGGGGATGAAGCGGGACACGAGGATCGTGACGCTGCCCCTGCGCTGGAAAAACCCGGTCTGTCTTTTCGAGGTCTTCCCGGTCCAGCAGGAGATACTTTCCGAACCGGACGAGGAACGGCCTTCCGCCGAACCTGCCGATGGCGTACCCGATCAGTGAGCCGATGATGCTTCCCAGGGTGGCGGAGAGGATGACCCCGCCCACGACAGGCTGTGCCTCCGCCACGCTGAAGCCGGCAAACGGCATCACCGCCTCGCTGGGCACCGGCAGGACCATGCTCTCCGCGACCATGAGGAGAAACACTCCGACGTATCCGATGCCCGCGATGACGTGCGTGCCGAACGCGGCGATGGACTCGGTGATCCCCATGCGGGCGGTGTACCGCGTCCGCCCTAGAACTGGGCCGCGCTGGTCTGCACCTTCTTGCCGAATCCTCCGCGCTTGGAGTACCACACAGAGCCGAGGATCACGACGACGCACCCGGCTCCGACCAGGGCCACCCACACGTTCAGCGTGAGACTGACGAGCAGGGGCGCCGCAAGGAGCGACACGAGGTTGATGACCTTGATCATGGGGTTGAGGGCGGGACCCGAGGTGTCCTTCAGGGGATCCCCGACCGTGTCGCCGATGACCGCGGCCTTGTGGGCTTCCGAGCCCTTGCCGCCGTGCAGGCCGTCCTCGATGGTCTTCTTCGCGTTGTCCCAGGCGCCGCCCGAGCTTGCCATGAACACGGCCAGGAGCTGACCGGAGAGGATGACGCCGGCGAGGAACCCGCCGAGGGCTTCCACGTGCAGGAGCAGCCCGATCGCCAACGGGGAGAGCACCGCGATCAGGGCCAGCGGGATCAGCTCGCGCTGGGCGGCCGTGGTGCACAGGGACACTGTCTGGCCGTAGTCCGGCTTCACCTTGCCTTCCAGAAGGCCGGGGATGCGGAACTGGCGGCGCACTTCCTCGACGATGAGACCCGCGGCGCGCGCCACCGAGTTCACCGTGAGGGAGGAGAACAGCCAGGGGATCGTGCCGCCGATGAGCAGCCCGATGAACACGTTCGGCACCGAGATGCGGATGCCCGTGAAGGCAAGCCGCAGCCTGCTCGGCAACGCCCATGCGCCTTCTGCACGAGGGTGACGTCGGTGAGGAAGGAGCCGAAGAGCGACACGGCGGCGATGACCGCGGAGCCGATGGCCACGCCCTTGGTGATGGCCTTTGTCGTGTTGCCCGACCGCGTCGAGGTCCGCCATGATCTGCCGCGCCTTCTGGTCCAGCCCCGCCATCTCCCCGATGCCGTTCGCGTTGTCGGAGATGGGGCCGAAGGAGTCCATGGCCACGTTGTTGCCCGTCAGGGTGAGCATCCCGATACCGGTCATGGCCACGCCGTAGAGCACGTAGGTGACGTCCTGGCCCCAGTAGATGAGGACCGCGGCGAGGATGGTGAGCGCCGATGACGATGGCCTGCCAGACGGTGGCTTCGAAGCCGACCACGAGGCCGCGGAGGATGACCGTGGCCGGACCGGTGCGCGTGGCCGTGGCGATGTCCTTCACCGGCTTGTGGTGCGTGTCGGTGAAGTACTTCGTGAGCTCGTCCAGCGCGATGGCCAGGACGATGCCGACGCCGACCGAGAGGAACGCGCGCCATTCGTGCATGTAGAAGATGGCCAGGAAGAAGAACGCGACCAGGGAGATGGCGGCGATGGAGTAGAACCCCCGGTTGATGGAGGAAAGCGCGTTGTCGCTCGCCGCCGCCCTTCTTGCCCCTGCACCAGGTAGGTCCCGACGATGGAGGAAAGCACCCCGATGCCGCGCACGAGGAGCGGGAAGATGATCCACTTCAGGTCACCGGTGGCAAAGACCAGGGCCACGCCGAGGATCAGCCCGGAGACGATGGTCACCTCGTAGGACTCGAAGATGTCCGCCGCCATGCCCGCGCAGTCACCGACGTTGTCACCGACGAGGTCGGCGATGACCGCCGCGTTGCGGGGATCATCCTCCGGCATGCCCGCCTCGACCTTGCCGACGAGGTCCGCGCCCACGTCCGCCGCCTTGGTGTAGATGCCGCCGCCCACCCTCATGAACAGGGCGAGGAGCGTGCCGCCGAAGCCGAAGCCCAGGAGGGCGTCCGGGGCCGACATGCCCATGTAGAGGAAGATCGCCGTGCCGCCCAGGAGGCCCAGGCCGTCGGTGAGCATGCCGGTGATGGTGCCCGTGCGGTAGGCGATCTTCAGCGCGTCCGCGAAGCTCGTGCGGGCGGCCGAGGCCACGCGCACGTTGCCCTGCACGGCCATGCGCATCCCGAACTGGCCGACCAGGAGGGAGAACACGGCGCCCATGACGAACGCGATGGCCCGCGCGATGCCGACGATACAGCCTCACCTGGGCATCGGTGAATCCGGCGAACCGTGGCGCTCGCCGCCTCGCTCGGCGCCACGACGTACACGGACAGGAAGAGAACCACCGTGAGGATGATGATCAGGGGGATGATGGTCTTGAGCTGCCTGCCCAGGTAGGCGTCCGCTCCCTCGCGGATGGCGTCCCAGACCACCTTCATCTCCGAGGTCCCCGTGTCGTGACGCAGAACCTGCCTGCGCAGCAGGAGAGCGTACAGGAGCCCGAGGACGGCGATGCCGAGAACGACCCAGAGGGATACGGTCTCGAACATCGTGGCATTCGTAAGGTGTGACATGCGTGATCCTCCCCAAATACGGAATCTTCGTCGATCGTCAGGTCAAGGCGCGGTGACTCAAACTATTCGAACTGAAAAGGAGTGTCAAGAGAGGCGGGCATGAGGCTCGCACGCGCGAAGAATTTCTTGACAGCGCTCACCGGAGGACCTATGATGCAGCCATTGCCGGAAAGTCCCCTTCGTGGAATCGCGTGAGTCAGGCACTGGCGGGAACAGGCTTCCACCCTGCGCAGTGACGCAAAAAGTCCTCATGGGGAGGGTTTCTGTATGGTCATACAGACTCTCGTTCTGTCCGGAATGCTCATTTGCGCCCTCCAGGCCATTCGCGCCCCGCGGCTCCTGGTGTCTGCCCTGTGGCTGGCCGGCTGCAGCGCCCTGCTGGCGCTCGCAATCGCCCTGCTCGGGGCGCCTGAAGTCGGGGTCGTCGAGCTCTCGGTAGGCGCGGGCCTCGTCACCATCATCTTCGTATTTGCCATCAATATCGCCGGAGAAGAGACCGCCGTTGCGGGCGCGCTCGTTCCGCGGCCTCTCGCCTGGGTATTGATGGGTCTGTTCCTGTTCCTCCTCCTCTGGCTTACCGTGCCCCGGCTCGTCGTTCCTGCCTTGAGCCGTGATGCCCTTCCCTTCCTGCGGGCGGTCTGGGAGGAGCGCAGCCTGGATACCATTCTGCAGGTGGCCCTCATCTTCAGCGGCGTGCTCGGCTCCATAGGCCTTCTTGCGGACCGAAGGGAGCCGGCACGGATGGAGAATACCGCGCGCCACGGCGCGACAGGAGGCACCCCGTGAGTGGCGATGTTTGGACCATCGCGATAGTCGCCGTCATAGGTCTCGTCGCGATCGGGATTTACGGCCTTCTGATACTGCGCAACCTGATCAAGATCGTGGTCGCCCTCCAGGTCTTTGCCAAGGGCACAATCCTGATCATGGTCGTGGCAGGCGGGATGGCGGGAAAGCCGGCCATCGGCCAGAGCCTTGCCATCACCGTCCTCGTAGCCGACACCGCGATCACCGTCGTCGCACTAGCCCTTGCGATCCAGGTCCGCCGCTGGTGCGGGACACTGGATACGCGCGTCATCTCCACGTTGAGGAGATAGGGATGGAAAACTCCTGGCTGCTTCCCCTGACGGTCTTCCTTCCCTGGGCCGGCGCCGTCGTGGTGCTGGCCGTGGGCAGGGCCGCGAAACTGCGCACCGGGCTGGCCATCGCTTTCGCCGCGGCGGACGCGGTGCTCTCCCTGCTGCTCATTCCCCTCGCCACCAGCAAGACGGGATTCGTCGGTCGTGCTCGGCGGCGCTTTCGGCGAGCTGAGCCTCCTGCCGGACGGGTTCGGCGTTTTCCTGGCAGCGGTGGCGGCGGTGATCGGCTGCCTGGCCGTGGTGTTCTCCGTGGACTACATGCGGGGAGAAGAGGGACAGGGACGTTACTATGCCCTCGTCCTCTTCTTCATCGGAGCCATGGTCGGCCTGGTGCTCTCCGCGAATCTCCTGATGGTGGTCGTGTTCTGGGAGATCACGGCTCTCTGCTCATGGGCGCTCATTTCCTTCCACAACGACGATCCAAAGGCAGTGGCCGGCGGCATCAAGGCGCTCATCGTCACCGGGCTGGGAGGGGTGGGCCTCCTGGCAGGCTCCCTGGCCATCTACGCGCAGAGCGGGAGCTTCGACATCCCCACGTTCATGGCCCAGGCGCACGGATTCCCGCCGCAGCTCCTGGCATGGATCGGGTTCGGATTCCTGGCCGCGGCAGCGGCCAAGTCCGCGCAGTTCCCCTTCCAGACCTGGCTGCCGGATGCCATGGAAGCGCCCACGCCGATATCCGCCCTCATCCACGCGGCCACCATGGTGAACGCCGGCGTGTATCTGCTCGCCCGGTTCTATCCCGCATTCAGCTCCGTGCCCGGGTGGACGCTGTCGGTCGCTATCGGTGGGCGCGGTTTCCGCTTTCATCGCGGGAGTCATGGCGGTCGTGGCCAACGACCTGAAGCGCGTTCTCGCGTGGTCCACGGTGAGCCAGCTCGGATTCATGGTCTATGCCATCGGCGCGGGAGGAATCTTCCAGAGCCAGTTCCATCTTCTCAGCCACTCCGTGTTCAAGGCGCTGCTCTTCCTCGGCGCGGGCGCCGTGATCCACTCGGTGGGCACCCGCGACATGCGCCGCATGGGGGGCCTGTCGAAGAAGATGCCGCTCACCTGCGCGGTATTCATCATCGGGGCGCTGGCCCTTGCCGGGATCCCGCCGGTGAACGGCTTCTGGAGCAAGGAGCTTCTCCTGGAAGGAGGTCTCCTCAACGGACCCCTCTGGGCCTATGTCGTCATGATCGTCACCGCCGGCCTGACCGCGCTCTATACGCTGCGCTGCGTCTGGATGGTGTTTTTTGCCGCGCCGGAAAGCAGGGACGTGCATGCGCATGAAGCAGGCCCGGCCATGAAGGTCGCCCTGATACCGCTTGCGCTGGGCAGCCTCGTCACCTGGCTCCTCGCGGGACCCTTCCATGCCCTGTTTGCGCGCACCCTTCCCTTCCACTTCGGCGGCGCGGGAGAGACGTGCCCGGAGACTTCGGGAACCTGGCAGATGGTCCGGGAAGTGGTCTCCTCGCCGTCCACCTGGATCGCGCTGGCCGTGGTCGCGGTGGGCATCCTGGCGTGGATGAGCAGGGGATTGTTCGCGAAGATGGGAACCGGACTGCGCCCGGCGCGCCGTGCGGCGGAGGCCGGGTTCGGTTTTGAAGCCATAAACCAAGGTGTCATCAAGGCCGTGCAGGGCGCGGGAGAAGGCCTGCGCGCCACGCAAACAGGAATTCTCAACTGGAACATTGCCGCGATCGTATTGGCGGTAATCGCGGTCCTCGCGGCCGTGGCGCTGGGAGGATGAAATGGGGTGGCCGAACTGGGTATGGATGATCGCCCTCCCGATAATCACCTCGCCCTTCGTGTATCTGTGCGGACGGCTCTTCCAGCGCGCCCGTGACGCGGCAGGCATCCGGGACGCGGCAGGGGGCCGGAGCGCCGCGCGCCCCTGGAAAGCGAATCCCGTCCGCTGGCTCAGCCTTGCCATCCTCCTGGCTTCTTCTGTTGCCCTGGTCATGGCGTGGAGAGATCTTGCCGCCGGAGCCAGCCTCACCCTTTCCATCGGCATCATCGCCCTCAAGTTCGACGGCATCAGCCTCCTGCTCTCCGCGGCAATCCTCGCGCTCGGGGTGATGGTCTCGCTTTTCTCGGGGCCTTACATCGGCCACGAGGACGGACAGGAAAAGTATCACGCGCTCCTCAACGCAATGATCGGGGCCATGGTCGGGCTGGGCTGCGCGGCGGACCTCTTCAACCTGTGGGTCTGGTTCGAGACGGCGGCAGTGGCCTCCTACATGCTGGTGGCCTACCATTCGGACCGCGCGGCAAGCCTCGAGGCCGGGGTCAAGTATCTCGTGCAGAACTCGGTGGGTTCCATGCTCGTGCTGCTGGGCATCGGGCTCGTCTTCTCTCAGACGGGTACGCTCAGCCTTTCAGAGCTCAAGTCGATGATCGCAGGCGGCTCCGTTCCGCGGCTTCCCCTGCTCGGCGCGGGCGCCCTGTTCTGCATCGGGTTCGGCGTGAAGATCGCCATCGTGCCCATGCACACGTGGCTGCCGGACGCGCATTCGCAGGCGCCGAGCGGGATCAGCGCGATGCTGTCGGGCGTCGTGATCCAAACCGGGCTGGTCGCGC
Organism: uncultured Spirochaetota bacterium; assembly: GCA_963820435.1. Classification (GTDB taxonomy): domain Bacteria; phylum Spirochaetota; class Spirochaetia; order SZUA-6; family Fen-1364; genus Fen-1364. The sequence continues at coordinate 337,475 of CAWGAC010000019.1, read as the reverse complement.
TTCTGCGCGCGCTCTCCGTCGTCATCGACACCTCGGCCGGATGGGGAACGCTCCTGCTGGTGTTCGGCGCGGTGAACATGGTCGTGGGAAACCTTCTGGCCCTGCGCCAGACCCAGGTCAAGCGGCTGCTCGCATATTCCAGCCTCACCCACGTAGGCTACATGCTCCTTGGCCTCGGTTTTGCGATCTCATTCGGACAGGCGGCGGGAGCGCAGGGCGGCGTGTTCCATCTGCTCACCCATGCCGCGATGAAGGGGCTCGCCTTCCTCGCAGCCGGCTGCCTGCTGTTCGCGCTGAGGCTCTCCCGCGGTGACCCGGGGCCGCTCAACATCGCCGACCTCGCGGGGGCATCGCGCCGCTACCCGATTACTGCCCTGGCCTTCACCATCGCGCTCCTCGGCCTGGGCGGGCTTCCCCCCTTGGGAGGCTTCATGTCCAAGTGGCAGATATTCGCCTCGGGTGTGCAATCGGGCAATCCGATCGCAATCGCCCTGGTGGTCTTCGGGGTGCTCAACAGCCTGCTCTCCCTCGGCTACTATGCGCCGCTGGTAAGCATCATGTACCGCCGCGAGCAGTCGGAGGTCGTCATCGGCGGCTCGCGCGTGCCCTCCGCCATGGTGGTCCCCCTGGTGATCCTCGCCCTGGTGGTGGTGGCGTTCGGCGTATGGCCCGCGCTTGCATCGGGCCTGACCGGTCCCGCGGGCCGGGTTGTCCTCGATATTTTCGCAAGGCAAGGAGGGATGTGAGATGCCGTTTGCGTTCTCTCCCCCTGTCGCGTTCGCCGTGTATGTCCTGCTCGCGGGAATACTGCTCGCCGTTGCCCAATCCGTTGCCGCAAAGGGGACCCCGAGCGCGTCAAAGACCAAGACGTACAGCAGCGGAGAAGAGGCCCAGACAGGTGCCGCCTCTCCGGGGTACAAGCCATTCTTCATGGTCGCATTTTTCTTCGCGATCCTGCACCTCGGTGTGCTGATCGTGGGAAGCGGCGGGTTCACACCCGTCACCGGTGTCTACATCCTGGGGCTGATCTTTTCCCTTTTGGCCCTGGCGCTGGGATAATTGGGACAAGAGGAAGGGGGGCGCATATGGGAAAGCAGCTCGAGGGCAATGTTCCCGGAGCTTTCCGGTCCGCGCTGGACAAGGCGGCCCTGTGGTCGCGCATCAATTCACCCTGGCTCGTCCACTTCAACAGCGGCTCCTGCAATGGCTGCGACATCGAGATCCTTGCCACGCTCGCCCCGCGCTATGACCTGGAGCGTTTCGGGGTGAAGCTCCAGGGCTCTCCCCGGCACGCTGACGTGCTCATCTGCACGGGCCCTGTCACGCGCCAGGCGCGTGACAGGCTTCTTCGCACCTACGAGCAGATGCCTGCTCCGAAGTTCGTGATCGCCGTTGGTTCGTGCAGCATCTCGGGGGGAGCGTTCCATGGCTGCTACAACATCGTGGGAGACGTCGGCGACGTAATCCCCGTCGACGTGTACATACCCGGCTGCCCGCCGCGGCCTGAGGCGATCATCGACGGGGTGGTGCAGCTTCTGCAGAAGCTGAAACCGCCCAAGGCCGCGCCGGTGGCGAGCAAGGATACGGGAGGCACGCCATGAACGTAGATACGACGCTTGGCGGCATGACGGAGCTGTTGAAGCCCTGGACACTCATGTCCCGTGCTGTGAGCGACACCAGGCTGGAAGTGGAGACGACCCCGCAGGCATCGTGCCCGCGGTGGGCGCGCTGAAGGGCGCGCAGTGGGGGTTCCTGTCGGCAATCACGGGCCTCGACCATGGCGCCGCCGCCAAGGCGGATACTGGCATCGCCGTCAAGGCGATGGGCGACGCCGCTCAGAACGGCGGCTTCGAAGTGCTCTACCATTTCTGCCGCGGACCTTCGGTCCTCACGTTCCGAGTGAAACTGCCTCGGGAGGCCCCGGCGGTGCCGACCCTGAGCGCCGTGGTCCCCTCAGCGCTGATCTATGAAAAAGAGCTTGCGGAAACATTCGGCGTTACCATAGAGGGCATACCCGACAGGCGGCGACAGTTCCTGTCCGATGACTGGCCGACGAATCTCTACCCGATGAGAAAGGATTTTTCCCCCGGCTCGGCGGAAGGGATTGCGCAGGCGGCGCCCGTGGCTCCCCCTGTCGAGAGAAGGGGGACGCCGGGCACATTCATCGTTCCCATCGGGCCCCAGCACCCCGCGCTGAAAGAGCCGGGGCACTTCGAGCTCACCGTGGACGGAGAGATCGTCACGCATGCCAGCATCCGCCTGGGCTACGTGCATCGGGGCATCGAGAAGGGCGCTGAAGATCGAAGCTGGATCCACAACATCTATCTCATGGAGCGCATCTGCGGGATCTGCTCCCATATCCACTCCACCGCATACGTGCTGGGCGTGGAGAAGCTTGCGGGAACCGCCGTGCCGCCCCGGGCACAGGCCATCAGGACCATTTTCGCGGAGATGGAGCGCATCCACAGCCACCTGCTCTGGCTGGGGGTCGCCGCCCACGAGGCGGGATTCGACACGCTTTTCATGTACAGCTGGAGGGACCGGGAGACCATCATGGACCTCCTGGAAGAGATATCCGGCAACCGGGTGAACTACTCGGTCAATCTCCTGGGCGGCGTAAAGTACGACATCGACGGGAAGGGCGCGGATTCGCTCCGCCGCGGCCTGGACTTCCTGGAAAAGCGCACGCGCCACTATCTGCAAATCGTCACGAGCGACGAGAGCTTCCTCCGCCGCACGCGCGGAGTGGGGGCCATCACTTTCGAACAGGCCAACCTCCTTGGCACCGTGGGGCCGACAGCGCGCGCATCCGGGGTCTCCCGGGACCTGCGTGTGGAAGCGCCGTACATGGCCTATCCCGATTTCCCGGTCAAGACCGTGCTGGACACGAGGTGCGACCTGGAGGCGCGATTCGTGGTCCGCATCAACGAGCTGTTCGAATCCTACCGCCTCATCCACGCCATGCTCGACAGCTCCCGCCGGGAGACCTTGCCGCTGCTTTGCCCCGCCGGGTCCCGGAGGGGGAGGTGATCAGCAGGGTGGAGGCGCCGCGGGGCGAGTTGTTCTACTTCATCAAGAGCACCGGCGGGGTGAAGCCGGACAGGGTGAAGGTGCGCACGCCCAGCCTTTGCAACTGGGCGGCCGTGCTCAGCGTGGCCGTGGGTCACAAGCTGGCCGACATCCCGATGATCATGGTGGGAATCGATCCCTGCTTCTCCTGCAACGACCGCTCGATCACGGTCCGGCGCCGCGGCACCGAAGAGCTCTGGACCTGGGAAGAGCTCAGGCGCTATGGGATCTCGTACTACGGAGGGGAGGCATGAACGTCGTTCTGGCGATTGTGGCAATGCTCATCTTCCCCGGCGGGCTGTTCGTGATCGTCGGCAGCCTGGCCTACGAATACGTGGATCGGAAGCTGGTGGCCCGGTTCCAGAACAGGGTGGGACCCCGGTGGTTCCAGCCGCTTGCAGACCTGGTGAAGCTCCTCGTGAAGGAGGAGATCGTACCGGCCGGGGTGAACCGGGGCCTGTTCATATGGCTTCCGGTTGCCGCGCTTGCCGCGGCGTTCACCGCTGCGCTGTACATTCCCATGGCGGGTCTTGCCCCCACCTGGGGGTATCGCGGAGACCTCGTGGTCACCGTCTACCTGCTCATGATGATGACGCTCTGCATCGGCCTTGCCGGTGCGAACACCGCGGACCGGTTCTCCCTTGTCGGGTCCACCCGCGCCCTCACCCAGCTTTTCTCCTACGAGGCGCCGTTCCTGCTGGCCCTGCTGGGGCCGGCAATCGCCGCGGGGACCTGGCGGATCTCCGAGGTCAACGGGTACGCGCGGGAGCAGCTGTGGATGATCGTCACCCAGCCGCTCGGGTTCCTCGTTGCGCTGATCGGCCTGATGGGCAAGCTGGAGCTGCCCCCGTTCGACGCGCCCGAGGCGGAAACGGAGATCGTCTCCGGCGCGCTCACCGAGTACAGCGGCCGCGGCCTGGCGTTCTTCCGGCTCGGCCGGGACGTGGAGCTCCTCGTGGGCCTGACCCTGATCTCCGCCTTCTACCTCGGAGGCCTGGCCAACCCCCTGCAGTTCCTGCTGAAGACAATCGGCCTGCTCTTCATCACGGCGGCACTCCAGTCCCTGTTTGCCCGTCTGCGCATCGACCAGACCGTGGGCCTCTGGTGGCGCGCGGGGGCGGTGCTGGCGCTCGTGCAGCTCCTGATCCTGATCGGCCTCAAGGCCCTGGGGGTGCATCTATGAAAATCGCCTCGATGCTGAACGATGTCTTCGTTTCCCTTTTCAAGCGGCCCTTTACCGAGCTCTACCCCTACGCCGTACATCCCGCCCCCGCGCGCCTGCGCGGCAAGCTGCTCTGGGAGGAGAGCAAGTGCAAGGGGTGCATGCTGTGCGTGAAGGACTGCCCGGCCCGGGCAATCGAGATCGATGTGGCGGACAGGGCGGCGAAGAAGTACGTGTTCCACTACCACATCGACAGGTGCATCTACTGCGCGCAGTGCGTGGCAAGCTGCAAGGAGAACGCGCTCTCCATGTCGAGCGAGCTCTACCATCTTGCCTCCACGGACAAGAAGAAGTTTACCGAGGTCTACCGCGGCGCGGGGGAAGGCGCCTGCGTCGAGGAAGCGGCCCCCGGGGAAGAGGCTCCGTAGGATATTTCCGCCTTGGCGAGTGAGGGTCTTCCCTTGGGCACGAGGTCGCCGCTCACCGGCACCGGCACGATGACGAAGGGAATGCCGAGCTGGTGCAGCCGCCTCTGCACGGCAAAAGTGACGTAGTTGTAAAGGATCCTGGAAAGGAATGTCTCCTCTTTGAATACGATGCGGCCACCGAAAAAGATGGCGTTCGGATAGTCGGCGAACATTTTTCCCGCCAGCCCGCAGATCTCCTCCACTACGTCTGTACCGATCAGGGGAAAGCCGCGAGCATAGAGACCCTCGCTGCGCGCATAGCTGACGTACTTATCCAGGCTCCCCTTGATGTGGGCTTCGAGCCTCTCCAGCTCGTCCTTTCCCTTGAAACGCTCCGCGTCGATGATGCCCGCCTGGATGAAGAAGAAATTCCGCACGCCCTTGCCGAAAAGACGTACGACATTGAAGAGCGTATGCAGGCCCATTCCATTGTAGCCGCTGACCAGGATCACGGCGGTTTTTGCCCGGGGTCTGTACCGCGGGCTCCTGCGCCGGGCCCCCCTTCCTCCATGGTTGTCGGCCCGTGAGGCCTCCACCACCTGCACGAGGGTATCGAGGTGAGTCAACTGCCTCTGGGTCTGCCTGTAGAACCGCTTGATGACGAAGGCGACGAGCATGAGGGAGCCCGTGACGAATATCGTGATCCAGCCGCCTTCTCCGAACTTGATCACGATCATCGAGAGGAGAATGAAAGCCGTGAGCACGAGTCCCACGCCGTTCACCAGTATCTTCTTCCACCAGCGGCGCTCGGTCTGCCGGGCGCGCCACCAGTGCAGCACCATCCCGAGCTGTGAAAAGAAAAACGTGATGAACACGTTGATGCTGTAGAGAACCACCATGAACTTGACGGACCCTCGCGTGAGGAAAAGGAGAATGAGGGCGGCGGCCCCGGTGAGCAGAATGCCGTTCTTGATGACGAATCGCTCGCTGAGGAGGCTGAACTGCTGGGGGAACCACCTGTCCATGGACATGTAGGAGAGCACGCGGGGGGCGCTGAGGAAGCCGGTCTGGGCTGCCGCGAAAAGAAGGACCGCCTCGGAAAGGAGCGTGAGCGTCACGAAGAATCCGCCGATCGGGCCCCAGCCCTCGGTGATGCCGGCTGAACAAGGTGGCGTTCAATGTCTTGCCCGCCTCGTGGCGCACATCGAAGATCAGGTACCCGATCATCAGGCCCGCGGCCAGGAAGGCCAGGGAAAGCGCCATGTAGCGCATCGTGGTCTTGGCCGTTTTGACCCTGCGGCTCGCGGAGGATCGGCATCGCGTTGCTCACTGCCTCTATCCCGGTGAATGTCCCCGCCCCCATGCTGTACGCGCGCAGTATCAGAAACAGGACCCCAAAGCTTCCCACCTCCGCCGAGGTCTGCCGCACCTCGTGGGCCGTCCGGGCGGCGAGAACGCCGAACTGCGGAACATTGGCCGCCGACGGCGTAGACTACGGCGACCACGTGCATGACGATGAATATCAGAAAGACCGGCGTGAGCGTCATGACGGATTCCCTGACGCCTCGGAAGTTCAGGAGGATGAGGAGAATCACCCCACCCGCGGCAACCACGAGCTTCAGCGGCTGGTAGCTTATCGGCAGCGAGCTGAAGATGGCGTCGGTCCCGCTCGCAATGGAGAGCGCGATGGTGAGCACGTAGTCCACCAGGAGCGCGCACCCCGAGGCCATGCCCAGCGTCGGATTGAGAAGCTTGCTTGCCACGACGTAGCCCCCGCCGCCGCCGGGGAACACCTCGACGATCTGCGAGTAGCTTGCCGCGATGACGAATATCGTGAGCGCGGTGGCGGCCGCCACGAAGATCCCGAGGGGGACGTGGCTTCCCAGGGCGAGGAAGGCCTCTTCAGGACCGTAGCTGGAGGAGGTCAGCCCGTCCGAGCCAAGACCCACCCATGCGAGGAGCGCGACAAGGGAAATCTTCTGAAAGAGCGCAGGGTCGTCGACGGAACGCGCGCCGCCGATCACGAAGTTTTTCACTCGGTGCAGGAGTCGGGAAGCGGTTGTCATTCACTCTCTTTCGCTTTCTATCATAACGGGGCTCGGGACGGGGCCGCAATCCCCAGCCGCAATTTCCCGAAGCAGCTCTGTCACCACACACCGGCCATCTCGATCACCCATCGTCGACATTGGGGAAAACGACGGATTTTGCACTTGAGCTTCAAAATTTGTCGAAAAGCCCCAGGTGCTCGCCATGCTCCCGATTCCAGGAACCGCACGCGCGCAGCGCTGCTCTTCCGTTTTGCCTGGCAATGCGCCGTCTTGAAATCGGGCGCAGCGCGAGTGTACAATGAGTTCACGCTACTATTCCTGGCTGGAAGGAGCACTAGATGTTCGCCGGAAAAACTTTGCTGCAGGTCCTCTCCATGGGCGGATTTACAATGTACATCCTCCTCCTCTGTTCCGTGCTTTCCCTGGGCGTCATCATCGACAGGCTGGCCAGCTATTGGAGAAAGTCGCGCGCGCAGCGTGCCGCGTTCATGGACCGGATCAGGGACGAGCTGAAGAAGAAGGACCTCGAGCGGGCCATCGAGATCTGCCGCGATATCGAGGCCCCCTTTGCCAAGGTCGTGCTCGCGGGCCTGGAGAAGGCGGGGCGGACCGAGAAGCTCGTCACGGGGGTCATGGAGCGGCAGATCACGATGGAGGTGGGCAAGCTGGAGCGGCTCACGAGCATCGTGGGCACCATCGGCAATATCGCCGTGTATGTCGGACTGTTCGGGACCGTGCTGGGAATCATCCGCGCCTTCCACGACATCTCCGTTGCGGGCACGGGAGGCATGGACGTGGTCATCGGCGGCGTGGCGGAGGCGCTCATCACCACGGCCACGGGCCTCGGCGGTGGCCGTGCCGTCGGTCGTGCTGTACAACTACTTCAGCAGGCGCATCGAGCGTTTCGTAAGCGACATGGAGCTCGCCGCCTCGGAGGTCATCGACCTGGTGGCCAGGTAATATGCGCACCTATCGGCATCGCCGTCGCGAGCTCTTCGAGGGCATCAACATCACCCCTTTCACGGACGTGGTGCTCGTCCTGCTGATCATCTTCATGATCGCCACCCCCCTCCTGATCCGCTCGGAGATCAAGGTGAACCTGCCCCGCACCTCCAGCGCCGAAGCGGCGCCGCAGAAGACCCTTGTGATCACCATCGATACCGCGGGAGGCGTGTACGTGGAGGGCGTGCGTACGGCGCTCGCGGACCTCAGGCCGGGTCTCACCGCGGCCCTTGCGAAACGCCCCGGCGCGCCGGTCATCATCATGGGGGACAGGGACGTGCGCTACGACCTCGTGATCAGGGTGCTGGAAATCGCCCGTTCGTGCGGGGTCAGCCGCTTGTCTCTGGCGGTGGAAGTCAAAAAATAGAGCGCGGCACGCGCGTTCCGCGGGAGTAACGCGAAACGCCGCCGAATGTGTTTCATCCCTCGACAGGCCGGTATCCGGCCGCCTATACTGCGAATGATCGATCACAAAGGAGGCTGCTATGGACCATCGATCGAGGTCCGCCCTCGTGGTGGGAACGATCCTCATCCTGCTGGGGGTGTTCTTCCTGGTCACGCGAATCGTGCCGGGGATCCTGGACACGTTCTCCTGGCCGTTCGTCGTGATTGGCGTCGGCGTCATCTTCATGATCCTCGCCCTTGCCACGTGGACGCCCGGATTGGCGGTGCCCGCGTGCATCATCGGCGGCATCGGCGGCATTCTGTACTGGCAGAACAGCACGGGCCAGTGGTGGACGTGGTCCTTTGCATGGGCGCTCATTCCCGGCTTTGTCGGCGTCGGGGTGGCAGTGAACGAGCTCCTGGAGGGACGCCCGCTGAGAGCGCTGGTGGAAGGGGGCTGGCCCATCCTCATCAGCCTCCTGCTGTTCTTCCTCTTCGGCTCCTTCTTCGGCGGCGTGCCCTGGCTCGGACCCTGGTGGGCGGTGGTTCTCATTGCCATCGGGGTGCTCGTCATTCTGCAGCCTCTGATCAGAAAAGGAAAGGGAAATTGAAATGAGACGTTGGAGCTTCGTTGTCGGGGCGGTCCTCATCGTGCTCGGGGTTCTGGCAATCCTCCAGACGGCATTGAACGTCCTGGGCATCGCTTTCCGCATCGGCTGGATCTTCTGGCCCCTGCTGCTCATCGGCGTGGGCGTCTGGTTCATCATGGGCTTTGCCGGCGGCGGCTTCTCCCGGGGCGGCAGCGGCAGCGTGACGCGCGAGCAATCAGCCGTCCCCCTCGAGGGCGCGACCGAGGCAGCCGTCACCGTCCGGCATGGCGCAGGCCGGCTCACGCTGAGCGGCGGGGCCGGTTCCGACCAGCTTCTGACCGGGAGCTTCGGGGGCGGGCTGGACTCCATCCGTAGGAGCGAGGGGGGCAGGCTCACGGTGGACATGAGAGTGAGAGACCGCGATGTATCGCACTTCTTCTTTCCGTGGGGCCGCGGCTGGGCAGGCGCGCTGGACTGGGACATCGCCATGAATTCCTCCATCCCCCTTTCCCTGCGCCTGGAGACGGGCGCAAGCGAAAGCAGACTCTCCCTCACCGACCTGCAGGTGCGGGAGCTCAGCATCAAGACCGGCGCAAGCTCCACGACCGTCGACCTTCCACGGGCAGCAGGCTTCACAAGGGTGCACGTGGAGTCCGGCGCCGCAGCCGTAAAGCTGCGGGTGCCGCAGGGCGTGGCGGCCTCCATCCAGGTGAAGAGCGCACTGGCCGGAATCCACGTGGACAGGGCCCGATTCCCCCTCTCGCCGGCGGCTACGCCTCCGCGGACTATTCCGGGGCCGCGAACAAGGTGGAGATATTCGTCGAGACAGGCGTGGGATCGGTGGATATTTACTAGCGGTTCCGATGAATGTCACGGAGTACCGCGGCCACCGTATGCGGTGGCATTCGTGACCGCGGCGCTTTGCTTTTCCGGTGGTGCGCAAGTATCTTATCCCACACAGGAGTAGAGACTGCTGCACCCCCACAGGGCGCTCCCGTTTCCCAAGGGCAGGCTTCTGGCGCTGCTCGTAATCGGCGCGGCGATGCTCTGTGCCTGCCAGATGCGGGGCGCCAGGGCGAGCGTTTTCCTTCGGGCGCTTTCCCCCGGGTCCGGGCTCATCTGTTACCTTGCGCCTGAAGGGAACATCCGGCTCATCGATCCGAGAACCGGCCACGAGCGGGCCCTCACGGACGATGCCGGCAAGAACGCGGATGGCGCGGTCGTCTACGCCGCGCCGACATGGTCTCCGGACGGCTCGCTCATCGCATTCGCGCGTATTTCCGTGAACGCGGACTCAACCCTTACCGACGCATCCCTGTATACCGAGGCTATCGACGGCAAGCGGCTCGCGCGCCTTCTTTCAGGGACGCGGCTTCAGCCCTTCTATTTCTTCTGGTCTCCCGATTCCCGCCGGGTCAGCCTCCTCTCCCAGGTGCTCGGGGAGAGCGCGCTCGAGCTCGGCATTGCCACGGCGGGCGCGGACGGCGACTATCGCAGTCTCGACGGCGGAGCCCCATTCTATTGGGACTGGCTGGGTGACGGCCGGACGGTCGTGGCGCACGTCAATGGAGGGCAGAACGCGAAAGGCGGTGAGAGGCTTTCAGTCCTGAAGGTCGACTCGGCGTCCGTCCGCTCGGACGTCAAGGTGGAAGGCGGCTTCTTCCAGGCGCCGAATATCTCCCCGGACGGCAAAAGCTTCGTGTACGCTTCCTCGAACCTGTCGGGCTTCACGCTGCATCTGCGCGCGCTCGACGGTTCCGCCGACCGTACTATTGCCAGCGGTGAAGGAGGGACGTACTTCTCCCTCTCGTCGGACGGGAAGCGTCTTGCCTACCTTGCCGCCGCTGCCATGCAGCCGTTTCCCCTGGGAAAGCTCACGATCGTGGACCTTGACGGCAAAGCCGTCTCCAGGGTCGGAAGCGCAGGGGCCAGGACAGTGGAGGACGCGCCCGTGCTGGCGTTCTTCTGGGCCCCGAACGGCCGCAGTCTCGCCTACATCGTGCCCGAAACCAACGGCAACATCGACCCGGAGTTCCTGCACGCGGACGGGGCTCCCTACCTGAGGCTGGTCGGGTGCGACGCGACCACGGGAAGGACCTGGACCATTGCCCGGTTTCCACCTGCCCGCGGCATGTTCAGCGTCATCCCCTTCTTCGATCAGTTCCAGCGATCAGCCACGATATGGTCGCCCGACAGCCGCTACATTCTCTTCACTGCTTTGACGGCGGATGGCTCCCCCGGGCTCTTTGTGGCGCGGGCGGACCGAACCGTTACCCCGCGGTTTCTCACCGCGGGGGACTACGCATTCTGGTCCTGGAAGTAGGCCGCAAGGCGGCCCAGTCTCAGCCCTTCTTGGCTGTATTCAGCCCTTCTTGGCTGTACTCAGGCCTTCTTTACCAGCGTGTCGGTGTAGCTCAATCCCTTCTCGATGGTCTCCACCATCTCGTCGATCTGCTGCTTGTTGATGATGATGGGCGGCGAGATGAATATATAGTCCCAGTTGCAGTACAGGTACAGGCCGTTGTCCATAAATATCTTGCCCAGGGGCCCCGAGACATTGCGGATCGAGTCATTGAAACCCGCAAGCGGCGTCTTGGTCTTCTTGTCAGACACAAGCTCGATGCAGGCCCACAGCCCCACGCAGCGGGTGTCCCCTACCGAGGGGTGCTTGTTCTCGAGCTCCTTGAGCTTTTTCGCGAGGTAGCGGCCGTTTTCCGCGGACTGCTCGATGAGGTTTTCCTTCTTGTAGACCTCGATGTTGGCGATTCCGCAGGCGCACGCCAGCGCGTGGCCCGTGTAGGTGAGGCCGCTGACGAACTTCCGCTCCTGGAAATAGTCCCAGATCTTCTTGCTCCAGATGGTGGCGCCGAGCTGGATGTACCCTGAGGTGATGCCTTTGGCGGTGCTGATGATGTCGGGAATGATGTCAAAGTGTTCGATGCCGAACCATTTTCCCGACCGGCCCCATGCGGACATGACCTCGTCGACGATCAGGAGGATCCCGTTCTCGTCGCAGAGCTGGCGCAGACCCTTCATGTAGCTCTTCGTCGGCGGAATGATCCCGTTGGTGCCGACGATCGGTTCGATGATGATGGCGGCAACGCTCTTGGGGTTGTCGTACATGAGCTGCTCTTTGAGAACGGCGAGGGTCTTCTGCCCGCACTCCTCCTCATCCTTGGAGCCGAAGGGGCAGCGGTACGGATACGGACCGAAGAAATGCACCACCCCGGGGATGCCCGGCTCGGCGGGCCAGCGGCGCGGGTCTCCCGTTACGGTGATGGCCCCCGCTGTGGCGCCGTGATAGCTCTTCCAGGCCGCGTAGATCTTGTGCCGGCCGGTGAACCAGCGCGCGGACTTGATGGCGTTCTCATTCGCCTCGGCTCCCCCGTTGGTGAACAGCACGTAGTCCAGGTCTCCCGGTGTCACCTCGGCCATCATCGCGGCAAGCCTGGCCTTCGGTTCGGTGCTGAACCCGGGGGACACGAAGCAGAGCTTGTCCATCTGCGCCTTCATGGCGTCCAGGACGTGCTTGTTGCCGTGCCCCAGGTTGATGTTCAAAAGCCCCGCGCAGCCGTCCATGATGCGGCGGCCGTTCGTGTCGTACATGTAGATGCCGTCGGCATGGTCGATGACCGTGGGCAGCCAGCCGCCCTGAGCCTTCCAGCTGTAGATGACGTGTTCGCGGTCCAGCTTCTGCAGTTCGTCGGTCTTCATCCTCTCTCCTCTCCCCTCAGCGCTCGTTCGCGGTTTTCAGCAGGGCGTGCAGGAGCACGTTCGCCCCTGCTTCGCAATCCTCCCACTTCGTGTTTTCAACTTCGACATGGCTCCGGCCGCCGATGCTCGGCACGAATATCATTGCCGTGGGGCATACCTGGTTCATGTAGCTTGCATCGTGTCCCGCGCCGCTCACCATGTGCAGGTGCGAGTAGCCCAATTCCTTTGCCGTGTCCAGCACCCTCTGCACCAGCTTCTCGTTGAATGGCGCATGGGCGACCCGCCACGTCTCCTCTATCCGCATGGGAGTTCCCCGGCGTCCGGCTATCCCGGCAAAATCCTTTTTTAAAAGCTCCCAGGCCTTCAGGGCATGGTCGTCATCCCAGGACCGAATGTCAACGGTGAAATGCACCTTGTCCGGGATGATGTTCCGCGAGTTGGGATAGTTCTGGATCTCGCCGACGGTGGCGACCATGTTGCCTTTCATGCGATCCGGCAGGGTGTTCACCGCGAGGATCATCTCCGCGGCGGCGCACAGCGCGTCGTGCCGGCCCTCCATGGGGGTCGGGCCCACCTGGTTCGCCTCGCCCTCCAGATACACGTCGTACCAGTGCAGGCAGAGGATGCCCTTGGGAGCGCCGATGGTCTTGCCCTGCCTCTCCAGCAGGGGGCCCTGCTCGATATGGTATTCGAAGTACGCATACGCGGGCCATTTCTTGGCGGGGACCGTGCCTTTGTAGCCGATCCTCTGCAGCTCTTCCCCGAATTTCTTCCCGTCCTTGTCCGTCCGCGCGTACACCCAGTCCCGCTGCAGCGCGCCTGCCCATACTCCCGATGCGACCATGGCGGGAGCGAACCGCGAGCCTTCCTCATTGGTCCAGTCCACGATGATCAGAGGCCGCTCGGTCTGCACCTTGTTCTCATGCAGAGTGCGCATGACCTCCAGGGCGCCCATGACCCCCAGGATCCCGTCGAATCTGCCGCCCCGGGGCTGGGAGTCCACGTGGGAGCCGCTCATCACGGGGGGAAGAGCGTCATTCGTTCCCGGCCTTCGGCCGAAGATGTTGCCCATCTCGTCGATGGTCACGCTGAAGTCTATCTCCTTCAGCCATTTCACGAAGAGGTCGCGTGCCTTCTTGTCCTCGTCCGACAGGGTGAGCCGCTGCACGCCCCCTGCCGGCGTGGCGCCGATCTTTGCCATTTCCTCCAGGCTGGAGCGCAGACGCGCGCCGTTGACCCGCAGCTTTGATGTGTCCATGAGCTTCCCTCCCGGAAAAAGCGTCAATACGCGGAGAGCGGTTCCCTCTTGACGAACCTGCCCCTGCCCACCTCGCCGACGAACTTCATCTGGTCACCGGACCACTCGGCCACCCGCTTGCCGCGGGAGTAGACGATCTCAGGCATCCCGGTCATCTCGAAGCCTTCCCAGGGCGTGTAGTCCACGTTCTGGTGAAGCTTCTTCTGGGTGATCGTAAACTTGCGTTTCGGGTCGAAGACCACGATATCGGCGTCCTTGCCCGCGGCGATGGCGCCCTTGTTCTTCAGACCGAACATCCGGGCTGTTCCCGTGGAAAGGACTTCGACCATTCTCTCCAGTGTGATGCGCCCTTTCACTACTCCTTCGGTGTGGAGAAGCATCAGCATGGTTTCGATGCCGGGAGCGCCGTTGGGGATCTTCTTGTAGTCATCCTTGCCGGCCATGTCCTTCTGCCCTTTGAAGTTGAACGGGCAGTGGTCAGTGCCCACTGTCTGCACGTCTCCGTCCCGCAGGCCCTGCCAGAGCTCGTTGCAGCTCTCCTGCGGCCGGAGCGGAGGCGACATGACATACTTGGCGCCGTTCCAGTTCGGCTCATTGTAGCGGTCTTCATTCAGGGTCAGGTACTGCGGACAGGTCTCCGCATGGATCTGTACGCCACGGTCCCGGGCCTGCTTGATTGTCCAGAGACCCCGGCCGAGGAAAGGTGCACCACGTAAATCCGGCTGCCGGTGAACTCCGCAGCCTTGGCCGCCCGGTCCACTGCCTCTTCTTCAGCCAGTATCGCGTGGGCCCGTGCGTGGTCCATCGGCGTGAGCTTGCCCTCAGCGGCGAGCTGCTCGTTCAGCCGGCGGATCATGTCGAAGCTCTCCGCGTGCACCTGCACCAGTCCGCCATGCTTCTTCGTCTCTTCCAGGAGCCGGATCATGGTGTAGTCATCCACCCTGAAGTCGTAAAAGAGGAAGATCTTGAAGCTCGGAGTGCCATAATCGTTGATGGCCTTTTTCACCTCTTCGATTACTTCAGGACGCGCGTCAGTGACGCCGGGGTGGATGCTGTAATCCACAACCGTCTTTCCGTCCGCCTTGCCCTTCTGGCGATCCACCGCGTCGCGGAGCATCTCTCCCTTGCCCTGGAGGCTGAAGTCCACGATGGAGGTGGTGCCCCCGCACGCGGCGGCGATGGAACCGGTCTTCCAGTCGTCGGAGGATGTGGTGCCCATGAAGGGCATGTCGATGTGGGTGTGCGGATCGATGGCGCCCGGGCAGGATGTACTTGCCGGCCGCGTCCACGGTTTCGTCGGCCTTCACCGTCAGACCGGTGCCGATGGACTTGATCGTGTCCCCTTCCACGTAGACGTCCGCCGTATAGGAGCCGGTGGATGTGACGACACGACCGTTTTTCAGTAGAACGCTCATTTTCCTGCTCCTTTTGCGGTCACGAATGCCGCCGGCTGCGGTGGCCGCGGTATTCCGTGACATTTGCCTCATGCGGGTTGGAACGGACTTACCTTGATCTGTCGTTTCGTGCCCGGATCCTTCACCGGCGTCTCCTGACGTTTCCAGCCCCGGGGCATCTCCTTGTATGTGATAAGGTCGGGGACCGGGCAGATGAAGTTGCAGATCATGCAGCTCAGGCACTTGTCCTCCGTCAGCTTGGGTCGGCGCTTTTCCGCTTCCCACTCCAGGGCCTGGCCGCCGGCGTCGCGGCACACGATGTAGCACTGACCGCAGCCGATGCATTTTTCCAGGTCATACTGTGCCACGCCCTGCCGCTTCAGGTCGAAATGATCGGTCTCCTTCAAATGCGGCAGCGTCTTCCCGATCAGGTCAGCCATGCTCGTGATGCCGCGGGACACCATGTAGTCAGTGATGCCCTCGATCATGTCTTCCACGATCCGGTATCCATAATGGATGATTCCCGTGGTCACCTGGAGCGTCGTGGCTCCCACCAGCAGGTATTCGAGCGCGTCCACCCAGGTCTCGATGCCGCCCATGGCGGAGAGGGGCAGGTCGAGCTCCTTGCACTGCGCCATTTCCGCGATGAAATGAAGGGCGATGGGTTTTATTGCCGCGCCCGAGTAGCCGCTCATTGCGCCCACGCCGAAGACGTTGGGACGGGGGACAAGGTCATCGAGACCGATCCCCGATATCGCCCGGAAGGTGTTCACGGCGGAGATGCCGTCCGCCCCGCCCTTCTTGGCAAAGAGCGCCGGCTCGGTCATGTCGGTGATGTTCGGCGTCATCTTGGCAAGCACGGGAATTTTCACGGCCTTCTTCACCGTGGCGGTGAACTTTTCCAGCAGGTGGAACGCCTGCCCCACCTTGTGTCCCGAGCCTTCCACCGTCATGTGGGGGCAGGAGAAGTTCAGCTCCAGCATGTCGGCCCCATGGTCTTCGGCTGCCTTGGCAAGGTAGCCCCACTCATCGTTGGAGAAGCCCATGATGCTCGCAATGATGGGGCGGTCGGGGTACTTCTTTTTCAGGTAGAGGAAATCCGCCAGGTTATCCTTGAGCGGACGGTCTGATATCTGCTCCACGTTCTGCAGCCCCACCACGTGCTTGTCCTCGTAATGGTAGGGGCTCATGCGGGGAGAAGGATGGATGATCGGGATGCGGTCCGAGTTCAGGGTCTTGTAGCACACCCCCGCCCAGCCGTGCTCATACGCTCTTTCCACCATCTCGGCGCTGTTGGACACCGGCGAGGAGGACAGCAGGAAGGGGTTCCTGAATCGCACGCCGCAGAAACTCACGGAAAGGTCTGTCTTGTGATTGTTCCCCATGGCTTTCCTCCTTCAGCTCAGGGCTTCGCGGATTGCCCGCGCGGCCAGCTTGCCGTCCTGCACCGCATCGACCACCAGGGCAGGGCCCCGGACGATGTCTCCGCCGGCAAAAGCATTCCTCGCGGAGGTTTTCCTCGTCTTTTCATCCGCGATAATCAGACCCCGGCGGCCCACCGCGACCATCCCCGACCAGTCGGCGGGGTCGGGGCGATTGCCGATAGCCTCGATGGCAACCTGTGCCTCGAGGGTCCACTCGGAACCCTTGATTTCCAGGGGCGCGCGGCGCCCGGAGGCATCCGGTTCACCCAGGCGAGTCCGTACGAGCGCCAGTCCCTTCAGCTTCCCCTGGCCGTCTGCGAGGTACTCCTTGGGCTGGTTGAGCAGCAGGAAATGGACTCCTTCCCGCAGCGCGGCAAGACGTTCCTCTTCCTCTGCCGGCATCTGGGCAAAGGAGCGGCGGTACACGAGGTACGCGTCCCTGGCCCCCAGCTTCAGGGCAGACTCCACGCAGTCCATGGCAACGCTGCCTCCGCCGATGACGGCCACGACCTTGCCCTCGACCATCCGTGACAGCTTGTCATAAGCCTCTTCCCTCAGCATGGCGAGAAACTCCACGGAGGTGAGGACACCCGTCACCTTGTCCGCTCCCGGGATGCGCTCGGCTCCCCAGAGTCCCGGCGCAATGAAAGCGGCCTTGAAGCCGTCCTTGAGGAGCTTCTCCGCGCCTTTTGCGCCGTCGATTCGGGTATTGCAGACAAACTTGACGCCGAGAAACTCCAGGTCCGCCAGCTCGTGCGTGAGGAAGCTCTTGTCGAACCGGTAGGAAGGCACGCCGTAGCGGATGACGCCACCCGGCTCCCCACGTTCCTCGAAGACCGTCACCTGGAATCCGGACTTTGCAAGCTCAGCGGCGCAGGACAGGCCTGCCGGCCCGGACCCCACAACGGCGATCTTTTCCTGCCGCCCCGACTGTTTTTCGAACGCCCTGAATCCGGTTTTCCATCCGTGCTCGATCAGAGCGCGCTGGATCTTGCCGATCTCTATGGGCCTGCCGATTCCGGTGGCGCTGCACTCCTTCTCACACAGCCGGGAGGTCGGGCAGAGCACGCCGCACGCCCCTCCCAGGGAGTTGTTCGATTTCACCGTACGGATGGCGCCCGTGATGTTGCGCAGGCGCAGCTTGCGGATAAATGTGCCGGGATCGGTCTCCGCGGGACATCCCTTGGAGCAGGGGGCATCATGGCACAGGAGGCAGCGATCCGCCTCTGCCATGGCCTGCGACAGGTCGAATCCCTTCTCCATCTGTTGGAAGCGCTCAGCGTAGCTCACGGTTGAGCCTCCTTGAAAAAAGTATTGGCGTCTGCCGGTTCAAGGGATTGCTCCTTTGCCGGCAAGCGAAAACGACTGCGCTTCTTGAAGATTTTGATTCGCGTCCGCCGGGACGATGTGATCCCGCCTGCTGTGATCCGGCCTGCTGCGCATGCCGCAGGGGGATCCGGCCGCGACGGTTTGCCGCAGCGGACTTCAGGATTATAGGTCCAGTTGCTCCATTTGTAAACAAAAATAAATTCAGCACGAAAAAGGATTTGACGGTTTTTTTCCGTTCACCCTATAATCAACCAAAGGAGACACACATGCCACGAGTGATCCGCTGCGGCCTTATCCAGGCCTCCAATCCCACCCACGAGGGCTCCCTCCAGGAAATCAAGGAAAAGATGATCCAGAAACATATGCCTCTTATCGACGAGGCGGGCAAGAAGGGCGTCCAGGTCTTGTGCCTGCAGGAGATCTTCCACGGCCCCTATTTCCCGGCAGAGCAGGACATCAAGTGGTACAGGACCGCCGAACCTGTACCAGGACCCATCACGGAGAGGATGGCCCCGCTTGCCAAGAAATACCGCATGGTGATGATCCTGCCCGTCTACGAGATGGAGCAGGAGGGCGTGTACTACAACACCGCGGCAGTGCTCGATGCAGACGGGAAGTACCTGGGCAAAATGCGCAAGGTGCACATTCCCCACACCTACCCCGCTTTCTGGGAGAAGTTCTATTTCAAGCCCGGCACGATTCCTTTTCCCGTTTTCCAGACCGCATACGCGAAGATCGGCATCTACATCTGCTACGACCGCCACTTCCCCGAGTGCGCGCGCATCCTGGCTCTCAAGGGTGCGGAGATCCTTTTCAACCCTTCCGCCACAACAGAAGGAAAGTCCAAATACCTCTGGGAGCTGGAGCAGCCGGCCCAGGCAGTGGCAAACGGGGTGTTCATCGGGGCCAACAACAGGGTGGGCGTCGAAAAGCCCTGGGAGTTCGGCAAGTTCTACGGATCGAGCTACTTCGTGGATCCTCGCGGCAAGATCCTCGTCAAGGGCTCGGAGGACAAGGACGAGGTCGTGGTGGCAGATCTGGACATGGACCAGATCCGGGAAGTGCGCGACGGGTGGCAGTTCTTCCGCGACCGCCGTCCCGAGCTGTACGGAGAAATCGGGCAGCAGCTGCCGTAGGCAGGGATGCCGAGGGCGAGCGAGCACAGGGATGTGCGAGAGCGAGCCCGTAGGCAGGGATGCCGAGGGCGAGCGAGCACAGGGATGTGCGAGAGCGAGCCCGTAGCCATGGACGTCTACCGCGCCAGCCGCCGGGAAAATATCGTGACCGCCACGGGGAGATAAAGCACCAGAAGGATGATCAGGGGAGCAATCATCTGCCCTGGCGGACGCTGGCCGATGACCCCTCTGATCACGTAGGCCGCAATCAACAGGATGCCCATCAGGTTGTGCGCGCGGATAGTGAGCATGTTCGCGGGAGCCATGGCCGCGGGGTTCATATAGTTCCTGCGGAGCACGAAGAACGCCTTGGCGAACATGGGAAACGTGAGAAGGCTCACGTACGTCCAGAAAGTAGTGAGGCCGAAAAGCGGGGAGACGAGGATGACGAGATAGGCCATTGCGCCCGCGGCTCCATAGAGCCACATCCCCGCCGAGCGGCCGAAACGAACTACAAGGGTTCGCTTTCCTCCCGTCCCGTCGCTTTCCGAATCGGGAATTTCATTGATCGTAATCATGGAGAACATCATGAGGCCGAGAGGCAGGACAGCGAACGCTGCTTCCCACGAAAGCCTCTGAGACTGAACGAAATACGCCCCCAAGCCGATCACGAGGCTGAAGTTGAGGAGCTGGGACACCTCGCCGAAGCCGCGGTACGCATAGCGAACCGGCGGCGCCGTGTAGAAATAGGCGGACAGCACGCCGATCAGCCCGAACGCGAGGACCGGCCAACCACACATCACGGTCAGGAAAACCCCTGCGGCGCAGGTAAGGAAATACAGAGAAAGGAATACCCGACGCATGAGCCTGGGCTTGATCGCGCCCGAAGTGAGGAGACCGCTGCCACCCGAGTAGGGATTCTCGACGTGACCCGCGGCTCGGTCGACGGACTGCTTATAGTCGTAATAGTCGTCGGTCATGTTGAGCGCGACATGGTTCAACGTAACGGCGAGCGCTACCACGACGAAGTATCCCAGCGAAAACCTGCCGGAGATCGACCAGGCGATCACCGCTCCGAGAATGGCCGGCAGAAAACTTGGGGGAACGAAATGGTATCGAAAGGCACGCCACCAGATCGCACCCCATTGGAAAGCCTTGTGTAAGCCCATTGGAGAACCCTCCCCTTGTCGGTCAATAGCCGGTTCGCCCCCGAAGCTGGTGAACATGCCCCGCACACACAAAAAGCGCCGGGGTGACCCGGCGCTTTTTTCATGCACGGAGGGAGTTTTTCCCTACTTCTTGGTCTCCTGGAACACGCCCGCGAAGAGCCATTCCAGAAGGAGAGCAACGACAACAGCGAAGTACCAGATGACGCCGCCGGGGAACGGGACCTTCAGGCTCCCGATGTTCACGTAGGCTATCTGGTGGATGAGGGCCGCAATCACGTAGCAGACCACCCAGGTGAGGATCAGGGAGACGAAGCCGGCAAGGCTCCAGCCGTTCTTGAACCAGGAGCTGCCCGATCCCTTGGAGTAGAGACCCTGGATATCGACCTTCTGCTTGCGTACGAGCCAGTAATTGGCGATCATGATACCCGCAATAGGTCCCAGAAGGATCCCGTAGTTGCCCGCCCAGGCCTGGATGTAGTCCACGTACGCCTGGCCGTTCGCCACTGACCACCACGGCACCGCAAAGAAGGCAATGAGGGAACCGACAATGACCGCGGTCTTCCAGCGCATCTTGAAGGTCGACATCAGGATGTTGAAGAGCGGGATGGAGTTTGCGGTCATGTCCGTGGACCACGGCGCCAGGAAGGCGAAAAGAAGCCCGATGAGGGCCGGAATGAGCCCAGGGCTGAACTTGACGATAATGTCCTGGGGCAGGATTGTTCCGGTCAGGACGACCGCGGCGTAGCCGAGGCCCGTGGCAAGGATCTGGCAGAGCACGATCCCCACGAACAGACCGAAGCCGAAGGCGCCCTTTTTCTTGGGGTTGATGCCGCGCGAGATATCAGAGATGTTCAGCGCAACGGTTGCCCACCAGTTGGTCTGCACGGCAAGGTATGCCAGGAAGGGGAAGCTGAGATAGCCCGCCTTGCTCACCCACATCTTGGCCGCGTTTCCCGCGAACTCAGAGCGGGTTGCCAGCCAGATGACCAGCCAGATGAAGTAGATGAGCATGATCGGGCCGGCCCAGTTGGCCATCTGCCCGATTCCCTGAAGGCCGAAGAGCATGACGAAAACAAAGGAGCCGAGGTAGAAGACAAGGGAGATGATCAGGTACTTGATTGCAACGGCCGTCACCATGTCCTTGGGAACACCCGCGATGGCGACGATGATCATCGTGATGGCAAGCGAGCCGGCCCACGCCTCGATGCCGAACCACATGAGCCCGGAAATCCCTCTCAGAATGACCGGCACGTGCGCGCCGCGGAAGCCGAACGAGCCGCGAACCTGCGCCGGGTAGCCGACGGCGTGCCGGACCCCGAAGACTCCGTTCAGCCACATGACGATCACCGCGGCAAGGTTGCCGATCAGCGACCCCCAGAGCGCCTGCCAGAAGCTCAGACCCAGGCTCATGCCGATGGGGCCGAGGAAGAACATGGGGATGCAGGTGTTCATGGAGAACATCATCAGCGTCCATGTCGCCCCACCGTACTTCTGGCTGCTGAGCGGAATGGGCATCAGGTCCGGGTTTTCGGTGTACCCTTTCGGAACCACATTCACCACGTCTGCCATAAAGCCTCCTTCTTGATGAAAAAGGATTGGGATTGGTTCCCCACTATAAAACGGGTTTTCCGGGAAAGCAACATTTTTTTTAGATTTTCCCCCCTGCCTCTAGATGATGTAAAAAAGGTACAGCAGCAGGTTGCAGACCAGAACAACCACCATCATGGCCGGATACGACACCTTGCAGTAGTATCCCCAGCTTATTTTCTTCTCCGTCATCCGTTCGTATGTGGCAACCGCAACGACGTTCGCCGAGGCCCCGATGGGGGTGCCATTTCCTCCGATGTCAGTCCCGAGTGAGGCCGACCAGACCAGCGGCAGCAGGGAAAATCCGGGCATCCCGCTCATGTGCTTGAGGATAGGCGCCATGGTGGCGGCGAACGGCACGTTGTCCACGATGGAAGAACCAAAGGCGCTCACCCAGAGAATGATTGACAATGCGATGAAGAAGCTCCCGCCGGAGAGCTCTCTCACCTTGTTGGCCACGATTGTCAGGAGACCCACGTGTTCCATGGCGCCTACGATCAGGAACAGGCCCGCAAAAAAGGCGATGGTGGGATAGTCAATCTTTGACAGCACTGTCCCCATCTTTTTCCCGCCCAGGAGCAGCGCGAGCATCGCGCCCGTGATCGCGATTGTTGCAACGGAGAGGTGAGTCATGCTGTGCGTGACCAGGGCGGCAACGACGTAGAAAATGGCAATCAGGCCCACGGCAAAGAGTCTCTTGTCCTGAATGGCCCGGGCCGGATCCAGGGAGTTCACCTGCTGCTCGAGCCGCCGCGGGTCCTCGTGCAGCTTCCTGCGGGCCGTGAATATCTCCCGCCGGAAGAACCAGATGAACAAAGCGATGCAGATGATGAACCCGATCCAGGCGATTGCGCCGGTATTCTTGACGAAGTCCATGAAGGAAAGCTGGAAGTAGGTCCCCAGAATCACGTTGGGAGGATCCCCGACCATGGTGGAGGAGCCGCCGATATTCGCCGCGCTGATCTCGGCAAGGATCAGCGGGAGGGGATTGATACCGATAATAGCCGCCACTTCGATGGTCAGGGTGGACATGAAGAGCATGACGGTGATGCTGTCGACAAACGCGGAGAGGAATGCCGCGAGGAAGGGGAAGAGGATGAAGAGCTTCAGAGGATCGAGCTTCACCCACCGCGCGCTGTGCAGTCCAAGCCACCGGAAGAACCCGGAGAGGCTCATGGTTTCGATGATCACCATCATCCCGAACACGAAGAGGATGGTCTCCCAGTTCTCGTATTGGAGAAGCTCCTTCGGGCCGAGGATGAAAATGAACGCCAGCACGGCGCCGAGCATGGCGGCGATGGTGCGGTTCACCTTTTCCGAAATGATCAGGCCGTACGAGAGGACGAATATCCCGAGGGCGATCCATTGTTGTGTTGTGATATGACCCTCCCGCCGAGCCAGGTTGAACCGCCGCGGTACCTTGCACGGTACTCCGCGCAGTTCCGCGGATTTGGCGATCCGCATCTTACAGGAAGTCCTTTATATTGGCAAATCTTTTTTTTCCGAAATGATCGTCGACATGCCGAGTGAGTCGTCCCGCAACGGTCCTCCAGGAGTAGTATTTTCACGTTCTCTCCGGTATCTTGAGGCATTCCAGGGATCAGGGGGTGTGAACATGGCGGGGAGTGGAAAAGAGCATATGGCTGACGATCCCTCGGGCCTTGCCCGCGCGAACACCGGTGCGCGCGCGACGCGCTGGCTGTTTGCAGGGCTTTTTCTCCTGTACATGTTCGACTACATCGACCGTGAAGTCATCTCCTCACTCATCCCGTTCCTGAAGAGTGATCTCGGAGTCACCGACACGCAGGCCGGATCCCTCGCTTCCGCCGTCTACTGGTCCATCGTGATCTTCACGTTTCCCGTCTCCATCCTCGTGGACAGGTGGAGCAGGAAGCGGAGCGTGGGCCTCATGGTGATGCTCTGGAGCATTGCGACCGGGCTCGCCGCCGCGGTCAGGACGTTCCCCCAGCTCTTCCTCACCCGGCTGGGTGTCGGTGTCGGCGAGGCAGGATACGCGCCCGGCGGAACCGCAATGATTTCCGCCATGTATCCCATGGAAAAGCGCTCACGAATGACAGGCCTGTGGAACGCCTCCATCCCCCTGGGATCGGCGATCGGAGTGGCCCTTGGGGGCGTCATCGCCACGAAGTGGGGCTGGAAACATGCCTTCGGAATCGTTGCCATTCCCGGGTTCATCATCGGCGCGCTGTTCTTCTTCTTCGCCCGCGACTACCGGACGGTGAAGCTCGAGCGGGCCGCCACGGTGAATCGGGCGGCGCAGAAGATGCGCATGCGGGAGATTGTGCGGGATTTCCTCCACACGCCTTCCCTGCTTCTGACTTATGTCGCCTTCGCGGGGAACACCTTCCTCACCAGCGCGTACCTGATCTGGCTTCCCTCCTATTTCGTGCGGACTGAAGGATTGGCCGCCGGACCGGCGGGTCTCAAGGCATCCTCCATCATGCTGCTGGCCATCATCGGCGCTCCGCTGGGCGGGTACATCGTGGATGCATGGAGAAAGAAGCGGCCCGCCGCGCGCCCCCTTTTCGCGGGACTCTCCACTCTCCTCAGCGCGGCGATATGGCTGCTTGCCTTTGGAGTATTCGCCGGTACGGCACAATACATCGTCATGATGATTGCGGCTGTTTCCACGCTCCTCTACCTCTCGGGGGCATCCGCGGTCACTCAGGATGTCGTGCACCCCGGGCTCTGGGCGATTTCCTACGCAATCTGCGTGATTGTGCAGAACCTTCTGGGAAGCTCCACCGGTCCGATTGCCGTGGGGGCTCTCTCCGACAGGTTCGGGCTGAGTGCGGCGATGCTCGTCGTTCCCGTCGCCTCCATCCTGGCCGGGGTGCTGTTCCTCCTCGCGGCCGTGTTCTACCGGCGAGACCTGGACAAAGTGGACAAGGTCGTCGTGGAGATGGAGGGCTAGCCCGCATTTCTCAAACTCCGACTATGAAAAGGCCTTTCGCTCCGGTATAGTTGTCGTGTCAGCAACAAATTACACCGAGAGAGAAAGGCCTTACGATGCAAACAGACTGTATCCCGAACCTGTTTGGTTTTCAAGATCTCGGATCTAGAAAGGTGGTCGCTGGCTTTGACGGCGGGATGATCAGCTCGGACGCCGGAGGGCTGCTCCTTCGCGAAGTCGCCATTGCGACGGATCTGGTGCGCCAGTTCTCCAACTGCTTTCTGGATTACCGCAATCAGCGTTTCGTCGAGCATAGCGTGCAGGAACTGGTCAGCCAGAAGGTCATGGGTCTGTGCCTGGGATATGAAGATGTTGTCGACCATGACATGCTGCGCTTCGATCCGCTGTTTGCCACGCTGTGCGGCAAGGAAGATCCCAGCGGTGAAAGCCGCACCCACGCGCGGGACAAGGGCAAAGCCTGTGCCGGCAAGAGCACGCTGAATCGGCTGGAGACCTGCGAAGGGTTCTGGGGTATCGACGGGGCGAAGAAAATAGTTGCAGACGCCCGGGGGATCGAGCAGTTTTTCGTGAAAGCATTCCTGAACAATCATCCCGGTCGGCCCAAGAGGATCGTGCTGGATCTGGACGTGACGGACAACGAGCTGCATGGAAAACAGGAGGGACGGTTCTTCCACGGCCACTATGACTGTTACTGCTACCTGCCGCTGTATATCTACTGCGGCGACGACCTGTTGTGCGCGAAGCTTCGCACGGCCGATGTGGATCCCGCCGAAGGGGTAACGGAAGAGTTGGATCGCATCGTGGGGTTGATCCGTAATCGGTGGAAGCACGTTGAGATCGTCATTCGGGGCGACAGCGGATTCTGCCGCGAGGAGCTGATGCGCTGGTGCGAAGAGCATGGAGTGTTCTATATCATTGGCCTGGCGAGAAATACACGCCTTGTCGCACGAATCAAGAAGCACCTGCACCGTAGCTGCGCCGAGCATGCCCGAACTGGCTTGGCTGCTCGCAGGTACCTCAGCTTCTACTATCGGACTCGAAGGAGCTGGAGCAGAAACCGCCGCGTCATCGCGAAGGCTGAGTACACCGAAGGCAAGGAAAACCCACGCTTCATCGTGACCAATCTCCCGCGCCAGTTGCGATATTCCGCGCAGGAGCTCTACGAAGATCAGTATTGCCCCCGCGGCGAGATGGAAAACCGTATCAAGGAGCAACAGCTGTACCTGTTCGCCGACCGCAGCTCCTGCATGAAGATGACAGCCAACCAGTTGCGGCTTTGGTTTTCGGCGGTGGGCTATGTGCTGATGAACGAGCTGCGCCGCCGAGGGTTGCGGGGCACCGAGTTTGCCGAGGCCACCTGCCAGACGATCAGGCTGAAGCTGTTCAAGATTGGTGGCTTGGTGCGGGTAAGCGTTCGACGGGTAGCAGTGAGCCTGTCGACCGGTTATCCGTATCGAGAACTCTTCATGGCCGCCTATCGTGCACTCCGGGGTCCCCACCCGCTTCAGTGCTGATAGCCAGCCGACCGGGATTGGAGAACTGAACGAGATAGGGAACGTCTGTCTCTCGGAAGCGATAATTCCATCGTGGAGCTCCTCGGGAGGCTCGCAAGCGCCATCGACAGCCTCGTTTCTCCGGAAATCGGGTAGAGGAGATTCTTTAGCAACTATGGAGACTCAGATGGATCCCTCGAAAGGTACTTGCCCGAGAAAGCGCGCCGCGGTATGAGAAATGCGGGCTAGCGGGCTCAAAAAGGGATGTGGTTTCCGTACCCTTCGAAGGAGGCGGTATGAAACAGATCGCTTTGACTTTCATGGCCCTTTTGTTCCCTGCACTCCTTTTTGCCCAGGATATCTTTGACATCGCCGCCCGTGACACGCGGGGCGATACAGTCCTTATGCGCGCGGCCTCCTTTACCATGAGCCCCCGGGTGATCTCGATGCTCGTGAAAGCGGGCGCCCGCGTGCGGGACAAGGACCCGCACGGCTGCACCGCGCTCTTTTTGGCGGCGGGCTCCAACGCCATACCGGAGGTGGCGGCGGCCCTCATCGAAGCCGGGTCCGATATCAATGCCAGGGACGATGAAGGGGAAACGCCCGTGATGGCGGCGGCATCCAACATGAACCCTGATGTTCTCTCCCTCCTCCTACAGAAAGGCGCGCAAGTCAACGAGAAGGACCCTGACGGAAAGACGGCCCTCATGTTCGCGGCACGCTTCAACTCAAACCCTCTCGTTGTCGCCGCTCTCATGGCGGCAGGGGCGGACCGAAAGCTCACCTCCAAAGAAGGAAAAACCGCCTTTGACTACGCTTCGGTCAATCCCGCTCTGAAAGGGACACGGGAGCTCCTGAAGATCCAGCCCAGGTAGAAAAACGTCGCGCGGGTACTCTCGATCCGCGGATCGCACCCACGCATTGACGGAATTCCGGGTTGGTGGTACTGTGTGAGCAACCCCCAAGATCAAGGAGATTCATATGACCCAGACAGCCCCAAAATTAAGGTATTTCGCGGGTGGTTGGAAGGAATCCAAAACCGCTAAATATATGGATTGCTACGATCCGTCGACTGGAGAAGTCATCGCGCAGGCCCCCCAGTGCACCCCCGCGGAGGTCGAGGAGGCCATTGCGGCCGCCGCCGCCGCGTTCCCCGCGTGGTCGGACACGCCGCCGAGCAAGCGCGTGCAGGTGCTCTTCCGCATGAAGAGCCTTCTGGACAAGCACCTGGACGAGCTGACCATGCTGGTTGCCAAAGAGCACGGCAAGGTCCTGGATGAGGCCATGGGAGACGCCATCAAGGTCACCGAGCTCGTGGAGTTCGCCTGCGGCATCCCCCACCTGATGAAGGGTCCTGCCCTCATGAACGCCACGGTGGGCTATGACACCACCCAGTACATGGAGCCCCTCGGCGTATTTGCCGGGATAGTGCCCTGGAATTTTCCTGCAATGCTTCCCATGGGATGGGTTGCGCCCATTTGTATCGCCACGGGGAACACGCTGGTGCTGAAGCTGGCAAGCTTTGTTCCCCAGTCGGCCATCCGGATCATGGACCTCTGGGAGGAAGCCGGCCTTCCCAAGGGAGTGATCAACCTGGTCACCTGTTCGCGGAACGAAGCGGAGATCCTCCTCCGGCACCCCGACATAAAGGGCGTCTGCTTCGTCGGCTCGACGTCGGTCGGCAAGCACATCTACGCCACGGCCGCTGCAAACGGGAAGCGCGTGCAGGCCCTGACGGAAGCAAAGAATCACGCCCTCGTTCTCCGGGACGCCGCCCTGGAGAGGACCGCGCGGGGCATTGTGAATTCCGCGTGCGGATGCGCGGGAGAGCGCTGCATGGCGCTTCCCGTTGTCGTCGTCGAGGAAGCGATAGCCGACAAGCTTGTCGCCGTTCTGGCAAAGGTGATGTCGGAATTGAAGGTAGGCCCCGCGTACGACAAGACCAGCCAGCTCGGTCCCCTTGTCAACGCGGAGCACAAGCAGTCGGTCGTGAACTGGATCCAGAAGGGTGTCGAGGAAGGCGCAAAGCTCGTGCTGGACGGCCGCAAAGTGTGCGTCAAGGGATATGAAAAAGGCTTCTACCTCGGAGCCACCCTCTTCGATCACGTGAAGCCGGGCATGACCATCGGGGACCGTGAAATCTTCGGCCCGGTGCTGTGCGTGAAGCGCGTGAAGGACTTCGAGGAAGGGCTTGCGCTCATGAACGCAAGCGAGTTTGCCAACGGCTCGGTGATCTTCACGCAGAACGGGTATTATGCGCGGGAGTTCTCCAAGAGGAGCCACGGGGGCATGGTAGGCGTCAACGTGGGGATACCCGTGCCGCTGGGCATTTTCGGGTTCACCGGTCACAAGAACTCATTCTTCGGTGACCTGCACACCATGGGCGCAGACGCGGTTCGATTCTTTACAGAGCTCAAGACCGTCACGGCGCACTGGTTCTCGGAAGCGGAAGCTCGGGAAGGAAAAGTGCTGAATAGCTGGGACGGCATGATCTCGATGCCCGACAAGAAGTAATCGCCCGCAACGGACGCCCGGCCCTTCAGGGCCGGGCACCGCCGGCCCCCGCCCCCGCAATCGATGAGTTGCCCTCAGTGTATCGGTATTGAAGAGCTCTTCGACAGGAAACTGGCCGCGAAGGAATTGAGGCAGTTCCAGCAGAAAGGCGCCCGCGCCACCACGCGCTTGCTCGTCGAGAAGATCGTTGCAGAAGGAGTGCAGGGCCTCACGCTCCTGGACATCGGGGGCGGCGTGGGGGCCGTCCAGGTTGAGCTCCTGTCCGCGGGCGCCCGTTCGGCGGTCGACATCGACGCCTCTTCAGCGTATTTGACCGCGGCACGGGAGGAGGCGGCGAGTCGAGGTTTCGACGCGCGCGTGTCGTACCGTCACGGCAACTTTGTCGAGATTGCCGACAGCCTCGAAGACGCGGACATCGTCACGCTGGACAGGGTCATATGCTGTTACAGTGATGCACGGGCGCTCGTCGAGCTGTCCGCGAGAAAAGCCAGAAGGATTCTCGCCTTCGTCTACCCTCGGGACACCTGGCTGACGAGGCTCATCAGTGCATTCCTCAATCTGGTCCGAGTGGCTCAGAGATCGGGATTCCGCAATTTTGTGCACCGCCGCCCCCTCATCGAAGCCAGCGTGCACGCGGGCGGGCTGGAGCGCCGCGGCAGGTTCCTGCGCGGCCTCTGGGAAGTGGCCGTATTCGTCCGGCCGCAGTAGTGTCACGGAGTTCAGGGACCGCGGCACCCCGTGACATTAGTGCGGCGGAACAGACATTGCCGGCCCGAAAAGACCCGTTCCCTCCTGTGATTCCGCATCGAGGTAGACATGCAGGAGGTTTCCCTGCCTGACTGAAGGCACGTGCAGGAGCTTGATTACGCCTGCAAGATCCTTCAGCCCGGCATCGATTCGCGCAAGGGAGTTCTCCGAGCCGAGCAGGAGCTCCTCCTTCAGCATGTTCCCCGGCGTGTCGGGATACAGAGGCATGATGGCGATATCCGCCTCCACGAGGTCCTGGAAGAAGTGCGTGCCATAGGAGACCTCGGGAGTATAGCCGTCCCGGGCAAATGCGATTTCCACGAGTAGCCGCGTGTTGTTGATGTCCGAGTAGGTGACCCTCACGCCGAGGTTGATGTCATTGCTCCCCCACCTGCCGGGACCGAGAAGCGCGTAGCGCTTGCCGGCCAGGCGCTGGTTGAGCTGGCCCACGGCCCACCCCACCCTGTGCTTCTTCTCCACGCTGTCCAGCCGGTCGTACGCGCGAGGATCTACATACACCACGTACTCGATATCGGGGATCGAGGCGCTGGAAAGCCCCGAGTGTGTGACAAAGAGCTTTTCCGCCTCCGGTACGCCCGTGGGAATCACGACCCGATCCACTTCCCGTCGCAGGGAAAGTGACCTGCACTGAAGGATGTACAACTTCTCATCGTCCCAGGCGAACTCGATGTCGACGGGCCTTCCATAGGCAGCCTGCACCGTGGCCAGCAGCTTCTTTGCAATCGGCACAAAGGCCGACCGGGAAAGGAAGTTCTCGAAGGTGAGACAAAGTGAAGCGGGCGGCAATTCCTGAGTCTTGAAGAGCGGGGCGCGCATCTCCCCGTCCGCGGCAAGGGAAACCGCCATGAAGAGATCGGGATGCGCGGTCTGGGCCGCGAGTGTCCGGAAATCCACGGTTTCGAATGTGCCCGACCGCAGGTTGATGGCATCCACCATTTTCTGCGAATACTTGTAGATCTGCTCGGCGGTGACCTCGGGACGGAGCAGGGCATGGCTGAGGGGAACCATGCGCGGATAATCTCCCCCCACCCTGTCCACGGCGCGCGTGCCCAGCCCGAACACGAGCCGCACCAGGCCGTCCGCCTTCCTGATCTTCGGGTTCCAGGCCCACGTGTTGGATGAATACATCACGCCGGCTGCCAGGGGGAAGAGCCAGTCACCGAACCTGCGGCCCACCACCTTCTGCACGATCATGGCCATGCGCTCGTTGTAATCGAGAAGGCCGTGGTCCCTGCGGTAGATGATGGGATCGGGTCCATACATGCTGGCAAGGACGGTCTTCACACCCTGGAGGAATGCAGCCAGCCGCCTGTCCTCATTCCCGAGATTGGCAAGGAAGACCGACTGGTACTTGCCCGAGAACGCGAGGCCGAAGCTGTCCTCGAGGTAGCTGGAGGAACGCACAATGATGGGGTGCTCGCCGATCTGGCGGATGAGCATCCTGAACTCCTCCAGGACGTCCGCGGGGAAGGATGCCTTCTCGAACATTCCGCCGACGCGCTTGAACTCCTCGTCGATCGCCTCCCTGTCGCGGTACTTGTGCGTATGGAAGCCGTAGAAATGGTTTCGGTCGATGAAATCGGAGAATACACCTGAGCTGACGTACCAGGTTTCCGGAACCGCGATGTATTTTTCGAAATCCGGGTCCCGCTCAGTCAGGATGGGCAGGAGAATCTTCTGGGCAACGATCATGCCGGCTGCTTTGCCCCCGAGCTTGCCCGGATAGGCCACGTGCCCGATCGTGTGGCCCAGCACCGCGTCAATGTCCCGGATGGTGACGTGGTTCTTGGCGATCCCGATGAAGGGGAGCTGGCTGGAGATGTAGTGCGAGAGCAGCGAAACCCGGATGCCTTCCGCCTCCTCTCGTGATATGTACAGCTCCCCCTTCGGTATGTCGCAGAACTCCCGCAAGGCGCGCCAGATCGTCTCCGAGGAGGCGCCGTCACTGGCCACCACCCGGCCCAGCTCCTGGCACTTGTCCCTCTTGCGGACAAGATTGACCCAGTTCTGCGCCTCTTCGGGGCTTACCGTGTTGGCAAAGAAGAGGTCGATGAGCGCATCGGTGTATTCCGCCCGGTTGGGCTCGGTGTCCTCGACACCGTCCGCGCGCATCTGCTCTCCCGCCAGGGCGGCGAGGCCTTCCCGGGTAATGACGCCGCGATCGGCCAGCACGTCCAGGAAAGTGCTGCGCATTTGGGGCAGGAGCTCGGGATAGCGCGCGATGGTGCGAAAGAGACGATAGCCCTTGACAGGGCTGAGAGTGGACGGACCCCTGCGCTCGCTCACACCCAGCCGCGAAGCTTGCAAGCTTCCGCCACTCTGCTCACGGATACGAGGTACGCGGCTTCCCGCATGTTGCTCTTGTGCCGTTCATGCATTGCGTACACGTCCTGGAAAGCCTTTGTCATCTTTTCGTCGAGTCTGCTGTAGACCAGGTCGAGATTCCAGTAGTAGTTGTACGCGTTCTGCACCTGCTCGAAGTACGACACGGTCACCCCGCCTGCGTTGGCCAGGAAGTCGGGAATGACGAACACGTCGTTCTTGAAAAGGATGACGTCCGCCTCCGGCGTCGTGGGACCGTTGGCCAGCTCGCAGACTATCTTCGCCTTGATCCGGTCCGCGTTCTTGTCCGTAATGGAGTTTTCAAGCGCCGCCGGGAACAGGACCGTGACGTCGAGCTCCAGCAGCTTCTCGTTGGTGATGCTCTCCGCGCCGGGGAAGCCCTTGAGACTGCCCGTGCGCTTCTTGTGGTCGGCGAGCGCCTTCGCGTCGATTCCGCGCGCATTGTGCACCCCGCCTTGAGAGTCCGATGCTGCCACGAGCTTGAGGCCGAGCAGCTCCTCTCCGAGGGACGCCGCGTACTGGCCCGCGTTTCCGAAACCCTGGATGGCCATGGTCTTGCCCTTGAGATCCAGCCCGAGCTTCAAGGCAGCCTCACGAGTGACATAGATGCCGCCACGCGCCGTGGCGTCGCCCCGGCCCGCGGACCCGCCGAGGGCAATGGGCTTGCCGGTGATCACGCCGGGGCTGTGCGTGCCGATGATCGTCTCGTACTCGTCCATCATCCACGCCATGATGTCCGGCGTGGTATACACATCGGGAGCCGGCACATCGCCCGTCTCAGACAGGAATCGTCCGACTGCCCGGACATAGGCCCGGGCGAGTTTCTCTTTCTCCGCCGCGGAAAGCTCCTTGGGATTGCACGTCACGCCGCCCTTGGCGCCGCCGAGGGGGAGGTCCACGACCGCCGTCTTCCAGGTCATCCAGGCGGAGAGCGCCCTCACCGTATCGATGGTCTCGTCGGGGTGCCATCGAAGACCGCCCTTGGTGGGGCCGCGCGCGCCGTTGTAGTGGACGCGATAGCCATGGAAGATCCTGACGGAGCCGTCGTCCATGCGGACGGGGAACGACACCTGCAGCTCGCGCTGGGGCCAGCGCAGGAGCTGATGGGTCGCTTCGTCCAGTCCAAGTGTCGCCGCCGCCGTGTCCAGTTGTTTCTGCGCAATCTTGAAGGGATTCAGTTCAGCCATGTGTGTATCTCCTTGTCTTCCTGCCTGCGTGCCCTTTTACTATAAGCGAGAGAATTCTCCGGCGCAAGGCGCGGCGGGCGAAAATCGAGGATGAATAAATCGATACGCGCCCGAATATTCATGACCGCGGGGCGCTGTTATTCCCGCACACACTCGGCTGCGATGCGGCTGGCCAGGCGTACGTTGTTATGGAACAGCCTTATATTGGTTTCAAGGGACGCGCCGCCGGAGAGATCGACGATCCGTGAAAGAAGGAATGGCGTCACTTCCTTTCCGCGGACCCCCTGGATTTCCAGGTCTTTCATCGCCTGCCCGATCCATGCGTCCATCGTGGCCCTCGGGATCTCCCATTCAATGGGGACCGGGTTTGCCACCAGGATGCCTTGCGGGAATCCGAGTGAACGCTGCACGCGAAGCATGCGCGCGATCTCCCCGGGGGAATCAGCCCTGAGGAAAAGGCCAAGGCCGCTGGACC
Source organism: uncultured Spirochaetota bacterium (assembly GCA_963820435.1). Lineage (GTDB taxonomy): Bacteria > Spirochaetota > Spirochaetia > SZUA-6 > Fen-1364 > Fen-1364. The sequence continues at coordinate 304,108 of CAWGAC010000019.1, read as the reverse complement.
GGGAATAGAAGGCGGGAAACTCGGAAGTGCCGTATCCCACCACGGGCACGCCCAGGGTCTCCAGCATCTCGAGCGTCTTCGGCAGGTCGAGGATGGCCTTGGCGCCTGCTGAAACCACGCATACGGAGGTGGCGGCCAGCTCGCCCAGGTCCGCCGAGACGTCATAGGTGTCCGATGCTCCGCGATGCACGCCTCCAATGCCGCCCGTAGCGAACACGTCGATACCGGCCTGCCGTGCGGCAATCATCGTGGCGCACACGGTGGTGGCCGCGGTTTTTCGGGCAGCGAGCGCCCAGGCAAGATCGCGCCGTGACGCCTTCAGCACGCCCTTCTCCGTGCCCAGTCTCTCCAGCTCTTTCCTGTCCAGGCCGACCGCGATTTTGCCGTCAAGGAGGGCGATTGTCGCAGGCACGGCGCCGCACTCGCGCGCAAGGGCTTCCCCGGCAAGCGCCGTTTCCACGTTGCGCGGGTAAGGCATGCCGTGGCTTATTATGGTCGATTCGAAAGCAACAACCGGCCTGCGCGCGCGCAGCGCATCTGCCACTTCGGAGGACAGTCTCACAAGGTCATTCACAAAGCGCCTCGCTGGAGCCTTCCCTCCACAAAAGACATTGCCCCGCGCACGGCGGCGGCCATCTCCTCCCCTGCATGCAGCCGTGAAAGCAGCGCGGCAAGCAGCAGGTCGCCTGCTCCCGTGGTATCCTGCGCCCGCACGACCGCGGACGGCGGAAAGTCCTCCTGACCGCCTTCCGTACGATACAATTGCGCCCCCTCGCTCCCGCGGGTCACCAGGATATTCAGAATGCGCCGCTCCGCCATGAATGCGTGAACATCTGATGTGAGAGAGCGCAATTCCTCGACCGTCGGGGTGAGGAGGTACAGATCATGAAGCGCCTCCACGTGCCGCAGGGCTTTTTCCACAGACACGGGCTCGAAGACCAGGCGCGTGCGGTCCGCGTACCGGCGCGCCAGGTCCGCGAGGAGCCGTGGAGAGAGGTTCGCATCCAGGACAAGGAAATCCCCCTGCCCGATATCGCCGAGCCTGCTGATCACGAAGTCCGCGGAGAGGGACTGCTCCACGATGCGGAAATCGGAGGCAGCCACTTTCAGGCTCCCGCTTTCCATGAGCGCGAGGTACAGCGGGGGTCCGGCGTCCCCGCCTTTCACTGTCTGGAGGGCGACATCGCCGTCAGCCTCCAGCGCCTGACGCGCCCATTGCGAGATCGGGTCCGCCCCCAGGGCGGTGATGAACCGCTTCGGCGCGTCGAGATTGCTGAAAATGCGATAGCCCACTCCCCCGAGGCCGAGCTTGATGTCCGACGGGTTCGAAGTGCCCTCGAGAAACTTTTCCCGCACGGCGATCATGTCGATTGCCACCGCGCCCACCACGAGGATCATGATTGCCACGATGCGCGATCCTCTTCCGACTGTCAATTCTCCTGCCGGTGTGGTATCAATGGTATCGCGATGGCGCACGGCACCGCGGGCAGAGAGCAGGATATCGTTCTCAAAGGCGGCCTTCTTGTGGACGGCACGGGCGGCGCGCCTTTTTCCGGCAATATTCTGATCCGGTCGGGCAAGATCCAGCGCATATCACCCCGCCCCATTCGGACCGCGGGCATTGTGATCGACTGCGCGGACAAGGTCATCGCGCCCGGATTCATCGATGCGCATTCCCACCTTGACTGGCACATTCCCATAAAAGGGCACGATGAGCTGAAATACCCTTTCCTTGCGCAAGGCATTACGACCGTGGTGGCGGGAAACTGCGGCGCATCCGCTGCCGGCTTCAGGGAGAAAAGCGTCTGGAAGGGACAGGCGGAGAGCAATCTCCTCAGGAACGGATTTCTCAAAATCGAGTGGGATTCGGTGAGCGACTTTTTTGCGCGCATAGCCTCATCCGGCGCCAGCCACAATCTCGCCCTTCTCGTCGGGCATGGCTCGACCCGCGCTTCCATCCGGGGCAACGTCCCGTCTCCCCTGCATCCCTATGAGACCAAGGAGCTGTTGTGGCTTCTTGAAAACTCCATGGATCAGGGTGCCCGCGGGGTCTCGCTCGGGCTTCAATACGAACCAGGTCTTTTCGCCAGTCCGGATGAAATCAAGGAAGTCGCCCTTCTGGTGAAAAAGAAAGGCAAAATCCTCTCGGTTCACATGCGCGCCCTTTCCGCCCTTGCCCCCGGATACCCCCTGCGGACCTTCGGAGAGCCGCACAATGTCGCTGCCCTGCGCGAAATGCTGGACCTTGCCCGGCGCACCGGTGTGCGTCTCCAGATCTCGCATCTCATTTTCGTCGGCTCCCGTACGTGGCGGACGGCGGACACCGTCCTGGAGCTCATCGAAAAGGCCATCGCCAAAGGCGTCGACGTGCGCTTCGACGCTTACCCCTTTCACTGCGGGGCGTCGGTGATCAGCATCATGCTGTCCCCGTGGTTCATCGCCAAGGGTCCGGCCGCCTACGAGGATGCCGCGTCGGTCCGGCAGCAGAAAAGGGAGATCCAGCGGGTGGAACGGCTTCTCGGCTTCGGGCCATCGGACATCCAGGTGACCGATACGCTGGACAGCGACCTCGCGGACTACAACGGCAAGTTCCTGCACGAGATCGCGCGCGTGCGCAGGATGAACCCCGTCGAGGCGTTGATGGATATCTCGCGGCGGAGCCGCGGCCGCGCGCGGGTGCTCTGCCACCGGTACAGCAATGACAGGATCGTCGAAGCGTTGATGAGGCACCCTGCCGCGCTCTTCATGACGGACGCCTGGGTGGAGCGGACGGGGGTGCAGAATCCTTCCGCCTACGGGGCTTTCCCGCGGCTGCTCCAGATTGCGCGCGAACGCCGGCTGCTGCCGCTGGAGGAGGCCGTGCGCAAGATGACCGGCGCAACGGCCGAGCGTTTCGGGCTTGCCGGCCGCGGTCTGCTGAAGGAAGGATTCCCTGCTGACATCACGGTCTTCGACTGGGAAAACGTGCGGGACAATACGACGACCAGCGAAACCAGCATGGCCCCTTCGGGCATCGAATACGTGTTCGTGAACGGACAAAAAATCATCGGGGCAGGTCGGAAGGAACACCCCCTGAACGCAGGCGTCCCTCTTTCCTGACGCCCCCTCAGCGCAGTATCTTTTTCAGCTCCTCTTCCCACCGTCCGTAGGACTCAAGATAGGCGGATCTCTGCGACAGATCAGGCTCGGCAATCTGCACCGCCTTGAGCCCGATAAAAGCCTCTTTCATCGTGGTGTACACACCTGCTCCCACACCTGCGCCGCGCGCGGCGCCCTGGGCGCCGTCCGTGCTGAAAAGCTCCACCCTGGCTCCTGTCACGCTGGCAAATGCGTCGCGAAACAGAGGACTGAGGAACATGTTTGCGTGACCGGCGCGCACGGTGTTCGCTTCAACCCCCATGCCTCTCATGATCCCGAGGCCGTACTGGAGCGCGAAAACAATCCCTTCCTGTGCCGCCCTGAGGAGGTGAGGGATTCCGTGCCTGTTGAAGTCCAGCCCCAGGATCGATGCGCCCGGATTCCTGTTCTCCAGCGTCCTTTCCGCGCCGTTTCCGTAAGGGAGAATGAGCAGCCCGTCGGCCCCGATCGGCGCCTCCGAGGCAACCCTGTTCAGCTCGTCATAGGGGACTGCTCCCGAGTCCCCCACGAGGAGGCGCCGGATCCAGCTGTAAAGGATGCCGGTCCCATTGACGCACATGAGGACGCCGTAACGAGGATTCTCCTTTGAATGCGTGACGTGGACGAATGTGTTCACCCGGGATGCCGCGTCGTGCGCCGGCGCAGCGGTGACGCCGTAGACCACGCCGGAGGTTCCCGCGGTGGTGGCAGCCTCCCCGGGATCGAGGACGCTGAGGGAAAAGGCGTTGTTCGGCTGGTCACCCGCCCGATAGGATACTGGCGTACCCTTTTTCAGCCCGAGCGCGGCAGCCGCTTCAGCCGTCAGCGCCCCCTGCACGGAGAATGTGGGCGAGGTTTCGGGGATCATAGCGCTTGGAATCCCGTACCATTCCAGTCACCAGCTCGGCCAGTCCCTGGCGTGAGAAATCCCAGAGGATGCCTTCTGAAAGCCCTGAAGGAGTGGTGCGAATCTCGCCGGTCATGCGCAGGGCCACCCAGTCCCCGGGAAGCATGAACTTTGCGGCGCGGGCAAAGATATCCGGCTCGTTCTCCTTCACCCACGCCAGCTTGGACGCGGTGAAGTTGCCGGGGGAGTTGAGCAGACGTGACAGGCAGGTCTGCTCGCCGATGCCGCGAAACGCCTTTTCGCCTGTCTGCACCGCCCTGCTGTCGCACCAGATGATGGAGGGCCGCAGGACTTTCCCCGCCTTGTCCACGATCACCAGGCCGTGCATCTGGTAGGTGATCCCGATTCCCAGGACCGCGTCGAACGCCTTCCCCGTCGAGGCCTTGAGCTCCGCGGCCGCCGCAAGGATGTTCTCCCACCAGATCGAAGGGTCCTGCTCGGCCCAGCCCGGCCGCTTTGCCTCGATGGCAAGCTCCTTCTTCGGGGAGGTTGCCGCTCCCGCAACCACGCCGGTGCCCGCGTCCAGCAGGGCCGCCTTGATCGAGGAGCTCCCCACGTCGATGCCCAGAAGGTATCCGTCGCGCATGCCGTTGGTTATACCCGAGGGCGACCGGCTTGGGAAGTCCGCGTAGAGCCGGCCGCATGGTGGCGCGCCGGCGGACCGTCACGTTCCTTGACGCCAGTGGACCGAGCGTTTATGCTTTTCTGTCGGGGGAGGCGCATATGGAACCAGATAAGGGGAATGAGTTCAAGGTCAAGGGTGAAGAGCTGCTCAAAAAGGTCAAAGACATCGTCCACGAGGGAAATGTCCGCAGGATCATCATCAAGGACGACAAGGGCACACCCTACATGGAGATTCCGCTCACATTAGGCGTGGTCGGGGCCTTGATTGCGCCCGTGCTGGCCGCGGTGGGAGCGCTCGCCGCGCTGGCCTCCAACTTTACCCTGGAGATCGTGCGAAAAGACGGGGATGCAAAATAGACCGAAGCCGCACTAGAGCTTTCATGGGCGCGATGTTAGGCGCACCGGTCGGGCATTGTCAATCGACAAACACCCAACCCAGGGACGAAAATCGTCTCCCGCGGGGTTTCATAGCGGTCACGGTACCCCGTGACATTCATGGCGACCACAGTACAAGGAGGATCTCATGTCTGACCTCAATGCGAAGCTCGAGCTGGCGCACAAGATCGCGGAGCGCAAGCTGGCGTTTATCCGGCATGCAATCAGCTACCTGGTCGTCATTATCGGCCTGGCCATCGTCAACAACCTCGCGTATGCGAGCGACGGGCCCCGGTATCAGTGGTGGCTCTGGGTGGCGTTCGGATGGGGAATCGGCGTCGTCTCTCACTTCCTCTCCGCATTCCTCTACCAGTCCGGCAGCCTGGTGGAAAAGATGGCGAAACGTGAATTGGAGAAGATGAATGAATCGGACAAGACTTAGCCCCATCGATATCCTCGGGATCACGCTGGGGGTCATCGTGATCCTCATCGTCATCGGCAGCGTGGTCGTCATCGCGCAGGGCCGGATGTTCGACTTCAGATGGTCGATTCCCGAGCTGCGCGGCTCCTGGGCAAACCCGCAGCTCTCCATCGGCGGCCCTGTTCGGGAAGAGAAGGACGAAAAGGTAACGGGAGACTTCGCGGAGATCGAGGTGCGCAGCATCGCCGGCTCCATCGAGATCAGCGGGACCTCCGCCGCCGGGGTGAACGTGCACTCCGTGAAGACCGCGTTGTTCCGCAATGCGGCCGACAATGTCCATGTCGAGATCCGCAAAGAGGGCAATCGCCTTGTCGTGGAGGAGAAGCACGAGCCTCGTTTCTTCTTTCCCACCGGCACCATTTCATTCCAGGTCGCGATTCCCGCGGGGAGTGAAGCTCATCGATGCGCACTCCGTCAGCGGAAGCATCACCGTGCACGACGTCCTGCCCGGCATCGATCAGAGCCTGAGCACGATCTCAGGGTCCGTCTCCACCAGCCGCGCGCGCAACCTGAGCGCGTCCAGCACGAGCGGCCAGATCCAGTTCGCATCGGATGGCGCCTTGCTCAACGCGCGCACCGTCACCGGCTCGATTGACGGTGACATCGACTCCCTGGACAAAGGGGGTTCCGCACGGCTGAGCACGGTCTCCGGCTCGGTCACGCTGAATGCGTTCCCCGGCCTGGACGCGAAAATCTCCCTCCATTCGGTGAGCGGACGCGTTTCCTGTGATTTCCCCGTCACGATCTCCGAACAGAAGAACAACCGGCTGGACGGGAAGATAGGCGCCGGGGCGGCCAGCGTGGATGCCGGTACGATCAGCGGAAGCATCAGCATCAACAGGAAGTAGGGGCGGCGTGCGTTCCCGGCTTGCGCGTCGTGCTGCCTCCGTATAGGATCGCGTCCAGGCAGCACAGCTCATGGCAACAAATAAGAGAAAGCACACGCGCGTCCGTCACCGCGACACGGTTGAGCTCACATCAGGCTCGTACACGTTCTCCGGAACCTCCGTCAACGTCAGCGCGAGCGGAATGCAGGTCGTTGTCAGGCTGCCGGCGTCTCATGATTCGATCCGCAGCATTGCTTTTCAGATCCCCGGCTCCGGTGAGCGCGTCGAACTGCCCTGCCGGCTGATTCGCAATTCGGATCAAGATGTCGAGGGTGACCAAGTCCTGGGCGTAGAGTTTCTCTATGAAGCTGATGCCCAGCTCCTGCTCATCGAGAAGTTCATCCAGGATACCCAGCCGAGCCAGGACGATGCACGCCAGCTTCCCCGGACCTCCTGCCACCTGGACGATGTCACGGTCGACAACCCCGCCTTTCGCGTTCTTTCCATCGACAATCTCTCCACCGAGGGAATGCTTCTGAGCTTTCGCGGAAACCTGAAACAGGGAGACTCGATCAGGCTGAGCGTTGGCATTCCGGGCGACGAACGTCGCCTGGGCCTCCCGGGAACCGTCGTGTATGTGATCGAGAATGTGTTCCGCGGCTCTCTGACCGCGGGCGTACGGCTGTCCGCCATGAAAGAGACCGAGGAAAGCAGGTTGCGGAACCTCATCGTCGCCTGCTCCTCGGGGAGCGCGATGCGCGGCCTGCACGAGCATCTTCATTCCAAAATGATGGAACCCGAGTCCCGGATCGCTGATCCGGTCCTGATTGGTGACGTCCTGCAGTCCCTGAAAACAGGATGCATACGCCTGAGCACCCTTGTGGAAGGTTCCTTCACCATCCTCGAGCACGAACTCGAAAGCGTTGACCCGGGCCTGCAGCGGTTCGCGATCAAACCAGGCAGCGAGCTTGCCGCGGGCACTCTCAAGCCGGGGGCGACGGTCTACTTCAGCTTCTACTGGAAGAAGGCCAGTTACTACTTCAAGGCGGGAGCCGCCTCCGCCAGTGACGAGCTCCTCATATTCCCATTTCCCGGCGTCGTATACCGCTCGGACAAGAGATCGTACCAGAGAAAGCCGCTCCAGAACGCCTCCCGCGCAAGGCTCGGCATACTCGGGCATACGTTCGAGGGGACACTGATCGATATCAGCCGCAGGGGATTTCTCTGCGAGCTTCACCTTCCCGCCGAATCCCAGGCGCTCTTCCAGAAAGGAAAAAACCTGCACTACACCGTGGATGACAGGTGGGGACTGGGAAGCGAAGGCCAGATCCGGCACCTGAAAGCCCTGCCTTCGCCCGAAGGCGTTGTGCTCCAGGTCGGTGTGGAGGCGGGAATCAGGAGACACGCGGTGCGCTTCCGGCGCATCCCGGCTGAAAAATGGGAAGAAGGAAACTCTCGCACTGACGGTCCTCGGGGTCCTGAAAGACACATCGAGTCTCATTTCGTACGCTTCCCCGACCGGGCAGGCCACGAAATCTGCGGCCTCCTCAACGCAACCGAGCTCCGAGTCAAAGCCCCGGTCGTCATCGTGCCCTCCGCGTACGGGAAGAAAAAGGAAGCATTCTCGCCCCTCGTGGCAACCCTGCTCGCCAGCTTCTGGAGCGAGGAAAAGAATATCGTGACGCTCCGCTATGACGGGATCAATCGTCCGGGCGAAAGCCATCAGGACGAGACGCACCCCAAGCGCGGGTACGAAATGCTCTCCTACAGGATCAGCCAGGGGCTCGGCGATCTCGAGGCTGCCCTCGACTTTGTCCGCGATAACCCGTACTTCATCGCTGAAAAGGTGATCGTCGTCTCCTTCAGCATGGCCGCCATCGATGTGCGCCGGCTCCTGAGCCGGGACGAGGACGCCGGCGTTGACTATTGGGTCAGCGTCATGGGGGTCCCCGCCGCGCAGACCACTCTCCGCAACATCCTCGGCGGCATCGACATCATCAGCAATTACCGCCTGGGAATTCGCAGCGGCATCATCGGGCTGCTCGGGCACCTGATCGACATGGACATCACCGCCGCCGATCTGGTAGACAGAAAATACGCCTTCCTGACCGACGCGCGCCTGGACATGTCGCGGATTGCAGTTCCCGCGCTCTGGATCTACGGCGTGCACGACAAGTGGGTGGACATGGATGAGGTCAAAGACCTGATGTCGGTCAAGGCACGCGGAAGCCGCGAGCTGCTCGAAATCCCCACAGGGCACAACCTGCGCACCAGTGACGACGCGATACAGACCTTCAAGCTGATCACGAGCTCCATCTATGAAATGCTGCACGGCCGCAAGATCGTGGCGCGCCACCCATGGAACGAAGAGATGATGCGCCTGCTCACCGCCGAGCGCGAGCGGCTCCAGAGCCTGGCCGCCCCCCCTCTCACGGAATATTGGCGCGGGTACCTGATCGGCAACGAAAGGAACGCGGTTGGCTACGACTTCTATCGGAACATTCCAGAGTTCACCGATTTCTTCAGAACGCAGGCGAAATGCCTGTCGTTGGGCCGCGGGGAGGTTATCGCCGACCTTGGCTGCGGGACGGGCATCTTTCTGGAGGAGCTGCTGGACTTCATCGCGCGCGCCGGAGAGCAGATCTCAGTGCGGGAAATCACGGCCGTTGATCTCGTCCCGGATGCGCTGGACAAGACCCGGGCAAAGTGTGAAAAAATCGTTGTAAAGAACCCCGGTCTGCGTGACGTCAGCTTCCGGTATGTCCAGAAAAACCTGGAGCCGAATCGGCTCATCCCTGTCGCGCGTTTCATCGAATCGGATACGCCCTCTCTCGAGTCGCTCCGAAACAGAATCGAGGGCCTTTCCGGCAGGATCCTGGACCGGCTTATCGAAAACGCGTCCCCGGCGCTGTACGCCGTGATGCGCGGTTCGGACCCGGAAGTCACACCTGTGCTTGAGGCGAGCCTTGAGCCCGAAGAGCTCCGAGCAGTAGGGGAGTTCAACAGGGCGGCGCGATTCCTCCTGGACAAGCTCGGGGAGCAGGACATCAAGCCTGACCGAAGAACGAAGCATATTTCTTCCAAAAACCTCCGGACCGATGATCTTCTGTTCGAGGTCTTGAGCTTCGGCGACTATGATACCGTCTTGAATCTTGGTTTCCCCGAGAATCACTACACCAGGATCGTCGCAAGCCTCTTCATCTCCTACCTTCAAAATCCCGACTACGCGCTCGCCGAATGCCATCGAATGTTGAAGCCGGGAGGAGTCCTGGTCATCTCCACAATGAAACCCGACAGCGACATCTCCACGATGTTCACCAACTACATTCGCAAAGTGCTGACCCCGAACTGCCGGGAAGACGGGGAGAAAGCCGACGAGAGCGCCGTGATCGGAGCCCGGGCAATGCTGAACGAAGCCGCCGGACTTTTCGAGCTGGAAGAGGACGGCTTTTTCAAGTTCTACACATCCAAAGAGCTGGCAAGTCTGCTGTCCGGCGCCGGATTCGTCGAAATCACGGTGCTTCCTTCCATGGGGAACCCGCCCCAGGCCCTTATTGCAATTGCAAAAAAAGATTGACATTATCTTAGATTCTTCTATAATAGTCGTTAGTCCAATTAACTCTAATAAAAGAGGAATCTATGATTGGCATAGAGCAGGCCACCAATGCATCTCTCCGCGATTGGGGTGATTGGCCCGCTTTTCTTCAAGTCGACAAGGCTCACGGGACCTCTCCTACCTCGCCCATGGAGTTCTCCGGAAGAGTCCTCGAGACGGCCCGTCAACTCTCCGCTTGGGGGATTCGGAAAAAGTACCTGGTCCCCATATTCCTCGACAACTCCACTGACTTCATCACCATCTTTCTGTCCTTGCTGCATATCGGCGCCATCCCCGTGCTGGCGAAAATGGACTACCGGTCCCTGGAGCTCAACGAGATCTTTGCAATGCCCAGCCCCAGGCCGTCATCGCCGAGAAGGCGCACCTGCGGCATATTTCGCCGTACCTCAAGAACACCATAGTCATCACGCGCGCCGAGAACGCAGCTCTCCCTGTCCCAAACCGCCGAAGGCGTGCGGCCCCGGGAGGACATCCCGGATGACATCGCGTCGATCAACTACACGTATCGGGGCCATGGGTACCCGCTGGGCGCCATGGTGTCGCATGCCCAATACCTGCACGGCGCCAGGGTGCTGCAGGATGGTCTGCAGGCATCGGCGGGAGAAAAGATGCTCATCATCCTCCCGATGGCGCACATCTTCACGATGGTGGGGTGCATCCTCGTCCCCCTGCTCTACCGCATGACCAGCGTCATTGTCGATACCATGCATCCGCGGCTCCTCTTTCAACACATTCGCGATTTCCGCATCGAGCATGTCACCTCCGTGCCGGAAATCTACGAGCTGCTCTATCGGCTGCGCGACCCCGCGATCGACCTTTCCTCACTCAAGGTTTTTGTCTCGGGGGGAAGCATCCTGACCCCGGATAGCTATGCGAATCTCAAGAGGGCATTTTCCATCGACCTGCTCCACGGATACGGACTGACGGAGTTCACTCCCGTCAGCCGCAATATGCGGAATGAAGCCCGGCCGGGGACCGTCGGCCCGCTCTGCGACCAGGTGACGTGTCGGATCGACGCGTCGGCTCCTGACGGGTCCGGGGAGATACTCATCAGGACGCCGCACGAGACAGGCGCATACTACCGCAGGCCGCGCGAGTCAGGAGAGGCGCATCGCGACGGCTGGTTTCGCACCGGTGACATGGGGCGCATGGATGATGGCCACCTCGTGTTCGTGAAAGAGCTGAAGAATACGCGCAAGATCAATGGCAATCTCGTGGACCTGGAAGAGATCGCCCGCGCCATTCGGCTGGACAAGGACGTGGCGGAGGCGCGCGTGGGGTGGGAGAACAACTCCCTGTTTGCGCACCTGGCAGTGAGCAGGCATATCGACTTCGAGGAAAAGACGAAACGGCTGAAGTCTTCTCTTCGGGAAATCCTGGCGGAGTACAAGATTCCACGGCAATTCAGCGCCTTGTAGGAGGAATATCGTTCATGGGTAATTTACAGGAAAACTGGAACCCGGAGCTCTTCAAGAACGACATCAAACAGATCGTCTCCCGAATCTCTCGGATCGATGTTGCGGAGCTGGATGATCGGGTTCTGATTCGCGAAGAGCTGGGAATCGACAGCCTGATGGGAATGGAAATCATCGCCACGCTGTGAAAAGCTGTTAGGCGTGAAGATTGATGAAACACTGTTTGCCGACATACGGACAGTCGGAGATTTTTTCGAGCTTCTGGTGACGCTCTCCGGGAGGGTGAATGCGTGAATCAGGGCAGCGCATGCTTCCAAGAAGGAGCCTGAACGGGGCTTCTGGGAGCATGTGAAGGGGTATATAATGCTGAAAGCAATACCCTGCGCGCTCAGTATTTCCGGATAGTGCGCGAAAATATCGTAGAAAGGTGACAATGGGCTCAGAGAGTCCGGCTATCTCAAGCGACCTATCCTCTTTGCGCGCCGAATTCGAGGCGGAAACCAAGGACAAAGCCGATCCGCGACACCCGCCTCAGCGCAATCGTTGGAAGTGTCCTCTACCTATTGTTCTCATCCTCGACTATTTCGCATATCCCGCGCTTCTTCTTGTCTTTTTCCTGATCCGGTGTGTCGTCGTGCTCGGCAACGGGCTGATCTATCGTGATGATGCGAACAAAAACAGGAATTGAGCATGCCCTGACGTTCGCTATGATGGTGTACCTGTTGTGTGGCTCGGGAATCATGCTGATGGTTCATCTTGTCGGGCGGATATGCCAGCACGTACTATGCGGGTGTCAACCTGGTCTGCTAGCATTCATTTCCATCATCCCGCTCGACGCGCGAAGGACCGCGGCCGATTTGCGCGATTCTCTACGCGATGTATCATCGTTCCGATCCTCTCCTTGCAGAGGATCGAGCACGATTCGACATATTCCTGAACAACAACTTCTTTCTCCTCGCCACGATCGTTATGGTGGTCCTCAGCTCGCAGCTTGCCACCCAGATGCGATTTCGCGAGTTCAGCGGGCGATTCAACCTTGCCCGCGCGAATGAGGAGCTGAAGAAGCTCGACGCGCTGAAGTCCCAATTTTTCGCCAACGTGAGCCATGAGGTCCGCACTCCTCTCACCTCGATTCTGTCGCCGATCCAGAGCCTGTACCAGGGAGACCTCGGGCCCCTGGTTCCCGAGCATCAAACGCTCGTCGGCCAGGTCTACCGCAACGCGCTTGAAGCTGCTCGACATGATCAACCAGATGCTCGATTTCTCGAAGTTCGAAGCGCGCAAGATGCAGCTTCGTCTCAAGCACCTCGATATCGACGAGCTGGCGCGGGACATTGTGACGACCTTCCAGGACGTCACGGAGCGCAAGGGATTGAAGCTCCGCTACGTGGTGGAAGGCGAGCTGCGGCCCGCGTATCTCGACGCGGAGAAGCTGGAGCGGATTCTTACCAATCTCATTCGCAACGCCATCAAGTTCACGGAGAGCGGGTCCATCACTGTCCGGGTCGGCGCCACGGTCGGGAATCGATGGATGGAAGTCCGGGATACCGGCATCGGCATTCCCTCGCAGCATCTTGCGAACATCTTCAACAGGTTCCAGCAGGTGGATTCCTCGAGCACGCGAAAATACGAGGGCACGGGGCTGGGGCTTACCATAGTCAAAGAGTCGGTGGAGCTGATGCAGGGCAGCATCAACGTAATGAGCGAAGAGAGAAGAGGCACGACGTTTCGAGTTGAGCTGCCCGCAAACCTGGACCAGCTCGCCCCGGATGCGTTCATCGACAGGCGGAAGGATCCCCAGCGTCGGCAGCCAGCCGAAGAGTTCGACGGCGATGACAGAAGGAAAAGGCCGCGGCGGGAATCGGACCTGGCGCGGATCACCGTCGATGACCTGGCGCTCATCGAGAAAGAGACAGATCGAGCGCGGGGCAGGGGACGGCCGGGTCGCTGCGCACGCCGGGAACGGCAACGCTGACCGCGTCCTGCTCGTGGAGGACAACGTCGACCTCAGGGCCTATATCAGCAAGATGCTCTCCCGGTTCGGGCATGAAGTGGCAACAGCCATCGACGGCCTGGACGGCTGGGAGCATGCGCAGACGGACCTCCCCGATCTCGTCGTGTCCGACATCATGATGCCCCGCATGGACGGCTACGAGCTCGTGAGCCGCATCAAGTCCACCGACACGACCCGCCACATCCCGGTGATACTGATCACGGCCAAGCCCGAGCTCGAATCGAAGCTGGAAGGGCTGCAGAAGGGCGCGGACGACTATCTGCCCAAGCCCATCAACATTCGAGAGCTGGACGCCCGCATCAGGAACCTGCTCGTGACCCGAAACCTCCAGCAGGCGCTGGCGCGTGAAGCCGAGCTGGGCGCGCGGATGGAAGAGCTCAGCATGAGCTTCTCCCAGTCGCTTGAGATCCGGGACTTCAACACGGCGGGCCATTCGCGTGACGTCCTGTACCTCGGCACGATTATCGCGGAGGGCATCGGCGTCCCCGTGGACCGCATGCTGAAGGACTCGCTTCTCCTGCACGATATCGGCAAGCTGGGCATACCCGACCGGATCCTCCTCAAGGAATCGCCGCTGAACGAGGATGAGTGGAAGATCATGAAAACGCACCCCGAGCTGGGGGCAAGCCTGCTGGGGCACTTCGAATCCTATCGGGAGATAAGCGGCATCATTCTTGCCCACCAGGAGCACCTGAACGGCTCGGGCTATCCACGGGGACTGAAGGGCGACGAGATTCCCCTGTTCGCCCGGATCATCGCCATCGCGGATGCCTACCACGCAATGACCAGCAACCGCCCGTACCGCAAGGCTCTCCCGGCAAGCAAGGCGGTGCTGGAGCTCACGCGGAATCGCGGCACGCAGTTCGACGCCGCGCTCGTCGATGCCTTCATAAAAGGTCTCCTGCAGCGGAGGATCATTACAGCGAACGATATCATGTGAGCGGGCCGCCGCGGCGCGGGCCCGCGGCATGCGGGCGGCAAAGGCACCCGCGGCCCTGCGGTTTCAAGGCAGCCGGTTGAACCACAGGAGAGAGAGAGTACCGGCAAGCAGAAGCAGCGCCATCGCGGCTGCGGCAAACAATGCCGTGACCTCTGTCTGGTCCTTTCCCACGATCAGCCGGGTGCTCAGGGATTTGTAGATATTCTTCAGCTCTCCGGCGTCGGTCGCCTTGAAATACTGCCCGCCCGTGTTCTGCGCGATCCTCTTCAGGCCGGCCTCGTCCAGCCCCACCCGGAACGAGCGGCCTTCGAAGCCGATGACGTCTCCCCGCGCGCTTCCCAGGCCCACGGTGAAGATGCGAATGCCGCGGTTGGCCGCCTTCTCGGCCGCGTCCAAAGGATCCGGTCCCTGGTTGTTCTGGCCGTCGGTGAGAAGGACGATGACCGCGGAGCTGTTGGACCCGGGGGGAACCGGATCCGGCTCGGGCGCGGGTGGCGGAGCAGGCAGCAGCGGATCGTTCGCCGTCGGCGAAGCGGGATCGGCGAGCTGTTTCTGCTGCTCTTCCTCTGAAATGGCATCGAGGGCGACCAGGATCCCGCTCCCGATGGCAGTTCCGCGCTGGAGAATGAGACGATCGATCGCCGCGCGTATGTCCTCCCGGGCGGTGGTCGGTGCCTGGACGAGCGCGGCGGTCCCGCTGAATGCGGCGATTCCTATCCGCACGCGAGGGGGCTGCTTGTTTACGAATTCGAGCGCCGCTTCTTTTGCGGCCTCGAACCTGCTCGGCTTGATGTCCTGCGCGCGCATGCTTCCCGAGATGTCCATGGCAAGGATCACCGTGCCCCGGTTCGAGGGCAGGGAAATCGTGGCAAGCGGACGCGCCAGCGCGAGAATCATGACCGCGAGCGAGATCAGGAACAGCAGCGCCGGGATGTGGCGGCGAAAGCCGGGCCCGCGGCCAAGGGCATCCTTCACGAGCATCAGGCTCGCGTAGCGGATTGCGTACTTCTGCCGCCGTCTCTGCGCCCAGAGGTAGAACAGCACGAGTGCCGGCACGAGCAGGAGGAACCAGAGCATCGAGATCCATTGGAATGTCATGACACGCTCCGCAGGCCGAGCGCGGCGCGGGAGGCCGGTGCCGCGCGCCGCTGTTTGCGCTCAATTGCGAAGCGGACGATTTCTTTCGCCATGTCGCCTTCCGTGGACAACGAGAGGAGCTCGACGCCCCGGCGGGCGAGCAGGCTGTCGAGCTCTTCGCGCCTCTTGCGCGCGGCGTCGGCGAACCGCCTCCTGAAGCCGCGGTCATGCGTGTCGAGGAAGAGCTGCTCGCCCGTTTCCGCGTCCTCGAACACGATGGCGCCCACGTCCGGGAAGCTCCGACTCCCGCGGGTCCGAGAGCCGCACGGCGAGGATCTCGTGCCTGCGCGTGAGCATGTCCAGGGGCTTGTCCCAGCCCGGCACGCTGAGAAAGTCGGATACGACGAACAGCAGGGAACGCCGGCCGATGATGCGCAGCGCGGATTCCAGAAGCAGGGCGAGATCGGTCTGCGGCGCGCGCCGCAGCCGCGGCTGGTCCTGCAGCTCCCGGATGAGGCGCAGGACATGAGTCCGTCCGCCCCGCGCGGGGATGGTACGCGACAGCGAACCGCTGAAAATCAGGGCCCCCACCCGGTTGCCGTGCCGCGTGAGGAGGCGCGCAAGAACTCCGACGAAGTCCACGAGCAGCTTCCTCTTGTCCGTGGCAACCGTGCCGAAGTCCACCGAAGGGCTCATGTCCAGGAGGAACCATGCGGTGACCTCCCGGTCCTCGATGTACTGCCGCACGTAGGGGGTCTGCATCCGCGCCGTCACGTACCAGTCGATGGTCCGCACGTCGTCGGTGAGCTGGTACTCGCGCAGCTCCGCAAGCTCGAGCCCGAAGCCGCGGAACAGGGTCCGGTAGTCGCCCTGCAGCAGCCCGTCCAGCCGGCGGATCACGGTCCAGTCCAGCCGCTGGAGAATCCTCTCGGGATCAGAGGGCTGCGGCATGACTCTGGAGGGCCTGCGCGGGAGCGGGAACCGCCTGCATCACCTTCTGGATGATCGCGTCGGTGCTCACCCCGTCCGAGAGCGCCTCGTAGGAGGGGATGATGCGGTGGCGCATCACGTCGTGCACCACGTCGGTGACGTCCTGGGGGATGACGTACGATCTCCCGCGCACGAACGCCAGCGCGCGTCGCGGCGATGACGAGATTGATCGAAGCGCGGGGGCTGGCGCCGTACACGATGTAGCGGCGATGTCGGGGATGCCGTGCGTCTCCGGGCTGCGCGTGGCAGCGGCAAGCCGCACGGCATGCTGCACGAGCAGGGGGTCGACGAATACGCCCTCGCAGGCCTGGCGGAGCTGCAGGATCTGTTCGGTGGTCACCACCGCGGCCGGCTGGGCCAGCGCGCCCGTCATCCGCTGCACAATCACGAACTCCTCCGGTTCGCTGGGGTAGTCGACGAGGACCTTCATCATGAAGCGGTCGACCTGCGCCTCGGGAAGCGGATACGTCCCGTCGGTCTCGATGGGGTTCTGCGTTGCCATGACGAGGAAGGGCTCCGCGACCTTGAAGGTCTCCCCGCCGATGGTCACCTGGCGCTCCTGCATGACCTCCAGGAGCGCGCTCTGCACCTTGGCAGGGGCGCGATTGATCTCGTCGGCGAGAAGCAGGTTGGCGAACACGGGCCCGAGGGACGTGCTGAACTCCCCGGTCCGCTGATTGTAGATGCGCGTGCCCACGAGATCGGCGGGCACGAGGTCGGGAGTGAACTGGATCCTCTTGAAGACCCCGTTCATCACCGCCGCGAGGGTCTTGACCGTCAGCGTCTTTGCCAGTCCGGGCACGCCCTCCACGAGCAGGTGGCCTTGAGAAAGGAGCGCGACGAGGACGCGCTCGAGAAGGTGATCCTGACCGACGATGACCTTCTTCACCTCGTAGAGGATCTGCTCCATGAGACGCGCCTGCTCGAGGTAGGCTCCTTCCGCCCCTATGTGCATGCTTTCCATAATGAAGCCTCCCTTTCACGGTACCCCGTGAAGTTACATCGGCGATGAGCCCATTGCGCCACCCGCCGTGTCGATTGGGACGGCAAAGCCGATCCCGATGAAAACGTCCTGGTTTGTCGGATTCAGGAGCGATGTGACGATACCCACCACTTCCCCGTTCCTGTTGACCAGGGGCCCCCCGGAGTTGCCGGGGTTCACGGCGGCATCGAACTGGATGAGGTTCTTCAGCGTGGCCCCGGTTTCACGGGAGGTGTACTGCCTGCCCAGGCCGGAAACCACGCCGTCCGAGGTCGAAAAAAAGGACCCCGAACGGGTTGCCCACCGCGATCACCTCGTCACCGACGTGCAGGGATGCGGAGCTCACGAGTGTCGCGGGCTTCAGGTCATCCGGTAACGTCGTGGCGCTGAGCACCGCCAGGTCGTTTTCCGGCTGCCGCGCCATCACCTGCGCGTCCGACTCGGTGCCGTCCGAGAACACGACCTTCACCGAGGCAGCGTCCTTGATCACGTGCAGGCAGGTCAGGATGATGCCGGTGTCCACCACCACGACGCCGGCGCCCAGGGATGAGCGGGGTTTCCCCTCTCCCGGCACGACGGCCTCCACCGCCACCACGGACGGCAGGATGACATCATATGCGACCGAAGCATTGGAGGGCTTGGGCGGCGCGTTGTCGAGAGAGCGGTCCACGGCCGCGTCGATATCTCTCTGCGTGAGTCGTTGCGGCACCGGCCGGAGCGCGTTGTAAGCGAGGATGGCAACGAGCGCGATGGTGATCTGGGCGGCTATGAGAAACGGCGTCCGATGGCTCTTGTACACGCGCGTGAGCCACCCGCGGACAAGCTGCCAGTCTGAAGGCGGACTCGCCTGGGGATCTTCTATATACACGGATGAAGATACTGCGATGAGACGGTCGGGGGAAATAATATCCCGTTATCTTCTCAGAAGCTCATGCCCAGGCCGACGAACAGGCTCGGCTGAAATACCGTCTTGGAGGAGTTCGCGCCGCTGATTCCATCGGAGAGATACGGGACGAGAACCCGGACGGCGGCTCCCGCGGTGAGGGCAACGCCGCCGAAAAGCTCCAGCCCGACAGCGGCACGCGCGCGCGGAAACAGGGCGCCGATCGGGGAGACGCCCAGGTCCGGGAATCCCCGGCGCTCCGTCACCATTGAAAGCTCGTAGTCCAGGTAGAAGGGTTTGATGCTGGAGCGTCCTCCCAGCCCCAGGCCGAGGGACCAGAGCGAAGGGTCAGGCCCCGGCTTCCACCCCACGCTGAAAATGGTGTACATGTGCCGGGTGCCGAGGGACAACGCCGCCGTGGTCGTCCCTGCCATGTCCACCCACAGATCCACTCCGTGGCGTCCCTTCGCCTCGATGGAGACCAGGCCGACGGGGACCCCGTCGATCTCCTCTGAAATGTTGAGCACGCCGACCTGCGTCCCTGAAACGCGGCGGGCGATGTTCACGACGCCGACCTGCGCGCCGCTGACGGTGTCCGCCACGTTGACGACGCTGATCTGGGGGCCCGATACGGAGCGGCCCCAGTTGAATGCGGCGGCAACCTGGGCGCCGTTCACGTCGACATCGGCCCAGTTGAAAAGCCCCGCTACCTGCGCGCCGCGCGCCGCGCCGAGAGACACGTTGCCGAGCCCGGCGAGCTGCGCACCGGCAAGGCCGCCGCTGACATTGACGAGCCCCGCCGCCTGGAAGAACCTGGCTTCCCCTCCCAGGTAATTGACCAATCCCGCCGCCTGGAATCCCGTGAGCCTGCCCAGGACGACGTTGGCAAGACCCGCCGCCTGAAACCCGGTCACGTCCCGGGATTCGATGTTCGCAAGTCCTCCGACCTCGAATCCGCGCGAGTAGGAGGACGAGCCGATCAGGAGATTGATCCCCACAATATGGTCGGCGCGGGAGGAAAAAAGCCCGTTCGACACATCGGGCAGCAGTGAAAAGTCGATCGGGCTCGGCCGCGGGGATCCCTCTTCGCGGGCGGGCGGTTCGGGCGCGGCGTCCGCCGGAGTGTCCTGGACAGGCGGGGCGGCCTGCGGGGCGTCCGGACCGACGGAGGTCGCAGCCGCGGCGGCCGTGATGGCGGCGCTTACGGCGGAGCCCACCGCCCCGCCGATGGCCGAGCCGACGGCGGCGCCGACAGCCGCGCCCAGAGCTGCCCCAGGATCTTTTTGAACGACCGCCGGCGGCGCCCCCTGCCCGGTACGGCGGCAGGCTCTCGGCCTGCTCGCCGCGCGCCGTGGCCTTGTCAACCGGGACGGCCTGCAGCATGGACATCGAGAGGGAGGCGCGCTGCCGGGTGGTGACGCGCACCTCCGCGGCGAAGCGGGCCCCTTTTCTGTCGAGCACCACGGAATAGACGCCGGGCTCCAGACCCAGCTCTATCTTCTGACCCTCCACCTTGTTCAGCTCCACGGCAAGAGTTCCATGATCGTCGCGGAAGTACAGCCTCCCCCCGATATTCTCCGCAACGGTAAGCCCCGCGGCCGAGGATCGGAGATCGGTGAGCACAAGGTCGCCGGATCCCGTGAGATTGATGTCATACGCGGCGTGCTGAGGCCCATACTCCGTCTTTTCCGTTGACGCGAGGGTTTCCTGGAAGGCATAGGCGTAGGCCTCATTGAGGGTCACCACCCCGTCCCCCACCGTGTCCGCCGCTCCGCGCATACCGGATATGAGGTAATGCGTGAAGAAAGACGCGCCGATCCTGTCCGATTCCTGAGCCGCCTCTTCCGCGGAGGCCGAGGTGAGATACGCGTGCCCCGTCATGTCCGAGGATGCATCGAAGAGGAATGCCGGACGCGCCACACCGCCCTTGGCTCGTGTGAGGGAGCCTGAAGAGCACGAGTCGAGGATGGCGATCTTGACGTCCGCCGGAATGTCATTGATATCGCGCCGAAGCTGCTCCCACGGATAGCGGTCCTTCCCGAGAATGAGGCCTTCGTCGTCGGAGTGACCTGAATAGTAGATGACCAGCTCGCGGCGCTCATCCATCTCCCTTGGGGATTTGACCATCTGGCGGACCCTCCCCAGGGCATCCTCGAAGCGCGCAAGGTCGGGGCTCAAAGTCAGCACCATGTCCTGCGCGCGCACTCCGCCCAGGTCCTGGAGCACGGCCGCAAATGCCCGGGCATCGGTCTCAGCGTATTTCAGCCGAATGAGGCCCTCCCCTCCGTCATTGGAGCCCGCCACCATTGCGAAGCGCCGCAGGGGCACCGCTGATTCGGCCCCCGCGGCCCAGACGAAGGCGCCGAGCAGGAGGATGAAGGACACACGCTTCAGGTTCATCGCACCAATCCCTGCTTCTTCACGAGAAGAGAGTACTGGCCCAGACCATTGGGAAGACCGAGCCCCTCCCGTTCAGCGGCGCCGGGCCGCGCCGCCAGGGCGCGCGCCGCCCGCTCGACGTCTCCGATCTCGAAAGGGGCGGCCGCGTACACGAGAAAGAAGCGCTCGAATCCGGGGGCATCGTCCAGCTCATACGCGGACGGCAGGACCACCTGGCCCTCCGGGTCAAGCGCAGGCGCGGTGCGGGACCCGCCCCGATAGCCCGCCGGCACGTGCCACGTGATGGCCCCGCGGCCGTCCACGGAGAGAATGACCCCGTACTTGGCTTCCCCCGCCGTGTAGCTGATCTGCAGAACATCTGCCCGCCTGGCCGACGCACCGGCGCGCAGCTCCTCCGCGCCGGTGGGCGTCTTGCGGAAAAGATTGAGGTGCGTGGTGAGGCCCTTGAGCCTCGTCTCATTCGGGACCACCCGCTCCCGGATCACGAAGAGAGAAAGGATCAGAACCACCATGGCAGCGGCCGGCAACGCCCAGGCCAGCGTCGGCGTCCTGGCCGGCCGCGCCGTTCTCCCCTCCCGGAAAAATCTTTCCTTGATTGCGGGCACGATTCTTTCGGGAGGATAGTCCGCGAGGATCTCCTGGTTCGACTGGGCGATTGCTGCCAGCCTTTGCCGCAGGGATTCGTCCCGTTCCAGCTCGTCGCGCACCATCCTCTCCTGGTCAGATGACAGCTCTCCCAGAGAATATTGCTCCAGCAGCAGGTCCGATACAGTCTGTTTCTGCGGCATCCGTTATGCCTCCTCCAGAGCGCGGGTGCGCTCCTTGAGCTGGCGCAGGCGCTTGCGCACCCCGGACACGGACAGGCCGACGTGGCCCGCCACCTCCTCGAGCGTCATGCCGTCCACGTAGTGCATCACCGCCATGGTGCGCGTCGACGCGCGCTCCCGCCCGAAGATGCGGTCCAGGACGTGCCGGTCGAGGGCCCTCGACTCCACATCCTCAGCGGAAGCGATGCGCTCCAGAGCCGCTTCCCCCGCGGACTGCGGGCGCCGGCGCGCCGTGCGCATCATGTTCAGGCATACATTGGTGGCGATTGTGTAGAGCATGCTCGACGGCGCCTTGTCCGTGAGCCTTTCCTGGAAGCGCAGAAGCTTCACGAAGGTCTCCTGGGCGGCATCCATTGCCTGTTCCTCGTCGACGAGAAGGGTGCGGCACCGGCGCAGGACCATGGGTCCGTACTTCCTGTAGAGGGCATCGACGTCCAGCGCCACCGGCTTCTCCCGCTCATCACAGACTATAACACGGAAAACTCCGCGGAGTGACACCCTCCAATGAAAGGGGTGTTGCACTCATATGATATCCCACAGAGGAGGCATTCTGATGAAATCTACGTTCCTCGTCCTTGTACTGGCGCTGGCGGCACTCGGCATGCCGTGCTTCGCGGGCGCCGTGCACCTGACGGGAAATGTCTCAGCCGACTTTCTCGGGGGCAATTCCGCGCCGCAAATCATAAACACATTCACGGTAGGTGACCAGCCCCTTTTCTGGGGTTTTGGATGGGAAGTAATCATCGACCACTTCGGTTTCGGGGGTGACTACCTGGTGAGCTTCTATCAGGATGCCGGTGAGCACTGGTGGCTTGACTGGTATGCCCCCGCGCTCTTCCTGAGCTTCCACCCGCTCGGCGGAAGATCCTTTCTGGATCCCTTCCTCCAGGTGGGCATCGGCAGCTCGGGCCGGGTGCTTCTCGAGCCTCAACGCATGCCTGTGGGCACAGGTCCCACGCAGAACCTTTCCCTTTCCCTCTTCCCATTTGTGGGGGGAGGTCTCGCCCTCAACATCGAAAGCCTGCTCCTGAGCGCCAAGGTGGTCTACACCCCGTATTCATCGCAAATACCGGTGACGGACATTCCGAGTTACCCGCTCGGCAAGTTCCAGGTGACGCTGAGCGCGGGAATCTCCCTCGGCTGGTAGGACCGCGGATGGGAAAGACGGGCCGTCCGATTCCGTGCTAATTTACCCGTGAGAAACCCGCAAGTTCGCGGATGGGAGGCGCGCATTGATGCCCGCGGGCACATTTGTCGGATTCGGCTTCGGCCCCATACAGACCGGCCTGATGCTCTGTGAGGCCCTCGAATCGGGGAACTTCGAGCGGTTCGTGGTTGTCGAGGTCGACCAGGCCCTGGTCGACGCGGTCCGTGGAAGCGGAGACGCGGTCACCATCAACATTGCCGGAGAAACCGGCATACGCAGGAAGAATCTGCCCGGGATCAGGCTGCTCAATCCCCGGGTCGGCGCGGACAGGAAGGAAATCGTGGCTGCAATCGGCTCCGCCGCGGAGCTTGCGACCGCAATCCCGAGCGTCGAGCTGTACGGCGCCGGAGGGGACGCGTCCGTCGCGGCCCTGCTCGCGGAGGGCGCGACAGACGAGCGCGCGCGCATCATCTACACGGCTGAGAACAACAACTACGCCGCCGAGCTTCTCATGCGCGAGATCGCAAACCGGGCGCCGCGCAGGGCGCCCTCGCCCCTGCAGGCCCTGGACACCGTGATCGGGAAGATGAGCGGCGTGATCTCCTCGGCGGAGGAGATGCGGCAGCTCGGGCTCGCGCCCCTGGTACCGGGCCTCGAGAAATGCGTCCTCGTTGAAGAGTTCAACCGGATACTCATTTCGAGGATCACGTTGCCCGGTTTCAGCCGCGGCATCCGGGTGTTCGAGGAGAAGGACAACCTCATTCCGTTCGAAGAGGCGAAGCTCTACGGCCACAACGCTGTCCACGCGCTGCTGGGCTACCTGGCACGGCTGCGCGGGCACAAGGTCATGAGCAGCATCAGGGAGGACGGTGAGCTCCTGGCGCTCGGACGCCGGGCCTTCCTTCAGGAATCGGGCGCCGCCCTGATCCGTCGCCATGGAAGGACCGGCGATCCCCTGTTCACGGCGGCCGGCTACGAGGCGTACGCCGACGATCTCCTCCAGCGGATGACGAACCCGTTCCTGCATGACGACGTGGACCGGATCATCCGCGACCCGAAACGCAAGCTCGGCTGGAGCGACCGGCTCTTCGGCACCATGCGCGCGGCGCTGGAGGCCGGAATCGAGCCGAAGGCCATGGCGCTGGGAGCTGCCGCGGCAACAGCCTGCTCATTGGAGCAGGACGGCTTCGCCGTCTCACGGGACGGCTTCGCCAGCTCTCCAGGTCCAAGTCCGGCGCCACGACCGCGCGGGAACACCTCCTGGCACTGTGGGGCAGCGACGCGACGGGAGGCGAGCGCGAGGCCTGCCTCTCGCTCGTGCAGGACGCGATGTCCCGGCTTGACGCCTGGCGGGCGTGACAGACGGGAGTCGTGCCGGCTGACAGCCCCGGGGCTTCCCGCCGCGGTGAGGGCGGCCCGCCTTGACCGCACCCTCCCCTCTCCCTACTATCACCGGCGATGCGTAAAACAAAAATCGTTTGTACGCTGGGCCCCGCGACCGATGACGTCGGAGTACTCGCCAGTCTGCTGCAGGCGGGGATGAACGTCGCCCGGTTCAACATGGCGCACGGCGACCTTGCCTACCACGCCGCCATGATCTCCAAGGTGCGCGAGGCCAGCCGTTCAACCGGAATCCCCGTTGCTCTCCTCATCGATATCAAAGGGCCCGAGGTGCGCACGGGAATGGTTGCCGGCGGAGGCGAGGTGGAGCTGGCGACCGGCAGCGCGATCACGGTCACGGTGGATGACGGTCCCTGCACGACGGAGCGGGTGAGCCTCTCCTACAAAGACCTGCCGGATCAGGTCACCCCCGGCACGCACATCCTCATCGCGGACGGGCTCATTGACCTTGAAGTGGTTTCCGTGGAAGGCAGGGAAACCCGCTGCGCCGTGCGCACCGGCGGGACACTCGGCTCCCACAAGAACGTGAACATCATCGGCATCAGGAGCCGCCTGCCTGCCGTGACGGAGAAAGACATCGAGAACCTTCGTTTCGCCGTCTCCAAGGACATGGATTTCGTTGCCGCCTCGTTCGTCCGCAGGCCGGAGGACATTCTCGAAATCCGGCAGATTCTGCTGCGCGCGGGCTCGCACATGCATATCGTGGCGAAGATCGAGGACGGGGAAGGGGTCGCGAACATCGACGAGATCATCCGGGTTTCCGACGGCATCATGATCGCCCGCGGAGACCTGGGGGTGCAGCTTGCCACCGAGGAGATTCCCCTGGTGCAGAAGAGGATCATCCTCAAGTGCCACGGCCAGAACAAGACGGTGATCACCGCCACGCAGATGCTGGATTCGATGATCCACAACCCCCGCCCCACCCGCGCCGAGGCCACGGACGTGGCCAACGCAATCTTCGACGGATCCGATGCGGTCATGCTCTCCGGGGAGACCGCAAGCGGAAAATATCCCGTGGCGGCCGTTCAGGTAATGGACTCCATTGCGCGCACTGTGGAATCCTCACCGGAATACGAGTCCCGGGTGAAGCGATTCTTCCGGCTTGACGAGATCGGGGAGGACATCGCGCAGGCGGTCACACGGAGCGCGTTCCTCGTCGCGCGGGAGATCAATGCCACGGCCATCATCGCGCCGACGCTCCGCGGCAATACGCCGCGGCTGATCAGCAAGTACCGGCCCTCGCAGCCGATCTTCGCCATCACCCCCTCCGAGTCCGTCCAGCGGCGGCTCCTCCTGTACTGGGGCGTCTATCCGCTGCTGTGCGACCTTGCCGACAATTCGGACACCATGCAGAACAACGCGCTCGTGGCCGCAATGGAAAAGGGGCTTGTGAAGAAGTACGACAAGGTCGTGATCGTGGCCGGTGTCCCCCTGCATTCACCCATCATGCTCAATACGATCAAAGTCCACTTCGTGGGCAATGTCCTGGCAAAGGGTGAAAGGGGATTCGGAGGCTACCGCTCGGGGAAAATCGTGCGGGTCGAGGATGCCCTGGACGCGGAGCTTCGGCTCAAGCACGACGGCACGGAGATCCTCCTGGCGCGTTTCCTCACGCCGGATTTCCTGCCGATCCTCACGGGGCTCAGCGGCATCGTGCTGGAGGAGTCCTCCTACCTGAGCCCCGAGCAGATCCGCCAGATCGCTCCGGACGCCGCGGTGATCGCCTCCGTGACCGGCGCCATGGTGCTGCTGGAAGACGGCTTTACCGTGACGCTGCACGGAGACGAGTGCGTGGTCTACGAAGGCATCATCAGCGGGAAGTGACATGAATGCGCGGAGTACCGCGCCGCGAATGCGCGGAGTACCGCGCTGCGAGCGGCGACCCGAAGGGACGCATTTCGCCTCTGCGACGCGCAGCGGCGCATTTGCCCGCGCTTTCCGGGCGCGTCGCTATTGAATGGTCTTTTCGAACTCTTCGATGAGCTCGCGCTGCCGGGGGCTCACGGCGCGCGGGATGACAACCGACACTTTCACCAGCTCGTCCCCGACGCCCTTGCCCCGCAGCTCGGGCATCCCCTTGCCCTTGAGCCGGAACACCGTGCCGCTCTGCGTGCCCGCAGGTATTTTCATCATGACCGCGCCATCCATGGTCGGCACGCTGAGCTCCGAGCCCAAAATCGCGCGCGGGAGGCTGACGGTGAGCTCCGTGAGAAGGTCCGCACCCTGCCTCTGGAACTGGGAATGAGGGAGGACCTCCACCACGAGGAACAGATCTCCCTTGCCCTTTTCCCCCGACTCGCCTTCCCCCTTCATGCGGAGGCGCGCGCCGGTGTCCACCCCTGCGGGGATCGTGACGGAAAGGGATTTCGTGACCGTCACTTTCCCCTGGCCGCCGCATTCCTGGCAGGGCGTCTGGATAATGGAGCCGGTCCCCCCGCACCGGGTGCACGGCTGGGCCATCTGAAAAATCCCGCTGGAGACGAGCTTGCGGCCGGAGCCGCGGCAATCGGGACAGGTGGTCTTGCTTGTTCCCGGAGCAGCGCCGGATCCTCCGCACACAGGACAGGAATCACGTCGAGAGACCGAGATGGTCTTCTCCGTGCCTCGATACGCTTCTTCGAGAGTGACCGAAACGGCCGCCTCGAGGTCCCTCCCCCGTGCGCCCTCCGCGGCACCGGCTTTGTTCTTGCGGCGTCTGCCGCGGGTTCCGAAAAGGTCGAACCCCGCGTCACCGAAGAGGTTTTCGAAGAAGCTTCCGGCAAGACCCTCGTCCCCCTCGAAGACGCTGCGAAAATCAGTGCCCCTGAAGATGTCTTCACGGGCGAACTTCTGGTCGACTCCCTCATGGCCGTACTGGTCGTACAGAGAGCGTTTCTTCGGATCGGAAAGCACTCCGTACGCTTCCGAGATTTCCTTGAACGCGTCCTCCGCCTGTTTCTTCTTTTCAGCAGGGACGCGGTCAGGGTGGTGGCGCAGCGCGAGCTCCCGATAGGCCTTGCGCAGCTCCTCGGGGGTTGCGCCTTTCTTGATTCCGAGGATTTCGTAGTAGTCACGTTTTGTAGACATGGTTTTCCATAAAAAGCCCCGGGGGACACCCGGGGCTCGTTTCGACTATTTCTTCTCTTCGCGGAACTCCGCGTCGATGACGTCGTCGTCCTTTTTGCCCGAGGCCGCCCCGGCCTGCCCCTGGCCGTCCGACGATTCGCCCGGGCCGGGACCCGGCTGCGGACCCGCCCCCTGCTGCTTGCCCGAGGCCTGCTTGTACACTTCCTCCGCGAGCTTGTGGGACGCCTTGGTCAGCTCCTCCATTCCCTTCTTGATCCGATCAACGTTCTTTTCCTTGATGGCTGACTTCAGATCGTTGAGCTTCGCCTCGATGTCCGCCCGCTCGGCCTGGCTCACCTTGTCCCCATAGTCCTTCAGGGATTTCTCCACCGAATAGGCGAGGGTGTCCGCCTGGTTGACGGTCTCCACCTCTTCCTTCTTCTTGGTGTCTTCCGCCGCGAACTGCTCGGCCTGGCGCACCATTTTCTCGATCTCTTCCTTCGAGAGCTTTTTCGGCGCCGTGATCTTGATGGACTGCTGCTTTCCCGTCCCCAGGTCCTTGGCGCCGACGCTGACGATGCCGTTGGCATCGATGTCGAAGGAGACCTCCACCTGGGGCACCCCCCGGGGCGCCGGCGGAATTCCCACCAGGTTGAACCTGCCCAGCTCGACATTGTCATTCGCCATTGGCCGCTCGCCCTGGAGCACGCGGATCGTCACCTCGGTCTGATTGTCCGCCGCGGTGGAGAAGATCTCGCTCTTCCGCGTGGGTATGGTGGTATTGCGCTCGATGAGCTTCGTGCTCACGCCGCCAAGGGTCTCGATGCCGAGGGAGAGCGGGGTCACATCCAGGAGGAGGACATCCTTCACCTCCCCCTTGATGATGGCCGCCTGGATGGCGGCGCCCATGGCAACGCACTCCATCGGATCGACGCCGCGCTCGATCTTCTTGCCGAAGAAATCCTCCACGAATTTCTGCACGATGGGCATCCGGGTGGGTCCTCCCACCATGATGATCTTGTCGATTTCAGTTCCTGACTCGCTGAACTGCACCCCGTCCTTTGAAAATGCCGCGCGGGCATCCTTGAGGGCGGTCTCCAGAGGAGTACGGCAGCGCTGGACGATGGGGCCGATGAGCTCCTCCAGCTTGGCCCTGTTCACCGTCATGGTGAGGTGCTTGGGGCCGCTGGCGTCCGCTGTAATGAAGGGAAGATTGATGTCCGTCGTGAGGGTGCTGGAGAGCTCCACCTTGGCCTTTTCCGCGGCCTCCCGGACCCTCTGCGTGGCCATCGTGTCCTTCTTCAGATCGATGCCCGTCTGGCGCATGAACTCCTTCTCGATGTACTCCACGAAGGTATTGTCCATGTCCGTGCCGCCCAGCTGGGTGTCCCCGCTCGTGGCAACGACCTTGAACCCACCCTCCTTCCACATCTCCATGATGGTGACGTCCAGGGTGCCGCCGCCGAAGTCGAAAACGAGGATCTTCAGCTCCTTGCCCGCCTTCTCCAGGCCGTAGGCAAGACACGCCGCGGTGGGTTCATTGATGATGCGCAGCACCTTCAGACCGGCGATCTCGCCTGCGTCCTTGGTGGCGGTGCGCTGGTTGTCGTCGAAATACGCGGGACAGGTGATGACCACTTCCTCCACCGTGTCCCCGAGGTACGCTTCCGCGTCCTGCTTGACCTTCTGGAGTATGAACGCCGAGATTTGCTGGGCGCTGTATTCCTTTCCAAAGGCCTTGAACTTGTGGTCGGTTCCCATCTTTCTCTTGGCCGCGTAGATGGTGCCGTCAGGATTGATGGCGGCCTGCCTGCGCGCGGGCTCTCCCACGAGCCTTTCGCCCTCCTTGGTAAACGCCACAAATGAAGGGAACGCCTTTCCGGAAGAAACGCCGGCCCCTTCCGCCGAGGGGATGATGACCGGCCTGCCGCCTTCCATCACGGCCGCGGCAGAGTTCGATGTTCCGAGATCGATGCCGATGATACGACCCATAATTTTCTCCTTTGTGTCCTGCTCTCTCCTGCGCCGCGTGCGGCGCGTTTCCGGGCGCGCGGCTCTTCCGCTTTTCTGCCGCCCGGGGAAACCGGTCATTCGCTTCCTGGTATTGTTCTTGCGAGAGACATCCGACTGGAAAAATGTAAATACTGAAGGCCCGGAAGTCAAGCAGACAACGGCAAAGCGCCGCCAAAATCCGCGATACATTGACGCCGGGTGCGCCGACCATTAAAGTAGCCACTATGCAAGTCCGCGTCCTCCCCTGGGGCTCCCTTGCGGAGCAGGACAAACGCAAGATTTTCGCGCGCTCGGAGCAGGACATTGCGGCGGTATTCCCCCGTGTGCGTGAAATCATCGAAAAAGTGCGCGCGGAGGGCGATGCGGCACTCATCGAATACACCCGGCAATTCAATAATGCGGACCTCACCGGCATTCCCCTTGCGGTGAGCGAGCGGGAGCTCGATGAGGCGGAGAAATCCCTCGATGCGCCGGTGAAGGATGCCATCCGCTTCTGCGTGGCAAACGTGCGCGCCTACCATGAACAGCAGCTTCCCGGTGCCATGAGCTTCGGCGAAGTCCTCCCCGGCGTGTACGCGGGGGAGCGCGCCACCCCCATCCCGTCCGTGGCCCTGTATGCGCCGCGGGGCAAGGGGAGCTTTCCGTCATCGACCTACATGATGGCGGTCCCGGCGCACGTGGCGGGGGTCAGCCGCGTGGTTGTGGTGAGCCCGCCGGACTCCAAAGGCGCGTGCGACCCGGCCACGCTTTTTGCCGCCCGGCTCTGCGGCGTCCACGAAGTCTACCGCGTCGGCGGCGTGCAGGCCCTGGCGGCGCTCGCCTATGGCACCAGGAGCATCCGGCCCGTCGTGAAGCTCCTGGGCCCTGGCAACCAGTACGTGACAGCGGCCAAGAGGCTGCTTTTCGGGGTTGTTGACGTGGGACTGCCGGCCGGGCCTTCCGAATCGATGATCCTCGCGGACAACTCAGCCGACCCGCGCCTGCTCGCCCTCGACCTGCTCATCGAGGCGGAGCACGGGCCGGATTCCCAGGCGCTTCTCGTCACCACGAGCGACACCTGCGCGCGCGCGGCCGCCGCGCACCTTCCGCGCCTCGTGTCCGAGCTGCCCGAACCGCGCGCCTCGTATGCGGCGCAGGTGCTCGCCAACTACGGCGGCATCATCCTGGCAGCCGACATCGCCGAGGCCGTCGATATTGCCAATGAGGTCGCCCCTGAGCATCTGCAGATCGCCACCGCGGATCCGCTGGAGACGCTCTCCCGGATCAGAAACGCCGGTGAGATTCTGCTGGGCCAGCGCACCCCATTTTCCCTTGCCAACTATGCCATCGGCGCCAACGCGGTGCTCCCCACGGGCGGGAAGGCAAAAACCTGCTCCCCTCTCTCCGTGCGGGATTTCCTCAAGTACTCGTCGGTCGCATACCTGACCAGGCAGGGTTACGAATCCGTCCGCGAAGCGGCGATCGTTCTCGCCGACTATGAAGGTTTTCCCGCGCATGCAAAGGCGCTCCGTGAAAGGAGAGGCAATGAGCCCGAAGACGACCGGCAAGGCTGAACCCCGCGCAAAGAAGGTGAAGACGCCGCCCGTCACCAAATCCCGTGCCCGGCGGCCCGCGCCGCCAAAGGGCGTCCGGGCCTGGGTGACAACCGCCAACATGGGTCTGGGCCACCAGAGGGCCGCCTACCCATTGCGCGACATCGCGGAGGGCGGGATCATCACGCTGGGCAAGGCGGAGAACACGTCCCCTTCGGAGCAAAGGCTATGGGAGCGTCTGCGCAAGAGCTATGAGTTCCTCTCACGGACAAAGAGCTGGCCGCTGATCGGCAACGCGGTATTCGGCCTGCTGGATCGGCTGCAGAACATCCCGCCCTTCTACCCCATTCGCGACATGTCCAACCCCTCCTTTCAAGTCAGGTGGCTGAAGGGGCTGATTCAGAAGGGCATGTGCAGCGGGTTGATGGAAATGATCCGCGAAAGACCCCTGCCGCTGCTCACCACGTTTTACGCGCCCGCCATCGCCGCTGACATGGCCGGCTACGGCCGCATCTACAGCATCATCTGTGATGCCGAGATCAACAGGGCATGGGTGGCGGAGAATCCGCGCACCAGCAAGATCGTGTACCTGGTCCCCTGCGGCCGGGCTGTGCGAAGGCTGAACGAGTATGGGATCCCCAACGAGCAGATCTGGCTCACGGGCTTTCCGATTCCTGTCGAGCTCCTGGGGGACAGGAACATAAGCGTATTGAAACATGACCTTGGCCAGAGACTGCGCTACCTGGACCCGTCCGCGGAGCGCTTCTGGCCCATGCACGGCCTGAACGTGGAGCACTTCCTCGGCGCAAAAAACTGCAAGTTCGCAAAGAAGCGGGCCTTCACCGTCACATTCGCCGTAGGGGGGGCGGGCGCGCAGACTGACATCGCCTACACTGTTGCCCGGAGCCTCCGGGACAAAATCGCAAAGGGCGAAGTGAGCTACAATATCCTGGCCGGCGTCCGGCCCGAGGTTGCAGAATACCTGGAGAACATCAAAAAGGAGCTCGCCCTTCCGCAGATCAAGGTCGTTGCAGGAAAAACTCTGAACGAGTATTTCCAGGGCTTCACCGAGTGCATGCGGACCACGGACGTGCTCTGGACCAAGCCAAGCGAGCTGTCATTCTATTGCGGGCTCGGGATCCCCGTCATCATGGCCCCGCACATCGGCTCGCAGGAGGATTACAACCAGGCGTGGCTCCTCGAGATCCAGGCCGGATTTCCTCAGCAGGATCCTCAGTACGCCGACCAGTGGCTTCTCGACCTTGTCCGCGCGGGTCGGCTCGCCGACGCGGCATGGAACGGGTTCCTGAAGGCGAGAAAATACGGCACGTACAAGATCCACGAAATACTGCTGACCGGTACGATGGAGAAGGAGACCTCGGTACTGCGCAGATGAAGAAGGGGATCCGCACGCCGCAGGACGTCTTCTCCTGGGCCGAATCATTCACCAACCTCGAGCGCGGCACCTTCCCTCCGGACAAGCGCGCCTACCGGCTGGACCGGATGCATCGCCTCCTCGAAATGTTCGGCAACCCCGAGGAGCGGCTGCGGATCATCCATGTTGCCGGGACAAAGGGAAAAGGATCCACGTCCGCCCTCCTGGCATCCGTGCTGTGCGCCGCGGGGCGGCGCACCGGCCTCTATACGTCACCGCACGTTGAAAGCGCGTTTGAGAGGATCGCAATTGCCGGGCAGCCCCGCCGGCCCGAGCTCCTTGTGCGGCTGGGCCGGGAGGTGAAAGCGGTCATCGACCGGCTGCCGCCGGAGGATTTTCCCGGCCGCTACGGACCTACGACATTCGAGCTGTACACGCTGCTGGCTTTTCTCTATTTCAGGGATGCCGGCTGCGAGGAGGCCGTTGTGGAGACCGGCATCGGCGGCCGGCTGGACGCCACCAATGTCGTGCGCTCGGTGGCATCGGTGATCACCCCGCTCGATCTCGAGCACACGGAAATCCTGGGTGACACGCTGGAGAAGATCGCGCTGGAAAAAGCGGGCATCATCAAGCCGGGCGCGCCGTGCTTCATCGGCCTGCAGCCGCACGCGGTAAAGGAGGTCATCCGGCAGGTCTGCCGTGAGCGCGGCTCGGCGCCCGCGTTCCTCGACGAAGAGACCGGCGAGCTGACTGCAACGGTGGATTCGCAGGGCACTTCGTTTTCCCTGCGGCTCGGAGGAGAACCGGTCGAAAAGTTCCGGCTTTCCATGCTCGGCGAGTTCCAGGCGGAGAACGCCGCGCTCGCCTATCTTCTTGTGAGGCGGACGAGGCCGGAGATCACGCTCGCGCAATGCCGCCGGGGATTCCTCGACACGACGCTCCCCGGACGCATGGAGCTGCGGGGCACGGATCCGGTCGTGGTTCTCGACGGCGCACATACGCCCCTTGCCGTGACACGGCTGCGGGCCGCCTTCCGCGCGGTCTTCCCGGGCCAGGCAATCCTCCTTTTCGGCTCCGTCTCCGGGAAGAATCCGCGCGCGATGGCGCAAATCATGGCTCCCGACTTTTTCCGTATCATCATTTCGACTCCCGGCACTTTCAAGGAGAGCAACCCCGGGGAGGTTGCGGATATATTCCGGGCCGTCAATCCGGCCACGTTGTTGGAACCGGATCCTCGAGCGGCGCTTCGGCTGGCCATGGAGGAGTCGGGAGGAACGCGTCCCATCCTCGTCACCGGCTCATTCTACATGGTGGCGGAAATCCGCAGGCTTCTCCGATGAGCGAATTCTACGGGGGCAGGCTCGTGGTGGCCACGGGCGACATCACCGGTCTTGCCGTGGATGCGATTGTGAACGCGGCCAATTCCTCACTCATGGGAGGCGGCGGGGTGGACGGCGCCATCCACAGGGCCGGCGGACCCGCGATCCTCGAAGCCTGCAGAAGCCTCCGCAAGGGCAGATACCCGGAGGGGCTTCCCGCGGGAGAAGCTGTCGAAACCACCGCGGGAAGGCTCCCTGCCCGCTATGTGATTCATACCGTGGGACCGGTATGGCATGGCGGGACATCGGGGGAGGAGGCGATCCTGGCAAGCTGCTACCTGAAGAGTCTCGAGCTTGCCGCGCGGCTCGATCTGCAGAGTATTGCGTTCCCCGCAATTTCAACGGGGGTATACGGCTACCCGCGGGAAAAGGCCGCGCGGGTGGTCTGGAGGACGCTCGCTGATTATCTCGCCTCGTTTCCCAAGCCCCGGGTGGTGACGCTGGAGTTCTACTCGAAGGCCGATGAGCAGGTATTTCTCCAGGCGGGCGGCGCGGAGAAATGAGCGGCGGTTCCTTGAACTGGAGAGAGATCGACCTGGTGCTCTCCGAGCTCGGCATGGAAGGATGCCTGATCCAGGAGGTACACCAACCCTCCCACGACAGGATCGTCCTCAACCTTTTCCGCCAGGGAACCCAGTTCTCGGTTCTCATCTGTCTGTCCGCGCGCTTCCCGCGCATGCACATCCTCACGGAGAAGCTCGCAAATCCCGAGAAACCGCTGCGCTTCGCCTCCTTCCTGCGCGCGCACATCCGCGGGGGGAGAATCGAAAGTGCCGGACAACTCCGCGCAACTGCGCCAGGGGCGCAAGGCGCGGAAGAGCGCCGGCCTCCGCCGGGAGCGCACGCAGGCGCCCCTCAGGATGCGCCGGGCGAACGGATCGTGCGGATAGCCGTTCGGCACGCGGGGGAGGAAAAGATACTCTGGATACGACTCTGGGGCGCGGCGGCAAATGCCATCCTCACCGATGCCGAGGGAATCATCCTCGACGCGTTCTACCGCAGGCCGAAAAAAGGGGAGATCTCCAGAAAACCCTTTGATGCCCTGGCCCCTGCCGGTTCCCGGCGGGCAAAGCCCGGATCCCGCGCAGCCGCACCCGCGGCTGCCAGCGAGTACGCGAGTACGCGTTCGGCCCTAAGGCCGTACGCCGTGCGCGCGCTTCCCGGCGAAGGATCGTTCAATGAAAAACTGGAGCGCGAGTTTCATGACCTGGAAACCAGCGGAAACGTGGAGAGGCTCGCTGCTGCCGCGGATGCGGAGCTGGCC
Organism: uncultured Spirochaetota bacterium; assembly: GCA_963820435.1. Lineage (GTDB taxonomy): Bacteria > Spirochaetota > Spirochaetia > SZUA-6 > Fen-1364 > Fen-1364. The sequence goes on along the minus strand of CAWGAC010000019.1, from coordinate 269,477 downwards.
GTCAGTGAGAACAAGGTCCTGGCCAGCCTGGAATCACTCACCCTGCGGCTTTCCGAATACGCCTCCATTTCCCGGTTCAAGGAGCTGGGGGACCTGGTGACGAGCAACCTGCACGCCGTAGCCAGGGGGCAGCGGTGGCTGAAGGTGGAGGACTTTTTCCACGGCAATGCGCCGGTCGAAATCGAGCTCAAGCCCGATCTCACTCCTGCCCAGAACGCGGAAATCTACTACACGCGCCACCGAAAGGCGCGGCTGGGCCGCGGCAAAGTCGAAGAAGAGATAGCGCACCTGCAGGTGACCCTGGAGAAAATCCGGAGGCAGCGCGCCGCGATTGCGAGCAATCCCGACCCGGCGGCACTCGGCACCGTGGCAAGAAAAGCCGCGGGGGCGCGCAAACCACTCATCGACGCCGGCACCCCCGGGCTCGTTTTTTTCTCCCGCTCCTTCCGCATCATCGTGGGACGCACGGCAAAGGAAAACGACGAGCTTCTGCGCAGGAAAGTGCGGGGCAATGACTGGTGGTTCCACGCGCGGGACTGGCCCGGGGCCTACGTTTTCGTGAAGGCGCAGCCGGGCAAGAGCCTGCCTCTGGAGACCATGCTGGACGCCGCCACCCTTGCCGTCCACTACTCAAAGGGAAAAACCTCGGGACAGGGCGACGTGTATTACACCCAGGTAAAATACCTGCGCCGGGCCAAGGGCGCAAAGAAGGGCACGGTCCTGCCCACGCAGGAGAAGAATCTCCATGTCAAATTGGACCCCGCGCGGATCGAAAGACTCAGAGCAGGCGAAGAAATCAAGGAGCCCCCGGTCATCCCATGAAATCCCTTGCGCGATTACTGCCCTTCATTGCACCGTACCGAAAGACCATCGTTGCAGGCATGATCATGCTCGTCGCAGGCGTGGTCATGGACCTGGCCATCCCGCGATTGATGCAGCACATCATCGACGAGGGGATCGCAAAGAACGATCTTCACGTCGTGCTCGTCACCGCGGGAATCATGATCGCCTCCGCCCTCCTCTCCGCCGCCATGGGCATAGGAAACGCTTCCGCCGCCGTGGCGGTCTCCCAGCGTTTCGCCGCCGAAGTCCGCGAGGAAACATTCCGCCGGATCCAGAGCTTGTCCTTCGGCAACCAGGACCGGCTCCAGACGGGCCGTCTCCTGGTCCGGCTGACGAGCGACGTGAGCCAGGTCCAGCAGATCGTGATGTTCTTCCTCCGACTGTATACCCGGGCCCCCCTCATGCTGGCAGGCAGCATCGTTCTCCTTTTCGTGACCAACTGGAGGCTGGGGCTGATCATGCTGGTGATCCTGCCGCTTACCACGGGCATGATCGTGTTCTTCACCTCCCGCTCGCGTCCGCTTTTCATGGAGGTGCAGCGCCGACTGGACCGTCTGAACACGATCCTGCAGGAGAACCTCGCCGGAGTGCGGGTGGTAAAGGCCTTCGTGCGTTCGCGGCAGGAGAACGCGCGTTTCGAGACGGCCAACGCAGAGCTCCTGGGCATTTCGATCAGGGTCTTCCGGCTGCTTTCCATCCTGAACCCCAGCCTGGGCCTCATTCTGAACCTCGGCACCGTGGCAGTGATCTGGCTGGGCGGGCACGAGGTTGTGGGCGGACAAGTCACGCCCGGCGAGGTGGTGGCCTTCATCAACTACCTGATCACCACCGCGTTCCCCCTTTCCATGATGGGCACCATGGTCTCCCAGGTCTCCGCGGCAGAGGCCTCCGCGTCGCGCATCCTCGAGGTGCTCGATGATGAACCGGAAATCCGCAACAGGCCCGGCGCTCTCCCGCTCGGCCGGATCAGGGGCAGGGTGGCCTTTGAAGACGTCTCATTCAGCTACAACGGCAACGGAGGGGAGCCGGTGCTCTCCCACGTCTCCCTGACAGCGGAGCCCGGCCAGATGGTGGCCATCCTCGGCGCCACCGGCGCCGGCAAATCCAGCATCGTCCACCTCATTCCGCGCTTCTACGACGTGAGCGAAGGAAGGGTGACGATCGACGGGGTGGATATCCGGGATGTAACGATGGAGTCGCTGCGCGCGCAGATCGGGACCGCGCTCCAGGAAGCGGTGCTGTTCACGGGCACCATTCAGGACAATATCAGCTACGGCCGGCCCGGCGCGACGGAGGACGAGGTGATCGCCGCTGCCCGCGCGGCCCGCGCGGATGATTTCATCCAGGAGCTCCCGCAGGGGTACCACACGGTGGTGGGTCAGCGCGGGGTGAACCTTTCCGGAGGGCAGAAGCAGCGCATCGCCATAGCCCGTGCGCTCCTGGTGCGGCCACGCATCCTCATCCTGGACGACGCCACGAGCGCGGTTGACGTTGAGACCGAAGCCGGCATCCAGGTGGAGCTGAAAAGACTGATGGCGGACTGCACGAGCTTTATCGTGGCGCAGCGGATCAGCACGGTCCTTGCCGCAGACAGCATCATCGTGCTGGAGAGAGGACGCGTGGCGGCCCAGGGGACGCACCACGAGCTCATGGCCGCAAGCCCGATCTACCGCGAGATATACGCATCGCAGCTCGGCGCGGGGCCCGGAGTGCCCTCCGATGTCTGACCGTGGCGCAAAATCCGCGGAGTACCGCGGCGCGCCCGCCGGCATGCCTCCCATCGGAGGTCTCCGGGCCGGACCCATGGGGAGCGCCCGAAAGATCGAGAAAGCGCGCGATCCCCGCGGCGCGCTGCAGCGCCTGACGGCATACGTGCGTCCATATGCATGGTCCCTGGTGGCCGTGTTCTTCATGGCATTTGTGAATACACTGCTCGGGCTTCTGGGGCCGTGGCTGCTGGGCAATGCCATTGACACCTTCATCATGCACAGAAGCCTGAAAGGAATCGGAACCACGGTCCTGGAGCTCGCCGCCGTGTACGCGGTCAGCTGGGCCGCCGGGCTCGGGGAGAGCCTGATCATGCAGATCGTTTCTCAAAAAGCGCTGCGCGTGCTGCGCCAGGAGCTTTTCGAGCACATGCAGACGCTCTCTCTCTCGTTCTTCGACCGACGCCCTCACGGCGAGCTGATGAGCCGGCTCACCAACGACATTGATGCCATCAACCGGGCCCTCATGCAGAGCGTGACGGGACTGGTAAGCGGTGTGCTGACCCTCGTGGGGGTGATCGTGATGATGTTCGTCCTCAACCCGCTGCTGGCCCTCGGCTCGCTGACCGTTCTGCCGTTCATGGTTCTCATGACCACGGTCGTGGCAGGCCGCACGCGGCGCGGTTTCCGTGAGCTGCAGAAACGCCTGAGCGTCATGAACGGCGTGATGGAGGAGACCCTGACGGGAGAACAGGTCGTGCAGGCCTACGGCCAGGAGAAGGCCGCCATCGCGCAGTTCGAGAAGACGAACGTGGACGTGCGGGACGTGGGGACACGGGTGCAGATCATCTCAATGCTGGTGCCCCCGCTCATGGGCGTGCTCAGCAACCTCGACATCGCCGTGGTGGCGGGCTTTGGCGGCTGGCTGGCCCTGCGCGGCCTGGTGAGCGTGGGCAACATCGCCGCCTTCGCCGTCTATGCGCGAAGATTCGCCGAGCCGCTCCGGACGCTCGCGGACCTCTACAACACCATCCAGAGCGCGCTTGCCGGAGCGGAACGGGTTTTCGAGGTGCTGGACGAGAAGCCGGAAGTGACGGACGCGGCCGGTGCGGTCGATCCCGGGCGGATCAGCGGCGACGTGGAGTTCGCGCACGTGGACTTCGGCTACCTTCCCGACACGCCGGTCCTCAAGGACATCACCCTCGCCGCTCATCCCGGGCAGACCATTGCCCTGGTGGGACCCACGGGAGCGGGAAAGACGACCATCGTCAACGTGCTCTCCCGGTTCTACGATATCCTGGGCGGCTGCATCCGCATCGATGGAAGGGACATCCGCGAGCTTAAGGTAGACGCCGTGCGCCGCCAGCTCGGAATCGTGCTGCAGGATACCTTCCTGTTCAGCGATTCGGTCATGGAAAACATACGCTACGGCCGGCTGGACGCCTCCGACGAGGAGTGCATTGCCGCGGCCACGCTGGCCAACGCGGACCAGTTCATCCGCCGTCTCCCCCAGGGCTATGCGACAATTCTTTCCGAGCGGGCGGGCAACCTCAGCCAGGGACAGCGGCAGCTCCTTGCCATTGCGCGCGCCGTGCTCGCCGATCCGCGGATTCTCATCCTCGACGAGGCCACAAGCTCGGTGGATACGCGCACGGAAGCGCGCATCCAGGAGGCGCTGCTGCGGTTGATGAAGGGCCGCACGAGCTTCGTGATTGCCCATCGGCTGAGCACGATCCGTGGAGCGGACGAGGTCCTCGTGATCGACGACGGCAGGATAATCGAGCGCGGCACCCATGACAGGCTCCTTGCCGCGCGCGGCTTTTATCATCGGCTGTACATGAGCCAGTTCAAGGGAATAAGAAGCGCCGAGGCTGCGGGATGAGCGGAGTCGGGGCGGCCGCGAATGCCGCCAGGAGCGGCCGCGATCAATCGATGTGGAAGGCTTCCTCGATCTCTTCGATCTCCGCGCCGAGGACCCGGGGATCCTTCTTGACGAAGAACCTGTCCATGGCCTTCTGCCACCGCGCGTTCACCTCGGTCTTGCCGAGCCTCTCCAGGGCCTGCCGCGGGTCGTCGCTCTCCAGGTAAGCGAACAGGGTGCCGTCGGGTCGGAAGTAGATGGAGTAATTCCTGATTCCGCTGTCCCGGATTGCCTTTGCCATGTCGGGCCAGATCTCGTTGTGCGCCTTGATGTATTCGGCTTTCAATTCAGGCTTGACCCGCATGATGAATGAATACCGCTTCATCCCTGCCCTTTCGAGAAATCAGAAGCCAGGCGGGCGAGCATCTCCTCGCGCCTGTCGTACAGACGGCGCAGGGGGCGCGGCTGTCTCTTTTTCAGCGCGTATGCGGCCATGATGGGAAGCGCGATGGTGGAATCCGTGTAGCAGACCACGGTGTCGGGAAGCTGTTCGGGGTCGACCTTCCCCCAGGTGACCGCCTCCTGCGAGGTGGCGCCCGAGAGGCCTCCCGTGTCCACCCGGGCGTCGGTGACCTGGATGAAGTAGTCGTGCCCTTTCTCCGCCAGCTTGTAGATCTCCTGGATCTGCGGCTCGGTCTGGAGAGCGAAGTTCTTCGGGCTCCCGCCGCCGAGGATGAGCACGCCGCTCTTTCCCCCGGATCGCTTTGCGTCGTAGACGATGGCCGCGGTCTCGTTCACGTCCAGCTCCGGGATCGAAGCCGACCTCGAAGCCCTGCAGGCGCAGCGAGGCCAGGCCCATGCCGAGGCTCGAGTCGCCCGGGCTGGAGGTGTAGATCGGCACGCCCGCTTCGTATGCCGCGCCGATCAGCGAGCGGTAGGACCGGCGCCGCCCCTGGTCTTCCGGCCGCTGAGCAGCTTCTCGCGCTCGCGCACGTACCGGCCCAGCCGCCAGTGCAGCTCGGCCGTGGACATGCGCTTCTGGAACTCCTTCGACTTCAGCACTTCGGAGATGAAGTCGTCCGTCTTGAAGAGCACGTCCGCGTCGAAGACGATGTCGTAGATGCGGATGATCCCGTCCCGCCGCAGCGCGACGTCGTCCACCTGGGGGAGATGCCGTACAGCGAGAAGCCCAGCGAACGGTGCATGTCATGATAGAGGTTGGCGCCGGTGGAGACGATCCAGTCCACGAAACCCGCCTCCACGAGCGGAACGAACGCGGCGTAGCCCGAGGCCCGTGGGGGTGAGCGCGCCGCTGATGGTGAGGCCCACGGTCACGTCGGGCTCCAGCATCTTGTCCGCGAAGATATGACAGGCCTCGCGCAGCCGCCCGGCGTTGTAGGAGAGGAAGAAATCGTCGACGAGGGAATCGACCCCGATGCCGCCCGTGATGGGCACGGGGTCGAGCTTGCGCCCCTTCATTACAGGAGGACCGCCGCCGAGACGACCGTCGTCCAGACGCCGCCCGAGGCGCCCTCCGCCGTCTGCGTGATGCTGGTGCTGTCGACGATATGGCCGCCCATGCGGTACTGCTCGCGGCGCTCGTTGTAGTCCTTGTCCAGGTCGAACGGCACGCCGAGCAGGGTGGCGAGCATCGAGGCGGCGAGATCCTCGGCGTAGTCCCCCGCCTCCTTCTCCGTCTGGCCGTAGGTGTGGTGCTCGGAGAGATAGCCGTACATCTTCTGGTCGGCGGGGATGGCGATGCCGATGGAGGAGGCGATGCGCCGTCCCGGCTCGTTCGTCGCCATCTCCGCGAGCACGACGAAGGTCACCTCGCCCGCTTCCAGCGCGGCGAGCCCCTCTTCGGGGCTCGCGATCTTGCAGCCGGGGGGAAGATCGAAGAGACGCGCACGATGTTCAGGTGCGCGATACCGGCGTTTCGGAGCGCCATCTCGAAGCTGTTGAGTTTTTCCTTGTTGATCCCGACCCCGCGGGTCAGGAACAGTTTTCGGGGAACGAATCTCACCTCTTTCTTCTCCTCTCGGGCACGCTGACGATAGGGCGGAAGCCCGGTTAAGTCAAGGCGGACGGCGGCCGGCAATGAATGTCACGGGGTACCGCGGCCACGGTACGCCGTGGCATTCGTGACGGCGCTTGCATTCACTCCGGCATTCCACGATACTTTTTATTGGTATGAGCGTCACACCGCTCAAGGCGAGCATCCGTCCCCCGATCGTCGACGGTCTCTTCTATCCGGCAAAGCGGGACGCGCTTTCCGCGATGATCGAAGATCTGGGCGGGCGCTCCTCGACGCCGCGGGCGCAAGCTTCGCCGTGATCTCCCCGCATCGCCGGCTACGAATACGCGGGGGCGGTCATGGCCGCGGCGTTCCGCGCCATCGCCCTGCGGCCCGTGCGCACCGCGGTCCTCATCGGCCCCGTGCACCGCGATCCCGAGCGACGGAATCTACCTCCCCGAATCGGATGCATTCAGCACCCCGCTCGGGGACGATCCCCGTGGACGCGGCGGCGGTGGACGCGCTCTGCGCCTGCGACCCGGTCTTCAGGCGGCAGCGACATCTCCCACCTGGAGGAGCACTGCCTGGAGTGCAGCTCCCCTTCCTCGCCCGCCATGTTCCCCGGTCTCTCCATCGTGCCCATGCTCGTGGGCAGCAGCAACGCGGCAACCGTGGCCGCGCTCTCCCGGGGCCTTCGATTGACCTTCGAGGAAGGCGCCCCCTATACTGCCTTTATCGTGTCCGCCAACATGGCATCTTATATGACGGGGAAAGACCCCGAAGCGGAGGCGGCGGCCCTCGAAGGCCTGCTCACCGGCTGCAACTGGAAGGGCGTGCTCGAAGCCGCGGAGAAGCGGCGGATCAGCACATGCGGCGCCTCGGGGATCGCGGCGCTCCTCGCCCTTGCCGGTGAGGGATGCCGGGTGCAGATCCTTGCCCGGTCCAGCTCGCGCGTCGTGGACGACGACCCCTCCCGGATCGTGCACTACGCGGCGGTGAGCCTCGACTGGGGCGACCGCCCGGAGGGATGAGCTCCACGCTCACGGAACAGGACGGGCACGTTCTTCTGCAGACCGCGCGCGAGGCCATCGGCGCCCGGCTCGCATTGCGCAGCCCGCGATATCCTCCTCCTCCGGCAGCGCTGTCGGCGCGGTGCGGCGTGTTCGTCACGCTGAAAGTGAACGAGCAGCTGCGCGGGTGCATCGGGCATATCACCAGCACCCGGGCGCTCGTGGAAACAATCAAGGAAGTGGCGCTGTCCAGCGCATTCGAGGATCCCCGCTTCTCTCCCCTGAGCGCGGAGGAGTGGGATCGGGTGCACCTCGAGGTCTCGGTGCTGTCCCCTTTCGAGCCCATCACCGACGTGAACCGCATCGAGGTGGGCGCGCACGGCATCTTGATCCGCCGGGGAGGTCATTCGGGGCTCCTCCTGCCCCAGGTCGCCGCCGAGCAGGGCTGGGACAGAGACGCATTCCTCTCTCACACCTGTCTGAAGGCGGGGCTGCCGAGGGATGCGTGGAGCTGGCCGAACACGCGGATCGAGATCTTCAGCGCGCAGGTGTTCGCGGAGAAAGAATAGAGGTTATCTTCCCATGGTGCAGGAGCTGATCGATCGGGGTGTGAAGCATCTCGCGGTCCCGGTAGGTGACACGGCAAAAGGCAGGGCCTTGACGCGCATCCTCGCGCTGAAGACGTCTCCCGGCTGGAACGTGCACGGCAGGGAAGTGCGCGAGTGGCGTTTCGAAGGTCTGACGGAAAAGGACGGGGCGCCGCTGCTGTACGGCCCCCACGTCGCCGGTCAACCGCTTGGAGAGGTTCTCGATCTCCCCCTGCGCTCCGCGCTTCCTTTTCTTTCCCGGCTCGCTCAGGCGCTCAGCCTGCTCGCCGAGAGACGCATCCCCTGGTTCGCCTTGCAGACCGACTCGGTGATATTCGCGGACACGGACGGCGTGCTTTTCCTTCCTCCCGAGGTCATGCGTGAAATCAGGGACCTCAACAGCTTCGCGCAGAGCCGTGACACCTTTGAGTCGATCAATCACCCCGATCTGAAGGGCGAAGCCCTGGCATCGTTTTCAATCGCCGCGCTGCTCTACAGGATCAGCACCGGCAGGTTCCCCTTTACGGGCCCGGATGCGGAGGAGATACACGAACAGGCGCGCAAGCTCGAGATCGATGCGCCCGCCGGCATCGTGCCCGAGCTGGACCCGGAGCTGTCCGCGCTGGTCATGGCCGGGCTGGGAAGATCCCGGCGCGGGGCCGTTCCCCTTGCGGAGTGGTCGGACAGGCTGAACGCCTGGCAGAAGCGGGAGTTGTTCCGCGTTCTCCCGCCCGGGGAAAAAGAGAAGGCGCTGCGCGAAGCCGAATCCCGGCAGCAGGCATCGGGGAAAGGCTTCCGCAGACGCATGTTCTGGGAGAAGAACTGGAAAATCATCGGTATCGTCGCCATCGCGGTTGCCGTGGTCGCAGCCGGGGCCGGGAGTATTCTCAAGAACATGCTCGCCCCCCGGATCACGCGGGGCTACACGCCGCAGAAGGTCGTGGAGACCTTTTACGGCAGCATGAACTCGCTGGATCACCAGGCCATGCAGTCCTGCGTGATCGGGCGCGCGGGCCAGGGGGAAATCAACGAGGTCACCATGCTCTACGTGACCTCCAGGGTCACCCAGGGGTATCAGGGGAAATCAACAATCATCTCCGCGGCAGACTGGGACGGGAGAGGCCGGCCGAAGCTGGAGAGCCCCTCCTCGCTGTACGGCGTGACCGGGCTCGCCGTCATGCAGGAGCAGGGAGAGCCTGCTCCCGTATTCAAAGCCCAGTACGACAAGTGGAACCCGTCGCAGCCGTCCGACACGGGAAGCGCGGCCGCCCAGACGGCGCCGAAGTCCGAGGGGCACAGGGTGACCGACCGTGTCTGGTTGAAACAGGACAAGGGCGACTGGGTGATCTACAGGATCGAGCGCCTCCAGCAGGACCCCCTCCCTCCCCCCGAGCTTGCACCGGCGCCCGCCCCGTAGCGCGCTTCCCCCCTGGCCGCGGATGGGGTATACTCGGTGCCGGGCGTATGAAAAAACAGCTTGGGGACATCCTGCTCGAGAAAGGCTACATCAGCAGCGAAGACCTGACCGCCGCCCTCACCTACCAGATGCGGAAGGTCCTGAGCGATGACATCAAGGACAACTGGGTCACGGGATTCCTTCTCGAGGTGGCCCGCACCAAGTACAACAATCGCGACGAGTTCTACCTCGGAAAAATCCTCACCGAGCTGAAGCTCATGCCGGAGACGCGGGTGCAGGAGGCGCTGGAGATCCAGAAGGCGAGCCCTTCGGACAACCCGCAGGGAAAGCTGGAGGCGCTCAACCGCATCCTGGTGCGGATGAACGGCTCCTACAACCTCATCGACCTCCTGAACCAGATCCTCGTGCTTGCCGCACAGCTCGTGGAGGCTGAAAGCGCGAGCCTGATCATTCACGACCGCACCCGGGACACGCTGGTCATCCTCATGCCGATCGGTCCGGAGGCCGAGGCAGTGCGCCACCTCGAGATTCCCAAGGACCAGGGGATTGTGGGATGGGTGTACCAGAACTCCTGCTCCGTGATCTGCAACGACGCTTCCAATGACGAACGCTTCTACCCCGCCATCGACGCTGCGAGCGGCTACACAAGCCGTCAGCTCCTTTGCGTGCCGCTCACCGTGAAGGACAAGAGGCTGGGCGCCGTAGAGGCCATCAATAAGATCCAGATCCCCGGCGAGCCGCCGCAGTGCTTCTCTCCGGCGGACCAGCTCCTGCTGGAGACGTTCAGCGCGCAGGCGGCGGTGGCCATCGAGAATGCCCGGCTTACCGTCGCCCTTTCGCGGCTCGAGGAAGACGTTGCCCTGCGCACCACAGAGATGCCCAAGGAGCACCGGGCGCGCGCCGCGGGCCTGATTGCGGAATCGTTCCTGCAGAAGATGAAAAAGTCGCTGATCCCCCTGCAGGGATATGCGGCCCGGCTGCACGAAGTCGCCTCCGACCCGCGCGTGGAGAAATACCGCACCTACATCGACCAGGAAATGGACAGGCTCATGACGCACGCGGAGGATGTCGCGCGCTTCTTGAAGGATGAGCTCGCGCCGAGCCGACGGGCAGTCAGCCTCCGCGAGGTGCTCAAAGAGCTGGAGTCCAGGCTCTGGGTGGAATGCCGCACCGCGGGCATCTCCTTCGAGCTGGACATGAAGGAAGATCTGATCGTCAACGCGGACAAGGAGTTGCTGCTCAAGGCGCTGGAAATCCTCTTTCTGAACAGTCGCGATGCCATGCCCAAAGGGGGGACCTTTGCGCTGACGGCGCACGGCACGCATCCCCCCGGAGCGGCAATCACGGTGACGGATTCGGGCAAAGGCATCGACGTCATTCCCATGGAGCAGATATTCGAGCCGTTTTTCACCCGAGGCAAACGGTACGCGGCAGGTCTGGGGCTTTCAATCGCAAAGAAAATCGTCGAGCTGCACGGCGGCAGCATTCATGCCGCTAATCGGGACGGCTCGCCGGGAGCCCAACTCACCGTGACGCTCCCTTCCCTCTGAGCAGCGCGTCTATCTCCCCTTCATTCGGCATGGAAGGCTGGGCCCCGCGTCGGGTGGTGGAAATGGCCGCGGCCGCCGATGCCCGCCGCAATGCCGCTCCCCCCTCGAGCCTCTCCGCAAGGGAAGCTGCCAGAACGCCGCAGAAGCAGTCCCCTGCGCCCACCGTGTCCACCGCCTCGACCGGAAAGGCATCCACTCGCCGGACGGCCTGCTCCTGGATCAGGAGGCTTCCCTCTTTTCCCAGGGTCACGATGACCGCATGCACGCCGCGATCAAAGAGGGTGCGCGCGGCCTGCTCGGGGTCGCCGTTCATTCCCGTGACGGCGGCGATCTCCTTGCGGTTGCAGATGAGCAAGTCCACTACGCGCATGGCCGCGTCCGCAGGCGGCCGGCTGAGGGTCGGCGCGAGATTCCAGAGAACAAGATGCCCCGCGTCATGCGCGGTGAGGATGAGCGCCTCGGTGGCCTCCTGGGGAACTTCGTTCTGGAAAAGAGAGACCCACGTTTCCTCCCCCGGGGGCCTCGGGAGCTCGATGCCTTCGGCGCTGAACAGCGCGTTGGCCCCGGGAGCCACGGCGATCGTGTTCTCTCCCTCGCTGTCCACCGTGATCTGGGCAACTCCCGAGTTGACCCCGGGCAGGACCCGGACGCCCCGGGTCGAGATCCCTGTTTCTCTCAGGCTTTTCAGCCTTTCCCTGCCGAACAGGTCGTCCCCAAGGCACCCGTAGAGCTCTACCGTTGCTCCCGCGCGCGCGGCAGCAACGGCCTGGTTGGCGCCCTTGCCCCCCGGGAAGGATGCCCACCCCTTGCCCGACACGGTCTCCCCCGGCTGGGGCAGTTGTGTGACATATACCACGAGGTCAGTGTTGATGCTTCCAAACACAAAGACCCTGCCGCCCACTGCGGGGGAATGGTACGCGCCGCCGGCGGCACTGTCAATGAACGGTCACCGTACCTTGCACGGTACTCCGCGCAATTAGGTGACATTTTGGGCACCTTTTGTTATGATGCGCGCCACATGAAAGCGATCGAGCTCAGCAAGGCCTTCGATCCGAAAAGCTACGAGGAGCGTGTCTACCGTCACTGGCTCGAAAAGCGCCGGTTCGCGCCCGCGGTGGGCGCGCGCGGGGGCACGACCGGCAGGACGTTCGTCATCGTCATCCCGCCGCCGAACGTCACCGGCGTCCTCCACATGGGCCACGGGCTGAACAACAGCCTGCAGGATATCGAGGTGCGCTATCACCGCATGCTCGGGGACGACACCCTCTGGGTTCCCGGCACCGACCACGCGGGCATCGCCACCCAGCACGTGGTGGAGAAGCTGCTGAAGAAGCGCGGCACGAGCCGCAGAGAGATCGGCCGGGAGAAGTTCATCGAGGAGACGTGGAAGGTCACCCACGAGCACCACGACACCATCGTGAAGCAGCTCCAGCGGCTGGGCTCCTCCTGCGACTGGGAGCGGGAGCGCTTCACGCTCGACGAGGGGCTTTCCCGCGCGGTGCGCGAAGTGTTCGTGTCCCTGTACGAGAAGGGGCTGATCTACCGGGGCAACTACCTGGTCAACTGGTGCCCGTGCTGCCGCACGGCCATTTCCGACGACGAGGTCGAGCACGTGGAGACCCGGGGGAAGATGTACCACTACCGCTACCCCCTGGCCGACGGCTCGGGTGCCGTCCCCATTGCCACCACGCGGCCCGAGACCATGCTGGGGGACACGGCGGTGGCCGTGCACCCCGAGGACGAGCGCTACGCGGGGCTCGTGGGGAAGATGGTCGCGCTGCCGCTCACCGGCCGGCAGATCCCGATCATCGCCGATCCCCTCATCGACAGGAGCTTCGGCACGGGCGCGGTGAAGGTGACGCCGGCGCACGACCCGGTGGACAACGAGATCGGCCGCAGGCATAAGCTGCCGGAGATCAACATCCTCACGCCGGATGGAAAGCTGAACGAGAACGTGCCGGAAGCCTACCGGGGGCTTACCGTGGCCAAGGGCCGCGCAAAGGTGATGGAGGACATCAAGGCCGCGGGTCTTTTCGTCAGGGAAGAAGACCACATGCACCAGGTCGGCCATTGCTACCGGTGCAACACGGTGATCGAGCCGTACCTCTCCGACCAGTGGTTCGTGCGCATGAAGCCGCTCGCGGACAAGGCGCTCAAGGCGTGGGAGGACGGAAAGCTTCGCTTCTACCCCCAGCGATGGGAGAACACCTATTCCAACTGGCTGAGCAACATCCGCGACTGGTGCATCTCCCGGCAGCTCTGGTGGGGGCACCGAATACCGGTGTGGTACTGCGCAAAGTGCGGCGGCATGACGGTGTCCCGGACCGATCCGAGCGCCTGCGCGAAGTGCGGCAGCGACCAGATCGAGCAGGATCCCGACGTGCTGGACACGTGGTTCTCATCCGCGCTCTGGCCTTTCTCCACCCTGGGCTGGCCCGAGAAGACGGCCGACCTTGCCCGGTTCTACCCCACGACGACCCTGATCACCGCGTACGACATCATCTTCTTCTGGGTGGCGCGCATGATCATGATGGGGCTGGAGTTCATGGGTGAGGTGCCGTTCCGCGATATCTACATCACGGGCCTCGTGCGGGACAAGCAGGGCCGAAAGATGTCGAAGAGCCTGGGCAACGGCCTGGATCCGCTGGAGCTGATCGACGAGTTCGGCGCGGACGCCCTGAAGTTCACCATTGCCTTCCTCTGCGCCCAGGGTCAGGACGTTCTTTTCGACAAGGAGGCGGTGAAGCTGGGCTCCCGATTCGCCAACAAGATCTGGAACGCCTCCCGCTATCTGCTCATGAACCTGGAGGGGCGCAGCCTGCTGGCGCCCGGCGCGGTGAAGCTCACCGACATCGACCGCTGGATCCGCCACAGGCTGAACGGCGCTGCGGCGGCCGTGCGCGCGGCCCTGGAGGGCTATCGTTTCAACGAGGCCGCCCAGGCGGTCTACGAGTTCATCTGGAACGATTTCTGCGACTGGTACATCGAGGCGGCAAAGCTTTCACTCTCATCGGACGGACCCGGAAAAGGACAGGATCGTGACGCTGCTGCTGGGGCTCCTGGAAGAGTCGCTTCGCCTGGCGCATCCGTTCCTGCCCCTGATCACGGAAGAGATCTACCAGACCCTGCCCGTGCATGCGGACTCGATCATGACACAGCCCTACCCGGCGCCGGATGCGGGCCGGGAGGATCCGGTGGTCGAAGCGAAATTCGCCTCCCTGCAGGAGCTGGTACGCGCGGTACGCACCATACGGTCGGAGTTCACGATCCCCCCGGACAGGAAAATCGATGTCACCGTGGTGCCGGAGATCGGCGCGGGAACCCTGGAGAACTTCGAAAGCCACCGCGCGCTCATCACGCACCTGGCGGGGTGCGGCGCTCTCGCCTTCGAGAAAGCGCGGCCACGGCGCACAGGGCACCATCGGCGCGGCGGGCAAGGGCTTCGAGGTGTTCGTTCTCATCAGGGAAGCCATCGATGCGCCGAAGGAGATTGCCCGGCTGATGAAGGACAGGGAGAAGGCGGAGGCCGAAATCAGGCGCACCGAGACGAAGCTGGCCAACAACACGTTCGTGGAGCGCGCCCCCAAAGAGGTGGTCGATCGGGAGAAGGAAAAGCTCGAAGAGCTCGCGCGGCTCATCGGCAAGATCGACGGCTACGTGCGCGCGCTGGAAGGCTGAGGCGGGGACATGTGCGCCGCGCCGGGCGCCCCATGGCGGACCTGAGAGCAGGGCTCGACGCTCTCTATCGAAAATACAACCGACGCGCGTTCGTGCATCCCGATCCGCTCGAGCTCGTCTACCGCTACGATTCCCCCGCGGACCAGGAAATCGCGGGACTGATAGCGGCGTGCCTGGCATACGGCCGGGTGGCGCAGATCCTCGCAAGCGTCTCACGCGTCCTGGAGGCAATCGACAGGGACGCGCAGAGCTCCCCACGGACTTTTCTCGAGACGGCAACGGACCGGGAGCTGCAGCAGCTCCTGCGTGAGTTCAGGCACCGCTTCACTCCCGGCGCCGAAGTCGCTGCGCTGCTGCGGGGTGTGAAGCGCGCCCTTGCGGAGCACGGGTCCCTCGAGGCGCTCTTTGTCTCGGGGATGG
The DNA here is from genome assembly GCA_963820435.1 of uncultured Spirochaetota bacterium. Classification (GTDB taxonomy): domain Bacteria; phylum Spirochaetota; class Spirochaetia; order SZUA-6; family Fen-1364; genus Fen-1364. The sequence goes on along the minus strand of CAWGAC010000019.1, from coordinate 254,391 downwards.
GTATGAGGGACGAAACAATCCTTCCCGCGCTCACTGTTTTTGTGGACCGGCTGCGCAGGCTGGCAGGCGGGGCGCAGGCGTGTCCCAGCCTCCTCTCCTCCCCGTCGGACGGCAGCGCGTGCAAGCGGCTGAACCTTTTCCTGCGGTGGATGGCGAGACGGGACAGGGTTGATCCGGGCCCCTGGAGGTCGGTGTCCCGGGCAAAGCTCGTCGTGCCCCTGGACACTCACCTGCACAGAATCGCGCGCCAGCTCAGGCTGACAGGCAGGAAGCAGGCGGACCTGAAGACCGCAATCGAGATCACCGAAGGATTCGCGCGGTACAGCCCCCGGGACCCCGTGCGCTACGACTTTTCCCTGACGCGCCTGGGCATCAATCCGGCGTGCCGTGACGACGACGCCCTCTGCCTGCTGCAGGGCCCTTAGGGGGCGGCAGCGGCCGGCGGCCGGCAATCCAATCCTGGAGCACCTGCTTGTGATCGAAGGCGAACGGGAGCTCCTCGATATCCGAGGCACGGACGACACGCACGTCCGCCGCATCGTCACCGGCGCGCGGAACGCCCTCCGCCCGGGCGCTGAAAACGGTCGTGATGGTGTGAAAACGCGGATCCCGCGAAGGTTCAGAGTACGTGTGGAATTGAGCAAGGTCGATCAGCTCGAGCCCCGTCTCTTCGCGCGCCTCGCGGAGCACGGCCTGCTCCAGGCTCTCCCCGTAGTCGACAAAGCCTCCGGGCAGCGCGAATCCCAGCGGCGGGTTGCTCCTCTTCACCAGCACGATCCCTTCGGGCACTTCGATGATCGCGTCCACCGTTACGAAAGGCCCCCAGATCAGCACGTCCAGAAAATGCTTCACGTAGCCGTTCACCGTCTTCTGAAAGACCGCGTAGTCGTTTTCCCCCGGGCAGCAGAAAGTGATCCTTGACGTGCGTGTCGAGCCCGCGCGGGCGAAGCGGATTGCCTCCTGTGCCATGATCTTCCCCGCGGCAACGGCCGACATGGCTCCCGTTCCCACTCCGAGCGCCGCGATGGCCACGGACCCGACCCCGCGCACACGCGCCTCCATCAGGGCGCGCGCGCATGCCGCGCGGACCGACTTTTCGTCAGGCTGAGCGCCCGCGGACTCTTCCGTTACCGTGATCTCCGCGTGAACGCTCGCCGCTTCAGCGCGCACCACATCTATCTCGACTCCCCTGATTTCCACGCTCGCCTCCTGTAGTTCCGGCACCGCACAGTGTCGCATGGATTGTGGACTCTGGGCCACCATGATACCATCGGTCCTTCATGGAGCAGGAGATCGTGTTCCAGGGCGTGTCGTTTCGCTATCCGGACGGGAAGGAAAATATCTTTACAGGGCTGGACCTGACGCTCCCGCGCGGGATCGTCTCCCTTGTCGGCCAGAATGGAACGGGAAAGTCCACGCTTCTCCTTCTCGCCTCCGGCCGGCTGCTTCCTTCCCACGGAAAGGTTCTCATACGCGGCCGCGACACGCGTGACCTGCAGGACGAGGCTGAAAGACAGAAACTGGTTTCCTTCATCTACCAGAACATGGAGTTCGACACCGAGGAACCCATCGGCCGGCTCCTGGCGTTCGTCTACGCGAACGGCCTTCACTTGCCCGGGCGCGAGGATCCCGTCGTGGAACGAATGCCACGGATTACCGTGGCGGCGCTCGTCGAGGTGTTCGAGCTCGAAGCGGTCCTCGGCAGGCGCACCCAGGAGGTGAGCAAGGGGGAGCTGCAGCGCACGATCCTGGCGTTCAGCCTTCTCTATGGATCGCCCCTGATTGCCATGGACGAGCCGATCTTCGCGCTGGAGAGCCATCAGAAACAAAGGGCCATGGACTACCTTGCCCGACGCGCACGGCAGGAAGAAATGAGCCTGTATTATTCCGTGCACGAGCTCGACATTTCGCAGAAGTATTCGGACTACATCCTGCTGTTCTCCCGGGAGGCGGCGCCGCGCCTGGGCAGGACTTCAGAGATATTCACCCGGGAGACGATCGAAAAAGCGTACGAGGTGCCGTTCGACATGCTGAAAAAACGCGAAGAGCTCTACCGGAAGTACCTTGTCGAGCTTCTGAGGGTGCGCGGAGAGGGCTGACCCCCCAGGGCTGATCCCCCAAGCCTGGCCGACCCAGGGCTGACCGGCTCTCACCTGCGGTAGGCGCGCAGGACCTTCCTCACCGCAGAGACGCACAGCTCCACGTGGGCGCGTTCCCACGAGGGAGGCAGACCGAGCACCACGGTCATCCCCTGCAGGGCCTCCGCGCCGGCGCAGCGCACCTGTGCGCGCCCCGCAAAGACGGGCTCCTGGTAGGATTCGGGCCATCGGCCGCCGCAGTCGGGAAGCCCTTCTGCAACGAGCGCGCGGCGGAACTCCTCCACTCCGCAGGTGAGCCTTTCCAGGTCGAGCTGCAGGGGATACTTCCAGTATGCGTTTCGACGCTCCGGAGTATTGAGAGGGAGCGCCCGTACGCCGTAGAGCTGGGAGAAGGCATGATCGTATGTTTTCGCGAATCCGGCGCGCCGGGGGAGATTCCACGTGTCCAGCCTGTCCAGCTCTCCCAGACCGATGATGGACTGGATCTCGGTCAGCCGGTAGTTGAATCCCACCCGCACGTGCGCCGCCCCGCCACGGTACTCCGTGGCATTTTCCTCGCCATGGTACTCCGCAGCATTCTCTTGCTCCCGGCCATAGTCGCGCAGGGACCGGCACGCCTGCGCGAGCTTTTCGTCATCCGTCACGACCATGCCGCCCTCGCCCCCCGTGCTGACATGCTTGCCCTCCGAGAAGCTGAAGCACCCCGCATCACCGAGGGTCCCCGCTTTCCTCCCGTGGAACTCCCCGCCGACCGACTGTGCGCAATCCTCGACTACCGCGAGGCCGCGCCGCTTTGCCACCTCCAGGATCCGGTCCATGGCGCACACGATGCCGTAAAGGTGCACCACGATGACGGCCCGGGTCCGGTCGGTGACAAGCGCCTCCAGCGCGTGCGGATCCATGGTGTGGTCCCCTGCCACGTCGCAGAAAACCGGCGCGGCGCCTGCGTGCAGCACGGCCAGGGAGGTGGAGAGAAACGTGTGTGAGGGGACTATTACCTCGTCCCCCGGCTGGATGCCGAGGGCGAGGAGCGCCGTATGAAGGGCGGCCGTGCCGCTGGAGCAGGAAACAGCGTGCGCGGCCCCGATCCAGGACGCCCACCGGGCTTCGAACTCTTTGCCCCTGGCGCCCGACAAATAGGAGACCCTGCCCGACCGAAGCGGCTCGAGGACGCTGGTGAGTGTCCTTTCCGCGAATTGCGGCCACGGCGGGAAGGGCTCATGCGCCGTCTTCTCCCCGCCGTACAAGGCAAGCTCTCCGCGCACGGGATCTATCCGGAGGCTGATCTCCACCACTGGTAGTGCGTGGTCTGCAGCTCCCGTTCCGACGGCATTGGGTAATAGACAAGCTCTTTCCCGCTGCCGAGGAAGAAGCCATTCTCAACAAGGCGGTAAGGAAAATCCGTAGGCGCCGCGCGATCCACGGTCTTGGTTCCCTTGTGGGTGTCCTTCTTCACTTCGGTGATGCAGGAGCGCAGGTGCTCGATGTTCGAGTAGGAGAGGTCCTTCACGCTCCCCGTTTCGGGGTTCGCCGCAAGCTCCCCGAGACTCAACTCGGCGAAGAAGATCTTGGGCACGTGGATGCTGCGCTTGGAGTCCGTCATGAAGGCGCAGAACTCCTGCGGATCAAGACGGCTCACAACGCGCGGCGCGACCGGGCAGATTTCCTGGTAAAAACGGAACGCTTTCGGGAACGGCGGAATCGACTTTGTCGGGGCGATTTCCAGCACCCTCCCGTCCCGGGTGGCGAGGTAGAGCTTGCCGATGGCGCTCAGCGGTACGTGCTCAAGCACCCTGTACACGGACAGGTACACCGAGTGCTTCGGCTCCCCGTTCGGGTGCGGCACGCAGCGGGCGTCGATCTCCGCCATGGGGAAATAGTCGCTGGAGAATCCCCTGTCCACGCTGAAGTACTGGGCCTGGCCGTGAGATTTCTTTTCCATGCCGACCGCGTAGTACACGCCGAAATCCAGCGGCGTGAGCATGGACGCAATGAGCGCTTCGGGAATCGTTGAAAGATACAAATGAACTGCCATACTCTCCTCCCTTGGGCGATAATACCGCGACCGTGGCCGCAAATCAATCACGAGAACTTGTCGTAGAAAATGAGCTCGTCATGCAGCCACTTGGCGCGCAGAACGCCGATGCAGGCGTCGATCATACCGGGGCTCCCGCACAGATATGCCTCGTGGTGAAAGAGACTGGGCAGGAGACGGTTCAGCGCGGAGGCGATCCCTCCCCGCTCGCCCTCCCCGCCGTCCTGGGGCCGGGGATTGGAGAGGACCGGCACAAAGCGAAAGCCCGGAAGGTCCTTTTCCAGCGCCCGCATCTCATCCACATAAAAGAGGTCCCGGGCCGACCGTGCGGCGAAATAATACGTGACGGCCCGGCCCCCGCGCTTCTCGGCCATGTCCATGAGCATGCCTCGCAGAGGGGCCATGCCGGACCCGCCGGCGATGAAGAGAATGTCCCGTTCGCTATCACGAAGATAGAACTCGCCGAACGGACCGTTGACTGTTACCACATCGTCGGAACTAAGGCGGTCGAATACATACGACGAGCAGACACCGCCGAGTATCCTTCCGAACACCAGTGTCAACCTGCCGGAGGACGAGGGGGGCGAGGCGATGGAATACGCGCGGTAGAGGGGCTGTGCATCGCCCTCGGTGCCGGGAATCAGGAATTGCACATATTGGCCAGCTTTGAAGGGCATGTTGGCCGGAGCGATCAGCTCGAGCGTGACTTCCCGGATATCGGGGGCAAGGTCGCGAATGGAGACGACCCGGCTCGTGTACTGACGCGCGCTCAGGCTTGCTTCCGGAATCTCGATCCGGGTTTCCGGTCCGATCCTGACCTGGCACGCGAGGTGGATTCCTCTCTGCCGGTCCCTTTCGGAAATCAAGGGAAGCTCTTCAGGCGCATATCCCTCGGCTCCAGAAAGAACCCGGACCTTGCACTGACCGCAGCTTGCCCGTCCTCCGCAGGCGGAGGGAATGAAAACGCGTTCCGACATCAGGGCGAACAGGAGCGGCCGGCCCGGGTCCGAGAGGACAACGCGCGCGCGGTTGACGACGATCCTCGCGCGGGAGCCGGGGGAATGCATTGCACAAGGATAGCGTCGCCTCGGAGTGAGGTCAATGGCGGTGCGCGCGGTTGACCCCACGTCAGAGTCCCACTACACTACCGTACATACGGAGTCACGGTGGAACACACTTTAATTTCCAGCCTGCTGCAGAAAATTCTCCTCGCCCCCATGGTCGCGCTCTGGCTGTTTCACCTTTACCAGAGGCGTTTCAAGGAGGCGGGCACCCGGAAGAGGATCGCCACTCTCTCCCTGACCATGGTGCTGATCTTCGCATGGGTGACGGCCTGGGTATTTGCCCGCTACGGGATCGGTGACACCTGGCTTCTGCTGGTTGCCGTCCTGGCGGTGGCAGTGATAATCTGGCAACGCAGGCTCATGGTGCCCTACCGATTGTCGTGCGCCCAATGCGGCAAACCGCTCAGTGTCACGCGCATTTTCTCCCACGACTCGAATAAATGCGAGGCCTGTGAGCCCGCAGCAATGGAAGGAGATCGGCCCCGATGAAGAACAGAAGACTTTCCATGCCGTTCTGGTGCGTAAGCAACCCCGTGGGGGACCCCTTCGGACCCGCGGTGATGGACCGCATGACCTCTCTCGAGGTCTGCGACCTGCTCTGCAAGGCGCGCGAGGAAAAGCTCATCGAGCTCACCTCAGCCCACGACGACGACCTGGTTGCCTGGGACCCCAAGCACCTCGAAGACGACCTTGATCCCTCCAGCCCCGCTTCCAAGACGCTCAAGGCCATAAAGGAAAAACTCGACGCGGCCGAGCTGAAAGTGGCGATGATCACGTGCAGCCTGCACACAAACCCGCTGTTCCGCAACGGCGGTCTCACCAATCCCCACCCCGAGATCAGGCTCCTCGCCGCGCGCAAGGTCATGCGGACCATCAGGATCGGAAACTCGCTCGGCGCGGAATACCTGACGTACTGGGTCGCCCGGGACGGCTTCGAGTGTCAGTTCTCCGTGCCCTGGGAGAGGAACTTCCATTACCTCATCGAAGGGCTGAACCTGGCCGAGCGCTACATCAAGGAACAGAACGGTACGATCCGGCACGGAAGCATCGAGCCCAAGCCCAACGAGCCGCGGGGAGAAATGTACGTTCCCACGACCGGCCATGCGCTGGGGCTCATCGCCATGCTGAACGACCCCGGCTTCTGGGGAGTGAACCCCGAGGTCCTTCAGCATGAAGGCATGACCAATCTCTCCGCGGAGGTCGCGGTGGCCATGGCCGCGCACGCGCAGAAAATGTTCTTCCTTCACGTGGGCAACCAGAAGGCCGGCCAGTTCGACAACGACCTGCCGATGCTCGTCGGCATGGACGGGCTGAAGGAGATGGTGGCCGTGCTCTGGCTCCTGGACCGCATGAACTGGCAGGGGCACGTGGAGTTCGACAACCACATCCTGCGCACCGATACGGCGCCGGGGAAGGACAACAGCACGAGGATCCGCATGGACTTCATCCGCCTGAACGTGGAGAACTTCCGCATGGCGGAGAAAAAGGCGCGGGATCTCGGCGCGGACTCCGACATTGCGAAGATGATGAGCGCGCTGTGGGACAAGGACCCGGGCATTGCGAAAACCCTTGCGCAGGGAGACCCTGCCGAGATGCTGAAGATGGCCGTTGACTACGACAAGGTGAACGGCACGGGGCTCCAGATCTCGAGACTCGACCAGATGGTGAACCGGCGGATCTTCGGGATGTAGAGGCAGCGCGCGAGGATTTTGTTATATTCAGACCGTGTTTGAGCACGATCGAGTGGGAGCGATACTCCGCCTGGGGACACGCTCCTCGCGGCTGGCCCTGTGGCAGGCGCAGAAGGTGGCGGCGCTCCTCAAGGTCCGCGGCGTCGAATGTGAGATCGTGACGATCGAAACCCGGGGGGACGACATCCCCGACCGCCCGCTGCCTGAAATCGGGGGTGAGGGGGTTTTCACGGAACGCATCCAGAGCGCGCTGCGCGAGCGGGAGATCGACATTGCGGTGCACTCGCTCAAGGATCTGCCCGTGGAGGATCCCGAGGGGCTGTGCGTCGGCGCGGTCCTCGGCCGTGAGGAGGCGCGGGACGTCCTCATCTCGCGGGAAGGTCGGAGTCTCTCGACGCTTCGCGGCGGGGCGGTGATCGGGTCCAGCAGCACGCGGAGGCAGGCCCAGCTGCTCGCCCTGCGGCCGGACCTGGTGATTCGTCCCATCAGGGGAAACGTGGAAACCAGGATCAGGAAAGTGGAATCCGGAGAATACGATGCGACAGTTCTGGCCGGCGCGGGCGTTGTCCGGCTCGGGCTTGCCGGCCGGATCTGCCAATGGCTGGAGCTCGACGAAATCCTTCCCGCGCCGGGGCAGGGGGCCATCGCGGTGCAGTGCCGGACCGAAGAGAAGGCGACACGCGCCATTCTGTCGGCCGTTGACGAACCGGCTCTTCATGCCGAGACGGATGCCGAGCGGGGTTTCCTGCGTGCGCTCGGCGGGGGCTGCTCGGCCCCGGTGGGGGCATTCGCGGAGATTCTGGGTCCCCGCCTGCGCCTGCATGGCAGGGTGTCCGCGCTCGACGGGAGCCGGTCGGTGGACGTGGTGGACGAAGGCGTGGACCACGCGGCGCTGGTGCGAAGTCTCGCCGACAGGGCATTGCGTGAAGGCGCGGCGGACCTGATCGCCTCCGCGGGCAGGCGCGGTGCGGCGCAGCCGCCTGAGCGCCTCTCCCTTCAGGGACTGCGCGTCCTGGTCACCCGGGCGCGCGAGCAGTCCGGGGAGCTGTGCAGAATGCTCGCCGCGGCAGGCGCGGTGCCTCTTGCCGTCCCGATGATCCGGATCAGCGCCCTGGAGCACGCACCCGAGCTGGACGCCGCCATTGAAAGGCTCGCGTCCTACCGCTGGCTCATCTTTGCGAGCGTGAATGGCGTGGAGTTCTTCATGAAGAGACTCGAGGCGATCCGGCCGGAAGCCGGTGGATCAACGCGCCGCGGGTCGCGGCCGTTGGAACGGCCACATCGGCAGCCCTCGGCCGCCATGGCATCAGCGCGGACTTCGTTCCCGCGGTCCATACCGGCATCGCCCTCGTTGAGGGAATTCTCGCGATCACCCCTGAAGGACTTGCGGGCGCGCGCGTGCTCATGCCGCGCGCAAGAGAAGGCCGGGAGGACGCGGCAGCCCTCCTGCGGCTGCGCGGCGCCGTCGTGGAGGATGTCCCGACCTACCGGACCGAGCCCCTCACCCTCTCGGAGAAGGACTTCTCCCTCCTGGACGGCGGGGTGGATGCGGTACTCTTTGCCAGCAGCTCTGCGGTCAATGCCTGGTGCAGCCAGGCCCCGGAGGGAAGCCGCCTTGCCGGGATCGCGCGCCGCGCGGTCATCGCGTGCATCGGCCCGTCAACGGCGTCGACCGCGCGCGACCGCGGCCTTCACGTCGACGTGGAAGCAGCGGCCCACACCACGGAAGGGCTCATCGCTTCCCTGGGTCGGCATTTCGCGCGCATACGCGGCGGGACGCGATGAGCGCCGTGGCAATGTCCCCGGCCTCCCAGCCGCGGCGGCTGCGCGTGCTTCCCGGCGTAAGGGCGATGGTCAGGGAAACCTCTCTTTCCCCCGAAGACCTGATCTACCCTTTGTTTGCGGTCCACGGCCGGGGCGTTCGAAATCCGGTGCAATCCATGCCGGGCGTATTCCAGCTTTCCGTCGAGAATCTGGCCGAGGAGGCACGGGAAGCAGCCAGTCTCGGCATCCCCGCAGTGCTCCTTTTCGGCATTCCCGCAGCAAAGGATGCCCGCGGATCGGAGAGCCACGCAAAGGACGGCATCATCCCGCGCGCCATCGCGGCGGTCAAGGACAGGTGCCCGGGCCTCGTGATCATCACCGACGTGTGCATGTGCGAGTACACCGACCACGGCCACTGCGGCATCCTGAACACCGGTGTGCCGCGCCCCGTTCCATCCCTGCCGGAGGGGTACCTCCTGAACGCGGAAACTCTTGAGGTTCTTCAGCGGATTTCCCTTTCGCACGTGGAGGCAGGCGCGGACATCGTGGCGCCCAGCGGCATGATTGACGGCATGGTGAAAGCCATCCGAGGTGCCCTCGACACAGGTGGATTTGCCCACGTTCCGATCATGTCCTATGCCGTGAAGTATGCCTCTGCGTTCTACGGGCCGTTTCGTGAGGCCGCACAGGGAGCGCCGAAATTCGGCGACCGGCGCAGCCACCAGATGGATCCCGCAAACGCGCGAGAAGCGCTCCGCGAGGCCGCGCTCGACGTCCAGGAGGGAGCGGACTTCCTCATGGTGAAGCCCGCGCTCCCCTACCTCGACGTGATCCGCCTTCTCCGCGAACGTTTCCCCGCTCATCCCCTGGTTGCGTACAACGTCAGCGGCGAATATGCGATGCTGAAAGCCGCGGCGGCAAACGGCTGGCTGGACGAGAAGGCGGCGGTGCGGGAGGCGCTCACCGGGATGCGGCGCGCCGGCGCGGACCTCATCATCACCTACCACGCAAAGGAGGCGGCCCGATGGCTGAAGGAATGAGCCCCGGCCACCCGGACCAGGGCGAGCCGCATGCCCCGGTTCTCGACCTGAATGAGAAGGGGCGGGCGCGGAACGGGGAGGCGCAGACCCTTGCCCGCCGTCTTTTCGTCCAGCTCCTCGTCTTCAGCGGCTGCAGCGACAGCCGTCCGCTCGTCGAGCTTCTGCGCAGCCGCGGCATTCAGGGAGTGCTCTACGAGGACCTGAACGATCCGACAGGGATCGGCCTCCTCACCTTCGACGAGGACCCCGGCTATTTCCTGCGGACCGTCCGTCCCCTCGTCACCCACAGCGCCTTTTCGGGCCTGCGGTTTCGAGAGGAGCTCACCATGCTCGGACGGACCTACTCAATGGGATGGGAAGCCGACCTCGAGGAGGCGCTCATTTCCCGGCCCAAGGGCAGGCTGTGCAGCCCCGAGCTCCCCTGGGCCATCTGGTACCCGCTTCGCCGATCGGGAGCTTTCGAAGAGCTTGCGGAAAAAGAACAGCGCGCCGTCCTCGCTGAGCACGGGGGCGTGGGCCAGATCTTCGGGAAAGCGGGGGTGGCGCACGATATCCGTCTTGCCTGCCACGGCCTGTCGAAGGACGACAACGATTTTGTCATCGGGCTCCTCGGCGCAGAGCTCTTCCCGCTTTCCGCGGTCGTCCAGCGGATGCGCAAGACGCGACAGACCTCGCGCTATCTCGACAGATTGGGCCCCTTTTTCGTCGGCCGCGTGGCGTGGCAGGCGGCTCGCTCGTGAGCGGCGTCACGGAGGAACCTGCCGGCGCTTCCGCCTTCCTGAAGGCCTGCCGCCGCGAGCCCGTGCCGCACACGCCGGTCTGGCTCATGCGCCAGGCGGGCAGGTATCTTCCCGAGTATCGCGCCCTGAGAGAGCGCCATTCGATGAAGGAGCTCCTCTCGGTGCCCGAGCTCGCCGTCGAGGCGACCCTCCAGCCCCTGAAGCGCTTCCCGCTGGACGCGGCGATCATCTTCATGGACATCCTCCCGCCGCTCGCCGGCATGGGTCTTTCCGTTGTGTTCGGAGACGGAGACCGGGAAGGCCCGCGCATCACCAACCCGATCTCCCGCACTCGCGACATCGACGTGCTGGCGGTTCCCCCCGCCGCGGAGACGCTGGCGGCGCACCTGGAGGCGATCACCCTGGCGGGCAATGAGCTGCGCTCCCGCGGCACGCCGCTCATCGGTTTCAGCGGCGCCCCTTTTACCCTTGCCAGCTATGCAATCGACGGGTCGGGGAGCAGGAACTACGAAAAAACGAAAGCCCTGATGCACGCCGAGCCCGCGGCGTGGCGGCGTCTGATGTCCAAGCTGGTCACGGTCCTCTCCGATTTTCTCAAAGCCCAGGCGCGCGCCGGGGCCTCCGCGCTGCAGGTGTTCGACTCCTGGGCCGGCCTCGCCCTCGGCAGGGATGACTACGTGCGCGACGTCCAGCCCTACAACCTGCAGCTTTTCTCCGCCGTGAAGGCAGCGGGAGTTCCCGTCATCAATTTCAGCACGGGCACCGCGGCGTACATCGAAGAGGTCGCCGCGTGCGGAGGAGATGTGGTCGGAGTCGACTGGAGGATGCCCATAGATTTTTACCGCAGCAGAATCGGCTCGAATCAGGCCATCCAGGGCAACCTCGATCCCGTCGCGCTCCTCGCCCCCTGGCGGGTGCTGCAGCCCAGGATCGAGACCATCCTCGCCTCGGCGGGCGGCAGCGGGCACCTGTTCAATCTCGGCCACGGGATCCTTCCCCAGACGCCGATGGATGCGGTGGCCCGACTGGTTGATCACGTGCACACGTGGAACAGGGACACAAAATGAATGCCCCCCTCGGCGTGCTGATCATGGCCTACGGCGGTCCGGACTCGCTGGAGGACGTCCCCGGCTACCTTGCCGACGTCCGAATGGGCCGGACGACCTCCCGCGCGATCGTGGAGGAGATCACGGATCACTACCGCCTCATCGGCGGCAGCTCCCCGCTGCGCGCCCGAAGCCTTGCCCAGCTCGCGGCCCTCTCGGCGCGGCTGGACCCGGCAGTGTACCGCTGCTACCTCGGCATGCGGCACTGGTCGCCATGGATCGAGGACGTGGTGGCAGCCATGGCGCAGGAGGGAATCACGAGGGCGGTCGGCATCGTCCTCGCCCCGCACTACAGCACGATGAACACGGAGCGCTACTTCCAGAAGATCACGATCGGCCAGGAGCTGTACGGGACATCGATCGAGTTCGCCTTCGTGAAAAGCTACCACGACTCCCCGCCCCTGCTGGACGCGCTCGCCCGCAGGGTGGTCGAAGGCATGGAGCGGTGGCCCGCCGACGAACGCGGCCGTGTGCATGTCGTCTTCTGCGCCCACAGCCTTCCTTCACGGGTGATCGCTGAAGGCGACCCCTACGACGCCCAGCTTCGGGAAACCGCCCGGCAGGTCGCCCTTCGCTCCGGGCTCGCCCCCGCGCAGTGGTCCTGGAGCTACATGTCCGCGGGCAAGAGCCCCGAACCGTGGCTGGGCCCGGACCTGCCGGATCATCTCACCGAGCTTTCACAACAGGGCGTGCGGGCAGTCGTGTGCGTCCCCGTGGGCTTTGTCTCCGACCACGTGGAGGTCCTCTACGACGTCGATGTTGAGGCCCATGAGAGGGCGAACGCGGTCGGCATCCGCATGGAGCGGCCGCCCTCTCTCAACGATGACCCCCTGTTCATCGAGGCGCTCGCACAGGCGGTGACTGCCCGGGCGCGCGAAGCAGGCTTCACCGGTGACCTGCCGGACGCATGAAGAAGCTCGTCATCATCGGCGGAGGCATCTCCGGCCTTGCGGCGGCCTGGAAGGCGTCACGGTCGGGGGCCGAGACGGACGTCACGCTCATCGAGCGCGACGAACGGCTGGGCGGGAAGATCCGCACCGACGCGATCGACGGCTTCCTCCTGGAGCAGGGTCCTGACAGCTTCCTCACGACGAGGCCGGAGGCCCTGCAGCTCTGCAGGGAGCTGGGGATCGCGGACGGCCTGATCCCCCGGACCCCGCGGAAGTCGCATTCCTTCATCATGCACGGCCACGCCCTGTTTCCCCTGCCTGAAGGCTTCTCGGGCATGGTGCCAATGGACTCCGCGGCCCTTGCCGCCAGTCCCCTCCTCTCGGAGGCAGGCAAAAAACGGGTCCGGGAGAATGGGGACCTTCCGGCAGGGACGGGGAAAGACGATGAATCCGTGGCGTCCTTCATGATCCGCCGATGGGGCGAGGAAGCCTTCCAGCTTCTCGTAGAGCCCCTGGTGGGAGGCATTCACGCGGGGGACGCGCGCCTGTTGAGCCGTGAAGCGATTGTCCCTCCGCCGCGCCGGACCACCGAACCGGGCGCCGGGACCGGTCCACCGTTTCTCACGTTCACGAAGGGGACGGCGGAGCTTGTCCGCGCGCTGGAAAGGCGGCTCACCGGGATCACGATTCTGCGGGGGGCCGCGGCTGAATCCATCACGCGGCGTGGGAGAGGCTACGTGATCGAGGTCTCCGGCGGCGAGGAGCGTGAAGCCGATGCGCTCATCATCGCCACCCCGGCGCACGAGGCCGCGCGGCTGCTTGCGCCCCTGGATGCCGGCATGCAGGAAATGCTCGGCCTGATCCCCTTCGCCTCCACGGTCGTGATCCACCTCGCCTATCGGCGGGCAGATATTGCGCACCCCCTGGACGGCTACGGCTACCTGATCCCGAGCGTCGAGGGCAGCGACCTGGTTGCCTGCACCTGGAGCTCGCAGAAGTGGGAAGGCCGGGCGCCCCGGGACCATGTCCTGCTTCGGCTCATCGCCGGCCGGTTCGGCCGAAGGGACCTGCGGGGCCGGGCCGACTCCGGAGATTTTCAAGATTGCCCGCGATGAGCTGTCGGCCACGATGGGCATCACTGCCGCCCCTCTGCTCCAGCAGCTTCACTGGTGGGACCGCGGAATGCCGCAGTACACGGTCGGTCACGTCCGGCGCGTAGAGGCCATCAACGAGCGTGCCGCAAGGTTTCCCGGGCTTTTCCTTGCCGGTTCATCCTACCGCGGCGTCGGAATTCCCGCAATGCGTGGAATCCGGAGTCCGGGCAGCATCGAGCGCGTTGGGACATTTCGCAAAACAAGGAGTTCACTCGTGATGTCACCGAAATCGCCGTTGAATGTCGAAAAGTCCCGCGCGCTCTTCGCGGAAGCCGTCACGCTTCTTCCCGGGGGAGTCGATTCTCCCGTACGGGCATTCAAGGCGGTCGGCGGCGAGCCCCTGTTCATCGAGCGCGGAGAGGGGCCCTGGCTGTTCGACGTCGACGGCAACCGCTACATCGACTATGTCCTTTCGTGGGGACCCCTGGTGCTGGGGCATGCGCATCCGCGCGTCCTCGCCGCGATCGTTGAGGCGGCGTCCCGCGGCACGAGCTTCGGCGCGCCGAGCCCGCTGGAGCTGGACCTCGCCCGCCTGGTCCGCGGGCTCATGCCGAGCGTGCAGATGATCCGGTTCGTCAACTCAGGGACCGAGGCGGTGATGAGCGCGCTGCGCCTGGCCCGCGCGTATACGGGCCGGGACAAGATCGTCAAGTTCACCGGAGGCTATCACGGCCACGCCGACATGCTGCTCGTGCAGGCCGGGCTCGGGGGCGGCAACGCTCGGCCTGCCGGATTCACCGGGCGTGCCGGCTGCGGTCACCGCGGACACCCTGGCCTGCGCGTACAACGACCTGCGCGGCGTGGAGGAGCTTTTTGACCGTCAGCGGGGAAAAATCGCGGCGGTGATCGTGGAACCCGTCGCGGGGAACATGGGTGTGGTCCTTCCGGCGCCGGGCTTTCTGCAGGGGCTGAGAGCGGTGACAAAGGCCGACGGCGCGCTTTTGATCTTCGACGAGGTGATGACCGGGTTCCGCGTTCACCCGGGCGGCGCCCAGGCGCTGTTCGGGGTCGTCCCCGATCTCTCTGTTCTGGGAAAGGTCATTGGAGGCGGTCTGCCCGTGGGCGCCTACGGCGGACGCCGGGACATCATGGAGCTGGTCGCGCCGGCGGGTCCGATGTACCAGGCAGGAACCCTCTCGGGGAATCCTCTTGCCATGAGCGCGGGGATCGCAACCTTGAAGGAGCTTGTCATTCCGGGAGTCTGGGGCCGTCTGGAGAAGACGACGCGCGAGCTCGCAGAGGGGTTATCCCGCGCGGGGCGCGCGGCAGGGGTGCCCCTCCAGGTGAGCCACGCCGGCTCGATGTTCGGCCTGTTCTTCAGCGGTGAACCGGTCACGGACTGGGACAGCGCCAGAAAATCCGACACCGGCCGGTTCTCCCGATACTTCAGGCGGATGCTCGAAGAAGGCATTTACCTTGCGCCGTCGCAGTTCGAAGCGGGCTTCGTTTCCACCGCGCACGGTCCGGCAGAGGTGGAAGCCACTTTGAAGGCCGCGGAGCTCGCCTTCGGCTAGGAGGAGCCGGGCGCGGCGCGCGGCGCCCAGAATCCGCGGGCCTACCGCGGCGCCACAAATCCGCGGCCTACCGCGGCGCCCAGAATCCGCGGCCTACCGCGGCGCACTACGAGGCGGGCAGCAGCCTCCCGGCCAGTTTCTCGTACAGTCTCTTATGCTCTTCCACGAGCTGGAGGCTCAGCGTGAGAGCCTTCTCCATATCGACGGCAGCGCCGTCATACCATTCCTTCAGATCCTCGAGGTCTGCAACCGTCACGTTCGGCGCAGACCTGCCCAGCGCCGGATCGACGTTTCTCGGCATTGTCAGGTCGACGATCAATACCTTCCGGGCGGCATCGAACATGGGCGCGTGCTCCTGCGTCAAGACGAGGTGGGGGCTGAACGTGGCGCAGACGATCACATCTGCTCGTGAAAGGATGGTCCGAAAGTCGTCCATTGCGCAGAGGGTGACTTTCCCGGCCCATGACCCCTGCAGCTCCGGCCGCTTGACGTGGTAACACCAGTCGCAGCCCTGACCCATGCGGACGAGCTTTTCGACGATCGTCGACCCGACGACACCGGAGCCCAGCACGAGTATCCGCGCGCTGCCCAGGTCGGCACGCCTGGCCCGCAGGTAGCCGATGCACATGTCCTCGATTTCCAGGTCCTTCAGAAACTGCCCGGTCGTGTGGCGGATATCCTTGGAGACGTGGAGCGCCGTGGCGACCCACTCCTGCATGACGCCGCGCGCCCAACCGGCGCGCACCGCATACCCCAGGGCCTCTTTCACCTGGGAAACGATGTGATACTCCCCGGGGGATTGCGAGAAGAGCCCGGCGCTCAGCATCGCGGAGTGCGCGAATGCATCATATTGGCGCTTGACGTAGTAGTCCTGCGGCCGCAGCTTGTCGAATCCCAGCACCCGCGCCAGGAGTCCCGTCATGTCGGTCTTGTCGGAGACAACCGCATGGAGCTCGATGCGGTTGCACGTATTCAACAGGATGAACTCCTGGACGCCGACGAGCTGCATCAGCATTATTCCCGTCTGCTCCAGGCGCTGGCCGACGAGATGATACGGCTCTCTCCTGTCGATCGAGAGGTATTCATGGCTGGTGCCGATGACGAGAACGGAAGCCGATTCAGCGTGTTCGATGTGGCGCGCCAGATGCTCCCTGATCATCCGCGACAGCCTGCTCGCGCGCCCGCCCGTGGAGAAGGTGACCGTGAGATCGTCCTTGCGGAGTATCACGGGGAGGGAGAAGTCTCCCGTTGCCCAGTTGCCGTCCGCCGAACAGCAGAGGATGCCCCGGGAGCGGCACCTGTCGATGACCCGGCTGTTGAGCACTCGGTCCTCGGAAGCGGCAAAGACCAGAAAGATGCCTTCGAGATCCGCCTCGGTGAACTCGCGCCTCAGGAAGGCAACGGCGCTTTTCTCCGGCAGCGCCTCGAAATCCTCGCACACCTCCGGGCTGACAACCTTCACGTCGGCACCGGCGTCCAGGAGCAATCGAACCTTGTCCAGCGCAATCCTGCCGCCGCCCGTCACGAGCGATTTCCGGCCGTCGAGGAGCAGATTGACGGGAAAGACCCGCCTTGTCGGCGCTCCCGTGGCCAGGTCCGGCCGTATAGAACCTTGTTCCTTCTCTATCATATGATCGCTTCCCCCGTGAGATCTGAAACGCCGGTGAACAGGTGTGCGTGCTGCATTCAGACAGGAGCGGCAGCCGTCCGGGCTTTTGCGTTCGAGGGGATATAGGGACAGGCCGGGTCCTCCTGGTAGGGATCCCCGAACTCCGCGTACGCCCTGGATCTCGAACCGCTGCAGATCACCTTGTGCTCACACGCGCCGCATCGCCCCTTGAGATTCGCCGGGTTTCTCATCCCGACGAGCAGGGGGTGCGTCGTGTAGATCGACTTGAGATTTCCTTCCTTCACGTTTCCCAGTGACAGGGGCAGGAAGCCGCTCGGGTAGACTTCCCCGTCATGTCCGATGAAAATGATCCCTTTCCCGTCACCGGTTGCGTTCACCCTCAGGAGGGGCGCGCTCCTCGGCGCCCCCTCGAGCTGCCGCAGCCGGTCGGCGAGGTGGCCGTACAATTCCCCGTGCGGCGTCTCGCTGCCCTTCTGGCGCTCGATGGAAACGCGCCTGAAATGAGGTCCCTCGGAGGTTCGCACCGGGATGCCATACTTCGTTGCGTCGTAGAGAAAGTGCGCGACCTCTTCACACTCCCCCGGCTCGGGATTCTCCAGGGACGATCCCCGCCCTGTGCGAATCAGGAAGAAGACTTCCCATGCAACCGCGCCCCGCTCTCTGGCCAGATGGAAAATGTCGGCGAGGTCGCGCAGGTTGCTTCTCATGACGGTCGTGTTGACCTGGAGCCTCATGCCGCAGGATTTGGCGATCTCAATTGCCTCAAGGGTGGCGCGCCAGGTCCCCGGAATGTCCCGGATCTTGTCGTGGATTTCCGCGGAAGCTCCATCCAGGCTCACGGACATGATCTCCACACCGAGCTCTCTCATGAGCTCGATACTCTCCCGGGTAAGCGCCGGCGTGACGCTCGCCGCGACCGCCGTGTAGATGCCGCGGTCCGCGGCGTGCCTGATCAGGTCGAAGACATCCGGGCGCATGAGGGGATCCCCACCTGTCAGGAGCAGGGCAGGATAGGGATCTCCAAACTCCAGGAGCTGATCGATGAGCTTGTATCCCCGTCTCATGATCGAGCTCCCCCGGGACGCTGTTTCGTATCGCCGTTGCCCTGCAGTGCCTGCAGGACAGGAGGCAGGCTTTTGTGGTTTCCCAACAGACAAAGATGGGTTTCACGGAATAGTCCACGTTCTTGGTCCACGGCGGCTGCATCTGCGGATGCCCCCTTCTCTGAAATCCGGGCGGAGCCCATCGAGACTGTGACGGGGCTCCGCGATCCGTGTCAAGACTCGACAGGACAACAGCACGATTCCAGGCGGCGAGAGGCGTCGGCTCTCGACTTTCGGCGGCCGGAGACTTCTCTGTAGCGCCGATCGGCGTCGGGTTCACGCCCGGTCGCCGATCGGCCCTGGCTCGGCGCGCGCTCAGCGCGCGTCCGGCAGGAATGACAGGAAGTGGAGCACGTTCTCGTTGAACTGCTGAGGATCCTGTATGAATGAGAAGTGGCTGACACGGGGCTGCAGAAGCAGACCGGCGCCTGGAATTTGGGCGGCCATGAACTCCGTGTTGTCCCGCTTGATCGCCTCGTCGTGGTCAGCGTCGACGATCCACGTCGGCACCTTGATGGCGTTCAACTGCTCCTTCGTGAAATTGGGCTGGGTCTCCCACATTTTCGAGATCTGCTCCAGGAATGAGTTGTACTCGGTCGGTGTGGCGGAAAGCTTCTCATATTCCTTCTCCGCCCGTGCGATATAGGCATTGAACACGGGGCTCTGGCCGATATCGGCTACACCGCTCGGGTCCGAGTTTGCGGCAAAAGCGAAGAGCTTGGTCAGTCTCTCGGGATGGTTGATGGCGATATCCAGGCCCAGGATCGCTCCGTCGCTCCAGCCGACGATGGCGGCCTTCGGAATCTTGAGGTAGTCCATGAGGGCAAGAACGTCGGACGCCATAAGATCGTAGCCATAGGGCTGCTCGTCCCGGGTGCTGCGGCCGTGCCCTCGGCTGTCCATGACGATGACCAGGTAGCGGCTGGACAAGGCGCGAACCTGCAAGCCCCAGTAGTTGGAATTGCCGAGCCCTCCGTGCAGGAGTATGACCGGTGAGCCCTTTCCGAACTCGGCATACCAGATCTTGATATTGTTGACCGGGGCGTAGCCGCTCTTTGCCGCGGCGGGCAGCGTGGGGGTCGGCGGCAGAACCATCCAGGGATCCTCCGCGAACGCGCCGGCAACAAGTACCGTGAACAATGCAAGAACCAGCAGAAAACTCTTTTTCAACATATGCGAATCTCCTTTTGTAGGAATATGGATAAACAAAATGAGAACGTCAACTTTGTGCTATAGTCTGGGGAGATGAGGCTTCACGGGATTCCGCAGGACACCACGGCGCTCCCCACCGCCCTTCCGCTCAGTCTTCCCGGCGGGAAAGTCGGCGCCCTTCTCATACACGGGTTTACCGGCACCCCGCGCGATCTTGCCGATCTGGGAGGCCGCCTGCAGGGCAGCGGCCTCACGGTCAGTGTTCCGCGGCTCCCCGGGCATGGCACAAACGGGAGGGATTTCCTCCAATCGGGATGGCGTGACTGGCTTCGCGCCTCGGTGGACGCGTATGCCGACCTGAGGGCGCGCTGCCAGACCGTTCACGTCGTCGGGTTCTCGATGGGGGGCATTATCGCGGTCCTGCTGGCCGCGCGGTTTCCCGTGAGGCGCCTCGTGCTCCTGGCGCCCGCCCTGCGGACGAAGAATCCTCTTCTGGCGATCGCGCCGTTCATGAGGCTTTTCATCAGACGCATGCGCTGGCCCTATGTGCCGAAAGAAGGTTTCGACGATCCTGACTATGCGGTCCTCGCAAGGGAATACTGGCAGTGGAGGTATTCCCGCCAGGCTGCGTCACTCCTCCATATGAAGCGCATGGCCAGGCGGTCTCTTTCAAAAGTAACGGCGGATACCCTCACCATAGTGGGCGACGCGGACGGAAGCGTGCCCGTCTCCGTGATCCCGCTGATCGAGAAGAGAATCTCCGCCGCAAGAAAGCGCCACCTGGTCATCGAGAACGGCGAACACCTCATCCTCGCCGGGGAAGAGGGCGGGCGTGTGGCCGGCGAGGTCGTGCAGTGGCTCGTCCAGGGTGAAACGCAGCTCCCGTTATAGGCCGTCGGGCCGTATGAGAACTTTCAGTACTCCGTCCTTCCCCTGTTCGATCAGCTCGATTCCCCGGCGAAAACCCGTGAGGGGCAGCTCATGGGAGACGAGGGAGGAAACGTCGATCTTCCCGCTTCCCAGGAGACGCACCGCCTGGATCGAGTTCCGCACCGACGTGTAGGAGGAGAGGATCGTGAGACCCTTGCGGAAAATCGTAAACGCGTCGAACGAAATCCTGCTTGTGCGCGGCGGCACGCCGAAGAGCAGGACCCGGCCCCCGCTGCGCGCGAACGCGAGGGTCTTCTCCATCACCGCAGGCACCCCGGTGGCATCCACGACCACATCGTAGCCGTCCTCCGGCAGGCCGTCGAAGGATGAGGCGGTCTGGACGGCGCCCGACGCGCGTGCAAGCTCGAGCCGGGCCGGGTTCTTGTCTATCGAGGTGATCAAGCTCGCGCCTTCCAGCATGATCGCTTTCAGCAGCAGGATGCCGATCGGGCCCGCGCCCAGGATCAGCACCCGGTCGGCGAGGGAGAACCCCGTTCGCTGCACGCCGTGGAGCACGCACGAGAGCGGCTCCACGAAGGCGCCGGCGGCGAAGGGAAGGGCTCCGATGTCGAATACCGCCTTCTCGGGAGCGGCCACGAACTGCGCCATGCCCCCCGGGAGGGTCACGCCGACCCCGTTCCACTTCTCGCAGAAATTCTGGCGGTTCGACAGGCAGGCGGGACAATTGTCGCAGGAAATGTTCGGCTCGACGGCAACATGGTCGCCGGGCTTGAAACGGGTCACCCGCGCGCCTATGGCCGTGACAATGCCGGAGAACTCGTGTCCCGGTATGACCGGGTAGGTACCGAGGTATTCGCCGCGGAATATATGGATGTCGGTGCCGCAGATTCCGCTCGCCTTTACCTCGATCAACACCTCGTCATCCGCCACGGCGGGGACGGGAATCTCCTTCACGGCGATCTCACCCGGCTTTTCGATGAAAGCTGCCTTCATGGAATCATCCTTTCACCGCGCCCCGGGTGCTTGGAAGTTACCGGGGTACCGAAGTTTGCAAGAATTGTACTAGGTACCCGGGGCCGTGCTATCCTCCGGTAGTTGATGAAGTGCGCTCTATGCAGTTACGACCATGGATCGCGGCCCGAGCGCCCAGCCTAGGCACCATTCTCGCGGGTCACAGCATAGCCGGTCTGCTGTTCTTCTTCACGTTTCGCGATGCCACGCTTCGTCCGGTCTGGCTCCCCCAATTCTATGTCCTCTTGTGCCTCGCGACCATGCTCCTTCTGATCGTACGGCTTTTGCGGAAGAATGTGTACCGGGTGGTCGTTCTGCTCTGCGCGATGATGGTCGAGGTTGTGATCGGCGTCCCCCAGGGCCCCGCGCTCACGACCGGGGCCGTGCTGGGAACCGTGTTCATCTGGGTGACGATGACGGAGGTGCAGGGGATCATTGCCACGGTGATCTCACTCGGCTACTCGATTGTGCTCGCTTCAATGCACTGGCCGCTCATTGCATGGGGCGTGAGGGTCGAAGGCGCGCCACCGGAGTACGCGGTTCTCTTCGGCCTCTACCTCGTCTTCATGACCTGGCTCGCGGGTCTTGTAGGATCGCGGGGCCATGTGATACGAAGCCAGCAGGAAGAGATGCAGCGGATCGACCGCACCGTCAAGGCGCTCTCGGAGGCGAACCTGGATTTTCAGGAGCTGGCCACCCGGGTACAGAGCGAAACCGAGGAACAGGAACGCAAGCGCATTTCCCGCGAGGTGCACGACATTGTGGGGTACACGCTCACCAACATCCAGATGATGATGGAGGCAGCGACGGACCTCGCGAAGGGCAGGAAAGAAGGGTTGGAGGACCTCCTGGTAAAATCGCGCAACCAGGCGCAACGCGGGCTCCTGGAGACCCGCCGCGCAATGCGGAACCTGCACGAGGCGCCCGTCCTGCGGTCCAGCGGGATGCGGAGGATCGCCGAGGTGGCGCGGATCTTCGAGAGAGCAACGAAAGTGTCCGTGCACGTGCACTTCGGCAACGCCCCCCCGAGCTTCGGCGGCGCGGTGGACGAGGTGGTCTATCGCACGGTGCAGGAATCCCTGACGAATGCGCTGCGGCACGGAAATGCGACCGAGATCTCCGTGAACTTCTGGGTGGTGGACGGCGCGGTGCGGATCAGCATCTCCGACAATGGGGAGGGTTCCAAGGAGATCGTCCCGGGGGTCGGGCTGGCGGGGATGACCGAACGACTCGCGCAGCTCGGCGGTACGATGAAAGCAGAGAACCTTCCCTTCGGATTTCACGTCCTGGCCGAGATTCCGCTGCGGCCGCAGGAGGAAAGATGAACAAAACCCGGGTCCTGCTCGTCGATGATCAGGTCCTGTTCGTGGAAAGTCTCCGCACGGTGCTCGAAACGCGCGCCACGGACTTCGAGGTGGTGGGCGTCGCCTTGAGCGGCCGCGAGGCCATACGGCTCGTAGTGGAAAAACAGCCGGATATCATCCTCATGGACGTGCGCATGCCGGACATGGACGGCGTGGAAGCGACAAAGATCATCCGTGAAGCGTATCCCGATATCCACGTCCTCATGCTCACGACTTTTGACGACGACGTCTATGTCGTCGAGGCGCTGAACCATGGAGCGGCAGGCTACCTGCTCAAGGACATCCCCCCGGAAGAATTGATCGTCTCTCTCCGCGCAGTCTGCAGCGGTTCAATCATCATTTCGCCCCAGGTCGCGAACAAGGTGCTGCGCACGCGGGAGGGAGACGCCTCGGCGGAGGAAGGCGCCGAGACGCGGCCGATGCCGTCCGGTGAGAACTCCTTCCTCCGTTTCCTGAGCAGGCGGGAGATCGAGATCCTTCGCCTCATCGGGGAGGGTGCGGACAATGTTCTCATCGCGAGAAAGCTCTCGATCGCCGAGCAGACCGTGAAAAACCACGTGAGCGTGATTTATTCAAAGCTGCACGTGCACAACCGCATGCAGGCGATGAAGCTCGTCAACTCCCTGAAAAGTCGTTTGTAAGGAGTACTAGGTACTATTCCGCCGTCAACCGGTACCGCGGTAACTTCTTTTGGCAGGATACGTGGCATAGTATGCCCGAGGCTGGATAAAAGCCCCCCATGAGAAGAACCCTTGCCGTACTTGCCATGCTTCTCGCCGGATCGACAGCCGTCTTCGCAGCGGGGGCGCGTGAGGAGAGCGGCCCGGTCGAGCTTACCGTTGCCACCGTGAACAACCCCGACATGCTGATCATGCAGCAGCTCTCCAGCTGGTTCACGCGCAGCACGAACATCCGACTGAATTTCGTCGTGCTTCCGGAAAACGAGCTGCGCCAGAAAGTCACGGAGGACGTCGGACTCGGCTCGGGAAGGTACGACATCGTGACCATCGGAACCTATGACGCCCCGTTCTGGGGCAAAAATGGGTGGGTGGTTTCCCTGGAGCCTTTCTTTGCCCGGCTTCCTCAGTCTGAAAGAGACGCGTACGACCGGGAGGATCTGCTCCCGTCGATCCGATCCGCGCTTTCGTATAACCACGCCCAGTTTGCCCTTCCGTTCTACGGCGAGAGCAGCATGGTCTTCTACCGAAAGGACTTGTTTGCGCGGGCAGGCCTCACGATGCCGGAGACGCCCACCTGGGAGCAGATCTACGATTTCGCGGTAAAACTGAATGGCATCGAAAAGGGAACATACGGGATCGTGCTCAGGGGCCTGCCCGGGTGGGGAGAAATACTGGCCCCGTTTGACACGATGATCAACGCATTCGGCGGACGATGGTTCGACGAGCACTGGCATCCCGCGTTCGACGAGCCCCAGATGCGGGAGGCATGGGAGTTCTACAAGAAGATCCTGGTGGACGCGGGGGAGCCCAATCCCGCAACGAACGGCTACACGGAATGCCTGGCCATCATGCAGAGCGGCAAGGCCGCGCTCTGGTACGACGCAACGGTGACCGCCGGCGCGCTCGAAGCGCCTGATTCGAAAGTCGCCGGCAGGATCGGCTACGCCCAGGCCCCGTCCGCCCGGAAGGGCAACAATGGCTGGCTCTGGGCGTGGGCGCTCGCCATCGGGTCCTCGTCGAAGCATGCCGACGAGGCTTTCAGGTTCCTCCGGTGGGCAACGGACAGGAGCTATGTTTCCCTTGTCGGGAACCAGGTCGGCTGGACGCGTGTCCCCCCGGGAACAAGGGCCTCCACGTACAGCAACCCGAGCTACCTTGCCGCCGCGCCTTTCGCCCGCAGGGTCCTGGCCGCAATTGAAAACGCCGACTACGCGCACCCGACTCTGGCGCCCGTCCCCTACGTGGGCGTGCAGTACGTTTCCATCCCGGAGTTCCAGAGCCTCGGAGAAACAGTCTCTCAGCAGCTCGCGGCGTACATCGCGGGACAGAAGACCCTTGAAGCGGCTCTGGCGGACTCGCAGGCCGCGGCCTTGCGGGTTGCGCGCGAGGGCGGATACCTCAAATAGGTTCATGAGGCCGGGGATGCATGATGAATTGAATCGCCGACGATCCCGGCTCCTCGACAATGCCTGCAATCGTGATCGTGGCGGTCATCACTCAGGCGCCCATCCTGGTCACCATCGGGCTCTCCCTCGTGCAGTGGATCGTCGTCCGCCCCGATCTCGGGGTCACGTTCGTCGGATTGAACAACTATGTCGACATTCTCGTCACCCGTGATTTCTACGCCGTCGTCCTCAACACGGCGCTGATCACGTTGATCTCTCTTGCCGCCTGCACGGTCCTGGGGATCCTCTTCGGCCTTATGTTGAACCAGGACTTTCGCGGGGTGAACATCGTACGCACACTGGTCATTTCGCCCTTCTTCGTGATGGATGCGGTTGCCGGCATTATCTGGCGCACCATGATGCTGAACTCCTCGTTCGGCTTCAATGAATCCTTTGCATCCCTGCTGGGCATCAAGCCGGTCGACTTCTTCGGCGTCTACTCGCTGTTCACCATCATCATCCTCATCGTCTGGCAGTGGACCCCGTTTTTCGTCCTGATCATGCTCGCAGGGTTCCAGAGCATCTCCGTGGAGATCGCCGACAGCGCCCGTGTGGACGGGGCCGGGTGGCTGGCGCGAGCTGCTCTCCATCCGGCTGCCGATCATCATGAACCATATAGAGGTGGCGATCCTGCTCGGAATGATCTTCGTGCTCAAGGTGTTCGGACTCATCTTCGTCACCACCCGGGGCGGGCCCGGCTACTCCTCCGCCAACCTTCCCTTCTACGTGTTTCGACTGGCGTTCCTCGGCTGGGACGTCGGTCACGCCGCCGCTCTTGCCGTGGTGACGGTGGCAATCACCCTCGTGGCCATTTTCGTTCTGTTCCGCTGGTTCCGACGGCGGTTCGCGGAGACCTCTTCATGATGTCACGCGCGCGCAAGGGTCGTCGTCTATTGCGGATCGCGATAGCGTGGTGTGTCGCCGTGATCTGGGCGTTTCCGCTCCTGTACATGCTGCTAACGAGCTTCAAGGCGGAAGCGGACGCGGTGCCGCCTACGCTGTGGCTCGCGCACCCGACCCTGCAGAACTATGGGATCGTCCTCCAGCACCAGATCCTTCGCTACCTGGAGCGACTCGGCGATCATCTCCGTGGCAACAGTGGCAATCTGCATCCTCGTCGGCGTCCCTACCTCTTATGTCATCGTGTTCGGCAGGCTGAAAAAGGCCGACAACCTGTTCTTCTGGTTCCTGTCCACGACGCTGCTCCCGCCGGTGGCCATGATCATCCCCGTGTTCCTCCTTTTTCGGGTGCTCGGTCTTCTGGATACCCTCGGCGGGATGATCCTTATTTTTTCCGGGGTCAATATTCCGATCGTGATCTGGATGATACGGGCTTTCCTGCTCGATGTGCCGCGGGAAATCCTGGAGTCCGCCGACATGGACGGCGCGTCCCGATTGCGGTCGTTTTTCAGCACGATCGTCCCCTTGTGCCGGCAAGGTATTGTGTCGATAGGGCTGCTCGTGTTTATTTTCGTCTGGAACGAGTTCTTCTTCTCGATCAATCTGACGTACGTGAATGCGGCCCCCGTGCCGGTCTACATGGCGAGCTTCATGACGCAGGAAGGATTGTTCTGGGCCAAGCTGAGCGCCATCTCGACGCTCGTGATCCTTCCCCCGTCAATACTGGGGTGGTTTGCGCAGCGCTCGCTGGTCAAGGGCCTGACCGCGGGCTCGGTGAAGGGATAGGAAAACAGAAGGAGGTCGTCATGGATCAGGTGACTCAGGCAGCTCCCATCCTGGAGAGGTTCCACTTGAGCGGAAAGGTCGCCCTTGTCACGGGGGCCGGACAGGGCATCGGCCGCGCGTTCGCCCACGCACTGGGCGAGGCAGGCGCAGCGGTCGCGGTGGTGGACATCGCGCCGGACTCCATTCGGGAGGTGGCGGCGGAATTGCAGGGCAAAGGCGTGGATGCCCTTGCCGTGCGCGCGGACGTGAGCGACCGCGCCGATATCGAACGCATGGTGGACGCGGTGCTGAAGAAGTGGGGAAAGCTCACAATCGGCGTCAACAACGCGGGAATCGGGCAGTGGGTCGACGCGGAGAGCGTCACCGAGGAGATCTGGCGGAAGGTCATGCGTCTGAATCTGGATGGCGTGTTCGCGTGCGCGCAGGCCGAGGCGCGGGAAATGAAGAAGTCCGGATACGGGAAGATCATCAATACCGCGTCCATGTCCGGCCACATCGTCAACACTCCGCAGAACCAGGTTCCCTACAACGTGTCCAAGGCGGGAGTCATCCACCTGACGCGGAGCCTCGCGGCCGAATGGGCACGATACGGCATCCGCGTGAACTCCATCAGCCCGGGGTACACGAGGACCGCCCTCGTGGAGAACCTCATTGCAACTCCCGAAGGCAAGAAGATGATGGAAGCCTGGATGCCGCTCATCCCGATGCACCGCATGGCCGAGGTCACCGACCTGCAGGGCGCAGTGGTCTACCTCGCCAGCGAGGCGTCGGACTACATGACCGGTTCAGATCTCATCATTGACGGAGGCTACTGCGCCTGGTAACCGGCCTCTGTGTGCCTTCTCATTTCACTTGATGGCGCCGGCGGTCAGGCCTCTCACGATCTGGCGCTGCGAGAGCCAGCCGGCGATGATGACCGGCAAGGCGGACACGGTTGCCGCGGCAGACATCTTGGCCCAGAACAGGCCCTCCGACGTCTTGAACCCGACGATGAAAACCGTGAGCGGCGGCACCTTCGTGATGGTCAGGTTGAACGCCAGGAAGAACTCGTTCCAGGTGAAGATCAGGCACAGGAGTATCGTGGATACCAGCCCGGGGAGCGCCATGGGCAGGATGACGAGCCGCAGCTCCTGCAGGAGGCCTGCCCCGTCGATGCGGGCCGCTTCGAGCGTCTCGTAGGGCAGGTCCAGGAAGAACGACCGCATCATCCAGATCACCAGCGGGAGATTCATTGCCGTATAGAGCACGATCAGCCCGTGGTAGGTGTCGAACCAGCCCAGGTTCTTGAAGATGATGTACAGGGGAACGATCACACCCACCGCAGGCAGCATGCGCGTGGACATGACCCACATCAGGGTGAAGTTGCTCCGACGGGTCGGATAGAAGGCCAGGCTGTAGGCGGCCGGCACGCCGAGAAGCAGCGCCACCAGCGTGGACAAACCCGTGACGATCACCGTGTTGAGGAGGTAATGGAAGTAACCGGAAGCGCCGAGGGCCACCTCGTACTGGTCCAGCGTCGGGTGGAAGATCAGCGGAGGGGGATACGTGAAGGCGTCCGCTTCCGACTTGAAGGAGGTCAGCACCATCCACAGGATCGGGAAGAAGACGATGAGGGCGATGACGACGGTCAGACGGAGAGGAGATGACCCCAGATCCTGCGATGCGGCCTCATGCTGTCTCTCCTGTACGCGACTCACGACGGATGATCCGCATGAACAGCAGGGTGATGATGTTCGCGAAGATGACCGCAATCACCGCGAAGGCGCTCGCCCGTCCGACGTTCCAGCGCTTGAAAGCCTCCAGGTAGATGTTGAAGGTCAGCGTGGTGGTGTAATTTGCCGGCCCGCCCGTGGTGGTGGTGAAGATCTCACCGAAAATGTTCAGGACGAACAGAGTCTCCAGCAGCACGCCGATCTCGATATAGCGCGTGAGGTGCGGGAGGATGATCGAGCGAAAAGTGGTGAGCGGCCCTGCCCCGTCGATCTGCGCCGCCTCGAGCTGCTCTTTTGCCAGGCCCTGCAGCCCTGAGAGCAGGATCAGCATCATGAATGGCGTCCACTCCCAGGTGACGATGACGATGAGCGATGCCATGGCGTGCTGGTTCATCCAGTCGATCCGCGGACCGCCGAGCACCGCGAGAGTTGAGCTGATCAGGCCGAACGCGGGATTGAACAGCATGTTCTTCCACATGACAGCGGACACGGTGGGCATGATGAGAAACGGGGTGATCAAAAGCGTGCGCGCGAGGTTCCGTCCCCTGAACTCCCGGGTGAGGAGGAGAGCGAGGATCATCCCGAGGACGAGGGAAAGAACCACGACCCCGACGGAGAAAACCAGGGTATTGAGCATGATCCTGGCGGTGTCCCGGGCCAGGAAGAAGCCGATGTAGTTCTGCAGGCCGATGAACATCCGTGGTCGGTCGGGGCGCAGGAGGTTCCAGTTGGTTACGCTGTAGAACAGCGTGAAGAGCACCGGCACCTGCGTCAGCACGATCAGGTAGATGATCGCCGGCCTGTGCATCCAGGGACGAGAACGCACCTGTATCTGTTTCCGCACGGGAAAGCCTCTCTGGGGACACCGGCGCTCTCCCCCCGCCGCGAAGGCGAGGGGAGAGAAGCCTTGGTGTCAGTATGGTGTACGCTCGCCGCCGGTGCGAGGCTACTTGATGTACCCCGCGTCCGTCATGGCTTTTGTCACGATGTCCTGGCTGGTCTCCAGGGCCTGATCCACCGTCTGGGTGCCGGCCATGGCTGCGGAGATCTGTTTCGACACGTCAGTGCCGAAACCCTGGAACTCGGGGATGCCCACGAATTGGACGCCCGTGTAGGGAACCGGGTCTCGGGTCGCATCCGTCGGGTCGGCGGACTCGATGGACTTCAGAGTGACAGCAGCGAAATCCTTCGCTGCCTTGAGATAGTTGGCGTTCTTGTACGTGGAGTACCGGGTTCCCGGCGGGATGGTGGCCCAGCCGTAGGTCTGTCCGACGAGGTTGATGTAGTCCTTGCTTGTGCACCAGGTGAGGAACTGCAGGGCCGCGGCCTGATGCTGGCTGGTCTCGGGGATGGCGTATGCCCAGGACCACAGCCAGTGGTAGCCCTTCTTCACCTTCTGATACGGGGCCATCACGAAGCCGACGTTGCCGACGATCTTCGATTGCTTCGGGTCCTCCAGGAAGCCGGCCGCCACGGTCGCGTCCACCCACATCGCGGCCTGTCCCTGCGCGATCATGGTGAGCGACTCCGAGAAGCCGTTGTTTGCGGCACCGGGCACCCCGTAGTCCTTGACCAGCTTCACGTAGAAGTTCACCGCCTCTTTGAACTCAGGGGAGGTCAGCTGCGGCTGCCAGTTCTGGTCGAACCATTTTCCGCCAAAGGTGTTGATGACGGTGTCCAGCGGCGCAAGGATTTCGCCCCAGCCGGGCAGCCCGCGCAGCGCGATTCCGTACTGCTTCTTTGCCGGGTTGTGCAGCTTCCGCGCGAACTCGCGGACCTGGTCCCACGTCGGCTCCGCCGGCATCTTCAGCCCCGCGGCCGCGAACATCTTCTTGTTATAGAAGAGCATGCTCGATTCGCCGTAGAAGGGCACCGCGTACAGCTTGCCGTCGGCGGACAGGCCCAGACGGATTCCTTTGATCAGATCGTTCACGTCATAGTTGGGCTGCACGTTGTCCGGATACTGCTGCATGAGGTCGTCAACTGACGCCAGCCAGCCGTTCTTCCCCCAGACGGGGGTCTCATAGGTGCCGATCTGAACGATGTCGAACGAGCCCGCTTTCGTGGTGATGTCCGTGGTCACCCGGTCCCGCAGCTCATTTTCCGGGAGCATAACGAATGACAGCTTGATGGTGGGATGCTGTGCCTGGAACTTGTCGGAGAGCTCCAGCAGCTTCCGCTGGTCGGGGTTGTTCACAACCGCGACCGTCAAGGTGACATTTTCCTGCGTAAAGGCCAGCATCGCGGGCACCGCGAGGCTCACGACGAAGACCAACGCAAAGAGAATTGCATATTTCCTCTTCATGGGAACTCCTTCCTTCGGGTCTGGCTTCGATGCGTCACGATCACGGGCGAAACTTCTGGAGATCCCTCACCCCCTTTCCCAGGTCCGCCCGGATTCTGCATCGAGCTTTCTCATTAGACGGTATCTGAGCGCCTCACCGCCGGGAAGTTACCGCGGTACCGAATTTGGAAATTATTGTACTAGTACCGCACCCGTGAAATCCTGCCTGCGAACGGACGTCAGGGGCTGCAACATCCTCTCTGCAATGCATCTTCTTGTCCGCTCGAACATGAGATGAAGGACAGTGCATTGACAGAGGGCCGGCCCACCGGCTAATGTCCGCACATGAGCAAGATCGCAGTCATCCCCGGCGACGGTACAGGTCCAGAGGTTGTCCGTGAGGGCATCAAGGTCCTTACGGCGGCCTCGCGCAAATTCTCTTTTCCGCTCGCCTTCACCAATTTCGATTGGGGCGGGGCCCGATACCTGAAGACCGGAGAGACGCTCCCTGAAGGCGGCGTCGAAACGCTCCGCGCGTTCGACGCAATCTACCTTGGCGCCATCGGACACCCCGACGTGAAGCCCGGCATACTCGAGCAGGGCATCCTCCTTCGCCTCCGTTTCGAGCTGGACCAGTACATCAATCTCCGCCCGGTACGCCTGTACCCGAACGTGGAGACGCCGCTTGCCGGCAAAGGCCCGGATGACATCGACTTCGTGATCGTGCGGGAGAACGTTGAGGGTCTCTACATCGGCGCGGGAGGATTCCTCAAGAAAGGCACTCCGGACGAAGTTGCCCTCCAGGAGATGGTCTACACGCGAAAGGGCGTGGAGCGGTGTATTCGATTCGCGTTCGAGCTCACGCGCAAGCGCAACAAAAGGAAAAAGCTCACCATGTCGGGCAAGACCAACGTGCTCACGTACGTGCAGGACCTGTGGTACCGGACATTCATGGAAGTGGCGAAGGAATACCCCGACATCACCCCCGACTACGCCCACATCGACGCCACCACCATGTGGATGGTCAAGAACCCCGAGTGGTTCGACGTCATCGTGACGGAGAACATGTTCGGCGACATCATCACCGACCTGGGCGCCATGGTGCAGGGAGGCATGGGGGTGGCGGCGGGGGGAAACATAAACCCTCAGGGCGTGTCGATGTTCGAGCCCATCGGAGGCTCGGCGCCCAAGTACACGGGCCAGAACATCATCAACCCGGTCGCGTCGATCCTCGCCGGCGCCATGATGCTGGATCAGCTTGGCCAGGCAAAAGCCGCCGAAGCGATAGAGCGCGCGGTGATCGCCGTGATCGGGAAGATGAAGAGCATGGCCGCGGGCAAAATGGGCTTTTCAACCAGCCAGATCGGCGACATGGTGGCCGCGGGGCTCTAGCTACTACAAGGATCAATACCGGCGATATAGCTGAGTTCATGCTTCGGCGGGTAAACGTCTGTGCTTGAGAAGATATGTCCCAAAGCTAAGTGGTACGGCTGGAGCTTTCTCTGCAGATTTTCAGTGTTTCTGCTTGAGGTACGTGTCAAAGAATTCGAATGCTTCTGGTTCCGCAGTGAAGTCATTGTGTCCTGCGTTCTTCCTAATAATAAGGGTGTGAGAAGCCCCCAGTTCTTTCATCCTTCTGTCTAGCAGAAATGCCTGCTCTATTGGTACGTCCTTGTCGAGGTCACCATGAATAGTAAGGATTGGAGGAGAATTTCGGTATACGTATGAGACCGGGCTCGCCTTCTCGTATTCGAGTGCCATCTGCTGAGGATTTCCCCCAATGAGAGCTTCAATTGCGGCCGCCTCGTCGGGGTCTGTATTGTATTGGCTCTTCAGTTCTGTTGGTCCAGCTGAGCTAACTACTGCCTGTACACTGCTTGAATAGTCAGTATCACCGCAACTTCCTTCTAACCCGTCAGAGGGTCGAGTCAAGCCAAGCATCAAGGCTATGTGTCCTCCGGAACTATATCCTGCTACGCCGATATGTTCAGGGTCGACATGATACTTCTCTGCATTAGCCCGCAACCAACGAACAGCGCCCTTTGCATCGTGAAGCTGATCGGGAAACCGATACTTTACTTGGCCTCCTTCCTTAATGTTTGTTTGTCGATAGTCAATTGCAATCGCAACGTATCCTCGCTCAGCAGCTTTCATGATGTCCAACTGACATTCGGTCCTGCCTGCAGGCCAATAGCCCCAGCCGCTTCCAAAGATATAGATTAGCGCAGGATATGGCCCTTTTCCGCCCACCGGGTACGCCAAGTCGAGTTTGAGTTCGACCTGACCCGCTTGGCAAAAGGCAATCCCCTGCTCTACCTCGAAGTCTCCTGCCCTTGCTGCCGTTGGCGCTAGAAACTGGCACGCAAGGAACGCAACAACAAGTGTGAGATGGGGTTTAGACATGGCCCAACTCCTTGAAAAACTTCTTGGTTTTATGAACCCATTCAGCGGGTAAAATGCATCATAGCATCATTTCACCTGGCACCCAATTGCACTTCTTATCACTCTATGGTTGCTGAGGCCCTCCCCAAGTTGCCTGGAGCTAACATAGAGTTCAGTTGCCCCGCCGACCAGAGCCCAACGGCAACAGTTCAATTTCCGCCCGCATGCCTTGCTTTCGTAACGTAGTCCTAGGGGACAACTGCAACGATTTGTTAAGTGCATTCCGCAATTACTGCTTCTGGTTGAACTTCATGTAGTTCTTGACCATCTTTCCGAATGCTTTATCCTTCTTCCGTTTCTCCATATACGTCATCTCATAGTACTTTGATTCTTTCATCAGTTTCAGGTAACTGTTATACCTCTCGGTGGTCAATTCGCCTTTTGCTACGCTTGAGAGAACCGCGCACCCTTTTTCAGTGGTGTGTGTACAATCAGTAAAGCGACAGCGTTCTGCAATCGCGGCGATGTCACCAAAACTCTCTTCTATTCCAAGGCTGAAGCCCAGCATGCCCAACTCTCTCATTCCTGGCGTGTCGACGAAGATTGCGCCATTGTCCAAGACGACCAATTGTCGTCTTGTAGTCGTATGTCGACCTTTGCCACTCTTCTCTCGCACGGAGTCGGTGGCGAACTCCCCCTTCCCTACTAGTTTGTTTAAGATGGTGCTTTTGCCGACTCCGGAAGACCCAATCAGACAATAGGTTTTCCCCTTCTCTAGAATGTCCCTGAAGCGGTCGTAGCCAGCTCCCGTTGCGCTGCTTAGCGGGATTACATCAATGCTGTGCTCTCTCCGTACCTCTGCAATCATTGCTTCTAGGTTCGCACCATCAACAAGGTCGCACTTTGTAAGCAGGAGTATCGAGTCGATACCTCCGTCCTTCGTCATTGCGATGTATCTGTCAAGCCGATTCAGATTGTAGTCGACGTCACAAGACTGAACTATGAACGCAACGTCGACATTTGCCGCAATTGGCTGGTAGTCGACTCTTATGCCCGAGGATCTCCGCCGTAGGATGGTTCTTCTAGGCAGCATGTCGTGTACAACTGCGTGTGCATTATCGTCATAGTAGTCCACCAACACCCAGTCTCCGACACACGGCATGTCTTCGATGGTCACAGCATAATACACCAGTCTGCCTGTAAGTTCGGCGGGAATAGATCCGAGCGCGCTTCCGATCATGTAGCGATCGCGGTCAACCGCAATGACACGAGCTACGCGGGTTTCTGCCGTTAGGTTCTCCCCCAACTTGGCTCGGAACCAATCACCGTAGCCGAGATCTTCTAGATCCACGTAACGGTCCCCATACGCACACTACCACAGCTCAAATGCATTTAACATATCATTATGGAGTTTTATAGCCAATTCCTTGCAATATGATTGTTATTCAAGTGGCAACGGCCCAGCTATTTTGATCGCAGCAAAACAGTACGATAAGACGAGTTACGCATTTGCTGTCTCAACCAGCCATAGGCCCTAAATTATTGTCCCCACATCAGGCTATTTCGGACTGGTGTCAGATAACTGGCGAAAACTGACACAGATGAAACCTATCCGCGAGTCCACGCGGCAAATAAGAGCCGTCATTGGCCCGCCAGGGAGTGCTAAAGCAAAGGAGGCTCGCCGAATCGACCCAGAAGGTGATCTATTGTCGGGAGTTTTGCTTCCCAACGGCTAGAGTTTTTGAGCCTACGTATAGAGAATGAAGGGCACTGTTGTTAACTGACGGCGAATAATAAGGCCCGCGCCTGCCATGAGTGCTCGAATCTCTTTTCGGCTCTTGACCCGTTCGCCTAGTCATAATGAAGTGACCGCCCCGAGCGTAGAATCGTAGATTGCGCTACGATCGGGAGAAGGTAGCGTAGAGCTACATACGAAGGAGGCGGTCATGGACAAGTCTATCACTGCGGTTCGTCGGTTTGTAGGCCTTGATGTTCACGCGGAGACCATCGCGGTGGCGGTGGCCGAGAAAGACGGAGAGGTTCGCAGCCTCGGGACGATCTCAAATCGAGAACAGAGCATCCGAAAGCTCGTCACCAAGCTGAGCGGTTGCGGGACATGGCGGGCATGCTATGAAGCGGGACCGACCGGGTACACGCTGTACTGGCAGCTCACGAAGCTGGGAATTGAGTGCATGGTTGTCGCACCGACGTTGGTCCCTATGAAGGCCGGCGATCGGGTGAAGACGGATCGGCGGGATGCGGAACGGCTGGCGAAGAGCTTCCGAGCGGGCGACTTGACACCCGTGTGGGTGCCCGATGCCGCGCATGAGGCGCTGCGCGATCTTGTGCGAGCACGGGAAGCGGCGAAGAAGGACCAGTTGCGCGCTCGGCATCGTCTGGGAAAGTTCCTGCTCAGGCAGGGGCGGCGACCTGCGGAGAGAATGACGGCGTGGACGCAACGGCATCTGGATTGGATCCGGCGCGAGGTGAAGTTCGAGCAGTTCGCCCAGCGCGCGACCCTGGAGGACTACCTGGAGGAGGTGGATCATCTCGGTCAGCGCATCGCCCGACTTGAGAAAGCTATCGACGAGGCGATTGAAGGGGCCCCCGCAATGATGAGGGCCGTGGTAAGCGCGCTGCAGGCGTTACGGGGAGTAGCAAAGATGACGGCGATCACGATCGTCAGTGAGGTGGGGCAGCTGTCGCGATTCGCCAAGGCTCGGCAGCTCATGGGATACAGCGGGGCGGTGGCCAGCGAGGACTCCAGCGGGGAGCGGACTTCTCGCGGCGGGATCACCAAGACCGGGAACGCCCATCTGAGGCGGGTATTGGTCGAAGCGGCATGGTCGCAACGGTTCGCCCCGTTGTTGACGCGCAGGCTTCGTGAGCGCCAGGAAGGGTTGAGTGCTGAGGTTCTGGAAATCGCAGCCAAAGCCCGACACCGATTGAGCGCACGCTATCGGCGT
Source organism: uncultured Spirochaetota bacterium (assembly GCA_963820435.1). GTDB lineage: Bacteria > Spirochaetota > Spirochaetia > SZUA-6 > Fen-1364 > Fen-1364. The sequence goes on along the minus strand of CAWGAC010000019.1, from coordinate 218,988 downwards.
CTGCTGGCTCGAGGAAAGTCGAAACAGCAAGTTGTGACGGCGATCGCGCGGGAGCTGCTGGGCTTCGTGTGGGCCATCGGCGTTGAGGTCGAACGAAAAGGGGCGGCATGAAAGCGCACGGAAAGCTCTGAGGTACAGATCGCGATGATGAGACGACACGAGCGGGGACCGAGCGGCACCGGAAAGGAGAACCCTCGTGCGCTCCTATGCGACAGGCCTTCACAGGCCGGACCCGCGTCTCAGTCCGAGGCAGCTCCCGACGAATCACGATTATGCAGGCGGGCCAAACGGCCCGATCCGCGAATATCAGAGTGATCAACCGTCGTCGATTGCCTGCCCGGCCCTCGCTCGGGTCGTCCCATAGTATGGAGGACACAAGATAGAGAAAGAAAAAGATTCTTGTTGACGGGTCACTTCATATCAGGAGCCTGTCGGGCATGAAGGCATGATCGGCGAGACAGAAGAAGCCCCCTGAGCGAAGCACCCTGGCTACCTCGCGGATACCTCGTTCCTGGTCCGACCAGTGGTGGAAGGACATGCTTGCAAGAATTACCTCGGCGGCTCCGTCAGGAAAGGGGAGGGACTCCGCCAATGAAACAGTAAACGTGGCATTTGAGTTGAGGCGCTGCGCTTCCGAGACCATATGTGGGGCAGGATCAACACCGAGCAATCGGGCCGTTGGCCACCGGACTGCCGCTGCTCGGAGCAGACGCCCCGTACCACAGCCGACGTCAATGATGGAATCTGGATGAGCCTTTGGACCCAACTGCTCGTCGAGAAGGCCGAGGATTCTTGAGTGAATCGGCTCAAAGAAGAAGCGTTGCATAATCGAGTGGTCGTACGATGCTGCCCACTGGTCGAACCGTGCTATATCGGGGTTGTCCTGTGAGCGAGGTCTACCCGCTTCCTTCAGCATTGAGATCACCTCCTATCAGCCACCATCAAATTGCGACGAGCTGCAGAACGATGAGCAGTAGCCGATGGTGAAAGAATTGCCCATGAATCAGACGCGGGTCCAACAAAGTGGTTTCGCCTTGGCGACATCAGAATATACTCGGCGGGGCACATGTCAATAGCCGCAACACTGGTCTCGGCAAAAAGATTCTTGGGGACACCTAAGAAGGCATTGATAAAACGATGGCCGTACTTCAGCGTAAGGAGGCCTATCGATTTCTTTTTGGCCGACGATCTCCCATTGTTTGGCCTCGAAGAGCTGCGCGACGGTGCAGGCTCTGTACGAGGTCGCGGTGGTGACGTCAGAGGTTGCGGCTTGTTGTGAACAATTCCCCTACTCGTACAGCCGCAGGCTCTTCCTGTACATGCCGACGTTTTCGATGAAGTCAGTGCTGTCGGCGAACTGGTCTATGGCGCCGATCCGGACGGAAATGTCACGCACCTCCCGGGACTCGATCGCACCGAGAAGAGCATTGGAAAACCTGTCCGCGCGAATGACCGTATAGGGGCGATGGAAAAAGTGCCGCGGTGACGTGTCCAGCCGATCGGTGACCCCCAGCGCATTGTGCATTTCCCCGAGCAGTCGATAGAGCCCCGCAAGGCTCTGCTCGATCGACCCGTATTCCCTTCCTTCAAGGGCGCCCATGATCCGCGGCGTCGCCTCCGCGCTGCACGCCAGCCTGGCAAACGCGCTGCCCAGCCACTTCTCATAGGGCGCATACCGGCGTTCCAGGAGAAAGCACAGTCTCATGATGTCCCGCGTGAGCCGGGCGGCCACGATCTTCATGCCGACGGTGTCACCTACCTCCGCGCATCGGCCGACGAAAGCTTCCTGCTGGAACAGCTTCTGCCACTGGCAGGCCATCTTGTACAGCCATATGTCCGCGGGGTAGTAGGAAAGCTCCTTCCGGCGGCGGGTGAGCTCCCCCTGGGGGTCGTGAAAAACGTCCCCCGAGGTCAGCTCGAGGAGCCGTTGTTCGGGGAATGTCAGCCAGTCAAGGAGCCCGATTCCGTCCCGCACGTCCATCCCCAGATAGCGGCGGAGATACTCCCGTACGGTGGTGATTTCCACGAGGTGATGCACCGGTCCCCCTTCGGAAGGAAGGGGCACCTGGGTGCCGCCGTCAAGCGGATCGGGATCGGAAAAGCCGACGGCAAAGCCATGGAATACGCCGGGCAGCCGCTTCTTCAGCTCCTCATCGAGCGCCGCGGTCCTTGCCGCGAATAGATCTTCAGGCAGGAAGAGCTGGAACCGGGGTCCCCAGTTGTGGTCGATCGACCTTTCTGAATCAAAGCCCAGGACATCGGACCCGTACCCGATGAAAGCCGCCGCGTAGGAATCAGCGGGAATGACGCTCTCGATGATCGACCGCGCAGCCTCCATGAAGAACATGCTGCCCAGACGCAGTCCGGGAATGAAACCGGCCGCCGTTTCCATGGATTTCACGCGGAGGGGAACTCCAGCGTGGCGAAATAATCATCCAGGGTCTCCGCGCGCCTGATCTGCTGGACCGATCCGTCCGGCTTGAGAAGAAGCTCCGCGGAGCGCAGTTTCCCGTTGTAATTGAAGCCCATTGAGTAGCCGTGCGCGCCGGTGTCATGGATGACGAGGAGGTCACCCTCGTCGATGCGGGGCAGGCTCCTGTCTATGGCGAACTTGTCATTGTTTTCACAGAGGGAACCGGTGACGTCGTATACACGGTCCGCCGGCAGCGACTCCTTCCCCACTGCGGTGATGTGGTGGTACGCGCCATAGAGCCCGGGCCGCATCAGATTGCTCATGCAGGCGTCAAGGCCGACAAAGTCCTTGTAGGTATGCTTCAGATGCAGCACCCTGCTCACCAGCCACCCGTAAGGACCCATGATGGCCCTGCCGCTTTCCATGTAGAGCTTCAGCGGATGAAGGCCCCTTGCCTTCACCTTCGTCTCATACGTGTCGCGCACGCCGCGGCCGAGCCTCTGCCAGTCAATGGCCGTCTGGTCGGGCTTGTAAGGAATGCCGAACCCGCCGCCCAGGTTCACGAACTCGAACCGGATGCCCAGCTCCTTCGCAATGTCCGCGATGAGATCGAAGAGCATGCGCGCCGTTTCAATGTGATAGTCGAGGTTCAACTCATTGGAGGCGATCATGGCGTGCAGGCCGAAGCGCTTGACGCCGCGGTCCCGCACCGTCCGGTATCCCTGGAAGAGCTGTTCCCGGGTGAAGCCGTACTTGGCCTCCTGCGGCTTTCCGATTATGAGGTTCCCTTCCCGAAGCTTCCCCGGGTTGTAGCGGAAGGAAATCAGCTCGGGAAGACCGGCGTGCTTCGCCAGAAAGTCGATGTGCGTGATGTCATCCAGGTTGATGATGGCCCCGAGCTGTTTCGCTTTCACGTATTCGGCCGAGGGAGTGTCATTGGAGGTGAACATGATCTGCTCACCGGCGAAGACCCACACGCTCCGACATGACCAGCTCGGCCATGGAGCTGCAGTCCGCGCCGAACCCCTCGGACTTCGTGATTTTCAATATGTGGGGGTTGGGACACGCCTTGACCGCGAAGAACTCCCGAAACCCCTCCGCCCACGAGAATGCGTCCTTCAGCGCGCGCGCATTTTCCCGTATGCCCTTCTCATCGTAGATGTGGAAGGGAGTGGGGTGGGACTGGATGATCTTCTCGAGCTTTTCCCGCGAAAGCGGAAGCCCCTTCTCCGTCATGCGCTCCTCCGTAAGGCCGAGTGTAGCCGGAGCGCCGCACTATGTCCACACAAGAATCCGCCGAGTACGTCGATGCGAGGGACTCAGCCGATGACTCCCCCGCCCACGAGGGTATCCCCCTCATAGAAGACGGCCCACTGGCCGAGGGCGATTGCGCGCTGAGGCTCGTCGAACAGCACATCGGCGCTGCCCCCTTCCCGGGGCGTGACCACGGCGGGAGCAGCGGGATTGCGATAGCGTATCTTCACGTCCAGGCGGAGAGGCGCGCGGGGCTCCTCGATGCTCGCCCAATTGAGGCCGTGCGCAACCAGCTCACGGGCATACAACCGGGAGTCCGGGCCGGCGATCACGGTGTTGGTGGCGGACTCGATGCGCGTCACGTACAGCGGATCACCGCCTCCCACCCCGAGCCCCTTCCGCTGGCCGACGGTGTACTTCCAGATGCCCTTATGAGTTCCCAGGAGCCTGCCTTCCTCGTCCTTGATGGGGCCTTCCTTTTCCGGGGCGTCCACAACCGCCCTGTATCCTCCCGCGGCGAAGTCCTGGCTCTCCGCCCTGTCATGATTGGCCAGTCCCGCTTCACGGGCACGCTGCCTCACCTCGGGCTTCGTCATCTCCCCCAGGGGAAACATCACGCGCCGGAGCTGCTCCTGCGTGAGCATGCAGAGGAAATAGGACTGGTCCTTGGCGGAATGGGCGGCCTTGCGGATCGCGTAGCGTCCGGTCTCGGGAAGACGCACCACCCGGCAGTAGTGCCCGGTGGCGAACACGTCGAAGTCGATGCCCGGATGACGAGGTGAGCTTTTCCAGCAGCATGCCGAACTTGACCCTTTGGTTGCACAGGACGCAGGGGTTCGGCGTGCGGCCGGAAAGGTATTCCGCGCGGGCATAGTCGATGACCATGGAGCGATATTCGTCGCGGAGATCGACGACCTGGTGGGGGATGCCCAGCCGCGCACAGACGCGCGCCGCCTCCTCGATGTCCGCCGGCTCCCCCGGACCGTAGCAGGAATCGATGACAGGGCCTTTGGCCGGGCCGCCGGAGTAGATCCTCATGGTGACGCCGATGACCTCGTGTCCCGCGTCACGCAGCAGAAGCGCGGCCACGGAGGAATCCACCCCGCCGCTCATGCCCACGACCACGCGCTTTTTCATTGCCGGTCGCTCCTGGCGACATTCATCGCGCCGCCCTCCTCAGATCATGTAGTTCGCGGCCGGCGCGCCCATCTCACGCGCCTGGCGGGCCAGCTCGGCCAGCGTGAAGGCGGAGAGGGAGCTCACGATGTCGTCGCGGAGCTTCCTCCACACCCGGGTTGCCACGCAGGTCGTCGCGCGCTCGCACCCGGTCGGATCTTCACCGCACTCGCCGACGCTTGCCCCCGCCGCGGGGTCAACACAGGGCACCGGCGCGATGGCCCCCTCGATGGCCTCCACCATGTCCTTCACGGTTATATCCTCAGGCGGCCGCGCGAGGGAATAGCCCCCGTGAGAGCCCCGCTGGGAGGCGACCAGGCCCGCGGCCTTCAGCGGAATGATGATCTGGCCGAGGTATTTCTCCGAGATTCCTTCCTGCCGGGCAATGTCCTTCAGGAGGCTGATGCCCTTTCCGTAGTTCAACGCCAGGGCCACCATGAGCCTCACCCCGTAGCGGCCCCGGGTCGACATCTGCAGAGACATGGTTCACACGTCCTCGAAGAGCCAGGTGCTGAGGTAGCGCTCGCCCGGTGTCCGGGAGGATCACGACGATGAGCTTGCCCGGCGTTCTCGGGCCGCTTGGCCACCTGGATGGCCGCCCACGCGGCGGCCCCGGCGGAGATGCCCACGAGGATCCCTTCCTCCTTTGCCAGCCGGCGCGCCGTCTTTCCCGCGTCCTCTTCCTCGACCTTGATCACCTCGTCGATCAGCTCTCTCCTGAGCACCGCGGGGATGAATCCCGCGCCGATGCCCTGGATCTTGTGCGGCGTGTGCGGTCCGTCACCGGAGAGCAGGGGCGATTTGACCGGCTCCACCGCGATCACCTTGAAGCGCGGCTTCCGCTTCTTGATGAACTCCGCCACGCCCGTGATCGTTCCCCCCGTGCCGACGCCCGCCGACGAGGATGTCGACCTTGCCGTCGGTGTCCTTCCAGATCTCCTCCGCCGTGGTCTTGCGGTGGATCTCGGGATTGGCCGGGTTCTCGAACTGCTGGGGCATGAACGCGTTCGGGGTCGATTCCACGATCTCCTTGGCCTTCTCCACGGCGCCCTTCATGCCCTGCGGCGGCCGGCGTCAGCACCAGCTCGGCGCCGAAGACCTTCAGCAGCTTGCGCCGCTCGATGCTCATGCTTTCCGGCATCGTGAGGATGCAGCGGTATCCCTTGACCGCCGACGACGTACGCGAGACCGATGCCCGTGTTGCCGCTGGTCGGCTCCACGATCACGCTGCCCTTCTTCAGCAGTCCCCGCTTCTCCGCGTCCTCGATCATCGACAAGGCGATCCGGTCCTTCACGCTGGACAGCGGATTGCGCGATTCGAGCTTCAGCCACGACGTCGCGCCTTGGCCCCGTCGGTGACCCTGTTGCAGGCGCACGAGCGGCGTGTTGCCGATGAGCTCCAGAACGTTTGCTTTGATATTCATACGTGTCTCCTCAGGTCTTGTTCAACGCCTGGTCGATGTCGTCCTTGATGTCGTCGACGTGCTCGAGACCGATGGAGAGCCGCACGAGCTCGGGTGTCAGCCCGCCTTCCCGCTGCTGCTCCTCGGTGAGCTGGGAATGCGACGTGCTTGCCGGATGCAGGGCCAGGCTCTTTGCGTCCCCGACGTTGGCGAGGTGGGAGATGAGCTTCAGGCTGTCGATGAACTTCTCTCCCGCCTGCCTTGCCCCCCTTGGTGCCGAACACCACCATGCCGCCGAAGCCCTTCTTGAGGTACTTGCTTGCAACGGGATACGTCGGATCGTCCGGCAGGCCCGGGTAGCGGACCCAGCTCACCTTCGGATGCTTCTTCAGCCACTGCGCAACGGCAGAGCGTTGCTGCAGTGCCTTTCCATCCGCAGCGGCAGCGACTCGATGCCCTGCAGGAAGATCCACGCGTTGTCGGGGGAGATGCACGCGCCCAGGTTGCGCAGGGGAACGGTCCGCAGGCGCAGGGCGAATGCGATGGGAGCGAGCGGCGCGGGAAGATCGCTGGCCCAGTGCAGGCCGTGGTAGTTGGGATCCGGATCGTTGAAGAGCTTGAACTTCTTGTCCTTCCAGTCGAACTTGCCCGCGTCGGTAACGATGCCGCCGATGCCCGTTCCGTGCCCTCCCAGCCACTTGGTAAGGGAGTTCACCACGATGTCGGCCCCGTACTCGATCGACTTCAATAGGTACGGGGTCGTGAAGGTTGCATCCACGATGAGGGGAAGCCCGTGCGCGTGGGCGATCTTGGCCACTGCCGCGATATCGGTGACATCGAGAGCGGGGTTCCCGATTGTTTCGATGAAAAGGCACGCGTCTTCGGAGTGATTGCCTTCTCGAAGTTCTTCGGATCGTCGTGCTTGACGAACTTTGTCGTTGATGCCGAGCTGGTCGGCAGAATGGCATCGAACATCGTATACGTGCCGCCGTAGAGATTGTTGGCGGAAACGATCTCGTCCCCCACCTGGGCCAGTGTAATGATCGAATTGAAGACCGCGGCGGTGCCCGAGGCAAGCGCGACTGAGGCCGCTCCTCCTTCCAGGAGGGTCACCCTCTGCTCCAGGACATCCTGGGTGGGATTCATGATCCTGGTATAGATGTTGCCCAACTCCTTCAGCGCGAACAGGTTTGCCGCTCTCTCAGTGCTCGGAAATACGTACGAGCTTGTCCTGTAAATAGGCACCCCGCGCGACGTTGTTGGATCCACCTGCTGACCGCCGTGCAGCGCCAATGTTTCGAACTTGAGTTGCTTTGCCTCGCCCATTCTGTACTCCTCCCTTTCACGGTAGAATCACTACCATGTCTATAGTATTGCTTGTAATTTGACATGCCCAGGTCTTTTTGTCAATATATTTATACGCAAGTCTATAGAATTAGTAGTATATCGACACGGAGGAACAATGGCAAAGATCTTGGCAAACATAGCGGAACAGGTCGGCAGGACGCCCCTCGTACGCTTGAACCGGATCGGAAAGGGTCTCAAGGCAACCTTCCTCGCAAAAGTGGAATACCTCAATCCAGGCGGCAGCGTGAAAGACCGCGTGGCAGTGAAAATGATCGAGGCTGCCGAGCGCGACGGGCTCATCAAGCCGGGCGGTGTCATCGTGGAGGCCACGGCGGGAAATACCGGCGTCGGGCTTGCCCTGGTGGCGGCCATAAAAGGCTACCGCTGTATTTTCGTGCTTCCTGACAAGATGAGCGAGGACAAGATCAGTCTCCTCAGGGCCTATGGCGCGGAGGTTGTCATCACGCCGACGGATGTTCCCCCTGATTCGCCGGAAAGCTACAACGGGGTCGCCGACAGGTTGAGCAGGGAGATACCCGATGCGTATCGTCCCAACCAGTTCGCAAACCCCGGCAATCCCCTTGCCCATTACCAGAGCACAGGACCAGAGATCTGGGAGGACACGGGCGGCAGGATCGACGTCCTGGTAGCCGGCATGGGCACGGGCGGCACGATCTCGGGCACGGCGCGCTACCTCAAGGAAAAGGACCCGCGCATCATTGTCGTGGGCGCGGACCCGGAAGGCTCCATACTTTCCGGCGACAGCCCCCATCCATTCAAGGTCGAGGGGATCGGCGAGGACTTCATCCCGAAAACATTCGACAGGCAGATGGTCGACGAGATGATCCGCGTCAATGACCGGGATTCCTTCAACATGGCCCGACGCCTCGCCAGGGAGGAGGGTCTCCTGGTGGGCGGCTCCTCGGGGACGGCAATGGTGGCGGCATTGAAATACGCCCAGCGGCTCACGGAGTCCCGGACCGTCGTGGTGCTGCTGCCGGATACGGGCAGGAATTATCTCACACGGATTTTCTCGGACCGATGGATGCAGGAGAACGGGTTCTGGGAATCTTCCGTCCGGAAAGGGGCAACTGTGCGCGACGTGCTGGGAAAGAAAAAGGGGCTCGCCGGAATCATCTCCGTGTCCCCCGAGGACACGCTGCAGGCTGCAATCGATCTCTTTCACAAGTTCAACATCTCGCAGATCCCGGTGCTGGACGGAAAACGGTCGGTGGGGAGCCTGCAGGAATCAACCCTGCTTGCGCTGGTCTTCGACGGCGTCACGCCGGCCAACCAGGGCGTCGGCGTGGTGATGGGCAAGCCGCTGCCGACCATCGACCTGGACGCGGATATCGGGGAAGCGTATCGGCTTCTCCTGGCGGGCGCCAACGCGCTGATCGCCCTGGAGAACGGAACACCCTGTTCGGTCGTCACCCGGATCGATCTCATCGACTACTACACAAGGAGGAGCTCATGAAGCCCGGCACCCGCTATGTCCACGAATCCCAGGAACCGGATGCCCTCACGGGCGCGGTAACGGTTCCCATCACGCTCACCGCCACCTTCAAGCAGGACGGTGTCGGAAGACCCCGGGCTGGCTGGGAGTACGGAAGAACCGGCAACCCCAGCAGAAAATCCCTGGAAGGGGCCATCGCCGCGGCGGAGAACGGGACGCATGGGTTGTGCTTTGCCTCGGGATCAGCGGCCACGGCCGCGGTGTTCAACCTCCTGCAGCCGGGAGACGAAGTGGTGTCCACCATGGATGTGTACGGCGGCACCTGGCGTCTGCTGCGCAAGGTCTATGAGAAGTACGGGATCAAGGCGCGCTTTCTCGAATCCCATTCCGTGGAAGCATTCAAGGAAAGCATGACCGCCCGGACACGTCTCGTGTGGGTGGAGACTCCGACAAACCCGATGATGAATATCGTCGATATTGCCGCGGTTGCGCGGCTCAAGAGCCGGCAGGCCCTGCTTGTGGTGGACAACACCTTTGCCAGCCCCTACTTCCAGAACCCGCTGGACCTGGGCGCCGACATTGTGGTGCACAGCACCACCAAGTACATCGGCGGCCACAGCGACGTGATCGGAGGAGCGCTCGTCACCAATGACGCGGAGACGTATGAGGCATGCAAATTCTACCAGAACGCCGCAGGCGGAGTGCCTTCGCCGTTCGACAGCTTCCTTGTCCAGAGGGGCTTGAAGACCCTTGCCGTGCGCATGGAGCGTCACCAGGTGAACGCCTTCGAGGTCGCCTCGGTGCTCAAAGGCCATGCGAAGGTTGCCCGCCTGTATTTTCCGGGCCTTGCCGAGCACCCGGGACACGCAGCAGCCCTGCGCCAGATGCGCGGCTTCCCCGGCATGCTTTCCTTCGAGCTGAAAGGCGGCAGACCCGCGGTGGAGCGCTTCGTGCAGCGTCTCAGGCTCTTCACGTTCGCGGAAAGCCTCGGCGGCGTGGAATCCCTTGCCTGCCACCCGTCCACCATGACGCACGGGGCCATACCCCAGGCGGACAGGGAGAAAATCGGCATATCTGAAGGGCTGATGCGGCTTTCCGTGGGCATTGAGGATGCGGACGATTTGAAGGAGGACATCAGCCAGGCGCTGGAATAGGCTAAGCGGCGGCGCGGGCGGCCGCTGCCGCCTCAGGCGCCGGCGCCTTTACTGCGTATTGTCCGACTTCTCGATCTGAATCATCGCACTGATGGTCCCTGCGACGAATACTACCACGACAACAATGAAGCTCCCCGCGCCGAGCTCTTTGGCTGCATCTGCCCCCGCCGCTCCCCCGAGGATCGGCACGATCGACCAGGGAAACCATTTTCCCCAACCGGTTGCGCCAAAGATGGTGCCCAGAAGCATCGCCACGATTGTGGCGCCAATAGGTGCCAGGTACCCCTTGCTCGCCACTGCGATCCAGCCGAACGCGGGACCAAGCAGAAGCGCGAGCCCGATCGTTGTGAGTACCGTTTCCACACAGTGCACAGCCAGGTCCGGCGAATACAACGGGAGCCCGAGCACGCCGCCCAGCACGAAGGCTTCCAGCAGGAACACCAGCGAGATGCACGCGAGCCAGATCGACACTACCACGATCTTGCCGACGACGAACCAGGAGCGTCGGACAGGAATGGCAAGCAGGTTCTTCGCCGTTCCTTCGTTGTATTCACGGCCGAACACGTAGGAGGTGATGATGCCCACCAGGATCATCCCCGCCACACCGGCCCCCTGCTGAATCATGGAAAAGTACGTCGGCCAATCCGCGCTCCCGGCGGTCCACCGGGCCTTTGTCGCCAGAAGCCCGAGCTTCCGGCCCAGGGCGGGATCCTTGAGGATTGCCATGAACAGCGTGCCGACGAGCGGGATGAGTGCGAAGCCGAGCATTGAGAGCCAGGTGATCCGGCTTCGCTTCAGCTTGAGAAGCTCCGTAGAGATGATGGTGGGCAGAGTCATGACGATGCTCCTGTGAGCCGCATGAAATGCAGCTCGAGATCTTCGGATGCGGGGCACAGCCGGAGCAGGTCGACACCGGCCGCAACCATAGCCCGGGCAATGTCGGCTGCCCGGGCCTGACCGCACGTCACCCGCAGGCTGCCGGGTCCGGCCCGGCGATCGCGAAGAGCCCGAGATCCGCAGCCAGGGCGCGCGCCGCACGCGTCGGGTCTGAGACAGCGATCTCGATTTCAGAGGAGCGCGCCCGTGCAGCCTGGGCTGAATCGATCTCTTCGATGAGCCGTCCCTGGTGGATGATGCCGATGCGATCAGCGAGCTGGGAAATCTCGCCCAGGATATGGCTGGAGAGAAAGACGGTCACGCCCCTGTCCCGTGAGAGGCGCAAGAGCAACCCGCGAATCTCCACGATGCCGGCGGGATCGAGGCCGTTCGCCGGCTCGTCCAGAACCAGGATCCGCGGCCATCCGAGAAAAGCGCGCGCAAGGCCGAGACGCTGTTTATTACCGAGGGAGAGCCGGCCTGCGCGGCGATCCCGGTACGCCTCGAGGTGCTGTGACTCAATGAGTTCTTCCACAGTGTCCGGCGATGCGCCGAGCAGTCGCCGGTGGATCTCCAGGTTTTCGCGAACGGTGAGATTCGGATATGCGGCGGCAGATTCGACGAGGTATCCGATCGACGAAAGGCCCGCCACGCGATCCTTCCTGAGCTCCCTTCCGAATATCGAAACGCGTCCGGCCGTGGGCGTTATGAGCCCCAGAATCATGCGTATGGTCGTGGTCTTCCCGGCCCCGTTTCTGCCCAGAAAACCGTAGATCTCTCCTGCGCGCACGCGCAGGGTCAGGTCCTGAACGGCACGGACGTTGCCGTAGTCCTTCGTAAGACCTGCGAGCTCGATTGCCGTGTCCCTGCCGGCTGCCAGGTCATTTCCCATGCGGGGCTCCTTTGAACAGGGACTCGACGAGGAGCCCCCAGAGGATTTGAAACGCGTCGACACCTGAAACGAGCGGCTCGTCTTTGTGCATGTAGATGTACACGAGCGCGTAGAACACTTTCAGAAGCTGCTTCACCGTGTAACGGCACTTCACTCCCCGCGCCCTCCAGGCGGACAGCAGGGCTGCGAGAAGCTCCTCGTCCCCCCTGTCGACGAATGCCTCGGGAGGGAGCCGCCGGGTCAGAACGGCAAGAGTTTCCGGCTGCATCGCGACCCGCACGATCGGGATGCTTTCCATTGCCTTCAACTGGTCCGTGTACAGTCTTTTGAACTGTTCCGCGGGGGACAGGGATTCATCGCGCACGATTTCCATGGCCTTGACGCGTATCCGCGCCTCTGTTTCCTTGACGGCTGCCAGGAAGAGCGCCTCCTTCGATGGAAAGAAGGCGTAGAATGAACCCTTGGCAATCCGCGCGGAACGGCAGAGCTCGTCAACGGAGACCTTTTCAAGGCCCTTGCGCCCGAACAGCTCTGTGCCCGTTTTGATCAGGGCCGCCTGAATAGCTCTGCGCTCCGGCTCATCGAAGTGCCGCGGCATCCCTTGTTTCTCCTCCCGCCATGGTATTATACGCAATGACCATTATGTTCATATGGTCATTGAAAGAAATATATGAAGTTTGCCAGGGGCGGTCAAGAGACATCAGCGGGTGAGTCTTTTCAGGTGACGAAATGGCAGGCAACGCGATGGCCGGGCCTGACTTCACGGAGCTCAGGCATGACCGTGCTGCATTTCTCCTGTTCCAGCGGGCAACGCCCCACAAATGGGCAGCCTGACGGCGGGCGTGTGGGATTATAGGGGGCGCCGCTGGTGGAACCTCGCTCCGGCAGCTTGCCTCCCAGTCGAGGCATGGCGCGGTAGAGAAGCTGCGTGTAGGGATGCAGCGGGCGTTCCACGATTTCGGCCGTCGGGGCTTCCTCCATGAGCCTCCCGCCGTACAGCACGCCAATGCGGTCCGCCATGTAGGAGACCACGGTCAGGTCGTGGGCGATGAAGATCATCGTCAGCTGATACTTCCGTTTCAGTTCGATCAAAAGGTTGAGGATCTGGCCCTGCACGGAAACGTCGAGGGCGCTGACCACCTCGTCGCATATAAGAGCGCTCGGACTGCTGATAAGGGCCCGGGCCAGGGAAATGCGCTGGCGCTGGCCGCCGGAGAACTCCGACGGCCGCCTTCCAAGGTCCTCTGCCCTGAGACCCACGGCTTCCATGGTCTCACGGGCCCGGGATACAAGCCGTGCCGAATCGAGGGACCGATCGGAGTAGCGGGCCCCCGAGGTGAGTATGCGAAGCACGTTCATCCTCGGGTCCAGCGCCGAGGCAGGATCCTGGAATACGTATTTCACGTCCGCCCGGAAGCGGCGAAGCGAGCGGGGGTCGCGTCGCGTGATCGCCCATCCATCGCCCCCGGAGAAATACTCGATCCTGCCCGAGGTGTGCGGAAAAAGCTGCACCAGCGCCCGGGCCAGCGTGGTCTTTCCGGAGCCGGACTCACCGACGAGCCCGTAGGTTTCACCCCGCTGGACGTCGATGCTGACGCCGTTCAACGCCCAGACCCATCGGCCCGCAGCGGCAAACAGGCCGGCGTCGAGCTTGTACACCTTGGTCAGGTCGGTCACCCGGATAAAGGTGCCGGTGCTTTCGACCCTCATGTCTTCACTCCGGGAAAGATGCATCGATACGCCGCGTCACCTGCCGCCCCATCGGCGGAATCGCGTACCAGGGGAGGAACCGCCTCCCGGCAGCGCTCCACGGCGAGCGGGCAGCGCGGCGCAAAGGGGCAGCCCGGTTCGTGGCGTGTCGGATCCGGCACGGATCCCGCGATCGTTCGGAGCGTCTCCCTGCTGTAGTGACTTCCCCATGAAGGAAGGGCGTCCAGGAGGGCCCGCGTGTAGGGGCTGCGCGGCTTGGAGAGGACCAGGCCTGCCGGCCCTGCCTCCAGCACGAGCCCGGCGTACATGACGTGTATCTGGTCCGCGATCTGTCCCACCAGCGCGAGGTTGTGCGAGATGAAAACCAGGGAGAGCCGGCGCCGGGAGCGCAGCTCGCTCAGCAGCCCGATGATCTCGGCCTGGATCGTCACGTCCAGGGCGGTGGTAGGCTCGTCCGCAATGAGCAGCTCGGGATCGTTGGCAAGGGCCAGGGCGATCATGATCCTCTGGAGCATCCCGCCGGAGAACTGGTGCGGAAAGCCGCGAAGCCGCTCCTCTGCGCGCGGGATGTGGACCTCCGAGAGGAGGCGCACGGCCCTGGCCTGGCACTCGCCCGCGCTGAGATCGGGTCCTTCACGCGCAGGGTTTCCTGGAATGTCTTTCCGATGCTGGAGATCGGGTCGAACGAGCGGCTCGGCTCCTGGAAGATCATGGAGGCCACCGTCCCCCGGAGGGCGCGAAGCTGCTCGGGGCCCAGCCCGCGCACCTCGGCGCCTTTCAGGAGGATGCTTCCGCCCACGCGCGCATCCTTTCCCAGGAGTCCCAGCGCGGCCAGGGCGCTGACGCTCTTGCCGGATCCTGACTCCCCGACGATGCCCAGGCACTCCCCGCTCTGCAGCGTGAAATCGACCCCGCGGACCGCCTGCAGAATGCCGTCATGCGACGGAAAATCGACTGTCAGGCCCCGCACGTCGAGGATGCTCATCTCAGCCCGGTCGCTCCTGGCGACATTATCCACGGCGGGTTTCCCTCCAGTTCGGGTCCGCGATGTCCCGCAGGAGCTCTCCCAGGAAATTGAACGCCAGCGCGATGATGATGAGAAAGAGCCCCGGGGCGAAAAGCCAGGGAAACTGGACCAGGTTCGTAATCGTGGTGGCGTCCCTGTTGATCATGCTGCCCCAGCTCACGGCAGGGTCCACGATGCCCAGGCCCAGGTAGGAAAGCACCGTCTCCCCGAGGATGAATCCGGGGATGCCCAGTGTGACGCTGATGATGAGGATCGAGGACATCTGCGGGATGATATGGCGGAAAAGGATTGCGCGGGCCGGCATGGATTCCAGCTCCGCGTTGGCCACGAAATCGTTCCGCTTGATGGAGTGGACCATGCCGCGGATCATGCGCGCTGTTCCCGGCCACCCCACGGTGGAGAGGATCACGGTGATGATGGCATACGACTGTCCCGAGTTCATATTGGTGCTGAGGATCGAGCGGAGGAAAAGGATAAGGTAGAGGCCGGGGATCAGAATGATGTACTCGGCAAGACGCATGATGAGCCAGTCCCAGAGCCCCCCGAGGTAGCCGGCCAGGCCGCCGAGGAGGAGCGCGATGAAGAGGGAGACGGCCACGCCCACGAACCCGATGGTCAGGGAGATCCTCGAGCCGTACAGCAGCCGGCTGAAGATGTCCCTGCCGAGGTTGTCCGTGCCGAACAGGAAAACCGGCTCCGCCCCTGCGCCGGGGTTCGCATAGCGGTCAGTGCCGAATAGGTGATGCCGGAACGGTATGAGACCCCAGAGCTTCTCATCAGGGCCCACGGCCAAAAGGTTCACTGCGGTGTAATGCCCCTCGAGACCCGCGTACTCCCGGGTGAAGTCGTTGATCAGCACGAGGGTCTGCACCTGGGGCCGAAACCCCAGAGTGGGGGAATACAACAGGAGAGACGGCGGCTGGTCGGAATGGCCGGTGAACTGGTCGTTGGGTCCGTAAGGGGCCAGGAACTCGCAGAAGATCATTCCGAAGTACAGGATTGCGAGCACGATGAATGAAGCGAAGGCGATGGGTCTGCGGCGGAGCGCGCTCCAGAAGCGTTTCATGCGCGGGAGTACCTTATCCGCGGATCTACGAGCGCCAGGGCAACATCCGAAAGAAGCATCCCGATCAGTATGAGGAAGCTGATGAACATGATGTTGGTCATCACGAGGTTGATGTCCTTCTGGATGACGGCTTCGTACATGAGCCGCCCGATTCCCGGGTAGGAGAAAATTATCTCCAGTATCAGCGATCCCGAGAACAAGTCGGCAAGGAGATTGGAGGAGCTGGTGATGAACGGGTTCATCGTATTGCGGAATGCATGGTTGAAATAGATCCGCCGCTCGGAGATCCCCCGCGAGCGCAGCGCCGTGATGTATGGCTGGCCGAGCTGGTCAAGCATGGTGGCCCGGATGAGGCGGAGCTCCCCGCCGATGCTGCCGAGAAACGCCCCGATGAGCGGCAGGATGATGTGGTAGAGATAGGAAAAAGCAAACCCTGCCGGGTTGCCGTCGAAGTTCTCCGTGGGATATGCGGTCACGGGGAAGATGCCCGTTGCAGAGGCGAACATCTGCAGGAGGATGAGAAGGAGAATGCCCGGGAACGCGTTGAGGAACAGGCTGACAAAGGCAACGACCGGATCGATCCGCGTGCCGGCCTTCGAGGAGAAATACAGCCCCAGGGCGAACGAGATGATCGTGAGAAAGACGAGCTCGATGAGGTTGAGGATTATCGAGTTCAGCATCCTGGTGCCCACGAGGTAAAGGACGGGAGCCCGGGAGATGAGGGAGCGGCCCAGGTCGTGCTCCACGAAGATCTGGTGCAGCCAATGCATGTACTGCGCGTAGAAAGGCCTGTCCAGCCACAGCCGGTGCTTTGCCTCCTGGATCTGGGCATCGGTCAGGGTGTTGGTATTCGACTGGAAGCCGCGCGTCTGGAGGATCTGGCTCCTGGCGTAGTTGTCCACGATGTCCCCGGGGGAAAGCGACATGAGGCCGAACGCTCCCAGCCCGAGGAGAAAGAGCATGACGACCATCGTGAGGAACCGACCGGTGAGGAACGTGGCAAGGGGATGCCGCTGACGGAGCCTTGCCAGACTGAGGGACACCCTCCCGCTGGCAAGGCCGGCCCCGGGAGCGCTCATTGGGCCTTCAGGTACGCGTAGTTGAGGTCGGGAGCCGAAAGGGTATCCACCCGTATGTTCGCCCACTTGTCGCGGTACGCGGAGAAGGCGACCGGGTAGACCATGTACATGACGGGGACCTGGTCCAGGAGAATCCTCTGGTACTGGTCCCAGATCTTTTTCGCCTTCACCGGATCACGCTCCGAATAGCCCTGCCAGTACAGCTCATCCACTTTCGCTTCCCACGCGGTTGCCGGTTTGGCCTGAAGGGGATTCCACAGGTGGAGATTCCCCGAAGAGAGCCAGACATTGTCGCCCTGGATCGGGAAGTAGTTCGACCCCACGGAGATCATGATGGACTGCCAGTCGTACGCCTTTGTCAGGCTGTCCACCAGCTTCTGGAACTGGACCGGCTTCACGTTGAGCGTGATGCCCACTTTCTTCAGCTCGTCCGCGTAGACTGTCCCGATGTCGATCGTGATGTTTGTCTCGATCGGGACCGTGAGGTCATAGGTGATCGGGTTGCCATCCGCATCCTGCATGAGGCCTGCGGCGTTCGGCTTTATCCCGATCTGCGCCAGGAGCTGCCTGCCGCGCTCCGGGTTATAGGTGAACTGCTGCGTAATGGCAGGATCATAGTACGGGTTGGGCTTGGCGAAAAAAGAAAGGTCCGGTTCAGCCAGCCCGCGGTAGACTTCCCTGACCACCCTGTCCCGGTTGAAGAAGCAGCTCATTGCCTGGCGGAACACCGTATTGGAGAACCACTTCACGTACACGGGCTTCAGGTTTCTCGGATTCTGGTTCCAGGAGATGAACGAGGCGCCGAGGCTCGGGCCCGCGTAGAATACCGTGTAGTCCCGCGGGCTCTTCTTCACCATCTCCTGCAGGTCTTCGGGCCGCAGGCTATAGCCGTCCAGCTCCCCGGCCAGGAACTTCAGCCTCTCCGTCTCCTGGTTGGGAACGATCTTCGTCTCGACCTTTTCGATGTAGGGGATCTTCTGGCCGTCGTCACTCGTCCTCCAGTAGTTCGGGTTGCGGACCAGGGTCACCTGGACACCCGGCTTGTTCGACTCTATGTAGTAGGGCCCCATGGAAGGGATTGTCCGAGGGTCCGTGTTGATGGTCCAGAGATTGAGCACACCCTCCGCCCCCTTGGCCTTTTTCACCGGCTCGAAAATGTAGCGCGGCCCGAAGTTCATGTTGCTGGAAAGCTCGGGCATGGAGACGATCCTCGGATAGTGCAGGACGAACCGTCTCTCGTCGAGCTTCTCCATGTCGATATGCTTCTTCTTGCCGTCCGGCATCTGCACGAACTGTCCCGCGTATCCGGAGTTCTGGAGGGCAGGATCTCCCACGATCTGGTTGTACCAGAACACCACGTCATCCGAGGTCACCTTGACCCTCGTCTTGGGGTCAGCGAGGGTGGTCCAGTACATGTCGTCCCGGAGTGTGAAGGTCACGTCCATAGTGCTCGACGCTTCATTCACGGAAACCTGGTAGGAAGCGGCCAGGGGCTTCCACTGCTTCTTGTATGCATCGTAGTCCAGGAGGTAGCTGGACAGATTGTCGACAATCCCCGCGCTCTCTGCGTCATAGACTGCAACAACAGGGTTGAACGTTTTCAAGTCATTGTTGATGTTGCTCAGCCAGGTCCCTCCGCTCGTGCCCTTCGGGTAGGGAGCGGTGCTCCCCGGCCGGTAGACGGTCTTTTCCAGGAGGCTGTCCTCCTGCTGCTTCTTCTGGAACTTGAGCTGATCCTCCGAAATCTGCCTGACTCCGGAGCCGCAGGCAGCCAGCGCCATCAGTGCCGCAGACAGAATGAGCAGCAATTTATTCAAGACGTGCACCCCCGTGTACGAGCATTCTTCCGCTAATATAAGGTACGAAAACGATGGTAGCAATGGCGGGCCGCCCATGGCCCGTGCGGCGCCGATATGGTACATTACGGCTGAGGGAACCGCGGGAGTGGACGGAGACAGGATCCTTATCATCAAGACCGGCAGCACGCTCCCCGGGCTGAAGTCCCGCAAGGGCGATTTCGAGAACTGGATCATTGCCGGCATGCGCGTGAGCGCGGATGAGGTGACGATTGTCGATGTCACCGCCGGAGAGCCGCTGCCCCCGAACGGGTCATACGCGGGGGTCGTGGTCACCGGGTCCCACAGCATGGTGACGGAGCACCGCCGGTGGAGCGAGCGTGCGGCGCAGTGGCTGGCCCTCGAGATGGCCGTAGAGACGCCTACCCTGGGGATCTGTTATGGGCATCAGCTCCTCGGCTACGCTCTGGGGGGAACCGTGGAGGAAAATCCCATGGGCTGGGAGCTCGGCACGGTGGAGATACAGCTCGAGGAGCCGGCAGGGCGTGATGAGCTCCTTGGCCGTCTCGACTCCACGACCGCGGTGAAGGTTCATGCCAGCCACACGCAATCGGTGACCCGGCCGCCTCCCGGCGCGGTCCGCCTTGCTTCGAGCTCTCGGGACGCAAATCAAGCGTTCCGTGTGGGGAAGACCGCCTGGGGTGTGCAATTCCATCCCGAGTTCGACTGCGAGATCGTCCAGGCGTACATTCAGCACTGCCGCAAGAAACTGATTGCGGATGGTCAGGACCCGGATCAGCTGCTCCGCGAATCCCAGGACACGAGCTGCGGAGGGAAAATCCTGCAGCGCTTCGCGAAGGTTGCTAGGAATTCTGCGCCGCGGGGCTCCCCGGCAAAGTAATCACAAACTCCGATCCCTTCCCCGGCTCGCTGGCCGCATGGATCGATCCTCCATGCGCCTCTATGATCGCTTTGGCAATCGAGAGCCCGATGCCGGATCCGCCGGTTGCGCGGCTGCGGGACGAATCTGCCCGGTAGAACCGCTCGAATATCCGCGGAAGCTCCTTCGGGTCGATCCCGATCCCCGTATCCGTCACCCGGATCTCCGCCGCCTCTTTCACGGATTCCACGTGCACCTCCACGGCTCCGCCTGCCGGGGTGAACTTCAGCGCGTTCGACAGGAGATTGATGACGGCCTGGCTCAGCTTGTCAGGGTCCACGGCAAGGACCGGGCCGGCCGCGCCGGCGCGCGACTGAAGGCGCAAGGCGACGCCTTTCTCCCGAAACTGCGACTCATGATTGCGGGCGATCCCTGCGACAAGGGCCTGGATATCCGTGTCGCTTCGATGGAGGCTTACCGCGTCGCTGTCATACCGCGCAAGGTTCTCCAGGTCCGCGACCAGACGGTTGATCCGAAGAATCTCCTCGTGCAGACCGGAGAGCCGGGCCTGGTCCGGCTCCCATACCCCGTCGATCAGCGCCTCCAGGTGGCTCTGGAGCGTGGTCAGGGGCGTGCGCAGCTCGTGGGCCATGTCCGCGGTGAGCCGCCGGCGAAGCGTTTCCTGTTCTCCGAGCGCGCGGGAAAGGTCGTTCACCGCCGTTGTGATTCCGTCAAGCTCGCGCACACGCGTCTTTCGGGTGATGAACACGTCCCGGTTGCCGTCCGCGATTCTCCGTGTGGCAACGACCACCCGCGCGAGAGGCTCCGTGATGCGCCTGGCCATGAAGAGGCCGATTCCCACGGCGCACGCCAGCGCGGCGAGCGTGATCAGGAGGAGCAGACGATTGAGCGAGTTGATGAACGAAAGGTTCGCATCGCTGAGGAAGAATGGTCCATAGTACCCGATGATCACTGCGCCCAATTCCCTGAAGTTCGCCCGCACGGGGTAGAGGGTTTCCGTGTACGCGCCGTGCCAGTTCCGATAGCGGCTTGCCATGTTCTGCGCCATGTGGGTGATCATCTGCACGCACAGGCCGTTGTTGTGCACCGTGGCGTCCCAGACGGTGCGGCCCCCGAGGTTCGTGACCTTGACGATCATCCCCTGTTCCAGGGCGCCCATGCCGATGGCCTCGATTGCGGACTCATCCCATCGTCCGTCCCCCCGGACCTGGGCGCCGATCAGGGCAACGACCTGCCGTGCGTTGTTCTCCAGGCTTTCGGTCACATATCTGCGGAAGCTGCCCTTCGAGAACGCCATTGGCCAGCGCGCTCACCATGACCACGCACAGAAGCGCCACCAGCACGTAGGACAAGGTCAGACGAGTCCGCAGGCTCCAGGTCACGGCCTTTCCTCCGCGATGAAACGGTATCCGATCCCGTGAACGGTGAGGATGTAGCGCGGCCGCCGATGGTCCGTCTCGATTTTCTGCCGAATGTTCTTCACGTGGGCGTCGATCGTCCTGTCAAATCCGGTGAAATCCTCCCCCAGGGCGTGGCTGATAAGCTCTTCCCGGGAGAACACCCGGCCGGGGTTTGCCGCGAGGATGCGGAGCAGCCGGAACTCGCGGGGGGTCATGCTCACCGGCACTCCTCCCTTGCGCACGTTATCCGTGCCCGTATCGATCACCAGGTCGTCGTCTCCGAAGCTCAGCACCCGGGCCAGAGGAGAGGATCCGCTTTCTGCGCGCCGCAGCACGGCCTGCACCCGGGCCATGAGCTGGCGCGGGCTGAAAGGCTTGGTGACGTAGTCGTCGGCGCCAAGGTCGAGCCCCCGCACCGCGTCTGCGTCCTCGACCTTCGCGGTGAGCATGATGATGGGCACCCGGGAACGGGCGCGCAATCGGCGGCAGACCTCCTCACCGGAGAGATCCGGCAGCATCAGGTCAAGGATGACGAGACAGGGTCGCGCCTTCTCGAAGAGCTGCAGCGCCTCGGCGCCGGTCGCGGCGCTCACGGGCTCGAAGCCCGCCTTGCGCAGGTACGAGCCCACTACCTCCGCGATCTTCGGCTCGTCATCCACCACGAGCACCGGTTGCGGCTGACGGGCCATGTCACTTTACGGAGTAGCCCCGGTCTTCGCTACGGAGTAGCCCTGTTCCTCGATTGCTGTCTTGATCATCTGCAGGGTCGTGACGCCCGGGTCGAAATCCACCGTCGCCAGGTTCTTCTCCAGGCTGACCTCGACCTTTTCCACGCCGCTGAGCGCGGCCACCGCGCCCTTCACGGCGTGCACGCAATGCTGACACGACATCCCTTCCACGTTCAGGGCCATGGTCTGCTTTGCCACAATCAATCTCCTCTCCTGATAGTATAAGGTACGTACTGAATGTGAAGAAGTTGTGAAATACGGGGGCGCACGGCGCTTTCAGGCGTCGGGGCCGCGGCCACCGTATTCGGTGCCGCGGCCGCGTCTCCTGAGGCGCTTCTTGAGATTTCTATAATAGAACATACGTGCGGCTTCGGCTGCGCGATACAGCGCGTAGAGGACGGGACGAAAAGGCACGTCCCACGTGCCCCATCGCTCGAGCAGGCAGTCCGAGAATCCGGTCTTGAACTGGTACAGACCGAACATGGGATGATCGGGATCAGGCAAGGGGGGGACTCCATACAGATCGTAGCTGGTGCAGCCCGCCTCCCTTGCCATGCGGATGGCCTCCCATTGCAGCGCGTAGGTGGGCATGAGGTTGCGCTTCTCACCCGATGAGGCGCCGTAAAGGTACGCGGCGCGGGTCTTCCAGAATGCCACGATGTTGCCTGCGAGCAGCTCCTCGTCGTGACGGGCAAGAAGGAGCTTCACGGTCGGCTTCGTGCCCGGGTAGCTCTGCGACTCCTTGAGCAGCCCCCGGTAATAAGCGCGCGAGTGGATGGCTATCCTGTCACGGCTGCTCGTCTCCTCGTACAGGGCATACCAGCGGTCAAGGTCGTCCGGGCCGCCCTCCGCGACGCTGACCCCCTTCTTCCCGGAAAGCCGTACGTTGTAGCGGGTCTTGGCCTTCATCGACGCAAGTATCCGCTCCGGGGGCGGTGTGATGTCGACGATGACGGTGTCCGGCGGCTGCATGTCGCCGGCAGCTTTGATGGCGCGCGGGCGGCCGGATGCGCGGGGTCGTTCTCCGGTCCTGCGCCACGGCAGGTCGAATCGCAGGAAAAGCGTTGCGCGGGGCAGGTGGCTGCGCAGGGCGCGCGCAAGCGCGGAAAGAAGCTCCCCGCGGCCTTCTACCGGATCCAGGACCGGTCCGAATGGCACATAGGCGAGGGACAGGAATCGAAACAGCCGCCGGCTGAGAACGAGCATGCCGAATGCCGCGCCGCTCTCTCCCGACGCGCCGCTCTTGCCCGTTGCACGCGTCTCCCCCGCGGCTGTCACGCTGAACGGATGCGCTTCCCAGCCATGGGCCTGTTTGAATTGCCCCCAGAAGCCGGACTGGAGCAACTCGTCACTGTCGTCGAGGAATGAGAGAGGAACCGGACGGACGGAAACCTGCAGTCGTTCCTGACGACATTCTGCGATTACTTCACCCTGCCCTTCGCGACTTTCGCAGTCACGATCGGCTTGCCCGCGCATTCCAGGGCGGAGTCGCCGACCGTGACTCGAAACGTTTCCACCGCAATAGGCGTGCTGAAGAATGTGTCGATATCGATCTCTGCGGGCATCTCAGGGGCCGCGGCGGCGGTGGGTGCACCCGAAGGGGCGCCTGCGGCCGCGCCCTCGGCAAGCATAACACGGTCGCCGGGCCTGGCGTGATCGACGAAAAGGACTTCCACGACCTTGGCTTCCTGGGCGGCAAGAAGCATGCCGCGGCTTTCCACGCCGCGCAGCACGGCGGGCTTGAGATTGGCAACAAGCACGACGTTGTGGCCCAGCAGCTCCTCTTCCCTGTAGTGGGGCACAAGCCCTGAGACGATTGTCCGGGTTTCCGTTCCAAGGTCCACGGTCTCCACGTACAGCTTCTCCGCATCGGGATGCCGCTTGATCTCGACTATCTTTGCCACGCGCAGATCCACCTGCGCGCGGAACCTGCCGGCAATCTCGGCGGGCGTCGGTGTGGGAGCCGCGGCCAGGGCGTCTGCCGCGTCCTTGCGCTCTTTCTGCGTGCCGGAAAACCGGATTCGCAGCGCGTCGATTTCCTTGTCCTCCAGCCGGGCAAAGAGAAGGTCCGGCTTTTCCACCCGGCCGATACCCTTGAACGTGCCGAGATCCGCCCAGGAGATCTTTCCCGTGCCCAGGATCCCGGCGACACGCTCCGCGGTGCCGGGGATATAGGGGCTGGCGAGGATGGCGAGGTCACGCACGAGGTAGGTGAGGTTGCAGATGAGGCTGGCGGTGGCGGCCGGGTTTTCCTTGATCCCCTTCCACGGCTCCCCATCCTGAAACTTCTTGTTCCCAATGGAGGAAAGAGCGAATATCCTGCGGAAAGCCTCCCGGAGCTCCACCTTTTCCAGCAGGTCCTTTATTTCCGCCTCCGCCTTTCGGACCTCCTGCCAGAGCCCTTCGTCGACGGTTCCCTCCGGAAGAGACCCGTCATAGAAGCGCGTGATGAACTGCAGGGTGCGATTGACCAGGTTGCCGAAATTGCCGATCAGCTCGGCGTTGACTTTCTCCTGGAAGTCCTTCCACGTGAAGAGGGCATCCGACCTCTCGGGCCTTGTATAGTAGATGTAAAAACGCCAGACGTCGGCGGGGATGCCCGTTTCCTTGGCGTCCGTGCCGAAAACCCCCACACCCTTGCTCTTGGAAAACTTCCCGCCCTCGTAATTGAGGTATTCCGTCGAGGACATGTGGTACAGCGTGGTCCAGTCCTCTCCCGTGCCGAGCTGGCTGGAAGGAAATATCACCGTGTGGAAGGGGATATTGTCCTTGCCGATGAACTGAAAAAGCTTCACGTCCCGGGGCGCGTACCACCAGCTCTTCCAGTCCGGTGTGTGCTCGGCAGTGATGGAGACATAACCGATGGGAGCGTCGAACCAGACGTAGAACACCTTGTTCCTGAAACCGTCAAGCGGGACCGGAATGCCCCACTTCAGATCCCGCGTGATAGCGCGTTCCCTCAGGCCGTCACGCATCCACGCATAGGTCATCTGTACGGCATTGCGCGCCCAGAATCCCTTCTCCGCCGCGGACTCGATCCAGTTGCGCAGCTTGGGCAGGATGGCCATCAGGTCGATGAAGAGGTGCTTCGTCTCCCTGATCACCGGCTTTGTCGAACACACGCTGCACCGGGGATCGATCAGCTCGGCGGGGTCCAGCAGCTTGCCGCAGTTTTCGCACTGATCGCCGCGCGCGTCGACGTAGCCGCAATGCGGACAGGTACCCAGCACGTACCGGTCCGCAAGGAACCTCTGGTCTTTTTCGCAGTAGGGCTGGCTCTGCACCCGCTCGTTGATGTAGCCGTTCTCGTGGAGCTTCAGAAAGATGTGCTGCGTGATCTCGGTGTGCACCGGGACCGAGGTGCGGCCGAACTTGTCAAAGGAGATGTTGAACCAGGAATAGATGTCCCGGTGGATGGCGTGGTAGCGGTCGCAGAGCTCGCGGGGTGTGATCCCCTCCTCCAGGGCTTTTGTTTCAGTGGCGGTCCCGTACTCATCCGTGCCGCAGACATAAAGGGTCTCGTAGCCGGCCAGCCGGCAGTAGCGGGCAAACACGTCCGCGGAGAGCACCTGGATGAGGTTTCCCAGGTGGGGGATGTTGTTCACGTAGGGGAGCGCGGAGGTGATGAGACGCCTTTCCATATGTGACGGAAATGTATCTGACGCGCCTCCGGGCGTCAAGGAGAGGGCCGGTCCGCGCGGGGGCGGCGCGCGGTCAATCCATGTAGTAGCCGCCGTTGATGTTGACCGTCTCCCCGTTGATGAAGGAGGAGTCGTCGGAGGACAGGAAACAGATGAGGTGGGCGACGTCCTCGATCGTGCCGAGCCGGCGGACCGGAATGGCGTCGGCGGCTTTCTGTTTCTTCTCCTCGGTCCAGTATTTCATCATCTCCGTCATCACGGCGTGGGGGGCCACCGCGTTGCAGGTGATGCCGTACGGACCGAGCTGCCGGGCCACCGAGCGCGTCAAGCTGATCACCGCGCCCTTGCTGGCCCCGTAGACGAAGACCGTGGAGTTGTCCCCGTTCTTGCCGGTGATCGAAGACACGTTGACGATGCGGCCGTACTTCTGGGCCTTCATGATCGGCGTCACCTCGCGGATGGCGTAGAGTACCCCCTTCATGTTTATGTTCAGCGTCCGGTCGATGATGTCGTCAGTCGTTTCCTCAATCGTGCCCGGCAGGAGCAGCCCGGCGTTGTTCACCAGGATATCCACCCTACCCAGCTCCTTCATCGCGCGCTGGATCAGCGCATCCACCTGCCTGCGCTCCTGGATGTCGCAGACCACCGTCACCGCCCTGCCCCCCGCTGCCCGCGCCTGGGCGCCCGCAGCCTCCAGCCCGGCCGCGTCGATATCCGTCATCACCACCGCCGCCCCGTCACGCGCCATCTCGACGGCCGTCGCGAATCCCATCCCCTTGGCGGCGCCCGTGACGATCGCAACCCTTCCCGCAAACCGTGCCTGCATTGCGTTCCTTCTCCCTTCGCTGATGATGAGACGTGCTAGGCGGTGATGAGCTCTATTCCCTGATCAAGGATCCAGCGGCGGAAGACCCCGGGAACATCAGAGTTCGTGATGACGGTATGGAAGCTCTTGAGGTCGGCGAAGTACACGCTCTTCGTCTTGCCGAATTTCGCCGAATCGACCACGAGGATCCGCTGCCTGGCGGAGCAGCAGGATGATCTCGTTGACTCTTTGACTCTTGACCACGAAGTCTATTCCAGCCACAAAGGACTAGAAAGGGGTGAACGACCACATGAGCAGCCCGAGTATCCCCACCTCCGCTCCTGCTCGCTGTTCGATGATCTGAGGCGGGAAAAACGTGAGTCAGAATCAAGCACCTTCCATGCACGCGTATGTGTACACGGCCCCGCGCACGCTGCGCATCATGCAGGTCCCCCGCCCCACTGCCCGGGAGGACGGGGCCGTCCTGAGAGTGTCCGTCGCGTCCATCTGCGGGACGGACATCCGCACCTTCCGGTTCGGCAACGACAGCCTCGTGCCTCCGCGGACCATCGGTCACGAGGCGTGTGGTGTCATCTGTGAAAAGGGCGCGCGCGTGCAGGGGTTCGCGGAGGGGGACCGGGTCTTCGTTGCCCCCGCCATCGGGTGCGGGAGCTGCCGGAGCTGCCGGCGCGGCCGCACGAACATGTGCGAGAACCTGCGGACGATCGGGTTCGAGTTCGATGGAACATTCGCGCAATATATGGAGATTCCTCCACAGGCTTTCGCCATGGGCAACGTGATCCCGGTACCGCCGTCGGTGACCGACGCGGAAGCGTCTCTTGTCGAACCGGTGGCCTGCTGTCTCAACGGCCAGAGCTTCCTCCATGTCGGACCGGAGGACACGGCGTGCATCTTCGGCGCGGGGTTCATCGGGTGCATGCACGCGCTCCTGGCATTGAAGAGCGGCTGCGCGCGGGTCATCATGGCCGACGTGTCCCGGAAGCGGATCAGCGCCGTGTCCCCCCTCCTTCCGCGGGTCGAGTTCCTGGACTCTTCGCGCGCCGACTTTGTCTCCCACGTGCGGGAGACCACGGGCGATCGGGGGGTGGACGTCGTCATCACTGCCTGCGCGGTCGGGGCGACGCATCGGACCGCAATGGAGATCTCCGCGCGCAGGGCGCGCATCAGCCTGTTCGGCGGTCTGCCGGGGGAGGCAACAGGATTCCTGGACAGCAACGCGATCCATTACAAGGAGCTTTCGGTATTCGGCTCCCATGCATCGACCGTGGAGGAGAACCGGCACGTCCTCGGGCTTGTGTCGGGAAAAGAGATCGATATCGCGAAATTCGTCACCCAGGGCTATCCCCTGGAGCGGATCGAGCGGGCGTTCGAAGAGCTCAAGAGCGAAAGCGTTCTCAAGGCTCTCATCACCCCGTGAGACCGCGGGCGGCTAGGAGGAAGGGTATGGGGAATCAGAAATACATAGTCGCCATCGATCAGGGGACCACCGGGACCCGGGTCATCCTGTTCAACCGGGAGGCTGAAATCCATTCCATGGCCTACCGCGAGTCCAGCGCCCGGTGATTACCGAGATGGCCGCGCTCGGAGCGGCGTATCTTGCCGGCCTGGGCATCGGGTTCTGGGCAGGAACCGCCGAGCTGGAGAAGAAGTGGCGCGTGGAAAAGGCCTTTACGCCCCACATGGGCACAAGCCAGAGAGACGACCTGTACGCCCGCTGGAAGCGGGCGGTGGAGAGGACCCTGAACTGGGCCAGGTGAGCCGCACGGGTTGAGAATGCGCGGACCGGGCCGTCGGCGCGCATCTGTCCTCAGGCGCGAACTTTCCCGCATGCCGGCGTCCCTTCATTGACTCCGGTGTCTCAGGCTCGTACTATGGGTGCAGGAGGCGCTATGACAGACGTCACCCCGCGGAAGGCTTTCCGCACCATCACGCCGGCGATCCTTCTCATCGCCATCGGCGTGATACTCGCACTCATCCTCCTGTTTTCCAGCTTTTTCGTCGTTGACCAGAAGGAAGAGTCAGTGGTCCTCAATTTCGGGAAGTTCTCCCGGATGCTAGGACCCGGGCTTCATTTCAAGATCCCCTTTGGAGTAGAGAGGAACTACAATGTGCCGACGCAGAGAATCCTGAAGGAGGAATTCGGGTTCCGCACGGAGAGATCCGGCATCGTGTCGACATATTCGGGCGGGGACTATTCGTCGGAATCGATCATGCTCACCGGAGACCTGAACATCATCGACGTGGAGTGGATCATCCAGTACCAGATCACGGACGCGCGGGCCTGGCTGTTCAACGTACAGGACCAGGAGAAAACGATCCGCGACATCTCCCAGTCGGCGATCAACATGCTGGTCGGAGACAGGACCATCTTCGACGTGATCGGCGCGGAGCGCGCGAACATCGAATTGCAGGGCCAGCAGCTCATGAATGACCTGTACAAGTCCTACGGCCTGGGCATCAGGGTCACGACCGTCAAGCTGCAGAACATCGTTCCCCCCAAGGGCGCGGTGCAGGATGCCTTCGAAGACGTGAACAAGGCCATCCAGGACAGGAGCAGGATGATCAATGAGGGCAAGGAGGCGTACAACCTGTCCATCCCCAAGGCAAGCGGCCAGGCCGACCAGACCATCCAGGTGGCGCAGGGATACGCCACGGAGCGTGTGAACCAGGCCCGCGGTGACGTGTCCCGGTTCCTCGCCGTGTTGGGTGAGTACCGGCAGGCGCCCGACATAGTCCGCACCCGGCTGTACTACGAAATGTACGACCAGGTGTTTGCAAACGCGGAAGGCACCGACCTGATCGACAGGAATTTGAAAAACTTCCTGCCGCTGAAGAGCGTAGGAGGTGGGGCAGCGCCTGCCGCATCCGCGGCAGCCTCCAGCGCGCCGCCCACGCAGGCCGCGCCGGCGGCGCAGGGAGGCACACAATGAGAAAGACGATTATCATCCTCGTCATCATCGGGGTCGCGCTGATCATCATCTCCCTTCTGGGGCCCTACTACATCCTTGTGGAGGGAGAGCAAGCCGTTGTCGTTCAATTCGGAAGGATCGTGCGCGTGGACACGCAGGCGGGCCTGAAATACAAGGTCCCGTTCGTGGAGAGCGTGGTCAAGTACTCCAAGAAAGTGCAGTCCTGGGACGGCGATGCGCAGCGTATCCCCACCTCCGAGAACCAGTTCATCTGGGTGGACACGACCGCGCGATGGCGCATCTCGGATCCCAAGAAGTTCTACGAATCCGTCGGCTCCATGACACAGGCACAGGGCAGGATGGACGACGTGATCGATTCCGAGGTGCGGAAGATCATCTCCAAGAACCCGCTGCGCGAGGCGGTGCGGGATTCGAACGTGATCAGCCAGATCAAGCGCAGCAACGTCCTGGCGAGCGTGGCGGGGTCCGCGGAAAGCACGCAGGCCCTGAGCAATATCTCCACGCTGGCGGAGATCAAGTACGAAGACATCCAGACGGGACGACGGGCGCTCTCCATCGAGATGCGAGACAACGCCCGAAGCATCATGCCGCAGTACGGCATGGAGCTCATCGACGTGCTCATCCGCCAGATCAAGTACTCCGACGACCTTACCCCGAGCGTCTTCGACCGCATGATCAAGGAGCGCAACCAGATCGCGCAGGCCTTCCGCTCGGACGGCGAGGGAGAGAAGGCGAAATGGCTCGGCCAGACAACGCGGGAGCTGAAGCAGATCCAGTCGGACGCGGAGCGCAAGGCCAAGGAGATCAAGGCAAAGGCCGACGCGGAAGCGCTTGCCATCCGCAACAGGGCGTACAGCCAGGATCCCGATTTCGCCGACTACTGGATGGCGCTGGAGGAGTACAAGACGATCCTCCCGAAGTTCAACAAGACGCTGACCACGGATGGCGGATTTCTACAAGTACCTGTACAACAAGAGAGGCAGATAGCCTTTCACGCGGACGGCGTGCAGCGCGGATCGGGCGCCCGGGGGAATCCCGGGCGCCCGCTTTTTTGCCCTACTTCGCCGCGCGTCTTTTTGCGGCCGTTAAAGCGATTCTGTCCAGCCCCGCGCGGAACCCGTCGAGTGCGGGATCCCCTGACGCAAACGCGCGCAGGCCTTCGAGCGCTTCCGAGAATATGTCGGCGTATTTGCGGTGGGCAAGCTTGTTTGCCAGCCGCAGGATCTCCTTCAGCAGCTTGTTCCGCTCGCGCGCTTCCCTTTCCCTCTTGACGATTCCCACGATCACGTCGATCTCTTCTCTCACGTCGCGCACCAGACAACCGCGCAGGTCGAGCGACAAACTGCTCTGCATCAGTCGATGCCGCGAACCGCGGGGGAACAGCGTCCGCGGTGAACCTCCAGTGGTGGCGCATGGGGAGCCGGACTGTCTTCCCCGGGCAGGGCTCCACGACGATCGCATCCTGCTCGGTACGAAAGGCGCTGCGCACACGCGCCGGGTCGAACGCCTGGCCCATGAGCCTGGCGATGCGGACATCGAGCAGCAGCTCGCTGACCGGCCTGGTCCCGTGCGGGCCGCGGGCGCGCGCCGTCCCGGTTCGGTCCACCACAAGGACCAGCTCCTGATTGCGCGTGGTGCGGCCCAGGCTTTGCTTTCCCCCGGGATACTTCACGTAGCCGGTTGAGCTGATGGACAGGCTGCCCGCACCGGCCAGGAGCTCGCACAACTCCTCCAGGCCGATCAACCCCTCGTCGCTGTAGCTCACCACGAGCCATCGGCAGTCGGCTGCCTGCACGATACGCCGCATGGCGGCGAATGCGGTCGAGGGATAGCAGAACTCCGAGCGTGTCCTGGTCCAGTCCGCGCGGATGCCGGCCTTGCTCCGAAGCCTGCCGTCGGGACCCCGCGCCTCGCTCACCGGCGGCTTGTCCCAGAGCGCGATGGAGTTCAGCATGAAGTAGTTGCTGCCGTACTGGTGAACCGCATAGGGAGGATCGAGGTAGCAGATGTCGGCGGTCGCGGCCGGAAAGAAACTCCTTCGCATCCATGCACGCCACGGTGGAAGGCGCCGGCGCGTCGATCAGCACGGGCGGCCGGAGAATGATTCCGGCCATGATGCGCTTGAGCGCATCCCGGCCGTGCCCGCCGAAGCCCCTGTGGCAGGCCTTGAAGACGCCAGAGGTGTTGGTGTGCGTGGCGGCCTCGTACAGGAGGGGAGCAAGAAGAATCATCTTCTCCCGGAAGCTCGTTTCCTCCACCGGCGTGCCGGGGTACATCTCCTCGATTCGCTCGCGCACCGCGTCGATCACCAGCGCATTCTCCCGCGTGTAGAAAAGCCTCTCCGTCCGCCAGTCGGCCTGTTCCGTGCTGCGCGGCGCATAATGCCTGCTGATATAGGCATTTTCCTCGCGGGGCGGGGGCAGGCTGTTCAGCTCCGCCAGGACCCTCCCGAGGCCGCCTTTCTCCCTGAACAGGAGGTCCGCATCCGCCTCTGCGGTGCCCAGATGGCAGGAGTTGATCACGTATGAATAGTGCTCCAGATCGTTCGCGGCAACCGCAAAGCCCATCAATCGCGCCAGACCGGGAGACGGCACCGCTTCCCGCGAATGGGTCGAGGAAGGTCGCGCGCGAAGGCTCCGGCGCGAGCCGTGAAAAGACGCCGTGCAGGAACGGCAGGAGCGCCCGCTTGTTTCCGATGTAGGCGATGAGCTGCTCGGTGAGGAAGGGATGACGGAGATCCATCCTGGTTTCAGTCAGGGGTGAAGGTCGCCCTGTTCCTGTCCGTCTCGAAGACCTCGACGAGGCTGAAATTCACCTCCGGCATGTCCGCGTGCATCTTCTCCCAGACGAAGCGCGCGATGCGCTCCGCGCTGGGACACCCGTCGCTGAATGCCGGGTGATCGTTGAGGCTGCTGTGGTCCAGCTCCTCCGTGATCTTCCGAAGCGACGCCTTGAGAAGCCCGAAGTCGAGCAGCATCCCCCCGTCGTCGAGCTCGGATCCGGAGACGGTCACGAGCACCTTGTAGTTGTGGCCGTGCAGCCTTTCGCATTTGCCGTGATAGCGGGTGAGAAAATGGGCGGCCGCGAAGCCGTCCTCGACGCGAACGGTGTACATGTCAGTCGGTCTCCAATCGAGAGCATATTCATTTCATCCCCCCGAGGCAAATGTGCGCGTCTGGATTCCGGATCGTGCAAAATGAGAATCGCCGGCGTCTTGCACAGGGCGCAGCCGTCCGGATAGCATCCATCGATGAGCTCGAGGTCGTTGCGGGAAATGTGCGCGGCGCTCGCCGTGAGGGAGACCCGGGGAGACATGGACCGGTCGGTGTGCGGCATCGCCTACGATTCCCGGGACGTGAAGCCCGGCTTTCTCTTCGTGGCGATGGACGGCCTGCACACGGACGGCCACAGGTTCATTCCGGACGCCGTGGCCAGGGGAGCGGCCGCGGTGGTGCACGCGCAGCCGCTTGCCGAGACGCCCGCCGGCGTCACCTGCATTCGGTTGGACAATCCGCGCGCAGCGCTCTCTCCCCTGGCCGCCGCCTTTTACGGACATCCCTCCCGGTCCATCCGCGTGATCGGCGTCACCGGCACCGACGGCAAGAGCTCCACCGTGTGGTTCATCACCCAGCTTCTGGGCTTCCTCGGCAGAAGAGTCGGGTTCCTTTCCACCGTCTCATTCCAGACCTCCGACACGATCGTGAAGAATCCCTTCCGACAATCCACGCCGGAGGCAACCGAGATCCACGGGATGCTGAGGGAGATGGTGGACCTCGGCAAGGAGTTCGCCGTCGTGGAAACCACCTCGCACGGCCTGTCACGGCGGATGAACCGGCTGGCGGACGTTCGTTTCGACGCCGGCGTATCTGACCAATGTCACGCACGAGCACCTGGAGTTTCACGGCTCCTTCGCGCAGTACCGCTCGGACAAGGCCAACCTGTTTCGCGCCCTTGCGTCCGCGCCGGACAAGACCGTAGAATGCCCGCGCTTCGGCGTGGTCAATGCCGACGACCCCAGCGCGCCGTACTTCCGCCAGGCGGCGCGCGTCCCCGTCTTTTCCTATGGCCTCAGGGAGCCCGCGGACCTCGGGGCGCGCGCAATACGCGCGGATTTGTCCGGCACGACTTTCCTCATGACTCGGCACGGAGGGGATGCCGAGGCGCGCGTGGCAATTCCCGGACCATTCTGGGTGGAAAACTCCCTGGCCGCGTGCCTTACCGTGGCGCGGCTGCTGGAGATCGACCCGCTTGCCCTGGCGCCTCATCTTCAGAAACTGAAAAGCGTGAAAGGGCGCATGGACTATGTCGAGCTCGGCCAGCAATTTGCCGTCATCGTCGACTATGCGCATACTCCCGGAGCGTTCGAGAAGCTCCTTCCCTGGGTGCGCGCGCACACCTCCGGGAAAACGATCGTCGTGTTCGGCTCGGCAGGAGAGCGCGACAGCGCGAAACGCCCCCTGCAGGGCAGGGTCGCCTCCGAGAATTGCGACACCATCGTGATCACGGACGAGGACCCGCGGGGCGAGGACAGGATGGCGATCATCGAACAGATCGCCGCCGGCTGCGTCAACAAGACCAGGGGCAGGGACCTCTTCCTTGTTCCCGACAGGCGGGAGGCAATCCGGCTCGCCCTGACGCGCGCGGAACCGGGGGACACGGTGATGCTGCTGGGCAAGGGACACGAAGGGAGCATCATCGGCCCGGAGGGCGCCGCCGCCTGGGACGAGAGATCGGAGGCGGAGGCCGGCCTGCGAACCCTGGGGTACGGGCGCTGATGACGATCCTCCTTGCGCTGGTCCTGTTTCTCTCCCCGCGGCCCGCGGGCGGTGAAACCCTTCACGTCGGCCTTACGATTGCCGCTGAGCTCGCGGGCTCGGTCCCGGGGATCGGCGCTCTCCAGGCAGGAGTGGGAGCTCTTTTCGCCAGGGAGTATGGAAGGTTCACCGACATTTCGTTCGACGCTGCTCCGCCGGCTGCGGCGGCCGACTCCACTGCCCTTGTCACCCTCTCACGGCAGACCGGCGGAATCGATGTCTCCACGGATCTCTCGCGCGGAGGCATGACGCGCACCTTGACTTCTTCCGTTCCCGCGGGCGCGCCCGCAAGCCTTGTTTCCACGATAGCGGGTGACATCGCGTACCTCTTTTTTTCCTTCCGGGAATTCTCAGCCTTTCCCCTTGCCTCTCCCCCTTCCCTGCGCGCCACATTACAGGCCGATACGCTCCATATCCTCACCGGATGGGACACGACGGAGCTGGAGCCGATCGCGCTTTCGGAGTCGGAAGGGCAGATCACCATTTGCTTCCCGCACCGCTATCTCACACTGGATCCGCTGTTCCGGATCACCGCTGACACGATTCGAGATCTCAATGCCCAGGCGGACGGCCCGGAACCGCTCCAGCTGTCGGGGATTGCCGCGGGACACCGCGACGCGCTGCTGCTCCTTTCCGAAAGGGAGGGCAGTATCGTGCGCGTCAATCCACTGCTGGGAACCCGACTGCAGGCGGCCGCGCCGGGGCTTCCCGGGGTCGGCGGACGGATGCTCGACCCCGATACCCTCGCCGTCCTTTCGAACACCGGCGGCTCGGCGCACATCGACCTCTATGGAGCCCCGCCATCCAGCCGGCGGACGCTGACGATCCTTGCTTCCTACGCCTCTGCTCTTTCCATTGATCCGGAAGGCAATTTCTGGGTGTGGGATGCCGGAGAGCGCCGCATCCGCGTACTGACCGGTTCTGGTCAGGAAGTCTTTTCCGTCAGGCCGATGATCGGGGCATCCACGATGCAGCTCCCCCAGCAGCTCGAGGTTTTTGAAGACGGCAGCTTCCTCCTGGGCGGCTCGGCGGAGGTGTGGAAGTTCGACAACGCGGGGATTCCCGGCTGGCGGCTCACCCGTGTGCCCGGCGGCCCGGCGAGCAGCTTCCCCCCTCGTTCGCGCTCGTTGCGCACGGCGCGGACGGGTCCTTCACGCTCCTGGACGCTCCTTCACGCAGGCTGATGACATTCGGATCCGGCACCGGCCCGGAAGATGACCTCGCGTCCCTGCTTGCGCGCCTGGACGGACGGAGGCCGGCGGACCTGCAGGACGCCGCCAACCTGGCGCGCCGGGCCGGTCTTTCCCTGGTGGCATGGCAGTTTGGCGATCTGATGGCGCGCAGAGGGGGAACTGAGAACGACAGGGAGGAGGCGAGACGGGAAATTCTTCGGGAAAAATCCGGCTTGTACGCTGAGCTTGCCGATTCGATGACGCGCGCGCAGCTCATCCAGCGGGCTGACGGGGCGTATCTGCGGGCCGCGGACGCGGCGAAAGAGCTCACCGCCGCGGCACCGGATGACGACGCCGCAGCACGGCTGCGGGAAGCCATGGTCTCGAAGAGGCAGGAAGCGCGCGCCGGCCTCTCACGAGTCTCCGATGTGCATATCGTTTCCGCCGC
Source organism: uncultured Spirochaetota bacterium (assembly GCA_963820435.1). GTDB lineage: Bacteria > Spirochaetota > Spirochaetia > SZUA-6 > Fen-1364 > Fen-1364. Next base: position 183,479 of record CAWGAC010000019.1, on the reverse strand, counting down.
CGCGGGCGTGGCGCACCAGGGGGGGTGTAGCCCTTTCCCTTACCCTCATGCTTCGGGTGCGGAACAACGCGCCGTCGAATCTGACGAGGCTCCGCGTGCACGTCAGTCTCCCGTCCATCACGCCGACACAGGCGCTTGCGGCCGTCGACACTCTTTTCCCCGGGGACGAACGCGATATGGAGTTCCCGCTCCGACTCGACGGGCCCCTTTTGCCATCCGCTCTCGAGCCCGGCGGGGTTCCCGCTTTGTTGCTCGTTACCTATGAGCGCGGGGAAGAAGGGTTTTCGGTGCCGGCTTCAATCACCGTTCGAGTGGCGGATATCGCGTCCGGAGAGCCGCTTGCCAATTCCCTTGCGTGCCGCGCCGAGACGGCTGATCAGCTCGTGGCGGGTCTCTCAGATGATCTTCTGGACGCCGCCGGCCCGGAGACCGCTCGCATCCGACCCGGCGGCCTCCCTGGCCGGAATACTCGATGCTCTGGGCGGGCTCCGGCGCCAGGCTGCGCGCAGTCGCGCCGTATCGGATCAGGCGGCACGTCCGGACCCGACTCACGTGGAAGGCGGCGTCCGCCCGGCCCTGCGGGCGTTCTCACCGGATGAGAATGACTGGACTCTGCTTACCCTTTCCGTGATCGCCGGCCTCGGGCTGCCTGCCGGGCTCATGTCCTGGCCGGATCGCGTGCTTGCGCTGGTCGATACCGGCATCCCGCTGTCCGACGCAGTTTCGTCAGTGCCCGGCATCGCTCGATACTCCGCCGTTCTGAGGGCGCTCTCGCGCCAGGGGCGGCTCTGCGTCCCGCTCAGCGGCCGTATCTCCCCCGACACCTCGTCCGCGGCCGCGTGGTCTCTCGTGGATGCGCTCGAGACGTGCCGTGACAAGGCTGTCGGCACCGCGGTCGTTTCCTGGCTGGACCTGACAGCCAGGGCCGGCCCTCCCGTGCCTGTTTCCTTTCCTTTCGTTCCTCCCTGCCTGCCGGTGCGGCCATCCGGTGAGGCCTTGCGCGGCGAGATAACAAAGGCCCTGGAGCAAATGAAATGAATATCTGCATTCTGTATGGAGGCAGGTCGGGCGAGCACGAAATCTCACTCAGGTCCGCGGCTTCCGTGGTGAAGAACCTCGCGCCCTCCCGATACACCGTCGTTGCCATCGGGATTGACAAGGCAGGACGCTGGCACGTGCAGGAGGAGCTCCCTCTTCTGGAAGTGCCGGGACAGGGCGGTGTCCTGTCGATCGTTCCCGCATCAAAGCCCGTCTCCATCGTACCCTCGGACGGCATTCATACACCCGCAGGCAGGCTGGCCGTGGATTGCGTCTTCCCCGTGCTCCACGGCTCCTTCGGCGAGGATGGCACCGTGCAGGGGCTTCTGGAGATTTCGGGCCTCCCCTATGTAGGGGCGGGTGTGCTGGGAAGCTCGATCTCCATGGACAAGGAGACCTCAAAGCGCCTGTGGCGGGACGCGGGCCTGCCGATAGTGGACTTCCAGGCCGTTGACCGATCCAGCTCCGCGAGGGAGCTGCGGGAAGCGGCCGGTCGGATCGGCTGGCCGGTTTTCGTGAAACCCTGCTCCGCGGGCTCCTCACTGGGCGCCTCACGCGTGAATGGCGAGCGAAAGCTCGATGCGGCGGTAGCGGACGCGCTGCGCTACGACACGAGGGCGCTCCTGGAGCGCTGCGTCGATGCCCGGGAGATCGAGTGCGCCGTGATCGGCAATTCCCATCCCCGGGCGTTCCCTCCCGGGGAAATCGTTCCGTCCCGTGCGCACGAGTTCTATGATTACGACGCGAAATACACCGACAAGGACGGCGCAAGCCTGGAGGCAGCGGCGCGGGTCGATGAGGAGACCCGCAAGCGCATCATGCGCGCCGCTGAGTCGGCATACGCGGCGGTGCGATGCGAAGGCATGGCACGGGTGGACTTCTTCCTTGAGCGCCGCACCGGCGAGCTCTTCGTGAGCGAGATCAACACGATCCCCGGCTTCACGAGCATCAGCATGTTCCCCCGGATGTGCGAGGCATCCGGTCTCCCCTACGCGCAACTACTCGATACGTTGATCGAGCTCGCGCTTGCGCGCGACGCGGAGAAGAAAACAGTGCGATACGAGAAATAGGCTGTCCCCTGGTCCTGAGAATCCGCGGAGTACGGCGTACTCGCCGAACGGGTACGGCCTTTCGGGCCGAGCGCGTACCCGCGCACTCCCGTACGGCGTACTCGCCGAACGGGTACTCCCGTACCGCGGCGCAATGGCTTGACCGGTCAGGGCTTTTATGACAATACGGAGGGGAGACAATTCAACCAAGGAGACCGCACATGGGGTGGAACACCGCTTTCCTGGTCTTGGGCATTATCGCGGGAATTCTCGGCATCTGGAATCTGGCCCGGCAGCGCAGCATCTTTCTCTCCCTGACGGGGATCCTGTGGTTCCTGGTCGTTCTTTTCAAGAATTACATTCCGCGCCTGTACAACTACGAGCTCGCTTCCGGCGTCCCCGGCGTCGGCGATCTTGTCCTGTTTCTGCTCATCCCGATATTCATCATCCTTGCATTCTTCACGAGCTACAGGCGGTAGAGAAAGCGCAGGGCTGAGTCGCCGCCACGGTACTAACGGCCCAGCGAGCGGAGCGAGCGCCCGCCGTTAGAGCGGTACCCCGCACTCCGTGGCATTCGCGCCACGGTACTCCGTGGATTCTGCACCTTTCCCACCCCCGGACATTCTCTCCAGCGCCCAAAGCGCAGTCTGGCGGAGCATCGGCTCGAGGCTTGCGGTGAACCGCTCCACGTCGCCCCGCACGGCGGGGTCTCGCCTGTTGCCGGCCGCAATGAGGGCGTTTCTCAGCAGTGCGTTTCCTGACACCCAGGACATGCCCATGGCCGTGCCTCGAAACCACTCTTTCAGGCCGGCTGCGTCCTGGGAGAGAATCCTTCGAATGGATACGCTCGGCCCCAGCTCCCCGATACCGGGAGGAGCCTTCTCCGTCAGGCCGCGGTTATGCGGGCAGGCTGCCTGGCACTCCTGGCAGCCATAGAGCCGACTCCCCCACAACTCCATGACATGCGGCTCGAGCGGCACGGCAGCGCCGGCAAGCCCCTGGAGACAGCGGCCGGGCGTGACAAGGCCCGGCTCTTCGATTGCCCCCACAGGGCACGCGGATACGCAGCGGGTGCAGGAACCGCAGAGATCACCCACCGGTTGTGCAGAATCCGCGGAGTACCGCGATGCGGGTGTGCTGCGAAGCTCCGCCGAAGGCAGGGGGATGACCGCGCCTCCAATGACGAACAGGGAGCCGAGGCCCGGTACAAGGGCAAGCCCGTTCCTGCCGTACGCGGCAAGGCCGGATGCGACGAGGAGAGGTTTCTCCGGGATGCGCGAGTTGGAAAAAAGGCGGAGGGAGGCGCGGGGAATGCCGCGCTCCTCTTCGAGCCGGCGCGCGAGCCCGCGCAGCATTCCCATGGCGGTACGATAGTAGTTTGCACGCGCGAATGGCGCGATCAAGGCATGAGGATCGCCGGGGCTTGAGAGGTCGTCGGGCTCGTGCCGCGCGCAGGAGAGGCAGCAGACGAGGAGGGAAGAAGTCTCCGACCAGCGCTCAGGTTCGAAAAGCCAGTCCCACTCCAGACCATCGAACGCCCCCTGGTCGAGAAATCCGCGCGTCTGCAGCGCGCGCGCCCGGCGTGCCAGGGGAATAACGAAGCGGGGATCGACCATCCCCGCCCGATGAAAACCAGCCTCACGCGCCAGGGCGAGGACTGAGTCGCCGGGGGACATTGCCGTTCTTTCAGTCGGAGGTCTTCTCGAAGTCTTCGCGGCTCGCCCCGCACACCGGGCACACCCAATCCTTCGGGAGACTTTCGAAGGGCGTTCCGGTCGCGACACCGTTCTCCGGGTCACCCTTCTCTGGATCGTAGACATACCCGCACACCGTGCACACCCACTTCTGCATAAACGCTCCTCTCTTCCGTGATCGGCGCATACTACCTAAAAGCCGCACCGAAATCAACAACTCGACGTTTCGCGAGGTCCTTTTTCACGTTCGATTGACAGCGTGTATCATTTCTCCTACGCTATTATAATATGGCTGCGCAGGGCTCGAAAAAACTCGCATCGAAAAAATCCGCGCCATCCACGCGCTCACCTGGATTCCTCGAGCGCCTGGTTTCCCTGTTCGAAAGCGACGATCCTGAGAGAAAGAAGCAGCGCCAGCTCCGCGAGATAGTGGCCGAGCTCAAGCGCAACCGCTCCCGGTACTACAATCCGATAAAAGGCATGGCAGAGCCGGGTCTTGCCCGATTCTTCTGGGAGATCTACAAGGCAGTGGCGGCGGCGCAGGTACTTTTGAAAGGCGCGGAGGTCTCCGGGGCGCTCAAAATGACCCTGGTGGACTTTTCCCTGGGGGAGGAACAGCTCCTGCTCAAGGAGCGCCTGTCGGAAAAGGCCATCACGGAGCGCGCGAACAAGGGCGCCGACCCCGCCACTATAGAGGCGGAGGTGAAACAGGATCTCAAGACGTTCATTGAGGGAATCGACATCGACTGGATGAACGAGATCGATGCCGTGTACAACCGGCTGCTCGTGCTCCTGGACCTGATCGGTTTCGACTACTTCTTCCTTCTGAAGAGGTTCGACATCGCGATGCCGGAACGCGACTTTGCCTATGCGCCGCACTTCGAAAGCATCGACGCGGCCCTTGTACAGGACGACGTGCAGGATTTCCTGGAGATCCTCCCCAATATCGACACGGAGGCGAACTGGGAACGCATCCTCACCATCATCAAGGAGCATCGCGGCATGGAGGTGGTGTCACGGGACGCGCTGCGCCGTGCGTTCCAGGTGATACGGGACATGCAGAAAAGCGGAGTGATGCTCCTCATGGTCCGTCACCTGCTGCAGAATCCCGGCTGGAAGCCGATGGTGCGCACGCACCGCGAGCGCATCGTGGAGCCCTACATCGCCCGGATCAAGGCGGAGGCGGAAACTTCAGCGCAAAAAGTGGCCACCGGAAAACGGAACGAGCAGCTCCAGGGGCTCGCGCGGCAGGTCTTCGGCTCCGGCTCGGTATCGCGCCTGACCAACTATTCGGAGAGCGCAAATACCGATTTCGCGCAGAAGATGATGGGAGGATTCCTCTACGTCACCGCGCTCAACTACCTGCGCGCGTTCCTGGTGGATTACCTGCCCAAGAGCATCCGGGAAGTTGTGGACCTCCTCATCATCAAGGGCAAATGGACGAACAATACCCCCTCGCAGCAGATGTCGGAGGCGTTTCACCAGCTTCTGAAGGTATCGGAGACAATCTCCCGTTTCGACGCCGACCTGGCGGAGGACGGGGAGCTGGGGCGGAAGCTGAAAACCTTTGCCCTGCGCGCTGACCGGGACAAGCAGGCGCTGATCGTGCTTCGCGGGGCCCTGCGGCAGGTCAACGACGAAGCGCGGACCATGCTGGGGGACTCCTCCCAGCACTTCGTGGCGGTTGCGCGCGTGCTGAAGCTTGCCCATGAGGACATCGGCAAACCCAACCCCGCATACCTGATGAACTGGAAAGAGCTCAAGCCATCCGGAGACAGGGACCTGCGCTCGCTCATCACCGGGGTCTACAAGAAGATCTACAATTTCGTGCAGCTCATCCAGATGTACCGCTGAACAACGCATGTTCTCCAACCGTGTGAAAAGAAACCAGGCGGTGAATCGCCTGTCCCGCGCGCGGGAGGCAAAAAAAGCAGCGGGAGCGACGCTGCTCGACCTGACGGAATCCAACCCGACCCGCAGCGGCTTCCACTATGAGGGGGATGCGATCTTTCAGGCCCTTGCCAGGCCAGACTCCCTGCTTTACCAGCCGCATCCGCAGGGATTGCCCGGCGCGCGCCGTGCCGTGGCAGACTACTACAGGGAACGGGGAGTAAGCGTGGACGCCGACTCCCTCGTTCTGGCCTCGGGCACGAGCGAAGCATACGGATCCCTTTTCAAGCTGCTTGCAAACCCGGGAGATGAGATCCTGGTTCCCGTGCCCGGTTATCCGCTCCTGGAAGTCCTGACCGAGCTCGAGTCGGTACGACAAGTCCCCTATCGGCTGCTCTACGAAGAGCCGCGCGGCTGGAGAATCGACATGGAGCGGCTTCGCAATACGATCAGCAATCGCACGGTGGCGATCGTTTCGGTCAGTCCCAATAACCCGACAGGCTCGTTCCTGAAGGCCGATGAGCTGGCGGAAATAGGCGGGCTGTGCCGCCAGTTCGGGCTGGCGCTCATTGTGGACGAGGTGTTCGCCGACTACGGGCGCGGCGCGGATGAAAACCGTGTTCCGTGCGCGGCCGCGTATCGGGACTCCCTGACCTTCGTGCTGAACGGATTTTCCAAGATCGTCGGGCTTCCCCAGATGAAGCTCGCCTGGATCCACGTCAGCGGGCCGGATGCTTTGTGCCGGCAGGCGCGGGAGCATCTCGAGTTCATCAACGATGCCTATCTCACCGTTGCCACGCCGATACAGAACGCGGCGGCGGACATTCTGCGCCAGAGGGGAATGATCCAGGCCCAGATACTTTCCAGGGTCGAAACGAACGGGTCGACACTGGAGAGGGAAATCGAGACCGTGCCGTCCTGCCGACTGCTCAAGCGGGAAGGAGGCTGGTACGCGGTTCTGCGCCTGCCCGACGACTGCCCGGATGAGGATCTTGCCGTTCAACTTCTTGAAAAGGACGACGTTCTCGTGCATCCAGGGTATTTCTATGATTTCCCCACCGGACGCTTCCTTGTCATCAGCCTGCTCACTCCCCTCGAATCATTCCGTGAAGGAGCGTTGAGGCTTGCCGCCCGGTTGCGGGGCCGCGCATAGGTCGCTATAATGGCCGCATGACGCGTCTCGTATTGCTTCGGCATGGCGAAAGTGTATGGAACAAGGAAAACCGGTTCACCGGGTGGACGGATGTCGACCTCTCAGACAAGGGCAGGACTGAGGCGAAAACCGCCGGACAGAAGCTGCTCTCTGAAGGGTACGTTTTCGACCTCGCCTTCACCTCGGTCCTGAAACGCGCTGTCCGCACTCTCTGGATGGTCCTGGACGAGATGGACCTCATGTGGATCACGGTTTACAACAGCTGGCGGCTCAACGAACGCCACTACGGAGGGCTCCAGGGGCTCAACAAGGCCGAAACTGCGGCGAAGTACGGCGAGGAGCAGGTGCACATCTGGCGCAGAAGCTATGACGTTCCGCCGCCGCGGCTGGACGCGAGCGACCCCCGGCATCCCTCGCACGACCCGCGCTATCACGACCTCGCAGAAAAGGATCTCCCCCTCACCGAGTGCCTGAAAGACACCGTTGCCCGGGCCCTCCCCTACTGGCACGAGGCCATTGCTCCCGCCCTGCGCGCGGGAAAGAAGGTGATCATCGCCGCGCACGGCAACAGCATTCGCGCCCTGGTCAAAATGCTCGACTCGATCTCTGATGCGGACATCGCCGGCCTGGACATCCCCACCGGCATCCCCCTGATCTACGAGCTGGATGACGCGCTCGCTCCGATTCGGCACTACTACCTGGCGGACCAGGCCGAGCTTGAAAAGGCCGTGGCGTCAGTGAAGAGCCAGGGCAAAGCGAAATAGCCGGCGCAAGAGAGCCCATCGACCGTCCCAACGGATAGAAGCAAATGCCAACGCTGCACCGCGAGGTTACCCTCGGGCACATGCTCACCATCGCCTTTCCCCTGATCGTTTCCCAGGGCTCGGAAACGGTCATGCTCTTCTTCAACAGGTATTTTGTCTCGTTTCTCGGGTCTGACTACATCCCTGCCTCCATGAGCGGCGGCCTGACCCAGTTCGTCTTCACCTCCCTCTTCGGGGGGACCGTGGGGTACGTGAATGCCCTCGCGGCCCAGTACCACGGCGCGGGCCGGCCGGAACGCTGCGTCCAGGCTGTTTCCCAGGGGCTCATCCTCTCCCTCGTCTTCTATCCGATGCTCCTTGCGCTCATTCCCCTCGTGCATCGCGGGTTCGGTTGGGCGGGGCACGATCCCCGGTTGATCGCGCTCGAGTTCAGCTACTTCCGGATCCTGATGTTCGGATCCTTCATCTTTCTCGCGCAGGGCGTCCTGGCCGGTTACTTTATCGGGCTCGGCAAGACCCGGACCGTCATGGTGGCCAGTTTCCTCGGCATATTCGTGAACGTGCCCCTGACCTGGATTTTAGTCCTGGGCCGGCTGGGGATTCCCAGCCTCGGCATCGAAGGAGCTGCCATAGGGACCTTGTGCGGATCGTTCTTCATCGTGGCCATACTGTTTATTGCCTACCTGCGCAGCCCTGCTTATCGCGCCCACCATGGAGAGGGGGCATGGAAGCCGCGTCGGGAGATGCTCGTGCGGCTTCTTCGCTACGGCGGACCGGCAGGCGCAGAAGTGTTCATCAACGTATTTGCCTTCAACCTGTTCGTCCTTCTCATGCAGTCCTACAGCCCTTCCGTCGCCACCGCCGTCACCATCACTTTCAATTACGACCTGGTGGCATTCATTCCCATGCTCGGCGTGGGGGCCGCGGTGACGTCCCTTGCGGCCCAGCGCATGGGCGCGGGAGATGTGCGGGGCGCCCGGCGTGCCGCATTCCTCGGTCTCCGCGTGGCATGGAGCTACGCAAGCATCATGGTCGTCGTATTCGTGGTGGGCGCCCCTTTTCTGGTGAAGGTTTTCTCGGGCGGATTCACCGCGGGTGACGAGGCGATCCTCCCGCTTGCCCAGAAGCTGCTGCGCCTTGCCGCGCTCTATACTCTGGCGGATGCCACGCAGGTCGTCTTTTCTGGAGCGCTGCGCGGAGCGGGCGATACAAAGTGGGTCATGATCATCTCGGGGGCGCTGCACTGGATCATGGCCATCGGCTCGTTCATATTCATTCGTATTCTTGTCCTGCCACCGGTCGCGGTGTGGTTGTTCTTCATCGCGTTCGTCGTCTCCATGGGGTTCGCCATGTATCTGCGGCACCGTCACGGCGCGTGGCAGTACATCAGGCTCGTGGAAAGCGCTTCCCCGGCTCTGGCGGGCTGACAAGCCCCCCACTCAGGGTGCGGGCGGGCGCTTCGCATGGTACGCGCCGCGCCTCTTCACGTTGCGCGCAGCGCATCCTCCCGCCGCTTGCGGACATACTCCGGTAGAATCCCCAGGCCCAGGTATCTTTGCCAGACGTCATGCGGAAGGTACTTGCCATCTCCGATGAGCTTGCGGCAGGATGGCCTGCCGCACCGGCAGGCCATGGTGAAGTCATCTTCATCGAGCGTGGTCGAATAGTCGAAAAGGATTTCTTCCCCCGCGGCGATGTTGCGAATTGCGTACAGATCGGCGATTGTCCCCTCGATCCTGAATCCCGCGTTCGGCTCGCATGAATGGTTGATGAAGTCGTCAAGACCTCCTGAAGCCCCGATGTACAGGTCGGGCCCTATTTGCAGGGCGAGCGTGTGCGCGGTGGTCTCCGCGTGGCGCAACAGGGGTCCTGTAAAACGGATGATCAGCGTTGCCTCTGCTATGGGTTCTTCCGCGAATACGCCGCGGCCGTGCGTCCCTTGTCTGACGGCAAGCTTCATGCAGCCGATCTCCTTTTTCTGCCTGCCCGCAGTGGGCATGGAATCCAGGCTAAAAATACTTGCTCCGGCGCTTCCCAGGTACTAAAATCAGGATTGCAGGATGCTGACAAAAAGTCTTGATATTATCTAAATTATGTGAAATATTATAAGTGGCTCCATTATGTTTATGGCGGAGAGATGCGCGACCAGAGGCCTTGTGCGAAGCTCAAACAACTCCCTGATCAGCCGCTTTTCCATGGCGGCTGCACTCGCCTCCCTCACCTTGCTTCTGTTTGCATGCCCGAACCCTGGTTCCCCGCCCACGGACCCGGTCCTTCCTGGCCCCGTCTCCACGGACCTTTCCGTAACTGCGACAACTCCCTCCAACGGGGCGACGGGTTTCGATCCCTGGACAGGCGATAGAAGTCAGCTTCAACAAGGACCTGGATCCGGCTTGCCTGCGGCAGCTCCAGTCGCCGGTAACAATTTCCCCGAATACCGGCCCTTCCATCACGCTGACCTTCTCCTATGACAGCGCAGCCAAAAAGCTGGCCATCGAGCCTCATCCTTTCCTGGCGAGCAATCAACCTTACACGGTGAGCTTTGAGACGACTCTGAAGGATGCCTCAGGAGGCACGCTCCCCAAGCAGGTTGATTTCTCTTTTACGCACGGGAGACAACCCTGCGGGAGACATCACGCTCAACGGGAGTAATCCGTACGTAACAACGATACAACCCTGTCACTCTCAGCCTGCAGCACAATCCCTCGGCTGCCTTCGTGTGCATTGCAAATAGCGAGGCCGGGCTGTCAAATCAAGTGTACACTGTCTGCCAGGCCCACAGCGACCTGGCCACTTACCCCTGGCGAGGGTACCCAGATCTTCTATGTGCAGTTCTTCAATTTGGACAAGTCCATCAAATCAACCGTGAGATCCGCCTCAGTCGTGCGCGACACCCAACCGCCGATAATCCAGTCGGCTTCCGTTCCTGCGTACTACAACATGTACAACGATGCTTCGAACCCTCGCGTCTTGTGGCGTCGTCCAGTGCAACCGACCTGACAAGCGGGATCGCAACGTACTCGTGGAATTGTGCGGGTGTGACCTATAACGCGCAATCTCCGGCTATAACGATCAGCGGCCCAGACCAGACATACAACCTGTCACTGACCGTGACCGATTGTGCCGGCAATCAATCTGTCAACACGTTTACAATAACAAAGGCAACGGTGCCCCCCGGCCAGCCGACAGAATCGCTTGGCAGCAGCAGCTATGGAACTAAGTCTCCGATGCTCGATCAAAATCCAAATGTGACCTGGATTTGGAATGCCAGCCCCAATCTCGGCTTGTCTCCGGATAAGTTTCTGGAAAAACTGGACACTGAAACAACATGGACGCCTCTCCCTTTCTCGACCACCTCCCTGGGTCCATCCACTCTCGCGGACGGGACCTACAAGCTCATGGTCAGGCAGGTTGACGCCGCTGGAAATCAGTCACCCACCTTGAATATGCAAATCGTTGTCACACCCGTAATCCCCTGGGACGGAAGCACAACAACAACAGATACTCTCTCCCTTCAATGGCGTGATTTTTTCCAAGGAGCAGGCGACGCTCCTGGAGCGCAATACAGGGTTCACTTCTGGCCCCATGGAACGATCCCGACCAAATGGTCGTCTATCACGGGCCCGGCACTATGCGAGAAACGGGCCCTAACCCCTACACTTTGGCCCCTGGTCAGACATACGACTGGTACATCGAATGGTCCTTTGATGACGGCAGCACATATCTAACGGGAAACCGCAGCCCTTCGAAAGATCAGACGTACCATCAGTTCACCGCTCAGTAAGCCGCTGTTTGGATGCCCTGTCTTTTTAGTTATTTCTCGCTCATGACCGTGACGCCGGCCCAGTCATCAGCCGGTGGGTTCTTCATAAAAGCCTCAGATCGCTCCAGAAACCTTCCCGCAACCGCATCTCCCGGAATGAGATTCAATACTTCACGGAATGCTTCAGATGCAACTTTGAAGTCCTTGTCGTAAAACAGCTTGACCCCTGTCTCGTGGATCTTCCAGGCCTGCTCTTCCAGCGGACTGAGGGTTCGCCGGGGCGTGTAGATCAGAATCCCTTTCGCTCTTCCTTTCACTGCTACTTTGTCGATAGGCCTGCATGGAATCTTTCCTGCCAGGTCATTCACCAGCGGCTCGGAGACGATCATCTCTTCATGGTAAACTTTCGTGAGCCCTTCCAACCGGGAGGCCAGATTCACCATGTCACCGATCACCGTGTAGTCCATTTTCTGTTCCGAGCCGATGTTTCCCACCGTGACTTCGCCATAATTGATGCCGATCCCTACCTTGAATTGTGGACGGCCTTTCGTGAGCTGGCCGGCGTTGAAGAGCTTGAGGGCGTCAAGCATATCGAAGCCTGAGACCACGGCCTGATAGGCTTCGTCACCGTAGTGCACAGGAGCGCCGAATGTGGCCATGATGGCGTCACCGATGTATTTGTCCACGATTCCCTTGTGTTGCATGATGATTTTCACCATCCGTCCGAAGTACGCGTTCAATGATTCCACCACCTCGTTGGGGGGCAGGCCTTCGGAAAGAGTCGTGAATCCGCGGATATCAGAAAAGAGAACCGCGAGCACCCGGTCCTGGCCCACCAGCATGGACTCAGGGTTGGCGAAGAACTCATCAATCACTGCCTTGGGCACGTACTTCTGGAAGATGTTCCTGATCTTCTGCTCGCGATGCTGGGCAACCACTGCCTTCAGCGCATAGCCCTTTATTTGCTTGTAAGCTTTCTCCAGCTCCTCCGTCATGAGGTTGAAGCTGTGGCCGAGCTCTCCCGTTTCATCCTTATAAAGGATTTCCACGCGCCGGGAAAGATCGCTGGTGCTCATGATCTGCCGCATCACCGAACCACCATGCGCAGCGGCTGTGTCATGAGGAAAGAAAACACAAACAGCAGGATCACGGCGACCGCAAGAGATACCAGGAGGATCACCGCGGTTTGTCTGAATATCTGGGTGGTGATCTTGTAGAAAGCGTCGCGCTTTTCAGTCACAAGAATATACCAGCCGAACGGCACGAATTCCTTTGCCTGGGCAACCCTCTCCGCGCCGCCCGCCTTGAGCTGGACCCACCCGGAAGAGCCGTTCGCTTTCATGCGCGAAAGTTGCGCGGCCTCCGGGCCGCTCAACGCAAGATCTCCGGTGGCCAGCACCACATTTCCTTGATCGTCTACCGCAAAGATCAGCTCGGATTCATCACGCACCAGCGAGCGCGCGTAAGAAGCCACCGCGGCTTTCGCGGCATCGACGAAATCCTGTCTCCCGACCATGTTATTCTGCACAAGAAGGGACCACTGGCTGCTCGCGTAGTTTTGAAGGTCATCGATCTTGAAGCGCAGAAAGCTGGTGGCGATACCGGTGATCCCGTTCCTCGCCGACAACGCGGCGATGTACCCCGTCACAAAGAGCGGCCCGACGATCAGGGGGAGAACAAGCAGCACCACTTTTGCCCGAATATTCATCGTTGGCAAACTGTACTATGGGAGTTCAGCGGGGTCAATGTAAGGCCAGGGCGGACCCGCAAAAAGAAGCGCGCTTGCAGATTCAGCCCTTTGTACGCAATAATGTCTGTGTGCATGACCTTTCGGCTGCACCTCTTGCCCTTTGCGGCCGATCTTGAGAGGAAATGCAGGGAGAATAGTGGTGAAGGGTCTGCTTCGCAAAGCGCTCATGATGCACGCACATGGAAAACCGGAGGACACCCCTCAACCAGGCGAACTGGTGCGGGAAGAGCCGGATGACGAATCCACGGGCATATCCGTGGAAGAGAGACGGCAGATAACCGATCAGATCGACCGGCTCATGGCGGATAACAGGATCGAGGTCTCTCCGGAGAATCTTTCCTATGTTCCAAGGCGCAATGGCGCGCTCCTGCCTTTGTTCAGCAATATCGCGATCCTCTCCGCCGCGATCATTGCGCTCCTTGTCATCTCCCCCTTCCTTAACCGCCAGGAGAGGTCGATCGCGACATCCGGCACGGCGATTCTCACCGCAGAAAGCAAGCTGATTGCCGCGCTCAAGCAGGAAACGGATCAACAGCTTCAGCAGAGGGACCGCGCTATCGTGGATGCTCAGAACAAGCTCAGCGCCATCAGCAGGGAGAAGGAGCAGCTCCGCGGACAGACCGACTCGATGATTCAGGCACGAGAGCAGGAGCTCAAAGACGAGTTCGACCGCAATCTGGCCGCGGAACGGGATCGCCTGGAAACGCAAGGCATGGCCGCGGCGTCCGTTGAGCAGAAAATGAAGACCTTCCAGGATGCCGAAAGACAGCAGCTCGAGCAGCAGCTTGCAGCCTCGCGGCAGAAGGCCGAGGCGGATCTGGCGGCAAAGCAGCAGGCCTTCATCTCCCGGGAGACACAGTACCAGCGCGACCTCGAAGCAGCCCGGCAGGAACGCATACGATTGCAGGATGAGACGCGGCAGAAAGAGACAGAGCTCCAGAAACAATATGATCTGAAGGCGCAGCAGGCGGAAGGCGAAGGGGCGCGCGTGGGTGCGGAGCTGGCCCGCCTCCGCGCGCAGCAGGACCAGGAAGGGCTGGTCCTTGACCAGCTTACCGCCGGCTACGCGCGGGTAAATGAATCCCTGCAGGCAAGCCAGTATGGTCAGGCGCTCGAAGGGCTTGCCTCCCTCAGGCAACTGCTCGATGACGACACTGTGACTGCCCTTCCTGCCGTGCAGCGGAGACGCGCTGTGGAGGTATTTCTCATCGGCTCTCTGGAAGAATTGGTGAAAGCCCGTCAGGCCGGAACATCTCCGGCCACGGCCTCTGTTGCGCAATCCTCCTCACTCATCGATGAGGTCTCCGAAATGGTGCGTCGTGGGGATGAGCTCTCCCACTCGGGAGACGTGCAGGGCGCGCGTCTTGCCTATGAGGCGGCGATGGGAAAGGTCCCTCCCCTCGCAGCGGCCTTCGGGAAACTCCAGGAATTGCGGAACGATGAGGCGGCCTCAAGGTTGCGCGAGGCGAACGTCTTCTACCAGGCGGGCAATTTCCAGGCTTCCATCGACCGCTACCAGCAGAGCGTGGGACTCCTTCTCAACAACAAAGTCCTGGCCCGCCAGCTCACTGATTCTCTGACAAACGCAGGCTACCGCATTTTCGCCGAGGATGACCTTGCCCAGCTCGCAAGACTGAAGACAATCGAACAAAAGCGGCAGGAGGTGAACGCCCGACTCCGGGATATCCGTGCCCAGTACAAGGCGTACGTTGCCCTTGTTCCCAGGTCCTCTGCCGCGGATCCAAGCTCCCCTGAATCTCTTGCAACGCTGCTTCAGGCAAAGATCCTTCTGCGGCAGGTTCTGGACACCGAGCCGGTGCGTTCACAGTATCCCGATCTCGCCGCGAAAACCGAGCGCTACATCGATGCTGTCTCCGCAAGGGCGAAGGACGATGGGCGCAAAGAGGCGCTTGATGGGTTGGATTCTCTGCTCGGCAAGCTGCAATCCGGCGACAAGACCTCTCTGCCGGGTCTGGCCCAGATTTCAGTGAATGGCGAACGGGATCCGCTTCTTCGTCTCCTGGACCGGCTGCAGGCAATGCTTCAGTAACGGCACCGGCCTCAATTGCCCGTGATGATCAATGTATACGCAGTCGCTCCCCCGGGTTTACCACATCGATCCAAATCTGCGGGAAAACCACATTCCAACTGAGCGAAAGGCTGGTCCGGCTGCGATGGTTGTTGTTGCCACCGTAGCGACCACCGGGACGTTTGTCTTGAAATTAAGGGTGACGTTCTGGCTGACCGACCAGTTCATGTAAAGGCTCACGCTGGCTGCACTTCCAGTATTGACCATAAACACATCATGATTGTCCGTGGGCACGCCGGCCAGGTTCCTGGTCACGAGAACACTCATGCCCGGCTGAAGTGTTATGCCGAGGTTCTGCACGCCGCCCAGCGAGCAGATCCCGTCGGCGTCGTTATTGGGCTCGACTTCATTGATAAAGCCGACGGCTGTAGTGCTCAAGATGCCCGTTGCCGCCACGTTGTTCGAGAGGTTTGTGTCCACGTCTGTGTTGACGGGGGGCGGCGGGGGGACTGAGACTGAAACGACCAGCTGGTAGTTCCCGTAGCGAATCGGCCACTGACCGGTGAAGGAAATGTCCCTTGACCCCGAGGCCGAAAGCGGGAGCGTAACTCCGGAGGCAATCAGGATGGCTGAGGAATCGACCGAACTTGTCAGGGAGGCGTACGCAGACCAGCTTACATTTTGAATACCATTGTTCGGGCCGCCATTGCTGAGGTGGAAGGAGCCGGTCATGGGCCCCATCACCGGCGCCGTTCCTGGGCCAGTATTTTGGACCGCCGATACAGCATAGTCGACGATTGGGCAGCTGTCCCATACACCGCGACAGACGTTCCGACATTGTTCGCCGGAACCGTGTCCTCCGGCGAGCTCAGCGACACGACAAGGACGAAGTTGTTGTTCGGGGCCAGACTTGTCGGCCAGGTTCCCGCAAAAGGAATGAAACCAGAGGTTGCCCCCGCACCCACGGGGCCGGTCGTGCCTGATGCAACCTGCGTCACCACCGTGGGAGTGAGCGTAGGGGCCACATAAGCAGTCCAGGCAATATTCTGGGTGCCGTTGGCGGTCCCAAGATTCTGAATCGTGAATTCGCCGTTCAGCGGGCCGCCCGCTATCTGGCCGCCGGTCGAGAGAATCTGGGAAGCAGGGGGAGTATAGTCGACATACGTCGTGTTGTACACGGTACTGACCTGAATGTTATTCGCGGTGTTGATGTCATCTGCTGCTGACAGTTTTACTTTTAAAAAATAGGGCCCGTGCGCGCTCGGCCAGGTACCGGTGATGCCGATCGAGGTCGAAGCGGGTGCAGCACCCAGCGGACCAGTAGTGCCGGCATTGACTATGGTGTCGCCCGCGCTGATCGTGGTCAACGCATCACTGGACACGTAGGCGGTCCAGTGCACGCTCTGGCTCCCTGCGTCCGTGCCTATGTTCTGAAGGGTGAAGCTTTCACTGATCGGCCCGCCCGCAACCAGCGGACCCGCATGCGTGGGCGCGGTCGCGGAATAGTCCACATTCGGCGGCGAAATGGATGACGGTGTATGGGACCGGCAATGTTATTGCGCGGAGTTGAGATCGTCGGCCGCGGCGATCTGGAAAAAAGGTACTTGGGGACCGGGCCGGAAACAGGCACGACAGGCCAGGTCGCCGTAGTTGGATCGGAATGGTCACTGTGCCCGAGGGGCCCAGCCCTCCATCCACATTGTTGCACAGGATCTGCATTCCTGCTGTGTTAAATGTCGAGGAGTCGGAGATGTAGACCCACCAGCTCAGCGGTTGGGATCCCCCCGCCGCGCCGTTATTCTTGACGGTAAAGTCTCCCCGGAAGGACTTTCCGCCCGTGCCGCTCAGGGGAGCGGTCACCGACCGGATCGTGTAGTCCACATTCGTTGCCGCCGTGGTCACGTTACTGTTGCGGTTTGCGTGGAGGTGTGGGCGTGAGCCGAGTCCGTCACCTCACCATGTCGATTGGGGAGCAGTGAACCCTGACGTGTAGAGCCCGAGCCCGTGAGAGTTGGACTGCCGGACCCGGTTGCCGTCATGCTGAACGTATACGGGGGTGTTCCGCCGTGGCGACGAATTGAAGTAGTACAGTTTACGTTCACCGTGGCCGTGGCCGGATTGAGCGCGAGCAGCCCTGGGAAGTCACCGTCAGCGTTGCATCGCTTGTCTTCTTGTTCTTGTCTGTCACGCGGATGATTACGGTCCCTCCGCCGTTGGCAGAGAAAACCCCGGTGGAGCTGTTGATGGTTCCCGGCCCTGATAATACCGAGTAAGTATACGGAGGAGCGCCGCCGGTGGCGCTGAAGGTCAGGCTGGTCAGGTCGACAATCGTGCGCGGCGGTCGGCGCGATGCTCAGGGGAACTACTATCTGGTCCCCAAGGGCGGCGTAGAATGTGCCCTGCTTGCAGGAAGCAAGCAACATGAGGAGAAGAAGGAGTCCAAATACCCTGGTTCCGCGCTTCATAGCACAAAAGTGACCATAACAGTCGGAGAAAAGCCCATGATCAGATAGGGCATCTCAAAATATACCTCGTAGTCGAAGATTAAACTGACGCCCAGCTTCGGCGTGAACATGAAAGAAGCGCCGATCCCGCTTTTCAGAAATCCCGTGAAGTCTGAGAGCGTCCCTTGTGTCCGCTGTGTTCAATATGAGCAGGGCAGGACCGCCCGAAACGTGGGCAAACGCGAGGAGCGGAGCTCCATTGCCTATCTCATAGCGAATGTCTGGTCCGATCGGTATCAGGAAGCTTTTGGCGGAGTCCAATGGGCCGGTCGGCAGAGAAATAATTCACCCCCGCAAATAGCCCCACGGCAAAACGTCCGGCAGGAGTTATGAATTGAAGACTTGCGAGCAGAGAAGGGAAAAGCCCGACGGAGAAGTAGGAGCTCGCCGGCCCGATTGGGAGAAATGAAGCAAAACTGGAGGAGAGAGAAAAGCGCATGCTCGTGGGTATGACTGCCGGCTGTGCCTGCACGGCCTCGGCAGGCTTCCCCACGGCTTCGGTAGTTGCGGGCGGCGCTTTGGCTTGCGCTTGTAGTGCGGCCGCACGCAGACTCGCAAGCTGCTTCACTCGCTCCTGAACCGATGAAAGGAGGTCGTCAAGTGCTTTCAGGATGACCGAGTCGAGCATGAGATCCAACGGCCCTTTCTCCTCACGTACAACAGGAGGAGTCTTCTTCTGAATGTCGCGCCATTGAAGGGAAATTGCCATCTGGGAGCCGACCACTGAATAGCTGCAGCTCAACGTAATGGCGGCGCCGGCCTCCCGTGCCTGCGCCTCCAGATCCGCGGCGCTCGGCGTGCCGGGCTGGAAGCTCACGGCAAGCCCGCGGCTGATCAGCCTGTACCGAACCGCGTCAGCAATAACGGGCGCGAACGTTTCTGTGTCGGACACGAGCGGGTAGGCTGCAACAACGACGTCAGGCGGGAGCTCCTGCTGTGCTTCGGAATCCCCCCGGGAAGCAGGGGTGGAAACGAGGAAGAGGACGGCGCATGCGAGCATGATGGCTGCGCGTCGCGCCCACTCCGCCCTCATGCCCCTGGTGGAACCCGAAGTATTCAAGTTGCTGCTCTCAGCTGATATCAATGTATGATCTGAAGCGAGCGCATATATTACTATTTTGGTTAGTTTCTGTCACCCCTGCAAGCCCTATGAGCAAATCGGCTCATCCCTTGCTCAGACCTTGTGAAACATTCGGGAGAAAAGCATGAGCTTCGGGAACCTGTTCTCCTGGCCGCGCAGAAGACGCCCGATGTTGGCGCGGTGAGTGTAAAAGATCAGCAGCACCACGGGGAGGGAGAACCAGAAAAGGAGCGGCGAAACGTGAGCCACTCCTGCAGCATCCAGGACGAGCAAAACCAGGGGAAACAGGAGCGCGGCGCACAGTGAAGCAACGGAAACGATTCCGAAAGTAATCAGCGTAATTCCGAATAAGCCGATGCAGACGAGCAGAGCAACGGGATAGAGCCCGACAAGCATTCCCGCGGCGGTCGCCACGCCCTTGCCGCCGCGAAAGCCCGCGAACACTGTCCAGACATGACCCACAATTGCCGCGCAGCCCGCCGCAATCTGCATGAGCTCGTGTGGAATCGCCCCGGGGACGGGGATTCGGGATATGAGCAGGGTGGCGGCAAGCCCTTTGGCTACGTCGACGAGAACCGTCGGCACGCCCCCTTTCCAGCCAAAAACCCGAAACGCGTTGGTACCCCCCGCGTTGCCGGAGCCCAGGTCACGCGGATCCTTTCCGAAAAAAACCCTTCCTACAATGATACTTGTGGGAAGGGAGCCAAGAAGGTAGGAGCCGAGAACGATCAGGACGACCCCGATCACCCCTTGCGCTCCGGCAGTATGTACCCCACGCCTACTGCCCCCTCGCCGACGTGGGCAGCGAGGACCGAGGTCACTTCCGCGAGGAACACCGGCCGTGCGAGGGTAAAACGTTCGGCAATGCGGTCCCTGAGCCAGAGTGCGTCCGCTTCAGCGTTGGCGTGAGCAATGCCGAATTCCATCGGGACGCGGGGATCGATCTCACGCACCATCAGACGGAGGATCCTTTTTCTGCCCCCCTTGACACCGAAGACCGTGGCGCCCTGCTCGACCTTTCCCTGGGTCTCGGCGTTGAGCCGGAGGATGGGCTTGAGGTGGAGCAGGTTCGCAACCAGGCCTTTCATCCTGCTTACCCGTCCGCTGCGGATGAGGCTTTCCAGGGTACGCACTGCGAAGTGGATGCGTACTCTCGGGATGAGCCGATTCATGAGGGCAACGACTTCCTCCCGTGTTGCCCCACGTTCCACCGCCTCGGCGGCCGTGCGCACAAGAAGCCCGAGCCCCATCGAAACGGACTTCGTATCGATGACGTCGATAGCGCCTCCCGTAAGTTTCGCTCCAGTTTTCGCCGAATCAAAGGTCCCGCTGATTCCGCTCGACAGGGAGAGTGACAGGACCGACTTGTAGTGTCTGAGCAGGAAGTCGTAGCGCCCCTTGAAATCAGCCGGGGACGGCTGGGATGTCGTCGGGTGGGAGCTCTTCCGCAGCGCCTCCCGCTGGAGCGAAAAGAGGATCTGGGGCGTGATGGAGAGCTTGTCGAAATAGCTCTTGCCCTCGAAATTGAGGATGCAGGGAATGATGTGCAGGGTGTGCGCGTCTATCACTTCAGAGGGAAGATCGCAGGCCGAGTCCACCGCAATGGCGATGTCGGGGTGGGCTGTGTGCGCGGCGCGATACTGCGCTTTCATGTCCTCCACCCGATGGGCGGCGATATCGCCGTGCCGCACGACGTTCTGGAAGACGAGGCCGGGCGTGTTCGAGTGGATGTGGATTTTGGCCCTGGCCGCCGAGCCTGCCACGATCAGCGAATGGCCCATGCCGGACAGTTCCGTTCTTATCCTGCCGACATCGATGTCGGAGCCTTCCAGAACGAACTGCGTGCAGTAGCGAAAATCGGGGTCTTCCACCGCCTCCCCGGGGATCTCATTCTCTTCGGCAGCTTCTTCCGGTGCGTGTGTGTCGAGCTCGCCGATACGGCCGGCCGAGATGAACCGCGTGATGCCCGCCAGCATGTGCACGAGTCCCTGCGCTCCCGCGTCGACCACGCCCGCAAGGGTCAGGACCGACAGGGTTTCCCTGGTGCGCACGAGAGACCTGGTCGCGCTTCGGTAGGCGTGCTGGAGCAGCTCCACGAAGTCATCCGTCCGGGAGCTCCACTCGTAGACCGTGTTCCCCCAGTCCCGCAAAACAGTGAGGATCGTGCCTTCGCGCGGCTCTGAGACGGCGTCCCATGGGTAGGCGACGGCTTTCCGCACTCCGAGCCCGAAGGAGCGGGTGGTCAGCCTCACCTTGTGGGCCATCTCCTGCGCGAGGCCGTGAAAGAACTGCGCGAGGATGGTGCCGCTGCAGCCGCGCGCTCCGGAGAGGGCAAGGTCAGCGACGGACCGGAGCATCCTGTCGATGGCGCGCTCCTTGCTGGGGGCGATCCCGTTCACGATGAAGCCGAGGGTGCCCGCCATGTTGCTGCCCGTATCCCCGTCCGCCACGGGAAACACATTGATGGAGTTGATGCGCTCTCTGTTGCTGATGAGCTGTCGTGCGCCTGCAATCAGGGCTCGTCGGAATCTGAGCCCGTTCAGGTAACGAATCCGCGGGGCCGCGGCTGCTGTCACAGTAGAAAACTCTTGAGGGCCGGGGAGAAAGTCAAGTAGATTCTCTTGTCCATGCCCGCGTCCCGCGCCCGACCCGGCGCACGCGCGGCGGTCGGATGCCGAGCCATTTGTAATTTGTTCATAAACCACCTTGGGGCAGATTCGTTCCGGCGGGACACGCCGCCGGGCGCATGCTATCACACAATTCGCCGCGCCACCAGTGGGCCCGCACCGTCCCGCAGCGCTCCGTTGAGCGGCTTATCGATTCAGCATTGCTTCCAATCTGGTTTTGACCCCAGGCCAGTCCTCGGCAACGATGCTGAAGTAGACCGAGTGACGGATCCTGCCCTGCTCGGTGATGACGTGGTTGCGGAAAACGCCCTCCTGAACGGCGCCTATGCGCAGGATCGCCGCGCGAGAGCGCACGTTCAGAGAGTCGGTCTTCAGCTCGATGCGGATGCTCTTCAGCTCCTCGAAAGCATGGCGAAGCATCAGGTATTTCGCCTCCGTGTTCACCCTGCTGCGCTGCCATTCCTTTCCCAGCCAGGTCCCGCCGATCTCCATCCGGCGATTGTTGCGATCAATCTCCAGGAACCGGGTCGTTCCCACAATACGATCGGCGGCACCCGGATTCTGCAGGATCGTCACAAAGGGGATCGCCTTTCCGGCTTCGCGGGCCGCAATCGCATCACGCACATAGCGCGCCATATCGTCGCGCGTCCTCATGGCGATTGTCATGAACTGCGTCACCTCGGGATCGAGCCCGATCTCGCACAAGGCATCGATATGCTCATCCTGCAAGGGCTCGAGCCTCACCGCCTTTCCGTGGAGGGTTGGCTGCATCTCATCAAGCCTGGGCCGGGGATCACGCTCAGTGAATCGAACCGGGCGGCCATCCGGATCCGCGTGGGGCCAGTCCATATGATAGAATATACTGAGGCCTTGGTAAGGCGGGGAGCATCATCATGGAAACTCCTAACATCGACTGGTATCGGACTCCCATAGGGAAGGAAGCACTCAAGGCATTCACGCAGAAAAGCGACCTGAAGGGCTGGCTGCAGGCGGGCAGCTTCCTCCTGATCTTTGTCCTGACCACGGCAGCAGCGTTCTACTTTTTCAAGATGCGGCAGTGGGTGCCCATGGTCGTGCTCTGTTATTTTCACTCCCTCTTCCAGGGCATGATCGGGATGTCAGCCGCGGTGCATGAGCTGAGCCACGGTACGGTTTTCGTGAACAAGAGAGTCAACGAGTTTTTCTACAAGCTTTTCTGTTTCCTCACATGGAACAACCCGGTTCACTTTCGCGCCTCCCATATGCTTCACCATCAACTCACCGTGCATCGCGGACGAGACAAGGAGGTCATCCAGGTGCCTGTTGCGGAGAAGCTGAACTGGGTGAACCTCGTAAGCTGGCTCACCTTTGACTTCAAATGGTTCGCGCTTCTCATACGGGTGAACATTCTCCACGCCCTTGGACGGGGCGAAGTGGACTACTTCTCCTGGGACCCGCTCTTCCCTGAAAGCGATCCCCGCAGGGCGGCTATGTGCAGGTGGGCCAGGTTCGTGCTCATCAGCTACCTCGTGCTGATCGCGGTTTTCATCGTGCTCAAGCTCTGGGTGCTGATCTACCTCCTCGTGTTCGGCAGCTTCTTCGTGCGCATCCTGGCGAACCTGACCGGGGCCATCCAGCATACCGGGCTGAGTGAAAGCGTGCCGGATTGGCGCCTGGTGTGCCACACGGTCAAGGTCAACCCGTTGATCGGCTATCTGTACTGGCACATGAACTACCATACCGAGCATCATATGTACGCCGCTGTCCCCTCCTTCAACCTGGCCAGGTTCCACCGTGCAATTTCAGGCGATATGCAAATTCCCCAAAAGAGCTTTCTTGCCTGCCTGAGACTGCTCGTCCGGATCAGGAGGAAGCAGAAGGAGGATCCGAGCTACATCTATGTCCCGGAGTTTCCCGCGACGGCCGCTCCGCCCAGGTGGAGATAGCTCGATCTTGGCGCGCGACCAAAAAGAGGCCCGCGGTCTAAACGGCCGCGGGCGAACTCTAGCCAGGATATCGACCTGCTCTCCCGGTTTTATTTGACCGTAACTGTGAAGTATGTCTTCGGCGCGCCTGCGGGAAGGAGTGTGGTCCCCCGAATGTACCAATGGTACTTGCCCGGTTTCAGGGTATTCACCGGGATATCGAAATAGCTCACATTTGTCGTCTTCCCCAACACGGCGAACGAGGTATCAGGAGCAACCGCGTAATAAATGGTGTATCCATCGGTCATGGGTCGCCACTGGAAGCGATTCTGCGCTGCGACGCTGACAGTCGCGCCATCCAGAGGCAGCACAGGCGTCACCAGGATCGCTGAGGATGCAAATGCGGACAAATTGCCGGCCGCGTCGGTTTCGGCAACCTGCAGGGTCCACAGACCATCGCTGAGCGGATAAATCCGATTTTTCGTCAACATCGCAGGTAAGCAGCATCAAGGGGGAATGTCACAGGTCCCGACTTTGTTTTCAGCTCATCCTTCCAAACCTTCCCTCCGGTCGGGTTCAACAGCACAACAGGCATAGAGCCCCATTCCCCCACCTCCCGTGGTCCAGGTCCATGTCGGCGTGTTTGAAAGTGTGGGGGTCGTGATTGAATTGAATACCGGTGCACTGGGAGGCGTCGTGTCCCTGGTCACCGTGAGGTTGGCAGAACTGGTGTGCATAACGCCGTCCGTGACTGTGAGCATGACAACGTAGGTGCCATCCGTATCCGCGCTTATGGTGGTCTGCAGCGCATTTGGCGTCCCGAACGTGACAGCGCCTGGGCCTGATACCTTGGTCCAACTCCACGCCGTAATGCCGCTCGCGTCTGACGCCGATGCGTTGGTCGTCCTTGTTTGAACTGCGGCATTAAGGGTGCTCATCCCACCAGCGGACACCGTAGGAGCGGTCGTGTCGAGGATGACCGAATCAGTTGCCACGGGCGATACATCCCCCGTGCTGGTCCTCAGGAACTGAATATAGATTGTCTTTGTCCCGTCGCCTGCGGGGAGCGCTGATGGCAGGCGGAGTATACACATCCCCTGAGCCAAAGCTGGGAGCCACCCAACCAAGATTTGCATCTTGAAAACTGCCAAACGCTGTCGGCGATGTCCGACATTCTATACTTGTCCACAACCGCCTTGTAGTTTATCCAGAGCTGCAGGGGCGAGACAGCGCCGATATAATTGATCTTATTGTATCCCAAACCGTCTGGCGTGTGTGTCCCGTCAGTGAATGTGATATCACCCGCAGGGTAGACTCCGGTCTTGAATGACCAGCTCATCGGAGCCTCGAGCTCGCTCGCGTCGTCACCGAGCACGCCCGTGGTAACGGTGACGTCATACTGGGTGGTGTCCTCCAGGAAGGGCTTGGGCGTCAGGGTCACCGTCTTGTTCGCGTTGCTGTAGTCGATGGTAAGCGAGTATTTGATACTCGTGCCATTGCTCGGCGTGACCGTGATGGTGGAGGAGGAAACAGTGCTCGCGTTGACCGGCCTGTCGAACTCGATGGTAATCGGGGTCCCAGGATTCACGCTCGCTGTGCCTATGGGCGACTGCAGGCCCTTCACGACCAGGAATTTGGCGTTGGACCTTTTTACCTCGTTGGTGACGCTCTTAAGGATGTCGATGGGGTTTGAGCATGTCATGAAGGAGAGCGCCACGGCGAACAGGACGCCAATACTGCAAAGGCTCCGTTTCATTCCTCGTTCCATGACGTCACCTCCTTCTCAGCGGAGGCGGCGCGGCTCTTGCCGCCGCTCCCCGCATCCAGGCTGGCCAGACGCTGCGCCGCCTCGGGATCCGTCAGTCTTGAGCTGGGCCAGCGCCGTCTGGACGGCGTTCGTGTCACCAAGCTCGTAGCCGGCCATGGCAATGCCTTGCAGCGCGATCGAGTTATTTGACGACTTCTTCAAGGCGCGCATGAAATAGTCCATGGCGGCCTGGTTGTCGCCTTTCACGTAGGCGATATTTCCGAGGTTGATCAGGGCGGCAGGCACCTCCCCGTTGGAGGCCACGATCTGCTCGAATTGCTGGCTGGCATCATCGTACCTGCCGAATCTCGCGTAGAGAACGCCAAGCTTGTTCAGAAGCCTGGCATCGGACTTCTGCGACTTCAGATCGTCCTGCAGCTTGGAGATGCGCGGCTGGAAAGCGGCGGTCCAGAAGTTCTTGCAGCTCGGCGGAGAAGGCGCTGAAGACGCGCTCGGAGTCCGGAGGGCTGATATTGACCTTGATGATTTCTCCCGTGTTTGCGGGGGAGAACTTCTCCCAGGCGTCATGGACGGGAATGAAAGCGGCGTTCTGGCTCGCTGATGCCGAGCGCCATTCCTGCGCGCCGCTCTGCCAGGCCTTGAGGAACCCGTCCCTGACCCGGGTGATCTCAACAGGGATCCAGGTCTCGCTCTCCTTGATGATCAGATCCGCCGGGTTCATGAAGGCAGCCGACGCGGTCCGCGGATCGAGGTCGAGATTGAACGCCACATATATGTGGCCGGGAACCGTGATGAACGCGGTCTCGATGCCCGCGGATTCAAGGAGGGCCGCGTACAAGATCGAAAGATCATCACAGTCACCCGCACGGGTCTCCAGGGTCTGGGCGGGGAATTGGAGGTAGTCCACCGCTTCCTTGTTCTCCACCTTGGAAGCAAAAGTCTTCGGGTCGGGTATGTAGGCGACACCCTGGATTCTCAAAGCGGTGAACAGGGCCATTGCGGATCGGAATGTCGCATTGATGGCTGCGGTCCCCCGGGATCGGGCGTCAGGCACTGCCCGGGCGGCAAAACTGCGGATATTCATGTCGTTGGACGTGATGAACGCAGCGGCCTTGCGGGTGTCATCCCACGTCATGCCGTTCCTGTTGTTCACGGTCACGGTAACGGGATAGCTGCTCGTCACGTCGCTTCCGAAGTACTTGTAGGTAACGCTGATCTCGCCTGCAACCTTCGTGGCTTCGGTCACCCCGAAGATGTTGTCCCTGAACAGGGCGTACACATCGAAGGTTTTCTCTTCCCCTCGCGCAAGCTCCTTGTACGTCCATGTCACCTTCGGCTGGTCCATGAACTGCTTGACGAAGAAGCTCACTTTCAGGTCCTGGATCGCCCCTGTGCTGGTGTTCCGGATGGACA
The DNA here is from genome assembly GCA_963820435.1 of uncultured Spirochaetota bacterium. Lineage (GTDB taxonomy): Bacteria > Spirochaetota > Spirochaetia > SZUA-6 > Fen-1364 > Fen-1364. Next base: position 157,052 of record CAWGAC010000019.1, on the reverse strand, counting down.
TGGATCCTGCCGGGTTTTTGTCGTAGTAGCTGTAGAACAGCGGGAAGATCGGCCGAATGGCGGGCTCGACCTTCAGGTTCGCCGCGCCCCCTCCGGCGCCAATGTGATAACGCACGCCGAGACTCACCCCGATGCCCTGGTACAAGGGATCGGTCGGCGTGAAGTTGTACCTGTAGGATGCGCCGAGCCCGAGGCTGAGTGAAGGGTTCAGCAGGTAGCTGATGTCCACCAGGCCACCGATGTAGGGATTGAAAACCGTGCCCTCCGCGACCATGCCGGCGTATTCTCCACCGCAGGCGGCCAGCCGAAGGCCCAGGCGCGGAACAGGGTAGAACTGGACGCCGAGCTCCCATCCCAAGGGAGAGGAGCGTAAGGGATTTACTCGAGGAGTTGATCGGCACCATGTCCGCTCCCAGCGCAAGTCCGGTATAGAGGAGCTGCGCGAAAGGCGGCGTGTATTCGCCTTTCACCGATATCCCGCCGCCTATCGTGTAGTAGGGGGTGCCGTCCGAAAGTACGGGCCCCAGCGGGATATCGACGGTCGGGTATGCCGTCAGGGAGAAATTGCTGGTGACTTGCGCCCAGCTCAGGGCGCCCACAAAAAACAGGCCGAGGGCAAGGACACACTTCTGCTTCATGGGACATCACCCCTTTAAATCAACATTCCCGCATGCGCGCACATCTTACGGAGTCAATTCATAATTATACACCCTGCGGCAAACTTTTCTCAAGGTTCGCCTGTGCCGAGTTCGGCGGCGCGTGGGCGCAGGCGCCCCTCAGGTTGCCCCGCCGGTCTGGATGTTCACCACGGTGGGGATGGTGCGCAGGCTTTTCATCACCCGGCCGAAATCCTCCCGATTGTCCAGCTCCACGGTGAAGAATCCGCGGAGCACCTCGTGGTTGCTCTCCTCCAGCTTGCCCTCGATCAGGTGGCCGCCGAACTTTTTCAGCGCGCCCTCGATCTCGGAGAAGAGGTTGGAGGTCAGGCGCGCCGTGACCTGGAACCGGCGGGTTGATTTGGGTGAGACAGTCTCCCACTCCACGTCCATGCTGCGCTCGGCGAAGTCCTTGATGGAGGCGATGCTGGGACAGCCGATCCTGTGCACGGTGATGCCCCTGCCGCGCGATATGTAGCCCACGATCGAGTCGCCGGTGGACGGCGTGCAGCACTGGGCGATGCGGATCATGATGTTGCGTTCCTGGCCGATCCTGATCGACACCCTGGAAGGGTCGCGGATCTGCGTCTCCGGCTCCGCGGGCTCTCCTTCCTTCGGCTTCTGATAGACGATGGCGCGAGGGATCTCCTCTTTCTTCCTGGCCACGATGTTGCGGTCGAAGATCAGGCCCGGATCGTTCAGCGCCAGCCAGTGCCTGACCTTCGAGCGCGCCTTGGAGGTCTTCACGTAGCGCAGCCAGTCCAGGTGCGGGTGCGCGGTCTGGGAGGTCATCACCTCCACCACCTGCGTATTCTTGAGGGGCTCCTTCAGCGGAATGATCACGCCATCCGCCTTTGCCCCGGTGCACTTGTCTCCGATGTCGGTATGAATGTGGTAGGCAAAGTCGATGGCGGTGGAACCGTTGGGCAGCTCCACGACGTCCCCCTTCGGGGTGAACACATAGATGGAGTCCCGCAGCAGCTCCTTTCGTATCTCGTCCAGGAAGTCCCCTGAAGCCGCCCCTGCCCCCTGCCACTCGCGCAGCTTGTTGATGACGGAGAGCTCCTTGGTCTTTTCCTCTTCCTTGAGCGCCCCGCTCTTGTAGAGCCAGTGCGCCGCAATTCCGTTCTCCGCGGTCTGGTGCATTCCCTGCGTGCGGATCTGGATCTCGATTATTTTCCCGCCATAGCCCATGACGGTGGTGTGCAGGCTCTGATAGCGGTTGGACTTGGGCATGGCGATGTAGTCTTTGAACCTGCCCTCGATGGGCATCCACAGCTTGTGCACCAGGCCGAGCAGCTCGTAGCACTGGCTGGTGGACTCAACGAGCACCCGAAGACCAAGAAGATCGTATATCTCCTCCAGAGGCTTGCCGCGCCGGCGCATCTTCAGATAGATCGAATAGAAGTGTTTTGCCCGGGTCTCGATCTCTATGGGGATCCCGGCCGCGACCGCCTCCCGCGTGATGGCCGCCTTCACGCGCTCCAGATAGCTTGCGCGCTCGATCTTGCGGTCTGCAACGAATTGCCGGATCTGTTCGTACACGGCGGGCTGAATGTGCTTGAGACTGAGGTCCTCCAGCTCATCCTTGATACGCGAGATTCCCAGCCGGCCCGCAAGAGGCGCGTAGATGTCCAGCGTTTCCATGGCAATGCGCTTGCGGTCTTCCTCCTCGAGGTAGTGGAGGGTGCGCATATTGTGCAGCTTGTCGGCAAGCTTGATGAGGATGACGCGGACATCCTTCACCATGGCAAAGAGCATCTTGCGGATGCTCTCGGCGTGCTGCAGGGAGCGGGACCTTCCGCGCAGCACGGAAATTTTCGTGACCCCCTGCACGAGGCTCTCCACCTCCCTGCCGAACTCCTTGCGCAGCGCGGCCTTGCTGGTCTCCGTATCCTCCAGCACGTCGTGCAGGAGCGCGGCAATGACTCCCTGGGCGTCCATATGGATGTCCACGAGGATGGAGGCGACGCTCAGCGGGTGAATGAAAAACGGGTCCCCGGACGCGCGCTTCTGCTCTCCGTGCAGGCGCCTGGCCCAGTCCGCGGCGGAAAGGATCTTGTCCCGCTCCTCCAGCGTGTAGACGGCGAGCTTTTCCTTGAAGTAGGTGAGAAGCTCCGTGACCTCCGTCGTGGCAATGGCGGCGGGAATCTCGGCGCGCTCGGGGGCGGGCCCCGGCCCGGCACGGTCAGGTTCACCCATGCAAGTACTCACCCATGGGGGTATCCCTGCGTGGAGGGTCCAGCCTCCCGGCCAGCACCCTGTCGCTTCCCGCGAGATCTTTTTCCACGTCAATGGTGTGAAACCCCGCCTGGTCCATCAGCGCGTAGAGCTTGTTGAACTGGGGCGGCGCCGCCTCGAGCACAAGCCAGCCCCCGGGGACGAGCTTACCCGGCGCGGAGCGGATGAGCTTCTCCGCAAGGACGGTCCCGTCGGCGCCGCCGCGAAGAGCCAGCTCCGGCTCGGGCCAGCCGAGCTTGCGCATGTCCGCCACCTCATCGTCGCGGAGATAGGGAGGGTTGGAGGCAATCACTTCAAAAGGCCCGGGCACCCCCTCCAGCAGGTCGGAGCGAAATGAAGGAAGCCCCCGGCCAAGGAGCCGCTCCGCGTTCACACCCGCCACAACGAGCGCGGGCGGGGAGATGTCCGACGCGCTCACCTCCAGCACCGGCACGGTCCGCTGCAGCGCGATCCCGATGCATCCCGAACCGGTGCACGCGTCATGCACCCGGCGCAGCCGCGGGTCCCCCCGTACGAGCTGCAGGACTTTCTCCACGAGCACCTCGGTGTCGGGCCGCGGCACCAGCACGCGCTCGTCCACAAAAAACTCCAGGCCGTAGAACTCCTTGACCTGGCGAATGTAGGAGACCGGGGTGCCCGCGCAGCGCTTGTCCACAAGCGCGCGGTAGCGTTCTTCCTCCTCCGCGCTCACGGAATCCGGCAGGGATGCCAGGAGGTGCTCCTTGTCCGTGCCCCGCGCATGGGCAAGAAGCACAAGGGCGTCCAGGAGGGGCGTGTCCACTTCCGCGAAGAAAAGTGTGTCATAGCCCTGCGTGAGCAGGGACCGAACGGTCATGCGCTCTCCGATGTCAGGGCCGTCTCCTGCGCGTGCAGGCGGAGCGCGTCGATGAACTCGGCGATCTCCCCCTTCATCACCGCGTCGAGCTTGTACAAGGTGAGATTGATGCGATGGTCCGTCGCCCTGTTCTGCGGAAAATTGTACGTGCGGATCTTTTCCGCCCTGTCCCCGGATCCGATCTGGCTCTTGCGTGCCTGCGCGCGTTCCGCGTGCTTGCGCTCCTCTTCCGCCTCGTAGAGGCGCGCCCTGAGGATCCGCAGCGCCTTGGCCTTGTTCTTGTGCTGGCTCTTCTCGTCCTGGCAGTGCACGACGATGCCCGAGGGGAGGTGGGTAATGCGCACCGCGGAGTCCGTGGTATTCACGCTCTGACCGCCGGGACCGCCCGAGCGCATCACGTCGATGCGGAGGTCGTTCTGGTTGATCTCGATCTCCGTCTCTTCCACCTCGGGAAGCACGGCCACGGAGGCCGTCGAGGTGTGGATCCTGCCGCCCGCCTCGGTCACGGGCACGCGCTGGACCCTGTGCACGCCGCTCTCGTAACGCAGCCGGGCGTACACGCCTTTGCCCGGTGATCGAAGAAATGATTTCCTTGAACCCCCCGATGCCGGTGGGGCTCGAGGACAGGATCTCTATCTTCCACTTCAGCGAGTCGACGTAATAGCTGTACATGCGGAAAAGATCCGCGGCAAAAAGCGCCGCCTCATCGCCTCCCGTCCCCGCCCTGATCTCCATGATGACGTTCTTGTCGTCCAGGGGATCCTTCGGCACGAGGAGCACCTTCAGCTTTTCCACGGAAGCGGCCTTGCGGCCTTCAAGGGTCGCCAGTTCCTCCCGGGCCATCTCCTTGAGCTCGTTGTCCTCCGCGCTTTCCGCGAGGTCCCGATTGGCGGCGATCTCCGACTCGATGGCGTTGTACCTGCCGAACTCTTCCACAAGGTCGCTGAGGGACGCGTGCTCCTGGCGCAGCTCCCGGTAGCGATTCTGGTCGCGGATGACCTCGGGGTCCGAGATGAGCGCCTGCAGCTCCTCGTATCTTTTCCTGCTTCTCTCCAGCTTGTCGATCACGTGGGTAGTGTCCTTTCAGGCGCCCAGAATCTGCCTGATCTCCTCTGTCCGCGCCTGGACGATCCTGGGATTGCGCGCCTCCAGCCGCAGGCGAAGAACCGGCTCCGTGTTGCTCGGCCGCACATTGAACCAGAAGTCGTCGAACTCGATGGATACTCCGTCCAGCCGGTCGATCCTGCCTCCGGAGAACCTGCTCTCTATTGCCTGCATGGCCTTCTGCTTGTCCGCCACCTCCACGTTGATCTCGGGAGACTGCGCATACCGGCCGCGCAGCGGCTCCACGAGCTCCGAAAGCCGACGGCCGCTCGCGCCCAGCAGCCGGAGGACCACGGCAAGCGCGTAGGCGGCGGATTCGGTATAGTAGGTATCGCTCACCTTGAAGTAGACGTGTCCGGAGGTCTCCGCCCCGAACACCGCCCGCGTGGCAACCATCTGGTCGTAGAGGAAAGTATACCCGACCCGTGAGACGACCGGTTTTCCCCCCAGCTCGTGTATCCGCTCGGGAAGAACACGCGATGAGATCAGGTCGTATACGATCGCCGCTCCCGGCTGGCGCGCAAGAATCTCCTCGGAAACGAGACAGGAGAGAAAATAGTTTTCGATGCCGCGTCCCTTTTCGTCCACGAAAAGAATCCTGTCTCCGTCACCGTCAAGGATCACTCCGAACGCCGCCCCGCGCTGGACCACCGCTTCCGCCGCCTGCCTCTTCGACTCTTCCTTCAGCGGGTTGGGATCATGATGGGGGAAATTGCCGTCCGGCTCTTCGTTCAGTATCAGGGCCTCCACGTCCATGACCTCGATGAGCCGGCGGAATACCGCTCCCGACGATCCGTTGGAGACGTCGATCACGATCCCGCCGCGGGGCTTCTTCGCGCTCCCCGTGCCGGCAATGAATTCCACGTACTGCTCGAGCCCGTCGATTTCCATGAAAGCGTGCGGGGGCAGGGGAGCCGGCGCGCCTATGCCCTGGATGAGCGCCTCCACCTCTTTCAGGCCCTTGTCATAGCTCAGGGATCCCCCCGTGCCATCGAAGACCTTGAACCCGTGGTATTCCTTCGGGTTGTGCGACGCGGTCACCATGACGGCCGCCTCCAACCCTTCATCCATCTGCGTGTAGTGAAGAAGAGGCGTGCTGGCCAGCCCGATTCCGGTCACCTTTGCACCCTCGTCGATCAGGCCGGAAGCGACGGCCGTGTACAGCTCGGGGGAACGCAGGCGCGCGTCGTGGCCAAGGAGCCAGGTCTTTGCTTTCATGTGTCGGACCAGGGCCCTGCCGAGCCTGTACGCGAACACATCGTCTATGCCCTGGCCCCAGACGCCTCGTATATCGTAGGTTTTGAATACGCTCATACTGATATGATAACATGGATGAAAACGAGGTGGGAAGTGCCGCCGAATGATCGCCCGCCTCTGTTGACATCGCATGTGCGTGCCTGTACCTTAGTTCCGGTCTTCTCGCCACGCAAAGACATATTTCAAAGCGGAAGGAAGAGATGGGACCGACCCTCATCGGGCTGCTCCAGGAATCTGTCGTCAAGTTCGCATCGCTCGCCGCTCTGAAGTCCCCTGACCCGAACGGGAGTTTCCAGACTGTCACGTTCGCGGAGCTCTACAATGCGGTCAAGGAGCTCGGCACCGGGCTGATCTCCATCGGGCTGCAGCCCCACATGCACGTCGCCATGCTCGCGGAGAACAACCCGCGCTGGCTCATCGCGGATCTTGCCATCCTCGGATGCGCGGCCGTCGACGTGCCCGTGAGCACCCGCATGACCGACAGGGAATTGGAATACGTGATTGCCCACGCGGACTGCGACCTTGCCGTCGTGGAGGATGCCGCCGCATTGCATCGCATCCTGGGGCTGCGCACGCGGCTGCCCAGGATGCGCAAGGTCATCGTGATCGACTTCGCGGGCTCCAAACCCCAGGCAGGCACCGGGGAAGAACGCGTGCTGATCTACACGTGGGACGAGGTGCTGAAAAAGGGAAAGACGCGGATCGCAAAGGGCGAACGCCAGTTCGAGCTTCGCGGTGCCAGCGTCACCCCCGCAGACACGGCGACGCTCCTGTACACCTCGGGCACCACCGGTCGGCCCAAAGGCGTGATGCTCTCCCACGGCAGCATCATGCACAACGTGACCAGCGTGCACGCCAGCATCAGCCCCGAGCCGGGCACCACCTGGCTTTCCGTGCTCCCGGTCTGGCACTCCTTCGAGAGAACGGTCGAGTATTGCAGCCTCTCCTTCGGGAGCACCATCGCCTACTCGCAGCCGTCGGATTGGAGGATCTTCGACGACCTGCGCGCGCTCCGGCCCAACTACCTCGTGATCGTGCCCGCGCTCCTGGAATCCCTGGAGAAGAGCATCATCAAGAAGCTCAATATCGTGGATGACCTTTTCATCAGGTTCGAGAAGTTCTACCAGGTCTTCTCGGGGTTCATCATGGGCCGCTATCCCCGGTTCCGCAGGGAGGAGAGGCTGCTGGAGATCCTTGCCGCCCTCCCTCCCCTTCTCCTTCTTACACCCCTGAAGGCCGCGTCACAGCTCGTGCTTCGCCGCAGGGTGCAGAGCCTCCTGGGGGGAAAGCTTCAGGCGATCATCTGCGGCGGCGGTCCCCTTCCCGTCCTACCTCGACCGGTTTTTCGCCGCCATCGGGGTGAACATCCTGGAAGGTTACGGCCTCACGGAGGCCTCTCCCATCGTGAGCATGCGCGCCGAAAAGTCCCCCGTGCTGGGGACCGTGGGCAGGCCGCTTCCCTCCACCGAGATCAGGATCCTCGGAGAGGACGGCGAGACTCTCCCGCCCGGGCGCAAGGGAATTGTGCATATCAAGGGTCCCCAGATCATGCTGGGCTACTACAAGGACCCTGCGGCCACGCGCCAGATGCTTTCCCCTGACGGGTGGCTGAACACGGGTGACACCGGCATCCTCACCGTGGACGGCAACCTCGTCATCACCGGCCGGATGAAGCACGCAATCGTCATGAGCTCGGGAGAGCGCGTGGAGCCCGAGCCCATCGAGATGGTGATCCAGGAGTCTCCGTACGTCCAGGACGCGGTCGTCGTAGGAGACAGCCGCGATTCCCTGGGCCTGCTCATCGTGCCCAACATGGATTCGCTGCGGAGCCTTGCGGAATCCCGCAAGATCCCCTGGACGGACCAGAAGGAGCTGGTGGGAAACCCCGCCGTGTACCGGTTCTACCAGGAGGAAGTGCAGTCCCGGCTGGTGAACAACGGCATCTATTTCCCCGGGGGAAAGGCGGCAAAGATCGCCCTGCTGCCCGCGGACTTCGAGATCGGGCGGGAGCTCACCCGGACCCTCAGCAAACGGCGCGAGGTGATCGTGGAGCTCTACGGCGGCGTCATCGAGCGGCTTTATCGCTCCTGAGCCCTTCGATTCCCTCCCTCAGCGCCCCGATTCGAGAGTCGACTTCTTCCCAACGCGCCATTGACTGCGCGTGCCGCTCATGGTTCTCCTCGTGCCGTTTTCGAAGCTCCTTCATGCGCCCGCCATTTGCGTAAGCCTCGGGCCGGGCCATCGACTCCTCGATCTCCCGGCGGACCGCCTCCAGCTCTTCGAGCTGCTGGATGAGGATCCCTTCCTCCCGCTCGAGTGCGCGCAGCTCGCTCTTGAGCCTCTTCTCTTCCTGCCGCTCCATCTGCGTCGCGGTTGCGGCTTTCGTTTCCGCGGCAGCAGGGACGGGAACGGCGCCCGCCCGCGCGTCCGCCTCCTGCGCCGTGCGCCTCAGGTAATAGTCGTAGTCCCCGGGCAGCCAGCGTGCGCCTCCCCCCTTCACTTCCAGCACCGCGGTTGCGAGGTGGGCGATGAAATGCCTGTCGTGGGACACGAAGATCACGGTCCCGGGGAAATCCCGCAGCGCGCCGAGCAGGACGTCCTTGGAGGCGAGGTCCAGGTGGTTGGTCGGCTCGTCGAGGATGAGGAGGTTGGCCGGTTTCAGAAGGAGCATGAGAAGGGCGAGCCTGCTCTTCTCCCCGCCGCTCAGAACGGACACGCTCTTGAATACGTCGTCCCCCCGGAAGAGAAAGGCGCCCAGAAGGGTGCGCAGCTCGGGGATGAGCGGGGTCGGCGCGCACTGCCTCCAGCTCCTCGATGACCTGGCGATTCGCTCGTCCACGCGTCGGCGTTCTCCTGGGAGTAGAATGCCGGGGCAACGCCGGTGCCCCACTTCAGCGCGCCCGCGTCCGGCGGCTCGCGGCCCGAGATGAGCCTGAGCAGGGTGGACTTGCCCGCGCCGTTGACCCCGACGACCACCAGCTTGTCCCCGCGGGAGACTTCCACGCCGACCCCGTCGAACACCCGCCGGCCGCCGTATGACTTGGCCAGACCCTCCGCGGAAAGGACGAGCCTTCCGGAGGGCGGCGGGGGAGGAAAGGAGAAATGGATCGCCTTCACCACCGGGGGGACCTCGATGCGGTCGAGCTTCTCCAGCGCCGTGATCCTGCTCTGCACGAGACGCGCCTTGGAGGCGTTGTAGCGGAACCTGCGGATGAACGCCTCGACGTGGGCGATCTCCTCCTGCTGGGCGCGCCAGCGCTCCATGATCGCCTCGAGCTCCTTCGAGCGTACGTCCTCGTAGTGGGTGTAGTTGCCGGAGAAGACCGACACGCGCGCCATGTAGATCTCCGCGACGGCGTTCACCACCACGTCGAGGAAATAACGGTCGTGGGAGACCAGGAGCACTCCGCCGCGGAACCCGGCAAGGAACTCCTCCATCCAGGTGCGGGCCTCGATGTCGAGATAGTTGGTGGGCTCGTCCAGGAGCAGGATGTCGGGCGCTTCCAGGATGGCGCGCGCGAGGGCGATCCTCATCTGCCAGCCCGCGGAAAACGAAGGGCAGGGCGCGTCGAAGTCCCCCGGAGAAAACCCCAGCCCGCGCAGCACCCGGTGGATCGCCTCCGCGCGCGCGTAGTAGCCGCTGGCCTCCAGCCTCTGCTGAAGCTCATGATGCTTCCACAGCAGGGCATTCCGCTTCGGGGGATTCGGAGGAAAGCGCCCCCAGGCGCTGCTCCAGCGCGGTGATCTCCTCCACGAGCATTGTCCCGCGGGAGAAGGCCTTCTCCGCCTCCTCGCGGAGCGTGCAGTCGGCGTGCACGACCCCTGACTGGGGAACGTAGGAAACCCGCGTGTCCTTCTCTGCCGTCACGGTGCCCATGTCCGGAACCGAAAGACCGGCCATGATGCGCATGAGCGTCGTCTTGCCGCTGCCGTTGGGGCCCACGAGAGCGGTGCGCGATGCCGGTGGAAACGGTGAGATTCACGGAGTCGAGGAGTTTCCTGTCTCCGAAGGAGACGGAGACACCCGAGAGGCTGACGAGGGGCATCGGGTCCTTCTACGGAGACTGGCTGAAGAACATCACGAGCGGCGAAATAGCCATGCGGGTGACCACCAGGCCTTCAATGCCGCCCTTTGCAACGGGCGTGAAGCGAAGGCCGCCCGGCCGCCGCCTTGTAAAGGAACGCGACCCCCGAGGCCACCGGATCCCTGCTTGCCGCTCCTCCATTCCCCCCGGCGTCGAAAAGGAAGCTGATCACGCCGTCATAGTCCGCGGCCAGTTCCTTTGAAACATGCAGTGGAAAATCTACGGCCCCTTTCCCTTTCGCGCTCGGGTCGATCAGGGAGGGCACGAGCCTGCCAAAGCCGTCCCAGCTGAAGCGCATGCCGTCCTGGAGCTTGATTGTCCCATAGGCGCTGCTGGCAAGCGTGGCGCCCTTCTTCATCAGCGCGGTGAACAGGTCTGCCCGGCGGGCCTGCTCCCCGGCGATCACTTCCGCCACGTCGTCCTTCATGACGGCGTACAGCCCGGTCACGGGCTGGTCCTTGTAGCGATAGGAAACGTTGATCCGCTCCTCGTCGAGCACGGTGATGCGCAGGTCCGATCCCGTGAACGTGTAGGTGGTCGGCCCGAGCTTCTGCACGTCGGTATAGCGGAACTCGAAAGTGGAAAGCGGCAGGACCAGCTTCATGACCTTCTCCACGGGATCGGGGAACAGCCCCACGTCTTCGCGGAACAGGGTGAGGTCGATTGCTCCCTTTGCCAGCATCTCGCGAAACCAGTCCGGCCGCCACGTGGTTCCCATGATCCTGTCCAGCGTCTCGTCCTGGCTGAGAATCCTCCTGGCCTCCGCCGTGGGATCCCCCGGCACTGAAAACTCCTTCAGGAAATGCCCGAAGCACCACCCGCTGAATCCATCCTCCGTCGCCACCTCGTACCAGTAGTCCGTATAGGGCTTGATCGTCGCCTTCTCCGCCGAGCGGCTCACCACTTTTACAAGCTGCTGCCACCGCAGCTTGTAAACCACCTTGCCGTCCTGCATCGGGGTCTCACGAATGGGCAGCGGCGGCGGATCCTGCTTCATGACGACCGCCCAGCTTGCGAGGTTGTCCGCATAGGTGCGGGCAAACGCCTCCGCGTCGGCTTTTTTTTTGAAGGGCCGGACGCGCCCCATCGGGTATTCGCGCGGGCTCTGCTCGCCCGGCACTTTCAGCAGATAGGCGGAGTCTATGGGCGCTTCCCGGACGATGGGTACCACCGCGCCCGTCTGCGGCGATCCGTTCAGATCGCCCCACAGCACGACGCCGTACCCGACTGCCCGAGCGCCGCAGGCGGCGAGGAGAAAGGTCGCAAGGACGAGGAGAGCGCCGACCAGGGTTCTCTGCAGCATGACGGGTATACTGGGACCGCAGGAGCTTTTTTTCAAGTACTGGTGGAAAGGATCAGCCCATTGAGAACCGCCGTCTCGAACCTTGCCGCACTTGCCGCCCGCAAAAAAAAGCCGTATACACACAATCACACGGGGTACCGTGTGCGACACAATCACACGGGGTACCGTGTGCGACATAATCACACGGGGTACCGTGTGCGAGGAGGAACGCGATGAATGCCCAGGAGACGCTGCGGAAAAAAATAGCGGAAAAACGGGGCGAGATCATCGAGCTGCAGAGAGCCCTCACCGCGGTGCCCGCCCTGGGGCCGCAAAACGGAGGCGCCGGTGAATGGGACAAAGCCCAGGTGCTCGTTTCATGGCTCGGCAAGCTCGGCCTGGGTCCCTGCGAGTTCCACCCTTCCCCTGATCCAAGGGTACCGAAAGGGGAGCGGCCCAACATCATCGTCACCATTCCCGGGCGCGCATCGGACAGCACATTCTGGATCATGTCCCACCTCGACATCGTTCCGCCGGGAGAGCTGAGCCTGTGGGAGTCCGACCCCTACACGCTCGTGGTGGATGGTGACAGGCTGATCGGCAGGGGCGTGGAGGACAATCAGCAGGGTCTCGTGGCCTCGGTTTTCGCCGCCACATGCGTCCAGGAGCTGGGTCTCACCCCCGCGCGCACCGTCAAGCTGCTCTTTGTCGCCGACGAAGAGACAGGATCGCAGCTCGGCGTGCAATACCTGGCGGCAAAGGGCGGCCTCTTTCGCACGCAGGACAGGGCGCTCGTTCCCGACGGCGGCTCCCCGGACGGCTCGCGCATCGAGATCGCGGAGAAAAGCATCCTCTGGCTGCGCTTCAAGGTCCGCGGCAAGCAGTGTCATGCATCTACCCCGCAGAAAGGGATCAATGCCTTCGAGGCCGGATCGCACCTGGTCGTGCGCCTGGGCGCGCTCGCCGATCTTTTCCCGGCCACGGACGCCCTCTTTGAGCCGCCCGTTTCCACGTTCACCCCCACAAAGAAGGAAGCGAACGTGCCCAACATCAACACCCTCCCCGGGGAGGACGTGTTTCATCTCGACTGCCGGGTGCTGCCCCGGGAGAATCTCGATGAGGTCATGCGGACGGTACGGGAGATCACGGGCGGCATCGAGAGGGACTTCGGCGTCACCGTGGAAATTCAGGAAATCCAGAAAGAGTCCTCTCCTCCCACGCCGGCGGACGCGCCGCTGGTCGCGTCCCTGAAGCGGACCATCAGCTCCGTCTACGGCGTGGAGGGAGTCACGGTGGGTATCGGCGGCGGCACCGTCGGCGCGTTCCTCCGCAAGAAAGGCATCCCCACGGTCGTGTGGAGCCGGCTGGAGGAAGCGGCCCACCAGCCCAACGAGCACTGCCTGCTCAGCAACCTGATGGGGGACGCGCTTGTGATGGCAATGATGATGCTGGCCGAGTAGGCACGGCGCGGCGGGCCGCGGACTGGTGCGCCGCGGATTATTGGCTCGCTTTCGTCCATCCATGGACTCGCTGCGCCCTCGGCATCCCTGCCTACGCAGGCTGTTGTAGACGATGACGATCCTTCCCTGCTGAAGCAGGGCGATGTTCTCCGGCAGGGCGAGAAGCTGCCGGACCCCGTCCGTTGAAATCACGATGTCCGTGGCTTTGTCGCCGAACACCGCGCGCGCCGCCAGGCGCAGCGGCAGCACACCGGCGCGCAGCGGAACCACCGGGTCATCCAGTCCCTGCGCGTAGCCGACCATGCCCCACCGGGACAGCGCCTGCGGGCTGCACATCCCCTTGTCCAGCACGAGGTTCATCTGCTCGTCCCAGAGCCGGGGGAAGAGCGCCGGCCGCGCGGCCACTCTGCGGGTCGTACCGGATTCGGGCAGGATCCCGCTGGCCGAGATGAGAAGTCCCGTGAACTTCCTCGTAGTCACGTAGCCGAGCCTGCGTCGAATCGGGATCTCGCGGGAGGGATAGAGCGGAGAGGCGATCCCCTGCGCGCCGAAGAGGGAGAGCGAATAGTGGACGGTGAGCGAGGAGAAATCCGGGGAGAGGAAGATCTCGTCCTTGAGACCCGCCCGCGCAAGCTGACTTACGCGGGCAAAGAGCTCGGGATCCGCGCCGAGCAGGTCTGCGAATGTGTGGGATGAGTCCACGGTCACGTTCGCGATGGCCCGGATCAGGAAATCGGACAGCCTCGACTCGATCTCCGTTTCCGCGTCCCCTTTGGCGCGCACCATCGATTGCGTGGCGGGGTTGAGCGCGTGCGCAACTTCGACGCCAATCGTGCCTGCTGCCCAGTCGACGCGGCTGGTAACCGCATATCCCGGCTCGGAGACCAGCGAGTCGCCGTCGGCGGCAAATCCGGGACAGGCAGCCCACAGGCACAGGGCAAGAAGGGCAATGAGGACTTTCTTCATCCTGAGCTCCGTACCGGGACAATCGGCACGAGCACCTTGGCGCCGATGCGAAGCACGCGCGGAGCGAGCCTGGGATTGAACTCCTGGATCAGCTCGATCGCCACGCGGTATTTCTTCGCTATCCCCGAGAGAGTGTCCCCCTCCATTACGAGGTGCACGCGGAAGTCCAGAACGGGCATTGGGGATTCCGCCAGGGCCTTTTCCACCGGATCGCTGTATTCCCGCGGAACCTTGAGCTCGTACCTGTAGGAGGCAGGAGGGGTCATGGGGAAGTTGAGCTCGGCATTGCCCGCGGTCAGCGCCTCGAGCGGCACCCCTGATTTCTCGGAGAGGATGCGGAGGTCCACGCAACGGTCCAGCGGGATGCGCGACCAGACAGGCGCCGCGTCCCAACCGACCTCCAGGCCGTAGCGGCCCGGATAGCTGAGAATGCGCGTCACGGCAAGGAACTGGGGAACGAATGCCGATGTTTCACGCGGCAGCACGCCCTTTCTCCTCAGCGCCCAGTAGTCATTCCCGGGGTACTTCCGCGTGATTGCGGAGAGCTTTCCCACGCCGCAATTGTACGCGGCGAGCGCCATGTACCAGTCCCCGAAAATGCGGTAGTTCTCCGCCAGCTTGTCCAGCGAAGCCTCCGTGGCTTTCCAGAAATCCCTCCGCTCGTCCACCCACTGGTCCATGCGCAGTCCATAGGGGGACGCGGTGTTGCGCATAAGCTGCCAGAGCCCGGCGGCGCCTTTCGGAGAGGTGGCCCTGGCCTGGAAGCCTGACTCCACCGCCGGGAGGTAGCGAAGCTCAGGGGGAAGCCCCCGCTCCGCGATTGCCCGCGTGATAGTTCCGCGGTAGCGCAGGCTTCGGTCGAGAACCGCCTGCAGCCAGTCCCCGTGTCCCGCGCGCAGGCCGTCCACGAACCTGTCAATGACATCTTCGTCAGGAAACGTGAAAGAGTACAACTCCGCGCCGATGTGCCCCTGCGCCGGTGGCAGCGGCCCGACCTCTCCCGGGGCCGGCTCCGATGCGGGAATCGGCGCGGGGGCGGGCGGCTGTGCGGGGTCCTGCGCGGGCGGCTGCGCGGGAGCGGGCGTCGCGGAAGCCTGCGCGAGAGGGGACGGCGCCGACACTCCCAGGTCCACCGGGTACGCGAGTACGCGTTCCGCGGAACGCGTACGGCGGCGCGAGGGCCTCCCCCGCCCACGCGGAAGCGCTCGCCATGAGAAGGGCGAGGCCGAGCGAAGTCAGAGCTTTTCGCCCAGATATATTCCAGCCCATTCCCACTGCCCGTTGATATCAGGATTGGCGGGGAAATCGATCCTGCGAAAGTACAAGTACCATATGGGCGGACGCATGTTCCATCCGGTGGTCTTGAGCGTGGCTTCGTTGTCGTTGGCGGCGATGTCGACCTGAGGATCAATGCTCACGTTCGAACTGGGAAGGTAATTGGTGATGTTGTAGTTGACGTTCTCCGAATCCGCCAGGGGCTGCTGGCCCCATGGCTCCTGGAAGAAATTGACCTGTGCCTGGTATTTCCTCAGCTTCGCGATGTTTTTCGTGACAATCGCGTCCTTCACCGCGGCAACTAGATCATTCAGGTTGGGCATCGCCCAATTCTTGTCCGGATAGTAATAGAAGGAAACCTTCTCCGTTGCCTCTCGGAGCGCCCGTGGATCACCGGAGATCTGGGTCTGCGTGGAGCCGATGTACTTCTGGTAGGCCTGGATTGCCTGCTCCCATTCCCCGACCTCTTCGTAGCTTTTCGCCATGTAGTACCAGTTGGTGCCCGGGCTCTGTTCCGGAAAACGGGAGAACAGCTCCTTGTAGTACCCGATCTTGTCTTCGGGATTTGTTTCCAGGCTGAGAAGCTCCCGCAGGCACTGGAGGTGGATGGAGCTTCCCTTCACGAGGAGGTCCCCGTAATTGGAAAGTATTCGGCGGTAATAATGAATGGCGAGAGGGACGGCCTTCATGTCTCGATACGCGTCGGCCACAAGAAGAAGATAGAATCCGTTGTAGAGGTCCGCCGGATTCTTTTCCACGTGTGTGGTGAGAAAAAGGATCTCGCGGTCGATCCTCCCGGTATTTGCCAGGCCCGCGGCGATCTGCGTGATGAGCACGAACCGATTCTCCTGGTCTTTTTCGCGATTGAAGAGCCGGAAGAGCTCCCGCAATTCCTGGTTTTGCTCGAAAGGGCCCAGGTAGTAGCGCGTGTCGGAAGGCGCGCAGCCCGCGCACAGCGCGGCGATTGCGGCCCCGAGCGCAAGAAGGGCGAAAAAGCGTCTTGCCATTGCCGTGTCGCGAGAGTAGCAGGAACGCGAGCGGTTGGCAACAGCAACAGAAATTCGGATCCCGAGAAGGGCCTCTGTGTTGGCAAGGCACACGGGTTCTGTTATTATTCAAGAGGCACTCAATGGCTGCGAAAATCACAAAGACACCGACAGGACTCTCCGTACCGCACTCCCCCCTGATTCCCTTCATTGAAGGTGACGGCACCGGGCCCGACATCTGGCGCGCCGCGCGCCGGGTGTTCGACGAAGCGGTGAGCCGCGCGTACGGGCGCGCGCGGGCAATCGAATGGGTGCAGGTCCTGGCCGGGGAAAGAGCGTTCAAGGAAAAGGGCAGCTGGCTGCCGCCGGAAACCGAGGAGGCGTTCCGCTCGCACCTTGTGGGCATCAAGGGCCCGCTCACCACTCCGGTAGGCGGGGGGATCCGCAGCCTGAACGTGGCGCTGCGCCAGAAGCTGGACCTGTACGTGTGCCTCAGACCGGTGCGCTGGTTCCCGGGGGTCCCCTCCCCGGTCGTACACCCCGAGCGGGTGGACATGGTGGTGTTCAGGGAAAACACGGAAGACGTGTACGCCGGATTCGAGCTCAAGGAGGGCACCGCGGAGGCGCGCGCGCTCATTGCGCTGCTCAGGCAGAACTACGGATGGCAGATCCGTGAGGACTCAGGGATAGGCATCAAGCCGGTGAGCCGTACCGGCTCTGAACGTCTTGTGCGCGCGGCGCTGCAGTATGCGGTCTCCCATGGAAGGAAGAGCGTGACCCTTGTGCACAAGGGCAATATCCAGAAGTTCACCGAGGGAGCGTTTCGCGAGTGGGGCTACGAGCTGGCCCGGCGCGAGTTTGCCGACTCTGTATTCATCCCCGCCGAAGGCAGCGAGCCGGTCCCGACCCCGGCCGGGAAAGTGCTCGTGAAGGACGCCATCGCCGACAATTTCCTGCAGCAGATCCTCAGCCGCCCCTCCGAGTTCGACGTGGTTGCCACGACCAATCTCAACGGCGACTACATCTCCGACGCGCTGGCTGCGCAGGTGGGCGGCATCGGCATCGCGCCCGGAGCGAACATCAACTATGTCACCGGGCACGCGCTTTTCGAGGCAACCCATGGCACGGCGCCGAAATACGCGGGCAAGGACGTGGCCAATCCCTCCTCGGTGATCCTTTCGGGGGTGATGATGCTGGATTACCTCGGATGGGGCGAGGCGGCTGCGCTCATCCAGAACGCCCTCACCCGGACCATTGCCGGCGAAAACCGTCACCTACGACTTCGCGCGGCTCATGGAAGGGGCGAAAAAGGTCTCGACTTCCGAGTTCGCGGACCGTATTGTGGAGAACTTAGAAGCATGAGCACGCGAAACAGCCCGCGCTATCCCAACAAGCTCCTCGTGTGGGGAGTGACGGTCCTGCTGGTGGGCGGCGTGCTTCTCCTTTGGAACTTCAAGTATCTGCCCCAGCCGGGGGAGTTCTGGCCGGTTCCCGTGATCTTTGTCGGACTCGTTTTCCTCTATATGGCGTGGCCCAGGGGCAACTCGGACCGGTGGATCATTCCCGGCATGGTGTTGACCCTTGGGGGCATAACGTTCCTTCTCATGAACACGGTGCTGAGCGGACAGAGCCTTGCGCGCATCTGGCCCGTGTTCATGCTCGTCACCGGGATCTCGCTGATACCCTACGGCCTGCGGAAACGCGGATCAGCGCGGACGGCCATCGTCGTCCCCGGCGTCTTCATCTCCTGCCTGGCCCTGCTGTTCATCCCCTTCAGCCTGCGTCGGGCCGGGGGAGGGTTCGTGGCCTTCGTGCAGCAGTGGTGGCCCATGATACTTATTATTGTAGGACTTGCGCTGATCGTTTCATTTTTCGCCACCCGTAGGCCGAGTAATAAGGTATGAGCAAACGGCTCATCCTCATTGTCTCCCTCTCCATGATCTTCCTCTCTTCGGCGGGCATCGTCGGTTTCCTGAGCGCGCAGGACGGGGTCGGCCCCACTGTGCCGTCGAAAACCGAGGCAAAAAACGTGCCCCTGGAGACCCGCTACGCGCCTGACAGGATCTACCGGGCAGGCCCCGGAATAGCGTGGCGGGTATCGCGGGACCTCGGCGTCCTGCTCTCCACGGATGACGGAGAGACGTGGACGGCGCGCAACCAGGGGCTGCCCGCCCGGGCGGTCTACCCCTTCACGGCAGAGAAGCCTCCGATCATCACGTGCCTGGCCGTCGACCCTTACAACCGGAACCGGCTGGGCGTATCCACGCTCGACACGCTCTTCCTTTCAGAAGACGCGGGGCTCAACTGGGAGCCGGTCCCCCTGAAAGACCCGCTGCGGGCAAACGATCAGATCACCTGCATTGCGTTGTCCCCCGGCAGCGACAACGGCCTGGCCGTCGGAACCTCTTTCCACGGTTTCTTCGAGAGCACTGACCGCGGAAAGACGTGGACCTCCCTGTCCGAACAGCTCGTGCCGCTGCAGCTGGGAGGGGGGAACTACGAAGAAATCGCCTCCCTGGCATACGATCCCGAGGAGCCTGACCTGATATGGTTCAACCTCGGCTTCGGCAAGGGACTCTACACGTACCGCAAGGGCGCCCGGAGCGTGGACCGCGTGAACCTCCCTCCCGGACCGGATTCGTCGCCCGTGCGCGACATCTATTTCCGGCGTCAATCGGTCCAGACGGGGTGGTTTCTGGAGACGCGCACGGCAAGCGCCCGATGGGCGCTTTCGCACGCCGGTGGCACGTGGAAAATGACCGAAAAGATCCGGGAAGAAGTCGCGCTCCCGGCGGACAAGACGGCAAGGCTGGCGGCGGCGGCCGACAAGTACGGCACGTACGTTTCCTCATTCTCGGCGGGCGGGAATCGCATGCCGGGCCTGCTCGAATTCATCCAGAAGCAGGGCCTGAACAGCATGGTCCTGGATTTCAAGGACGACGAGGGCTACGTCACCTATGACACGGCTCTCCCGGAGCCGATCCGGATCGGGTCCGTCAGGAAGCGCTTCAAGATCGATGAGATCGTGCAGACGGCCCACGCCCGGGGGCTGTACCTCATCGGCAGGATCGTTGTCTTTCGCGACAAGCAGCTCTACAACGCGGACAACTTCGCGCACGCCGCGTGGGACAGAACGGCGAAGGCGCCGTGGCGCTATCTCAAGAAGAGCATGGACGAAGAGACGGGAGAGGAGTCCTTCTCCCAGGGAGAGTATTGGGTCGATCCGTACTCAGAATACGTGTGGGACTACAACATCGCCATTGCAAAGGAACTGCAGGACAAGGGCGTCGATGAGGTGCAGTTCGACTATATCCGCTTTCCCTCGGATGGAGACCTGGGACGCATCACCTGGCGCTTCCGCAGGGAGGGGATGGGAAAGCTGGAAGCGCTCGAATCATTTCTCGCCAAGGCGCGGGAATCCCTGTCCATCCCCCTCTCGACCGACGTCTACGGATACTGCGGCTGGGCCCGGATCTCCAACTGGGTTGCGCAGAACATCGAGATGTTCTCCCGCTACGTGGATGTCGTGCAGCCGATGTTCTACCCCTCCCATTTCCCTCGTGACTTCCTCGGTTCCATGGAGTACCTGCCCCGGGCAAAGTACATCTACCAGGAAGGCACGAAGCGCTCCGCGTACATGGTGGAGGGACGGAGCATCATCCGCCCTTACGTACAGGCATTTCGCATCGGCGGAGAGCTCGCGTTCGATCAGCGCGTGTACTCCACCTACCTCGTGAACCAGGTGGAGGGGTCGCTGCAGGGAGCCGGATCAGGCTTCACGCTGTGGAACGCTTCCAATGACTACTACATGGTCACCGTGCCGCTTGCCCCGATCATCCAGGGCGCGGCGGGCGGCCAGACCGCTGCCGGCAGTGACGGCCAGACAGTCGCCGGCAGCGGCAGCCGACTGCCGCCGGCAGCGTTGGCGCGATAGTCGCCAGGAGCGATCAGGCAAAGGGCCCAGAGGGCCTGAGGTGAAGCTGGCAGGAGTGTCGCCCGCAGCGGCCGCAACGTCGCTGCCAGCGACACGAATGTCGCCAGGAGCGACCGGGATTGGTCTGGCCGTTGTTGTACTGGCGGCGCTCGCGTGGGCAGGCTGTGCGACAACCTCCGGACCCAGGGCTGGCACACCGGAGAAAAAAGCCGCCATGCTCTCCCAGGCGCTGCGACTTACGGAGATTGCATCGCCTGCCTCCCTGACCGCGGCGGCCGGCGCTCTGGCCTCCAAGGAAGTGGCGGGGCTGCCGAACACCGAGGAGCTCGCTTCACTGGGGGATGCGCTTTTCAAGCAGCTTTATCCTGAGCTGAACGATCCGTTCCCCCCGGGCACGCCCCCCCTGACGAACGGCGGAGCGGACGCAAGCGACTTTTTCGTAAAAATCGTCCCCGCGCTCGCGCTCATTTTCCCCACCGGACCTCTCGATGCCGCCCGGGCGGCTGATCTCAAGGCCGGTCTGGCAGCCGCGGACGGACTCAACAAGGATTCGGCTCTCCCCCCTTATCTGCAGGGACTGCTCCTGGAAAGAGAGGGAGGAGCCGGGGCGGCTGCCGCGCGCTTCTACTTCGAAGAGTGCCTCCGCCGCGCGCCTTCCTTCTATCCGGCAGCCGGCAAAATCGTCGATTCCATAATTGCAGGGGGCACGGCAGCGCGCGAGCTGCCGCTGATGGAGCAGCTCGCCTCATCTCTGCCCACGGCACCGCTGCGATACTTCGCGCTGGCGCGCGCGGCTTTGGCTGCCGGCCAGCCTCAACGGGCCGCTGATGCGGCGGCGCAGGGCCAGCTCGCGGCTCCGGATGACCCTGGTTTCATGCTTCTCCGGGCACAGGCATTCGAGGCTCTTGGTGCCTGGTACCAGTCTCTATGGCTTCTCGACACGATCCTGAGGCTGCACCCCGACCAGGCAGCGGCCACTCTCATGAAGGCACGGCTTCTCTATGACAAGCAACGGGACAGTGAGGATGCCATCGGAATCCTCCTCGACGCGGAGAAGCGGTTCCCCACGGATGCCTCATTCCCCGAGCTGCGCGGGCGTATCCTCATGGAGACCTCGCACAGCGATGAGGGCGTCGCCGCCCTCACAAGGGCTCTCTCCCTCGAACCGGGCATGATCTCCACGCTGACGCTGTTGTTGAAGCAGGCGGTGCAGACGCGGAACTGGGCCAAGGCATCCTCCCTGCTCGCGCAGATCCCGGAGCAGGCACGCACGCCGGAACACCTGCAGCTCGGGTGGCAGGTAGCCTCGAAGATGGGAGATCATGCGCTCGCAATCACCTACGCGCAGGCTCTTTCCCGCGTCGTGGCCGGCGCGCAACCGCTCAGCCTCGAGGCAAGATCCATGGTGGCTGCCGGGCGCGGCGCCGAGGCCATGCAGGTGGTGGCCCAGGCCCTGGCGGTCGCGGACACTCCGGCACTCCGTGGCGAGCTGTACGTGATCCGGTCCACGGCGGGCTCCGCCGATCCCCTCCGCGATCTCCGCTCCGCGCTCCTGGAGGATCCGAACAGCGTTGAAGCGCTGGTCGCCATCTCCGATCTGCTGGCGAAGCAGCAGGAGTACAGAAAGGCCCTGGAGTACGCGAAGCGCGCTGCGGAGCTCTCTCCTGAGACTCCGAGCATCATGCAGAGAGCAGCGGACCTGGAGAGGCTGGCCCAATCCGGACATTAGACCCGGCGCGCCCCGTCAGCGAGCGCCCGCACGCGCCCCGAGGCGCGCCCCCTCCCCCCGAGAGAAAGCCCACAAGGAACCTCCCCCGACGAGGAGAAGCGCGGCTATCATGAGGAAGATCCCGCCCAGCGGGAGCACGCCGGAAGAATAGAGGAAAGCTCCAATCGTAGGGCCGATCAGCCCCCTGATCCCGAAGCAGGTGGTATTGAATCCGATGTACATCGAAAAGTTGGATCTGTCTGCGAGCGCAATGATGCAGAAAATGGGAACCAGATCCCATCCGGCATTCACTATGCCGGAGAGAATGCTCATGGGCAGGAGCTGGGAGCTCGTGCGCGCCAGCCCGAGGGCTGCAAACCGCAGCGCAAACAGGAACACAACGACGGCGAGCACGGTGAAGCTGTTGAACCGCTTCAGTGCCCTTGCCCACAGGTAGTATCCGGCGATGCTGGCCGCCGACACAACGGTTCCCAGGAGGAAGCTCGCCTCGCCGTACTCCAGGTGAAGGAAGTCCACGAGCCAGATCGGCTCCAGCGGGACCGCGAGCTTGTCGGGCGTTGCGCAGAGGAAGAGGATCCCCATGAACAGGAGGAACGGGGCGTTCCGAGCGACGGTTCGAAATGCGCCGACGAAAGACTCGGGGGCTCGCGACGGAATTGCAGGTTCCCGGCGGACCCGAATCCTGGCAAAGATGAGGGCGGACAGCATTCCGAATACCGCTGCCGCCAGAAAGAGCCATCGCACAATTGCCTCGTTCGCGTGGAGGAGGATGCCCGCACACGCCGACCCGACGGTCGACACCGTCATTGTGACGATCCGTATATTGCCCATGAGCCGTCCGCGATAGGCGTCGCTGTAGTTCGTCCGCATGATGCTCGAATAGGCGGGTGCCCCCAGGTTCACCAGGAGGTTGAACAGGGACACGACGATGAGGTAGGAGACCGGGGTCCGGGCAAAGGCAAGAAGCCCGATCAAGCCGCGCGCCAGGAGAGAGGGCCACAGGACAAAAGGCATCTTTGCCCGCTTGTCGGCAAGGTGCCCGAACAGGACCCCGAAGAGCGCGCCCACGAACTGCATCGTCACCATGGCGGTGATGCCTGCCGGGCTCATGCCGATTCTCCGCGCGACAATGGGGACCAGCGGGAGAGCGAGGCCGGCAAATGCGCCGTAGCACACCGCTGCCCACAGCTCCTTCGCGAATGTGATGCGGTCCGTGAGCGGGAGCCGCGCGAAGTATGATTTCAGCATCGGGAGCTCGTTCTAGGCGTCGTTCACGCCTGCCATCCGTGCTCCACAAGCCAGTCGACGGACTCGCACACCCCCTCCATCGAGGTGTAGCGAGGCGCATAATGAATGAGACGCGCTGCCTTCTCCATGCTGCAGTTGGGGCTATGGGCGAGATGGTCCCAGGTGGCCTCGGCATCCTTCGGAGTCACCGTTTTCCGCCACTCATCCCATGGCAGGTATGAGAGGTCCGCCTCGTGTCCAAACCACCGGGACATCCGCTCCGCAAAGCCGCGGAGGGTCATGGCCGCCGGAGAAACCACGTGGAAACTCTCCCCGATTGCCGTGGACCTGTATTGCATGGCGCGGTAGAAGGCCTGGGCCACATCGTCCGCGTGCACGTGATGCACCGTCTCGTGGCCGAGGTTGGGCAGGAGGAGCTTCTTCCCTTCGGCCAGAGATTGAAAGACATCGGGATTGAAGTTGCCCGCCGGATTCAAAGGGACCCACCCTGGACCGACGATGTGACCGGGGTGAAGAATCGTGGCGGGAAACCCAGCTCGGTGCGACATTTCCAGCAGCCACGCCTCGATGGCCGCTTTACGGACGCCGTAGTCCCCGAACGGCCTTCTGGGACCGGCTTCGGTAGCGGGCACAACCTCGCTGTGGCCGTGCACCCAGATGGTGCCGCAGAAGAGGAATTGGCCCACCTTCCCTTCCAGCTTTTCCACGAGGTGACGCGCGCTCTCCAGGGTAAAGCAGATCAAATCGACAACCACGTCGGGCGCCATGGCCGCGATCCGGGCCCCGAAGGACCCTGCCCCTTCTTCCTGCGCGCGATCGATCCGGTGCTGTTCCACAAACTTCCAGATGCCGGGATCCCGGTAGGGCTTCCGCGCGCCGCGGCTCAGGGACACCACGGCATGGCCTTCCTGCACCAGGCGGGGAATGAGATAGGTTCCGATGTGCCCGGTTCCGCCGATGACAACGATCTTCATGATGAGCCCAAGATATTCCACAAAAGGCGTCTCAGCAATTGCCTACTCCCTTCCCCGCGCAAACAGGTATGTCACGCAATCGCGCACGACCACCTGGAATCGGTTCCGCCCCTGGCGCAGCTCCCGGGTAAAATCCTTGGGGCATCCGCCGAGGCACTCCCCCGCGCCTGTAACGTGACGGGCAAAGCAGCCGAGGCTGTAGAAAAGGGGCGGCCTGAAATCAGGAGCGAGAGCGACAATCGGCAGATTCCGTGTGACCTCGCCGGCCCTGGCCCCGATCTCCGCCTCTTCTCCTCTCTCCCCTTCGATCCACGCATATGCAAAGACAAGCCGCGGCACGCGTTCCCTGATGAACGAGAGGGCGCGGTGATTTGCGACGTACAGGTAGAAGTCTGCGAAAAAAGAGATGTTCTGCTGCGCGCCGAGCGCCGCGG
Organism: uncultured Spirochaetota bacterium; assembly: GCA_963820435.1. Lineage (GTDB taxonomy): Bacteria > Spirochaetota > Spirochaetia > SZUA-6 > Fen-1364 > Fen-1364. The sequence goes on along the minus strand of CAWGAC010000019.1, from coordinate 132,586 downwards.
CAATCGCAAGATGGGAAAGGTTGTTCAGACCGATGGCAAACTTCGCGTCCGGGCGCCCCTCCGCCAGCACTTGCAGTGCCTCGGTCCAGCGTCCGTCATCGAGCAGCACGGGCGGGAGGGGCAGCCAGCGATAACCTGCATGCAGGAGGAGCTGCCGCGGATCAATCTCGCCAGGATCGACTGCAGCGAAGGGAAGTGGAACGCGATCCGCGGGCTCATCCCGGGGCGCCAAAGCCTCTCGATGCGCAAGCAAGGCGAGATCGCGGGAACTGATCGTGCTTTGGACAACTTGAAGAGGCGCCGCCTTGCGGGACGTTGCTGCCGGTTTCGATGAAGATATGAATGCCTTATCCAGAAACGAATAAAGGTCGTTCTTGGCCTTCTTCAACTGGGAAGGCGGAACGAACACCTCATCGTCAGCAAGGCCTGTCTCATTCGCAAATGACAGGTTTCCCGGCATGAAAACCGAGTCCCCCGATTCTCCCAGCACGCGCGCAAGTATTTCGATAAATGGCCTTCTCCTGGATGCCGCATCAATCGTGACGACACGTTCGAATACAGGGTACCCGGCCGCGCGCACGGAAAGAACACCCGGCTTGCGGTCACCGTACCCGGTGACATTCGACACGCCCACGTGCATGTCGAGCGGGATCCTGTAGAGTGGAAAACCAGCCTCCTTGGGCATGGGAAGATCGAGGAACCGGGAAGAGAGATGCCGTATCTCGGCGCCAGGTCGTGGCAACACTGGTCCGGGCGGCCTTCCGCCAGGAGCGGAAGCCCTGCCGACGACCACTTCGACGCTCACGGTCTCACCTGCCCGCGCAAACTTGATCTCACGGCCGGCCTTCGTGATGCGGGACACGGAAAAGATCACCGGCTCCCGAGCCCCTTCGGGGAAGAAGCCGAGGCCATCTCGCAGCGAGAGGTCCTCGCCAAGGAGAATCCGCATTTCCCTGGCGTTCACACTTTCCACGGTCCCCAGCCGGGAGCCCCTGTGCCCGGGGTAGCCTTGATCGATGAGCTGCGAGCCTGCCGGGCTGTGCAGCCATCCGGTTGTCTTCTCCCTGGCAAAGCTGAGATCAGCTCGGCGGACGAGCTCCGCGTATTCCTCCTCCGGCAAGTCTCTTCCGCGGTCCAGGATCTCGCGGTACAACCTGGTCACGTTGTATGCGTACTCGGGTGATTTCATGCGGCCTTCGATTTTGAGGGCGTCGATTCCGATGCTCGCGAGCTCGAGCACGTCACGACCCAGGAACAGGTCGCGGCTGGAGAAGAAGTGACCGTCTTCGCGCTCCCCCGATTCATCGTGGAAAAGGCTGCGGCAGATCTGCGCGCAGTCGCCACGGTTGGCCGACCTTCCCGTGAGCGCCGACGAGGCGAGGCAGGCCCCTGAGAAGCTGTAGCAGAGCGCCCCGTGGATGAAGACCTCGAGCTCGATGTTCGGGTGCCGCTCCCGCATCCCGCGGATACGATCCAGTGTAAGCTCGCGGGAGAGGATGACCCGCCGTATGCCCAGCTCCTCTGCCATGCGCAGTCCCGCGTCGTTGTGGACCGCCATCTGGGTTGATGCATGGATGGGAAGCCGGGGAAACTCCTTCCTGAGTAAATCATACGCGCCGAGGTCCTGGACTATGACGCCGTCAACGGCCAGCGCGGCCAGCCAGCTGAATGTTTCGAAAAGACGGTCGAGCTCCGCTTCGCGTATGACGGTGTTCACTGCCACGTATACTTTTCTGCCCTTGTCCGCTGCGAGCTGACGGATCCTCCTCAGCTGATCCAGGGAGAAGTTCTGCGCCGCCTTGCGGGCGGAGAACTCCTTCAGTCCGAGATAAACGCCGTCCGCGCCGGCCTCGAATGCGGCGCGAGCGCCGAGAAAGCTGCCACCGGGGGCGAGGAGCTCCGGCTTCTTCACCGGCTTGCCTTGCGCGACAGCTTTGCCACTGCCTCGATGTGGGATGTCTGCGGATAAAAGTCGAAGAGCCGCAGGTCGTCCAGGACGAATGCCGTGTCGCAAAGCCCGCCAAGGTCCCTGGCGAGAGTAACGGGATTGCAGGACACGTACACAAGCCGCTCGATGCCCGCGCCGGAGAGCCAGTCGCGCGCCTCGGCGCCCAGCCCCGGGCGCGGCGGATCCACGACGGCCGCGTCAAAAGGACCCCGTGCCGCTCCCGATGTGATCCACTGCTCCACGCTCATGGGGAAAAACTCGTGCGCAGGCCCCACGACATTGCGACGCGCGTATGAAAGGCTCATTGCGCTCGACTCGACACAGATGATGCGGGAGAAACGCGCGGAGAGGAAGGAGCCGAAGAGGCCGACGCCGCAGTAGAGGTCGGCGGCCGTGCTCCCCGAGAGGCCCTCCAGGGCCCAGGGAACGAGCTTGTCCAGAACCGCGAGATTGGACTGGAAAAAGCAGCCCACGGAGAACACAATCTCGCGCCCGCAGACGCGCGCCATGAGGTCACGATCCTCATCGATTCCCTCCGCGGCGACATATTCTCCATTGCTGAACACGGTGAACCGGTCAAGACCTTCCGGACCGGGCACCGAGCCCTTGAACACCCCCTCGATCGGCCCCACGACAATCGGGCAGGCTTCAACGGGCACGATTCGATTGCTGCCCGCGCCCATGTAGCCGAGCCGACCCCTGCTGTCCCGGTGGATCTGGGCACGGGAGCGCGAACCCAGGGGAGCGGAAGGCTCGATCTCGATGGTATCCCGCGCGATCCGCCCTGTTCGGAGCAGAGTTTCGCGAACGATTTTCACCTTTTGAGCGAGCTGTTCCTCGTAGCGGATGTGCAGCCAATCGCAGCCCCCGCACACTCCGGCCAGCCGGCAGGGCGGCGGCACACGGTGCGGCGACGGCTTGAGCACCTCCAGGAGCGCAGCCCGGTCAAAGTCGCGGCGCTGTTCCACCACCCGGACGCGCACCGTCTCCCCCGGCAGGACACCGGGAACAAATACGGCTTTCCCTGCCGCGTATCCGAGGCCCTCGCCGCCCGCAACGAGCTTGACGATAGAGAGCTTGCTCACGGAAAGAAATGTCCCTCCACCATGCCGACAAGGACTCCCACTCCCCCTCCTGTGCGGACCCCGAGTGTAGCACCAGGCTCAGCACAGGAACAATCTCCCGCATTGAGGGCTGCAGGGGACCGCTTCGACGCTCTAGCGGATCAACGCGGTGATGCTCATGTCGAGGGAGAGCTGCTCGATGAACCAGTCGGTGCCTTCCTTGCTCATCACCAGGACGGCGTTTCGTGGGACCCCGGTGTTCGAATTGAAAGCGGGAGGTCCCATGATGGTGGCGAGCACGTTCGCCGGGTCCGAATAGTCGAGGAGAGTGATGGTGTAGAGATGGTCCGTATCGGGCGGCGAAGGGAAATTCGTGTTCCACCAGGTGGCATCCATGAGGGGGAGGTTTTGAGTCGCGGACTGGTCGAACTGGGCGTTTATCGCGGACCTGTCAGAGGCATTCAGCAGGGAGATGAACAGGGAGAGGCGATCCTGGACGTCGATGCCGAGCAGGCTGCAGCCGCCGAGGAGCACGAGGAGAATCGAGGCGACTATCGCCGCGGACAGAAAGCTTTTCCTGCTCATCAGTTCGGCCTCACCGAGACGATCGTCGTCGTCTGGCTCCCCGACGAGGTGGAAATCCCGATCCAGATGCCGGCGCGCGTATTGGCGTTCACGCCCGCCAGCGCGCCGGCCCTCAGTTGAGGCAACGTATAGCCGCCGAACACGGTAGTCGCATCGAAAATGAGAACGCCGCTGACAGAGGAAGGACCGGTATAGAACAGGTCGGCGCCGAGCCCTGAAAACACAGTGGCGCCGGGGGGCCCCACGTGAAGAACTCGCCATCGTTATCAACATCCAGGTAGAGGTTGGCGGAAAAAGTCCCCGTTCCGACAACACGGAGAGAACCCAAGTTCGAAAGAGTCCCCGCGAAGTAATAGAAGCCGTTGTCTTCGTAGCCGGACGCATTGGCGATCGTGAGGGTCACCGAGCCGTCCGGGTTGGCTGATTGAGAAACGATGTTCGCACCATTTGTCAGAGTGACGGGGAGGGATGACCGGGTCCAGGGGTTCGCACCGAACGTATACACGAAATACATACCCGTGCTGCCGGCAGGGCCCGCGACCGTCATGAAAGTCCACATCCGATTGCGTGCGACGGCGACCCCGGCCGCATCTTTCACGTCGGTGGTGATAGTCGCCGTGAACACCGCGTTGCCCGCCAGGTTGCTCGCAGGCGTGAATATCGCGGTTTTTCCCGAGCATGTCACCGCGCCCGGGATGGGAGTATCTCCCTGCGACAGGGTGAAAGTGCTGGCGGTAATCGTCGTCGCATCCATGGAGCTGCTGAAGGTCGCGGTGATACTGGCGGTGACGGGCACGTTCCCGCTTCCATCCGCGGGGGTGGTGGTGAACACGGTCGGTGGGATGCCGGGCGCGCAACCCGCGGCCAGGACCAGCAGCGGACACAGTAAGAGCCATGGCCTTCCGGCCGGTCTTGAGGTCAGCATATACTTGGATGTCCCAGGTTTTCCCGCCATATCTTCAGAATGCGCCCGGAGAAAAGTATAGTACCGCATAGTGCCGGTTTCCAGTTTCACCACGCCGCGGGGCGGAGAATCGCGCCGGCGCAGGCAAGCCGAACCGGCGGAGACTTCGGGTCATCAATAAAGCTACATTTCTGTAGCATATCGCCCCTTTTTCCTACATTCGGCGTATCAAGGGCGAGTGGAGCGCCGTCGGGCAAAATTACCTAATTTTATATACCGTATGCAATTATCGAAATCACAAATGCTGGCATGAAACTTGCTAATCAAGGAGTGGGGAGCAATATCCCCTGACCCCCTCCTGCGGCGTTCGGCCGAAGCCCGGGAGGGGTAATAATACCAAGGAGGAATACATGAGTATCGGCAAGACACCAAAGGAGATCGTATCGTTCATCGCGACAGAGAAGGTGGAGGTCGTGGACCTGAGGTTCATGGACTTTCCCGGCCTGTGGCAGCACTTCTCCGTTCCCGCCCGCGAGCTGACAGAGGAGGTGTTCGAGAAGGGGCTGGGTTTCGACGGCTCGAGCATCCGCGGCTGGCAGGCGATCAACGAGTCGGACATGCTCGTGAAGCCCGTGGCGGACACCGCGTTCGTCGACCCCTTCCTTGCAGCGAAGACGCTGGCGGTGATCTGCAACATCTGCGATCCGCTGACCGGAGAGGACTACACGCGAGACCCGCGCAATATCGCCCGCAAGGCGGAGGCGTTCCTCAAGGGAACAGGTCTGGCCGACGTTCCCTACTTCGGGCCCGAGTGCGAGTTCTTCATCTTCGATGACATCCGCTACGACCAGAACGAGCATGAAGGCTACTATCATATCGACTCTGTCGAAGGGCGGTGGAACACGGGCCGTCAGGAGAATCCAAACCTCGGCTACAAGATCCGGTACAAGGAAGGCTACTTCCCGGTCCCGCCCAATGACACGCTGCAGGACATCAGGAGCGAGATGATGCTCACCCTGGAGTCCATCGACATCCCCATCGAGGCGCAGCATCACGAGGTGGCCACGGGAGGCCAGTGCGAGATCGACATGCGCTTCAACAACCTGGTGACCATGGCGGACAATGTGCTGAAGTACAAGTATGTCTGCAAAAATACCGCCAAGAAGCACGGCAAGGTGGTCACATTCATGCCCAAGCCGCTTTTCGGCGACAATGGAAGCGGCATGCACGTGCACGTCTCCCTGTGGAAGGGCAACAAGAACCTTTTCGCGGGTGACGGCTACGCGGGGCTCTCCCAGATGGCCCTCCACGCAATCGGCGGGCTGCTCAAGCACGCGCCGTCGATCCTCGCCTTCGCGACCCCGACGACGAACAGCTTCAAGCGGCTGGTCCCCGGGTTCGAGGCGCCCGTGAACCTTGCCTACTCCCGCAGGAACAGGAGCGCGGCAATCCGCATTCCGATGTACTCCCCTTCACCCAAGGCGAAGAGGCTCGAGTTCCGCTGTCCCGACCCCAGCAGCAATCCCTACCTCACCTTCTCGGCCATGCTCATGGCGGCCATTGACGGCATCCAGAACAAGATCGATCCGGGCCAGCCGTTGGACAAGGACATCTACGATCTGCCTCCCGAAGAGCTGGCCGCTGTGCCCAAGACGCCGGGATCACTCCGTGAAGTGCTCAAGGCGCTTCAGAACGATCACGAGTACCTGTTGAAGGGCGACGTGTTCACCGCCGACGTGATCGAGACATGGATAGACTACAAGATGAAAAACGAGGTGCTCGCTCTCGACCTGCGGCCGCACCCGTGGGAGTACATGCTGTACTTCGATATATAAGTTAGGGTCCTCCTGCCTCCGACGGGGCCCTCGCGCGAGGGCCCCTCTTTTTCTTGCGGGAACCTGTTCCCGCTACTTCACGTATTTCCGCGCCGCCCGCTGCAGCCCTGCAGCCGCCTTGTCCACATTGAGATCGCAGATGAAGAGCGCGATTGTGTCCTGGATGTCATTGACCCAGGACTCCGCCGCCGCCGCGCCGTGCGTCACGCTCGGCACGATGGTGTCCGAGCGGAATGAATCCATGGCCGACTTCTGATACAGGTCATAGAGGGCCCGATCCCCGTCGGTCCGGGAGGGGATGGAGCCTTTCTTCGGATTGAACGCGTCCTGTCCTTCGCGGGACGCCGCCACGGTCAACCACTTGACCGCCGCGTCCCTGTCCGGGGCCCCCTTGGGGAGGCCGAAGGAGTCGGAGAGCATGAGGAAACTGCCCCGGGTGCCCGGCGAGGGCACCCAGCCGAACTCCCGGCCGGGCGTGCATCCCTTCGCCTTGAAGTAGCCTTCGGCCCAGTCGCCCATGATGGTCATGGCGCACTTGCCGTCGATCACGTACTGCACCGCCGCGTCCCAGCTCAAGGCGGCATGGTCGGTGTTCACATACCTCTGAAGAGATGCGAACCGGGTGAGCGAAGCCCTGACCTCGGGGCCGTCCCAGTCTGTCGCGCCGGACCAGAGCCCCTGGTACTTCGTCGGCCCCATGGTTCCCAGAAGCACGCTTTCCAGCAGGTGGACGGCGGCCCAGACGCCGTTGTCCCCCAGGGCGAGCGGGGTCACACCTGCGCGCGCCAGCTCATCCGCCACGGAGAGCAGACCATCGAGACTCTCCGGCGGAGTGAGGCGGTTCTCCGCGAAGATCTTCTTGTTGTACCAGAGGATGTTCGATCGATGGATATTCACCGGAACGCTGTAGATCTCTCCCTTATAGGAGATGATCTTGACCAGCCCGGCGGGGAAGGAGTCCAGCCAGCCATTATCGCGGAAAAGAAACGTGATGGGCTCCATCTTCCCCGCCACCACCCAGGAGTCGATCAGCTCGTGGCCGGCATGAACCTGGAAAGAATCCGGCGGATTGCCCCCCCGCATTCGGGTGACAAGAACCGACTTCGCGTTTGACCCCGCGCCGCCCGCGACCGTCGCGTTAAAGATGCCGATCCCGGGGTACTTTGCATGATAGATGTCGAACATGGCGGCAAGTCCCTCCGCCTCTCCACCGGCCGTCCACCAGCTGAAGATCTCGAGGCTGTGCCCCTGCGACGACTCAGGGGACCCGGCCGCAAAGAGGGTGACGGCGCCCGCCGCGAAGAAGAATGCGGCGCAGAGAGCTCGAAAACGATTCATCGCCGGGACCTCCTGGACACGCTCCGCAGGGGAATGAGCCGGCGGCCCGGGCGGGCGGCAAGGCAGCTACAGGCCATGGCGTCGCATCTTTTCATAGAGCGTCTTTCTGCTGATTCCCAGCCGCGTGGCGGCGCGGGAGATGTTTCCCCTGTTCGTATCGAGCGCGGAGCGAATGATCTTTCTCTCCAGCTCGTTGATGTGACGCCTCATCGTTGTGCGCAGGTCTCCGTGCAGGGGGATCTGCTCCTCGCTCCCTCCCCCCTCGCCGAGCTCGAGCGTGGAGATCTCCTCCCCCTCGCTCAGGATGACGGCGTTGGTGATGACATTGCGGAGCTGGCGGATGTTGCCGGGCCATGCGTGCGTCTCGAGACTCCGCATGAGGACATCGGGGATGGTGCGCACGGCGCGGCCGTAGGTAGCGTTCGCCTCCTCCACGAAGAGCTGCACGAGCGCGGGGATGTCGCGGGCGCGATCCCGAAGGGCCGGGAGGCGAAGCGTCACGGTGCTGAGCCGGTAGTAGAGGTCCTCGCGGAAGACGCCGCTGGATCGGAGCACGGTGATGTCCTTGTTCGTCGCCGCAATGAGGCGGCAGTAGACGGAGACGGGTTTCGTGCCGCCCACCCTCTCCAGGGTGCGCTCCTGAAGCACCCGCAGGAGCTTGGCCTGCATGGCGTGGCTCATGTCCCCGATCTCGTCGAGAAACAGCGTCCCATTGCCCGCCAGCTCGAACCTGCCGATTTTGCGCGTCACGGCGCCGGAAAACGCGCCTTTTTCGTGACCGAAGAGCTCGCTCTCCATGAGGTTCTCGTTGAGGGAGGCGCAATTCAGCCCGATGAACGGCCGATCGCGGTACACACCGGTGTAGTGGATCGTCTTTGCCACCACCTCCTTGCCCGTGCCGGTCTCACCCAGGAGCAGCAGAGGGACGTCGGAATCCTTCACCTTTTCGACCACCCGCTCGATCTCGCGAATCTCGGGGGAGCAGCTCCTTGCCAGGCGCACCCGCGCGGCGGAACGCAGCGATTCACGAAACGCGAATGTCGCCATCCGATCGTTCATCACTGATCTTTCCTTCTCCAGAATGGAGAGCAGCAACGGATGATCGATGGGCTTGGAAATGTAGTTCGACGCGCCGGCCTTCATGCACTCCACCGCGCTTGCCACGTCCCCGTGCCCGGTGATGATGATCACGGGAATCGACGGCTCCTCGCTCTTCAGCTCCCGCAGGAACGCAACCCCGTCCTCCTGGCCGAGCCGCAGGTCGAGGAGGAGGAGATGAATCTCGGCGCGCGCGAGGATCTTCCGTGCCTCCGCCGCGCTCGCCGCTTCTTGCGTGTGGTAGCCCTGGAGCCCCAGGAGCTTGGCGAGCCCGTTGCGAAGGCCCGGCTCGTCATCCACGATCAGGACGTTCATGTACACTGAGGACTACCTCCACCTCGGTTCCCTTCTTCGGAACGCTCGCCACGCGGATGTCACCGCCGACCCGCTTGACAATCGCGTAGCAGATCGACAGCCCGAGGCCGTTGCCCTGCGTAGCAAACTTCGTGGTGAAAAAGGGATCGAAAATGCTCTTCATGTGTGCGGGGTCGATGCCGACGCCGTCATCCGCAATGGAGAGCAGCGCGCGGCCGTCACCGTCCCGCGAGGTGCACATCCGTATGGCCCCGCCGTCCTCGCAGGCCTCGCAGGCGTTCAGGAGGATGTTGAGAATGACCTGCTTGAGCTCGTCGGGCGCGCACACCACCGCGGGGAGCTCGGGGGCGAGGTCAAGCGTGAGGCTCACATTCCGATGGGCGAGCGTGAAACGCACGACCTCTGCCGTTTCCCCGGTCACCTGGTTGAGATCGGCCCGCGCCTCGCGGCCCCCCGTGGGCGCCGAATAGGCGCGGATGCGCGAAATAAGGGCGGCGATCCGATTGGTCTCGCTCTCGATCCAGGAAAGGGAGTCGAGCTTGTCCCCCTCCCGCTCCACGGCCTTCAGGTAATTCACGTGCGAGAGAATCGAGCCGAGCGGATTGTTGATCTCGTGCGCCATCCCCGCGGAAAGGATCCCGAGGGAGGTCACCTTGTCCGCGATAGTCATGCCGGCCCAGAACCGCTCGGCGGCGGTGATATCCTCCAGCACGATCAACGACCCCCGCCTGCTCCCGGAGAGCGCGATGGTGGATATCTTCGCGGTGAAGTGCAGGGGCTGTCCGTCCGGCCGCGCCATCTCCAGGCCTTCGACAACCGATTCCCGATCCAGCGCGAGGGACGTCCCGTCGAGGCGGCCGCCGCGCAGCGTCATGCAGCGCTTCAGCACGTCGCGGAACGGAAGACCCCGCAGGGCGGGGAAGTCGGTGGAGAGCAATCCGGCGAAGTAGCTGTTGCAGAACTCGATGGACCCCGCCGCGTCGGTCACGACCACGGCCGCCTGGATGCTGTTCATGATCCGCTCGTTATACGCGTGCAGCAGGCTGATCTGCTCGAGCTGGTCCGCGATGATCCCATTTTCGCGTATCAGGGTGCTCACCATCTCGTGAAAAGCGCCGGCAAGGAACCCGATCTCGTCGCGGGAACGGATGGCAAGCGCGCCCACCTCGCCCGTATCCATATAGCGATGCAGCCACTGGCTCAGGCGGCTGAAGGGAGAGATGATCGGAGCGGTGATGCCGGCCGCCAGGAACAGGGATGCGGCCAGGGTCACGAGAAACGCGGTAAGGTAGGAGAGGAGCACGGAGCGCACGTACAGCCGCTCCGCGAGGAGCGAACGGGAAGAGACGAGATAGAGCTTGTCCGGCAGATCGGCCGAGAGCGGGCGGGAGTACACGCTGTAAGGGTGGTCGCCGAAGCGCATTGTCCGGCCGCGAAGGGGGCCCTCGGTTTCGAAGGGCCGAAGCTCGGAGGCCGAACCGACCGGAGTCTTTCCGACAAAGAAGGCGATCTCCGTCCCCGTGCTTTCCCAGTTCGCCTCGGACAGGCTCTTCTGCACGTCCGTCACCAGGTACAGGTGACGCACGGCGCCCCCCCGCGCGTCCACGGTGGCGCCGGTGACGAGGAAAAGGCGCAGCACCCCGGCCCGGTCCAGGGCCGCGACAAACTGGTTGCGCGGGAAGCGATACTCGTCGGGCCGCAGGCGCGCAAGAGGGAAGTCGTCCGCCGTCTGGCCGATACCGGCGCGCACGTCCACGACAACGGCGCCTGGATCGTCCACCAGGATGATGCGGTCCGCGTTGGTCAGGCTGATGAAGTAGCGCATCAGCTCCCGCAGGGACTCCCCGGAGGCAGAGGCGACCTGCCCGGTCTGCAGGGAGAAACGAAGATGGTAGATGTCGGTGTACAGCCTGTGCTTCAGCTCCTCCACGTTGGCGCGCGCGCGGTCCCAGTCCCTGCGGAGGTCCGTCTCCATGGAGTCGCGGGTCCCGGAGAGAAAAGAGGCAAGGGTGAAGGTGCCCGTCACGGCGATCTGCAGGAGAAGCGTGACGAGGATCCCGGCGAGGAGCTTTGTCCTCAGTCTCATTGCCGTGAAATGCGGAGGGGCGGCCGGGGGGCCGCCCGCGCGGCGCTAACGGCGGGCACGCCGCGCGGTCACATCGAAGATCACGGCCGCCGCCAGCACCGCGCCCCTGACGATGTACTGGGACGAGATGTCGGTGCCCATGAGGTTCATGCCGCTCGTGAGGGCGATGTACACCACCGCGCCGACCAGCGACCCCATGATCTTTCCGACGCCCCCCGCTGCCGACACGCCGCCGATGAATGCCGCGGCAATGGAATCCAGCTCGAACAGGGTCCCCGCGGTGGTCGTTGCGGACTGCAAGCGGGAAGCGAAAAGCATGCCCGAGAGCCCCGAGAGCATCCCCATGGATCCGAAGACGAGGAACGTGATCCTCTTGACGCTGATGCCGCTCAGCTCGGCGGCCTCGGGGTTGCCGCCCACGGCGTAGATGTGCCGCCCGAGCACCGTCTGGGTGGTAATGAAGTCATAGACGGCCACAACGATCAGCATGATCACGAGCGTCCACGAAAGCCCGTTATATCCTGCAAGCACCCAGGTGATGAGCGCAAGGACGGCGGATATGAGCACGAGCTTGAGGACGAACATGTCCATGGGAAGCACTTCGAAGCTGTAAGCGAGCTTGCTGCGGCGGCTGCGGATCTGGCTGATGATGTACCAGACAATGGCCAGGGCGCCCAGGAACAGGGTGAGCTTGTGCACCCCGGGGAGGAGCGCCGCGGAAGGGAAGATGTCGGGAACGTAGCCGTTGCCGATCGCGGTGAATATCTTGTCCGGAATGATGATCGTGCCGGACCTCAGTGTGACCAGCAGCAGGGCACCACGGTAGATGAGCCACCCGGCAAGGGACGCGACAAAGGCGGGAATTCCCAACTGAGCCACCGGGAAGGCGGTGATGAGCCCCGCGCACGCCCCGAGGACGAGGACCATCGGGATGACAACGTACACCGGCAGGTGCCAGAACACGAGCCCGATTGCGGCAATGGCGCCGAGGAAGCCCGACAGGTATCCCACCGACAGGTCGATGTGCCGGATGACGATGATGAGCGTCATTCCAACGGCCAGCACGGCGATGTAGCCGGTCTGGTTCATGAGGTTGCTGATGTTGCGGGAGGAGATGAAAAGGCCCTTGGTCGTGATTGTGAAGATGATGATGATAGTGAGCAGCGCAAAGTACATGCCGTAGTCGCGGATGTTCGCTCGCAGCGCCTTCTGCAGATCTTTGACGGTCACGGACGCCTCCTCAGCTTGTTGCAAGCTGCATGATTTTTTCCTGGGTCGCCTCCTCGGTCGGTACCTCGCCGGCGATCTTTCCGGAGGAGACAACGTAAATGCGGTCGCTCATGCCCAGGATCTCGGGCAGCTCCGAGGATATCATGATGATGCTCATGCCCTGCTCGACGAGCCTGTTCATGATCGTGTAGATCTCGTACTTTGCGCCCACGTCGATCCCCCGGGTGGGCTCGTCCAGGATGAGCACCTGCGGCTTGACGAACAGCCACTTGGCCACGGACACCTTCTGCTGGTTGCCGCCGCTCAGGTTGGAAACCGTCTGCTCCAGGCTCGGGGTCTTGATGCTCAGCGCGTTCTTGTACTCATCGGCAACCTTCACTTCCGCGTTGGCGTTCATAATGCCGCGGCGCGAGATCTCGCGGAGGTTGGCCAGCGTGATGTTCTGCTTGACGTCCTGGATCAGGATCAGCCCGTTGCGTTTCCTGTCCTCCGTCGCGTAGGCCACGGCTGAATCGATTGCGTCCCGGGGATGCGAGAAATGCCTGCTTTCGCCTTTCATGAGCATCTCGCCCTGGATCCGGTAGCCGTCCGGGTTGCCGAAGATGCTCTTGGCAAGCTCCGTGCGTCCCGAGCCCATGAGGCCGGCAAAGCCGACGATCTCACCCTTCTTCACCCGGAAGTTGATGTCCTTCAGGATCGTCCTGCCGAGGTTCGGATCATAGGCGCTCCAATTCTTCACTTCAAGCATGGTCTCGTCGGAGCGCACGTGTTTTCTCTTCGGGTAGATGTTGTCGATCTCCCGGCCGACCATGTGCTTGATCAGCACCCCCTCGGAGACCTCGCCGCGCTGGGCGCTCAGCGTGCAGATGGTCTGGCCGTCGCGCAGCACGGTGACCGTGTCTGCGATCCTGATGACTTCCTTGAGCTTGTGGGAGATGAGCACGCACGTGACGCCGTGTTCCTTGAGTCCGCGGATGAGGTTCAGCAGGTTCTCACAGTCGTCCTCGTTCAGGGCCGCCGTGGGCTCATCCAGGATGAGAAGCTTCACGTCCCTGCTGAGGGCCTTGGCGATCTCGATGAGCTGCTGCTTGCCGACCCCGAGGTCCTTCACCTTCGTGGCGGGGTTCACGGTCAGCCGCACCTTCCCGAGCATTTCATGCGCCCTCTTGATCGTTTCATTCCAGTCCACGGTGAAGCCGTTGCCCACCTCATTGCCGAGGAAGATGTTCTCATACACCGTCATCTCGGGCACAAGCGCCAGTTCCTGGTAGATGATGGCGATACCGGCCTTCTCGCTGTCCGCGATGCCCCGAAACGCCAGCGTTTTTCCCCCGAAGATGATGTCTCCCGTATACTCGCCGTGGGGGTGCACGCCGCTCAGTACTTTCATCAGCGTGGATTTTCCCGCGCCGTTCTCCCCCACGAGGCAGTGGATCTCGTGCTCCTGCACCTGGAAGCTGACGTTGTCCAGGGCGACCACTCCGGGGAACGTCTTGGTGATGTTTCTCATCTCCAGTATGGGCGTACTCATTTCGGCTCCGTTTCCACGAAGATGCGAACAGGCTCCCATGGCAAATGCCACGGAATACCGTGGCCGCTATATTACAGGAACAGCGGCGGACGTGTCCACCGCTGTTCCTGTTGGATCACTTTATTGGAGAGACGTCAGGATCAGAGTCCCGTGAACTCACTTGCGGGCCAATACCCGGAATCGACGATCGTCGCCTTCACGTTGTCCTTCGTCACGGTGACGATGGCGGACGGTTTGGCAGGGACGTCGACCTTGCCGTTGTTGTACGAATTGGTCTTTGCCGGTGTCTGACCCTTCAGGTAGGCGATTGCCGCCGCGATGGCGTCGTTCACAAGCACCCGGACGTCCTTCAGGACGGTCATCGACTGCTTGCCGTCAATGATGTACTGGATGGAAGCCTTCTCCGCGTCCTGGCCCGTGATGTAGTACTTCTTGACCGCCTTGTCGGCGGCGAAGGCGTCCGCGATGGCACGGGCCGTGCCGTCGTTCGGCGCACAGATGTACACGGTGCCCTTGGCATCATTGGAAGCCGAGGTCAGGTTGGCTTCCGTCAGGTTCTTGGCATCGTTGAAGTTCCAGTTCGTGGTGACCTGGCCGATGATCTTTCCCATCTCGTCCCGGGTGAGGTTGGCCTTGCCCTGGAGGTTAATCGCTTCGCTCGAGTTGCGGATGGTGAAGGTGCCGTCCGCGATCTTGGGCTGAAGGACGCTCCACGCGCCCTGGAAGAAGAGGAACGCGTTGTTGTCCGAAGCGGCGCCTGCGTACAGGTACAGGTTGTTGCCCTTTCCGGAGGCGTTCTTCACGAGGTACGTGCCCCACGCCGCGCCAACCGCGACGCTGTCGAAGGTCACGTAGTAATCGACGGATGCCGTGTCACGGATCAGCCTGTCATAAGAGATGACCTTGATCCCCGCCGCACGGGCCTCATCCGCCGCTGCGGCCGCCGCTGAGGCATCCTGGGGGCAGATTATGATGACCTTGACGCCGCCGGAGATAAGGGACTCTACGTTCGCCTTCTCCTTGGCGGAATCTCCCTGGCTGAACAGGATCTGGACATTATAGCCGGCCTTCTTGAATGCATCCTGGAACCGGGTCTGGTCCTGGATCCACCTTGGCTCGTCCTTCGTGGGCAGGACGACACCGACAGCAAGCTTGGACCCGGCGCCTTCCTGGCCGCCTCCTGCGAAGGCCATGGTCGGCAGGACCAGCAGGACGAGGGCCATTACTAGTGCAAAACGTGCTCTCATTTCTGGGAACCTCCTAATTGCTAGAAGGTATGCAAAACATGTGCCATGGAGCAACAGCCGATGTTGTTTATAACTCATTATTATAAAAGGAATTATTGCCTAGGACTGCCAACCCTGATGCAGGCCTCACGAGAATTGCACGCGAGTGTTTCTCTTCGGTAACACTTGTCTTCTCAGATGCAGGATTATCAGGGAAAAAGTGTTTCCAGAAGGGAACAGTATTGTTTCCTTCTATAGGCAGACCGGGGATCTTGAAGTGCCGACCAAGAGGCCGATCACGCGCGGAGCCTTGGCAATCCGTGCCCCCGCACGTATGCTTTCTCCATGCCGGCAGTGACCACACCACAGCTTTCGGCCTCGCTGCCCGCCGTGGATGCCCGGCTCATCGCGGAGCATGTCTCCAGGCTCGACTCGCGCTATTTCGAGCGCTTCGACCGTGATGCAATTGCGCGCCACCTGGAGGGGCTGGCATCCATTACGCCGACCCGGCCAGCCGTGCTGCAGATGGAACGGCTCCCGGGAGGAGAGCTTGCCTGCACCGTGCTCGCCTTCGATCACCCCGGGGCGTTTTCACTGATCACGGGAGTTCTCTCGTCTCTGGGATTCGATATCAGGTCCGGTGACATATTCACGTGGAGCCCGGCAAAGCCGGAGGCGCCGCGGTCCCTGGAGCTGCGCCGGAGGCGGATCATAGACCGGTTCACCGGCGCTGTTGCCGAAGGTGATTGGAGCGAGGACTGGGAGCCGGCCCTGGCCGCGCGGCTTGCAGAGGTATTCGGCGGCCTGGAGCGCGGAGGGGAGGCGGCGATCGATTCCAGGAGAACCGTGAACGAGCTGGCCGCGCGCAGGTTGGGGCGGATCAGGTTCGCGCGTGAGGCCGTGCTGTACCCGGTGCAGATCGAGGTGGACTCTTCTCCCGCGGGACGCACCCGGATGCGCGTGATCTCCCAGGACACGCCCTTCTTTCTCTTCACATTCTCCACGGCGCTGACGCTGCAGGAGGTGTCCATCGAGCACGTCACGATCCGTACGGAAAGGGAGAAGATCCAGGACGAGTTCGAGTTCGTCGACGCGGGCGGCCGCGCGATAGTCGACCCATCCCGGATCGACCGGATCAAGCTGTCGGTTCTCCTCACGAAGCAGTTCACGTCGTTCCTGGAGAGCGCGCCGGATCCCCTGGCCGCGCTCCTTCGCTTCGAGCAGCTCACGAAAAACGTGATCGCGATGCCGCAGCAGGGGCGGTGGGTCGAGCTCCTCTCCGACCAGGGCGTGCTGCGGGATCTTGCCCAGCTCCTCGGGGCAAGCACGTTTCTCTGGGAGGACTTCGTGCGCCTGCAATACGAGGAGCTGCTGCCCATGCTGGCGCCCCACGTGAGCGGCAGGAGCTTCTGCGAGCCTCTCGAGCTCCTGCCGGATCGTCTGGAGATGGCCCTGGCCGGGGCAAAGGACACGGCGGAGTTTGCCCGGCGCCTGAACGAGTTCAAGGACCGGGAGATCTATCTCTTCGACCTGGACCACATCCTCACGCCGGGATCCGACTTCCTTACGCTGAGCAGGAGGCTCACGGCCCTTGCCGAGCTTGTGGTGGACGCCGCCGCCTCCCATGCCTGGCATGCGCTCCGCGGCAGATTCGGCGAGCCCCGCACCGTGGCCGGCCTGCCGGTCCGCTGCGCGATCATGGGCCTGGGCAAGCTGGGGGGCGTCGCTCTCGGGTATGCATCGGACATCGAGCTGCTCTTTGTGTACAGCGACAGCGGGACCACGGCCGGACCCGAGCGCCTGGACAATTCCGAGTTCTTCGACAAGCTGGTGCGCGAGGTGCTTCAGCTCATCCACGCAAAGAGGGAAGGGATATTCCACATCGACCTGCGCCTGCGGCCCTACGGCGCCGCCGGACCACTGGGATGCAGCCTGGAGAGCTTCTGTACGTACTACGCCAACGGCGGCCCGGCGCATTCGTATGAAAGACTGTCGCTTGTGCGGCTGCGGGCAGTGGGAGGGGACAGGAGCCTGGGCAGCCAGGTGGAACGCCTGCGGGATGAGATGGTCTACTCCGCGCAGAGCATCGACCTGGCGGAGCTGCGCGCCCTGCGGGCGCGCCAGGTGGAGGAGAAGACGAAAACCGAGCCGGCGCCCGCGTCTTCCGCCGCGCCGCTGCCGGCGGCCCCGCGGGCGGTCCCCGGAACAAGCCGCGCGAACGCGAAGTTCAGCGCCGGCGCGCTGGTGGACCTGGAATACGCCGTGCAAATACTACAGGTCACGCACGGCGCGATGGAGAAAAGACTGCGGACGCCCCGCATCCATGAGGCCCTCGACGCCCTGGCCTCCATCGGCCTGGTCGAGCATTCGGAGGCCGCCGAGCTGGTCGCCGCCTACCATTTCTTCCGCCACCTCATCAACGGTCTGCGCATGCTGAGGGGCTCAGCCAAGGATCTCTTTCTTCCCGCGCCTGACTCCGACGAGTACCTCCACCTGGCCAGGCGCATGGGCTACGCCCCCGGACCCGAGAACACACCCGCGCAGAGGCTGCACCTCGATTTCGAAGCGCATTCAGCCGAGGTGCGGGCCTTTGTGGAGCGGCACTTCGGCAGGGACAGCCTGCCGGGAGCGCCCGTGGTCAATGCGGCGGACCTGATCCTGTCCGAGGCCATTCCCCTGGAGCTCGCGCACAAGGCGCTCTTGGACCGGGGATTCAGCGATCCCCCGCGTGCGCTTCTCAACCTCAGGCGCATCGGAGGCGAAGCGGAGAGGCGGACCCTTTTCGCCCGGCTGGCGATCCTTGCCTGCGATGTCCTTTCACAGAGGCCGGATCCGGACATGGCGCTCAACAACTGGGAGAGGTTCCTCCACGCCCTGCCGGATCCGCACGCCCACCTCCAGCAGATGCTGTCCCAACCCATGCGGCTGGAGGTGGTGTTGAGCATTTTTTCCACGAGCCAGTTCCTTGCCGACACCCTGGTGCGGGATCCTGACCTGCTCGACTACATCGGCAGGCCCGAGATCATCAATGCGCCGCGCTCGAGCGCCGAGATCGCGGAGGAGCTCCAGGGAATTTCGGCTCGTACTCCCGATCGCGTGGAGTGGCAGGATGCCCTGCGGAGGTTCCGCCGCAGGGAGATCCTGCGCATCGGGGCGCGCGATATCTGCCTTGCCACCCCCACGCAGCGCATCATGGAGGAGCTCTCGGACCTGGCCGATGGCGTCATCTCCGTTGCCCTGTCCCGCATCCGCGCGCGAGTGGACGAAAAGCGGGGCGCCGCGGGCCATGGATTCTGCGTGATTGCATTCGGCAAGCTCGGCGGCCGGGAGCTCAACTACAGCTCGGACATCGACCTTCTCGGCCTTTGCGATGCGAAGGACGACCAGGATACCGTGGAGGCAGCGTCCGGTCTCATGGAGACTCTCGGCACCGATCTGTCTTCGCACACCACCGAGGGATATGCGTACCGGGTGGACCTCCGGCTGCGGCCCTACGGCAGCTCGGGGCAGCTCGTCTTCCCGCTCGGCGCGCTGGCGGAGTACTACCGGAAGTCCGCGGCGCTCTGGGAGCTGCAGGCTCTGCTCAAGGCGCGGCCCGTTGCCGGAGACCTCGCCGTAGGGCGCGCGTTCCTCGACTCGGTCCAGGGCCTCCTCAGCGCGCCCCACCCGCATGCGGAGGTCGCCGCTTCCATCGACAGGCTGCGCAGGGAGGCCCTGAAGAGCCTTTCGCGCAGCGTGCTTTCCACGACGGACGTCAAGACCGGTCTGGGCGGGCTGCGCGACGTGGAGTTCCTCGCCCAGGGCCTGCAGCTCACCCACGGGCACCAGCGGCCCGAGCTTCTTTGCGGCGGCACGCTGCCGGCGCTCAGGGCCCTCGAAACGGCGGGAATCCTTTCCGCGGAGACAGTGGAGCATCTCTCAAGCGATTATCTGTTCCTTCGACGGGTCGAGCATTTCCTTCAGATCTACGAGGACAGGCAGACGCACAACCTTCCGCGGGATCCCGCGCAGCTTCGGGCGCTTGCGCGGCGCATGCTGGGGAGCGGCGCCACGGCAGAGCAGCTCCTGGCAAAGCTTGCCAGACGCTTCGAAAGAGTCCAGGCAGCCTACCAGCGCTTTTTGCAGGGGACGCTCTGACATCACGCCAGGGCCGGGGGCGGCGCAGCGAAGGCCGGCCGTGCAGCCCCTCAGGCGAGCGGGCCTACTGAGCTGCCCATCAAGCGAGCGGGCCGACTCTCTCCTCCACCCTGCGGATGATTTCCCCGCTCATGATCAGCTCCCGCATCGCCTCGATATCGCGGGAAAGCTCCCTGTCCCTGTCGAGAACGGGAATCTTTTCCCGGCAGACCTTGTACGCCGCCTCTGTTCCCCGGCCCGGCCTGCCTTTTGTCAGGAGATCCACCGCCTGGCAGGCGCAGAGCAGCTCGATGGCGATCACCGATTCCGCGTTCTGGATGATCGACCTGCACTTGCGCGCGGAGATGGTGCCCATGCTCACGTGGTCCTCCTTGTTGGCGGAGGTCGGGATGGAATCCACGCAGGCCGGATGGGAAAGGACCTTGTTCTCCGAGACGAGCGCGGCAGCCGTGTATTGTGCGATCATGAAGCCGGAGTTCAGTCCCGAATCATTGACGAGAAACGCCGGCAAGCCGCTCAACTGCGGATTGACCAGCCGTTCGATCCTGCGCTCGGAGATGTTTGCAAACTCGGCCGCTGCCATGCAGAGGTAGTCGGCTGCCAGGGCCAGAGGCTGCCCGTGGAAGTTGCCCCCCAGCAGGAAATCCCCGGTGTCGGCGAAGATGAGCGGGTTGGTGGTGGCGGAATCCAGCTCGATCTCCACGACGCGCCGCACGTGGCTCACCGCGTCCCGGCTCGCTCCATGCACCTGGGGTGAGCAGCGAAGCGTGTACGCGTCCTGGATCCTTCCGCAGTCCTTGTGGGAGGACATGATCACGCTGTCCTGGGTGATGCGGTACATGTTGTCCGCGGCCGAGATCTGGCCCGGATGGGGCCGCACCCTGTGGATCCTGGGGTCGAACTCCACATTGGTGCCCATAAGGACCTCCAGGCTCATGGAGCATGCGATATCCGCCGTCTTGGCCAGCCGGGCCGCGTCATGCACGGCAAGACCGGTGATCCCCGCCATGACCTGCGTGCCATTGATGAGCGCAAGCCCTTCGCCCGCCTCGAGGTGCACGGGGGCAAGGCCTGCCGCGGCAAGCGCTTCCCGGCCTCCCATGCGCGCGCCGCGAAAGAACGCCTCGCCCCTGCCGATCAGCACGAGGGCCAGGTGCGCCATCGGCGCAAGATCGCCGCTCGCGCCGACAGACCCCTTTTCAGGGACAACGGGAACGACCTCGGAGTTCAGAAGATCGACGAGGGCCTGGAGGGTCTCGAGGCGGAGCCCTGCGTGTCCCTTCGACAGGTCCTGAACGCGCACCGCCATCGTGGCCCTCACCACCTCTCGAGGAAGCGGGTCCCCGACGCCTGCAGCGTGGCTCATGAGGATGTTTTCCTGCAGGGCCCGGGTCTGCTCGGGGGCAATTGCCACATCGCACAGCGCGCCGAAGCCGGTCGTCACGCCATAGACTGCCCTGCCCTGTCTGACCCACGTCTCGACAAGGCTCCGGGAGGCCTTGATGCGTTCCCTGGCCAGGGGTGAAAGCTCGACCTTGGCCCCCGCGCGCGCAATTGCGGTCAGTGCGTCGACGCCCAGGGGTCCATCGCCGATGAGAAGAGTGTTCATGTGCGGCTCCGTTCGTTCAGGCGTTGTTCGACCATGGCATCAACCCGCTCGACCGTTTTGATTATTCGCTCGAGAATCCTTGCGGTATCACTCCCCAGCTCTTCCTTCAGCTTCACATCGCGCACCGAGGGAAGATTGACCCTGACATTCCATGCAGCGGCCACTGCGCCTGCCCGGATCATCTGGGCCGCGGACCCCGCATCGGTGATGCAGGACGGATTGCCCTTCTGAGCGGCCCGTTCAACCAGGTCCGCAAGAGCCGCGATTGCTTCAAGTGTCTCCAGTGGCACCTGCGCCGAGCGTACAATTCCCGCCTGGACCTGCAACTTCCTGGCCGCCTCCTCCGCGGGCGTATCCTTGGGAAGGCGGCGCGCGGCGACCACCGCGGAATACGCTTCCGCGTCCTCGTCGATGAGAGCCTGGAGACGCGCTCGCAGTCGTGAAGCATCGCTAAGGATCCCTCCCATTAAGGGCCACGTATCGGACAAGCGAGCATTCCCAAGGGTGAGGCGGCACACCATCTCGCATAGTGCGGCGGCGCATGCTCCGGCGAGGGCAGCGACGCTCCCGCCGCCGGGCGCGGGAGATTCAGAAGCGAGCTCGTCAAGGAGCGATCTCACGGTCAAGTCTAGGAGCTTCATGGGTTGGCCTGACTACTGGAGCTGGGCATCGGTCAATTCTTTGTCGGACCAAAATCGATTTTGCGCCGCAGGTGGTTGAGATGGGACGGCTGCGATTCTCCCTTCATGCTGGAGCCTGCCGACGGCGATTGCTTGAGACACTCCCGCCTTCGAGGCGAATTGGGCAATGTCTCCCACCGAGTACGACTTCTTTCCTGCGACAAATGCCTGCCATAATGAATCGTCTATGAGAAGCTTTTTCGCGAAATCGTCTGCCTCTTTCTCCGCGTTGCCTGGCTTCCTGCCGCCTTCTTCGACGAACAGTTCCTTCTTCCCATGGAGAAGCAGGTGGCCAGCTTCATGATAGAAAGAAAACCAGAAAACATCTTCATATTTGCCTCTTAGCGAGAGAAGAATCATGGCCTTTCCAGTATTGAGCCATCGTGTGGCTCCCCACGCGTGGACCCCTTTGATCAAAGGTACAAAGACCACAGCGACACCCGCGCGAGCGCAGAGAGACGCAAGCTTGGAGTCAAATCCGTCCGGCAGATCGCGCACGAGATTCCGAACTTTGACCAAGACCTCCTCAAAGTCACGTCGGGAGAAGTCGCTGCTCTTCACTGCCGACGCTTGAATTTCTCCTTGTCGAAGCCATGCACAGAGAGCGTACGGATTCGTCTTGAAAGCCGCGGATTCACGGAAGCTTATGCCCAGCCTTGGCGCAATCAGTGCTGTTTCCCACTCGTCGGGTGAGGCGATTCGAAAAAACCGCAACAGGGACTCGACCTTTGATACTCGGGACTCTGTCCGAGGAATCCAACCCAGACTCATCATCTGGGAAACCGGGAACCGCTTCAGCCAGTCGACGTAGCCAACGAGACGTTCCTCCGAATGTGCCCTTGCGACAGATTCATCATACTGATGCTGGCGAGTGATCCAGAATGAAGCAGGGATGCCCAACACACGTTCGAGCTGTATCGCGGTTTCTGGCGTGATTGCGGCCTGAGCCTTCACAATCTCGTTGATTGTCTTCTTCGGCCTTCCCGTCCTTTCTGCGAGCTCTGCTTGTGACATACCCCGCTCTTCCAGCGCCTCCTCGAGGGTCGTCCCTGGAGGAGCAACATTCAGGGGAGCGTACTCATTTTCTATTCTTGTGTTCATGGTAGTTGACAACCTCCAATACGATGATGGCGACAACTTTAGCCGTATCCAGCCATCCATCCTTCGAAATCGGCAAAGGATGATACCTTCCGGGGAGAACCTGGAGCACGGCCAGATTGGCATTAACATTAACCCCTGGGGTTAATGTTTGTCAAGTACCTTCTCCTGGCGGCCACACCCGTGTTCCCGCCTTGAACACTTCAGCCACGGGAGAAATCCCCGCCCTGAAAGCGAGTATGGCGGGCGTCTCACCATCCAGGAGGAGGAAGTCTGCGGCCTTGCCCGGCGCAAGGCTGCCGCACTCCCCTTCCCTGCCGATCGCGTATGCGGCGTTCAAGGTTGCCGCGACAAGCGCCTCTGCCACGGAAAGCCGCATCTGAAGCACGGCAAGCCCGAAAACGAAGGGCATGGATTCCGTGCAGGACGAGCCGGGATTGCAGTCAGTGGCAATCGCCACCGGCAGGCCCATATCGATCATTGCCCGGCCCCGGGCAAATGGTTTGCGCATGCTGTAGGCGGTTGAGGGAAGAAGCACCGCGACCACTCCCGCAGCGGCCATGGCGCGGAGCCCCTCATCGGAGGCAGCCAGCAGATGCTCGGCGGAGACCGCTGCAAGGGAAGCGGCGAGACCCGCGCCGCCCGTGTCGTGAAGCTCGTCCGCGTGAATCTTGAGACCCATTCCCGCCGCGCGCGCGGCTTCCAGGACCAGGCGCGCCTGGGAAACGCTGAACACACCCTGCTCGCAGAATACGTCGCAGAACCTGGCAAGGCCCTGGCGCGCAACCTCGGGGATCATCTTCCGCGTGATCAGGTCCACAAAATCATCGGCACGCCCGCTCATCTCCGCCGGCACCGCGTGCGCGCCGAGGAAGGTCGGCACCACCGAGAGCGGCGTCTCCCGGGCCACCCTGTCGATGACGCGAAGCTGGCGCAGCTCCGCCTCGGTGGAAAGACCGTAGCCGCTCTTGATCTCCACGGTTGTCGTGCCCAGGCTGAGCGCCGACAGGGCCCGGCTTCGGGTGGCGATGAAAAGCTCCTCTTCGGAGGCTGCGCGCACCGACTCAACGGAAGAAAGGATTCCTCCTCCTGCTTTCAGGATATCCAGGTAATCAGCGCCTTCCAGACGGGCAAGAAACTCTTTTTCCCGGGGGCGCACAAAGCACAGGTGGGTGTGAGGGTCCACGAACCCGGGGATCAGGCACCTGCCGCCGCAGTCGATCTCTTCCGGCGCCGCTCGGCGTTCGGCCGGCCCCAGGCTCTCGAGGACCGCGGACTCATCCCCGATTGCCGCAATACGCCCGTTCTGGCAGAGAAGCGCTCCCCTGTCCCAGGCAGCAACTTTTCCCTGCCGTGCACCGGCGGCAGATCGACCCTCATCCACGGGTGTAGAGATGCGCGCATTGCGGATGAGCAGGGACCGCATGATCAAACCCCGGCCTGCAGGTCCAGGAGCCGCAGGTCGAGCACCTGCGAGGCTTCGAATCCCGCGAGCTGAAGGCAGTGAGAGGCCGCGGCAAGAAGCGCTTCGGCCGGCACCAGTCCGTAGATCTCGGTTTCCGCAACGGCAACCCCCCTCTGCGACGCCTCCTTGCGGACCAGGTCCAGCACGACGTGCAGCGGGTTCACCGTGTAGTCCGTCACGTTGACGCTCACCTGGACCATGCCCCGCTCTTTGAGGTCCACCCCGACGGCCTTGACGTGAGAGAGTCCGCCGCCGGATGCACGGATCGTCTTTGCAATGGCGCGCGCAACCGCCATGTCCGTGCTTTGCAGATTGATGTTGAAGGCGACAAGGAAGGGGCGTGCGCCGATGGCCGTTGCTCCCGCGCTCGGGTGCAGACGCGGAGGTCCGATATCGGGTGCGCGATCGTGACTGCCGATCTCCTTCACGAGCGCCTCGTACTGCCCTTTGCGCACCACTTCCAGGTTTCTCCGCTCCGGTCGAACGGCGGCGGATTCGTACAGGTACACGGGTACCCCGGTTTCGCGCGCGAAGCGAGCGCCGAAATCCCTCGCGAGTGCCACGCATTCTTCCATTGTTATGCCGCGGAGGGGAACAAAGGGGACTACGTCGACCGCCCCGATGCGGGGATGCGCGCCGGTGTGGCCGCGGAGGTCTATCGACGAGATGGCGGCGCGCGCCGATTCCATCAGGGCATCCTGCAAAGGCGCCGGCTCTCCGACCAGGCTCACGACCAGCCGGTTGTGATCCGGGTCCGCCCTCCAATCCAGCAGGTGAACTCCCTCCCTGCCGCGAAAGGGAGCCACGATTGCCTCGATGACCGGTTTTCTGCGGCCTTCGCTGTAGTTGGGAACGCACTCGACAAGTCGGGGTGTCATACGCCGCGGGTCTCGTTCATGGGAATCCGCAGCTTGCGCTCCGCCGCAGCTTCCAGGGCCTCGGGGTACCCCGCGTCGGCATGCCGAATGATGCCGGTGGCGGGATCGTTCCTGAGCACCGTGGTCACCCTCAGCTCTCCCTCATCGGTTCCGTCGGCGAGCGTGACCTGGCCCGCGTGCAGCGAATAGCCGATCCCCACTCCCCCGCCGTGATGGAACGAGGTCCAGCTCGCCCCCGAGGCCACATTGACCATGAGATTCAACAGCGGCCAGTCCGCCACCGCGTCGGAGCCGTCCCGCATGGACTCGGTCTCCCGATTCGGGGATGCAACCGATCCCGCGTCCAGATGGTCCCTGCCGATCACAATCGGGGCCTTGACCTTTCCCGCCCGCACAAGGTCGTTGAAGATCTTCCCGGCCCGATCCCGCTCTCCATAGCCCAGCCAGCAGATACGGGCGGGCAACCCCATGTGCTTCACCCGCGCGCCGGCCAGGCGAAGCCAGCGCACCATCCGCGTCTTGTGCGGGAACGCGGCGAGCAGCGCTTCATCGGTTGCCTCGATATCCTTCGGGTCCCCCGAAAGCGCGGCCCAGCGGAAGGGACCTTCGCCCCGGCAGAAAAGGGGACGGATGTACGCCGGCACGAACCCGGGGTAGTCGAATGCGTTCGCCAGGCCGCTCTTCAGCGCCTGGCCGCGCAGGTTGTTGCCGTAGTCGAACGCCACCGCGCCCCGATCCTTCATGTCGAGGATGGCCCTGCAGTGCCTTCCCATGGACTGCAGGGCCGCGGCGGCGTAGCGCCGCGGATCCGACGCGCGCAGCGCGATGGCCGCCGCGTAGGGCATTCCATGGGGCACGTAGCCGCCCAGCTCGTCGTGCGCGCTTGTCTGGTCGGTGACCACGTCCGGAATGAAGCCCCTCTCCACCATGAGCGGCAGCACCTCCGCCGCATTTCCTTCCAGTCCGATTGAAAGCGCCTTCTTTCCATCCGCGGCACGCCTGGCCATGGCCATGGCCGCATCGAGGTCATCAGCCGCGACATCCAGGTAGCCGGTATCGAGCCTGCGGCGGATGCGTCGAGGGTCGACCTCCACGCAGATCATTACCCCGTCGTTCATGGTCACCGCCAGCGGCTGCGCGCCCCCCATGCCCCCGAGGCCCGCGCTCACGACGATCCTTCCCGCCAGGCCCGCGTTGAAATGCTTTTCCGCCAGGGCCGCAAATGTCTCGAACGTGCCCTGGAGGATTCCCTGGGTGCCGATGTAGATCCAGGAGCCCGCCGTCATCTGCCCGTACATCATCAGGCCTTTTGCTTCGAGCTCGTGGAAGTGCTCCCAGGTGGCCCAGCGGGGCACGAGGTTCGAGTTGGCAATCAGCACGCGGGGAGAGAGACGATGGGTGCGCAGGATCCCGACCGGTTTTCCCGACTGCACGAGAAGCGACTCATCGTCCTCGAGGTCGAGGAGGGAGCTCACCAGCGCGTCGAAACAGGGCCAGTTTCGAGCTGCCTTGCCGGTGCCGCCGTAGACGATCAGCTCATCAGGATTCTCCGCGTTTTCGGGATCGAGATTGTTGCAGAGCATGCGCAGGGCCGCCTCCTGGTGCCAGCCCCTGCAATGGAGCTCCGTCCCGCGCGGCGCGCGCACGGCACGCGGCCCCCCACAGCCGATACGCAGCTCCGCCCGCAGCTTTTCCCTGGACGAACCACCCATGGCACTCCTCCGAGTCGAGAGTATAGCGTGGAACAGCCGCGGGCGCGAGCATCGCGGTACTCCGCGGATTTTCGAGCGAATGCGGCGGGCTCAGGTCCTGCGCGGCCCCGTGTGGCGCCTGTACCATGGCCGCGCGGGCTTGACGCGGACCGGTGTCGGATCTAATTTTGTCCTGCCAGAGGAAATCACGTGAACACCATCATCCCAATGAAAGAAAAAACTCTGCCCGCAAACTGTCTCGTGTACAAGCATTCGACCACGTGCGGCATCTCCGCCACGGCGGCAAAGGAGGTGCGCGCAATGGAGACCGACCTCCCCATCTACTGGGTCAATGTGCGCGAGCAGCGCGACCTGTCGAACTGGGTCGCCGAGACGTACGACGTCACCCATGAATCACCCCAGCTCATCCTGATCCGGGACGGAAAGCCGGAGAAGGTATGGAGCCACTACGAGGTGAACAGGACGAACATCAGTTGATTTCCCTGCCCGGCGCCTGCGCGCGCAGCGCGAACGGGTTGAAATCCGTCCCGTAATCGTACCAGTCCACTTTTTCCACTCTCTTCAGCGCATGGACCACCCTGTACGTAATGGGGGTCATTATTGCTTCGATCGCCACCTTGAATATGTAATTGGTGAGCACCAGCGTGACGAATATCGACCAGGGAAACACGCCGGTCAGGCTCGCTATTGTGATGAAAATGGCCGTGTCCACGCCCTCGCCGACCAGGGTGCTGCCGATAGTGCGCGTCCACAGCCACCTGCCCTTCGTGAGGATCTTCATCTTCGCAAGGACGAACGAGTTGCTGAACTCGCCCGCAAAGTAGGCGACGAGGCTGGCCAGGACAATGCCACCCGTGCTCATGCCGCCCAATGCTTTCAGGTAGGCGTCCTGCCCGCCCGCGGAGGCCCAGCCCGCCTCACCAGGCATGATCCGCACCAGCCAGAGCACCGCGGCACACACGGCGAGACATGCGAAGCCCGTCCAGATCACCCGGCGCGATCGGCGGTACCCGTAGACCTCGGTGAGCACGTCGCCGAAAACGTAGCTGATGGGAAAGAGGATCGTTCCCCCGTCAAAGGCCAGCCGGATGCCGAAAAGGGAGAATCCCCAATCGACAATTTTTGCGGAGGAAGCGATGTTGCTGACGATGAGCACCGTCACGAAAGCGGCCATGACGATGTCGAAGTACCTATAGCTCTGTTCCGTGCCTGTGCGTGTCATTCGCGAAAATAAAAAGCCTGGCAACGACCTACTCTCCCACCGTCAAGCGGCAGTACCATCGGCGCGGCAGGGCTTAACTTCCGTGTTCGGGATGGGAACGGGTGGTTCCCCTGCGCCATAGTCACCAGGCAATATTTTCCGTAACGTATCAGAAATGCGTGACTTGGGGAAGTGGTCTCCTCGACGGTGTTGATGGGTCCTGAGGCCGGGTTTATACTCATGATCTCCGGAGGGTACGCAATGCCCCGTTCACTCCCGGCGGTTCTTCTTCTCGTCATCCCCCTGGCCGCTTCCGCGCAGGACTTTACGGAGCTCCGCAACCTCATGGTGACCGAGCAGATCGAGGCGCGCGGCATCAAGGATCGACGGGTTCTTGACGCCATGCGCGCGGTCGAGCGGCACCTCTTTGTGCCCGAGGACCTGCGCGGCCAGGCGTACACTGACAACCCTCTGCCAATAGGCGAAGGCCAGACCATTTCCCAGCCGTATATCGTCGCCCTCATGACCGAGTGCCTGCGCCTCACCGGCCGCGAGCGTGTCCTGGAGATCGGGACCGGCTCGGCCTATCAGGCAGCCGTTCTCTCCCGGCTGGCGAAGGAGGTCTTTACGATCGAGATCAAGCCGATCCTCCAGCAGCGGGCGGCCGGGCTGCTCGCAAAGCTTGACCTCGCGAACGTGCATGCCCGGCCGGGGGACGGCTGGTTCGGCTGGAAAGAGGAGGCGCCCTTCGATTGCGTCATGATCACCGCCGCGGTGGGCACAGTCCCGCCTCCCCTGCTCGCCCAGCTCGTGGAAGGCGGCCGCATGGTCCTGCCCCTCGGCAACCCCTTCGGCACGCAGAACATCGTACGTGTGACGAGGACGGGAAACACGTACGCGATCGAGTACATCACGGGCGCGCTCTTCGTCCCGCTGACCGGGAGGGCCCTCCAGAGCCTCCGATGACCCTTGCGACGGTTTTCGCGCTCTCTCTTTCATCGCTTCTGTACGAGATCACGCTTACCCGGTGGTTTGCCGTCGCGCAGTGGAGTCACCTCGCCCCGCTCGTGATCGGGATCGCCATGCTCGGGTCCGCGGCGGCCGGGGTCCTCATCGCGCGCGCGCCCGCGCTCGCGCGTGCGCGGGAGCGGCCGATGGGTGCCGCGGTTTCCCTCCTCGCGGGCATCAGCACGCTCGGCTCATTCATCCTTGCCAAACGGATCCCGCTCGATTTCTTCCGACTTCCCGTTGACGGGGCGCAGCTCTTCTACCTGCTCGCCGTCTACCTGCTTCTCGCGCTGCCCTTTTTCTTTGCCGGGCTCGCCACATGCGCCGCCTACGCGCGCATGCCCGCGAGGAGCGGCGCGGTTGCCGGCGCCGCGATGACGGGCAGCGCGGCCGGGGCCGCGCTGCCTGCGCTGCTGTTCCCGCTTCTTGGGGAGGGAGGAGCCATCGCTGCGGCGGCGATCGCCGCCCTCGCGCCCGGTGCAGCCGCTTTCGTCCGGGTCCCCCATGACCTCAACCGCTCGCGGAGCGTCATTCTGAGCGGGTCGTGCGCCGCCGTGGCATGCTGCGCTGTCTTTCTCAACTTCTCAGGCGCAACCCTCGCCCTCCAGCCCTCGCCGTATAAGGCACTTTCGCAGCTCCTCATGATGCCGGGCAACAGCATCAGCGAACGGGAGACGGGGCTCTGGGGCAGTCTCAGCGTGATGGAGAGCCCTCAGATCCGTTTTGCGCCGGGCCTCAGCCTTTCATTCACAAGCGAGCTCCCGGGCCAGGCGGGAATCTTCACGGACGGTGACGACCTCACGACTCTTTACAGGCTTGCAAGGCCGGCGGACTCCTCATTCGCCCGACAGACCCTCTGCTTCTCGGGATACGCCCTTGTGGCGTCGAAGATCGCTGGCGCCGCGGGCCCCCGCGCCGGCTCGTGCCTGATCGTCCAGCGTGATGGAGGACTCGGCATCGTGTGCGCGATCGCGGCGGGCAGCAGGAGCATCACGGCAGCGACCGGCTCGCCCGGCGTGGCCCGCCGGATCGCGGAGTGGTACCACGCGTACGGCGTCGATGTCGTTTCCGGAAACCCACGCGCGACCGTGCGAATGTCGAGGACCCTCTACGACGTGATCCACGTGGAGAACTGGGGGCCCCTGCTTCCCGGTATGGCCAGCCTGTCCACCGATGCCCTGCTCACCATGGACGCGTTCCAGGATTACTGGAGGAGGCTCAGTGAAAGAGGGGTGATCATCATCGGCAGGATGAATGTGCTTCCTCCCTCGGACTCCGTGCGGCTCCTGGCAACGGCTCGGGACGCGCTTACCCGTCTGGGGGTCGAGACGCCCGCGGAGCACCTCGCCGTTGCCAGGAGCTGGGATGTCTGCACGATCCTTGTCTCGCGCCGGCCGTTCCGTGGTGAGCTCCTGGAGACCTTGAAGAGCTTCTGCCAGGAGCGCGGGTTCGATCTGGATTGGTATCCCGGCATCGCCCCCGCCGACACCGGACGATTCATAAAGCTCGAGCGACCATGGTACTTCGAGGCCTACGAAGAGCTGATGCGCAATCCCGGCTTCATCAAGGGCTATTTCCTCGATGTGGCGCCAGAGACCGACGATCGTCCTTTCCCCAGCCGGTTTCTCCGATGGCTGAGGGTGAGCGACTACATGCGTTCAACAGGTGGAATGACCTACCGGTTCCTCGCCTCGGGCGAGCTCGTGGCTGTCGCCGGCCTCTTGATTGCCGTCTTTGCGGGCCTGCTCCTCATGGGGGGCGCGGCGTTGAGGCTGCCCGTGACGCTCTCACCGCCGCCCGCTCGCCACTATTCCCGTACCCTCCGCATGCTCTTTTTCGCGTCAGTGGGTTGCGGATATCTTTTCGCCGAGATCGCCTTTCTCGATGCGCTGGGCGTGCTCTTCGCAAGTCCTTCCCTGGCCATCGTCGTGACCCTCGGCGGCATGCTTGCCTTCTCGGGCCTCGGCGGGCTTTGCACTGCGCGACTGGGGACGCGTTTCCTTCCTGCCGCGGTTGCGGCCGCTGCCGCATCCCTTCTGGCAACAGCCTTCGCGTTGTCCCCGCTCCTTGGCCTGCTCCTTCCTTTCGACCTCCCCCTGCGGATCGTCGTCACGCTCGCGCTGCTCGCCGTGCCGGCCACAATCCTGGGCGTTCCCTTTCCTCTCGCGCTGAGAGAGCCGGGGGGACCGGGAGATCGTGCCCTTGCCTGGGCCGCCAATGGAGCGGCTTCGGTGATTGCGTCGGCGGCGGCGCCGCTTCTTGCCGCGGGGTCGGGAGTTCGTTTGCTCTTTGTGGCATCTGCCGCCGTCTACGCCGCGGCTCTCGCGCTCACGATCCCCCCGCGGGCGGATGTCCGCCCCTAGCGCAACTCACCGCCCGGTCCCCCCGATCGTATCAGTCCCCATAACGGACGCGCAAAAGGTAACCGGTGTCGTCGCTCACGTACAAGGAGCCGTCCGCGGCTACCGCGACTCCGACGGGCCTTCCGCGGACCCTGTAGGTGGGAGTCAGCCAGCCGGTCAGGAAATCTTCCACCCTCGTGGGAGCGCCGTCCTGAAATGTGACCGCAACAACCTTGTAGCCGGTGGGCGGATTCCGGTTCCAGGAGCCGTGAAATGCGACAAACAAGGCGCCGCGGAACCGGTCCGGGAATTGTGCCGCATTGTAGAACACGGCCTGCAGGGGAGCCGAGTGGGCCTGGAAAGTTGAAGGTCGTGGGGAGTATCCCCTCGGTGGAGGCACCGGGGAACTCGGGGCTCGGCAGCCGCTTGTCTCCGATGGGATACGTGGTCGGCCAGCCGTAGTTGCCGCCCTGCTGGATCAGGTCCAATTCGTCGGGCGGCAGATCGGTATGGTCGGGTGTCAGGTTGTCCCGTTGATTGACTACCGCCCAGAGCCGGCCCCGGGGGTCGATGGCCAGACCGCTCGCGTTGCGGAGTCCCGAGGCATAGATCCGGCCGCCGCTGCCGTCGGACCCGTAATGGAGGATGGTGGCAAGCCGGGGGTCCTCTTCCCTGCAGACATTGCAGTCGGACCCTGAAGAAATGAATATGCCTCCTGCCGGGTCAAGCGCGAGAGCGCGGGCGTTGTGATCACCGTTGCGGGGCATGTCGTCGAACAACACGCGAGGAGAGCCGATGCCGCGCGGATAGTCGCGGATGACGACCACCCCGCTCCAGACAGCGATGTACAGGTCGTTTCCCCGAAACTCCACGGCATTGGGAAGGGCGAGCCCGCCCGCGACCAGCGTCGGCTGGGCGTCAGGCGGCGACCCCGGATGCACGGCGACAACCACGCCGCGGGATATCTCGGCAACAAGGATGTCGCCATTGGGAGCCGCGGTAATGAAACGCGCGCCCCCGACCCGGTTCGAAACGAGCTCGACGTGGAACCCGGGTGGAGCGTTCAAAGGGAAGGGAAGGTCGCGGGCGCCCGGCGATGCCGCGGCTGACTGCGCCTGGGCCGCGATCGAAATGCACAGGCCGACGCATCCGACAAGCGCCGCAAATCCGCGGGCGGACAGCGGCATGCGTGAAGCACCTCGTGTCATGAGAAAACCTACGCATATCCGCGCGGCCGGACAACTGGTGCGCGCGGAGTCTCCTGCGCGTGCCTCGTGCGTGTGGCCCGCTCCGCGGCCTCGTGCCTGTGCCCTGCCCCGCCGTCTCTTGAGTGTGGCCTACCCCGCGGCCCCGTGCGCGGTCTGGATTGCCGTCCGGATATTGTCCCACGGGGTATCGGCCGGCACGGTGCAGTCAGCGCCGAGTATGAACCGCTCGGGCGCATTACGGAGCGCTTCGCGCACGACCGCCTGGATCGCCTCCCGGGTGCCGTTCGCGATCACGCCTTTGCGCTCGAGACCGCCCATGAACGGACGTTTGAACATCCGCGATACCTCCCGCGCGCTGATTTCCCCGCCGGTCATCTGCAGGCTCGCATTGACGACGTGGCCCGGATAGCTTGCGTAGGGAGCGATATCCGAGTACGGCAGGTGGTAGTCGCACACATGCAGGATATTGAACCGGCACCGCGTATTGATTTCGGCCATCACAGCCAGGTCAAAGGGACGGACGCACTCCGTGAACGCCTTCGGGTCGGAGAATCGGCCGCTCTCCCCGCCCTGCGTGGAGGAGTAGAACCCGTCCAGGCCGAGCCTGACGCATTCCTTCACGAAGCCGAGCAAGCCCTCCGTGATGACCTCCATGCCGCGCTTGAATGCCTCAGGGTCTTCCTGGGCATGACGCACGACCGTTTCCGCGCCCGCCGTCTGACAGGCCAGCATGAACGGCGAATAGAGCGTCAGAAGAACCAGGGCCTCCCGGCCGGCCGCTTTCACCAGGCCGTCCACGACTTTCAGGGGAGCCTCGAAAAATCCCCGGTCATACAGAGGCACCTTGCTCCAATCCCCGGGGCGGTTGATTTCCAGACGAGGGAACGGGCGCTCGAACTGGATCTTCACGAAGTCCATGTCGGTGAAGCGGAAGTATTCCAGGTGCTTGTCGATCGCGGCCTGGCCTCTATGGAAGGCGGGATCGAAATGCAGGAAGAACGCCGCGGGCACCCTCTTCGGCTTCCAGGAGTCATCCAGCAGGGAGAGCAGGAGCTCACGCTTGTTCATGGCAGTCTCACAATACGACAAGATCGGCCCCGCGGCAACTCTGAGGAGCCCGGCCGCTGCCCACTCTGCTTGTCCCCGCCATGCCGTACCGCTATCCTGTTGCCCATGCACAGGGACGGAGAGGTCCTTCGGCTCGCCGCAACCGACGTCGCAAATCATCTCGCCTGCCGGCACCTGACCCAGCTCGACCGCGCCGTTGCCGAAGGACGGCGCAAAGCCCCTGCCTGGAGGGACCCGGGACTCGCGCTGCTGCAGGAGAGAGGCCTGCGCCACGAGCGGGCGTACATCGAGCACCTTCGCGCAAACGGCCTGCGTGTCGTCGAGCGGGGGGTTGATGAAGCCACGTCACCCGTTGATCAAACCGTGGCTGTCGATGCGCGCCGGGGCGGACGCGATTGTGCAGGCGAGCCTTGGCAGGGGCCAGTGGATCGGCCGCGCGGACGTGCTCCTGCGGGTCCCGGAGCCCAGCGATCTCGGTGATTGGTCCTACGAGGTTGTGGACACGAAGCTCGCGCAGGAAACGCGCGGCGGGACGGTCCTCCAGCTCTGCCTGTACTCCGACCTGGTCGCAGCCGTGCAGGGCCGGGCTCCTTCCCAGATGCATGTCGTCAGGCCCGGGCAGGGATTTCCCCGGGAGAGCTTTCGCTATGAAGATTTCGCCGCCTACTATCGCCTTGTCCGCCGGCGTCTGGAGGAGGCCATTGCAGCCCCGCCCTCACAATCGACATATCCGCACCCGGTAGCCCACTGCGACATCTGCCGGTGGGCGAGGGAGTGCGATGCGCGCAGGCACGCGGATGACAACCTCTGTCTCGTTGCGGGGATCCGCCCGCTTCACATCGGTGAGCTCGAGCGCCAGGGAATACGCACGCTCGAGCAGTTCGCGGAAGAGCCGGCGCCGCTCCGCGAGAAGCCCGCGCGCGGGAACACAGAGGCGTTTGCCAGGGCCCACGGCCAGGCGCGGATCCAGCTTGCCGGGCAGGCGGGCCGGACGGCCCCTCTACGAGCTCCTGGTCCCGCAGCCCGGGTACGGCCTCGCCCTCCTCCCCGAGCCGTCGGCAGGGGACGTTTTCTTCGACATCGAGTCGGATTCCTTCGCGGGAGAAGGCGGCATGGAGTATCTGCTCGGCGCAGCATTCGCCGGGCCGAACGGAACGTTCCTGTACAGGACATTCTGGGCTTTCGACCGGCTCGCGGAGCGGAAAGCGATAGAAGATTTCATCGATTTCGTCATGGACCGCTGGCGGACGCATCCCGGGATGCACGTCTACCACTATTCCCCGTATGAGCCGGCCGCGGTGAAGCGCCTCATCGGACGCTACGGGACACGTGAGGCGGAGGTCGACCGGCTGCTGCGCGCCGAGCGGTTCGTGGATCTGCTCGCCGTGACGCGCCACGGGCTGCGCGTGAGCGTCGAGAGCTACTCGCTCAAATCGCTCGAGCACTCCTTCGGGTTCACGCGTGCCATGGACCTCCCCGCCGCAGGGGCGGCGCTTCGCCGCATTGCCTGGGCGCTGGAGCTGGCCGGGCCTTCCGAGATCTCGGCCGCGGACCGCGCCGCCGTGGAAGCGTACAATCGGGACGACTGCCTTTCAACGGCCGCCCTCCGGGTCTGGCTCGAGGAGCGGCGTGCCGAGCTGGCTGCGCAGGGCGGGGACATTGCCCGGCCCGTGGAGAGAAGCGGCGACGCGAGCGAAACGGTGGAGGAGAGGGCCGCGGACGTGCAGGCGGTCTACACCCGGCTCGACCGCGGGACTTCCCGACGATCAGGCCGCATGGGGACCCGCCGGAACGGGCACGGTGGCTTATCGCTCACCAGCTTGAATACTTCCGGCGTGAGGACAAGTGCGCGTGGTGGGAGTTCTTCAGGATCCACGCCCTGGGGCACGAGGAGCTCCTCGAGGAACGGAAGGCGATTGCGGGGCTGGATTTCATCGGGACAGTCGGGGGCTCGGCGAAGTCCCCCGTCCACCGCTACAGCTTTCCCGAGCAGGAGGCTGCCTTCGACCCGGGTGATGAGCTGCACGAGATCGGCGGCGGCACCGTGGGCAAGGTCAGCGCGCTCGACCTGTCGGGCCGCACGCTCGATGTGGCAAAGTACTCCAAGGCGGCCGATCACCATCCCGCGGCCGTGATGGTGAATGAGCGCGTCAATCCGCAGCCGGTGAACACCGCGCTGCTCCAGGTGGCCCGCTCGATTGCCCGGAACGGCGTGGACGGCAGGGGACCCTATCGCGCGGCCAGGGACCTGCTGCTGAGGAAGAACCCTCGCCTCCGCACGCCCGCGCAGGCCGCTGCGCAAACCGGGTGAGGACATCGTCGAGGCCGCGGTCAGGCTCGCACGCGGCCTGGACAACGGCGTCCTGCCCATCCAGGGACCGCCGGGCACGGGCAAGACCTATACCGGTGCGCGCATGATCGTGGCCCTCGCGCGGGACGGCAAGCGGATCGGCGTGACCGCCGTCAGCCACAAGGTCATCCGAAACCTGCTGAAAGAGGTCCTGAACGCCGCCCGCATGGAGGGAGTGCCTCTCACGGCCATCCACAAGGTCAGCAAGTCAGGCGGCGAATCGATCGAGGGGCTCGAAGAGGTAACGGACAACGCAAAGGCGCGCGCGGGGCTCGACTCGGGCAAGGTGGCCGGCGGCACGACCTGGTTCTGGGCCCGGGAGGATATGATCGAATCCCTCGACTACCTCTTCATCGATGAGGCGGGGCAGATGTCGCTGGCGCACGCGCTGGCCGCGGGGCGCGCCGCGCGCAACCTCGTGCTCCTCGGAGACCCGCAGCAGCTCGAACAGCCGCAGCGGGGCGCGCACCCGGAAGGCGCGGAGGTGGCCGCGCTTGTCCATGTCCTGGGAGGCCGGAAGACCATCGCGGACGAAGCCGGTCTCTTCCTCGACGAATCCTGGCGGCTGCACCCCCGCATCTGCAGATTCACCTCCGAGCTCTTCTACGAAGGGCGGCTGCGTTCCCGCGACGGACTCGAAAGGCAGGCGCTGAAAGGCGGCACGCCGTTTGCAGGAAGCGGCCTTTTCTACGTGCCGGTGGAGCACGCGGGCAATCAGAACAGCTCCCCCGAGGAGGTGGAAGCCGTTGCGCGCATCGTCAGGAGCCTGCTCAGCCCCGGGGTGTCGTGGACCGATGCCCAGGGTGCCGTGCGAAGGCTCCAGCAGTCCGACATCCTGATTGTCGCCCCCTACAATGCCCAGGTTGCCGCTCTCGGCAGCCGCCTGCCCGGCGATGCGTGTCGGCACGGTGGACAGGTTCCAGGGTCAGCAGGCGCCGGTGGTCATCTACTCCATGACGAGCTCGGCAGCGGAGGACGCCCCGCGCGGCATGGGCTTTCTCTACAACCCCAATCGCCTGAACGTGGCCACGAGCCGCGCGCAGTGCGCCTGTATCCTCGTTGCCGCGCGTCGTCTCCTGGAGCCCGAGTGCAGCTCCCCCGAGCAGATGCGCTGGGCGAATGGCGTGTGCCGCTACCGGGAATTGGCGGAGCAGGTGGACATCTGACGATACGGGCCGAAGGCGGAGTGTGATCTGCTTTCGCTAACCGTCACTTCTTCTCGTGTGCCCGATTGAGACAATAATCAGCCATAAGGCAACGAAGACCGAAGTGACGAATAGGACCGTCCGCGGAACACCCGGATTCGAAAACCTCATGACGATGCATGCGCCAACCGTGATGAGCGTTGCGCCCCAGACATCCAGCCTCGCCTTTGTGGAAGATTTCAAATTATGCGTTCTTGATGCCGTGCGCAGGCTGCGATTGTCACTCCGTCCTTCTTTCATGGAGCGAGGCTCATGACCTTCGCTCCGACCTTTGGCTCGTGGCTCGGTGAGGAGGTGGAGACTTGGAGCCTGAAGCGGAGAACTCAGCGTACGAACAGCTTGTGGTGTCTGGACGCGGATCGCCTTGCCATGTGAAGTGTACATGAAATCGGCTCAATAAGTGCGGGCAAAAGAAATATGGTTCATCCGCTCCATGCGGCACGGTTCTTTCCCGGGCCGTGCATCCCATCGCGGCGTCTCAGGGAAGGCTCATGCCGTGGACCGGGCGGTTCGTCCTTCGAAGCTCATCTCCTCCGCAAACAACTTCCGCATGGCCGGCGACAACCGTGCGTGCACCTCGTCGGATATGCTCAACCTGCTCGGCCTGGTTCCCTTTTTTTCCAGGTGGGCCGCATAGTTGATGACCTCGGAAACGATTTTCCCCGTGTCACTGAAGAACTTCAGCGGGCCGAAATCGAGGGCGATTCTGAGGCAGATCTCCTCCTTGATCGGCTTGTCCGGCTGCATGTTGAACACCGGCAGGCTGGCGAGTATTTCCAGGCAGCAGCTTACCGCGCGCGGGACGTTTTCCTCTCCGCGAAATGCAAGGATGCCGCCGTCACCCGCCCAGCTCCAGATCCTGCCTTCCCACATGTCGAGCTTTGCTTTCAGGAACTCCCACAGCCGGTAGTACACCTGTTCCATGATCTTTGTCTTGTACTTCTTCACCAGCTCGCTGTTCTGGCAGATGTCGATCGAGGCGATTGCGACCTCGTATTCCCGGCCGTCCCGGAGCGCTCCCCAGCTCACCAGGCTGCGATGGTCTTCCACGTCGATGAATTTGCGGCTGGAGAAGTCGTAGTACTGCCCCGAGCGCGTCAGCCGATAGAGCATGTTCTCGAGCCCCTGGAGCTCCACTACCCTGCCGTTCAGCGGCGACCCGTCCAATTCGATGGTGAAGACGAAAAGGTCCTTCAGCTTCCCCTGGCTCTCCGCCTCATCCACGAGGATCTTCGCGGCGTTCAGCGGCGAAATGCTGACCTTTGCGTCGACGCCTGCGACCGCGTGGAGGTCATACGAGCGGTTCTTGAACAAATATCCGCCAATGGCCTCGATGTCCTTGAAATTGAGGCTTTTTCCGAGCAACTCGCTGAGGTCTTTGACAAGCGTCTCGTCGAACATGGTGCCTAGGATAAGTGAGACGCCATCCATAGTCAACGCATGATGCGGTGATATATAGTTTCAGGGCTCGTGAACGCCCCCGAGGAGGTGACGATGGCCGCTGTTCCGACGAGCGCTGGCGGATGTGGTACAAGGACGAGGCCGCCGGGTCACACACCTTTGCGGCGGACAGCACCGATCTGTCCCGCTGGAAGGTTCACGGGCCCGTGATCACTGACTGCCCTCATGAGGGTCCGAACGTATTCTTCTGGAAGGGCGTGTACTGGATGATCACGGATCCCTGGCAGGGTCTGGGCGCCTATCGCTCTGACGACGCGGAGAGCTGGACGCGCCAGGAAAATATCCTCGACAGGCCGGGAGCGCGGAGGGACGATGGCAATATCGACAGCCATGCCGACGTCCTCGTGCAGGGAGACCATGCGTATATCTTCTACTTCGTTCATCCGGGGAGAAGCCGCACTGCGGGGCTGGAAATGCCTGTGTCCATGCCTTACGCAGCGCGCCGATCTTCGATCCAGGTCGCGGAGCTGGAGCTGCGGGACGGCGTTCTACGGTGCGACAGGGATGCCCAGGTCTCCGTTGACCTGAAGGCCCCTATCGCACCGCGGTACTCCGCGGATTAGCCTTTGACGGCGCCCTTCGTTATTTGATGGCAGCAATGGTTTTCAATACATTCGTGAATGGATATGACGGCTCCCGACACACATCGCATTATCGACGCAGTCTGGAGGATCGAGTCGGCCCGGATCATCGCATGTCTCGCGCGGATGGTGCGCGACGTCGGGCTGGCCGAGGAGCTCGCGCAGGACGCCCTGGTCGTTGCGCTCGAGCGGTGGCCGGAATCGGGCGTGCCGGACAACCCGGGCGCGTGGCTCATGGCGGTCGCGAAACGGCGTGCCATCGACTGGCTGCGCCGGAGCAAACGGCTCGCGCGCAAGCATGAGGAGCTCGGTCGCGCGCTCGAAGCCGAGCAGGGGATGGCCATGCCGGATTTCGACGCCGCCATCGCCGAGGCCGACGACAACGTGGTCGAAGACGATCTCCTCCGCCTCATCTTCACGGCCTGTCATCCCGTGCTCTCTTCCGAAGCGCGGGTTGCCCTCACGCTGCGCCTGCTCGGAGGCCTGAAAACAGAGGAGATCGCGCGCGCATTCCTGGTTCCGGAGCCGACCATTGCCCAGCGTATCGTCCGGGCCAAGCGCACCCTTTCCGAGGCCAATGTCCCCTTCGAGGTCCCCCGGCGGAAGAGCT
The DNA here is from genome assembly GCA_963820435.1 of uncultured Spirochaetota bacterium. GTDB lineage: Bacteria > Spirochaetota > Spirochaetia > SZUA-6 > Fen-1364 > Fen-1364. The sequence continues at coordinate 92,813 of CAWGAC010000019.1, read as the reverse complement.
CGCATCCCGTTTGTCATCGGTGCTCGAGGTCATCTACCTTGTCTTCAACGAGGGCTACTCGGCCACAAGGGGCGACGACTGGGTGCGGCCCGCTCTCTGCGAGGATGCGCTCCGTCTGGGCCGAATCCTCGCGGAGCTCGCTCCGCGGGAGCCTGAGGTCCACGGGCTCGTCGCCCTCATGGAGATCCAGGCGTCGCGATTGAGGGCGCGCGTCGGCCCGACCGGGGAGCCCATCCTGCTCCTCGATCAGGACCGCGCACGCTGGGACCAGCTCCTCATCCATCGTGGTCTCGCGGCTCTCGAGCGTGCCGCGGCGCCGGGCGGCGCATACGGCCCCTATGGGCTGCAGGCCGCGATCGCCGCCTGTCACGCCAGGGCGCGCACCGCGACGGAGACGGATTGGGCCCGCATCTCGGCGCTTTATGAAGCGCTCGCCCAGCTTGCGCCGTCCCCGATCGTCGAGCTGAATCGCGCGGTCGCTCTCGCAATGGCGTTCGGTCCCGGTGCGGGCCTCGAGGTCGTGGACGGGCTGACCTTGGAGCCATCACTCAAGACATACCACCTCCTGCCGGCCGTCCGCGGCGACCTCCTCTTCAAGCTGGGCCGGTTCGACGAGGCACGTGCCGAGTTCGAGCATGCGGCATCGCTTACTCGCAACGCGCGTGAGCGGGAGGTGCTCCTTGCGCGCGCCCGGGCCTGCTCACAGGAATCGGGTGTGCCCGGGGGCATGATGACTGAAACGGCAAAATAGCGACTATTCGAATAGTATGGGACCGCCGGAGCCGACCGGAGGGAGGATTGGCTGTGAAGCATCGCATCGACCGACCGCTCGCTATCGCAATGTGGGACTTTTCCTGGCTCGAGCGTCGCTGGCCCGGGGCGGGCTACGAGGACTGGGACCAGGCGCTGGATGAGCTTGCCGCCCGCGGCTATGACGCCGTGCGCATCGACGCCTACCCGCACCTCCTGTCCGCCTCGGCGGAAAAGGTCTGGGAGCTGCTGCCTGTCTGGAACCAGTCGGCATGGGGCGCACAGTCGAAGGTAAGGGTGCGGGTCGGACCGGAGCTGCGACAATTCATCGGCACGTGCCGTGACCGCAATATCCTGGTCGGACTCTCCACATGGAATCGACTCGAGGCGTCCGGCCTCCGCAACGGGATCCGAGCGCCCGGTGACCACGCGCGGATCTGGCGGGACACTCTGCGCTACCTCGACGAGGCGGGGCTCCTTGACGCTCTGCTCTATGTGGATTTCAGCAACGAGTTTCCCGCCCCGTTCTGGACGCCCTATCTCTACGGCGGCAACGAAAACGCTCCGTCCACCGAGGAGAAGTCCCGCGCATCGCAGGAAATCACCTCCTGGATGCGCGGCGCCGTCGGGGAGGTCGCACGCCTCTACCCGACTCTCGATTATACGTTCTCCTTCTGCACGCAATACCGTGACTGGAAAGAGCAGGATGTTTCGATGCTCGATTTCCTCGAGCCGCACATCTGGATGTCACACCCTGAAACCAGCGACTGGAACGAACGTGTCGGCTATGACTTCGAGAAATTCGACCCGGTGGGATTCGCGCACATCGTCGAGAACGGATATCGTGTCTACCACGACGGCAGGTCGAAGTACGATGCCGCCCTGATCGCGGAAATCGACAATGTCGCCGCCTGGTCGCGCGCTTCGGGGAAGCCGCTCATCACCACCGAATGCTGGGCGGTTGTCGACTACAAGGACTGGCCGGGCCTGGACTGGGGCTGGGTCAAGGATCTGACGGCCATGGGGGTCGCGCACGCCGCGGCGCAGGGCCGCTGGGTCGCCATCGCGACTTCAAACTTTTGCGGGCCGCAATTCGTCGGCATGTGGCGGGATATCGCCTGGCACCGCCGCCAGACCGATCTCATCAAGTCGTCTCCCATCGATGCGGATCTGAAGGCCTGAGCTCGGCGTCCCTGTGCGTCCTTGTCTACGGCGTTGTCTCCCAGATGACGGCCCCGATTGCCTGTTTCACGGCGAGCTCGCTCAGCACTGCCCGATACTGCGCCTGAAGACTGCCAAGCTGGGCCCTCTCCAGAGCGGCCTGCGCATCGAGGTATTCCAGATTGCTCAGCATTCCCAGGTCGTACTGAAGCTTGACCACCTGCAGCATCTCCGTAGCCTGGTTGAGCTGAGACTGCGCGCTTTGCACCTGCTGGCGGCTGGCATCGGCGTCCTGAAGGGCCTGCAGGACCTGCGTGGTGACGTTGCGCTTTACCGCCAGGGTATTTTCCCTGGCGGCGAGCAGCTTCTTATCTGCTTCCTCTCCCTGGCGGGCGATGAGGAAGCCCTGGAAGAGAGGCACGCTCACCTGGATTCCTGCCATCCAGTTGAAGACGAGCGCGTTGATATTGAGGTTCTGGCTGGTGAGGATCCCGTTTTTGTATCCCATCGCGGCGTGCGCGGAGATCGTCGGCCATGCCCCCATGGTTGCAAGGTTGCGATTCAGCTCGGCAGCGCTTTCGGCCTCCACCGCCTGCAGGACGTCGGGACGGTGCGCCATGGCGGACGCAAGCTGTGACTGCTCGTCGGAGGGATCATCGACCGTTGGAGTGAACCCGCCGCTCGGCCTGAGGTCTGCCGATTCCGCCATACCGAGGAGCTGCTTGAGGGCGATGGATTGTTTCTGGTACTGGTTCTCCGCCTCTATGAGCTGGCTCTGCAGGACGGAAATGCGCACCCCCGTGCTCAGCTCGTCGTACCGGGTTGCTGATCCCGTCTGTTCCTTGACCTGAGTGGCGCTCAGGTGTTCCTGCAGGTTCTGGAGCTGCTCGTTCAGCGCCTTGAGCTGCTCCTGCAGGAAGAGGACGGTATAGAAGCCCTGCGCAGCCTGGAAAGCCAGGCTGATCCTGATCTGATCCACGCCGATCCGCGCGGCGGAGACTCCGTTCTCCGCCAGCTTGACCTGCACGCCTCTCTTGCCGAATTGGAAGATGACCTGTCTGAGCCCTACATTGAAGTCCCAGTTGTTGACGGGCACGAGTGAAAAGTTCCCAAGACCCGGGAAAAAGATGCTCTCGTCCGGCTCGAGGAGAGTGTAATTAGCCGCGGCGCTGATGTTGGGGTAGTACGTGCTCTGCGCCTGGCCCACCCTGGCGCGCGCAGCCTCAACAGCGGCCTCCGCCTGCAGGATCAGCGGCTGGTTCGCGATTGCCCTGCCGACAACCTGCTCGAGCGTGAGGGTGATGGCCGTATCCTGCGCGCCGGCCTGCGGTTGGGCTCCCTGCGGGGCGGCCCCTTGCGGAGAAGTCGGAGTAACCGCCTGCCCGAACAGGGCAACGCCCAGGGTGAAGAGCACCAGCGCAGTTGTCGGTCGTTTTGCACCCATCATGCACCTCGCCGCACGGAATTCAGGCCGACGTACTCGGGCCTCATTGCGCCACCTCCATTCCGTCCTGGAGAGCCCCTATGTTGGAGACTGCAACCGTTTCCCCCGCCGCGAGCCCGGAAAGGACCTGGACTTCACCACCGTTCCTCATTCCGAGAGTCACGGGTCTCTTGCGGACCTTGCTGTCTGACACCACGAAAACGAATGGCTGGCCGTCCTCGCCGTCGCCCATCGCGGCGAGGGGGGCGATAATTCCCTGGCTTCCCGTGAGCGTGAATGAGGCCTTGGCGGTCATGCCGGCAAGGAGCTTGCCGTCGTTTGCGAGGCTCACGACAACGGGGAAATACTGTCCTGTTGCGGCCGCGATAGGGCCAACCTGCTCGATTCGTCCCGCGTATTCCTTGCCCGGAATGACGTCGACGCTCACCTTCACCTTGTCACCCACGGAAAGATGCACCACGTCTTCCTGGGAGACATTGCCCTGCAGCTTCAGAGTCGCGGTGTCGGCGACGGACAAGAGAGGTGTGCTCATCGAAGTGATTTCCCCGGGATTGATATTGCGATTCGTCACAACGCCATTGATCGGGCTGGTGATCGTGCTGTTGGAGATCTGCACCCGGATGAAATTCGCCTGGGCCTCGGCCTGGGCGAGTCCGGATCCGCTCACCGTCTGGTACTGCCGGCTCGCGTTGTCGGAGGCTGACTTCGCCAGATCCAGCTTCGTCTGCGCGTCATCGAGCTGACTCTGGGTGACCACCTTGGTGTCAAGGAGCGTCTTTGTCCGGTCATAGGCCCGCTGGGCCATCTCGAGATTCAACCGCGCGGTTTCCATCCCGATCTTGGCCTGGGCGGCCTGATCGGACACACCGGCGCCCTGGGCCTCCACGACCTTCAACTGGGCATTGAGCTCCTTGGTATCGATCTGCACGAGGAGCTGCCCTGCCTTGACCCGGGTGCCGACGTCACCGCTCACCGTGGTGGCCTGACCGGCGAGCTTCGCGAAAATATTGACGGTCCTGTTGGGGACGAGAACCCCTGAGAACTCCACTTTCCTGACGATGCCGCCGGCATGGGCGGTCCCTGTCTTCACCGTCACGCGCGCGGCCGTCCTGGGTTCGCATGCGATGAGGCCCGCGGATAGTGCCGCGACGACAACCAGTGCCCATGGGCGATAACCTCGATTTTTCACTCTCTCGCTCCTTATGCTCTAGTTGATGTGGATCTTGATGAACGCGTTCATGCCGATCATGAACCGCGCGTCGCCCTGGTCGATGACGGTCACCTTGATGGGTATGACCTGTACGACCTTCGTATAGTTTCCCCCGCCGTTCTGCATGGGCAGCAGCGAGAAAGTGGATGAGGTGGCGCGCCCGATGGTTTCCACCCTCCCGTGGAATCGCCTTCCCGGGAATGCGTCGATCGATACACTGACGGACTGGCCTATCTTCACCCTGGCAATGCTGCCTTCCTTGATGTTGGCGCTGACGTACAGTCCATCTGTGTCCGCGATCACGGCAAGGGACATGCCGGGCGCCGCCATCTCTCCCACGACGGCCGTGGAAAGAATGACCTGACCGGCAATGGGGGCCTTGAGCACCGCTTTTTCAGCCACGACTCCGGCAACGGAGCCCATGGTCTGTGGATTCAGGGCGCCCGAGGTGAGCGCGGAGCCGAGGTCCTGTCGGCCAAGAATATCGTCTTTCTGGACAGTGTCCCCTTCCTTCACGCGCCACTCCAGCACTTTTCCGAGGATCTCGGGGCTTACCGTCACGACGTTTGAAGCTATCCGCGCGTCGTCGGTCGCAACGTAGCGGGACCCCTGGTACCAGTAGTACCCCGCGATGCTCACAACGGCGACTACGGCAATTGCTATGATGAGCATGATGACAGTTTTCCGTGACATCGAATGAACCTCTCTATCGAACAGGATTGTGAGTGATTGCGCCTCCCCGCACCGGAGGGTGGCGCGCCCGTTATTCGGCCATCGCCGCTCCCACGCGCCTTGCCGTCCGCTGCCTTTTTGAGGAAAAGCGCGGGTACAAGGGCGATCAGGGTGAGGCCCGCGGTGACAATGAAGACGTCGTCAATGGCGTTCACGAATGACGACTTGGCGACCATTCCCTGCATGTAGGCAAGGGCGATGCTCCTTCCGCGCGCGCCGCCACCCATTGCGGCCCCTGCCCGCGCGATCATGTTGCATGACGGTCGGGTTGGCGGCGTTCAGTCCCCAGGAGAGATGGGCGCCATGTAAGGCCTGCCGCGAGGTCAGCATCGAGGTCAGCACGGCGATGCCGAACGAGCTGGACACCCTGCTCACGATATTTGTGATGGCGGAGGCCCGGCCGATCAGCTCCGTCGGGATGTCCGCCATGGCGGCCGTCTGGGCAGGCATCATGGCCAGGGGCATCGTCATGCCCCGGATCATGGTCCACACCATGACGGTTGTGGTGGCAGTGGCGAGATTCAGGTTGCGGAAGAGAAAAGTGATGAACGCGAGAAGGAGAAGCCCGAGGATGACAAGGGGACGCGGGCCCAACCTGTCGAAGAGCCTTCCGATCACCGGCATCATCAGGCCGGAAACGAGCGCGCCCGGCAGCATGAGGAGGCCCGTCTCCATGGCGCCGATGCCGCGGATATTCTGCAGGAAAAGGGGCAGGAAGAAAAGGCCGGAAAACAACCCGATCGTCGTTATCACAATAGTAAGATTCGCCAGGGTGAAGCTTGGGTACTTGAACGCCCGCAAGTCGAGGAGGGGGTTCTCCGATGTCAGCTCGAGGTAGATGAAAAGGACGAATGAGAAAAAGCTCGCGACGAAAAGCATGACTGTTTTCTCGTCACCCCACCCCCACTCCGATCCCTTGCTCAGCGCGAGAAGCAGGCAGAAGAGCATGGCCGCAGACGTGACGGCCCCCGCATAATCGAGCTTGCCGGGGTGTTTGGACTGGAACTCCGGCAGCACAAAATACGCCAGGAGCATGCCGATCACGCCGATGGGCAGGTTGATCGTGAAGATCCAACGCCATTCGACATACTCGACAAGGTATCCGCCAAGGGTCGGCCCGATGGCGGGCGCCACGAGCAGCGCGATGCCGAAGATGCCCATCCCCGCGCCGATCTTCTCCCGCGGCACCATACGGTAGATCATTGCCATGGTGGTCGGCATGATCATTCCGCCCCCGATTGCCTGGATCACCCGGGCGATGATCAGCGAATTGAGGTCCCATGCGAGAGTGCACAGGAGAGAGCCGGTCACAAATGCCGCCATGGAGAGTATGTAGAGCCGTTTGAAGCCCAATCGGTCGCCCAACCACCCGGAGAGCGGCGTGACAACCCCCAGGGCAAGCAGGTATATGGTCGATACCCACTGGATGGAATTCGGGCTCGCATTAAAAACATTCATCATGGTCGGAATCGCCACGTTGACGATGCTCGAATCCAGGATGGCCATAAATGCGCCTATGAGCGCCACAAGGACGGGTGCGAGCCAGTGATATCCACTCTGCCCGGCTAACTCGACGCCCGGGATCACGGCCGCAGCAGAGGCCCTGGACGCAGCTGTCGCCTTTTTCCTCATTCTCGCGTCTCCTCACTCTCGAGGCAGTTGAAAACGGCGGTGAGGTCCGCCGTCAGCCTCTCGATCAGGTCCGGCGGAAGCTGGCGGAAAACCTTCACCAGGCTTCTCCCGCTTTCCTGTGTCGTATGTCGAATAAGCTGGCGCAGCTTCTGAGTGATCCTCATCACCACGGCCCTTCGGTCTTCGGGGTCCGCCTCGCGCTCGAGCCACCCCCCCGCGGTGAGCCGATCCAGGATACCCGTGAGCGTGCTGGGGGGAACGCCGATCTCCCCCGCAAGCTCCAGCACCCGGCAGCTGACCTTGCGATTCATTTTCCACAGAACCAGGAACTCCGCGGTGGACAGCCCTTCCCGCTGCGCAAAGGGCGCCAGGCGCTTGAAGAGTTTCCTGTTGATCTCCGTGAAAAGCTCGACCAGTCTTATCTCGTTCATCCATTCGCCTAATACGAATACGAAATATTCGAATCCGTAGTATTCGCAGAAGATAATGATTCTTCGGGGCACCGTCAAGCCGCCCCCTGCGATCCCCCCGCCCGTTCATCTCACACAATACCGACGAGCCGCAAACAGTATTATTGCGCTGCCGTGGAAGCGGCATTGGACTCATAAGAGGCCGGTGCAGCGCTCCTTTCAGCCCTCGAACACTTCGCGCAGCGCCCGCGTCAGGTCTTTCATCATGTATGGCGTGGGCAGCAGGGAATCCAAGGACCCAGAGCATCTGGATCGCGATCGACCGCGAACGGTCCGTTGCAGCGCGTCCCGTTCCCACAGGGAAGTGATGAAAACCACGGGCGGAAAATGAACATCACGGAGATACGGGAGAAGGGGGGGCCTGCCGCCCTCGTGGACGTCGACTATGATCAGATCAAAAGCGCCGTCTGTCCGCGTCAGATCGAGCGCCGCTTCCCCGGTAGCAGCGTGCGTCACCGCGCAGCCCTCATTCCCGCCCACACCGCCGATTCTCGCCGCCATTGCCGCATCTTTTTCGATCAACAATACCCGCATGGGCGATCCCGGAAAATAGACCGCTTTCCCGGGCGAAAGTCAATGAAGCTCGCCTGGCAGGATACTCTAGCCCATGTTCAGCATAGCGCTTGCTAATTCCTTATGGGATAAGGGGCGATTTCCGGATTAGTCACTACACGGCCACCTGCTTCCCCTTCGGGGTAGTGGGGGGCTTGGTGTCGACGATCCCCAAGGCCTTCAACACTTGCCGCGCACGGGCAGAGCCAACGCTGACGCCGGTGCGCACTGAGTTGGCGCCCACCCTGAAGCTTACCAGCCGGATGGTGGACAGAGCCTGCAAGGCCTGCTCCGTGGACAGCTCGACGCCGGCCTCTTTCAGGCGGCGCTCCAGCACTCGTGTCAGAAGCAGCGCCAAAGCGGCAACGAAAATGTGTGCCCTCACGCGTTGCTCGCTTTTGTGATAGATCGGGCGCATCTCCAGCACATCCTTGAGACAACGGAAGCCGCGCTCCACCTCGCTGAGCTCCTTGTACATCCGCACCGCCTCCAGCGTGCCAAGGCTGGCCTCGCTGGTAGCGATGAGGTATTTGCCTTCAATTCGTTTCTCCTGCTCCAGGCGCAGCGGGTCTTCCTGGAAGGAGAAGTGTCCTTGCTCATCAAGCTGCCAGCGGTAATAGCGATACCCATGATGGGCCTGCATGATCCGCTCTGCCGCAGCGCCAATCTTCGCCGCATCGCGGAGCCTGCCGAGTTCCACCCGCTGGCACAGCTTCTCCAGTTTCTCCCGCACCCGATCCATCGAGCGGCCACGCATCGACTCCTCATACTGGCGCCGTTCATCCGAATCGATCACAAAGACTCGCATCCCCTCTTTGCCCGAGGGCACCTCCTGCACTCCAGTCCGTGGAGGATCTGTCTTCTGCGCGGAGCTGATCCCTGCAGGACAGTCCACCCACTTCGCCTCATCGAGCCCATCCAACCAGCGGGCAAGCTGCGCGTTGTTTCGGCGCTTGACCCCCACCAGGTAGCCCTGCCCCCCATCGAGCAATTGCTGGAGGTTTTCCTGCGTCACCATACCGCGGTCACCAACAAAGACCACACGCGCAAACTCGAAGCGCTCGCGCAACTCCTTGATCACTTCCGCCACCGTGCTGTGATCCAGGCGATTTCCTTCCCACACGTGATGCACGATCGGCCATCCGCCCACCATCACCACCCCCACGATCACCTGCGGGTTTCGAGACTTCCCGTCTCGACTGTAACCGTGGCGGGCCAACCCCTGCGGCCCCGTGCCTTCGAAGTAGGTGCTGGTGATGTCGTAGAGCACCAGGTCAGGCTTCAGACTGAACAGGTCCCGCAACCGCGCGTACAGGGCCGTCTCGATGTCCTCCTTGGCCGCAAGCAGATGGTCCAGTGTGCGATACCAACTGTCCAGTTGCTGGTCATGCACGCGTACTCGGCCCCGTTGACGCCATCGAGGCACAAAGCGCCTGCCCCCTCGATCGCAGAAGTAGTCCGTCTCCAGCCAGCCGGCCAGCCCGTGCTCGCTTGAAGGGTGGATCAACCTGCTTGCGATCAGCACAAATGCCCGATCCGCCCAGGAGACTGTCGCTCTGGTTCCCAGAAGCCGATCCAACAGATCCCACAACCCCAATTCCTCGAACAGTTTGCCCGCCACCAGCAGAGGGCCCCAGGTAAAAGTGTTCAGGATCTCGACGTCGTTCTCCTGCTGGCCTTCCAGCTTGGGGGTGCCTTCCAGGATGCGACGTAGGTTAGGAAGCAGGGCGCTGAGCATGTCGCGACGGCCCAGATCGGCGATGATGCGCTGCTTGACCTTGCCGTTTTCGCGGTAGGCCTCCACGACGCGCAGGTATTCGTTGACGGTGCCGTTGGAGGAGGGGACTTTGACGGTCCTGACATACATGCCGAATAGTAGCACGACCCAGAGTACCATTGTCAAGGCAAATATGACGCTAAATGGCGACAATTTCAGTTATTGTGTCACTACGTTTTCGGGCTCCGGGGAAACGCAGCTATTCAGAAACCCAATAAAAACGGCCCTTTCTGAGTAAGAGGATCACGAAATCATTGAGAGAAACCCCGAACATGAGCTAGAGGCGGCTACTGCGCCTCCGCGCCGGCACCGGCTGTCATGAACGCAGCCGTTGCCTGCTGGTCCTGCGCGGCGTCATCCTGCAATGTGCCGCCCTGGATCTTGAACTGGGCCATAAGGCGCTGAAGCTGCTGCGCCATGCTGGAGAGCTGCTCGGTTGCCGCCGACATCTCCTCCGCCGCCGAAGCCGCAGACTGGGTCAGCTCGTTCGCGTTCTCCACGGCCCGGGACACCTGCTGTGCGTTCGTCGTCTGCTCCGCGGTTGCCTCGGAAATGCGCTGGCTCATCTCGCTCACATGCGACAGCGCCTCGGCCAGCCGGCGTGTGGCAGACACCTGATGCGCCATGGACTGCGAAAGGGCCCCGATCATGTCTTTCACCCTTTGGGAGGCTGCGCGGATCTGATCCATCGTGCCGCGTGATCCCCGCGCTGTTTCTACGCCTTCAGCGACGTTCCGGATGCTTTCCCTGATCAGGGACTCGATTTCCTTGGTGGAGGAAGTGCTCTTGTCAGCCAGCTTCGACACCTCGTCGGCAACGACGGCAAACCCGCGTCCGTGCTCCCCGGCGCGCGCCGCCTCGATCGGTGGTTCTAATGGCCTGCCGTTCCTGGCACTGCTTCACAGGTGTCACTGTTATTCCCGGCGCGTGTTGTATCTTATAAGTCGTATATAGGAACGGCGGCATACGAAGCAGTCGTTCCCCATGGAGGTACACATTGAGCTCAGGAGTGAAGAGGGAGCACGCGGCGCGGTGGACAGTGCTTGTTCTTTCCGTCGTCGTGCTCGCGGTTGCCGGCTGCGCGCTCGGCGCGGGGCCGGCGCAGGGAGTTTCGGGCTACGCGAAAGGCGTCATCACTGCCAAGGGCAGCATCTTCGTGAACGGCGTGGAATACGATACAAAGAGCGCCACCATCACGATGGACGACACCGGCACACACCCCGACAGCGACCTGAAGGTGGGCATGGTGGTCGAGGTGAAGGGCATGATCGACAGCGCCGCCGGAAAAGGGACGGCCACCGAGGTGCAATACGACGCGAATCTCGAAGGCCCGATCGACACCGGGAGCATCAACGCCTCGGCGCAGAGCTTCACCGTGTTTGGTCAGACGATCGTCGCCGAGGCGACCACCGTCTATGAAGGCGTGAGCGGATTCTCGGGACTTGCGCAAGGGGATCGCGTGGAGGTCAGCGGGACGGCGGATACCGCCTCCCATGTCATCAAGGCCTCCCGCATTGAGAAGAAGAGCTCGTTGGGCAACTTCGAGATCAAGGGCCGCGTCAGCGGCCTGGGCGCGGGAACTTTCACCCTCATGCCGCGGCACGCCGCGGTCGGCATCACGGTGAACTTCACCGGTACGCTCGATCCCGGCATTGTGAACGGATCCTTCGTGGAGGTGAAATTCGCATCCCTCGTTTCCAGCGCGATTTCCACGACGGCGGACCAGATCAAGCTGCTGAAGGAGCTGAAAGCTTCGGACAAGGATCGCGCGGAAGTGGGGGGAGTGGTGAGCAACTTCGTCTCCGGTGCCGGCTCTTCGACCTTCACCGTGGACGGCGTCAACGTGAGCGCGGATAACGCGCTGCTCTCCGGCGTCTCCAACGGAGTCGAGGTCGAGGTAAGAGGGACCATGAGCGCCGGCGTCCTCATCGCGGAGAAAGTGCGGGTCGAGCGCGAGAGCAACCTGCTTCTCGGCGGAACCGTGAGCGCGGTCGATGCCGGCGCCGGGACCGTCACGGTCAACGGCGTGACGCTGGCGGTGACCAGCACGACGATCTACCGCGACCGGACCTCGCTCACGCCCGTGGCGTCATTCAGCCTGGCGAACATCAATGTGAATGACTACATCGGCGCGTGCGGCTACACGGACTCTTCCGTCAGCCCGGCGGCGGGAGTCGCCACCCGAATCGAGCGTCTGACACCCCTCCCCGGCGCGCTTCTTGCCGGGCCGGTGAGCGCGGCGGCCACCAACAGCCTGACGATCCTGGGGATCGTGGTGGACACGTCCGCGGCGGCCTTCCGCGACAGCAGCGGTCACGGCGTGACGCAGTCCGCCTTCCTCGCGCTCATCACGCCGGGAACGACCCTCGCGGGTGTGATCGGAGCCTCGGGCGGCACAACTTTCACGGCCACGATCGCGCAGATCGGGGAGGTCGAGAACTAGAACGGAAAATCTCGTTTGACACGTGACGGCGCCCTTGCAGACGGGGAAAAGCAACCTCCCGAGCGAGGCGAGGACGCCTCTCTTGCAACGAGCCGCAAAGCGCGCCGCCCGATTTTCCTGGCTTTTGCCCTCACGCTTTCGGCAGAGCCGCGAAACTGCTGCTGCCCGATCACGCGCGCAGCCACACAGTCATCTCACCGTTCGGCTCGCGGTTGCCCCACTGGTGGTAGGGGATCGCGGCTATCCTCACGGGCCTTCGAGATTGCCGCGGATCAATGACCTGGTAGAGGCTCGCTGCCCTGCCCCGTGCTGCGTGGGCCGCATTTCGGAATCCGCGGGCATGGACGACACACGTGCCTCCCATCAGGTCCGGCCGGAATTCCACCGTTGCCTCGGCACCGGGCTCGAGGGTCAGCATGTGCAGGCCGGCGCCGTTGTCACACGACTCGACACAGTACACGAGGGGCCCACGTCGAATCGCCAGCTTTCGCGCCAGCTCCCTCACCTCCGGATTGGCCTGGATGAACTGGACGGGCATGGCAAGGTCCAGAACGACCCTGTCCGAGCACGACCAGGGGCGCGTAATTTCCAGATACCCTCTCTCGACCCTGCTGTCCTCCACAGGTTTCCCATTGACGAAACACGTGAAGGACGTGCACCAGGCGGGAATACGCAGCGCAAGCGTGAAGGTGACCTCGGCCTCCCCTGTGACGGTCAATTCGATTTTTCCCTTCCAGGGGTATTCGGTGACCTGTGTGAGGGTCACGCGCGACGAGCCCAGGGAGAGCGTCGTTTCGTTGGCCCCGTACTGCTGTACCCAGACGGTATGAGTGTTCATCGTATAGAAATAGTGAGAAATGGAAGCGATCAGGCGCGCAATATTCGGGGGGCAGCACGCGCATCCGAACCACGGGATCCGGCTCGTTTCAATGTGCGCGTGGTCGTGCCGATACCGCGCAATATCGGGCTGTACTTCGAGGGGATTCACGTAGAAATAGCGCGACCCGTCGAGAGAAACCCCTGACAGGATCCCGTTGAATACCGCTGTCTCGATGACATCGGCGTACTCGGATCGGGGATCCCAGAGAAGCATCCTTTGCGCCCAGAAAACCAGGCCGATCGATGCGCAGGTTTCGGCATAGGCAGTGTCACTGGGCAGATCATACCCAATGGAGAATCTTTCTCCGAAGGGATGGGAGCCCAGCCCGCCGGTGATATACAGTTTCTTCCCGACCAGGTCATCCCACAGGGCGCGGAGCGCCTTTCCCAACCCCTCATCCCCGGTCTCCAGGAGCTGATCCGTCATTGCGGCATACAGGTACATGGCCCGAACGGCGTGGCCGGTGACCTCGAATTGTTCGCGCACGGGCTTGTGGGCAAGATAGTAGTCTGCCCGCTGCCAGCGATTTTCCACAATCGCAAAGCCATACGGGTGGGGAGCGGACCGCAGGCTCTGCTCGAAAACTCCCGGATCCCTTCCCCGCTCTTCGATGAAATAGATCGCCAGATCGCTGTAGCGGGCATTGTCCGTGACGCGTGCCAGCCGGAAAAGGGCCAGCTCGATTTCGGGATGTCCGCAGCACCCCCGCTTCTGGCCCGGCGCCGTCCCGAACTCCCGCGCAATCAGGTCCGCGTAGCGTCTCATGATGTCCAGGAGAGACTTCTTGCCGGTGACTCGATAGTGCGCAACGGCGGCCTCGATCAGATGTCCCGCGCAGTAGAGCTCGTGGGCGGAAACGAGATCCGTCCAGCGTTTCTCCGGTTCCTTTACGGTGAAATAGGTATTGAGGTAGCCGTCGGATCGCTGCGCCCTGCCGATGCACCGGATCAGCTCATCGAGCCTCTCGTCAAGTCCACGGTCGTAGCGAGTGGCCAGGCTGTAGCTGGCGGCCTCGATCCACTTGGCGACATCGCTGTCCTGAAAAACGGTGCCGGCGAACTCCCCTTGGGCATCGCCCGATGCAATGCGGAAGTTTTCCACCGCATGACTGGGAGCGGCATCGGGGATGCGATCATTCAAGGCGTCCCACTGGTTGGGAATCAGCCTGTCATTCACCATGTCGATTTTCATTTTCCAGAAACCGGACCGGACCTCGACGTCCGTGTCGACACGCTGTGCCGCACACTGCACGGTCTCCGCTCCTCCGCGCTGCCGGGCCGTTCCGCTCATGCCTTGATCCCTCCCATCGTGAGCCCCTCGACAAACGATTTTTGGGCCAGGAAAAAGAGAATGATGAGAGGAGCCGTGACCAGGGTCGCCGCGGCCATCAGCAGGTGCCAATCCGAAGTGTACTGGGACAGCATTGACTGCAGGCCGAGGGCGAGGGTGTACAACTTCCGCTCGTTCAGATAGAGAAGCGGACCCAGGTAGTCGTTCCAGCTCGCCAGAAAAGTGAAGATCGCGACGACCGCCAGGGCGGGCCGGGTGATCGGGACGATGATCTGGATGAGGATCTGGGGGTAGGTCGCCCCATCGATGAATGCCGCCTCATCGAAATCAGGGGGGACGCTTTTGAAGAACTGCACCAGCATGAAAATGAACAATGCATTGCCGAAGAAGGCGGGAACCGTCAATGGAAGAAAGGTATTGATCCCGTGAAAGAAATGCCACTCGATGAATGTCGGAATCAGAGTGATCGACGTCGGCATCATCAAAGTGGCGATACTCAGGGAGAACATGAGCCTGCGTCCTCGGAACCTGAGTCGTGCGAGCCCGTACGCGATGATCGTGTTGGCAAAGAGCGCGCCAATGATGTTCACGAGCACGATGAGCAGAGAATTGAAATAGTATCTCCCGAACGGCATGATGGAAAAAACCTCTACGTAATTCCGCCATTGGGGGAGTCGCGGAAGCATGCGGGGGGGCGAGATGAATATCTCGGAGATGGTCATCACCGAGCTGCGCAACTGCCAGAGAAAGGGGAGAAGGAACAGGGCCGACAGCAGCACGAGGAGAGCCGTCACCAGAGCGTGAAATGCCTTTGTGCGCGGGAATCTCATTTCCTCTCCCCTTCGTAGTAGACCCACCTGCCCGAGCTCTTGAAAAGCACCGCGGACATCAGGATCGTCACGATGATGAACACCCATGCCATTGCGCAGGCGTAGCCCATTTTGTTGAACTGGAAGGCCTGCTGATAAATCTCCAGCAAATAGGTGAGAGAGGCATTCGAAGGCCCGCCATGCGTCATGATGTAGGGCTGCGTGAATGTCTGGAGGCTGTTGATCAGCCCGATCACGAGGTTATAGAAGATCACGGGGCTCATGAAGGGAACTATGACATGCCGAAACTCGTGCCACGCGTTTCCGCCGTCGATGGAAACTGCCTCACGAAGCTGTCGGGGTATGCCCTGGAGACCCGCGAGAAAAATGACCACGACATTGCCAACGGTCCACAGACTCATGAACACCAGGCTCGGGATCACCTGCTCGGAGCTGAATATCCATTCCTGCGGGGGCAACCCGATCTGTTCCAGAATGATGTTGAACAGGCCGAAGTTCTGGTCGAAGAGCCAGAGCCACATGGCGGAGCTGACCACAACGGGGATCAGCGACGGGACATAGAAGAGGGTGCGGTAGACCCCGATCCCCTTGATCCGGGAGCTCAACAGCAATGCCAGGCCAAAGGCGATCAGAAGCTGGAGAGGGACGTTCAGCAGGGTGTATTTCAGAGTGACGACGACGGCCTGCAGAAAAAGCGGATCCGAGGTGAACATCCTGATGAAGTTTCCAAGGCCCACGAATTGCGGCGGGCTTATCATGTCCCACCGCCACGTGCTGGCAATGAGGCTGATTCCCAGCGGGAAAGCAACCCATATTGTCAGACCCAGAGTCAGGGGCATGATAAAGATCCAGCCCCAGAACCTCTGGCTCCTCTCCATTGACCCTTTCCCATTTTTATTTCTGTGTGCTTCGATCCTGCGCATATACCGGTCGCAACTCCTGACGCGCGGGGGAGGGCCCGGATTCACGCATGCATCCGGGACACCCCCCCCGCTGAGGCATAGACCAAAGTGATCCTAGTTGTAAGCGCCCTGCAGCAATCCGGATTTCCGGATCTGGTCGGCAGCCTTGGTGAGCGCATCCTTTGCAGAAACCTTTCCCGACCAGACCGAGTCCAGCGCCGGCGTGACATAGGTCGTGATGATCTCCGCGTTGTTGACAAGCCGTGGCTCGAGCTGGGCCACTTTCATTGAATCCACGACCGCACCCTTGAACCCCTCCGGGTGGACCGCGTTTGAGATCCACTTGGCAAGGTCGGCAGGGTTGGTGTACCACGAGGCTTTCGTGGGCATCCACAGGCCCTCCGAGTACAATCCCAGTGTCGCATCGGGGGTCATCATCCACTTCTGGAGCTCCCATGCCTCCGCGGGATGTTTCGTCGAGGCGAATATGACGTTCGCTCCACTGAGGTAGACCTGCGCGGGCGTCTTATGGATGGGCAGGGCACCGACGCCGTACGGGAAGCCTTTCTTGCCGAAATCCAGCAGCTCCCACTGTCCGCTGACGTAGAAGCCGATCTGACCGGTCTGAAGCTGAGTCTGCGCGGCAGCCATGCTGGTTGTCGAGCTGGTCTGCGGCATGACCTGGTCCTTGTTCATCAGGTCCGCCAGTCTCTGTATTGCCTCGATCGTCTCGGGTTTGTCGAGCAACACCTGCTTTCCGTCACGCGAGAAGAAGCCGCCGCCATTGCCCCAAACGGTAGGATAGAGCATGAAGGTCCACAACTCGTACCGGATTCCCCACTGTAATACCTTTTTTACGTCGAAGCCCTGATCGCCGGGATGCTTCCCGTTCCTGTCCACGGTGATCTTTTTCAAGTACGTGACGAACTGGTTCCAGCTCCAGCCTTTCGTGTAATCCGCGGGAGGCGTGGGAACGCCGGCGTCCGCAAGCACGTTCTTGTTATAGTAGAGGACCTGGCATTCCGCGGCGGTGTATGCGCCGTAGATCTTGCCGCCGTTCGAAAGCCACGTGGTCGGAAGATAGTCTTTGATCATCGCGTCCCGGTTGGCGAGCTGGGTCAGGTCGAGGAAAAACCCGTTCTTTGCATAGTTGTCGAACTCTTCGGGGCGGAAATATCCAAGATCCGGCAGCGTGTCTGAGGCGGCCATTGCCTTCATTTTGGCGTTGTATTCCGTACCTGTGCCCGTGACGGCCAAGTACATCGGCTCCGCCGTGATCCCGGGATGCGCCTCCTCGAAATCCTTGAGCGCCTTCTGAACGGCCACGTCCTCAGCGGGACTGCCCCAATAGATATAGGTGATCTTGACCGGGCTCGCGGCGTAGCACGAAGCGGCCAGCACCAAGCCGACGAGCAGCGCCGCGGCGAATACAGCAAGCTTTTTCATCCTCTCCTCCTGTACATAGGTTTTGCCACCCTGGGTGGCTCGGAAACATTACAGCGGCTCTCCGAGCCTGCAACCTACCAACTGCCGAGCATACGTGACGTTTTCCGACTTCACCCGAATCAGTCATACGCCCATGCGTGGGTCCAACGCCTGAAAGGCCCCGAATCATGCCTGCGCCGCGTTTTCTCGCCCTTTTCCACGTCTTTTGCTTGCAAATAGCCTTGTTGCCGGGACCTGAATCCGCTGATATGCTGCCTTCTGGATGATCCGATAGGGGCAAGGGAGCCTCATTCTGCATCGCTTTTTGGCATGTGACAAAATCCGTCCTTCGATGACGGGTTCCGACTTACAGGAGGGCGCGAGTGAACTACTTTCTCTTCACGGAGCTCCCCAAGATCCATTCAGACGATTGCGGCTGCGCCATGCTGAACCCGGGTTGGATCCACATGAAGAGGAAGCTCGCGGAGACTGTCATCATCCTTGGCCGGAAGAACTCGGCATTTCTCGAGGACGAGGGAGAGCAGATCGAGATACGGCCCAATCGCATCTGCATACTGGCTTCCGGGCGCATGCACCAGGGTACGAAAGCCATCACTGTACCGGTTTCCTACTACTGGCTGCACTTCGCCACGCCCGCCGCGCCGGTTCAGCTTTCCGACGACGAGGCGGACACGATTCTCAACAACAAAGACGTCATCACACAGCGGCTCCGCAGGGCCGCCCTTGTCAAGCAGCAGCTCGACCTGAAGGATCCCGAGCCGTTCAACAGGCTTTTCCACGATCTGCTCTACGAGCAGGAGCGTCCTTCGTACACCACCTGGAAGTTCCAGGTGGCCGTACAGCAACTGTTGATAAAGGCAACCGAAGCGACCATCGCGGAGCATGCCGTCCCCCGCACGCTGCCATCGGACTCGGACGTTGTCTATGCAATCCTTTCCCTGATCGCCGAGCGGCTCTCCGACCCGAATCTTTCGGTCAAGTACATGGCGGATGTCCTGCGACACAACCCCGACTACATCGGCAGAAAGTTCAAACGCGTGATGGGGCTTTCCATCGGAGAGTACGTTCTGCAGAAACGCATCGAGGTGGCCACGCTGCGGCTCCAGGAAACATACGGATCAGTTGCCGAGGTTTCCGTCCAGTGCGGTTTTGGATCTGTCCGGCATTTTCTGCGCCAATTCAAGGCGGTCCAGGGAATCACGCCGACAGAGCTGCGGGGGCGCTACAGGACAATGTACATCAACAGCCTCTGAGGCCGCCCCGCTTCACGAGGCAGGAAGGCACCGCTTCAAAATGGCGATCCCCGTATTGATGCGCCGGTCGTCCAGCATCCCGAAACCGAGGATGAGGGTATCCTCCCATCGGCCCTTCTTGACGGCGTGGTTCTCCACCGGATAGACCCCGACCCCCGCCAGATCGATCCTGTTCAGCAGAGTCGGGGTGAACCTGATGCCGGGGAAGCGCACGCAGACGTGAAGGCCCGAGGCAGCGCCCAGGATCCGCGCCTCCTCGCCGAAATGGCGATGAAGAGCGTCGAGGAGGAGCGCACGGGATTTGCCGTAGCTCTTTTCCATCGCAGCGAGATGCCGGGCGAAGTACCCATCCTTGATGAGGCGCGCCAGGACAAGCTGCTCGAGCGCGGCAGTATGGAAATCCGCGCGCCGCTTCGCATTGCGCATCTCTTCGATCAGCGGCGGCGGCACCACGATGAACCCGGCTCTCAGTGAAGGGAAGAGCGTCATGCTGAAGGTGCCGATATAGATCACCCGCGAGGGGAAGAGTCCCTGGATCGCGCTGACGGGAGGAGAGTCATAGCGGAAATCACCGTCGTAATCCTCCTCCACGACATACGCGGAATGCCTCCGCGCGTAGCTGAGGAGCTGTACCCGCCTCTGCACGGGCATTGTTCCGCCCAGGGGAAACTGGTGAGAGGGGGTGACGTGGACGAACGAGGGCCTGGCCCGCTGCGGCAGCTCGTCGGTCACAAGACCCTGTTCGTCAGCGGGCACGGGGATGATCCGCCCGCCCATGCCGGCGAGGATCTGGCGGCTGTCCGCAGATCCAGGATCTTCCATTATGCACGCCGGCCGCGCGCTTCGCAGGAGCACCTTGCTGACGAGACTAAGGGCCTGCGTCGAGCCGCTGGTGACGACGATCTGCTCGGGTTGGCATCGCACCCCACGACACGTCACGAGATACCGAGTAATCTCCCGTCGCAGCTCTGCCCTCCCCTCCGGCTGGCTGTAGGAAAGATCGAGCGGAGTCATCTGACGCCATACCTCACCTGCGATCCGCTGCCACATCCTGGCAGGAAACAGGCTGAGATCCGGTACACCAGGGCGGAAATCGATGAGATCAAAGCGGAAGGGCACGAACTTGCCGGGAGGGGCGGAAGCGCCTTCCTGCGCAGGCGGGATCCTCAATATCGCGCCGGCAGCCACACGGAGAGAGCTCCGAGACCCTGGGTGGAGATAGCCTTCGGCGATGAGCTGATCGAGAGCGTTCTTCACAACCGTTCGCGGGACATTCATTTCCCGCGCAATCTGCTGCGCGGGGCTCATGGTATCTCCCGTGGGGAGCGACCCGGAAAGAATTCGGTCCCTGATGAGGGCAAAGATCCGGGCGGCTGCCGGCTCCCGAGATGCCCGAGGGGAGTCAGGAATCGACATTCGTATGCGTCGCATTTCATGCCCGCCTTGACAGCAGGTGGAATGACAATATCATTTCCTCCATGAAACTTCATCCGTCCGGTATCAGGGCGAAATTGATATTCATCTACATTTTCATCTCGGTGATCCCCATATTCATTCTCACGATGCTCATCTACGGGTTCACCTCCCTCTCCTTCTCCCGTCACGTCGCCGCGCTGATCGACAGCAATCTCGCGCAGATCCGGAAAAACCTGGAGAGTCATACGGACGGATATCGATATCTGCTCATGCAGATGTTCGGTGACGAATCATTGGCGTCCCTGATCAAGGCGTACGAAACCGGGGACGGAACGGAGAAGGCCGTCATCCAGAGCAAGCTGAAGTCGCGTTTCTCCTCCCTGGCGTTCATCAAGGACGAGATACAGGCGCTCACTTTCATATGGCCGGACCTTGAAATCTCGGGATACGACAAAGGGATAGAAACGCTCGGACAATCCCCCCTCACTCAACGGGCAACGAAAAGCATGCTCTACGAAGCAGGGAAAAGCGTCAGGCGGAATACCATCGTCTCCACGATGACGATGTCGTACACGACATCGGTGCCTTTCACGAAGAACCTTTTTCACCTCCCCTTCCCATTTTATGACCTCCTTGATCGCCGACTCCTGGGAGTGCTGGTCCTGAGCGTGGATGAGCGGATCCTCACCGAGATCTGTGCGGGCATGCAGAACTCGGTCACTTTTATTCTCGATCCGGGCGGCAGGATCGTTTCGTTCCCCGAGAAGAAATTCATCGGCACAAGAATCGAGGAGACCGAAAGCACCCTGCCGACGGATGTCCAGCTCGCCCGGTTCCTGAAGCATGACGGATTGCTCCCGTCGGGGAAGACATTCATCAACCGCCTCACCGTTCCCGACATCGGGTGGACCATCGTGAGTGTCATCAGCCGGGAGGCGTTCTTCCGTCAGGCCGATTCACTCGCACTCGTCAGCTTCCTCCTGATGGGAGGTCTGGTCGTCGCGTCCCTTCTGGTCATTATCGTCTTCACGCGGAGGTTCTCCGGCGCGGTCAACGAGCTCGTTTCGGTCATGCGGTCGGCGCAGACCGGCGTCTTTCTGAAGACCGAAAAGCTCCTCAATCGCGGAGACGAGCTCTCCTACCTCGCCCGAGGATTCAACGAAATGATCGACGAGATACGCGCGCTCCTCGCAAATCTGCAGAAGGAAAAGGACGCGGTGTATCTCGCGACGCAGAAAAGGAAGGAATCTGAGATACGGGCGCTGGAAGCGCAGTTGAATCCTCATTTTCTGTACAACACCCTGGACTGCATCAATTGGATGGCAATCGAAAAGAACGAGTACGAGATCAGCACCATGCTTTCCACGCTCGGCCAGATCCTGCGCTATGGCATCACCACGAGCAATGGCATCGTCTCCATCATGGAAGAGGTCGAATGGATTCGGAAGTATATCCAGATTCAGCGGACGCGATTCAGTCACGCCTTCGATCTCCAGCTTCACGTCGACCCCGCCGTTGAGGGATTTCCCGTGTACAAGCTGCTCATGCAGCCCTTTCTCGAAAACGCGATCATTCATGGGTTTGTCACGATGAACACGGGGGGACTCTTGAAGATCGACATAACTCCCGAGGAGGAGGGGATCCTTTCAATCCTCATCGAGGACAACGGCTGCGGCATGAGCAGGCAGACGCTGGATGATGCACTCTCGAACCGGAGATCCCACATCGGTATCTCGAATGCCATGGAGAGAGTCGCGGCGTATTATGGAGACAGGGGGAGGATCACTCTGGACAGCGCGCCGGGCCGGGGCACCCGGGTGTCCCTCCTTCTCCCCCGGCCCTAGGAGCGCGGCGTGCGGATCGTTGTCGTCGAAGACGAAACAAAACCCCGTGATGGACTGATCCATCTCATTGGGAAGCTGGACCCCGCATATTGCGTCGTCGGCCAGGCGCGGAACGGAAGAGAAGGCAAGGAGATCATCGCGCAGCTCGCTCCCGATCTGGTCATCACCGACATCAAGATGCCCGAGATGGACGGGCTGGACATGATTCGTGCCCTGCGCGGCGAAGGGTGTGCGGCAACGTTTGTCATTCTTTCCGGCTATGCCGAGTTCGAATACGCCAAGCAGGGAATTGTGCTCGGTGTCCGGGACTACCTCCTCAAACCCGTCTCGCCCCGGGACATCGAGGAGCTGCTGAAAAAGGTCGCGGGGGGAAGGACGACATTCTCCATTGCTCCGCCGCAGCCCCTCCCGCTCGCGGGCGGGGTGCTTCTCCTTTATTATTTCAGCACACCTGCTCCCCGCCCGCAGAAGGTCCTCATCCCGCTGCTTCACAGATGCGCGGAACGCGCGCGGGGAGCCGGGTCCACTCTCGTGGAGCATCCTGACGACGCGAGCTGCCTCTTTCATGTCGCATGTCCTCTCTCTCTGGAGGAGTTCGTCCCGGTACTCGAGGGAGAAATGTCGATGATCCGGGACCACCTGCTTCGCCTGGGCGTGTCCTGCTCCGCATGCGCCATTTCCACGGGGGGAGACCCGCACGCGCTCCTTCCCCCGCTCCGCGCGCTGCTGAAGTGGTCGATGCTCGTCAGGCCGCTCACCGTGATCCATGCCGGGCTGACATCCCGTACAGCGTGCATGCAGCCTGAGTACCCCGTGACGATCGAAGGAAGGGTTCTGGAAGCTCTGCGTGCGGGAGATCCCGTCCTCATCGAATCCACGATCAGGGATTTCAGGACATTCTGTTGTGCCCCCGGGTATTCGCCTCCGCGGCTTGAGGAGATTGCCTTTCGTTTTCTCTTCACCGTCGCCAATCTCATCAAGGAAATCGATTATGCGCGCTTTCGGTCCATCGTGAAAAGAAACCTTTTCCAGCGGATCGAAGGTTTTCGCAGCGGACCTGAGCTCTGCGATATCATCGATGACTTCATATTCTGCGCGACGAGCGGTGCTGCCTCCAACCCGGTTGATGCGTACAGCGTTCCCGTGAGACAGGCACTCAACTATATCCGCACGGGCTACCGCGGGATAGTTTCCCTCGATGAATCAGCCGGGAGGATCGGGATCACGCCGGAGTACCTGAGCTCGCTGTTTCTCAAGGAAACGGGTACCCACTTCACCTCGTTCGTCATCGAGTGCCGTATCAACGAAGCGAAGCGGCTTCTCGCGGCGGGAAATGCCCGTGTGTTCGAGATAGCGGAAGCGGTGGGCATAGCAGATCCCCGGTATTTCTGCCGTGTTTTCAAAAAGCATACGGGACTCACCCCTCGTGAGTACGCGCACCTGCACACATAAAATCTTAATAAAATGCACCTTTCTGAGAAACTTCCAATTTACTTCTCGAAAAGAGCCCCCTACACTCAGGCAACCGTTTTCCAAGGAGGTTGAGATGAAAAGACTTCTGCTTCTCTCTTTCGCTCTCGTCCTTCTCGCCGGTCTTTGCTTCGCCGAGCCCGTCGAGATCAAGGTCTGGCATTATTGGGGTGGATTCGAAGCGGTGCCCTTTCAGGCGGTGATCGATGGCTTCAATGCATCCCAGAACAAAGCCCACGCCGTTGCCCAGTATCTGCCGCGTGAAGAGCTGAACCGACAGTACACCATCGGTCTTGCAGGGGGAAACCTGCCCGACATCGCGATGGTCGACAATCCCGACCACGCATCCTATGCCGCCATGGGTCTTTTCCTCGACATCACCGACCGGGTGAAGGCGTGGGAAGGCAACGGCAAGTTTTTCGAAGGACCCTGGTTGTCGTGCACGTACCAGGGCAAGGTCTATGGCGTGCCCCAGAACTCGAACTGCCTGGCGCTCTACTATAACGTGGATATGCTGAAAGCCGCGGGCGTCAACCCTCCCGCGACCTGGGACGAGCTCGCCGCAGCCGCCAAAAAGCTCACCAAGCCAGGGGTGTACGCGCTCGCGATTTCCGCCATCGGCAATGAGGAAGGCACATTCCAGTACCTGCCGTGGCTGCTTTCCTCGGGCGCGACCATCACGAAGCTGGACAGCCCCGAGTCGGTCAAGTCGCTGACCTTCCTGACCAACCTCGTCAAGAACGGATTCATGTCGAGCGAGGTGATCAACTGGACGCAGGCGGACGCGGAGAAGCAGTTCGCCACGGGCCGTGCGGCGATGATGGTGAACGGCCCCTGGAACCTCCAGGCTGTCCAGACGGACGCACCCAACATGAACTGGTACCTGGCGAAAATTCCCAAGGACAAGAAATACACGTCCGTGCTCGGCGGCGAGAACATGGGCATCACCGCCACCTCCCAATATCCGAACGAAGCATGGGCGTTCCTCAAGTACATGTCCGGCACGTCGGTGATGGAGACCTACATGACAACGAGCGGGAAATTCCCTCCTCGCTCCGACGTCATGAACGGCTCCGACTTCTGGAAGTCGGACCGGCTTCTCAAGGTATTCGCCGATCAGATGCAATATGCGATGCCCCGCGGACCGCATCCGAGGTGGCCCGACATCTCGAACGCCATCTCGACCGCGCTCCAGGAAGCCTTGTCGAAGACGAAGACTCCCGCGCAGGCGCTGAAAGACGCCCAGGGCAAGGTCACCAAGGCTCTGTCCAACTAGTCTGTCTCATTCCGTGCCGTGCGGGTCTCGGGAGACCTGCACGGCGTTCATTTCTAGAGACTGGAGTTCCCCATGAGACGAGCGACATATGAGAAGGGCGACCGTGGGGCGGGGTATCTCTGGGTGCTGCCCGCCCTCGCGTTCATGATCGCCTTCATCGGCTATCCGCTTGCGTACAACCTGGTGCTCAGTTTCCAGAAGGTCGATGTCATGAATATCAAGACGGTCGGAAAGCCGTTCATCGGCATCGGCAACTACAGAGAGATATTTCTGGGGGATGTCCTCTCGACAAGCCTCACAAACACCCTGCTCTTCACGATCGGCTGCCTCGTCCTTCAATTCTCCATTGGCCTCGCACTCGCGCTGTACTTCACGACCGGATTCCGACTTCAGATCAGGCTGCGTGGACTTCTTACCGTGGCCTGGATGGTGCCTTCCACGGTAGTCGCGCTTCTGTTCAAGTTCATGCTGAGCCCGAGCTGCGGAATCCTCAACTACATCATCGTGGGCACGGGCATCCTTCGAGAGCCAATCGGCTGGCTCACGTCGAGCTCGACCGCTTTGTGGGGCACGATCATCGCGAACACCTGGATCGGCGTTCCGTTCAACATGATCCTTCTGACGGCCGGCATCAGCGGCATCCCCGGCGAGCTGTACGAAAGCGCCGCGATCGATGGGGCGACGGGCGCGCAGAGGTTCTTCCGGATCACCGTTCCTCTTCTCAAGCCGGCCATGTACGCCGTGCTGATCCTCGGATTCGTCTACACGTTCAAAGTCTTCGATCTCATATACGTCATGACCAACGGCGGCCCCGTGCACGCCACGGAGGTGCTTTCCACCTACGCATACAAGCTTTCTTTCGAGCGCTTCCATTTCAGCGAAGGAGCTGCGGCGGCGAACGTCCTCTTTGCATGTCTCTTCCTCGTGGCTCTCGGGTACCTGCGCCTGGTACGTGACGATGAGGAGATTCACGCATGAAGCGCGGCAGGCGGGCACGGATGAGCCGCGTCCTTCTGAATATCGTCGGCGTCGCGCTCACGTGCGTGTTCCTCTTTCCCCTCTATTGGATCCTCGTCAGCTCTCTCAAAACCAATGCGGAAATCTTCCAGGTCATCCAGACTTTCTGGCCGTCGCACGCGAATCTCGTTGCATATCTGGATCAGCTCCACGGTGAGTTCAACGTCCTCAACCCTCTCCTCAACAGCCTCATCATTGCACCCGCAACCCTGGCCATTTCGATGGTGCTCGCCATACCCGCCGCGTATGGCGTTGCCCGTTTCGCCATCAGGGGGAAGAAGGTCATCATCATGGGCTTTCTCGTGACGCAGATGCTGCCTTCGACGCTCATCCTGACCCCCCTGTACCTGGTCTTCGCACGGCTGCGGCTGATCAACAACTATTTCTCCTCGATCCTCGCGGATTCGACGATCGCGATCCCTTTCATCATCCTTTTCCTCCGCACGTATTTCATCGGCCTTCCCAAGGGACTGGAGGATTCCGCGCGCATCGACGGATGCAACCGTTTCTCCGCATTCCTGAGGATCATCCTGCCCATCTCCATTCCCGGGGTGATCACCGCCGCCTCGTTTGCGTTTATTTTTGCCTGGAACGACCTCATGTACGCGATCACGTTCATGAACAAGACCTCAATGCGGCCCCTGACGGCGCAGATTTACCACTTCATGGGGAAGTACGGCATCGAATGGAATCGCATCATGGCCTACGGGGTGATTCTCGTGCTGCCTGTCATCATCATTTTCACATTCCTGCAGAAGTACGTCATTGGCGGATTAACGAGCGGCGCGGTCAAGGGATAGACTCGACCGGGAGGCACCACATGGCGATACGGACGGACACGGGCATGCTTGTGCGCACGTTCGACGCGGAGATCGTACGGATAGAGCCCTGGGGAGAGAGCGGTCTTCGCGTGCGCGCCACGTGCCATCCAGAAATCGATGAGAGCAGGGATTGGGCTTTGCTGCCTGCAACGAAAAGAAACGCCGTGGTAGGAGGGTCCGGGGACGAGGGCATGATTACGAATGGCGAGATCACCGCGACAATCCGCGACGGAGGCTGCATCACATTCACCAACGCGAGAGGCGAGATCGTGCTGCAAGAGCGGTGGCGGAGTCGTGGGGCGGGTGGGACGCGGTACAATGCAACGGAAGTGAGAGGGCGTGAGTTCCGGCCACTCGCCGGAAGCGCATACAAGGTGACCACACGTTTCGAATCCAGCGACAATGAGAAAATCTACGGCATGGGGCAGTACCAGGACGGTCGTCTGGACTTGAAGGGCAGCACTTTGGAGCTCGCGCACCGCAACTCGCAGGCCAGCGTGCCTTTCCTGCTCTCCCGCAAAGGGTACGGGCTTCTCTGGAACAATCCCGCGATAGGCCGCGCCACATTCGGGATGAACATGACTGAGTTTGTCGCAGAGGTTTCCCCGCAGCTTGACTATTGGGTGACGGTCGGCGAGACGCCCGCGCTGATCGAAGAACGCTATGCGGCGGTCACCGGCACGGTCCCGATGATGCCGGAGTTCGCAATGGGATTCTGGCAGTGCAAGCTGCGGTACAAGACCCAGGAAGAGCTCCTTGGAATTGCACGGGAGTACGCGCGGCGGGGCCTTCCCCTCTCCGTCATTGTCTGCGATTTTTTCCATTGGCCGATCCAGGGCGATTGGAAGTTCGATCCGCGCAACTGGCCCGATCCAGAGGGCATGGTGAAAGAGCTGAAAAAGAATGGCGTCGAGCTGATGGTCTCCGTCTGGCCCACCGTCGACACACGGAGCGAGAACTTTGCGGAGATGCGGGAAAATGGTTTTCTTGTGCGCACCGAGCGCGGGGTGCGCACCACGATGGACTTCATGGGCAATACCGTGTTCTTCGATGCCACTCATCCCGGCGCGCGAGAGTTCGTGTGGAGCGTGGCGAAAAGGAATTACTACGAGAAAGGAATACGGATATTCTGGCTGGACGAAGCCGAACCGGAATACTCGGTCTATGACTATGACCATTACCGCTATCGACTCGGCAGCGTCATGGAAGTCGGCAACATCTACCCCGTGGCATACGCGCAGACCTTCTATGAAGGGATGCGGAAGGAGGGCCAGGAGAATATCATCAACCTGGTGCGCTGCGCGTGGGCCGGCAGCCAGCGCTTCGGCGCGCTGGTCTGGTCAGGCGACATCGACGCGACCTGGGATTCATTCCGTCGTCAGCTCGCCGCCGGCCTCAATATGGGCATCGCCGGCATTCCCTGGTGGACGACGGACATCGGTGGCTTCGGCGGCGGAGATCCCGACGATCCCGCCTACCGGGAGCTGCTCATACGGTGGTTTCAGTGGGGCGTGTTCTGTCCGGTATTCCGCCTTCATGGATTCCGGGTCTCCCGATCGCCTGAGTATGCTCCCCTGCACCCGGGCGGCAGCTCGAGTGATGAGGTTTTTTCCGGCGGCCCGAACGAAGTATGGAGCTACGGGGAAGAGGGGTACGAGATCTTGAAAAAGTTTCTCTTTCTACGCGAACGCCTGAGGCCGTACATCCGGGAACTGATGAAAACGGCACACGAGAAAGGAACTCCGGTCATGCGTCCTCTCTTCTATGATTTTCCTCGCGATGCGCGGGCATGGGATATCGTGGACGAGTACATGTTCGGGCCGGACGTGCTCGTCGCGCCCGTGATGTCTCCGGGAGCTCGCAGGCGCTCTGTCTATCTCCCCGCGGGGACGGAGTGGAGCAGCGCCAGGTCCGGCCTCATCGCTGAGGGAGGCGAAACCCTGGAGGTCGAAGCGCCGCTGGATACTATTCCTGTTTTCATCAGGCGCGGAGCGGAGCTGCCGATCGAGATCTGACCAGCGGGACGGGGGTCCCCCCGCACTCCGGATGATTCCACGTATGGACACCCGTGGCGTGTCGAACTAAGCTGTGTGCATGAAGTCACTTACATTAAATGTTCAGAAGACCGCGGTCCTCGTGATCGACATGCAGAACGCCTTCCTGGATCCGAAAGGGTCCATCGCAAGGATGGGCATTCCGATAGAAAGGGCGGTCGCCGTGATCGAAACACTCGCCGCCGCGCTCGGGAGACTGCGCGCGAGCGGTGCGAAAATTGTGCACAACCGCATGGCTCTTCGGCCGGACTACTCCGACGCCGGTATTCTCCAACGGGCCTTCCCCCGTCTCAAGGAGCTCGGTCACTGCGTAAAGGGAACGTGGGACTTTGAAAACGTCCGAGGCTTCGAGCCGCGACCGAACGAGTATGTCATCGACAAGATTCGGTTCGACGGCTTCCATGGTACCGAGCTGGAAAGCCTCCTCCGCTGCATGGGAATAGACACGCTCATATTCACGGGCATCGCGACGAACATCTGCGTGGAGAGCACCGTCAGGGCGGCATTCACCAGAGATTTCCGCTGCATAGTTCCGCGCCAGACTACCGCCTCGTTCACACCCGAGATGGAAGCGGGCTCAATGGGCAATTTCGCTTTCGGTTTCGCCGAGGTCGTCGATATTGACGAGGTCTACGCGGCCCTGGGCTGCTGACCGAAGAGGGAGGTTCCTCCCATGGGACAAAGTGCAGACACTGCTCCGCGGTCCTCCGAACGCCCGTCACCGTATGCCCTCAAAGCCCCGACAAACCTCTCATCGCGCATCCGGTGGCTGCGCGATTACTATTTCAAGGGAGTGAACCGGACGTGGAACAATGAGTTCACCTCCTGGACCACCGGCACGCCGTGGGATTCTCAATTCAATGAGATCACCTTCTACATCGTGCCGGAAACCTACACATTCTTCCCCACCTTCCGCTCGTCGTTCCGACAGACAGCGCGCAGGGTCGCCCTGGATCCCGGCTTCTGGTCCTGGAGCCTCCCGGAGCGTCGGGCGTGGTTCGTGAGGGAGGTCATGACGAAACATCTTCCCTGCGAAATCCTTCCGGGAGACCTGATCGCGGGCGCCAGGTTCAATGTCATGACCTCGAACTGTCTGAATCGAAAGGAAGCGGCGGTCTTCGACCGTTTGGTGGCGGGCAGCGGCGGCACGCGAGAGTCGGTCCAATGGCTTCATAACCATGGCTACGGAAATGCGGGAGCCACAAGCGGCCACCTGATCCCGGACTATCCGCGCGTCCTCACCAGGGGTTGGAAGGATGTCTCCCGCGACATCCAGGAAAAGCTCAACGCATTGTCCGCACAAGAGAGACGCGGCCCGGAGGGTGCTCAGCTTCGCGCCATGCTCACGTCGGCGACAATGGCGCGTGAACTGGCGGCACGCTACGGCGCCCTTTGCGAAACGCTCGCCGGGGAGACAGGGGACGGCGCGCGCCGCCGGGAGCTTCTGGAGATGGCCCGCATGCTCTCCCGCGTTCCATGGGAACCGGCAGAAACCTTCTGGGAAGCGCTGCAGTCTCTCTGGCTCACGCACATGCTGGTGATGAGCGACGAGAACTACCCCGGACCCGGCGTCTCGTTCGGCCGGATGGACCAGTACCTTCTCCCGTATTGGGAGAGGTCGGTCGCGGGCGGCATGGATCGCGAGCTTGGCAAAGAAATCCTCAAGTGCTTCTGGATCCACTGCAACACGGCGTATGATGCAATGATCCGCACCGGGGCTCACCAGGGAATCACGGCGGGCTACGGCCAGCTCCTCACCCTTTCGGGCATGGGACCCGGGGGGCGGGACACGACCAACGACCTCACCTTCGCAATGCTCGAGGTGATCGATGAGATGTCCCCGATCCTGGAACCCAAGCCGAACATCCGGCTGCACGCCCATTCCCCCGAGCCGCTCCTTGACAAGGTGGTGGACATGATCGCCGGCAGCCAGGGCGCGCCCTTCCTGCTCAACTTCGACGAGCGCTCCGTGGCAGGCATGCTCCTGGAGGCGCGATTCGCCGGCATCGAGCACCTGATCAACAAGGACAACGTGTACGACTATGCATCGGTCGGCTGCCTGGAGAACACCATGGCCGGCAACGACAGGTCGGGTACGGTTGACGTCAACCTGAACCTCTTGAAGGCGGTGGAGCTTGCACTGACAGGTGGATACGATCTCGTTCCCTTCACCGATCCAATGAGCGGAAAGACTGATGCGAGGCTT
The DNA here is from genome assembly GCA_963820435.1 of uncultured Spirochaetota bacterium. Lineage (GTDB taxonomy): Bacteria > Spirochaetota > Spirochaetia > SZUA-6 > Fen-1364 > Fen-1364. The sequence continues at coordinate 61,937 of CAWGAC010000019.1, read as the reverse complement.
CGCCAGGGTCCGCCAACGGGAGATCCGGCGGCATTCACGTCCTTCGCGCAGTTCTGGAATGCATACGCGGAGCAAACCAGGTTCATCATGCGGCGGATCGTCGATCTCTACGAGTCGAGCGAGTCTGTGCGGGCCCGCTACCTTCCGACGCCTTATCTTTCGTGCCTTGTGCGCGGCTGTGCAGAGAAGGGTCTGGACGTCACCCAGGGAGGCGCCGAGATCAGTTTCGTGACAGTGGAAGCCGTGACCTATGCCACGACGGTCGACTCCCTCCTTGCGGTGAAGTATCTCGTGTTCGATCGCAAATCGTGCTCGATGCCTGAGCTGATTGCGGCGCTGAAGGACAACTGGGTGGGGCACGAGAAACTGCAGGCACTGGCGGTGAACAAGGCGCCCAAATATGGCCGCGACGACGACGAAGCCGACGCCATGGGCCGACGGGTCATGGAGCTGTGGACGGCCGAGACGTGGAAATACAAGACACGCTCGACGCACCGGCAGTTCAGACCGGGCATGTTGAGCTGGAACTACTGGGTGGCGGACAGCTCCATCCTCCCCGCAAGCGCCGACGGCCGGCCCAGGGGCAGGTTCCTCTCCAACGCTCTCTGCCCCTCCAACGGGGCGGACATCAACGGCCCCACGGCCAATGTCAATTCAGTCGGCAAGGTGCTTGCCGGAGAGATCAACAGGGAAGGAAACCTCGAATGGCATGAGAATCTGCTGCCCAATGGAGGGAGCCATACGATTACTTTCAATCCTTCCTTCGTCCGAGATGCCGAGCACCGTGCAAAGTTCAAGGCATTCCTTCGCGGTTATGACAGAAACGGCGGCACGGCTTTGCAGATCAACATGATCGACGCGGCCATGCTGCGCGACGCGCAGGCGCATCCTGAGAATTACCGGCATCTCCTGGTGCGCGTAACCGGATACAACGCGTATTTCACCACGGTCGGCAGGGAGCTTCAGAACGAGATCATTGCCCGCGAGTCTCACGGGCTGGGATAGCCGCGATGACGGACGCTGAAGGACGCACCGGGCTCATCCTCCACGTGCAGCGGTTGTCCACCGAGGACGGCCCCGGGATACGGTCCACCGTGTTCTTCAAGCAGTGCCCCCTTGCATGCCGCTGGTGTCACAATCCTGAAAGCATCTCCCCGCGGCCCGAATTGCAGTGGTTTCCAACCCGCTGCATCGGTTGTCGTTCGTGCGAAGACGCCTGCGCGCGCGCGTGCATCAGGTTGACCGGGGAAGGGCTGCAGATAGATCGATCGCGCTGCGATGAATGCGGCTCCTGCGCATCGGCCTGCCCTTCCAACGCCCTGGAGACACTAGGCAGGGCCGTCAGCGCCGATGCGCTCGTTCAGGAGCTGGTCAGAGACCGCGCATACTATGAGTCCTCGGGTGGCGGGGTGACGCTTTCAGGCGGCGAACCCATGGCGCAACCGGGTTTCACCGCCGCATTGCTTCGCGCTCTCAAAGATCTCGGCATCGCAACAGCCGTGGACACCAGCGGATTCGCTTCGATGGACAGCTTCACGCGGGTCCTGCCGGACATCGACCTGCTTCTCTACGACCTGAAGACGATCGATCCGGACATTCACCGCGCCTTCACCGGCCAGGCCAATGAGATCATCCTCCGAAACCTCCTTGAGATCCTGGCAACTGCGCCACGCGCGTGCACACGGGCCGCGTCTCTGGATCCGCACGCCATTGATTCCCGGTGCCACGGCAACGGAAGCCAACCTGCGTGCCATCGGCTCCTTTCTCGCTCAATACATGGACGGCATGCTGGAGCGGTGGGAGCTGTGCGCGTTCAATAACATGTGCCGTGACAAGTACCTGAGGCTGGGTATCACGTGGGCATACGCCGAGACTCCGCTGATGAGCCGCAACGAGCTCGAGGCGCTGGCCGGGCAGGCGCGATCATCAGGCATCGACCCCGCGCTCGTGACGGTCACGGGAGCTGCGCGGACTGAAAATGTCGAATGAGAAAGGGGCGGGCAATATGAGCGATACAATGCGGCTGACGACTTTCACCGGTTCCGATATCGAGGCTCTTGCGCCCGCGATGAAAATCGGTGTGCTTGCTACGGTGAGCGGCAATGGGCTGCCGCACATGACGCTCCTGAGCAGCCTAAGGGCATCATCACCGAGCCGACTCACGTTCGGGCAGTTCACGGAGGGGCTCAGCAAGACGAATGTCCGGCGCAGTCCGCGCACCGGATTCCTGGCCATGACGCTCCAGAAGGAGCTCTGGCGAGGCATTGCGAGGTTCAGTCATACCGAGAAGGCGGGCCCGGAATACGATGCGTACAACAACGAACCAATGTTTCGTTACAATGCGTATCTCGGCATCCACACCGTCTTCTATCTTGACCTGGTTGCGCACACCGGCCGGGAAGGCCTTCCCATGGGGAGTATCGTTGCGGCAACGCTTGCCACCGCGGCCGCTCGCGCCGCCACGGGCACGGCAGGAGAATGCCAGGCGCTCAATCAATGGACGCGCGGGGTCATGAGCGCCATGGGCAACTTGAAGTTCGCGGCCTATGTTGCCCCGGACGGATATCCCAGAATCGTCCCCATCCTGCAGGCCCAGGCCGCCTCCAGAGACAGAATCCTTTTCTCTCCCCTGGCCTATGGCGATGAGCTGGAGTCTATTCCCGCAGGCGCCTGCCTTGCTGTATTTGGCATGACTTTGAAAATGGAAGACGTGCTGATGCGGGGAACCTACGGGGGGATTCGACGGATCTGCGGCATCCGCTGCGGGCAATTGGAAGTGGATTGGGTGTACAATTCCATGCCTCCGGTACCCGGCCAGGTCTATCCGCCCATCGAGTGCGCCGCCGTCCGGGCGTTCGACTGAAGGACGCAATCCATTTCAGAAAAGGCGGCCCCTGTCGCGAGGTCCCAAGGCCGTGGGAAGCCTGTGCCTACTCCGGCCTGGTAAGCCGCCTCCGCCGCCATTGGTCGAAGACAACCACGAGGATGATCACAAATCCCTGCACGATCCTCTGCCAGAAGGCGCTCACGTTGAGCAGGTTGAGGCCGTTTCCCAGAACGCCCATGATGATAGCGCCGATCAGGGAGCCGAAGACCCCACCCTCCCCACCGAAGAGGTTCGTGCCGCCGATCACCACCGCGGCGATCGAACGGAGGTTTTCCTCCCCCGCCATGAGGGCGTTGGAAGAGTTCATGCGGCCGGCCAGCACGAAGCCGGCAACAGCCGCGATGAGGCCGGAGAGAACGTAGACCGCGATCTTGGTCTTGTCGATGCTGATTCCCGAAACTCGGGCTGCCTCCCGGTTTCCTCCCACGGCGAAAACTGCGCGTCCAAGGGCCAGGTAGCGCAAGAGCAGCCACCCCAGCACGACGATCACCACGGCAACGATACCGGCGACCGGGACGCCCAGAATATCCCCTGCTCCCATCCAGATCATCTGCGGCGGAAGGTATCCCTTCAGCTCGGTCGCGTTGATGTGGGAAGGCACCGGGAGGCCGCCCGTGATGATGAGCGCGAATCCCTGGAAGATGGTCAACGTCCCCAGGGTGGCAATGAAATCGGGAATCCTGCCCCGCGTGATGATGAGGCCATTGACCAGACCGCACAGGCCTCCGACCAGGATCGCGACAAGGAGTCCCACCTCGAAGTTCAGAGGTCCGATGACCACCCCGAGGATGGCGAACCTCTGGGTCATGAGAACAGCGGCAGCAGACGCCGAGATCGCCGCAATGGCCCCCACGGAAAGGTCGATTCCTCCCGTGAGAATGACCATCGTCTGTCCCGCTGCCAGGATGGCGGTGATCGCCGACTGGCGCGTGATGTTGGCCATGTTGTCGACTTTGAGGAAGTGCGGTGTTGCAAAGGAGAGAAAGGCGCCGAGCAGAACCAGGGCAAGAATCGGCCCCAGCCGCGCAATCACCTCCCGGCCGGCCCGCTGGATGCCCATCGACGCCGCGGGCGCTGCTTCTTTTTCCGGTGCGCGGCTCATGGTGTCCCCCTCTTCAACTGGCTGCTCGCAGAAGCTTTTCCTGCGTGGCCTCGCCGGCAGTGAACTCCGCGCTGAAGCGGCCTCCCCGCATCACCAGAATCCTGTCCGCCATGGCGAGTATCTCCGGCATTTCCGAGGAAATCATGACAATCGCGGCCTTGTTGCCCGTGAGCTGGTTCATCAAGGCAAAGACTTCAGCCTTGGCCCCGACATCGATGCCGCGCGTGGGCTCGTCGAAAATCAGAATCCTGGCCCCGCTGCACAACCACCGCGCCAGGACGACTTTCTGCTGGTTGCCGCCGCTCAGGAACATGACCGCCCGGTTCAGGCTCGCCGGGTGTATGCTCAGCCTTTTCGTGTATTCGGATGCCGTCCTGGATTCCAACCGCAGCTTCACGCGCCGGTGCATTGCAAGCTGGCTCACATTTGCAAGAGTAACGTTGGGAGGAATCGGAAGGGCGGGCACCAGGCTCATCCGTCTGTCACGAGTCAGGAGCCCGATGCCGTGTCGTATTGCATCGGTGGGACCATGAATGTGAACTTCCCTGTCATCCACCCATATCCGCCCCGCGCCCCTCTTGTCCAGCCCGAAAATAGCGCGAGTCAGCTCCGGTTGGCCGGCGCCCATGAGACCGAATATCCCCAGGATCTCTCCCTCGCGAATCTCGAAGGAAATATCATGGAGAGACCCCTTCATGGTAATGTCCTCGACTCGGAACACTCGTCGGCCGGGTTCCCGGATCACCTTGGGAAACTGCTCGGTCAGGCGGCGGCCCACCATCATGTTCACCAGAGTGGGCTCATCGGCATCCTTTACGGCAAGGCTCCCGATCACTTTCCCATCCCTCATGACCGTCACGCGCTGGCCGACAAGCGGCACCTCGGCCAGCCTGTGGGAAATATAGACAATGCCGACGCCTCGCTGCCGAAGGAGGCCGATAAGAGAGAACAGACGCTCCCGCTCCGCGTCGGAAAGCGCCGAGGTCGGCTCATCAAGGAGCACGATTTTCGGCTGGGCCGTAAGCACCCGCGCGATTTCAGTGAGCTGCTGCTCCGCCACGTGCAGCCGACGGACCTCGGTCTTGGGGTCGATGGAGAGGCCCAGATCGGCCAGACTTCTCTCAGCCTCCCGGTACATCGTCCTCCAATCAATGCCGCCCAGGCGTGCCTTGTGGGGCTTCCCCAGAAAGATATTCTCAGCCACGCTGAGGGCGGGCACAAGACTCAGCTCCTGGTACACCATGCCGATTCCCAGCTCCCGCGCGTACTCCGGAGTGAGGCTGTGCACCGTCTTCCCGAGGATCACGATCCGTCCGCTGTCGTTCCGGATGGAGCCGCTCAATACCTTCATGAGCGTGGACTTGCCGGCACCATTCTCTCCCAGGAGCACGTGGACTTCCCCGGGCAGCAGATCGAAGTCAACGTGATCAAGGGCATGGACGCCTGGGAAACGTTTGTCGATTTGTTCCATGCGGAGGATCGGTTCTACGGTATCCACGGGCAGCGCTTCCGCGTTCATGTGGATCTCCTCACTGGGCCGTATAGCCGCCGTCCACGCTGAGGACCGCGCCCGTGGCATATGCGGCGCAGTCGCTTGCAAGGAAAAGAATCGCAGCGGCAATCTCCTCCGGCGTGCCCAGGCGGTTTGCGGGACGAACCTGTTCAAGCGCTCTTCGCGCTGCAGCGGGGTCCGCAGCTCGTCGGACCGCGTCCTGCACAAGCGGCGTGTCCGTCGTGCCGGGGCAGACGCAGTTGACGCGGACTCCCCGGGAGGCAAAATCGACGGCGCAGCTCCTGGTGAGGGCAATCAGGCCCGCCTTGGTCACGTTGTAGGCCACCTGGTTCCGAATTCCAACCAGGCCGGCCTCGGATGCCACGTTGACGATCGCTCCGCCCTTCCCCCGCATCATCGCCGGCACCGCATGCTTGATGCAGAGAAAGGAACCCGTGAGGTTGACCGCCATGAGCTTGTTCCACGCCGCTTCCGCAGTTCCGACTGCATCGGCCTGGAGGTAGATACCGGCGTTGTTCACCAGAACGTCGAGGCGGCCCCACTTGCTGCAGGATGGCTTCCACAAGGGCCTGGACATCGGGCTCCCGTGAAACGTCCGTGGCAAACACCTCTGCGTCATTGCCCATACGCCTGATCTCTTCAACGACCCGCCTGCCGGCGGACGCATCGGTATCGGCGAGCGCCACCCCGGCACCCTCGCGGGCAAACGCAACGGCCGCCGCCCGTCCGATTCCCGAGGAGGCCCCTGTCACGACAACTATCTTCCCCTCGAATTGCATCGCGTTAACCCTCCCCGCGCGGCCGCGTCGAACGGGAAATGAAAAACTATCATTGTTTACTTTGAACAGAACAAGCAAGGCCCGGGAGCCTGAACGGCTCCCGGGCTCTCAACATTCTCTGCCCGAGCTACTTGCTCTGCTTCTTGATGCCCTCCCAGTCGATGGCGGGCAGGGCGGGATTGGGATAGAACAGCGACGCGTTCTTCACGTACGCAGTGCGCGGCCGGATGTCGAAGGTCTTCGGTACTTCGATCCCGCAAGCAAGCTTCACGGCGAACTCGGTGCCGAACCAGCCCCAGTCCGCAAACCCGTGCGTGGTTTCGGCGATCATCTTGCCCTCGCTGATGCGGGCGACCGACTCAGGAGTCACGTCGTTTGTGAACACAGCGACCATCTTGCCGCCAAGCGCGTGAGGCGCGGATGCGGTCTGGAGCCTTTTCGCTGAATCGCAGGTCAGCATGGCGCCGAGTCCCATCTCGTTGGAAGCTGCCCAGATGAAGTCCAGCCCGCTCGGATTGGCCTGGAGGATGTCCTCCGTTGCCTTTATTCCTTTCTCGCGGTTCCAGTCAGCGGCAATCGGATTGCCTACGATCTTGATGCCGGGGTACTGGTCGATGACCTTATGGAAGCCGTCCAGGCGCGCCTGGGAGAAAAACCCGCCTGCCACTCCCTCGATAATGGCACCCGTCCCCTTGATCGAGGCTTTCTCCGCGGGTGTCAGGTTCTTGTACAGCTTCTCCCAGAACGCGAGGTCCAGGTACTGGTTGGGGGCGACATTCACTTTCCTTCCCGTGCCCAGGACGCCGGGTCCGCCGAAATAATCCAGAACCGCGTAGGCGCTCACTTCTGCCCCGACCTGGTTGTCGAACCCGATGTACGAAGCAACACCAACCCCCTCGATCGGCTCCAGCAGGTTGACGATGATCACAGGGATGCCCTTTTCGTTGGCCTTGGCAAGGGCGGGCTTGATGACCTCTACCTCGATGGGCGATATGGCGATGACGTCGACTCCCCTCTGGATGAAGTCCTCGATGATCGCCACCTGGTCGGCGAAGGCTGTATGGCTGGAAACGGATTGCGTAATGACCTGGATGTTGAAGCCGTGCTTATTGCCGTCCTTGGCAGCGGCTTCGAAGAAGTTGGTTGCAGTCTTGAAAACGCCGGTTATGTCGGGCGGCGTCCAGCCGATGACGATAGGCTTCTGCCATCTGTCCCCCGCGAATCCGAGTGGAGCGGCCAGAACGAAAAGCAGGAGCAAAATGGACACAACAAGTTTGTTCATTTTCATTGATTTTCTCCCTTGTGCTTTTGTCTTTTCCGGAGTCAACTGACTTCGGATACGTCTAGGATCAATTCCACCTCCTTTTTGATAGAGCTGTTTCATTCGGCGCAAACGCACCGATTTTCGAGTAAGACCATTCACCTCCCTGCGAATTTTGTACTTTACTACTACTTGGTGGCCCAGTCAATAATAAAATTCATACAAACGCTAAAATATGATAAGAGATTGCATTAGACACGAGAATTGCGGGCCCCTGGTTCGCGTTGCGGCCGCAGGCCTATCGTCCAGGCAGCGTGCCATTCACATTGTCGAGCAGCCAGTCGATGCTCCCCCCGAACTCCCATGTGCCGTTCGCCACACCCTCGGGCAGCCTGAGCCGGCCTTGTTGATCCTTGATCGGCCCGGTGAAGGGTTTGTAGGCGCCTTGACGGAGTTGTTCGAAACGCCGCATGACAAAGTCGTAGGCGGTCAATTCACCGAGATCGGGTGCCCGCACGCGCTTCATGCGGAGCGCGGCGGTCACCTCTGGATTGATTGGGTCTCGCCCCGCTTTCGGCCGCACCGCCCCTTCGCGGATTCCCATCCACATATCGCGCGGGACTTCCTTGCCCGCGTGCATGTCTGCCAGGACACGCTCAAAGAGAACGCCGAGATTCTGCATCTGGCTCGATATCAAGGCAGCGGGATAGGCCTCGTAGGGAGTCGATATGCCGAAGGCGTAGATGCGTTTCCCCCGTGAAGCTGTCGCCTTGAGATACTCCAGGATAGCGTCCGAGTCCGCGGCGTCGTTGAATACATCACAGCCTTCGGCGATCAGGGCTTTTGCGGCTTCCAGGGGGTTGCCCTCGGCGAAGCGAAGGAAAACACGGGCTTTCGGATTCGTGGCGCGGACCCCGAGGGCAAAAAGGTTGACCTTGACGATCTGCCAGCTCTCCGCAACCCAGCCGATGAAGCCGATTCTGCCGCTTTGCGTGATCCCGCCGGCGATCGCCCCCATGAGGTACTGCGCCTCGCTGTCGTCGACAGCACAGGTCCGCAGATTGGAGGGCCGCGCGTCCCCGCCCGCCTGCGGCGCTTCGAACAGAACGTTCGGGTACCGCCGTGCCGCGTCGAGCACCTGTTGGTCGTAGCCGGGGTGGGCATTGGTGAAGATCGCCGTGCAGCCTTCCTGCCGGACCAGGCGGTCGACCGCCTTCCCGAAGCGCGACAACTCGACGCCTCTGACCGGCACGGACTCGAGCCAGTCACCGAGCTTCTCCTGGACGGAGCGCCTTGCCGCCTCGAAGGAAGAAAACGCGCCCCCTTGCTGGCCGAAGCCATAGTCGATAAAGCCGACTTTCATCTTCCCGGCAGGACCGGCTGGAACGTCGATTTTTGCAGCTACGCGCGGGAAGTCGACGTCGTCCCGCGTGGCCACCAATGGGTCGCTCATCAACTCCTCGGCATAAGGCAGGTCGACCATTGCCATGAAACCGTCCGGGTCCCACGAGGACCAGCTGTACCAGAACAGAGCGGCGGGATAGCGCTCCTTGATCGCGCGGATAATTCTGCTCTGATCCCAATGCCGTGAATCAGGTGTGGGGGGGACATTACTGCCCGTTTCACCGAAACCGAACGGCTTTCCGAAGGCAAGCATTTCCTCGTATACCCGGATTGGCATCGATTGAGGATCATCGAAATAGAGACTCAGGCCAACGAGGTCGACGCAGTCGGCTCCCGGGTAGTAGTCCCAGGGGTTGTTCTCCCAGGGCCACGAAGGGTCCGTATTGCCGAGCCTGGGCGGCGCGCTGGGCGAAAATACAAACAGCAGGTTGTGGACGTGTTTTTGCGCGGTCAGGTAGGAATACCAGCAGCGCCAGAGGTTCTTGAACTGCGCCGGGTCCTTGTGGTGCCACCAGAACCAATTCCCGTTCACCTCGTGGAACGGGCGGAACAGGACGGCGACCCCTGCGCTCTGCAGGTCGAGGAATATCCCGGCCAGACGATCGAATTCCTCCTTGAGGTTTGCGTACGCGGGTGTTCCCGGAGTGTAAGCGTCGGAGTAGCGGCCGGTGCCGGACGAAGTATCCCACGCATCGCCGCCCGTCCATGGATTGCCGAGATGAGCGTAGACTGTGACGAGCCCGCCGGCCTTCCAGTAGTCCGCGAGTATCCGGGTTTTGCGGTCGACGTCAAGGAAAGACACGCTGCCATGATGGATCAGGTAGTCGGTGCCGATTATCGCCGGCCATTTTCCGGTCCGCTCGTGCAAACCGAGCACGTAATCGTAGTAGCCTTGGGGCCCGTCGGCGTGACCGATGTCCTGGCCGCTCAGAACTCTCCGGCCGCTTTGTGACGGGAGCGAATACATCCATTTGAGAAGCTCGCGCGCGTTGTCAATCGCCAGAGGGTCGGCGGGAACCGTTCCTTTGGCGCCCAGTGTTGCCTGGGCAAATGCCGGGAATCCTGCGCAACTGGAGACTATCGTGGCAATGACGACCAGGAGTATTGGCATCGCACTGACAGGACGGCTGCTTTTTGTCATTCGTTCCTCACGACGTGCGCGTTGACGTCCGTTGATGCAGCCTCTTGTTCAGCGCCTGGTGTGAAATGCCCAGCATCCCGGCGGCGATGCTCTGGTTGCCGTTCGCACGTTTCAGGGCCTCGTCGATCAGCAGCTCTTCCGCCTCGTCGAGAGTGGGCAGCCTTTCCGAGAAGGCGAGCAGTGGCCGGTGCCGATTCGCCCGGCTCCTGGGGAGTCTCGCGCTGGATGCCCGCCTTGAAATCCGCGAGGGAAAGGGTCGGAGAGGACTGCCGTGACACCGAATCGTACACCATCGAGCGAAGCTCTCGGACGTTGCCGGGAAAATGAGTAGGTCGCGAGCAGGTCCAGGACCTGCGGCGGCACGGATGGCTTCTTCTTTTCGAGCTTCGCGCACGCCTCATCGAGAAAATGATCGAGCAGAAGCGGCAGGTCATCCTTCCTGTCCCGCAGCGGGGGCACCCGAAGCTCGTGCGTGGAAAGGCGGTAGTACAGGTCCTTTCGGAACTTTCCTTCGGAGATGAGGGCGGCGAGGTCGTGGTTGGTGGCGACCAGGATCCGGGCCGCGGAGCGTCTCGGGAGATCCGAGCCGAGGGGATAGTACTCGCCGGTATCCAGCAGGCGCAGGAGCTTCACCTGCGACTGGATGGACAGGTCCCCGATCTCGTCGAGAAAAAGCGTTCCGCCTCCGGCCTGCTGCACGAGCCCGCCCCGCGCGTCCACGGCGCCGGTGTACGCGCCCTTGTGGTGCCCGAACAGCGTGTCCGAGAACATGGCGTCATCGAGACCCGCGACATTGACCTCGAGGAGGGATCCCTCCCGGCCGCTCGCCGCATGAACTGCGGCGGCGATCAGGCCTTTGCCGGTGCCTGTCTCGCCCGTGATCAGTATCGGCTCGGCGGATTTCGCAACGGATTCGACGATCCGGAAAAGCGACATCATCACGCTGTTCCGAGTGACCAGGCGAGAGAAGACCTCCGGGTGGGCCAGGTGCGGGGAGAGCATTCCCTCCTTCAGGCGCCGGTAGTCACGGGAGAGCTTCCTGATCTCGATTGCCCGGCGGACCCCGCTCACCAGGCGGCTCTCCTCCACCGCTTTCACCATGTAGTCAAACGCGCCGGCCTTCATGCACTCCACGGCAGCGCTCACCTCGTTCGAGCCCGTGACGACGATGACCGGGACCTGCGGCATCTCCTCGTGGATGGCCGCCAGGAGCTTTTCCCCGGGCAGGTGGGGCATGGAGAGGTCCAGGAGGACCAGCTCGATCTCCCCGCCGCGGAGGATGGCCATGGCCTCACGGCTGTCGGTGCACGCGACGATGTTGTCGATCCCGTTGGACCTGAGCATGAGGCTCAGGCTGTCGATGACCGGCCTGCTCGTCGTCGACGAGGAGGATCGGGTTCTCGGGATTCGACTTGCGCTCATTCTTCCGCCTCCGCGGGAAGGGTCACCGTCGCCTCGGTGCCGACCCCCGGCTTCGAAGTCAGCTCCAGCGTTCCGCCGTGGGCGGTGACGATCGCCTGGGACACGTGCAGCCCGAGGCCGGTGCCCCCGCTTGCCTCGCGGGTGGTGAAGAACGCTTCCCGCACACGAGGCAGGATCTCCGCCGGGATGCCCGCGCCCTCGTCATGGACGATGACCTGCAGGGTGGCGCTCGAGTCGCCCGGGCGGCTGCGCACGGTGATCGCCTTGTCCCTGCCGCCAAGAGACTGGCAGGCGTTCAGGATGAGATTGATGAACACCTGCTCGAGTCTCTGCGCGCTGCCGCGCGTCCGGGGCAGGCCGGTGTGCAGCTCCAGCGTGAAATGGTCCGTGGCCCTCCTGATGTAGGCGCCCAGGAGGTCGACCGCGTTGCGGATGGCGGTGTTGACGTCGAACAGGGCCGCGCCCCGGCCCGGTGAGTCCGCGCTGAAGTCCCGAAGGTTCCGGATGATCCCGTCGATGAGGGTGGAGCTCTTCACGACCCCGGAAAGCATCTCGGGCAGGCGGTCCCGGAACTCGGCGGCCTCCAGCCCCGCGATCAGGAGCCCCTCGGTCCCGGCAGCGGCCGCTTCGAGCACGGCGGCCAGCTGGGGTGACGCGCTGGCGAGCAGCGTCGCGTTGGAAAGAATCACCTGGTTGGGCACGCTGATCTCGTGCGCCAGGCCCGCGGCGAGCACCCCGAGGGACGTGAGCTTGTCCATGCGCATGAAGTTCTGCTGCTGCAGCTGGGCCATTTCCTCTTCGCGTTTCCTGCGTGTGATGTCACGGATGAGAACGGCGATGGCGGGCCTGCCATGCCAGAGGGTGCGCGAATACACCAGCTCCACGGGCAGCTCGGCACCCGACGCTGTCAGCGGCAAGCGCTTCGGCGGGCGTGTCGGGCTGCACGCCGTAGGGAGGGAGCACGGCGGATCGGAAGAGCATGTCGAAGCGGACCCGCGTCAGCCCGGGTACCGCATAGCCCGTCATCTCGGCGGCCCGCCGGTTCGCGTAGACGGCGGTGTCATCGCTGAACACGATGATCCCGTCCTGAGCGTCCTCTGCCAGGGTGCGGAAGCTCGATTCAGCGCGCCCGATCGACTCCACCATCCGGTTGAACGACCTCGCCAGGGAGCCGATCTCGTCGCGGGACTGCACGCTGACCGCCGCGTCAAGGTCACCGCCCTCCACCTGCCGCATTCCTCGGGACAGCGCCCGCAAGGGGGTGAAGAGGCTCGCCCGAAGAAGGAGCGGGATGAGGAAGAGCACGAGGAGACTCGCCCCGACGGTGAGCGCGGCGAGCACTGCGATCCGTTCGTTGAGGTAGCGCGCAAAGCCTGCCTCGTGCGACTCGAAGATCACTGCCGGGCGGGTGCCGGACCACGGGAGGCCGCGCGTGAAGCTGATTGGCTCCAGAGGCGCGGAGGAGCCCCCCGGATGGATGCCCGTCAGCCGGGGCGGAAACGGGGCCGGCCTGCTGCCCGGGGCAGGAGCTCCTCCCGTCGTGCTTGCGGCCGTGTAGTTGTACAGCTGCTCGACGGAGGGGCCATAGGCGGGGGAAAGCTCCTCGAAGGACATCTCGATGGTCCCGTCCGCGCGAAGGACGAGCTGGATCGTGTTCACGTTCGCGGCTCCCAGCTCGGGGAGGCGGAACCAGGTAACCGTCACCGAGTCCCGGGAGGATTTGAGGTGGATTCCGCCCCCCCTCGAAGGGTCCAGGTTCAAGATGAGCGGCGCGATGGCCGGTTGCGGGTTGTACCCGCCCCACCCGTTCTCAGGCGCGCTCTCCCCGAGGTAGATCATCGGGCCGTTGAGGATGTGGATCGTGCGGTAACTGGCGGCGTAAAACGGGAAATCGAATTCCAGCTCCTCGACACGGGGGCGTCCGTACACAATGTCCACCTTCGGCCCCAGGTCCGGATCGAAAGCGTCCGGCGCGCCCCTGACGTCGTAGCTTCGGGAGTCGTTGAGAGTGAAACGGATCGTCGAACGCTCCGGCAGCAGCGGGGGACGCGGATAATCGATGGCCGAAGTCTCGCCCGCAAAAAGGCCGACGAGCCCCATGGTGCTCAGAATCAGGACGAGGGTGACCCCGAGCAGCTTCACCTGCAGGGTCATGGGGTCGGCGCTGTGGTTCAGGTACGTGACGACGAATCCGAGGTAGAACAGGAGAAAACCGAGCCAGGTGAGGTAGGTCGCCAGGGAGAAGGGAATGACGCCATACGTCATGGCGAGCGACGCGGCGGCCGCCAGCACGGGAAGGAGGAGAATCGCGCCGAGGGCCCGCGCCGACTCGGCGTCGCGGCCGCGCGGCCGGACGATCCTGTCGAGAAAGGAGCGGGAACCGCGGCCGGAGAGCCTCGCCGCCTTTCGGAACAGCAGGGCGGTCGCCCCGAGGAACTGTATCCCGAAGCTGCAATAGAACGCAAGCCAATAGATATCCCAGAGCCGCTTGTCGCTGAAGTGCCATTGCAGCACGAAATGGTCGTACACGTTGAGACCGAGGACGCCCGCGTTGAGGACGATCGAAAGAGCGAGGACGATCCTGAACTCTTTCCTCTCCTCCCGCCTGAAACGCGGGAAATGGTAGGCGAAAAACAGAAGAAACACCATGGCGAGCGACGGGCCGATGTCGCTGAACAGGAACACGAGCACCGTTTTGAGAGTTCGGGGCTGCCAGTAAAATGGCCCGGCCATCTCGAAGAACGAGGCGGTGTTGAACAGGAACGCCCCGGAGAAGACCCCTGCCAGGAACAGCGTGGCAAGGGTCTTCCTCGGCACCAGGAAAAGGTAGACGGCGATGACAAGGGAGAGCAAAAGGGCGGCAAGCCGTATAATTGAGAGGGAATCGAGATTCAACCATCCCGGCAGGAGCATAATCGCCGCCTCCTCCAAGGGAAGACCTTTGGAGCCTGACGTGCTACCCGCGCTACCCGGACAGAGTATACCTTATTACGTTCGGCGCGACGAGGGCGGGAAGCGTGGGTGCGGCCCTCCTACCGCGGACGTGAAACGCTCTCCCCTGCTATCTCCTCAAGCAGAAAGACCTTGTGTTCGTGCAGGGCTTCCCGCCGCTCAATACGATGGAACAGGAACTCAGCGGCCGTGAATCCCATTTCGCTCAGGGGCTGGCGGTTGGAGGCGAGGGGCGGGTCGGTGTAACCGATCATATGGATGCCGTCGAAGCCTATTATCGACAGGTCGCCGGGGACCTCAAAGGAGCGATCGCGCGCCGCATTCAAGAGCCCGATGGCGATGAGGTCCGTGCCGCACACGACGGCCGTGGCCCGGTCTCTTTGCGCAAACAGCTCACCGATGATGCTGGGCCCTGGATCCGTGCCCATGTCCACCTTGAAAACGTCCTGATCCAAGAACCGTATCCCCTTTTCAGCGCAGGCTCGACGAACACCGAGAAGGCGATCAGTGATGTTGGCGTTTCGGTTGTTGACGCCAATGAAGGCGATCCTCCGGTGGCCGAGCCCGATGAGCTTCAGAGCGCTCTGGTACCCCCCGTGTTCGTTGTCCGTATCCACCCAGCTGATCGCCGGGCTGGCCGGACGATCCCCCACTACGACGATGGGAATCCGCTCCCGTTCTATCCGCGCCGTATCCTCCTCTGAGAGCATGTAGTCTCCGAAGAGTATCGTGCCGTCCACCTTTTTCTGGGAAAAAAGTCTCAGGTAATCAAAGTTCTGGTCGTTGATGCGCTGCGTGGACAGGAGCATGTCATAGCGGTGTTTCCGGCACGCCAATTCCACGCCTTCCAGCAGCCCCGAATAGTAGAGGTCTCCCTCCAGGCTGCGTGTCGCCACGACCGGGGCAATGACTCCTATGATCGCCGTGCGGCCCGAATTGAGGGCGCGCCCCTGACTGTTGGGATAGTAGCCGAGCTCTTTTATCGCGCGCTCGATCCGCAGCCGGGTTTCCTTCTTGACGTTGCCCCGGCCGTTGATGACCCGGGATACGGTGATGAAGGACACTCCCGCCCGCTGAGCGACTTCCCTCTGGGTCGCCATCCGGCCTTGCCTCGCTCTATTCGCCATCCGCGTCACGGCGTCTTTGTCATGATACCACGGTTGCCGCGGGCCACGAACCCCCCGCCCGCTACTTCTCCACGCCGGTCACAACGATCCCTTGTGTCAGGTACTTCTGGGCAAAAATGAAGATGCATATCGGGATCGCGGTGGAGATCAGCGCCGACGCCTGCACGAGGCTGTTCTGCCGCACGTACATGTTGAAAAACTTGGTCAACCCGACGGAGATCGGAAAGCGTCCTGGCTGCCCGGCGAGGTAGATCAGGGGACCGAAAAAGTCGTTCCAACAAAAGAAGAAGTGGAACAGCATGACCACGATCAGCGCGGGGACAGCCTGCGGCACGATTATGGAGAAAAACGTCTGCAGCGGGCTGGCGCCATCGATCTTCGCGGCTTCATCCAACTCCCGCGGAATGCCCATCATGAACTGCCTTATAAGAAATACATTGTACGCGTTGGAGAAGAATGTGGGAATGATGATCGGGAGCCAGGTGCCGACCCAGTGGATGGAAAAATAGAAAGAATAGGTAGGGATCAGGGTGACGGAGGGAGGGAGAACGATCGTGGCCATCAGCACGAGAAAGGCGGCGCCCTTGAAGGGGAAATTGAATCTTGAAAATCCATAGGCCACAAATGAAGCGGAGCACACCGCGCCGATGGTGCTGATGCACGCATACATGATGGTGTTGAGGAGAAGCCTCAGAAAATCGATGGTCTTCCACGCCGTGACGAAGTTGACCCATCTGAGATCGATTCGCCACGATGCGTTCAAAGCGCGCCACGCGCCCTTCCAGTCAATGAGACCCGCATCGGGCCGCGTCGGATCAACGAACTTGGAGCTCTCCCTTCCCTTCTCGACGAGGGCAAGACGTTTCGTCGTTCCATCCGGCATCGGTACGGAATACACGTCATA
Source organism: uncultured Spirochaetota bacterium (assembly GCA_963820435.1). Classification (GTDB taxonomy): domain Bacteria; phylum Spirochaetota; class Spirochaetia; order SZUA-6; family Fen-1364; genus Fen-1364. The sequence goes on along the minus strand of CAWGAC010000019.1, from coordinate 45,445 downwards.
AGATTTCCCCCCGTTCTCAAACTGCTCAAGAGAAGACGGCAAAACGGGGGCGCCGACGGCTGACAGCTGGAATTCGGTTTTCAGGGACGTGAACACGCCATACGCGAGAGGCAGCAGGAATACGGCGAGAACAATCAGAATGCCGAGGAAAAACGTGACCTGTTTGATCCTCATGACAACCACGGGAGAGGTCGACGCCCTGTTTCTTGGAGGTGTGACGACGAGATTGTCGGCCGGGCTCCCCATTATTTTTCCCCCATGTAATAGACCCATCGTTTCTGCGTGGTGAAAAGGACAACGGTGAAAAGCATCGCAATGATGAAGATGATCCACGCGATCACCGCCCCGTATCCCATGTTGAAGTAGTTGAAGGACTGGCGGTAGAAGTACACCATGATGAAGTTCGTCATCCCCGCGGGCGTGCCGTCTCCTCTGTTGATAACGTAGGGAACAAGGAAAAATTGCATCGTCCCGATAATGGCAAGGATCAGGTTGTAGAAGATGATGGGGGTGATCATGGGCAGGGTAATCCGCGTGAGGCGAGTCCCCCAGCCTGCACCGTCCACGGTCGCCGCCTCGTACAGCTCCGTGGGCACCTTCTGGAGGCCGGCAATGAACGTCATCACCATGTTGCCGATTCCCCAGAGACCGATCCAGGTGAAGGAAAGATAGACGAGATTGACGCTTTGGAGCCACTGAATTCCGTTTGATCCGGTGGCCTTGAACCCGGTCACGGATTCGATGATCTGGTTGATCCAGCCCGCGTGCTGGTTCAGCACGCCGTACCAGATCATCACGGTCCCGACGAACGGAATCATGGCGGGAAGGTAGAACAGAGCCCGGAAGAAACTTTTCCCCCGCAGCAGGCTGGAATTGAGCACAAGCGCAAGTGTCAGGGCAAACAGGAAGGAGATGGGAAGCGAGATCCCCGCGAAGGCAAAGGTCTTCAGCACCGCCAGGGGCACCTCGGTGTCCTTCAGGACGGCCCGCTTCCAGTTCTCCAGGCCGATGAACTTATGAGCCCCTACGGCGGACAGATTGAAATCGAAAAGTGAAAAACCAAGGGACGACACCATCGGCACAAGAAAAAAGATGAAAAAGCCGAGTACCCAGGGGCTGATGAATATGAGCCCCCACTTCAGCTCAAAGCGTCTCTGTGACGATCCGCGGCCCCGGACCGCGCCGCGTACGCGCTGATTTCATGTGCACTCCTCACGCCTGCGGGGCAGCCTGCTGCCGCCCCGCAGGCACGGCTCCCGCTCGCCTTCCATGACGCGGGAGCCGGCACAAACTACTTCTTTGCCGCCTGGAAAATCTTCTGGAGATCGGCGGTCAGCGAGTCCAATTCCTTTCCGATGTTGAGGGTCCCATCGTTCTGGAATTTCGTCCAGTACTCCGTGTACTTGGTGGTCGTTTCCTGGAAGCTCGGCATCCAGGATTCGTGGTTGGGATTGTCATTGTAGGCCATGCTGTCCACGAAGACCTGCCAGTCGATCTTCTTTCCGGGGAACTTCGCGTCATTGAACGTCTTGAAGAAGCCGGACTGCAGTGAAAGCCGGGCCGGCATGCCTCCGTACGTGGTGAGGAGCTTCGGCGCCGCTTCTCCTATAAGGTAGGTGAGGACCTTGAACCCGGCATCCTGGTTCTTGGAAGACTTGACAAGCTCAAAGGTGTCGGCGTGCATCTTGGCGGTCGTGGTCCCCTTATAGCTCGGCACCGCGGCCACGTCCCAGTTGAACTTCAGCTGAGCGAACCCGAGGTACCAGAGGTGGACGTGGGCCATGGCGATGTTGCCGGTTTGGAACCAGTTGCCCTGCAAAAATGCATCGGACTGGCCGTATGCGAAGGTGGGGGCGAAATGGTCCTTCCACATCGCGTCATAGTACCATTTCATGCCATCACGCCAATTCTGCGGGATCTGCGCCTTCCCGTTCTTGTCGACCAGGGAAGCTGCGCCAAAGAGGGTCGCGGTCCCCCTGAAGTCGGTCATCTGCTCGCCGTACCCGAACTGGACGATATGCTCGGGATCGAAATCCTTTGCAGTCGCCGCCTTTCCGTTCTGGTCCACGGTGAGCTGCATCGCGATTTCCCGCAAAGTATCGGTGTTCCAGGGTTTCTTCTTGCCGTTCTGGTCCACGTAGGCCTCGCCATACTTATGAGGAGGGTACGGAAGCTTCGCCTCATCGAAGAGATCTTTGTTGTAGAAGACCACCGAGGGGTAAATGGCGAATGGCAAACCGAGCTGTCCCTGCTTCTCCACCTGGAAGAATTTGACGATCTTCGTGTCGAAATCCTTGAGGTCGTACTTGTTCTTCGCAATGAGCGGGGTCATGTCCGCCCACGTCCCAAGAAAACTGTCCCTTCCTCTTATGCCGACCGGACCGACGATATCCGGGGGATTCCCCGCCTGGATCTCGGTGCTCAAAGTGTCATAGGCCTGGGCATTGGCGACGATCTCCAGGGTGAGCTCGATATCGTTTTGCGAGGCGTTGAACTGGTCGACTACGTCCTTTTGACCTTGAAAGGTCGGGGCATCGGACCCCCCTCCCAGCCCGACGTACCATCGCACCTTGGTCTTATCCGCGGAAGCGATGCCAGCGACCAAGAGCAGGCAGGCGACGAGGCATACGAGTTTTTTCATACGCTCTCCTTTCAGAAAAAGTATTCCAAACAGGCCGACGGCCTATTTTCCTACAACGAAGGTCGAAATAGAGCGCTCCGGGATTCCCACATCCGTCGTTTCTCCAAAGGCCCTGATTCGCAGGTCACACGGCTGCTCAGTCCTGTTCAGGACAACAGCGACGGCATCCAATTCCGTTTTGGAAAAGGCGGTCGCTTCTATTCCCGGGCCTTTTTCAGTAGTCCGTGGAATGTTTCCGCAAACATCACAGGCAATTCTAAAAAACCCTGGTCTCACGAATTTTGAAAAATGGCCCAGATACCAGAATGAGCTCTGATGGATGACTTCCCCGGTGACTACATCCGCTATGACAGGGGCATCACAGAAGTTCCCCGCGTGGTTCGGCCCGCCCTCAATGGACAGGATCATGTTCCAATCGATCCATCCCTCGCACCAATTGTTCATGTCGTTGATGATATGGTGCGCGTAGTGTTCGCCCTGATGCCAGCCTCCTGTGCGGGGCCTGTGTTCAAGGCAACCTTCCGTGAAATAAAGGTGTTTCTCGGGGAAAAGCTCGTGCACGCGAGAGACGTTTTCGAAGCCCTCGCCGTTGTACCAGTGGAAGGAGGTCCCATGTATGTAGCGGGCGGCGCCGGGGACGCCCATTGTTTGGATGGCACGGCGCACCATGGCATCGCGGTTGTGCTCCCAAATGAGGATGTCCACGTCCCCCAGGCCTTCACGCTGGAGAACCGGACCGAGGAACTCAGCCACAAACTCCCCCTCTTCCTCTGCCGTCCAAAGGCATGAATCCCACTTCTGCCTCGCCTCTGGCTCGTTTTGAACGGAAGCCATGGTCACGGGTATTCCCCGATCACGGTACGCGCGTATGAACCTCGCAAAAAAGCGAGCCCACGTTTCGCGATATTCTTTTTTCAGCTTGCCGCCCTTGTTCATGCATTCGTTGGTTTTCATCCAGGCGGGAGGGCTCCAAGGGGTCACCAGGAGCTGGAATCTCGATCCGGGCACCGCCATGGCGCGTTCGATAAAAGGGAGCAGCCATTTCTCATCCCGGTGAAGGTTGAACTCCGAAAGCGCCGTATCTCCTGGGACTTCGCAGCAGGAATAGTTGTCGAGGCTGAAATCGCAGGAGTTGATGTGGCTTCTGCAAAAAGAATAGCCCAGTCCGGTTACCGGGTTGAAGTAGCGCTCCAGGATTTGCTCTTGCTTTGAACCGGGAAGCTTTGAAAGGACCCATCCTCCCGCTTCCGTGAAAGCGCCTCCGAACCCGCGCACGGTCTGGAAGCGGAGCTTCGGGTCAAGGACCATTTCGATCGGCTCGACACCCAACGGCCGAGCTTCCACTGCTTCCAACCGTTCTCCCGTGTCCTTGGCGGTTCTGCATGCAGAAATCCTCAAAGCCATTATTGCTCTTTCCGATTGCCCGGAGTCTATCATGATTCTACTGTTTGCGCAAACATTTTTTCGGGGAATTTTGGGTTTTGAATAGCGGCCAAAACGATTGATCTTCTTGATGCGTGTGGCTTTTTCTCTTACTGCCGCCGTATCCCACGCAGAAGATTTCCTGCTGCCGAGTGACTCGCCTGGTCCCTCTACGGGTGTGGCCAATCCCGCAGGCGAATTCCTTGGGTGGCCCGGGATAGGTTATGTCTGTACCACTTGGCAGGTTTTGTCTTGCTGCCTGCATCAGTTGGAGCTTTGTTTCTCGGCTTTCTCATAGCTATCTAGCGGCGTCCTTGTCGACACTGCCGCGCTGCCATTCTGAATCTTGAACTTCTCCACCTGCCGCTGCAGCCCCTGCGCCATGCCGGATAGCTCTTCGGTTGCTGCCGACATTTCCTCCGCGGAAGAGGCGGCCGCCTGCGTGAGCTCGTTGACGTTTTCCACCGCCTGCGAGACCTGCCGGGCGTTGGCGTTCTGCTCCTCGGTGGCCGTTGAGATGCTCTGACTCATCTGGTTGATGTTGACCAGAGCCTTTGCCAGGTCCCTGCTGGCTGCCATCTGCCGCGACATCGATCCCGACAGCTCCCCGATCATCTGCTGCACCTTCTGCGAGTAGACTCGAATCTGCTCCATTGCGTCCTGGGAGCCCTGGGCGATTTCCACCTCCTGGGCCACGCTCTTCACGCTCTCCCTGATCAGCCCCGCGATTTCCTTGGTTGAGGCGGAGGAGCGGTCGGCCAGCTTGCTGACCTCGTCTGCCACCACCGCGAAGCCCCGCCCGTGCTCCCCGGCGCGCGCCGCCTCGATGGCGGCGTTCAACGCCAGCAGGTTTGTCTGGTCGGCGATATCGGAGATCACGTCGATGATCCCCCCGATCTTCTCTGAGCTGCCGGCAATCCGGGTGATGCCGGCAACCACCTCGCTGACCGCCTGGGCCCCTTCCTTCGACTTCTCCACTGACTGGTTGGCCAGCGTCGAAATCTCCCCAAGGCTTCGCGCTACCTCCTCTATTGACTTCTGCACCTGTTCCATGGAGCGGGTGCCTTGGCTGACGGCGGAAACCTGAGCCTGGGCGTGCCCGCTGACCTGGTCCACGCTGGAGGACAGCTCCTCCACCGAGGCGGAGGTCTCTTCCAGGGTGGACGCCTGGCTCTGAGCCCCGTCTGCCAGGCTCTTTGCGCTCTCTGATATCTGCGCGCTGGAGGCCGCCAAATGCCGGGCGCTTTGTTGAACGGCTGCCACCATCTCGCTCAGCCTCACCGACATGTCATTGAGCGCCTGCGCAAGCTTCCCGATCTCATCTCTTTGTGCAACAGAAAGGTGATGCGTGAGATCGCCTTCAGCAATCTTAAGCGCAAGCGCGACGCTCTTGCTCAAGGGGCGGGTTATCGCCGCGGAAATGATGATGCACAGAAGGAGCGCAAACACGAGGATGGCTCCCCCTACGGCGAAAAGCAGGACCATGGACCTCGACTCTATGACGGCGACCATGCTTTCGATTTTCTTCGATTCTTCGTTCGCCATCTGCGCGACCTTTTCCGTGCTCGTGCGGTGGCTTTCATAGAGAGGCGTAAGCTTTGTGTCGAGGAGCGTTGACGCAAGATCTTTATTGCCTGCCTTGACCGCGGGAATGAACTCTGAATCGAGGATGTTGAAGTACTGACTCGCGGTATCATAGGCTTCCTGGGTCATGGTGGCCTTGATGGGGCCTTCAGGAAGGTGTGCCGACCAATACGTGTGTCGTGCTTCGAAATCGATTCGCAGCGCCTGTACCTTCAGGCTGAGACCCTCGATTTCCCCATCGGTCTTTGCGTCCCGCAGCTTGATCGTCGTCAGATAGGTTTCGATGATGAATTCCAGCGGCGGCAGGAGATCTGCCGCAAGGTCCTTCTGTGTGATGATCTGCTGATAGAGGGGGCCTTTCACCTTGATGGTCGAGATCATGTAGAAGGAGTAGCCGCCAAGGCCCAGGAAACCGAGAATGAAAACTACGCTGAGCATGATGAGCTTTCCGCGCATTCGGAGGTTCGCAATGAACCCTGCTTTCATTTCCCCCTCTCCTTTCCTAGACGCACCCCCGCCGGAAAACTTCCGCGGCAATTTCTTCCATGCAGTCTTCCGCCTGGGGATACGGCCCAATCCTGTCAAATGAAGGAATGATCAATGCTATTATACCGTATCGGTCGGATTCTGACACCCGCCCGGGTCAGCTTGCGTGCAAAAGCTTCGGCTTCAAGGCGCAGCCGTTTCGAACCCGATTGACATGCGCGGATGCAGGTAGTGAGGGAGAAGATAATGAAGACCAGAACTCTTGGTAGAACAGCTCTTGAAGTCAGTGCCGTCAGCCTGGGCACGGAGTATCTGATCAACCTTCCCCGGCACCATGTCGTAGAGGTGATTCACAAGGCCATTGAGCGCGGAATCAATTATTTCGATCTTTTTTGGGCTCAGGCGGAATTCCGCGACACCATGGGTGCAGCCTTCAAAGGCTACCGGGAGAAGGTTCTCCTCGCCGCCCATCTAGGGTCCGCCGATATCAACGGGCAGTACGAACGAACCCGAGATCCTGCGCTCTGCGAGCGCTTCTTCCTGGACTTTCTGGCGAGGTATCGGACCGAATACGTGGATATTCTCTTCCTCCATAATAGTGAATCTCAGGAAGATTATGACGGTCTGATGAGACCCGACGGCTTGCGGGAGATGGCCACCCGCTATCAACGGGAAGGGAAAACCCGATATATCGGGTTCAGCGGGCATAACGCTTCGACCTCCCGGCAAGCCGCTGAATGCGGCGCTATTGACGTGCTCATGTTTCCCCTGAGTTTCACAAACCATGCCATGCCCGGCAGGCCGGAAATGCTCGAGGCCTGTATCACGCACAATGTGGGGCTGGTTGCTATGAAACCGTTTGCCGGAGGCAATCTGCTCAGAGAAGAACGCACCATTGAGGTCGCCGACTATCAGATGGGCAGAACAGAGGCGGCCGGGTCTCCAATGAAATTCATGAAATCAAAGGTGATAACTCCGGTGCAATGTCTTTCGTACATCCTGGACCAGCGAGGCGTTTCCACGGCCGTGCCGGGTTGCGCCAATACCGAGCAGTTGGAGGCGGCACTGGCCTACTTTGATGCGACAGCGGAGGAAAAAAAGTATGCCGCGCTCCTGGCAGATTTTGACCGGTACAGAACCGGGGTCTGCATCCATTGCAATCACTGTCTGCCCTGCCCGGCGAACATTGATATTGGCCATGTCCTGCGACTGCTCCAAATGGCGCACCAAGACCGAAAATCGGAAGCTCAGACGGCCTATGACACCCTTTCCGCCGACGCCTCGGATTGCATCCAGTGCGGTGACTGCGCTGGACGCTGCCCCTTTGGCGTTGAGGTCGTGGCCCAGATGGAAGAGGCGGTCGGCATGCTTGGATGAGCGGGCAACTCGTTCCGACTTGGCGTTCTTGGAAAAAGTCTGAAGGCCGCTCGTTCCGCGAGTCGCGTTGCGCGCAGGGGAAGCGGCGCAGAGCCCCGGGGGCGCCCGTCGCGAGGGAACAGTTCGGACCCCTCAGTAGAGCTACCGCATCGATGCGCGGCATTGGTCCAAAAGACACATGTCCTGCAACGCCTCTTCCGCAGAACAAGGCCTCGTATCAGATTTCTTGAAAAAGAGCGAGTCCAACTCATCGGCGAAGACTTCGTTGCCGTCACTCTCCAAAACCAACTCTTCCGCTGCAGCCTGGTCCTTGGCCTTTTGCCAGCCCCAACGCGGACCGCGAACGTAGGTTTGTTTACCGTAACTACGATTGCGCCCATTGACGATTCCGTAGCCGGACTCGCCGTGAATCTCCAGCCGAAAGATGCTGCGCCAACGCACAACCGAGATCTGCAAATTCGCGGTGAAGCCGGCGGGCGACTTCAACAACACATGCGTCTCCTCCTCGATCCCGGTCTTCCAAAAGCCCTGCCAGGCAGAAGCCCCGACGACCGACAACTCTTTGAAGTCGTTGATCACGTTGACCAGATCGAGAAGATGGATCCCCGGATCGATGAGGACCCCCCCTCCAGCCCGCACCGGATCGAATTTCCAGGTCTTTTCCATCCCCGGCGATCCGCCGTGCCCGAGAATCATCAAAACTGAGATCAGCTTCCCGAACCAGCCTTCACGCAAATCCCTCACCGCTCTTTCGATCCCGGCGTAGAAGCGGTAATTGCATCCCACCATCAGCTGACCGGAACCAGCCAGACTGGCCAAGGATTTGGCCTCGGAGAGCGAGCGGCCAAGAGGTTTTTCCACCAAGACACGCAGTCCCCGCCCTAGAGCATCCTTGGTCAACTCTACTGCGGTGTCATGCGGAGTGGCGATCATGCACAGCGTAGGTTTCAGTGCCCAGGCCTCTTCGGGGCTCGTCAGAACCTTGGAGCTTGAGGCTTCAGACAGCTTGCGCGCCAAATCGGAGTTGAGATCAAATATCCCCGCCAACTCGATCGGCCGGCCTCGACCTCGCAAAATTCGGACAGCTTCCGCCCGTTCCTTTCCCATCAACCCTGCGCCGAAAAGCACGACGCGTTCGCTACTCATTGCCTGGTCTCCTCGATTCTACGCAGTTTCCAGAAGGTCTTGCTCGGAAGGCCTTCGTCGGTTCCCAAGTACCTGGACCAACTATCGCGCACGTGCACAAAACACCCGGAAAAGCTGCAACGGTCGGCTGCGACGAAATCGCGGACAAATGCCACAGGCTCGCTCATGGCGACGGTGGTTCTGACCTCAGCCCCGGCTCGTCGAATCGACTGCAGCATGTCGGTCTCCACGGCTCCGGGAGCAAGACATACCGCGGCGAAGTCTCCCTTCCCCGCAAGGTCCTCGTGCAGATTTTCGATCGCCCGAACCATAGCTGTCTTCGACGCAGAATAAGCCGGGAAAAGCGGGTAGGCGTATGCCGACCCGCCGCCCGCAAAACCAATGATCCGACCGAAGCGGCTCTCCAGCATGGTTGGCAATGCACCCTTCACCACGGCCAGGTTGCCGACCACGTTCACCGCGTAGCAATTCAGCCAATCCGCAAGGTCGGCCTCCAGCAACGGACCCTTGGGACCCACGACGCCCGCAGCCAACACGACTGCGATTTTCTTCGAAGGATGCTCACTGAGCCACGACGAAATCGCTTGCTCGACGCGCCGAGGGTCGGCCAGGTCTATCTGCAGGGCCTCAGCCTCTCCTCCCCCCGCTTTGATCGTTCGTTTCGTTTCCTGACAGGTCTTCGTCCGGGAAACCGCCAAGACGCGTGCGCCGGCACGCGCCAATTCCAGCGCTATGCCCTGACCGATTCCCCGGCCCGCACCCGTCACGATCGCGCAATCTATCGAGCCCATCACATCTTCCCCTCTTTCACGTCGGTGACCATCTCGAGCAGCGACTTTCTCAGCGCTTCTCTGGTGGGGTACGTGCATCTCCATCCGAGCTGTTTGATTTTATCCGTCTTGAAGCGCACGATAGGCACATCGCCCTTCCACCCGCGGTTGCCGCCGCTGAATTCATAGCGCACGTGACGGGGCTTGAGATCGAGAACCTCCAGGGCCAAGTCAGCAATCTCTTTTACAGTGATGTAGTCCCCGGTCGCAACGTTGAAAACCTCAAAAGGCTTGGGCGAATTGAGATGCGCATGCAGGACCGCCGCGACAACGTCCGTCACGTGAATATATGATTTGCTCTGGGTACCGTCGCCCAAGATTCTCAGGTGGCTGGAATCCTTGAGCAGGCGTTTCACGAAGTCGAACCCGACCCCGTGCGTTTGCCGCGGTCCGACGACGTTGCCAAAGCGAAAAGCCAATCCGGTCAGGTCGAACATGTAGCAGTAGGAGCTGATCAACACCTCGCCGGCAAGCTTGCTCGCGCCATATGTGGAGATCGGAATGAGCGGGCCGAAGTCCTCGCCGATTTCCCTCTCTCCGAGGTCGCCGTACACGCCGCTTCCGGACGCATACAGGATTCTCCTGGTCCCGGAGCGGCGCATGGCCTCGACTACGTTTCTGGTGAGCGCAGTACCTTCGCGAAAGTCGATATCGGGATCAGTCACGGCAGCGGCGATATCCGGATTTGAGGCCAGATGGATCACGACATCGTGTCCGGACATCGCCTTGGTCAAGGCCTCCAGGTCCTTGACGTCTCCCCGAACCACCTTCAGACGCGCGTCCTTGGCGTGATGGGCGTAATGCCATTCGCGCCCCGAGGAAAAGTTGTCAAAGAGAGTCACGCGTTCCAGGCTTTTTTCCTGCGTGAGCAGTCTGTCGGTGAAATGACTGCCGATGAAACCCGCTCCCCCGACAATGATGAAACTCTTGCCAAATTCACGAGCCATAAGCAGCAACCCTCCGCCTTGAAGCGCGCATCACAGATTTACTCCAAACGATCCGGCTGCGCCCGGTGCAATAGCCGGATAATTCACGATATGAAAAAAGCGCGCTCACTCTGATTCTCGAGCTTCACGGCGATAGACACCAGGTGGCATTGGTTCGGGCCAAACTCAGGACGGGCAGCGCTGCAGCGGAATGCGATAAACCTCGCCCCTCTCCTGTTCAGTAGCGAACCCTCAACCTTTCCCGGAGATTCCACCCTGGGCCGTTATCCAAGCCCGAGACCATGACCTGTTCCCAAGGCAAGAGACCGTGACAATAAAAATGCACACGGATTATAAACTCAACGCACCATTAGGACAACCCTCGCAGGCGTATTGTGTCGTAGGCGCATGTCGTAGGCGTATTGACAGTTTGCATCGCTTATCGTAGGGTCGCACGGGAACACCTCTGACATGCACAAACGGATCCTGATTCCCTACCTCACGGCCGGGCTCGGCCACCTCGTTCACGCCCAGGCAATCGCGACCTTCCTCCGCCGGATGCGCCCCGACTGGGACGTGCGGCTCATGGACGCGGCGAGTGATCTGGACGATGCCCTGATGCAGAGGACTTTCGTGGACTTCTGGCGGGTCGTGCTGAAGATGCCGGGACCCGTTTCCCGCGCCCTGTACGACGTGGAGCGCGCGGCGCCCGACCTTGTGCGCGCCCTGAACCGCCGCAGCTTCCGCACCGCGGTGCCGAAAGCCGCCGCATACCTGGCGGAGCACCCGGTCGACCTCATCATGTCTACCCACTTCGCGTGCTCGCACCTGTTCGCCATGGCCCGGGGCAGCCGCAAGGTGCCGATCTACTACATCTACGGAGAGCTCGAATCGGCCTACAGCCCCGTCGACTGCGGCGCCGACCTGTACTTCTGCCTCACCGGGAAGGCGAGCGACGGGCTCGCCCGGCTGGGTATCGACCGCGCGATCATCCGGCAGGTCCCGTTGGTCGTCGATCCGGCCATGGTGAGAAGCGACGTTCCGCGGGACGTCCTGCGCCGAGGGCTCGGCATCCCGCCGGATCACCTCGCCGTGGTTCTGAGCCTGGGCGGCGAGGGTATCGGGCGACCGATTCCGTTCATCGAAGCCTTCGCCCGTGAGGTCAAGGGAGCGACCCTGATCGTGCTCACCGGGCGCAACGCGAGGCTGCTGGACAAGGTACGGCGCCGGGTACGCTGCCCCGCCGTGGTGGCCCTCGGCTACCAGGAGGACCTCAGTCCGATCATCGCCTCGGCGGACGTCCTCGCCGGCAAGGTCGGGACGGGGTTCGCCAGCGTGGCCGTTGCCACCGGCATTCCCCTCATCGTCACGCACATCGGGGCTCCCCCCGAACTGGGGACCATGCGATTCATCGTCGAGAACGGCCACGGTTGGCACTGCCCGCGGCCGCGGATGTTCGTGCGCAAGGTTGCGGAGCTCGCCCGCGAGCACGCCTCCTCCACCGAGTCCCGGAGCGCCGCGGGACGCGCAGTTGCGCAGAACGGCGCCGAGACCATCGCTACTGCAATCGTGAAAGCACTGTCATGAAGCTGGGATTCGACCTGCGGGACCGTTCGAGCAGGCGGCGGGTGTTTCGTTTCGTGCTGCTCGCCGTGATCCTCGGTTTCGGGGTGAACGCGGTTCTTTCCATCTTCATTGACCGCGCCCAGTTGCTGCGTGCCCTGCGCAACGTGCGCGTGATCTACTTCGCCGTGCCGCTGCTGCTGTTCATCGCCTCTTACGTGGTGGACTCGCTTCGGCTCATGCTCGTGGTTTCCCAGTTCAAGATCCGCCTGTCCTTCGTCCAGGCCTTTTACAACAGCGCCGTCGGCTCCTTCTTCACGAACATCACCCCGATGACCGCCGGCGGACAGCCGTTCCAGATCTACCACCTGATCTCCGTCGGGGTGCCGGTGGCGACCTCCACCAACGTCATCATGTCCCGGTTCGTCGAGCAGGCGATGGCCTCCTTGTGCATCTCCCTGTTCTTCCTGACGCAGATTTCCTGGATCGCATCGACCCTCGGCATGGGGTCGCGGCTCATGTACGTCGCCCTCGGTATCTCCCTCTCCGTCACGATGCTCCTGCTCATGCTCCTGATCCGGCCGCACTTCATCGGCCGGCTGGCGATGCGGCTGGAGCGAACCTTCGTGGGGCGGTTCGTGGCGAAGGTAAGCGGCGCGCACGACTGGGCGCCGAAGCTGCACCGCTGGTCCCACCGCCTGCGCGACAACGTCCGAATGCTCTGGTCCGAGAAGACCTGGGTCATGGTGCTCGACACCCTCCTCGGGGTGGCGAACATCGTTCTGCACGCGTATTCCCTGCAGTTCGTCCTCGAGGGCGTGGTGGGGCAGAAGCTGTCCTTCCTGGCGGTGCTCATCACGTTCGTGATCCTGTGGCAGGTCGTCTTCTATGTGCCGACCCCCGGGGCCAGCGGCAGCGTCGAAGGCGCCTTTGCCCTCGTGTACGCGGGGATGACCGGCGCGATGGGCCCGACGATCATCGCCATCTTCGTCTGGCGGCTGGCCACGTTCTACCTGCTGCTTCTTTTCAACGGGCTGGTCTACGTCGTCCTTGGTCGGCCGGCGAAATGCAGCGCCCGCCGGCTCACGGGTACGGCGTGAGCATGCCCCGGTAGAGGCATCCACGGACCGGATGCCCTGCCGGCGAGGCCGGCAGGTCGCCGACGCAGCCGCCAATGACCTCTCGTCGCCCCGCCATTATCATCCCGCCATAACCGGTGACCCGTTCGACGACATCGAGAAGAACCTTCCGCTGCTGGACTGCACGTAGGGACATTTCAACTTGACCTACAAACCGTAAAATGATAGGATAAAGGCCTCTGCGCTCGCAAGAACCGTCCTCTTTGGCGATGGTTGTCGCGATATACACGTAGGAGGACAAAATGGGATTTTATAATACTGATAACTGGCCGGAAAAATCCAGGTATTACCGCTGGCCGTGGTCGAGCAATGACAACCCGGTGGGATGGCTGGAAATAACAGACGTCTGCAATATCTACTGTCGCGGCTGTTACCGAAAAAAGATCAGCGGGCATCGCGATCTTGAAGTTCTGAAGAGTGAAGTGGACCTTTTTATTCGCGAGCGCAACGTCGACACGATTTGCATCGCGGGCGGCGAACCGCTCATCTATCCTTCCATCGTCGAATTGGTGAAATACATCGCCGACAAAGGGGTAAAACCCAATATCATCACCAATACGCACGCGCTCACGAAAGAACTTTGCACACAACTTTACAAGGCGGGGCTTTACGGCTTCACCTGCCACATCGACATGATCCAGGACCGCCCCGGGAAGAAACCGGGTACCACTGAAATCGATTTGATGCCGCTGCGGCAGAAAATTGCCGATCTCATTCACGAAGTAGGACGGGGAAAAATCTACTGCACCTTCAATTCAACCGTCTACCATGAGAACTTCAAATATCTGCCAGACATCGTGAAATGGGCCAGAAAAAACGTAAAAAAAGTCGCGGGCCTCGATTTTGTAACGTACCGGGGCATGCCCATCAAAGAGGGAGTTTCCTGGAGCGGCGAAGCAGTCGAGGATGATTCCCATATCGACATCAAACAGAAACTCGGTTATGTGGAGAACGCCAATCTGATCGACATCACCTCCGTCGATATCTACAATCTTCTCAGAGATAATTTCGGCGACACGTGCGAACCCTGCGCCTACCTGGGAGGGACCGCTGACGTCAAAGCGTATAAATGGTGGGCCATCGTGTATTTCATGGAAAAGAACGGCTTTGTGCACGGATCGCTCGGTCCCCGCACAATGGAATTCCTGCAGATCACGCACCATTGGTCAAAGGGCAAGTATTTCATGTACCTGAAACGGCGCAATACGATCTCGCGCCTTTTGCTCCAGCTCACGTTCTTCATCGGCGACAAAGCGATGAAACGCGTCCGCCGGAAGCTGTTCTGGCGGCTTCTGAACCCCATCAACTGGTTCCGTCCCGTCTACAACCAGAGCATCGGCATCAACCAGCCGCCGGACATGATGGAAAACGGCATGTCGGACATGTGCGAGAGCTGCCCGGATGCCTGCGTCTGGGAAGGCAACCTGGTGAGTTCCTGCCGGCTCGACGAATACCGCCTTTACGGCAAACTGTTGACCGCCATTGTTCATGAGGAGGATCTGAACGCGGTCCCGGGCAATAGGAAAATAGCGGAGGGAGAACCGGTCGTCATCAGCCGAAGCTGAACGACGCCGCGGCGAAAAACTTGAAAATTACCGCAGCTATTCTGCTGCCGTCAAAGGTGCAACTCCAGTTGCAGAGGAGCAACCTCTATTGCAGGGGTAGAAGGATTTGTCCCCTGCCTGGTATGCGCTAACTCATTCCTCTGTAAAGAAAAATAACTGCCGCCGCGCTTGGCGTGCCCTTTGCAGTGTTCCTGGCAAAGGGTTCAGTTCCATGTTGATTGGCTGGCCGGAGCCAATAAAGCAAGACTGTGAAAGTGGGGTAGACCATGAAAATCCTTTTGATCAAGCCTGCTCTCAATCCGATTTTCTTTGCTCCCATGTGGGGCGATCCCCTGGAGCTGGAATATCTTGCCGCGGCCGTGCCGGACCATTCAGTCGAGATCCTGGACATGAGAATCGACCATAACCTTCAGGCCAAACTGGAGAAGTTCAGGCCGCGCCTGGTAGGAGTGACGGCCAATACCTGCGATGTCCCCGTGGCCAAAGAGGTGATCCGAGAGGTCAAGAAGTTTGACAGCAGCATAGTAACCGCCGTCGGAGGAAATCACGCGACGTTTCTTCCTGTCGATTTTGCCGAGCCATCCGTCGATGCCGTTTTCCTGGGGATAGCGGACATCACCTTCAGAGATTTTGTCAGCCGGCTCGAAGAGGGAAAAGATACGTCGGAAGTCCACAATCTGGCACTGGTCCGGCAACGGCAGGCTGGAGTTTACAGAACCAAAATCATTCGAAGTGGATCTCGACCGCATTCCCTTTCCGGCGCGGCATCTGATGGCCAAATACAGAGGGAAATACCGGGACCTGACCCGGAACCGGACCGCCCAGGTGATGTCCAGCCGGGGCTGCCCCTTCCGGTGCACCTTTTGCTCCTGCTGGAAAATCATGAACGGCAAATACTTCACCCGCAGCCCGGAGTCGGTTGTCGAGGAGCTGGCTTCTCTCGGTGAGGATATCGATTCCGTCCAATTCGCCGACGACAACACACTGCACAATGTCGAGCGAGCCATGCGTCTCGCCCGCCTCATCAAGGAAAGAAAAATCCGAAAAAAGCTGTCCATGTACGCTCGGGCCGATACCATCGCCAGGCATCCGGATCTCATTGAAGCTCTGAAAGAAGCGGGTCTGGCATATTTGACTGTTGGAGTCGAGTCATTCCGGGAAGGAGAACTCTCGAAGCTCAACAAGCGGAGCTCGGTAGAGATGAACAACGAAGCGATCCGGATTCTTCGGAGACTGGGGATCGGCGATGCCGCCCATTTTATTGTCAATCCGGATTTTGCGGAGGATGATTTTCAGGCGCTCTTCCGTTATGTCTGCGCGAGCGACCTCTTTCAGCCTACTTACACCGTCCTGACTCCTCTTCCCGGGACCGATCTCTACCAGACCCTATATGACCGCCTGGTCATAAGGGATTACGCCTACTTCGACCTCGGCCATGCCGTGCTGCCCACCCGGCTCGAGCCGCAAGGGCTTCTATGAGCAATTGGTCCACCTGTACTCCAGGACGTATTCGTTTGGCCGCTATTTTCGTTCGCTGTTCGGTGATCTCCTTTTTCGGCTGAAGAAGAACGGGAAACCTCCAGAAAGAGTGGACCGGCTTTCCTTCCTCAAGCTTTGCATTCTTCATCTCGTTGCGTATCCTCTGGCACTCAGGATGAGAAGGATCTATAAGTCTGAGCCGCTGCTGGGAAAGATGCCAAAAGATCGGCTATAATGCTACGCTTTGTCGATGCTGATAATCCAGTTGATGCCGAACTTGTCCGTGAGCCAGCCCTGGTCGGCGCCCCCGGGCTGCCTGGACAACGGCATCTTGATCTTGCCGCCGTCGGCAAGGCCGTTGAAGATCATGGTCAGCCGACCCTTGTCGCTGCCGCCGAGGGCGATTCCCATGGCGTCACCGAGCCTGGCAGGGTAGTCTGGGTGACCGTCCGAAGCGATGATCGTCGTACCGTCCGCGTGGAGCCGCGCGTGCGTAATGTGATCCCCGGGCCGGCCGGCTTTGATGCGCCCTGGTTGTCCAGGGTCATCAGGTCGAGAGTGCCCCCCAGCACCGTCTGATAAAACTCCATGGCCGCGCGGGCCTGCCCCTGAAAGTTGACGTAGGGGCCCATGTAGTACGTGCTCATCGTCATCTCCTTGTCACATCGGATGGATCTCATCCGTCACACCTGTATGACGGAACAGGCTGAAGGAACGTGACCGATGGATGAACGCAACTGGCTGGCAAAACAGTTCGAGGAGAACCGGGCCCACCTGAGGGCGGTCGCCTATCGGATGCTTGGCTCGCCCAGCGAGGCGGACGATGCCGTGCAGGAGTCCTGGCTGCGGCTCAGCCGATCCGAGGCGAGCAGCTTCCAGAACCTGGGCGGATGGCTCACGACGGTCGTCGCCCGGGTGTGCCTGGACATGCTGCGATCGCGCAAGTCACGCGGTGAAGAGTCTCCTGGGGCTCGCGTGACCGAGGCGGTCGGGGCCGATGAGGGGATCGGCCCCGAAGGTGAGGCGCTGCTCGCCGACTCGATCGGTCCCGCCCTGCTGGTCGTGCGGGAGACGCTGGGCGCATCAGGCGAAGTCCGAGGGGCGCCGGCAGTGGCGGATACCTTCAAGGGAAGGGCCCAGGCCGCTCAAGCGGCCCTCGTGAATGGAGCGGCGGGGGCCGTGTGGGCCCCTGGAGGGCGGCCGCGTGTCGTATTCGGATTCAAGATACTGGGGAGGAAGATCGTCGAAATCAACCTGCTCGCCGATCCTGACCGCCTCCGGCAGCTCAAGGTGGTACAAGACGGATGACACAGTCCAACGGCGCGGCAGGGCTTAACTTCCGTGTTCGATGGCCGGACTGCCGGCTGTGGGGATTTTCGTCATGCGAATTGCGTGAGTGGGGCAGGCGCTCGCGCAGATGCCGCAACCCCAGCACAGCTCGGAATTGAAGGAGACGCGGCGTGCCGCTGTCACTTCGGCGTCTGATGAGAAGCTGAAGGCGCCGAAATGACATCTCTTCACGCACGCACCGCAGGAAGAGCACAGAGCGGCGTCATGCGCTGCAACGTAACGCGACCGCGGCCATTTCCCCTTGGCGCCCAGCAGGCGGGAAGCCCTGAAGGGGTAGCAGCAGCACCCGCAGCAGTTGCAGACGACGCTGGGGCCGGCTTCCCTCCAGTTCGGCGGCCCACCGGTATGCATCAACCCTTCCTTCTCCAGGCTGCTGATGAGCTGCTTTGCCTCACGCCGGCCGAGATCTCTGCCGCCGGTGCGGTCGGAAATGAGCCTTCGGTCGAGGATGAGGCAGATCTCGCGAGAATGGGTACAGTTGTCCGCCAGCATCTTGCAGTCACAGGGGAGGAGCCGGATGGCCGTGGCCGCGTCGATCATCTCCTCCACCTCACTCGCCAGGAGCACCCATTCATTGTGACAGGCGTCGTAGTCGGGACGTGCATCGATGACCTTCCTGAAGTTGTCGTTTCGTCTCAGATACTCGGCAAAATCCCAGGCATCGAGCTGCCGCCGCACGGGCCGGGGGATGATATGATAGTTGCCGAACAGCGCGAAGTGCTTCAAAATACTGTAGAAATTGCCTGCCCTGTAGAAGAAGGTGCCTTCTCCTTCCCTGTCCAGCAGACAGAGTTGGTACGCCCGGTCCAGCGAAGTGCTCTCTACGCTCGAGGGCGCCGAACGTCCCGCACGCCCTATGAGAGCCACGAGCTTCATCTCTTCCTGTGTCGCGAAGAAATGCAGATATGGCTTGATGAAGTCAGGGGACTCAATCGCTGCTGCAAACTCGTCCAAGAGGGTCATATGCAGGCAAGGAGAGTATTGCCGCAGAAGCATGCGGTTTGCAAGGCGATAAGGTCAGGGGGAAAAAAGATCGATTCCGTCCCTGTCACCCATGCAACGGGTTCGTTCTGTGTCTGGGCTTCGGTGATAATCTCCGCGGTAAAGCTGACAGCTCCCGACGGCACCTCTTCAGAGACTGTGGTGCCGAGGCAAACGAAATCATCGTTCATATAGGGTAACATATGTTAAGCAGTTCGTCAAGAGAATGACGTCCGCTTCCCTCCGCGGCTGTCACCTCCAGTCCAGCAGCACGCCGGCCGCCTTCGTGCGGTCGGTCATCAGCATATCGTACATCTCAATCGCCTGTGCGTACGGCACCCGGTGCGTGATCAACGGCCGCACATCGATGTCGCCGTTCTTCTCCAGCTCGAAAAAGAACTCGGAATCGTGCTTCTGCGTCCACGGGTTTTCCCATGTGGACACAGGGGTATGGGAGCGGTTGTGCGCACCGATGATGGTGTAGCTGTTGGTTCCGCACAGCTCCTGGAAATCAAAAACCGTGCTGCCTCCCGGGCTGCTCACGAGGACCATGCGGCCCTCGACCCTCAGCGCGCCGAACTCCTGCGGGATGAGCTGGCTGTTGCCGGTTGTCTCATAGACCACGTCTGCCATCCTCCCTGCCGTCCTCTCCGCGACCAGCGCTTTCAGATCCTTCGCTGTCGAATTCACTAGAACGAGGCGATGATCCCGCGGCAGAAGGGACAGGCGAAAGTCCGAGACATCCACGACGAAGACGAACCGGGCCCCGGCGAACAGCACAAAGCGGGCAGTCATCTGGCCGATCAGGCCCGCGCCGTACACGACGGCCACGTCGCCCCAATGCAGCCAGCCGCGCCGGGTGCCCTGCATGGTGATCTCGGCGAACGTGAAGAAGACGGCCTCCTCGTCGTCGAGACCATCAGGAACAGGACGCAGGTCCTCCACCTTCGCGGTCACGTAAAGCCTGTGGGGGCAGTAGGTAGCGACCCGCTTCCCCACCCAGGGCTCGTCCGAGGGGGACCCCGCCTCGACGACGATCCCGATGTTGTTATACCCGGGTGAAAAGGGGAACTTCCCGTACCTGGCCCAGCTCGAGTCCTCAGCGAACTCCTTCACCTCCAGGATAGTGAGCTCGGTGCCCGTGCTGATCATTGTCACCCGGGTCCTGATGACAACCTCGCCGGCGGCCGCGGCCGGCATCGGATCGTCGCGAAAGACGACCTTCCTCTTCGCCTGGAACACGATTCCCGGATTTGTCTCCACGGGCGCCATCCCCTTATTGCTCCGACGTGCGGGTCGGGGCGTCACGGATCAGCATCTTCCGGATACGCTCGCCGTCCGGTTTGCCCCCCGATGTTGCGAAATCATGTTCCACGCAATATGGTAATATTATGAAACGAATTTTTGTCAATAATGCGAGGATGGGCGCATGGCGCATCTCGCATTAAAAGGGGGAGACCCTGTCCGCCGTGCCCCATTCCCCGCATGGCCGATCTGGGGCGACGAGGAGATCGAGAACCTCGCCACGGTGGTCCGCAGCGGTAAGTGGGGCTGTACCACGGGCAGCTTCACCGCCGAGTTCGAGAGGAAGTTCGCTGCTTATCACTCTGCCGCGTACGGGGTCTGCGTGAACTCGGGGACCACGGCCCTAAGAATCGCCCTGCTCGCCGCCGACATCGGTCCCGGGGATAGAGTGCTTGTGCCTGCCTATACCTTCTTCGCCTCCGCCTCGGCCGTTGTGGAAGCCGGCGCCGTGCCGGTGTTCGTAGACATCGATCCCGCCACCTGCACGATCGACCCACGGCTCGCGGAAGAGGCCTGCACGGATGGAATAACGGCTCTGATGCCGGTCCACTTCGCCGGGCGGCCGGCAGATATGGATGCCTTCACTGCCCTTGCCCGAAAACGCGGGCTGAAAATCATCGAAGACGCGGCCCAGGCATGGGGGTCGGAATGGCGCGGGCGCAAAGTCGGGACCTTCGGCGAGGCCGGTTGCTTCAGCTTCCAGTCGTCCAAGAACATCACCGCGGGAGAGGGAGGCATCATCGTGACCAACGACGAGGTTGTCGCCCGCATGGCCCGGTCGCACTCGGACTGCGGACGCAGGCCGCACGGCCAGTGGTATGAACACTTCTCCTTAGGGGGCAACTCCCGGATGACCGAGTTTCAGTCCGCCGTGCTCCTTGCGCAGCTTGCCCGCTACGAGGGCCAGCGGAAGACTCGGGAGAAGAATCTCCTCTACCTGAACGAGAGACTGGCGGGAGTGCAGGGGATACAGACCCTCGAAAGCGACCCGCGGGTGACCGCGCATTCGGCTCACCTCTTCATCTTCCGCTACAAGCGGGAGGCGTTTGCCGGGAAACCCAAAGCCGCTTTCGTTCGTGCCCTCCAGGGGGAAGGGATACCTGCCAGTTCGGGCTATGCCGATCCCCTTTACAACCAGCCCGTCTTTGTCAGCACGGCATTCGGGCCACGGGGCAGGTCCGTGCCCTGGCCGGTGGACTACCGTTCATTCCACTGTCCCGCAACCGAAAGGGCGTGTCGCGAGGAAGTGGTCTGGCTGACCCAGAATGTGCTGCTGGGCACAGGATCGGACATGGACGACGTTGTCGAAGCGATCGACAAGGTCCGCACGCACGCGGGGGAGATGGAGTAGGTCTTTCCCAGGCATCCTCTTGGATCCGTGGTCGATTTGGGCCTTGTGATGATGATCGCGCTGTTTTTCATCGGGTGGTGATCCTTGCCTCGCACGCGGCCTTTATGACGCAGTCCGGCGTGGCGAACTTTCGGACAAAATCCATGACGCCCGGAAAAGCGAGCGCCGGGCGCACCACCGCCTCATCCATTCGTGCGATGATGTCAGGCAGCGGCAGATGGGTAAGGCGGGAGATATCCTTCAGAAGTGCGCTCGAGCGCTGCTGAGAGGCCTTGCGATGTTCGGGATAGCCGCTCCCCCACTCCACGCTGAAGAAATGATCGAAAATGAATTTCAGATTGACGTCGCCTGCCCAACCGAAATCCTTGTTCAGAACGAGTGAAATGCATTTGCCGCCGTTTATCTGCGCAAACAACCATGCATCAAGTGGAGATTCGATCAATCCGCAGCAGATACCGGGGTATTGCATAACGGAATTGAGGAAGCCCTGGCCCGTGCCGCAACCACCCACGACCAGATCGGTGCATCCAGCGCCAAGGAGCACGGCGCTGATGAACCCGGTTTGAATATAGGTCAGCTCCGGCTCACCCTCGACGCCCTTCATGCCGAGGTTGAAAATCTCGTGGCCACGATTCTCCAGAGCGGCGATGACAAGCTTGTTCTTGTCGAGAGTGCTTACTTCCGTCAGAACGACGATCCTCATTGCTGCGACTCCTTTCCGCGATATTTTCGCCGCTACCCCCGCAACAGTCTCTCAATTTCGTGAGGCGTTGGATCGACCAGGTCCAAGGAAACCCCCGGCATGTACCTGGACGCCTCGAAAAAGACCGGCGTCACGTCCGCATAGATGCCAACGCAGTGGTGGATGTACGGGCCAAAGATGAGACGGTGTTCCAGCTCAGGCCAGTCCTTGAATTCCACCCAGGCATAGGTGCCATTCGTTTCAGGGCCATCGACGACCCGACCCTTCGTCGCAAGCAGGCGATAATCTCCCATTGTCCCGTCGAATCGGGTGATGGTGAGCCCGCCGCGTTTGATTTCCCATTTGGCCGCTCCGGGAATGCCGGAACCGTAGTGGTCGGTTATTGCCGACGGTGTTCCTTCTTTCTTCAGCGAATGAGGGAAGACCCCGCAGTGCCACAGCAACTCCGCGTTGTCGTTTTCGGGATGACGCACCGTCATGTCAGCCAGAAAGACAGGACTGGCCGCGCCGGCTGCTGCCTGGGTCAGGACGGCCGTGACGCAGCCGTGCAGGTCGGTCTCGCAGATGGCAGGAAAACCGTCATCTGTCAGCTCCGAGAGAACGAAACAAGGCATGATCCCCGTCAGTTTGCGCATGGCGCCGCCGCAGGAAACCGCGGCGGCATCGAGACTCTCCGCCTTCGCCCACTCGCGGACGGCGAGTTTCATCGCTGCGATCCGGTTGAGGGAGTCATCCCCGATCTTGATGGAATCGATTTTCGAGCGGATCGAAGCCGCCTCGGAGGCAACTTCATCCGGACGCTCGCTCAGCATTGCGTCCATCATCTGGCGGACATCCTGCTCGGCAATGGGAACCACCTCGATGCCGAATCGTTCGAAAAGCTCGGCTTCATTGGCCTTCACCGACCAGAAGGATGCCGGTCGTATGCCGATCTGACCGATACGCATGGCCCGGAATTTCCCGACAATTGCCGCGGCCGCCAAAAAATTGCTGAGGCCGCGCTTGAACACCTGATCGACCACGCGACTGTTCGTGATATAGGAGAAGGGCACCCCAAAGGTCTTGAGGACCCGCGACGTGGCGAAGAGCCCGCATTGGCTGTCCCGCGTGCGGTTCAGTCCGGCCTCCGGCGCGTCGTCGCGCGGTCCCCACAGCAGAAGGGGAACGGAGAGCTTCTGAGCGACCTTGGCCACCGCGTCTTCAGTCCCGAAGTTGCAGTGCGGGGCGAAAAGCGCATTCACCTTCAGAGCCTGGAAGCGCTCCACCACCTTCTCCGCGTCCGAACCGCGAAAGAGAAGACCTTCTTCGTTCAAGAAGTCGAGATTGACGTAGTCGATGCCGTTCGCCTTCAGATACTCCTCGACCTTGTTCTTCTCGGCGATGGCGTAATCACGGTTGAACAGGTTGGGCCGGTTGAGATTTCTGCGAGTAGGCAAAAAACCCAGTCGGACCTTGTATCGGTCCCGGTAATACTCAAGCATTGTTATCCCTCCCTAGGTTGCATGAAAGCTTCTCCCGAGAGCGGGCAAGCCATGATCGCCCTCACCTGCCCCCTGCTCCAGGTTGATGAAGCCGACGGCCCGATCGATCATAGTTCTCCACTTATCCGCGCCACGAGTTGAGCAGGGGTCAGACCGAACTCCTCCAGGAGCTGTTGATAGGTTGCAGAGTGGATAAACTGCGGCTGGCCTTCTGGATTCAGGGTGTTAATGCCTACGACACGCCACGGCACCAAGCTCCTCTTTTTTTGCCAGAGTACTTTTCGGAAAGCATCAAAGAGGTAGCCGTTGTTTTGTTCGGCCACGTAGATTTTCTTCCCACTTTCATAGAGCTCGCCAATGAGAGTCTCGTCGACTGAAGGCATATCAATGAGTCCGATGGAAATGCCCTTTTCTTCAAGCAGCCTGGCGGCCTCGAGCGCCTCGTGGACTCCTCGCCCGCTTGACACCAAATATCCCTGGTCATTGGGTCCTTGTTTGAGCCAGTATCCCTTGCCGTATTCGAAGTTGACTCTTCCATCGTAGATAACCCCCGAAGGAGCGCGCATGATGCGAACGTACACGAGTCCTTTTCCGCCGCCCATGACCCATTCAAGAAATCCAAGCAACTGGTTCGGACAACTGATGGTGACAATCTTCAAATGCCCGATCTGTCCGAATACAAGTGCATCGTCATTTCCCATGTGCGTCGCGCCATTGGTACGCGTCTCGAAATCCGGCGCTGTCGCGAGGAAAGTCAAGTCAAGGTTGTGCCCTTCCGACAGCCAGCCTTTGGTCCGAATTACCTCCATTCGCTCTTGAAAGTTGATAGCGATCCGGCGAAGCACCCGCCAGTCAAAGAACGGGCAGAAAGTGCTTACCCAGGTGTTGTAGCCTAGGACGGCAAAGGCTTCTCCGATGCACATCATATTCGATTCGGCGACACCCACATTCAACGCTTTGCCGATATCTGCCCAGCCCACCCCGGCTTCCAAACCGCTCGTCGTGCCCAGATCTGCGTCGACACTGACCACCTGGCCGCGGCGTGCAAGCACCCTCATCGCCTGGGTGATCACCCAGTTGGCCGAGTAGACTTTGCCTTTCTCAATCTGCGGAAGATCCTGTGAATCATAAGGGACGCGGCGACCTCTCGGATTTGCCCGATGCAATTTGATGGGCACGATCCTTGCCAGAACGCTCGCATCGTCGAAGTCAATTTTCAGGTTCATCAGCTCCGCAGCGGTCAGAAGGAGCTGTCTTTTCCGGCTGCCATCCTCCTGTGCCTCGAATTGATGCAGGTACGCGAGAAATTGTTGGACCCGTTCTTTTCTCCGCGCATTCTGTAATTCCAGCTCCTGAGAAACGAGATCGTCAGGGAGTTCCACCTTGTGCCCCGCAAGGAAGCTGGAAAAGGCTCCCCAGCCTTTGCGAGTGTTGCTCACGATCACTGTCGGACGGCCGTCTCGGGGATCGTATTTGAAACACCTCAATGCTTCAACAATCCCTTGGTAGCCCTTTCCATCCGCATCAAACGAACGCCACCCGAAGGACTCAAAGCGTTCCTTGGTATGGGGCATGGGGAATTGCAGCGCCTTCGGATTGTCCAGCTGGCCTTCATTCTTGTCCACGATCACACAAAGGTTGTCCAGGCTCTTGGCGCTCGAGAACATCACCGCTTCCCAAATCAGGCCGGCCTGCAACTCGCCGTCCCCCGTCAGGCAGAATACGTCGAAAATCGGCGTCATCTTTCCCGCGATGGCGAAACCTTGGGCCACAGGAAGCCCATGCCCTTCCGGTCCCGTGGAGATGTGCACGCCCGGCAGCAGGGGGCCCGGATGCCCCTTCAATATGCTTTCTGGTGAACGTGAGTTCTTCAGCACGCTGCGGTCAAAGTAGCCCACGTCTGAATAAACAGACGCCAGAGAGGCTACTGCATGTCCCTTGCTCAAAACGAACATATCCTGCCCTATCTTCGTCGGGTTCTCCACGTCGAACTCAAGCACCCCGCTGTAATAGAGCGCTACCAAAGGTACTACTGCGGAAAAAGCACCACCGGCATGAATGCCCTTGTCAACCGCATCTCTTCCCTGCTCGAGGGTCATTATCCTGATATCCGAATCTTTTATTTCGAGCAGCATCAGCAACCCACGCCGCAGCGAGTAGTCAGTCGAGCTCAACAGAGACATATCCGCCACCTTTGAAAGGAATCTTTCAGCTTCACCTCCACAGCCCAGCCGAAGCCTTGACTCAGAGCCATGGAGCTGCTCTGCGGGTGAATGTCCTTCATATATTCAAAGTCTGAATCCGCCTTTTCGAGTCGCATCATAGAACATCTTTACCATTTCGATTGAACTTTGCTCCAGGGGTTTTCCTATCGTCGTCAAGCTGTCGAGCAGACTATAGCCTACGGTAATAATGCTGCATCCACTTTCAATCGCCTGGAATATGTTATAGACCTCTCTTGTAGCTGCCCACAGCAATTTCGTCTTCGGTAACGGAATTGATTTGACTATTTCTGCTGCCTGTTTGATTATTGGCATCGGATCAACCCCAGTCGCACCTATTCTGCCAGCAAATATCGAAATAATGCTCTCCACATCGGGTGAGAGTGATTCCGCGGC
The DNA here is from genome assembly GCA_963820435.1 of uncultured Spirochaetota bacterium. Lineage (GTDB taxonomy): Bacteria > Spirochaetota > Spirochaetia > SZUA-6 > Fen-1364 > Fen-1364. The sequence goes on along the minus strand of CAWGAC010000019.1, from coordinate 19,498 downwards.
GATTTTTGCCTGTTGAACCGTGAATATCACCGTCACATTGAGTTTCAATCCTTCCATGGACAGTTTCTTTATGAGAGGGCTGGTAGATTCTCCCTTCGTGTTCACGATGGGGATCTTCACATAGATAGTATCTGACCACTTTGAGATCTTGCGTGCCTCTCTTTCCATCGAATCCAGATCATCAGACAGTACTTCAAATGAGAGACTCTTGTCGGGAATTGCTTTTAGAAGGTCCTTTGCAAACCTTTCATAATCGGTGATACCGGCTTCGTTCAGAAAGAACGGATTTGTTGTAAACCCCTTCGCAATCCCTTCTTCATTGTATTTAATCATTTTCGAAATATCCGCGCCGTCGGCAAATATCTCAATCGGGAGATCCCTGCTATTCATGTTTCACTCCTTTCCGTCACATGATGTGCCCTACGATTGGCCTTTCCCGCTCCTGTGTCCGCTCAAGACGACGTACCATACCATAGACGCAGGGGAAGGTCTACCGGAAATGGGCGCTCTTAAACCTCAACCCACTTTCCATTCTCATCCGAATTGATCATCGCGTCCAATATCTTCTGACAACGAACTCCGTCCCGGAGAACGGGCAAGTATCTATCAGTGTCTCCACCGACGTTTCTCGCGAAACAGTCCATCTGCTCGGCATAAAATGATTTCGGCACTTCGAATGTATGAGCCGAACCTGTGGTGAAATCGAGTTTGCCGGAACACGCTTCAATTTCGAAGGGCTTCTCCGAATCGAATCGTACCATGCCCTGATCGCCGTAGACCGCTACTTTCACGCTGTTTTCATTTCCCACTGCGACTGCGCATCGCGAAACAATAATGCTGGCGTGTCCTCCGCATTCGAGCGACGCGATTGTGCTGCAACAATCGTCCGTGCTCACGTGACCCATTTGACTCGAATCGAGCAGTTTACGTTCTGCTATCGCGATGCCCGTCTTGGAGCATACCGACTTTATCTCGCCGGCAAGAAAGGAGGTCATATCGACCATGTGCGAGCCAAGGTCACCGAGCACGCCGCTTCCCGCGAGTTCTTTCTGAAATCTCCACTCAAGTCCACGGCTCTTGTCGAAAGCTGCTGACTTCAAGTACTGCACGTACACATTGAGAACTTTTCCGATGCAACCTTCATCTATGATCCATTTGGCAAAGCGCACGGCGGCATTGAATCGAAAGGAAAAACAGACCATGGTTGTCATGCCCGAGGTCTTGGCGTGTGCTTCCATCTCAAGTGCCTGGGGATAATTCAACGCGATGGGTTTCTCGATGCAGACGTGCTTTCCATTCTTATACGCTGCCAATACAGGTTCAAGGTGCGCGAAATTCGGTGTCGCAATGTCTACGGCCTGAATTTCCGGAAGTTGTATCAGGTCCATGTAGTCTTGAAAGCGCTTCTCGGGCGAAATATGAAAGCGTTCGCCAATCACGTGCAACCGTGCCGCGTTCTTGTCACAAATTGCATAGATTTCCGCATTCGGCGAACTCGACAGCCCTGGAAGATGCACCTGCTCTGCGATCATGCCAAGACCGATGACTCCGACCTTTATCGCACACATATTGGCGCTCCTTTCATCAACACGCCCGCTCAAGAGCAGATCGGGTCATTCTCGTGATGCGCGCTCAAACACTGTGTCGTTCACAATAGTTCGAAGAAGGACTCCCTCCGGAGAGAGGACATTCAGTTTCGCCTCATAGCCCTTTCTTACATCGCCTGTTTTCTTGAAGTGAAGGAGACTCGCAGGGCTCGTTGTTGCCATGTAGACGATCTTTGCGAGGGGAATATCAGTATTGCGCCTGAGGCCCTCCACCATCTTTCGAACGGGGGTTATGCTTCCCGCGTACTTGCTCTTGTCCGCGAGCATGGCGACCTTGTCCGTGACTTCGACGCGGACTCCCTCGTTCGATTCGCCAACGTAGTAGTTCCCTTTTGGCATCCCCGTCGCCCTTATACTGTCGGAGACTATTACAATCCTTTCATAGCCCTTGCATTTATAGAGAAGGTTGAAAAGCGCATACGGCAGATGAGCGCCGTCGGCGATCGCTTCGGCGTACAGCGCGTCGCTGGAAAGTGCGACTTCGGTGATGCCGATGTGCCGCTCCAAGTTTCGCCGGCTCAGTGTAGAACTGCTGCAGAAAATATGGGTGACACTTCGCAGCCCGGAAAGCATCGCCTCGTACACTTCGGTCTCGATGGCATCATCGTGTCCGCCGGACACGACGATGCCGTTTTCGACACAGGCTTCAATGAGAGGCTTGATGTTCGGAAGATCTGGTGCGACGGTGATCAGACGTATCACGTCACTGTTCTTTACTACGAAATCAATGCTGTCTCTGTCGGGTGTCAATAGAAAGCGTTCCGGTTGGGCGCCTCTATTGACGGCGGAAAGGAAAGGCCCTTCCAGATGGATGCCAGGAAGACTCACCGGAAACGTGGTTTTGAATCTCCGAAAGCAGTCAAATACTTTCGCTATCGAACCGAGCGAAGCCGTCAATGTCGTCGGCAAGAAAGTGGTCTCGCCATTCTGGAAATGGAAGTGCGCAATTTCGTCGAAAGATTTCTCGCTTGCGTCCATAGTATCGAACATTGCGCAGCCATGCGTATGAATATCAATTAACCCCGCGCAAAGCATGTTGCCTTTTATGTCGAGTGTTGTTTGGTCAGATTGTTTCGTGATCTGATTCATTGGAATGAGATCTTTTATAATCTTATCGTCAATCACTACGCACATGTCAGGGTGAGTCAATCCGTCTGAAATCACATTCGCATTGATTATGCGCATTCCACGATATCCTTAAGACAGAGTTTGGCAAGAGAGAGAGAATGACAGGCAGGCGATCTGCCTCCACCAGGAATCCACACGAAATGATTCGCCGGTCTTCCACCTTGCCGGCAGGCATGCAAGAAAGGGCGGAAAGTGCATTTCAAATGATCGTCTCCGGCGACGACGCGGTAGCGTAGTCTGTTGCAATGATGTAGTTTCTGTGTCCGCGGATGTGCGTGACGGGGTAATCATCGCCGGGTTTTCCCAGCGTGGCGATTCTCAGCACCGTATTGGCCCAGTCCATTGCCTTGTGCTCGTTTCGGGTCATGAGGAGCACTTTACGGGCACTCAAGATTTGTTTCAAACCGAGGGTGATGGCGCGGCGTGGGAAATTGACCAGGTTCCCACCAAGCCCGTGGCGGCTCGCGTCAATGGTCCTTGTGAACTCGTTGATGCTGAGGATGCGAGGATTCGTGTCTTTCACTCCGATCTCAGGTTCATTGAAAGCTACATGTCCATGAATCCCCATGCCGCCGTAGCACACTTCGATGCCGCCGACTGATTCGATCATCGCCGAAAGACCTTCGAGGTTCTCGGGCAATGGGAATATTACTTGCGATTTCGGCATGAGGAGATCCTTGTCGACGAGATCAAAAAAGAGAGACCTGCTCTGTCTGCGGAAGCTCAGTGGATGTGTTTCGGGAATTGGACGATCTTCGTCGTCGCAGTATTCGTCCATGAAGAAAAACCAACAGTTTCTTAAATCGATTCGATCGTTGTTGATTTTCTGGGCCATAAGCGGATAGGGCTCAACGGGGCCAACCGGCATTATGAAAGCGACTGGTCCTCTCTTGGCAGTACTTGCGCGGAATTCGCTCACCATCTGTTCAGCTGTAAAATCATAAAGTTCCTCGAGTGTCTTCTTCACTACAAGATGTCCCAGGCTTCTTTGCGTCATCTCTTCCACGGACAATTTGAAGAGCTCCCGGATTTCATCGCGGCGATCGACACCGAATGTGCTCGGATTCATGGTCAAAACTCCTTTGCGGATGTCCCGGCGAAGATCAGATGCTGTCTGGCATGAAACGCCGAAGATAGTGTAGTCCGAGACGAAGGCCTGCTTCCGTTCTTGGTCCCAGTTTGAGTCCAACCTCGCTGCGGTCGCCGCCGAAGACAGGATCTTCATGTTCAATGATCATCGGACCGGAATAATCGATATCGAAAAGGGCGCGGAACACCTCCTTCCAGTCGATCTGCCCCAGGCCGGGCAGGCGGGCGCGCCACCAGCCCGTGTCCCACACTGAGGTGGCGCCGAACTGGCGTCCCAGGATGCCGTACCTGTACAAGCCATCGGCGTCGATCTCACAGTCTTTCGCGTGAAATGCAAAAATGCGGTCGGGATAGGCCCGGATGGCTTTTGGAATATCGATTCCGAGCCAAAACAGGTGCGAGGGATCCAATTCGAGGCCGACCGAGCGGGAAGGCACAGCCTCGAAGAGCGCGTCCCACATCTCCGGACTGTAACCGATGCTGCCGATTGTGTAGGGATAAGACGAGCCGTGCGGGCAGTTCTCCATGGCGATGACGATCCCCTCAGATTCCGCCGCCTTGGCGAATTCAGAAAAACCGGCTTGTAGGTCTTGAGGTTTTCTGCCGGTGAGATCGACGGATCTCCCCAGGTGTTCGTCGTCATGATGGCAGTGCCGAAGGCGCGGCACAGTTTCAGGGCCTTCAGGAAGTAGGTATTATTGCTTGCCCGCATGGCGCGATCAGCGACCAGATGATTGGTGCTGCACTTGAGTGTGCTGACTCGCAGCCCGTGGGACCGAATATCGTCCATAGCTCGATTGAGTTCTTCGGGAGTCAGCCTGTCGAGATCGAGGCTGGAGCCCCGGTTGACGTAGACCTCAAGCGAATCGAAGCCCGCCTTCGCAGCGAACTCTACGATCTCGGGTGAGTAGTAGGTTACAAATCCGACGTCCATGATCTTCGCTCCCGGGAGCGCATTACTTGATTGCGCCGCCGATCAGGCCACGTACAAAACCCTTCTGGTTTATCATCGCCACAAGCAATACCGGTAGGATTACCATCAGCGACGTTGCCGCCAACGGCCCCCATTGGATGCCCTCCGAGGACATGAAGCCTTGAATCATGATGGGCACGGTCTTGGTGCCCCTCCCGGTGACGATGAGCGCGAAAAGGAATTCGTTCCAGGAATAGATGAAGGAGAATATTGTACAGGTAACGATCGCGGGCAGCGACACGGGCACGGCGATCCGGAAGAGAATCTGGATCCTGTTACAGCCGTCGATCATTGCCGATTGTTCAATCTCCTCAGGAATCGTCTGGAAGTAGCTTGCCATCATCCATGTCACGAAGGGCAGGGTGATGACCATGTAGGTGAATATGATCCCGATGTAGGTACCGCTCAAGTGCAGGATTCGCAGCCCGATGTAAAAGGGAAGCAGGAAGATCATCGGCGGCGCCATGCGCGTCAGTATGATCCAGATGCCCATGTATTTCGTAAACCTGAAGTTGCTGCGCGCCAGCGCATATCCTGCGGTCGTTCCCAGAAAAAGGGAAATCGCTGTGGTGAAGAAAGACACGATAACGCTATTCTTATAGGCGGCACCGAAGCTCTTTACGTTGCGGAACACATGCACGAAATTTTCGAGAGTCGGGATGAAGATGAATTTGGGCGGCATCGCCCACGCCAATACCTGCGGCTTGAATGCTATTGGGGCAAACCAGAGCAGCGGCGCCAGTGCAATGAAGACTATAAAAACAGTCAACGCCCCCAGCCCGACGTTGATGAATGTCGCTTTCAACTTCTGCTCGCTCATCTGCGGCCTCCGTTTATGCATCGCCGCCGCGCTGCACCCTTTGGATCGTGAAAACGCTGATCACGGCGATGATAAAAAACAAAAACATCGCGAGCGCCGAACCATACCCGGTGTCCAGATTGGTGAAGGCATTGTTGTACGCATAAAGATTGAGAGTCTCCGTCGAATTGCCGGGACCACCCGCCGTCATGATGTAGATCGAGTCGAAGCGCTTGAAGGCGTCAATCAATCTGAACATCACGGCCACCCAGATCACGGGCGACAGAAGCGGAAGCGTTACATAGACGAACGATTGCCAGGCGGAGGCGCCGTCCACCGTCGCTGCCTCGAACGGTTCCCTGGGAAGCGAGGAAATCCCCGCGATGATGATGATCGTCACGAAAGGTGTCGACAGCCACACATCGGCCGCGATGATCGTCGCCATTGCAAGACCCGGTTTGCCCAGCCAGTCCGGACCTGGAATTCTCAGCAGGGAGAGAATGTAGTTGACGATGCCAAAATCAGGGTTCACCATGAATCGCCAGATGACACCGATGACAACGGGGGTCGCCATCATGGGAAGCATTAAAAGTGATCGTGCGATATTCATTCCTCGGGTCGCGCGCGAAAAAAGCAACGCAAGAAAAAGCCCAATGACAACCTGCAGGCTGACCGTGCCGAACACCTGCACCGCCGTATTGCGCATGATGGTCCAGAAGTACGGGTCCTGTGTCACCATGTAGCGGAAATTGCCCAGGCCGATGAATTTTTCGGAGCCTGGCATGGCGAAGTTCATTTTCCATGTACTCAGAAACAAGCTGTAGAAAAAAGGAACAACGGTAAGCAGGAAAATGATGAGAAATGGCGGCCCGATCAGTAGGAGGAAATACATCCGATCCCGCTGGTAAAAGGTGCTTCTTTTCGTCCTTTTCGTTTTCAGAAAAGTTCTCCCCCGCATCGCAGGTTAATGCCTCATTTCCTCGTCAGAATCAAGTGCCAACTTTTTCGAATGCGAAAGGGTTGCTGTTTCACCGGGGGAGCACAGAACTGTGCTCCCCCGGTGAATGTTTTTGTGGAATCTGATTGAACCTGGGACGATTACTGCGCCAAAAGTTTGACCACGTTCGCGTTCGCCTCTTCCATCGCCTGCTTCGGCGTCATTTGTCCGGAGAGGCTCTTCGAGAGAGCGATTGCCAGGTATTCCCTGATCTGACCGCCTTGCGCAATCAGCGGAGTGTACTCCAGGTTGCCATGCGCAAATGCTTCTTTGGACGCAGCGGCCCATTCGGCATTGTATTTGCCGCCGAACACTTTGGAATCAAGGACCGACCTGCGAGTGGGATCGACGCTGTCCTTTTCGACGACCTGCTTTGTTTGGGCTTCCTTGCTGGTCATGAACTGGAGCGCGGCCCAGGCAGCCTTGCTGTTCTTCCCGGAGCTTGGCATGAGCCACGCACCGACATTGCCTACGGTATATTGATCGCCCGGACCTTTGATGCAGGCATATCCCATGACATCACCAATCTTCGATTTCGTCGGATCGGTGAAAGTCGGATAGTCTTTGGTGGTCGCGATGACCATGGCAACTTTTCCCTGCTGCATGGCGAGGTAGAGCTCGTTCCAGCCGTAATTCGATATTCCCTTGGGGCCATACTTTGTCAACATATCGGTCCAAACCTCAGCGGCTTTGATGGCTTCCGGGTTCGCCAGAACTGCATATGGTGTCTTGCCTGCCGGAACCCAGCTGCCGCCCATGCCCAGCCAGAGCATGATCCAGCCATACCCGTTTACATTCCCTTCACGTGTTCCCAACATGGCGATGCCCGCATAGCCCTTTTCAGGATGATTGAGCTTCTTTGCGTATTCAGCGACCTCCGCCATGGTTTTGGGTGGGACCTTCAAGCCGTTGTCCGCGAACAGCTTCTTGTTGTAATACAGGATGTTGGACTCAGTGCCAAAGGGGATCCCCATGATCTGGCCTTTGTACATGACGTTCTGCGCTATTCCAGGAACGAAATCGGCGTAGTCATAGTCCGCATTTGTAAGACTGGTATCCTTCAGGTAAACGTCCAGAGGCATGATCCAGCCCGAGGGGAAAAGCACTGGATACATCTTGTTGTTGGCGTACATCACATCGTATTCGCCGGACCCCGCCGCAAGCACAACCTGAAGCTTTGTCATGTAGGCGTTTTCTGGTATGAAGTCGAAGCTGAGCTTTATGCCCGTCTTTTGTTCCAGCAGTGGAAGCAGGTTTTCCAGTTTCCTGTAGATGGACGTATCAAGACACGAAAAGACCACTTGGGTGCCCGCATAGGGCTTCGCGTCGCCGAATACGCCTACAATTGCAAGCATGGCGACCGAAAGAATCAAGAAAAGCCGCTTCATTCCTGTGCCTCCCTTTCTTTGCCGCATGCCGACAGCGACAATTGAACCGATCGGAAACCCTTGATACTTATGCTCACGACTGCGTATTGGGGAAGTGAGCACGTATAATAGGCCCAAATCTCTACGTTGTCAAGCAAGAATTGTTTGTTGGTTTTTCGCGAGAACGAGTGGCGAAAAAGTTGCTCGTGCCTCTGACGCTCACGCGGTCTCTCCCTCAATTAGTATGCTTGACAATGCATTTATTAAAACCTAGTTTGCTTGCCTATCTGATGTCAGGAGGGACATATGGCAAGAAGGATCGTACTTGAATTCGAACGAGGAGGCGTGGTTTCAGCCGAATTACTGACAGAAGAAGCTCCCAAGACATGTGAAGCAGTTCTCAAAGCCTTGCCCGTCAAAAACAAGGCTGTTCATGCAATGTGGGCAGGTGAAGAAATATTCTTTGATGGATTTCCTTTGTCTGAACCTCTCGTATTTGAAAACGAAACAAATGATGTAGAACCGGGAAGTATCGCATGTATTTCATCATACGCGACACGGCGTTTCAGGAAAGAGAGTATTACTTCTTTTTGTGTATTTTATGGCAAGTCTCGACCGCGAAAAGGCGTTGACCAAACGGTAGATGTAAACGTTTTTGCCAAAATAAAAGATGCGAAAGCTATCACAGAGATAGCCAGAAGGATAAAATATGAGGGAGCAGAGGAGATTCTTATAAAGCTAGATGATTCTGCGAGCTTATCTCAAAAGTAGCATGATCAAAACCAATGACCGCGCCGTGTGCGGGGACGGCGCGGAACCCGAAGAATGGATAACAGGAGGCCCGTATGGAATTGGAAAACAAAGTAGCCATTATTACAGGAGGCGGGACGGGAATGGGCAAGGCCACTGCGGCTCTGTTCGCTGCTGAAGGAGCGAAGGTGGTGATTGCCGGGAGGAGAGAGCAACCTCTCGCGAGCACCGAGGCGGAGGTACGCGAAAAAGGTGGCAAGATAGTTGCTCTCAGGACTGACATTGCCGATTCAGCGGCGGTTCGGAAGCTCTTCAGTGAGACGGAGAGGCTCTTCGGCAGGATAGATATATTGTTCAACAATGCGGGAGTCTTCATCTCAGGGAAAGAGACGCAGGATTTTACTGAGGAGGAATGGGACCGAACGATGAACATCAATTTTCGAGGCACAATGCTCTGTGCCACGTACGTCGTTCCCTACATGAAAAAAATCGACGGCGGAATAATCATTAATTGCACGTCGGTTTCCGGCCGGGTGGCGCAGAGAATGCAGACGCCTTACAACGTGTCCAAGGCAGCCGTGGAAATGATGTCAAAATGCATGGCTCTGGAGCTGGGCCGATACCACATCAGGGTCAATTCCATCTGTCCCAGCCTGACGGATACCGACTTGGCCGCCGGCCAGATTGCCGCCCGTGGACGGGAAGCCTGCGCCCAGGCGCACCCTCTTCAGCGGCTGGGAAAGCCGATGGATATCGCGTATGCCGCGCTCTATCTGGCCTCCGACAGGGCCTCGTGGGTTTCGGGCAACTCGCTTTCCGTGGACGGCGGCTATTCAAGCAGATAGACGTGCTGCCCCGAGGCCGCTGACGTGTGTTGGCTCCAATGATCATGGCCATATCGTGCTGACCTCATCCCTTCGCTACAGCAGTATCATGGTCTTCACTGCGCTCGGGGAAGGTTCACTTGCTTTCGTGAATGCCAGTTGCACGTCATCAATCGGAAACTCGTGTGTGATCAAAGGCTTCACGTCAAGTTGTTTGCGCGCCAGCAAGTCAAGGGCGGTTTCGCACTCAGACGTGAACCCCGAGCACCCGATAATGGTTATTTCTCTGAACAACAGCGACTGTACGGGAATCTCGACTTCTGCGTCCGAGAATCCCAGCGCCATGACTTTTCCCCTCTTTTTGACAGATCTGATGGCGGCGCTGTAAGTCACCGATGGTCCCGCAGCCTCGATGACGAGGTCGGCCCCCCTGCCGTTTGTTTCCTCCCATACTCTGGCGACGCTCTCTTCCCGATCAGCCCGCACCAGAACGTTCGCACCGAAATCCTTCGCCATCGTCAGACGTTGCTCCGATACATCAATAGAGATTATCTTGCCCGCTCCACTCAGCACCGCAAGCTGCACCAATATGAGACCAATTGTTCCCGCACCGAATATTGCAACCGTGTCCCCGATTCTCAATCCCGCTCGGCTCATGACATGGACGGCGTTCCCGATTGGTTCCATCATGGCCCCTTCAGCGAAACTGACGTCTGCGGCAAGCTTGTGCAACACCTGGGAGGGGAGCGCTATGTATTCACACATGGCTCCGTCGCAGAATTTCCTCATCGAAGAGCCGATCACCGTGATGTTGTCACAGAGGTTTGCATATCCCTGCCGGCACGGTTCACAGTATCCGCAGGAAATTTGCGGGTCGATGGCGACTCTGTCGCCCTTCACAAATGCTTCAACCTTCGACCCAAGCTCAAAAACCTCTCCCGCCGCTTCATGCCCCATGATCAGTCCTGGCAATCTTCTCTTGCCGCTCTTCCCGAGGAAGCCGTGAATGTCCGAACCACAGATGCCGGCAGCGCGCACGCGCACAAGCACTTCATTCTCTTTGAAAGACGGCATTGGTCTTTCCTCAACCTTCATCGACAGAGGCCCATGAATCACCGCAGCTTTCATACCTGGAACTCCTTCAGAGGCGGTATTTCAGAACTTATGCGAGATGCCATTGGTCTTCATGCCGCGAAATCAAACTGCGCTTTTGACAGCTTCTATAAAATCTCGCAGTTTTCTCTCCGCGTTGGCATCGCTCAGGAGAGGCTCACCTTGAACCACAAAGGAAGCGCCCTTTCGGATCGCTTCAACTGCTTCCCCAACCGTGAACGTCGCGACCCCAACTGGAATCTGGACCGCCTCGACAACCTCTTCCAGCCCGTCGGTTGCACGCTTGCGGGGCTCATCCTTGGATTCATCGAAGCCAAGGTGGATCATGAGGTAGTCCACCCCCAACCCCTGTAGCTCTTTTGCCCTCCTGGCCAGGATCTCCCTTGGCACTGAATACATATCCGCCACGACTTGAACGCCCGACTCCTTCCCTTCTCGGACAGCGGCTTTCACACTCCCATTGGCCACAACCCCGAGAACTGTGGCGATTTTGGCACCTTGGCGACCTGCCTCCTTGAAGTACTTGGCAACACCGTCTTGTGCCTTGAAATCCGCAAGGATCGGCTTGCCCGGACAAGCTCTCACCAGTACTCCAATGGCCTTCACGCTTTGGAAGGTGATCAGCGGCGTTCCTGCTTCGATCCAGTCAGCTCCCGCCGCCATCGCCATGGACGCCAGTTTTTGCGCCTTTTCCAAGTCAACGGCATCAATTGCGATTTGAACCCATGGCTTCTTCATTTCCTCCATGCTCCTTCCGTGGGGCAAAGGTAGTCACGGACGGGCAACATCGTCCAAGAAATTGCTTCCCGAGAAACAAATCGGCTGTCATGGCATAAGGGAATCTGACGGAGTCGACTCATTGCAAAATCGTGCGCGCCAAATTACCAAAATGGTCGCCTATCCGATCTGAACCTGAGCGTCGTCTCAGGCGGGTCTTTGGGATAAGTCGCTTTTTGAGAAAGACTTAGGAAGTTTCGAAAACCCGCTCCTCGTCCTCGGCACGAAAATTGCAGCAAAATGCTCGGAGTTTTCGAGAGGTCGGCCTCTCGCTGACGAAACATTCGGCGCTTTGACCTCCACAAAGAAAGGCGCTGAAAAGCAAAGTGGAAAGGAGGAAAACCCAATGAAAATCATCTGTCCATAGATCCAAGCCGCGGGTCCTCTCGGCATGTCGGGCGTGGTTCTTACAGAGACGATTGAGGCGACAAGGAGACGCCTTCATGAAAAGACTGCTGTTTGTCATCTGTTTGCTCGGTCCGGCCGGAGCGGCCGCTTTCGCGAACGCCAATTCGACGACGATAGCAGTGGCCGCGAGACTCCTGCCGCAAATGAGCGTTTCTACGACAAGCCTCGATTTTGGCACATGGGTCGCCGCGGACAGGATACACCCCGCCGCCGCAACGGTGACCGTGCAGGCTTCGGCCGGCACAGCGTACGCGATCACGCTGGACGCGGGGCAGCACTCTGACGGTGTGTTCTGGCGGCACGTGCAAAACAGCGCAACCCAGGTGCCGTACCTGATCATCGATCCAAGCGGTTCCTTTCTTTGGGGTGATGGGGGCTTTACCAATACCTATTCCGTCGGGAGCGCCGTGCATGGGGTAGGGAGCGGATCGCCCCAGTCATTCACAGCGAACGGTTTCCTGTTCACCCAGTTCGCCAGCCCCGCATCTCCGGTGGGATTGTACACGGATTCCATCACCGTGACGGTGTACTACTGACGACGACAGGCGGAGATGCGATGGATTTCGCCGGAAGGAGGTGCACGGAAGGAGAGGTTTCACGCGACTCACGTGAGTTGTTCCGAGTGCGGAGGGCATCCCCTTGGGGATGCGAAATCCATTGCTTGAGGGAGATTATCATATGAAGCGATTGATGCTTACGACGTTTTTCGTGCTGCTCGCGGCGGGGGTTGGCTTCGCAGCGGCGGCATCTGCCCAGATGAGTGTGTCCGCCACCTTGCTCCCGACCGTATCGGTCGAGACGACAAACCTCGACTTTGGCGACTGGTTCATCGGCGACAGCCCGCACAGTGCGAGCGCGACAATCACGGTGACGGCGACGACTGGCACCGTGTACAACGTAACTCTTGATGCCGGGACCCATTTCGCCGGCGGAACCAGAAATGTGCAGAATGGCGCTGACGCGGTTCCGTACATCATCAATGACCCGTCCAGCACCTTCGAATGGGGCGACAACGGGTTCTTGGGAACCTACGCAGCGGGGTCCCCGGTGCCCGGGACGGGAAACGGCTCGCCTCAGCCCTACACCGCAAACGGGATCCTGGAAACGAACCTGGCAAGTGCCGGATCCTCAATCGGGGTGTACACCGACTTTGTGACGGTGATGGTCAATTACTGAGGGAATCCAATGCGGGCTCGCGCTCTCAGGCGTCGCGCGCAGGGAAACAGCGGAGCCTCCACAGCATGTGGGGGCTCCCATCTGATCGCGCTCGCGGTCATCCTCATCGCCTGGGGCGCAATCGTTCCGGCCGGCGCCGACGGCACTGTTCGTCAAGGTGACTGCGACACCGATCGATTTCGGGCCAATCTACGCGGGGGAAACGTTCACTGGGATGGGCACGATCATCGTCACCGCCCCCGGTGGTCTCAATTTCAGGGTTGCATTGGACAGGGGCTTTCACTTTTTCGGCGGCGTGCGGCATCTGAAAAGGAACATCGGTGCGGAGGTCATTCCTTACAGCCTTTACAGTGACGCGGGGTGCACGCTGGCACTGGGCGATGCCGGTTTCGGCGACACGTTTCCTGCCGGGAGCAGCGTCACGGGCACAGGAATCGGCCGCGCCCAGCTCATCACGATATATGCCCGGCTGACGGTGCCCGCGCCGGCACCGCCCGGTCTCTATCTGGATAGCATCATGGTCTCGGTAATCTACTGATTGTCTATGTGGGGGGAAACATGAACGAACGGTTTCGCGTCCTGGACTTCGACGCCCTGCCCCGCGCGCGTCACGCGTTTGCTGCCTTGTTCATCCTGCTGTTGGCGGGATTGCCATCGGGGGTCTTTCCGGCCTCCTTGAAATTCGTGCCCATGTCCATCCTCCTGGATTCCGAGCCGATGCGGGGCGCCCTCACAATCATAAACAGCGGTGAGGAAAAGGTGACCGTTCAGCTGCAATTGATGAAGTGGGTTCAGGACGGGCAGGGAAGCGATGTTTATGAGCCGACGAAGGACCTTGTCTTCTATCCGCAGATCGTCTCGATCGCCGCGGGGAAAGAAGGGACCGTCCGGGTGGGGTACGACCAGCCGGGCCCGCCCCCTGGTGAAAGGTCATATCGGCTCTTCGTGCAGGAGCTCCCGGTCAGGAAACCTGGAGAGAAAGTAGTCAGAATAGCGCTGAGAGTCGGAATTCCAGTCTTCATCGCTCCCAAGGAACCGCGCCCAATGCTTTCGTACGAGAACACCCGGATTGCAGACGGCCGGCTCCAGGTGATGTTCAAAAACAGCGGCAATGCTCATTCCATGATCCAGAAGATCAGCGTGACCGGTCTTGATGAGGCGGGCAGGGAGGTTTTCGCCAAAGAGGTCAGCGGCTGGTATGTCCTGCCGGGGGTCTCAAGGGCATTTCCCGTCGAGGTGGCCCCTGGGGAGTGCCGGGCCGCGAAGATTCTGAAAATCCAGGGAACGGCAGGGGACGTGATCGTGAAAGGGCAATTCATTGTTGACGCAGCCTCGTGCTCCCAATTGATGGAGAGCGGCAAGCAGGGGAAGCTCGATGTGGAAAAGCTCTTGTCCCCGGCGAAGCCATAGGCTCAGTATCTCTTCCCCTCGCCCCTGGGCGGGAGTCCTCGTTCTTCTCCTTGGCGCCTCCTGGGGTAGTTTCGCGCAAGAGCAAGTCCTGCTGAAGGTCGTGTTGAATACGGTCGACAAAGGGGAGTACTACCTCCAAATGACGGAAAACGGAGACGTACTCTTCCCGGCCGATACACTGCGCCAACTGGGGATCCGCGACACCGGCAGAAGAGCCGCGAACAAAGAGGGGGCCGTCTCCCTGAGGTCGCTCTCTCCAGACATCACCTTCACCGTGGAGGAGGGGAACGCCACGATCTTTCTGACGGTGAGTCCCGCGCTGCTCCCGGTTCAGACCTTGGATTTTGCCGTGAAGAGTCGGCCCGACGTACTCTACCCCGACGACAGCAGCCTTTTCCTCAACTATTCCCTCGATTTCACCAGCTCTGAGGAGCCCGCGCTTGACGCACCCCTGGAGCTGGGCGCGCGTATCGGACCGGTTCTTTTCCTGTCAGGTGCCCGGGCAACCACCGGAGCCAGCGCGAGCTTTGTGAGGAATTTGACGAGCGTGATCGTCGATGACCGGTCCGCCCAGGTTCGCGTTGCTCTCGGAGACTTCATTGCCGGCTCGGGCGGCCTCGGTCTGGGAAGCGCGGGCATTTTCGGCGGCGTGAGCGTGACGAAGAACTTCTCCCTCGACCCCTTCTACGTGAAAGAACCGGACATTGTCGTTCGCGACCTCCTCCCTACCCCCTCCATCGTGAAGATGTACCTCAACGATTTGAGGTCGGGAAGCGAAATGAAGTCGTCGCCCGGAGTGCTGGAGCTTACCCACCTGCCTCTGCTGCCGGGAGCCAATACCATCGCCCTCGTGGTCACGGATGCCGACGGCCACGTGACGAGGGTCGAGGTCCCCTATTACCGATCAACCCAGCTCCTGGCCCCGGGCGTCGACGAATACAGCTACAGCGTGGGCTTCACGCGTGTCGATCTTGGCGCCGCAAGCTTCTCGTACGGACAGCCTGCGTTTCTGGCCTTCCACCGGGTGGGAATCTTCAACTGGCTCACCGGCGGTCTGCGGGCCGAGCTCGCCGAGAACCTGTTGAATGCCGGATCCACCGCTGCGTTCACCCTTGGGCTCCTGGGTGAGATCAATAGCAGCCTCGCCCTGAGCTACAGCCATGGCGTCCCCGGATACGCCGGGGAGGCGGACTACAGCTACCTGTCGAAATGGTTCGGCGTGAGCGTGTCGGCGAAATACCTGTCCAGCGGTTACAGCACCCTCACCCTCAGTCCTGATGCGGAGAAGCCCCGGTGGGAAGGGAGCGTTTCACTCGCGTTCAACACCGCGCTCACCGGTTCATTTTCCGCCGGGGTCTCCTACGCCCGCATGTGGGACGGATCTGACAGGGAGACGCTTGGCCTCTCCTATTCACGGCCGCTCGGAGAGAATCTGCAGTTGACTGCGGTACTGTCCGGCATCGTGCAGCAGGGGACGCCCCAGTACCAGGGGTCCGTCGGCGTACGCATCCTCATCGGCGAAGCCCTCGGGGGAGTCTCCTACCGGACGGACAATGCGTCGAGCGGGATTGCCGCAGACATTCAGAAGAACGTTCCAAGGGGTACGGGCCTGGGTTACTCCGCCAACGTCCAGGAGGCGCGGGGCGAAACAGGGCAATCGATGTTCGATGGCAGCGCGTCGCTCGCCTACAATGGGCTCTACGGGGCCTACTCCGCTTCGGCGGCATATCGACATGATCAGAGTCAAATCGACATGGAGCTGAACGCCAAGGGCAGTCTGGTGCTCATCGACAATTCACTCCGGCCCACCCAACCGATTACGGACAGCTTTGCGCTCGTGAAGGTGGAAGGAGTCCCCGGTGTGCGGGTGAAGTATTCGAATCAGTACGTGGGAGTGACCGACCGCACGGGGCGGGCCATCGTCCCGGGCCTCGCCTCATACAACGAAAATGAAGTGTCGATCGAACCGGCGGACATCCCGATGAGCTTCAAGAGCGACGTGACCAGAGTCTTTGTCTCCCCCCCTTACCGAGGCGGGGGCATCGTGAGTTTCAAAGTGACCAGGTTCCAGGCGCTGACCGGAAAGCTGTACATCGTCAAGGATGGGGTACGCACCCCGGCAGCGTTCGCGGGTCTGGAAGTGACCGTGGGGCCGGAAGTGATTTCGAGTATCGTGGGCATTGACGGCTCATTCTATCTCGAGAACATCCCCGCGGGAACGTATCGCGCACGCCTGCTTCTGGAGAACAAAGAGGTCGCGTTCGATTTGGTGGTGCCAGAGGGCAAGGAAGCCATCGTCGACCTTGGCGAGATCGACACCGAGGCGGTGCAACGCTGATATCGACCTTGCCTCTTCCGGGCGATACGGACGCCGTGTGCTATAATCCAACGGCATGGAAAGCTTCCTTATAGTAGATAATGATGACGCGCTGACCAAACGGCTTTCCCACTACTTCGGGGCGCAAGGTTTCTATATCGAAGAGGCACCGAACTATACCCAGGCCATCGAAAGACTGTCGCAACACGTTTTCGACGTCATCATCACGGATGTCCTTTCGGAAGACCTCCCCCTGGAGGATCTCCTCGTGGCCATCCGCGAAAACAAGATTTCACCCGTGATCATCGTCATGTGCGGGCGGGACGGGATCGATGACGCAATCCGCGCCATCCGCATGGGGGCGACCGACTTCATCCAGAAGCCCATTAATCTGGCCGAGCTGGAGATCAAAGTCGACAAAGGGACTGAGCTGAAGCGGCTTGATCACGAAGGCCAGGTGCTCCGCGGCGAGAGAAACCTCATCTACAGCACGAAAAACTTCATCGGGAAGAGCCCGGCCATCATAAGCGTCCTGAACCTCGTGGAGAAGGTGGCAAGGACGAACTCGAGTGTCATACTCATTGGTGAGACGGGAACGGGGAAGGAGCTGCTGGCAGGGGCCATCCATTACAGCAGCCCGCGGGCCAAAAGCGCCTTCGTGAGGGTCAATTGTGCCACACTTCCCGACCCGCTCTTCGAGAGCGAGCTCTTCGGGCATGACAGGGGGGCATTCACCGGCGCGGAGAAGTTGCGCATCGGCCGCTTCGAGCAGGGGAACGGCGGCACGGTGTTCCTGGACGAGATCACCGACGTGAGCTTGGCGACCCAGGCCAAGCTCCTGCGCGTGCTCCAGGAGCGGGAGTTCGAGCGCCTCGGGAGCAACCGCACCATCCGGGTGGATGTGAGGATCATTTCGGCCACCAACAGGGACCTCACCAGGGAGATTGCAGAGGGCAGGTTCAGGGAGGACCTGTATTACCGGTTGAACGTCGTGTCCATCAAGATTCCTCCGTTGCGCGAGCGGGAAGGCGACATCGAGCTGCTTGCGGACTTCTTCCTGCATAAGTACTCGCTGGAGATGGGAAAGAAAGTGACGAGGATCGAGCCGGCGGCGATGCGGCTCCTGAAGAGCCACAATTGGCCGGGAAATATCCGGGAGCTTGAAAACGCAATCGAGAGGGCGCTCATCATGGCCGACTCCAATACGATAACGACCGCGGATTTGAGCCTGCCCTTCAATAAGGACACGGCGGGAGACCGAAGCGTTGTCCGGATCCCGCCTGGTGGGATCAAATGGGATGAAGTAGAAAAGGAGCTCATCCTCCAGGCCTTGACAATGTCGGGTTGGGTGCAAAAGGGCGCAGCCAGCCTCCTCGGCCTTTCCACAAGGGTCCTCAACTACAAGATCAAGCAGTTCGGAATCACCAATCAGAGCTGGATACAGAACAAGTAGACATCTCTCCGGACTCTTCGTCTGGCGCGTCAAATCTCTTTCACCCTTTTGGACATAAAAAGCCTGGCAACGACCTACGGGATGGGAAATACATCGTTCCACCATGCTGACCTGTCGCCGAGGACCCCGCTGGCCAGCCCCATTATTCCGACCCAGAGAGAGGCCGCCCTGCTGGCCGTCCTGAACGAAAACCTCCCGGAGCGCGACAGTGAGAGTATAATCAGGGCGAGGTCGGGTGACTTCACCTATCTGACCGACTTCGACATCCTCGCCCCCTGGGGCGGGTTGGTCGGCACTGCAGGTGATGTCGCGCGGTTTCTCTGGGCGAACATCGACGGCGATGCCGCGAGGGCACAGTGGGGTCTGTCTCGCGCAACGCTGGACACAATGCAGCGGATGCAGCGGTCCAAGGACGGTCGTCCGCTCGGTCGCGGCATCGGGTGGGTTCTCCGGCAGGAGAAGGGGGAAACCATCCTGGAGCACGCAGCTGGCGGGCCCGGGATCGATACGCTGATGCGGATATACCCCAAACGCCGGCTGGGAGTGGTGGTGATGGGGAATATCAACGAATACGGGGCAGCGCGCATCTTCTCCGCGGCTGCGGATATCCTGTCAGGTCAGGGGCACTAGGGCCTGACGGCAAGCTGGACAGGTCCACTACGGACCAGGGGGGAGGGGCTCCGGCCCCTCCTCTCCGCCCAGTCGATAAACTACGTTGCCTTCCCTCGACATGGTCGCGTTTCAAAAAGTTCTGGAAGTATCGTGACCATACGATATAATTGGAGTTGTGAAGATGTCGCGTTTGCTGGCCATTTTGATGCTCGGGGCGGCCTGCCTTCTTGTGATCGCCTGCCAGACAGCAGGCACTCCACCTCAATCACTGGCTGGCGCCCACACTCAGGCGCCACCCGGCTCCGCAAAGGCTGCCACTCTCCCTCAGGCGGCATCCCCTTCCTCACAGGCTGCTGCCGCGCCTCAGGCGTCACCTCCTGCACGTTCAGCAAGCCGAAATGGAACTGCAAGATACTCAGGAGGCGTGGCGCCGGCCATCTCAGCCCAGGTCAAGAAGTTCATGAGTGGTACGGCGAAGATGTTGGGAAAACTTTACGACACCGTTGCAGGGCCAAAAACGGGACCTGCGGGAGCCATCGAATATGCCGCCGCGGCTGCCATCTTAGTTGCAGTTGGAGCAACCGCTGCTGTGCTCGTAAGGCGACACCGTAAACTGACACCCTCGTCTCACTGAGGCCCTGCGTTAACAAATAGCGACGAAAATCGCACCGAGCCTACGACGTGCTGAACTCCAGACA
>CAWGAC010000018.1:0-341833 GCA_963820435.1 uncultured Spirochaetota bacterium | reverse complement strand
AGGAACATATCCTGCACCCATGGTATTGGCAATGGAACGGGAGCTGGCGCCCATGCCGACGGACTGCCAGCAGCACGGATTTGTCCAGACTTCTTATCCCTGGATCGACGACCTTCGCGAACTGCCGCCTCGACTCGAACGCTTCCTTGAACAAGGTCCTCCGCCCGTTCTCTTTACGTTTGGCAGTATGCCGGATGCCCAGCGTGTGCGAACCATGGAAATGGTCAGACGGACAGCGGACCGAATCGGCTGCCGAATGGTGATTCAGCAGCCCTCAAAGGAAGGTTGCCCGACCTGGGATCACGGCTGCTGGCGGTTCATACCTGCCCCATGCAAGGGTCTTTCCAAGGATGGCAGCCGTAGTGCACCACGGCGGGGCGGGACGTTTCACAGCGCCGCACGAGCGGGGGCGCCCCAGGTCGCGGTGCCCTACTTCTTCGACCAATACTATTTGGCTCACCGTGTGCCATCCTGGGACTTGGTCCCAACCAATTCACCGCCGACGTTGACGCGAATCGGCTGGAGAAGGCGGTTCGCACGGTTCTGGAAGACCCCGGCTACAGGATCCGATCTCGGGCGATGGCCGAGATGCTGAAGAGTCGAGACGGGGCTGCCGATGTCGCCGACCTGCTGGAAACCCTCGTGCAAAGGAAAAGATCGGCGTGAACGCTCAGCCGCCCGACTGATCCCCCGGAGGGAGTGTCAGAATGAAAATACTCGACGTTACCTCACTCCAAATCGATGCCGTAAAGCTCATCAAGTTCGCGCGTTTTTGCGACCACCGAGGATACTTCACCGAGCATTTCCGCAGCAGTGACTTCGAAAAGTCCCCGGACATAGGTTACATGAAAGGCATCAGATTCCTCCAAGCCAACGAGAGCCTCTCGCGTCCGGGAACAATCCGGGGACTGCACTTTCAGTGGGACCCATACATGGGCAAGCTCGTGCGGACGCTCGCGGGGCGGATGGTGGATATGGCACTTGACATCCGTAAAGGCTCACCGACCTTCGGCAAGATCGTCTGCCATGATATGCCGTCAAACAAGGAGGGCGACGCCGCTGAGTGGATCTGGGTGCCACAGGCCCGGATCGCACATGGCAACTTTTTTGTCCAGGAAACCCTGATCGAGTACTTATGTTCGGGCGAGCATAATCGGGGCTGTGAAGCAGGAATCTCTCCGATAGCTGAGGACATCAATTGGTCGCTTTGCGACGTTGACCTCGAACGCTTGTTTCGAAAAGACTGCGGCAACGACGCAACGCATGACGGATAAAGACCGCAACGGCCTTACCGTTGCGGCCTGGAAGAGCAACCCGCGTTCCGACAGTTTCGTGTACGGCAATATTCCAGGC
The DNA here is from genome assembly GCA_963820435.1 of uncultured Spirochaetota bacterium. GTDB lineage: Bacteria > Spirochaetota > Spirochaetia > SZUA-6 > Fen-1364 > Fen-1364. Next base: position 340,480 of record CAWGAC010000018.1, on the reverse strand, counting down.
GATGTAAGGAGGAAACGCACCTTGTCTGATAGATCACACATCCTTTTAGTTGGTCGGGAAGCGGCTTGTTGGGATCGAAATTGAAGAAGATCAGACCGGATATCGAGTATCCTTGCCATGAAGATTTTGACATTATCGACTACCTCCAGATGAAGTCATATATCGGAGGCAAGGACTTCACGACGATTCTTCACGCTGCCGCCTTCTATTCACCACCCGCGATTGACAAGGACCCTATCTAAGGCTCTGGAGGTTAACATCGTTGGAACATGCAACGTCGTCAGGCTGTTCCGGACTTCGGACTGCAACTAGTCTATATCTCAACCGACTATATCTTCAAAGGGGACCGAGGCCTCTATTCGGAGACCGACGCGGTCTATCCCTCGAACAAATATGCCTGGTCAAAGCCCGGAGGGGAATGCGCGATGCGGCTGTATGACAAGGCGCTCATCATAAGGACGAGTTTCGGCCCAAACACATTCCCATACGAGAAGGCCTTTGTCGACCAGTGGACCAGCCGCGAGAGCGTTTCGGTGATCGCGCGCAAAATCAACGCTCTCTTGACAAGGACATCACGGGTGTTGTACACGTCGGCGGTGAGCGGAAACTGTCCATCAGTACGCCACGCAGTTGGATGCCACAAGGGCCATCGGCAAGATGTCGATCCATGACGTAAGTTTCGCGGCTCCTTCCGATACATCGTTGAGCTGTGAGAAGTACGAAGAGCTTATCAGACGAGACCGTCTTGAGCTGGGGTTTGAAAGATGAAACTCCTGGTTGCTGGCGGAGCAGGATAATAGGTTCCCACCTGGTGCCCGTCCTGGTTGAGCGTGGATACGATGTTGATGTTGTGGACCTGTTGTGGTTCGGCAATCATCTGCCGGAAAGCCTCAACGTTATCGAGCAGGACCTATTCAAGTGTCAGGAGGAAGACCTGCGACGCTACGAACAGATAATTTTCCTGGCAGGATTGTCCAATGACCCTATGGCCGAGTTCGACCCGTCCATGAACTTCATGTTCAACGCAGCACTTCCGTCGTATGTGGCTTTAATGGCTAAGAAAGCGGGAGTGAAGAGGTTCGTCTATGCGTCCTCGTGCTCGGTTTATGGTTGCACGGCTAATGAGCTGTACGATGAGAACAGCCCGACCATGTGCAAATATCCCTACAGCATCTCGAAGCTTCAAGGCGAACGCGGTGTGCTACAGTTGCAGGACAAGGATTTTTCGGTTATCGCCCTGCGGCAAGGGACGGTCGCGGACACAGTCCGCGCATGCGTTTCGACCTAGTCGTCAACGCCATGTTCAAATGTGCCCTCACAGAGCGACGCATCAACGTTGACAACCCTTCGATCTGGCGACCGATCCTTGATATACGCGACGCGGCTTCCGCCTACTTGAGGACGATTCAGGCCGACTATTCGCTCAGCGGTGTCTTCAACGTCGCCTCTGCGAACTACACCCTCGGGCAAATCGGCGACCTGGTCAAGTACGGGACGGAGAACGTCGGCGACCGGGTAGACATAGTCATTCGCGACATCGAGAATTTCCGTAACTACAAGGTCGCGATCGATAGGGCGAAGACCTACCTGGGTTTTCAGCCCATGTACGTTGTCCAGGATATAGTGGAAGAGCTTCACCGACATCGAAATGAATATCAGGATCTCAGCAGCGAACAATACTATAACATCAAGGTTTTCGAGAAGCTTCAGCGTCGGGTCGAGGTCGATTAGGGACGCCGATGTCAGGGCGCGCACCTCGCAACGGAATGGTGTGGAGCAATAAACGACGCCTCCCGGCCTCCGCTTCCTCATCTAGCCAGACACGATGCGCATTTTCATCGTCACAGAGTACGTAACAGGAATTAAAAAACTAGTCTTGATCACCAGTGGCAACCTGCTAATGTCGCGTTAATGTAATAGGCGATTTTATAGCTTTCGGCTTGCCGCTGCTCCGGATTCCGATCCCATCCATGGCTTCCGCCCGCCTATCCTGGACCTGTTGCTATCGTCACCGACGTGGGGACTACGCTATGCCCGCCCCACAGCAAGACCGATTCTGAGCTCCTCAGGCTTCCCGGCGGGTAAGACATTCATCGCCTTACCATCTGTCCAGCCAAAGTAAGCCAGTCCGCGGTCAACCTGATTTGGCAGGCCGGAATTGGCGCGAGTGTAAGATCGTACGGACTGACGGCTCATCCCTCCTCGGGCGGTCCCCTTTCGTCCTTGGCAAGGCATGCGATGATGGCCCGGATCTCGGCGGGATCGTGTATGACGGCGATCACGGACATCCTGTTTCCGCACACGGGACAACGGAACGGGCTCCCGCTGTGTGCTCTGCACACAGCTGCCGCCCAAGGGATCGACATCATAGATCATGGCCAGAAGGCGTGCCCATGCCTTCCTGCGGTCGATCGCGGACACCTCATGAACTTCGGCGGATTCAGCGGCGGCAGGAGGCTGTGCGGCTCGCCGACCGTACCAGTGCTGGGGCGCTCGTGAGGCGAGGGCGGGACGGTCTTTCCAGGTTCCGCGGCCGCGGGAGGAGTACAGGCCGTAGCGGCGCAGCAGGTGTCTGCCCCGAGGCGGAATGTGGAGTGTCAATTGGGCGATGAAGTCCAGGCAAGAGAAGTGGCGCTCCTTGCCTTTGAAGTATCCCTTCTGTGCCGCCTTCCAAGTGAGGGTATCCCGGTCCTGATCCCAGTGGATGCGTGTCAGCGACAACGGAGCGCGCACGATGTACTGGCTCAAGGACCTGCGCGCGTCTTCGTCATAGATTCGTGTCCCGCTGTCGATGGAAAATCCGGAGTGACTCCAAGATATTCTGTTCTTCCGGTTAATTAAAAAATAAGGCGCAGACCGAGCATTTGGAAAACAAAAGTGGACGCGATCAAAGGGTAATGAAGGCAACAAACAATAACATCGCGAGGAGGCACGTTCCGGGGGCCGCTTTATTCATTTCTTCCTTTTGCGCTGGAAAATAATAGAATTGTCGCCATTCGATACATGTTTTTCCGCATCCTTTTTCCATTATGATCCCCCCTTGGCTTCCTTCCGATGCTGCTCCTCGACGAGCCGACCGCCGCGCTCTCGCTGAAAGAAACGGACAAGGTCCTGAAGTTCGCGGAGTCTGTGCGGGAAAAGGGCCTTTCTGAGATCATTGTCGATCACAATATCTACCACATCTATCCCATCGTCGACAAATTCGTGGTCATGGGGAGGGGGCACAAGATCACCGAGCTTCGGAAAGCCGACGTGAGTGCCGAGGACGTGATCGCCACGCTCATGAAGCTGTAGGGGGAAGGCGGATCAGCGTGACCGATCGTTCGGAGTACCGAAGGCTGCTCGGTCTGCTCGAAGCCCGCGCCTCCATCCTGGAAAGCAGGGGCCTGGCGATCGAGATCAAACCTGTCCCCGACGGCAAACGCGGCGGAGAGCTCGACCCCCGCGTCCGTGAAGTCATTGGCGATCATAAGGCCGGCTCCCTCTTTCCCAAGCAGGCCTTTTCGGGACAATTCGATCCGAAGGCCCTGGATCTTGCCGGGATACGCGCGTCGATGGGATGGCCGAACATCGATGTCACCTCCGGAGGGATTCTCAGGGAGGAGCGGACGATCCCGGGAAGGCAGTGGCACATTCCCGTCATCGTGTATTCTCCCATGGCATCCGCGCCAATGCCCGTCGTGCTGTTCTTCCATGGCGGCGCATTCATCGGAGGCACGGTCGCCGTCGTGGAGAATGCGTGCAAAGCCGCTCGCGGAAAAAGCGGGAGCCGTCGTCGTGTCCGTGGATTGCCGCCTTGCGCCCGAATACCCCTATCCCGCCGGCCTCACCGACTGCTTAGACGCGGTCACCTGGGTGCACACCCACGCGAAGGGCTCGGCGTCGATCCCATGCGCCTGGCGGTGGCAGGGGACAGCGCCGGCGGCAACCTTTCGGCGGCGTGTGCCATCATGGACCGCGACAGGAAGGGCGGGATGATCGCGTTGCAGGCGCACATCTACCCGACGGTGGACCTGGCATGCGCGCCGCGTGATGAATACCGATGGGACCTGTCGGAATACTCGATCAAGCACCAACGTGAGTTGATAGAGTCCATGATACTGACGCTCAGGGCCGATGCCTGCCGGTTGCACCGCGCGTACCTGCAGGGGAACGATCCCACAGATCCGCTTGTCTCACCGCTGTACGTTCCCGATGCCACAGGGCTTGCCCCCGCGCTCATCCTGACAGCCGAGTACGACGCGTTGCGTCTTGAAGCCGAGGCGTTTGCGCGCAAGCTCACCCGGGCGGCGGTGAGGACCCGCGTGATCCGATATTGCGGCATAGATCATGCCTTCGTTGACAAGGTAGGCTTGTATCCTCAGGCCGAGGACTGCACAAAGGAAATTGCCGTGGAAATCCTGACGCTGAAGAGCGGGGGCTGCGAGCCGTCTATCCCTGGCGACACTTCCCGCACATAAATGCGCTTTACTCCCCGCAACTGATACCATAGACCCTTCTGCGGAATCTAAGCTATCACACCGCCGCCTCGTATGGAATCGAATGATACAGGAAGGGCCGCCCGCTGTCCACGCGTCCGGGATTTGACAGATGGCCACCGAGGCCGTAGGATAGTCTGCCATGAAGCGGCAGGAAGTGACTGTTGTCGGGGAGACGCGGAACATCCATGGCGAGGGTCCGATCTGGTCCGAGCAATTGCAGAAGCTCTTCTGGACGGATATTGAATCCCGGCTCCTGTGGGAGTACGAGCCGCTGGGCTCGAGATTTCGCAGCTGGCCGATGCCGGCAAAGGTATGCTCCTTGGCGTTCCGGGAGAAGGGGGGGCTTCTCATTGCCTTTGACCGCGGACTCTCGTTCTACGACCTCGAGAGCGGAGTTGAGCAGCGGATCGTCGACGTGGAACCGGGCCTTCCTACAACGCGGCTGAACGACGGCAGGTGCGACCGCCAGGGGCGGTTCATCGTCGGCGGGTTCGATTCGAGTGAAAAGGGCCTTTCCTCTGCGTATCGCCTCGACGTCGACGTGAGCCTGCACCGCCTCTTCGGAGGCCTGAGCAGCGCGAACAGCACGTGCTTCAGCCATGACGGTGCGACCATGTACTACGCCGATTCGCCCCAGGCAGCCATCTGGGCATTCGATTATGACACTGCCAACGGGACGCCCCATGGCAGGAGAGTCTTCTGCACGTTCACCGGCCAGCCGGGACTGCCGGATGGCTCGGTCATCGACGCGGACGGATTTCTCTGGAACGCGCAATGGAACGGGTCGCGCGTCGTGCGCTACCGACCGGACGGTTCCGTCGACCGAGTCATCGAGACGCCGTGCTCTTGTCCCACGAGTCTCGCATTCGGCGGCCGGGATCTCGACGTCCTGTACATCACCACCTCCCGCCTGATCCTGAGCCCCGATCAGTTGAAAGCCCAGCCATCCGCGGGTGCCCTGCTCGAAGTCAGGCCCGGCGTGAAGGGAGTGGCAGAAACCAGGTTCAAGGGCTGAACGCTGGCGGAGCCGGGGAGAGGACAAAGAAGTTCAGGTCCCAAGATCAGTGATTTCGACTACCCGGACAATAAGATCGGAAGGTCGGTCCTGGCACCGATTGGCGCAGAGGTGATCGGCCTTCAATGCCGGACAGGGGAGGGGCTCGCGGGGGACGCCGATGCCATTCTCCAGCAGTACGCGGAGATCCCCGGAGCACGATCGAGAAGCTGAAGAAGTGCAAGACCATCTGCCGCTACGGCACAGGCGTGGACATCGTCGACGTCGAAGCGGCATACCAGCACGAGATGGTGGTAACGAGTGTGCCCGACTATGCGCTGGACGAGGTCGCCAAACACACGATCGCGCTGGCGCTAATGCTCACCCGTAGGCTCCCCTGGTACGACTGCGCCACGCACGCCGGAAGGTGGCATTGGAGCAAGTCGAAGGGACCCATCGCGAGGTTTCGGATTCGAGGTGGGGTCCCATCGGGTTTGGGCGCATTGCGCAGTTCCCGGCCACAAGAATTGACACTATCTCATCGTAATTCTATACTATATAATATAATGAGAGTAATCGTTCTTTTCAGAATGCTCTAAAATAGGCCAAATCGACATCTTGAGTCACGCGCTCAGCACGTTGAAGATCATGCACAGCAGGGCCCTCAGGCTCGGCTGCCCTGCCTCGGACCTCGCCACGAGCATACGCCTACGCATAGAGAACCCCCAAGAATTCACTTGCAGGATTTTTAGAACTAGCGTATAACTTCCCTGGTAACCTGCTTAGCGGGTTACTTTCTCAAAGGAGCAAAGAGCTTTGAAAGCAATTTCAAAGATCCACCTCTCTGACCTGGTCGCTGATTCCATCATCAACTTCATTCTCGAGAACAACCTCAAGCCGGGGGATTGCATCCCGACGGAGAAAGAAATCTCCACTCTCCTCGGAATCGGAAAAACGAGCGTTCGCGAAGGAATTGCTGCGCTCAAGGCTGCCGGTCTCTTGGAAAGCAGACAAGGCGGGAGAGTGTATGTAATGGAAATCAACATCGAATCACTGCTCCGACCGAAGAGCAGTCTCCCGCTCTTTCAATTCATAGAGATGTCAGGTAGGGAAGAACTCGATCTCATCGTTACGCGCGGAACGATTGAGGTGGCAGCCATGAAGGAGGCTGCGAAGCATCTCACGGGGGAAACCACGAAATCCCTTCGAAGCTCATGCACGCAGATGGCTCAGAATCTGAGCAATGTAAATCTCTTCATCCAGTACGACAAGGCTTTTCACAAGGAGATAATGCTCGCGAGCGGCAATTTCATCTTGCCCATTCTGTTCGAGCTCCTCAGTGATCTATATACCAAGCAGTTCTGGGAGTTCTCGCGCCGGTCTCAAGCGATGAACCGAGCCTTGGACTTTCACAGCAAAGTGTGCGCCGCTCTTGAAAGAGGAGCGACCAATGAGGCGGTTGAGTGGCTCGAAAGGCATCTTGCCGACATGGAAGCCAGGCTCAGAGGCGAGCATATGCAATAATCTCGCGCGCTTTGCTCTGAGCTCGGTCTTGAATGGAAAGAGGATTGCTATGCCGTTCTACTGATGGTGTTCAATCAGGTCCTCGTAGCGGGAAAAGCTCTATACGCACATGAACGTAAACTGTGGATAGAGGTTCGACGTGAGAAAACAAGGGATATACGCGCTCGCCGTGCTTTTTTGACTCTATGGCATCATAAAATACCACGCAAAAAGGGGGAAGCATTTATGAGTATTAGAAATGCATCAGTGACGAGGGTAGTTTGTATACTTATTTCTGTAGTCCTGCTGCTCGGGGTTGTCACAGGGTGTGGCACAAAAACGGCGAGCCGGAGCAAGGATGCAGAAAAGTCTGTCGAGACAGTAAAACCGGAGGATCTCAAAGGCGAAATTTCTCTATGGGCATGGGGCACATGGGAAAAAGATGGTGCTGTGGATTTCAATAAACACTATCCCAACATTAAGGTCAATTATGTGATCATCCCCGACACCGAATACCCTAAAAAGGTCCAGATGACAGTCGCGTCGGGCGGCGATCTTCCGGACATCGTGCTGTTTGAAATCAAGCCTAGAGGAAGATTGATTGCTATTGACGCATGGGAGAGACTGGATGCACCGCCATACAACTTTAACAAGAACGATCTTGTGCCTTTCGCAATTCCTCTTATGCAGAATCCGAAAGGTGAGATAGTCTGCATCCAGGGAGATAATGACGTAGGAGGCTATATCTACAACCGTCCTCTTGCAAAACAGTATTTCGGTACGGATGACCCATCTGAAATGGAAAAAATATTTACAAGCTGGGATGTATATATAGAAAAAGGCAAAGAAATAGTACAGAAAAGCCAAGGCAAGAGCTTCCTGTTCAGCGGCGCTGATGACGCCTTCTATGCATTGATCGGCCTGTATACAAAAGAGCCTTTCGTTGTAAACAGCAAGATTACTCTAGATACGACTGTTTTGCCGACGTTCAAGGTAATAGAACAATTAATCAAAGATAAATCGGTTGGCAAGTATCTGCAATGGTCCCCATCGTGGAATGCGTCGTTTGCTTCAAACACAATTGTTTTCTACCCCGCGGCAAGCTGGTTCGTACCGTTTGTCGTAAAGCCTAACGACAAGAATGCGAAAGGCAAATATGGACTTATTTCTCCTCCTGGAGGCGGCTTCAGCTGGGGCGGTACGGGCTATGCCATACCCAAGACCTGTAAAAACAAAACCCTTGCCTGGGCCTGGATCAAATGGTGGTGCCTCTCTGAGGAAGGTACAAGGGCTCTTGTAAAGACGCATGGAATACCGAGCCTGTACAAAGCTTCATACGATACTGATATTTATATATCAGATGAAAATAAGGACCCATTCTTTGCAGGACAAAATGTCCTTGCCAAACTGCTTGAGATATCAAAGAATGCCAATACTCAGGCAAGGCCAATAACAGCATATGATTCCTTGGTGATGGATGCATGTGCGACAATATTAAGACAGATGGAACAGGGCATGTCGGCGAATGAAGCATATGGCAAGCTTAAAGACGAGCTTATAAAGCAAGCGCCGGAATTGACCAAATGACTCCATCAATGTATAGAACACAGATGAAGAGTGAGGCGTTCAGCTCCAGCTAAGAAGACTTGCGTAAACAGTGTAAAAGTTGCCGAATTGCAGTATATGTCCGGAGACAGGGCGGGAGCGGAGAAGATCTGCTCCTGCCCTGCAAGTGTCTTTCTTCAGAGATGATTTTATTGAATATTCAAAGGTAGGTAGCAGGTTTGAATATTGGTTATTCTGATCGTCAGGCAAGGGCACTTAGAAAATACAAAGGCAAGAAGAATAATGCCTTTTATCTCTTTGTTTCGCCCTACTTTCTTATATATGTTTCTTTTTCGTTATTTCCTATCATCTATACATTTTATATAAGCCTAACGAAATGGAATGGCTTTGACGCTCCTGTATTTTACGGACTTAAAAACTATCTGGACCTGTTTAAGGATGAACGGTTTTACAATGCCCTTGGGAATACGCTCATCTTCATGCTGATGATCATACCTATACAGATTGCACTGGGTATGGTCATTGCTTTTATACTTAGTAGCAAAATCACACCGGCGAAAAATGCATTCAGGCTGTTTAATTTCCTTCCCTATCTTACCACTCCGGTTGCACTGGGTATCATATTCGGGATAATGTTTGACTATCAATTTGGCATTATCAATTCCATTATAACCGGGTTGGGAATAGCTCGAGAAAATATAAACTTCATGTCGAGACCATGGCCGGCGAGGATAATGGTCAGTTTTGTCGGAATATGGAGATACTATGGCTACACATCTATCTTATTTCTGGCAGGATTGACCAATATCAATCCTGAGCTATACGAAGCGGCGGAAATTGACGGCGTTAATTCAATACAGAAAATAACGAAAATTTCAATACCCCTGTTAAAACCTGTTATCATATTTGTTGTATTGACTACCATGATTGGCTGCTTTCAGATGTTTGAAGAACCGTTTATCCTGTTTACGGTGGGTTCAGGGCCGCAGATGGTGGGGGGCCCGGAATATGCATGTCTGACCGGAATGTGGTTTCTATACGATACCGCTTTCGGTACGATGATGCGCTTTGGATATGGTTCTTCTATTGCGTATGGGATGTTTATGTTCATTGCCATTCTAACCCTGTTTACCTACAGGATTATGAAATGGGGTGAGAGAAAATGATAAAATCAAGATATCTTCTACGAATACTAATGGTTGTTGCTTTGTCCATATTGTCCATCATAGCGCTTTATCCGTTTTATTCTATGATAATGATGGGCACGTACGAAGCCAATGACTTATTTAAAGGGATAAAGCTCTTTCCCGGCAACTACCTAAAGGAGAATCTAACAACCCTGTGGAGTATAGATATCGCAAGATACTATCTTAATTCCTTGATAGCAGCGTTCGGTTCGTCCGTGCTTTGTGTAATTGTATGCTCAATGGCGGGATTCGGCTTTGCAAAGTATAAAAGCAGATTTAAGAGCCCTCTCTTTGTCTTTATACTTATTACCATGATGGTGCCGACGCAGCTTGGACTTGTAGCTTTTGTAATGGAAATGAGAACGATAGGATGGATCAATTCCCTGTTGCCTTTGATTATTCCATCTTCTGCGAATGCATTCGGCGTCTTCTGGATGACTCAGTTTGTTAGCAGTGCCGTGCCTGATGAGGTACTGGAAAGCGGAAGGATAGACGGATGCAGCGAATTCCGGATTTTCCTGCAGATAGCGCTTCCGTTCATGATGCCTGCATGTACTACCCTATGTCTGCTTGCATTCCTATGGTCATGGAATAATCTGATGGTACCATTAACTGTCATATCAAGCGACAAGCTGTTTACGATACCTCTGGGGATACGTCAATTGGCTACCAGCTTCCGTACAGATTCAGGGGCACAGATTTTGGGTCTGACAATATCAACATTGCCAATACTGGTTTTCTTTGGTTTATTCTCAAAAAGCTTGATAAGCGGACTTTCTGCTGCTGCTGTAAAGGGTTGAAAGGATATACAAGTTATCTTGGGTACATTGATGGCGGAGGAAACTAGAAATGCGGCATGAGCGAATGGAAGATTCAATATTGAAATTAATCTCTCAGATGACTCTTGAAGAAAAAGTGGCGATGTGTCATGGAGCTACTCTATTTATGTCTTCAGGGGTAGAGCGTCTAGGTATCCCGCCTTTAAAAATGTCTGACGGGCCTCATGGCGTCAGAGAAGAGCTCTATCCGGATGACTGGCACTGGGAATTTCGGCCATTGGGACTTGCAAATGATGCTTCAACTTGTTTCCCCTGTCTATGCGCTCTTGCTGCGACTTGGAATCCGAATTTGGCTGAAGAATACGGCGCTGCTCTTGGACAGGAGTCGCGGGCCAGAGCAAAAGATCTACATCTTGTGCCGGGGATAAATATCGCTCGCTCGCCGTTATGCGGCAGAAATTTTGAATACATGGGTGAAGATCCATACCTTGCATCCAAGATGTGCGTACCTTATATACATGGAGTGCAAAATCAGGGTGTCGGTGCTGGTATTAAGCACTTTGCCGTAAACAATCAGGAATTCAACAGATTCCATGTGGATGTGATTGTAGATGAGAGGACTCTGCGGGAAATATATCTTCCGGCTTTCAAGGCGGCAGTTCAAGAAGGAAAGGCCTATTCCGTTATAGGTGCATATAACAAGTTCCGGGGTCAATACTGCTGCCATAATGAGCATCTCCTGAACGACATACTGAAGGGGGAATGGCAATTTGACGGTATCGTAATAAGTGACTGGGATGGCGTACATGATACGCAAGAAGCTGCAAACTACGGACTCGATATAGAGATGGGAACCACAAAGCCTTTTCATGAGTATTATCTTGCAAAGCCCTATCTAGAAGCAATACAAAGCGGGAAGATCGATGAGAACACGGTAGATGATAAAGTCAGGAGAATATTAAGGACGATGTTCAAGAACGGTATGTTTGAAAAAGAAAGAAAGAAGGGCTCCTTTAATACACCCAAACACCAGAAGGCAGCATTGAAGGTTGCACAGCAAAGTATTGTTCTCTTGAAGAATTCTGATGGCATATTGCCGTTGGATGCCAGGAAACTAAGAGCAATTGCCGTCATAGGCGATAACGCGGATCGCTACCATGCACACGGCGGCGGAAGCTCAATGGTAAAGGCGCTATATGAAGTTACTCCATTGGCGGGATTAAAGAAAAGGTTCGATGGAAAGTTGCTGATTAATTACGCACAGGGTTATTCCGCACAACCCAAAATGGCCGACCAGTTATTGCAGGAAGCGGTAGATGCCGCTGCAAATGCAGACGTTGCCATTGTTTTTGGTGGCCTTAACCATGACGTTGAAGCAGAGGGTTTTGACAGGATGGATATGAAGCTACCCTTCGGACAGGATGAATTGATCGCAAGGGTACTGCAGGCTAATCCAAAGACCGTTATTGTGCTGACAGCCGGTTCACCAGTTGATATGACGTATTGGAATGATAAGGCATCTGCCGTCATACTGAGCTGGTACGGCGGAATGGAAAGCGGAACGGCAATTTCAGACGTGCTGTTCGGCGATGTCAATCCATCCGGAAAGCTTCCCGTAACATTCCCGAAGAGACTTGAAGATTCCCCTGCTCACAGCATCGGAGATTATCCCGGACCGGACGTTGTAACGTATAAGGAGGGGATTTTTGTGGGCTATAGATACTTTGACTCTATGAATATTGATCCGATGTTCTGTTTTGGACATGGACTTTCCTATTCTGCTTTTGAATATGGCGAATTGAAGATTGAGCGAGAGAGCACGGCAAGGGAAGAAAATGTAGTGGTACGTTTCAGCATTAGAAACACTGGTGAACTAGAAGGCGCTGAGACCGCACAGGTATATATTCGCGACGTAGAATCGAGTCTAGTACGTCCTTTTAAGGAATTAAAGGCGTTCAAGAAAGTATTCATCAAACCGAATGAGAAAAAGACGGTTACGATAAGCTTGGACAAATCATCTCTGTCGTACTATGATCCTGATAAAAAGGGATGGATTGCAGAAAAGGGGGTTTTTGAGGTACTTGTCGGGAGTTCATCCAGGGATATAAGGATTTTCGGAAGCTTCGAAGTATAAGAAGGATGTCAATCATCGCTAATGCCAAATGAGCAAAATAGAGGTAGCAAATATAGCGACATGAATTAAGAAAACCATACAAAGCGAACTTATCAAGAGAGATACGGCGGCATATGATATTGGCTTATGCGGATTTTACAGGGGAGAGGCAGAGATGAATAGCTATCCGATTTCAATTGAAGAAATGTGCGAAAGGTACAGAAAATTGTATACCGGAGCGGTGAGTGACGTTATGGATCACAATAATATGAGAAACCAGGCACTTCCATATTACATCCGTCCAATCAGAAATGACATGGTAGTAGTAGGGACTGCCTTTACAGGATATGGAGATGCCCATAACAATATCCAAGAAAACGATAATTCAAAACGAATTGAGATGCTTTCGCACATACGTCCTCTCAATGTTCAGGTTTGGACAGCGAATGGAGACACTAGCTGCGCTCACTGGGGAGGACTGATGAGTACTACGACAAGGCAAAACGACGGAATAGGTGCCGTAATTGACGGAGGAGTGCGTGACTGTGATGCCATATCTAAAATGAATTTCCCAGTATTTGCAAAGTTCTACAGCTCATGTAGTTCAATTGGGCGCTGGTCCATAGGTGATTATCAGGTTTTGATTAAGATTGGCAATACTGAAATCAAACCCGATGACATTGTTTTCGGAGATATTGACGGCGTTGTGGTTATACCTTCGGAAAGAGCTTATGATATTCTTAGGGAAGCGGAAGAACTTATAGATAGAGAATCAAATATGGATAGGGAATTAAATACAGGCAAAACGCTTAAGGAAGTCTATGGCAGATATGGAGCCCTTTGAAAGTCAGCCAGTTCTGGGTATCTCATCTATAGTTCATTATTCTTGCGGTCTCTAAGGAAGGAAGTCTTTATCAAATGGCAGAAAAAGAAGAAACATATGAAAATACCCTTTCGCATGTCAATACATATTCAAAACCTTCTGATTTGAAGATTACGGATATGCGTTTTGCAGAAATCGTCGGGGGCACGCCGATGAAATGCACACTGATGAAGATTCAGACAAATCAAGGGCTTGTCGGATATGGAGAAATCAGAGACGGTGCAAGCAAGAAATATGCTCTAATGCTGAAGAGCAGACTCCTGGGCGAGAACCCATGCAATATTGACAAGATATTCAGACGTATCAAGCAGTTTGGCGGCCAGGCAAGGCAGGGCGGCGGCGTTTCAGGGGTTGAAGTGGCACTATGGGACCTTGCTGGAAAAGCGTACAGCATACCTGTGTACCAGATGCTTGGCGGCAAGTTCAGGGACAAAGTGCGCATTTACTGTGATACCGAGGTAATCGGCAGGTCTGATGCGCAGGCAATGGGGAAAGCTCTAAAAAAGCGCATTGAGAGCGGGTTCACCTTTTTGAAAATGGACCTGGGAATTGAGCAGATTATCAATTAACCGGGAACATTGAGCGGCCCGCCAGACTTGTTGGAAGACTACAAAAAAAGTGTCAGATACGAATTCAATACCGAGGCAGGACCGAACGAGACAAGGAAAAGAAGTGAGCGCACGCGTCTTTATGACATTAATAACCTGGCCCATCCGTTTACAGGGTTGCACATCACGCAAAAAGGCTTTGATATGCTTGAGAAATATGTTGAAGAGGTACGATCGCTCATAGGATATGAAATCCCGCTTGCCGTCGACCACTTCGGCCATGTAGGAGTCGAAGATGCGATAAAGCTCGCCGCGAGAATGGACAAATACAACCTTGCATGGCTTGAGGATTTGCTGCCGTGGCGGCTTACGGACCAGTACGTAAGGCTTTCGCGGTCCTGTACGACTCCTATTTGTACGGGCGAGGACATCTTTTTAAAAGAGAATTTTAGACCGCTTTTAGAAAAAGGAGCAGTCTCTATCATTCACCCTGATTTGCTAACATCCGGCGGAATACTTGAAAACAAGAAGATTGGCGACATGGCCCAGGAATACGCTGCTGCGATGGCAATCCACATGGCTGAAAGTCCTGTTGCATGTATGGCGGCGGTCCACTGTGCGGCTGCAACGGAGAATTTCATGGTATTGGAAAACCACTCAGTCGATATCCCTTGGTGGGACGATATGGTCTGTGGTACGGCAAAGCCGCTTGTCAAAAAAGGCTTCATTACTGTGCCGGATACCCCCGGACTAGGCATCGAATCTCTGAATGATGAAATTGTAAGAGAGCATATAAACCCGGCAGAGCCTGGCATGTGGGAGCCTACAGGCGAGTGGGACAATGAATGGTCCTACGACAGACTCTGGAGCTGAGGATTGAAGAATCCCACAAGGTATATTGAGGAATCAGTTCACTAGTAGATATGAAGAGAACTATATCGAGGAAAACCAAGTGAAGCCTATAAAGGAAGATTATTCGAAAGGAATCGAAATGGCAATGATGGTGGAGTGAGCATGCGGTTTAAGGGTAGAACTGTTTTCATTACCGATGCAGGATGTGATTCAGGCAGGGCGATTGCATCAGCGTTTATCAAGGAAGGCGCTAATGTCGTTCTTAATTCCAAATCAGATAAGGCTTTCGTCAGGGATATCATCAAAGACTGCAAAAAGGCAGGGACGGGTTACATGGTTTGCAGCAACGACCTGTTAGACGCGGGCAGCTTAAATGGACTGATAGAGGAAATTGAACAGCAATTCAAGAGGATTGACATCCTGATACATAATAACAACCGGGTAAAGAGAGTTAGTGTAGAAGAATGTGATGATGCAACTTTCGAAGAAATCATGAATTTCAATACAAAAAGCGCATTTCTCTGTACTCAGTGCATAGGAAAAAGCATGATGAAAAACAAATACGGCAAGATCATCTATGTGAGTTCCATACATGACGACAAGCCTACCGGAAGTTCATTCATCTACAGTATGTCAAAGAGCGCCGTCAAGAATCTATGCCATGAAGCATCGGTCGAGATGGGAAAGAACGGGATTAACATGAACCTGATTGAAATGGGGCCCGTTGAAGGCGATAATCTGAAATTTCGCAGCCGTCACACTGTCATTTATGACGAAGACTATAAGAGCAGGGTACCCATGGGCATTGCGAGGAATATGGATAACCTTGCCTCTCTTGTGACATATATTGCATCAGATGAGGCCAGGTATATTCATGGAAGCGATATCAGGATTGATGGTGGATTTTTAATGCACTACGCTCTTCTCGAAGACGGGGGCCTGAGATAAGATGCTGTTGGAAGGGAAAGTTGCTATTGTGACCGGCGCCGGCACCGGAATCGGCAAAGGGATTGCAGTAGACCTAGCCAGAAACGGTGCTAGAGTCGTAATCAATTACCGTTCCAGCGAAACGGGGGCTCTCGATACAAAATCCAAAATCGAGTCCTTGGGAAGTGAAGCTATTATTATCAAAGCGGATGTATTAAGAAGGGAACAGGTGGAACGGATGGTTTCCCAAACCATCGAGAGGTTTGGCAAACTTGATATACTGGTGAATAATGCGGGTATCCAGATGAATTATTCACTTATGGAGTATACCGGCGATGATTACGACAGTATGATCCATATAAATGTAAAAGGATACCTAGTATGCATCCAATCGGTCATTGCAAATATGAAAAAGAATAGATACGGCAGGATCATCAATATAACATCAGTACATTCAAAAAGGCCGATTATAAACGACCCGGTCTATGGAATGACCAAAGGTGCCTTGAAGATGCTCACAAGGGAATGTGCAGTTGAGCTTGGCAGGTATGGTATAACGGTCAATGCGGTTGAACCCGGAGCAGTCGACGTGGGTATAAGGACCGGATTCCGAAAAGAACAGCAGACAGAAGAGGTAAACAGCTTTATACAATCGGAGCTTTTTGTGAGCAAGATTCCTGTAGGTTTCACAGGTGTCCCTGAAGATATAGCGCCGGTTGTATCTTTTCTTGCTTCTGATGGCAGCAGGTACTTCAACGGCTCTGCTGTAAGAGTCGATGGAGGAGCAGTCCTGATTTAGACCCAGCTGTACTTATTAAACATACGAAAACTATTCGACCAAGGCGGTCATTTGCCCTAGTAGCTAAGATCGAATATAGCTTCTCGCTGCTGCCCACTCCTCGGCGCATTCAATGAGGTAGGCGGTCGCCAACCGTAAAGAGGGATAGCGTAAACGAGGGCATAATGGCAGTGTCAAAGATCTTTCGCACTTACGGTGAGGCGTCGGTATCCCGGTCCTGATCCCAGTGGATGCTTGTCAGCGACAACGGAGCGCGCACGATGTACTGGCTCAAGGACCTGCGCGCGTTTTCGTCATAGATTCGTGTCCCGCTGTCGATGGAAAATCCGGAGTGACTCCCGTGCAGAAGTTTGCGTGCGAAGTCCGGATTCAACAGACCCTTGTCGAGGAACATCGCGATCAGCCGGTGGCGCCACAGTTCCGTCAGGCCGGCGTTGGCGCCGAGGGCAATGAAGAAGAACCGGTCATGGCGATCGAAACCGCCTTCCCACACAATGGTATGCCAGTGGGGGTTCCAGAGGGCGAACTGGCCAAAGGTCTGATGGCTGCTGACCATGGCCGCCTGGATCGGCCTGCCCGCCGCGTGGCTGAAATAGGAGGATAGAATACCGAAGATGAGCCTGCCGATATCGGCGAACAGACTACGGTCGCGCCTGAGATAGCATCGTAAGACCTTGGGAATGGTCCAGACGAACTGACGGTGGGGCAGGTTGAGAAGGAGGTTCCCGCTGAGGTACTCCCCCAGAAGGAGGGTCCGCTTCTGTGCGCAGGAGGGGCAGAGGAAAAAGCTCTTGCACGAGAAAGGGCGGAAGTAGTCGTAGCCACAGTCGGGACAGCGGATGCGGGCGATGCCCTGATTCCAATCGCCGCAGAGGCGGAAGGCGGAGACGGCGTGAATGATGAGCGGAAGGCGGAACTTGCCGTAGAAGGATGCGTAGCGTTGCTCGTAGAGGGCTTGGAAAGCCGGGAAGCGCTGTCGAAAGAGCCTACGGAGAAGACCCGGCTGCCGTGGACGGTACTCCGGCTGGAGGGACGGCAGGACGGGGCTCTCGGCAGTGGAATCCACTTAGCAAAGGACGTACGGAAGCGGTGCGGCGCTTCAAGCGCCGGTGCGCCGAAGAGAGGGAGCACCTCGCCTGGCTCTTCACCCGCTCGCTGGTGCTGAGCGAGGAACGCGGTACCCCCGCCACGGGCGCGGTTTGGCTCGACCTTGACGACGGGCACCGGCTCTTGAAAAAAAGGTCCGTCGACAGCCTGCGGAAGCTGGCGTCGCAGGCCTCCAGGATGTGCTTGCGGGACAGCCCTTTCCCAACACCGCACGGCGGCGTCGGGCAATGAGGGAATGAAAACGCAGTTCAGAGGGGAGTGGCGCGTGGCGGGAGCACGGTCGCGCGCTCATAGTCCACGAACCTGTGGGGCAGAGGCCAGCGAGGATCGATGCGCCCGGGAGTTTCGCGGAGGACGCGCCACTCCTCCCAGCGCACATCAGGGAACAGCGTTTCACCCGGCACTTCCGCGTCGATCAGCGTGAGGTACATCAGGTCGGCCAGAGGCAGGAAAAGCGCGTAGATCGCGGCGCCGCCGATGATGAATGTCTCCTCGTCTCCCGCTGCCGCGAGGGCCTCTGCCGGAGAATGCGTGACAGCGCAACCGGGGATCCGCAGGGCGGTGTCGCGCGTGAGCACGATGTTGCGCCTGCCGGGAAGCGGCTTGCCCATGGAGTCGAACGTCTGGCGGCCCATGACCACGGCGTGCCCCATGGTGAGGCGTCGGAATCTTGCCAGGTCGTCCGGCAGGCGCCACGGCAGGGCGCCCCTGTTTCCGATCACCCGATTGGCGGCAATAGCCGCGATGAGGGACACCGACATACCGGGTCCTCGCGAGGCCTACACGGAGATCGTGCCCCGGATGGCGGGGTGGGGGTCGTAGCCCTGGATGGAAAAATCCTCGAACTTGAAATCGAAAATGCTCGGTACGCCCGGGCGCAGGCTCAGATGCGGAAGCGGCCGCGGCTCGCGCGTCAGTTGCAGCTCGATCTGGGAAAAGTGGTTCGCGTAGATGTGCGCATCCCCGAGAGTGTGCACGAACTCGTGGGCCTGGAGCCCGCACACCTGGGCCACCATGTGGGTGAGCAGGCTGTAGGAGGCGATGTTGAAGGGAACACCGAGGAACACGTCCGCGCTGCGCTGGTAGAGCTGGCAGGAGAGTCTGTCCCCTGCCACGTAGAACTGGAACAGGCAGTGACAGGGCGCCAGGGCCATGCGGTCGATGTCTGCCACGTTCCATGCGCACACGATGTGCCGCCGGGACCATGGCTCGGCCTTCAGTCTCTCCACCAGGCGCGCGATCTGGTCGATGGAGCCGCCGTCCGGGGCGGGCCATGACCGCCATTGCCGGCCGTAGACGGGTCCCAGCTCGCCCTGCGTGTCCGCCCACTCGTCCCAGATATGGACACCCGCGTCCTGGAGCGTGCGCACGTTCGTCTCCCCGCGAAGGAACCAGAGCAGCTCATGTATGATGGCCCTGGTATTGAGCTTCTTCGTTGTGAGAAGGGGGAATCCCGCCTGCAGGTCGAAGCGCATCTGCCATCCGAAGACGCTGCGCGTGCCGGTCCCCGTGCGGTCAGGCTTGTCCGCGCCGCGCGCAAGGATGTGGCGGCACAGCTCGAGGTACTGCTTCATGCGCGTCCGCGGCCACGGTACCGCGTCCCGCGCGTACTCGCGTATTCCGTGGCATTTGTCGGCGCGGTCACAGCGCGTCGCTCCTGTTGACGACCTTGTTGAGTGGATACTCGATGATCCCGTCCGCCCCCTTCTCGATCAGCAGGGGGACCAGCTCGCGGACCACCGACTCACGGATCATGACCTCCACGGAGAACCACGCGGCGTTGTGCAGCCGCGACACCGTGGGCGAGGTGAGGCTGGGGAGGAGCTTCACGATCTCTTCGAAGCTCGCCTCCGGCACGTTCATCTTGAGCCCGACCATGTTCTCCGCGGCAAGCGCGCCGCGCAGGAGCAGGGCGATGTGCTGGATCTTGCGCTTCTTGGTCGGATCCTTCATGGCCGTCTTGTTGGCGATGAGCTTCGTGTTGGTCTCCAGCAGGGTGTGGACGATCTTGAGACCGTTCGCGCGCAGCGTGCTGCCCGTCTCCGTGACCTCCACGATGGCGTCCACCAGGCCGTCCACCGCCTTTGCCTCCGTTGCCCCCCAGGAGAACTCGACCTTCACGGGGATGTTTCTTTCGGCGAAGTATCTCTTCGTGAATCCCACGAGCTCCGTGGAGATGGTCTTTCCCGCGCAGTCCTCCAGGCGTTCGATGGGGGACGATGCCAGGCAGGCCAGCACCCATCGCGCCTTGCTCGTGCTTGCCTTGGAGTAGATGAGGTCCGTGACGATTTCCACGTCCGCCTCGTTTTCCAGTATCCAGTCCATGCCGGTGAGACCCGCGTCCAGCACGCCGTTTTCCACGTAGCGCGCCATCTCCTGCGCGCGCACGAGGTTGCAGCTCACCTCGGGATCGTCGATGGACGGGAAATACGAGCGCTCGGAGAGCGATATCTTCCAGCCCGCCTTCTGGAAAAGCTCGATGGTGGCGCGCTCGAGGCTTCCCTTGGGCACGCCCAGCTTGATCACGTGATCCTTCATTTCTTCTCTCCGTATACTTCGGCCGGGTCGAACACCCGCACGCCGTCCACGCGCATCGCCCCGCCCTCGACCACCCGGTAGAAGCAGCTCCTGTAACCGGTGTGGCAGGCGGCGTCTCCGATCTGGCGCACCTTGGCCAGCACGCAGTCCTCGTCGCAGTCGATCCGCAGCTCCTTCACCTCCTGGATGTTGCCGGAGCTCTCACCCTTCTTCCAGAGCTTGCTCCGGGACCTGCTCCAGTAGTGCATGATCCCCGTTTTCAGGGTGAGCTCCCAGGACTCCTTGTTCATGAAGGCGACCATGAGAACCTCGCCCGTCTGCCAATCCTGCGCTATCGCCGGGACGAGCCCGTCGAGCTTCGTGAAATCCAGCTCTATCATGAAAGAAACCCCCCATTCAAAGAGACACGTCGCTCCGGCGCCTCCGGAAAGCTTTCTCGGCGCCGAAGATGAGATCGTACGTGTCGATCGCGATCTGCAGCTCCTCGTTCGTCGGCACCACGAGGATCGCGATGGGCGAGTAGGGCGCGGAGACGACCCCCTCTCCCGAGCCCAGCGCGGTGTTCGCCGCGTAGTCCATGAAGATACCGAGGTTCTCCAGCCGGTGGCAAATCCGCTCCCGCATCTTCACGCCGTGCTGGCCGATGCCGCCGGTGAAAACCAGGGCGTCGACCTTCACGAGGTTGGCCACGTACGCGCCGACGTACTTCCGCACCCGGTAGGCGTACACCTCCAGCGCCTGGAGGGCGCGCTGGTTGCCCTTTGCCGCCTCCGCTTCCAGGTCGCGCAGGTCGTTGGAGATCCCCGAGAGGCCCAGGAGCCCGCTCTTCTTGTTGAGCAGCGCGTTGACCTCCGTGGAGCTGTACCCGCGCCGTCTCGAGGAAATCGATGATGGCGGGATCGATGTCGCCGCTGCGCGTGCCCATCATCAGGCCTTCCAGGGGCGTGAAGCCCATGGAGGTGTCGATGGACCTGCCGTGCTCGATGGCCGTGACCGAGGCGCCGTTGCCGAGGTGGCAGGTGATGACGTTCGTGTTCTCGGGGAAGCGCTTGAGCAGCTCCATGGCGCGCGCGGCCACGTAGCGGTGGCTGGTGCCGTGGAAGCCGTAGCGGCGGATCTTGTACTTCTCGTACAGCTCGTAGGGCAGGCCGTACAGGTAGGCGGCCGGGGGCATGGTCTGGTGGAACGCGGTGTCGAAGACGGCCACCTGCTTCACGTTCGGGAGCACCGCCTGCGCCTCGCGGATGCCGATGAGGTTGGGCGGGTTGTGCAGGGGGGCCAGCTCCACGTTCTTCTCGACCGCCTTCAGCACGTCGTCGTCGATGACGACCGAGGCGGCGTACTGCTCGCCGCCGTGCACCACCCGGTGCCCGACACCCGCGATCTCCTCAAGGCCGCCGAGCGCTCCCTGGTCCGGGTCCGTGAGCGCCTCGCACACCATCTCCATGGCCGCCTTGTGGTGCGGGACCTGCACCTCCCGCAGGATGTCGCCCCTTGGGCGTCTTCTGGGTGATCCTTCCCTTCAGCTCGCCGATCCGCTCGACCAGGCCGCGGCCAAGGCTGACGCGCTGGGGCATCTGCCAGACCTCGTACTTCAGGGATGAGCTGCCACAGTTGATGACAAGGATGTTCTTGTTGGTTGCCGCATGCATGGGGAGATCACCTCTTTGCTTCTTATTACCAGAAACGCGCATCCTGTGCTACGGTACGAAAATCATGACCAGCCTGGTCTACCATGCAGGTGCCCTCGGGGACTTCATCACCACGCTGCCCGCAATGGCCGCGTGGCGCAGGCTTCACGAGGGGGAGCGGATTGTTCTCCTGGGCAAGCCGGCATATGCGGCACTCGCCACGTCCATGTTCGACGAGGTCCTGGATGTCGAGTCCACCCTTTGTGCGCCCCTCTTTTCAGCCGAAACGGGCACGCCGGCCCTGCTGGTGGAGCGCCTCTCCCGCGTTACCTCTGCCCTCTTGTTTGCTCATGCTACCTCACCCCTCGTGGAACGGCTGAAGGCTGCCGGCGTGCGCTCGATCCTCCGCCAGGACCCCTTTCCCTCCAGCCCGACCCCCATCGTCGACTATCACCTTTCGCTGTTTCCCGAGCTCGCATTCACCGAGGAAGAGCGGGTGCCCCGTGTCGATTCCGCGGGCCCGGCTCGGCCCCCTGCGCGGACCACGGTCGCCGTACATCCCGGCAGCGGGAGCTCCCAGAAGAACTGGCCTCTCGCGAGATTCACGGAGGTGGCGCGATGCCTGGAGTCTGAGGGAGAGAGTGTCGCCTGGATCGTAGGGCCCGCGGAGTCGGACATCGTCTTGCCGTCAGATGCGCGCACATGGCGTGATTTGAGCACCCCACCCGCTCGCCGGATCTCTTGCGTGCTGCCGGCTGTATCTCGGAAATGACTCGGGAGTGACGCATCTTGCTGCCGCGTGCGGATGTCCGACCGTTGTCCTGTTCGGCGCAAGCGATCCACGGGTGTGGCTGCCGCGCGGGCGCACGGTGCACGTCGTTCACTCATCCGGCGCGGGCATGGACGGCATCAGTGCAGAACGTGTGCTCTTTGAATGTCGGAAGCTGCTGGGAAGGTGAAGAATCGCGCAAGCTCGCGCGTGATACGTCTCTCTTGTTCGGTGCAGTTTTTAAGACGATGAAGTCGCGGATCACCGCCCGCTCCCCTGAGGGGAATACTGTGGGCGAGAAAAAAGAACGCGGGGGAAGAGATTGTCCGCTCTCCTCCCCCGCGCGGGAGATTGTCTCTCCCCTACCTCTTCCTGGCCGTCTTCTTGGCGGCTTTCTTCGCCGGCTTCTTGGCCGACTTCTTGGCGCTCTTCTTGGCGCTCTTCTTCGCTGTCTTCTTTACAGCCACGTTAACCCCTCCCTCTCATCTCATAGAATTAAAATCGTGTAAGATCATAGTGCTTCGACGCGCACTTGTCAAGACTTTCGTGCACGCGCGGAAAAATTCTTGCGCGGTGTCGCACGGCGTGCGCGGCCTCTTCCGGGGGTGTCGCGGGGGTTTGAGTGAGTCACCGAACACGCGTTCGACGACAAAACCGGGGGACTCTCGCCGTTTCGCGCCTCTGGCACGGTACCCCGTGCTGTTTCGGTACACCGTGCTGTTCGGCGCTCCAACGGCTGCCGCCTTGCGGGGCTCTACGGTCGGGGCTTTTCCGCGCGGGAGACGAGGAGACGCACGACGTTGTCCCGCACGTCCACGACCCCGGGTCCCACGCCGATGGTGCGCGCCCCGGTGGCGGTCGTCACGCGAAGCTCGCCCGGCGCAACGCAGGCCACGAGGGCCGCGTGGTCGGCCAGGACGCCCAGCTCGCCGCCCGTCGTGGGCACGACGAGGAACTCGCATTCCCCCGATGCCACCACGCCGTCCGGCGTGGACACGGACCAGGAGAAGCGGTGCGCTCATGCGTTTTTCACCTTCTCGGCCTTCTCACGGGCCTCGTCGACCGTGCCGACGTACAGGAAGGCCTGCTCGGGAAGCGTGTCGCACTTCCCGTCGATGATCTCGCGGAAGCTCGCCACCGTGTCGGCGAGCTTCACGTACCTGCCCGCGAAGCCGGTGAACTGCTCCGCCACGAAGAAGGGCTGGCTGAGGAAGCGCTCGATGCGCCGCGCCCGCGCCACCGTGGCCTTGTCCTCCTCCGAGAGCTCGTCGTACCCGAGGATGGCGATGATATCCTGCAGGTCGCGATAGCGCTGCAGGCACTTGGAGCACGGCCTGGGCCACCGCGTAGTGCTCTTCCCCCACGTAGTAGGGGTAGAGGATGCGGCTCGTCGAGCCGAGCGGGTCCACGGCCGGGTAGATGCCCTTCTCCGCGATCTGCCGGGAAAGGACCGTCGTGGCGTCCAGGTGCGTGAACACGGCGGCCGCCGCGGGGTCGGTGATGTCGTCCGCGGGGACGTAGACGGCCTGGATCGAGGTGATGGAGCCGCTCTTGGTCGAGGTGATGCGCTCCTGCAGCTCGCCCATCTCCGAGGAGAGGGTGGGCTGGTAGCCCACCGCGGAGGGCATGCGGCCGAGGAGGGCCGAGACCTCGCTTCCCGCCTGGGTGAAGCGGAAGATGTTGTCCACGAACAGCAGGATGTCCATGCCCTCGTCGCGGAAGTACTCGGCCATCGTGAGGGCGGACAGCGCGACGCGCAGCCGCGCGCCCGGGGGCTCGTTCATCTGGCCGAACACGAGGCAGGCCTTCTCGAGGACCTTCGATTCCTGCATCTCCCTCCACAGGTCGTTGCCTTCGCGCGTCCTCTCGCCCACGCCGGCGAAGATGGAATAGCCGCCGTACTGGGTGGCGATGTTGTGGATGAGCTCCTCGATGATGACGGTCTTGCCCACGCCCGCGCCGCCGAACAGCCCCGTCTTGCCGCCCCGCACGTAGGGGCAGAGAAGGTCGATGACCTTGATGCCCGTCTCGAAGATCTGGGTCTTGGGCTCCAGCTGCGCGAAGGGCACGCCCGGGCCGGTGGATGGGCATGCGCGTCGGCGCCCGTGACGGGTCCCTTGCCGTCCACGGGCTCGCCCAGGAGGTTGAACACCCTGCCCAGGACCTCCTTGCCCACGGGCACGGTGATCGGGGATCCGGTGTCGATGATGGCGCACCCGCGGGGGATGCCGTCCGTGGAGTCCAGCGCCACCGCGCGCACCCTGTTGCCGCCGAGGTGCTGCTGCACCTCGCTCACCAGCCGCGTCTTCCTGCCGCCGATCTCGGCGTCGATCAGGAGGGCGTTGCGGATCTCGGGGAGATGCCCTTCCTCGAACTCCGCGTCGAGGATCGATCCGATGACCTGGACCACGGTCCCCTTGGAGCCTGCGCTCATGTCCTGCCCCCTTCGCTTCCGCTGATGATCTCGATCATTTCGTTTGTGATCTGCGCCTGGCGCGCCCTGTTGTAGTTGCGCGTCAGCCTCTTTGTCATGGACTCCGCGTTGTCCGACGCGCTGCGCATGGCGATTGATCTCTGCCCTGCTCGCAGAGCATCGCCTCCAGCACGGCGCAGAAAAGGTCCGCCTTGACGATGAGCGGAAGAATCGCCGCCCGGCACCGTGTCGCGGTCCGGCTCCACGAGGTACAGAGGCTCTCCGCCTGGACCGATTGCGGGGCCCGCCGCGGCTTCTCCGGCGGGAGAATCGAGGCGGCAGCCAACACCGCACTTGTGAGCGGCAGCAGGGGGCTGCCGCGGACTTCATGGAGGATCTTCGTCTTGTAATGCGTGGAGATGACCTCCACCGCGTCGAGCTCCCCCGCAGCGAAGCTGCTCGATGATTTCCTGCACGACCTCATCGATCTTGCCAAAAGGAATGTTCTCATCCGCGTCCGGCACCCCGATGGCCACCGGCTGGTTGTGGTAGCGGAAGAACGCGAGGCCTTTCCTGCCCATGACCGCAAGGCGCGCCTCCTTCCCCTCTCCCGCGAGCTCCTGGATCCTGGCCTGCGTGGCGTGGATGACCCGGGCATTGTACCCGCCGCACAGCCCGCGGCTGGAGGTGACGCAGAACAGGAGGACCCGCTTTGCCGGATGTTCGCTGGATGCCCAGCGAAGACTCCGCAATCACCTGGGCGGCATCGTCGGTGCCGGGGGCTGCGCCCAGCGCCTCGGGCAGCAGCCGGGCAAGGTGCGCGCGGAACGCCTTTGCGCTGTCGAAGCGCCCGGTGAGCTTCATCGCCTTGGACTGCGCCACGCGCTCCATGGTCCGGGTGATCTTGTGGATGTTGCGGACGCTGATGATCCGCTTTCTGATCTGACGGGTCTTGGCCATGGCCTAGAACGTCTTCTTGAATGCCGCCATGGCCGCGGTGAGCACCTCGGGCTCCGAAAGCGTCCCGAGGTTCCTGATGCCCGCCAGTATTTCCGGCTTCTCAGCGCGCAGCCAGGTGAGGAACCTCGTCTCGAACTCCCGCACGCGCATCACCGGCACGTCGTCCATGTGACCCGCGGGTGGCGGCGTACAGGATCATGACCTGCTCTTCCACGGGCATCGGGCTGTACTGCTGCTGCTTGAGCACTTCCACCATGCGCGCCCCGCGGGCGAGCTGGTTCTGCGTTGCCTTGTCCAGCTCTGTCCCCATCTGGGAAAAGGCCTCCAGCTCCCGATAGGCGGCCAGGTCGATGCGCAGCGAGCCGGCAACCTGTTTCATCGCCTTGATCTGCGCGTTGCCGCCCACGCGGGACACGGACAGGCCGACGTCGATGGCGGGCCTGATGCCCGAGTTGTACAGGTCCGTGCGCAGGTAGATCTGGCCGTCGGTGATCGAGATCACGTTCGTGGGGATGTACGCGGAGACCTCACCTTCCTGGGTCTCGATCAGGGGGAGCGCAGTGAGAGAGCCGCCGCCCAGCTCGTTGGAAAGCCGCGCGGCGCGCTCCAGCAGGCGCGAATGAAGGTAGAAAACGTCCCCGGGGTACGCCTCGCGCCCGGGCGGCCTGCGCAGGAGCAGGGAAAGCTGCCGGTACGCGTTGGCCTGCCGCGAAAGATCGTCGTACACGCAGAGAGTGTCCTTGTGCTCCTCGTACATGAAGTACTCGGCCATCGCGCATCCCGCGTAGGGGGCGATGTATTGCAGAGCCGCGGGCTCGGCGGCCGTGGCGGCCACGATGATGGTGTGCTCCATGGCGCCGCGCGCGCGCAGCGCCTCCACGATGCCCGCCACCATGGAAGCCTTCTGCCCCATGGCCACGTAGACGCAGATCACGTCCCTGCCTTTCTGGTTGATGATGGCGTCCATGGCCAGGGATTCCTTGCCGGTGCCCCGGTCCCCGATCAGAAGCTCGCGCTGTCCTTTGCCGATGGGGACCATCGCGTCGATGGCCTTCACCCCCGTCTGCAGGGGCTCCTTCACGGGCTGCCGGTCGCGGATGCCGGGCGCCTTGAACTCCACCGGCCGGGTCCGCACGGCTTTCAACTCGCCCTTGTCGTCGATGGGAATGCCCAGGGGGTTGACCACCCGGCCGATCGAGCTCGTGTCCGACCGGCACTTCCAGGACCCGGCCCGTTCTCCTGACCTTGCCGCCTTCGTGCAGGTCCAGGTAGTTGCCGAGGATGACCGCGCCGACGCTGTCCTCTTCCAGGTTCAGCGCGAGCCCGTAGACGCCCGTTTCGAACTCCAGCATCTCCATGGCCATGGCCCCGCGCATGCCGTAGATGCGCGCGATGCCGTCCCCGAGCTCCACCACGGTCCCGACCTCGTCCACCGTCAGGTTCTTGGAGTAGTTGCGGATCTCTTCCTTGATCCGCGTCGATATCTCTTCGAGGTTGATGCGCATAATGTCCCTTACTTTCCTTCGAGCCTGTCGGCCAGGCCCTTGAGCTGTCCCTCGATGCTGAACTCGATCTCCTGACCTTCGCTCTCCGCGACGACGCCGCCGATGAGCGACGGGCGAATCTCCGTCCGCAGCTCCACGCTGGCCGTCAACCGCTTTTCCAGAGAGCGTGTGATGAGCGCCTTCTCCTCCGCCCCGAGGGGGAAGGCGGAGAAGACCTTCACCTTCCGCACGCCCGCGCGCCAGCCGGGAAAGCCTCTCGTACTCCTCCGCGATCTCACCGAGGAGCTCCGTGCGGCCGCGGTTGGCCAGCAGGTAGAGGAGGATCATCAGCCGGGAGTCCACCTTCCCCTCGAACGCCTGCCGGAAGAGGTTCTTCTTTGTCGTCCGGCTGATCAGCCTGTTGCCCAGGAACGTGCGCACGTCCTTCGCCGTATACAGCAGGTCGCGCGCCGTGTCGAGGTCCGCTTCCACGGCGAGGAGGTCGCCGGTTTCCACGGCCAGATCGAACAGCGCGCGCGCGTAGTTGCGGGAAATGCCGCTGGTCATCCGCGCGTTCCTCAGTTGCGGGAGCCGCTGCCGGGGCCGGCGGGGCGCCGGCAATCAGCTTGTCGGCAAACTCTTCGACGAACACCCTGTTGTCCGATGTGCCCGTCTCCCGTTTCAGGATGGCGTCCGCGATGGAGAATGAGAGGGAGACGACCTGGCCGCGCAGCGCCCGCTCCGCATCCTCCCGTGCCCTCTCGATCTCCTGCACCGCCCTGTCCATCTGCTCGCGGGCTTCCTGCGTGCGACTGGAGGAGGATGCTCCTCCCGCAGCCGCGAGGCTTCCGTGCGCGCGCTCCTCGATGATGCGCGCGGCCTCGGCCTTTCCCTCGCGGATCTTCTGGTCGTACTCGGCGAGCACGGCGGCGGCCTTCTCTCCCGCCTGCCGGGCAGACGTCAGGTCCGTCGCGATCTTCTGCGACCTCTTGTCCAGCGCCCCGGTGATCCTGCCCCACACGGTGAGCCGCAGGATGAGGAGGATGATGCCGAAGGTGATCCACAGCCAGATGACGAGGCCGGGATCTACGCGGAGGAGAGCCATACCGGTCCCCTCCTACATGACGATGGCGAGAATGCAGATGACCAGGGCGATGATGCCGACACCCTCCACGAGCACCGCGGTGAGCAGCATGTTCGTCTGGATCTTTCCCGCCGCTTCCGGTTGGCGCGCGATGCCTTCCACGGCGCTCGAGCCGATCTTGCCGAGGCCGAGCCCGACGCCGAGGACCGCGAGGCCGGCGCCGATGACAGGCGCCGATGAAAGCACCGAACTTCATGATGGCGGGAGCTAGTGTTGCCAGATCCATATTCGTACTCCTTCCGAGAAGTCTTTCCGCGGAACCCCAGGGAACCGCTTGGACACTATGCGTGTTTTCTTATGGCAAGACCGATGAACATGGCCGAGAGAAAAGAGAATATGTAAGCCTGCAGCACGGCGACGAACAACTCCAGCGCAGAGATGGCAAGGTCCACGAGGACGGCCACCGGACCGATTGCGAGAGACTGGAACTTCAATATGAGGAGGAGGATGAGGAGGATCGCCACGTGTCCGCCGATCATGTTGGCGAAGAGCCTCATGATGAGGGCGATTGTCTTGGAGAAAATGCCGACCACCTCGAAGAGCAGCGTGAAAGGGGCCATCCATCCCGGCGTGCCGTGCGGCACGAGGTCCTTCCAGTACCCGATGATTCCCTTGCTCCGCATGCCCGCGATGTTCAGCACGAAGAACGTGATGATCCCCAGGCCGGCCGTGGTGGCGAGGTTGCCCGTCACCGCGCCGCCGAGCCAGACCGCCTCGCTTTCTCCGGCAGGCCGCACAGGGGCGAATGGGGGAATCATGCCCAGGAGGTTCGAGTAGAGAATGAACAGGAAGAAGGAGAAGCACAGGAGGTAGAACCTCTTGCCTTCGGCCCCCAGGACCGGCTGGTAGACCGTGTCGCGCATGTACTGATGAGCGTCTCGAAAAGGCTCTGCAGGCGGGTGGGCTTCTTGAAGGGATCCCGGAGCTTGCGCGCCAGGTAGAACATGCTGGCCAGCACGAGGAGACCGACGACCCCAATGAGGATGAAATGCTTGGTGACTTTGATGGGCAGGTGCAGGCTCCCGATTGCGAGGTCGAACGTTGCATAGGGATGCTCGAAGTTGTCGGTAAGCTCGGCGAACAGAGCCGTCGACAGGTTGAAGCCCTCCTCTTTGCCGGCGGCGGCACGCGCGCCGTCCGCGGCGAAGAGGGACCCCAGAGGCAGCAGGAAGAGGAGAAGGCTGGCAGATCGCAATCCGCTGCATCGCCGCAGTATAGCAGAATTTCACGCGGCGTCGCGAGGGGAGGAGGGCAGAGGCTTTCTTGCCCCATTCCCTCCGGAATTCAGTACCTTTTTCAGTGAAGATTGGAGGGAGGTTGAATTTTCCGAAAACCCTTGGAGAGCTGAAATCGGCCGGCTACGAGCGGCGGACCGTGAAGGAGGAGATGCGCGCCAACCTCGTGCGCATGCTCCGCTCCCGGGAGGAGCTGTTTCCCGGGCATCATCGGCTACGATACCACCGTCATCCCCGGCCTGGTCAACGCGA
The DNA here is from genome assembly GCA_963820435.1 of uncultured Spirochaetota bacterium. Taxonomy (GTDB): domain Bacteria; phylum Spirochaetota; class Spirochaetia; order SZUA-6; family Fen-1364; genus Fen-1364. The sequence continues at coordinate 310,315 of CAWGAC010000018.1, read as the reverse complement.
TCCTCTCGAAGCACGACTTCATCCTTCTGGGCCTCCGCGGCCAGGCCAAGACCCGCATTCTGCGCGGTCTCGTGCGGTTCCTCGACGAGCAGATGCCCGTCATCGCGGGAACCGAGACAAACGACGACCCCTTCGCGCCCGTGAGCAGGAAGGGCAGGGAGGCGATTGCCACTCTAGGGGACGCCGACCCCGATCGAGTGGCTGCCCCGCGAGGCCCGCTACCGGGAGAAGCTTGCCACGCCGGACGTCACCATCGCGGACCTCATCGGCGACATCGACCCGATCAAGGCCGCCACGCGCAAGCTGGCCTACGCGGACGAGGAGGTCATCCATTTCGGGATCATCCCGCGGACCAACCGAGGCATCTTCGCCATCAACGAGCTGCCCGACCTCCCGCCGCGGATCCAGGTGGGCCTGCTGAATATAATGGAAGAAAAAGACATCCAGATCCGCGGATTCCCCATCCGCATGCAGCTGGACATCCTCATGGTCTATTCGGCGAACCCCGAGGACTACACCAACCGGGGCAACATCATCACGCCGCTGAAGGACCGGATCGACTCCCAGATCATCACCCACTATCCCCAGGACCGGGAGGCGGCCATGCGGATCACGGCGCAGGAGGCGTGGACGAAGCGCGGAGTGCGGCATCGAGCTGGTGATGCCGGACTGGTACCGGGAGCTGGTGGAGGAGGTGGCGTTCGCCGCGCGCGCCAGCGAGTACGTGAACCAGGCCTCGGGCGTCTCCGCGCGCATGAGCATCTCCCTGCTGGAGAACGTGATGAGCAACATGGAGCGGCGCGCCATCGTGCAGGAGGAGAAGCAGGTCTACCCGCGGATCGGCGACCTGCACGCGGCCGTCACCGCCATCACGGGCAAGGTGGAGCTGGTCTACGAGGGCGAGCAGCAGGGCGCCGCCATCGTGGCGCGCAAGATCATCGGGGAAGCGGTGAAGGAGACCTTCCACCGCTGGTTCCCGGACCCGACTCCGAAGAAGAAGAAGAGAAGAAAGGGAGGACGTAGGAGGATGCAGTCCGCGGGCCGGCAGGAGCCGTCCCCCTTCCAGCCCATCCTCGCGTGGTTCTCCAAGGGCAACACCGTGGAGACATCGGACGAGCTGCCCCATGACGACTACGTGAAGCGCCTGGAGAAGGTGACCGGGCTGAAGGAGATCGCGGCCAAGCACCTGGACCTGAAGGACGGGGACGGGCTCGCCCTGGGCATGGAGTTCGTGCTGGAGGGGCTGCACCAGCACTCCATGGTCTCCAAGCGGGAGGAGGGCGTGAAGACCGCCTACCGCGACATGCTGAAGGCCATGTTCGACCACATGGCCGACCAGCGGCGACAACTAGGAAGGCGGCGCGCATGCGCTGGGAATACTCCGAGTGGGACCAGACGCTCCAGAATCTGCTGAAGAGCTTCCAGGACCTCATGAGCCTGTTCAACTACCTCCTGCTCATGGCCGGCGGGGACGTCGACAAGGTGTTCAAGTGGATGGAGTACCTGCAGGAGCGCGGCTCGCTGGACCCAGACATCGACCTGGCGGAGTTCCGACGGCAGCTGGAGGAGCAGCGGATCATCGAGAAGCTCAAGGAGGGAGGCTACGCCTCACGGCCAAGGGCGAGCAGGTCATCCGCAAGGATTCCCTGAACCAGATCTTCAACGGCCTGCAGAAATCCGGCTTCGGCCAGCACCGGGTCCCCAGCACGGGAAACGGCGAGGAGAGGCTCACGGAGACGCGCGCCTGGCGCTTCGGAGACCCGGTGACCCAGATCGACGCGCTGGGCACGATCTCCAACGCGGTGAAGCGGGCCGGAGTGGAAGAGATCATGCTGGCGGAGGAGGACCTCGAGGTCTACGAGACCGAGCACCTCTCCTCCTGCGCCACGATGCTCCTCATCGACATCAGCCACAGCATGATCCTCTACGGCGAGGACCGCATCACCCCCGCAAAGCAGGTGGCGCTTGCGCTCACGGAGCTCATCCTCACGCGCTACCCCAAGGACACGCTGCGGGTCGGCGCCTTCGGCGACGAGGCGCGGGAGATCGCCATCAAGGACATTCCTTACCTGCAAGTGGGTCCCTTCCACACCAACACGCGGGCCGGCCTCGAGATGGCGCAGACCATCCTGGAGTCCACCCGGCAGACCAACCGCCAGATCTTCATGGTGACCGACGGAAAGCCCACGGCGATCACGGAGAACGGGGAGGTGTACAAGAACCCCTACGGGTTCGATCCGAAGATCCTTGCCCAGACGCTGGAGGCCGCGTCGGCCTGCCGGCGGGCCGGCATCACCATCACGACCTTCATGCTCGCGCAGGACCCCGAGCTGGTGGACTTCGTGGACGAGATGACGCGCCTCAACAAGGGGAGGGCGTATTACGCGTCGGCCGACAAGCTCGGGGAGTTCCTTTTCGCGGACTATATCCGCAACAAGAAACGGATGCTCCACTAGAGCGCCGCGTACCGCACAGTACGCTGTGCATTCCGCGGATTCAGCGGTCGCGAGCTTGCGACACTTCACACACACGGTTTTTATCGATACTATCAGCAGAGGAAGAGCATGCCCGTAAGGATCCCCAACGACCTGCCCGCCCGCAAGATCCTTGGTGAAGAGAACATCTTCGTCATGACCACGGAGCGGGCCGTCCATCAGGACATTCGTCCGCTGCGCATCGCCGTGCTGAACCTGATGCCGACGAAGATCGTGACAGAGACCCAGATCCTCCGGCTCCTGGGCAACAGCCCCCTGCAAGTAGATATCACCTTCATCCGCATGGGCACGCATGAGTCAAAAAACACGCCGTCCGAGCATCTCGACGCGTTCTACGAGTCCCTGGACGACGTGCTGCATGAGCGCTTCGACGGGCTGGTCATCACCGGTGCCCCCGTGGAAAGCCTGCCGTTCCAGGACGTCGACTACTGGCCCGAGCTGGTGCGGCTGATGGATTGGAGCCGCACCAACGTCTGGTCGACCCTCCACATCTGCTGGGGGGCGCAGGCGGCGCTGTATCATCACTTCCGGGTTCCCAAGTACGCGGTCCCCTGCAAGGTGTTCGGCCTGTTCGCGCACAAGGTCCTCGACCCTCACGAGCCGATCCTGCGGGGCTTCGACGAAGTGTTCATGGCGCCGCATTCGCGGCATACCGAGGTGCGGAGAGCGGACATCGAGGCGGTGAAGAGCCTGAAGCTGCTTGCCGTTTCCGAAGAAGCCGGAGTCTACATGGCGACCTCGGACGATGGGCGAATGGTGTTCGTCACCGGTCACCCCGAGTACGACAGGCTCACCCTCAAGGCGGAATACGATCGTGACGTGGCAAAGGGCCTTCCCATCGCGGTCCCGAAGAACTATTACCCCGGTGACGACCCGACCCGGGAGCCGATGGTGACCTGGCGTTCCCACGCCCACCTGCTCTATTCCAACTGGCTCAACTACTGCGTCTACCAGGCAACGCCGTACGACCTGAATCAACTGCCGAAATCCGACGGACGACCCTCCGGGGAGTGAAACGGATTTCTCCCGGAGCTGGCACTGCGGAAGACGCGCGGGGCGACGCACGCCGTGGCGGGAGAAGGGGGGGCGCCACAGGCGGAGCCGGGCAGCATGGGCGGAAACGTTCCCGCGGCTTCCCCCGCGTCCCCGGAGAGTTGAGCGGGACCGGGTCGGCCCGTACGGCCGGCCCGGTCTTTACCCCCGGTCGAATTAAAGGTAGTTTTTCCGGCATGTCCAAACACCAGTTCCAGGCTGAAGTCAACCAGCTTCTCGCGCTTATCATCCATTCGCTGTATTCCCACAACGAGATATTCCTCCGGGAGCTCGTCTCCAATGCCGCCGACGCGCTGGACAAGCTGAAGTACCTCACCCTCACGCAGGAGGAGTACAAGGGAGTGCCGTTCATGCCGCGCATCGACATTTCCTTCGACACGAAGGACAGGAAGACGCTCACCGTGACGGACACCGGCATCGGGATGGATGAAAAGGACCTGGAGCAGAACCTGGGGACCATCGCCCGTTCGGGCACCCGCGAGTTTCTTCAGGCCATGGCCGCGGACGCGAAGAAAGGCTCCAGCCTCATCGGCCAGTTCGGCGTGGGCTTCTATTCCTCCTTCATGGTGGCGGATACGGTGGAGGTCGTCACGCGGAAAATCGGGGACGAAAAAGCCTGGAAGTGGACGAGCGACGGAAAGGGAGAATACGAGATAGCCGGGGCCGCGCGCGACATGGCAGGCACCACGGTAGTTCTCCACCTGAACGAGGCGGGGAGGGAGTACGCGGATCGATGGCGGATCGAGGGGATCATCCGCAAGTATTCCAACCACATCGCCTTCCCCATCCACCTGCACTACGAGGAAGAGGGGCCGCACGGCGGGAAAGTGGACAAGGTGGCCCAGGTCAACTCGGCCCTGGCGTTGTGGAGGCGGCCGAAGGCGGAGCTGAAGGAGGATGACTACAGGGAGTTCTACAAGACCCTCAGCCATGACGACAAGGACCCCCTGCATTGGATCCATCATTCGGTGGAAGGCGCGCTGGCGTACAGCACGCTCTTCTACATTCCCTCGCACGCCCCCTTCGACCTGTACCGCTACGATTACCAGCCGGGCGTGAAGCTGTACATCAAGCGCGTGTTCATCACGGAGAGCGAGAAGGAGCTGCTGCCCGTGTACCTGCGATTTGTGCGGGGGATCATCGACTCGGAGGACCTGCCGCTCAACGTAAGCCGCGAGATTCTGCAGAAGAACAGGATCATGGAGAACATCCGCTCCTCTTCCGTTCGCAAAATTCTGCAAGAGCTCGCGCAGCTCACCAAGGACGTGAAGCTCTACACGACGATCTGGAACGAGTTCGGCCGGGTGCTGAAGGAGGGTGTCCTGCAGGACTTCGAGCACAAGGACCAGCTCATGGAGCTCCTGCGCTACAAATCCACAGCGGTGGAAGGCTGGACGAGCCTTTCTGAATACCGGGACAGGATGAAGGCGGACCAGAAAGCAATCTACTATATTACAGGCGGCCGCGAGGCGGGTTTGCGGAACTCGCCGCTTCTGGAGACCTACAAGGCCCGAGGGCTCGAGGTGCTCGTGATGGACGACGAGATCGACGAGATCGTGGCCTCGTCCATCGGTACGTTCATGGAGGTCGAGCTCAAGGCGGTGAATCGCTCCGCCACGGCGGACGACCTGAAGACGGACGAGGACAAGGCGAAGGCGGATGCGCTCGCGCCGCTGATCGGCAGGGTGAAGAAAGCCCTGGGAGACCAGGTGAAGGACGTGAGGGCCTCGCGACGGCTCGCCGATTCGCCGTCCTGCATCGTCGTGGACGAGCATGACCCGACGATGCAGATGCAGCAGATCCTGAAGCTGATGGGCAACAAGGACCTTCCCGACGTGAAGCCGATCCTGGAGCTCAACCCCTCCCATCCCATCGTCACCAAGCTCGCCGCTGTGACGGACGAAGCGGTGATCGACGACATCGAGCCGGCTGCTTCTCGACCAGGCTTTGCTCGTCGAAGGCGCCGAGCTCAAGGACTCGGCCGGTTTCGTGAAGCGGATGAACCGCGCGCTCGAGAAGTCCCTTTGAAGAGAGTCCTCAGGGGCGTTCTCACCGCGTTACTGGGCATCCTTGCCGTCTGCGTCCTCGGGGCGGTGGTCCTGGTCGTGACCTGGCTCGTGCGGCGCGAAGACCCGACCTCATTCCTCCCCGACCGCTACGTCGCGTATGTCCAGGTTCCCTCCCTTCGGGGCATCTACGACCAATGGCTCACTCTCGAGGCAGCGGATGTCGTCCTGGCGCGCCCCGAGCTCGCGCCTTATCACGGCGTCCTCACGGACGCGCGCGGTCTTGCGCTGACGCGCGCTCCGGTCCTGCGCACGCTGCTCGACGTGCGCGCCGACGTCATGCTCCTCCCGGACGGGAAATTCCTCGCCGTGCTCGATATCGGATGGCGGGGCATCCTGACGCCTCTTGCGCGCTTCGTGGGACCGCTGCTCAGGGTCAAGGGATTCAGCTTCCTTAATGACGCCGGGCTCCCGATGTATCGCTACACGGCCGGCGCCACGACCATTCATGCCGCGCTGGCCGGCAATGTGGTCATCGTGTCCATCGACGCCGACACGGTGAAGGAGGCCCTGGCGCGGCGCGCCTCTCATACGGGCCTTGCGGCCAGGGCCAGCCGCGAGCTGCTGGACCGCATCCGCCTTCGCAGCAGCACCGCGGTGCGGGTCCTTGTGGACACACAGGGAATCGGGGCGGATCTTCTCGGCGCCACTCCCCTTGGTGCAAAGGTGCTCGACGCGGTGGAGATCCCCGGCCAGACCATGCTGGACGTGCAGCTCAGCAACACGCGCCTGCAGCTCGGCGTCGCGCTTCCCGTTTCGGTTTCCCTGCCGGAGCTGTCGAAGATCCTCGCCGCCGCCCCCGCGCCGATCGGCGTCCTGCGTTATGTTCCCTCTTCAGCCCAGCTTCTGACCGTTTCCAACATCGCGCCGCTTGCGGATCTCTACAGGCTGGCTGCCGCCTTCCAGGGCAAAGACGTCCAGGACGTCTACGCACGGGCCGACTCCGGTGCCCGTACCGTGCTCGGCGCCGGCATCGACGAGCTTCTTTTCTCCTGGGTGGGCGCGGAGGTGGGCGCCTTCATGCAGCCGGGCTCGGCGGAAGCGGTATTCTTCGCGAAGATCACCGATTCCCAGGCGTGCACGCGCGCCCTCGGCAAGCTCACCACGCTCGATCGTGGCGGGCAAGGACAGCTCACTCGTGCTGGATGGCGTGCGCATCGACAAGCTCTCCCTACCCTGGTATGTGGGCCTGATACTGGATGCGCTCGGTGTGAATGTGCCCGAGCCGTACTTCCTTGTCCGTGACAACTACATATTTGTTTCCCTGGATGCGCAGAATCTGGCGGCGGTGGTGAAGGCCGCGGACACGGGCGACAACCTTGCCCAAACCAGTCTGTACGCGCGCCTGGCGGAGCGGATCCCCGCCGATTCCAGCTTCCTTGCCTGGTACGATGTATCGCGGAGCGAGCCGTTTTTCATCAGGGGCTCGGGCCTGCTCGCCGACATTCTTCGGCTGTACGCGAACGGCGTCGTCGCCATCCGCGCCACGCCTGCTGACGTGCGCGTCTCCCTGGCCGCGGCACGGGTGGCCGGCGGCGGCGCAAAGCTTCTTCCCGGTTTCCCGCTCGCGCCGTCGGGCGTCGTCTCGGGGGACGTCCTGGCCTTTCGCTTCGCCGATTCCAGTTCCCTGACGCTTGCATGGATCCGTGACAGGTCAGTCCTCGTTCTCGCGGACCCGACAGGAGCCCAGATTGCCGAGGCGAAGCTCGAGCCGGACTCGGTGCTGGTTCCGGAGCAGGTCAGGCCCGGCACTCTTGCCGCCATCTGGGCCGTGTCTCCCGGCGGAACGATCTGGCGGTTCGGCGCAAAGCTCCTTTCCCTTGCCCCGTTCCCCCTCGCAACCGGAATCGTGAGCCCCATGCCCCCCGCGATGATCGATGGGAAGCTCGCGCTTTTCTCGAAGACCGAATCCGCGCTCGTGCTCGTAGGACCCGACGGCTCCCGGGGCGCCCTCTCTCAGCGGCTGGAAGCGCCGCTGTTCGCGCCGCCTGATTTCCTGGCGGGCAGGACCGCGTTCTACCCGAAGAGCTTCGATGCCTGGGTGCACCTGAGCGATCTCAAGGGCGCGGAAGCTCCCGGATGGCCGGTGCAGGCGGCGGGAATATCCTATTGCGCGCCGCGGATTGTCGCGTCGGGACAATCGTTTGTCGTCACGTTCCTCACGCAGGCCGGAACGCTGCACGTGTGGGACCTGTCCGGCAAGCCGGTCCCGCCATTTCCCATCACCCTGCCGGGCGTCTTCTACGCCACGCCCGGAACGATGAGCGTTGACGGCCGTCCCGTGCTGGTCAACTCTGGCGCAGGACGGCGTGCTGAGGCAGGTGGGCCTGGACGGAACCGTGCTCAGGCAGACGAGCATTCCCGACCTGGACGGGAAGGACGCCCGCATTCTCATTGCGGACCTGGCCGGGGACGGCCGTGAAGAGATCCTCCTCTACGGCTCGGGAGCGTTTGTAGCGGGCTATGATGCCGCCTTCCGCCCCCTGCCCGGATTTCCCCTCAAGGGAGTGTCCCGACCGCAGCTCGTCGATCTTGATCGTGACGGGAGATTGGATGTGCTCACGGCAGGCCTCGACGGAAAGATCTACGCGTATGCGGCGGGCAGGGGGCGGAAATGACGGCGCGGCTCCGTTGTGCGCGGCGCCTTGCCTGCGCGGCCGCGATTCTCCTTGCGGCGGCATCCTGCCGGACCGTGCCGCCCGACCAGGTGGGGCAGAGCGCCGGCGCGGAGCAGATCGCCGCGCTGGACATGTTCGACGCCCGGCTGCTCGAGCTCCGGCTCACACCCGATGCCGCAGGCCTCGCCGCGGTGCGCGCGGACCTGGAGGGCGCGGCCGCGCAGCCGGGGCTGAATCGAAGGCTGCGGGCCCGGGTGGAAGCGCTCAAGGCGGAAGCGGCGCTCATGGCCCGCGACCTTTCCGCAGCCAGGAGATCCGCGGACAGCGCGGCCGCGCTCTCGGACGCGGAGGAGGGGGTGTGGATCGTGCGCGCGGCCCTCGAGCCGGATCCCGCGGCGCGTCTGTCCCTGATGGATGCGGGCGTCGCGAGGGCTGACGAAAAATCGCGGCTGCGGTGCGAGCGCGGGGAGGAGCTCCTCAAGGCGGGCAGGTACGCAGAGGCAGCGCAGGACCTCGATGAAGGCCTGCGCGGGCTGGAACACCCGCTTCCAGGCCTTGTACGGGAAGGATCGAGACCGCGCTTTCTCCCTCATGCAGGCGGCCCGGGACGGAGGGGCAGGCGCCGTCACCGATCAGTCCGGATCGCTCGAGCCCCGGCTCACGCTTCGGGGAATGATCGAACGCGCCTCATCCGAGACGCGTTTCCTTGCCGCGCTCAGTCCCGACCAGAAACCCTCGTTCGGCGCGCTCCTCCCTGCCGTGAAAGAGGCGGGACTCCTTCTCGATCCGGCCGCGTCCCCTGACGCGCCCGTCCTCCGCAAAAACGTGGCGTTCTTCCTCTGGGGCCTCATTTCCCGAACGGAGCACGACCCGAAGCTTCTCACGCGCTACCGGCTCAAGTACACGACGAGCCCCGTGCCGGACCTCGATGTCGACTCAGCCTGGTTCGACTCCGCGCTGGGCGTGGTAGAGCGCGAGGTCATGGATCTGCCCGACGGCGTGCACTTCAATCCGGACGCGCCCGTGACAGGCCTGGAGTACCTGGGAATTCTTGGAAAGCTGAAAAAGCTCTACCGCTGAGCCGGGGGCGCTCACGAGACGGCAAACGGCTGACTCGGCCTTGACATGTTCGCGGCCGGAGGAGTCCATTTGCCTCATGAAGGGCATGCCGCCAATCGGATCTGCTCAATCCCGCGTCCTCATTCTCAGGTTCCTTCCCTTCGGCAATCTCGCTCGAAAAGGGACAGTACTACGGCAACGGGAACAACCATTTCTGGGATATCATGGGCCTGCTCCTCGGCGAACCTTTCCCCGAGGAGTACCAGGCGAGGCTGGCTCTCCTCGTACGCTACCGAATTGCAGTCTGGGACGTGCTTGCTTCATGCGAACGACCGGGGAGCCTCGACAAGGACATCAGCAATGAGAGGCCGAACCCTCTCATTGACTATATCATCGAAAACCCATCAATCGAACGCGTTGCCCTCAATGGCCTGAGAGCTTCTTTGTCGTTCATCCGGCACTTCGCCCCAGGGCAGAAGAGAAAGGATCTTGGTATCGGATCAGAAATCGAGTGGAGGCCGGAGACGCTGAGGGGTCGCGGTGTCCTCGTCGCGCGTCTCCCCTCCTCGAGCCCGATACCGACACGGGAGTACAGAACCGCGGGAGAAAAGGTGATGACTTGGAAAGCCTTTCTCCTACCGCCGGCCTCTTAGGCTTGATCCCAGCGGAGTGTCGGTCTACCTTTCCTGGTGAGGCGCAAGATGCTGAGAGCCATTCAAATACGGGTTTTCCCAGGCGAGCAGTCAGGATATGTGGCGGAATGCCTTGATCTGCCCGTCGTGTCGCAGGGCGCGACAATCGATGCAGCGCTAATAAACATTCGAGAAGCACTGGAGCTTCACCTTGATGGCGAGGATGCAGAATCAATGGGCATCTCGCTGACATCACCTCTGCTCACGACTCTGCAATTAGCCCCTTTGAATGCCTAAGCTGCGACGCCTGTCAGGGCAGCGGGCGCCCGCTTCTGGGACCGCGCTGATTCTACCCGCCCGCGCTCGTGTAGTGCCGGATACCCGAGCGCCAGCACAGCCGCGCAATGCCAAGGAAAAGGAAGGGGGCAGCCAGGCCCCAGATCATGTAGGGAACCGTCATCCTTCCCAGGACAAAGAGCGCGGGAAAGCTGGTGATGACGAACATCGGGATGACGAAAACGCCGATGGCGCGGCCCACCTTCCCGTAGACGATCATGGGGACATTGTTGAAATCCCAGAAGGAATCGGTGAACTCGGCGATGGATGACGTGTTGACGATGCGAAAGACCAGGGACTGCGGGATGAGGTACAAGGCATAGCCCACCGCGGCCCCCGAGGCGACGAACACGGCGTAGCCCATTGTGCGCGGCACATCGAGGGAACCCCCGATCCTCGCCAGGCCGATTGCCACCATGACAATGCCCGCCACCGAGTCGATGAGGAAAATGCCGATGTCCGACCGGCGGAACGTGGCCAGGAACTGGAGAGATATCGGCTTGGTCATCAGCGCGTCGAATGAGCCGTCTCTTACCAGCGTGGAAAGCTGGAACAGGTTCATCATGAAGACGCCGGCGTAGAAGCCAGTGACCAGGACGAACGTGCCTACAAAGACAAGGACCTCGTCGGGAGAGAAGCCCGCGATCCGCCGCCCCGCGCGAAAGGCGACGAGCACGTAGAGAATCTTTACCACCAGATAACCCAGCTCCATCAACATCCCGGTCACGAAGTTGGCCCTATACTCCATCTGGCTCATGACGTTCATCCGGACGAGCATGGCGTAGATTCTCAGGTGCTTGATGATCTCCCTGATCATCCTCTCAGCTCCCTACCGCCGCGAATCGCCTGATTCCTGCGCTCCAGAGCGCCCGGGCAAGCGCCGTGAGGACCCCTATCCACACGAATGAGAGCGCGAAATTGGCGGCAATCTGCCCCGTGGGGATCCGCCCGCACAGGAGCTCTGTCGGGAATTGAATGGTGAATCGAAACGGCAGCATGTCCAGCGCCGCCCGTGCGGTGGGGCCGAACACGGCCAGCGGAAAAATGCCGCCGCTTGCCGTGATGATGACGATACGGGCCGCCTCGAAGAGGAATCCGATTTCCGTGAGCCAGAATCCCGCCATGCCGACGCACCAGAAGATGAGGAAGTTGAGGAGAAAGGCGACGACCAGGCTTGCCGCGAACGCGAGGGCGGCGGTCACGCTCACCGGGACACCGAGCACGGCGTTCAGGACCCAGGCGGCAATTGCCAGGAGCACGAGAGTGAGGCCCGTCTGCGCCGATTTGGTTCCGAGAAACACGAACAGCCGGAAGCCGAAGTAGCCTATCGGCTTGACGAGGTAGCGGTCCAGCCCGCCTGTCCTGATGTCCGTATTGAGCTCGTACTCGAACCCCGTCCGCACCAGGCGCGACACGAGGTTGGCCACCACCGTATAGGCGATCATTTGCGCATAGGTAAAGCCGAAAAGCGTCTCGCCGCTGCCGGGAGAGTACAGGCTCGTCCAGAGCGCGGTCTGGATGACGACGGGAGAAACGGCGCTCAGGATGGAAAAGGCGAAATTGAGCCGGTATTCGAGCGCGCCGCGCAGCCCGATCGAAAAGGAACGGCCGTACTTGGCCGCGACATCACCCACGGGGCAGCTCGCCGCGATACAGGGCCGCGATGCCTTCTTCGAGGGGAATTTCCTCGATGGTCAGATCGACGACGGGCAGATCGTCGAGCACTTTGCGGGAAAAGGCGCGCACCTCGCTGCGCTCCACTTCGAAGGACGCCGTCAGCCCGTCCAGACTCTGATACCCGGCGTATTGAGAGAGAACGTCCTGCGCGACCGGCGCGGAGAAAACAAGCTTCACCATCTTGCGCTCTGCCAGGGTGGCGTTCACCCCGGTGAGAGGGCCGTCATAGACGATCGTGCCGCGGTTGATGAGGATGACGCGCGCGCACAGGTCCTCGATGTCGGAGAGATAATGGCTGGTGAGCATGACCGTTGTGCGATAGCGCTGGTTGAGGGTGCGGACCAGGTCGCGTATGGTGCGCTGCGAGAGAAGGTCCAGGCCGATGGTCGGCTCGTCGAGGAAGAGCACGCGCGGTTTGTGGAGGAGCGCCGCGACGATCTCCAGCTTCATCCTTTCACCCAGCGAGAGCCGGCGCACCTGGACGGGCAGAAGGCCGCCGATGTCGAAGAGCCCGACCAGCTCGCCCAGCACCCGGGAATATTCGGCCCTTTCGATCTCGTAGATTGCGCGGTTCAGCTCGAAGGATTCCACGGCCGGCAGGTCGGGCCAGAGCTGGCTTCTCTGGCCCATGACGATGGCGATCCGCATGCGGAGGTCCTTCTTGCGCTGCCACGGCACGTGCCCCAGGACGTGTGCGGCTCCGGAGGTGGGGTGCATGATGCCCGCGAGCATTTTCAGGGTCGTGGTTTTCCCGGCGCCGTTCGGTCCCAGGAATCCCACCACCTCTCCTTCACCGATGGAAAAGGAGATTCCCTTCACCGCCTCCCGGACAAGCGTTCTGCGCGCGACGAGGTTCCTGAGAGATGCCCCCAGTCCCTCCTGCTTCTCATAGTAGCGGAAACTCCGCGAGAGCCGATCGACCTCGATGATCGCCATGGTTGCCGTCCGGCGGGTACCGTAGCTCAATCACCATAGTTCCACAAGGCACGCTCGGCTATCGGGCAAGCGCCTCCTCGATGGCGGAAGTCACCTGCCCGTCCAGCGGGTCGACTTTCGGCTCGAACCGTCCGATCACCGCTCCCGTGCGGTCAACGAGGAACTTGGCGAAATTCCAGCCGATCTTCCCGGGGAACTTCGGGTTCGGTGGCCGGCTCTGTGAGAAACTTGTACATCGGGTGAATGTCCCTGCCCCGCACCGAAATCTTGGCGAACAGGGGAAAAGTGACGCCGTAATGCGTGCTGCAGAACTCGCGGATCTCGGAATCGCTTCCCGGCTCCTGGTGGAGAAAGTTATTGGCGGGAAAACCAAGGATCTCGAGCCCCTTGTCCTTGTATCGATCGTAGAGGATCTGCAGGCTCTTATATTGCGGCGTGAACCCGCACTTGCTCGCCACATTGACCACCAGGAGGACCTTCCCTTTGAACTTTCGCATTGGAGTTTCGACTCCATGAGTGTCCTTCAGGCTGAAATCGAGGATCGAATCTATGCTCATGGAGCAAAGATACGCCGTGTGAGCCGGAATGGCCACGCGGCGGGCAGGAGTGGATGGACAGAGATCCTTCAGCGTGGCATAAACGAATTGCTCCTCGATTGGCAGGGAGGTGTACCATGGCAATCCCGGTCGCGATGCCCAGGGTCGGGCAGACAATGTCGGAAGGCACGGTTCTCAGTTGGGAAAAGAAGGTCGGTGAGCAGGTGAAGAAGGGAGAGGTGCTCGTGAGGATTGAAACGGACATTTCCGAGCTCGACGTTGTCGCGGAAGCCGACGGGTATCTTCTCAAGATCGAAGCCGACCCCGAGCAGATCGTCCCCTGCGGCGAGACAATCGCGTGGCTTGGTGAGAAGGGAGAGCAGGTCTGATGGCGGCGCAGGCGAGTGACGTCTGGATCATGGGGGAGCTCCTGGTGGAGGTGATGCGGCCGAAGCCGGGCATGACCCTGGAGCAGACGGGGACTTTCCTTGGGCCGTACCCCAGCGGTGCCCCCGGGATCTTCATCGACACCGTGGCGCGCCTGGGGCATTCCGCGGCAATCGTGAGCGGAGTGGGGGAGGACGATTTCGGCCGCTGTATTCTCCAGCGATTGAACGCGGACGGCGTACGCACGGACTTCATCGAGGTCTTTCCCAACCGCTCCACCGGTGTGGCGTTCGTCACGTATTTCAAGGACGGCTCGCGCAGGTTCATCTTCCACTGGGACGGGACCCCCGCCGTGATGGCCGGCGTGCCGGACCCTTCCGCGGTGGAGGGAGCGAAATTCCTGCACGTCATGGGATGCTCGCTCATGGCAAATGACACGTTCCGCGAGCGCGTGTTTCAGGCCGTGGAGCTGTTCGCGGCGCACGGGGCCCGGATCACCTTCGATCCCAATATCCGCTTCGAGCTCCTGGTCAACCGGACGGTGGAGGAGATTGCCGGCCCGGTGCTGCGCCGCGCATCCGTTCTTTTTCCCGGGGAGAAGAGCTCGCGCTGCTGAGCGGCAGCGACGATGCGGAAGAGGGTGCGCGCTCTCTCTTTGGCCGGTATCCGCTGCAGGCCATCGTGCTCAAACGGGGAAGCAGGGGGTGCGCGGTGCTTACGCCCGCGGGGCGCGTCGACGTGCCGGCATTCCGCGTCAGGGAAGTGGACCCGACGGGCGCGGGTGACTGCTTTGACGCGGGTTTTCTCTGCGGCCAGCTCGAAGGCAGGGACTTCGAACAGTCCGCGCGCATGGCCGCCGCGGTGGGCGCCCTCAATGCGCAGGCATTCGGCCCCATGGAGGGCAGGATAAGCCCGCGCACGGTGGCGGCATTCATGCGGCAAAGGGTGTGAATTGCCTGCGCAGGATTTCTTCCGTGAGCTCGTTGCGTCCCAGAAAAGCGGCACCGCGCGCGGCATCGGCTCCGTCTGCAGCGCGCACCGGGTCGTCGTGGAGGCGGCCCTTGACCAGGCCCTGCGGGACGGGCTTCCCGCGCTGATCGAATCAACCGTCAACCAGGTAAACCAGTTCGGCGGCTATACGGGCCTTACTCCGAAGGCCTGGGGGGATTTCATCGGCGCGGTTGCGGCGGAAATGGGGCTCCCTCGGGATCGGCTGATCATGGGCGGAGATCACCTGGGTCCTTACCCCTGGAGGTCCGAACGCGCCGAGGCGGCGATGAAGAAAGCGCGCGACCTTGTGGCGGCGTGCATACATGCGGGATTCACGAAGATCCATCTCGATGCGAGCATGCCGCTGGGCGGAGATTCCCTCGATCAGCGCGGCGCGCTGGATCCCCGGTTGGTCGCGCGGCGGGAAGCCGAGCTGGCCGCGGCAGCGGAGGACGCGCGCGAGGAGGCGCGGGGCGCGCACCCCGGGGCCACGCCGCCGGTGTACGTGATCGGCACGGAGGTCCCGGCTCCCGGAGGGATTTCGGCAGCGGCAGAGCCGGCAGAGCGGGAAGGCCCGATGCCGCTGCCCACCACGCGGGTGGAGGACCTGCGCGAATCCGTCTCTCTTTGTAAAGCGGCCTTTCATGATCGCGGCCTGCAGGATGCGTGGACGAGGGTGTGCGCCGTCGTGACACAGCCGGGGGTGGAATACGGAGACCAGGAGGTGCGCGCGTACGACAGGGCCATGGCCGCACCGCTTTGTGAAGCAGCGCGCGCGCTGCCGGGCATCGTCCTTGAGGGTCACTCCACCGACTACCAGACGGTGTTCCACCTGAGACAGCTCGTTGAAGACGGCGTTGCGATTCTGAAAGTAGGCCCGGCCCTCACCTTTGCCCTGCGCGAGTGCCTCTTCAGCCTGGAGCTCATCGAGGGGGAGCTGTTGAAGGGGACCGCCAATGCACGGCAGTCGGATCTGTCAGAGACGCTGGAGCGCGCCATGGTTGCCGAACCCCGGCATTGGAAGGACTACTACGTCGGCAGCGAGTCTCAGAAAAGGCTGGCGCGGAAATACAGCCTTTCCGATCGAAGCCGTTATTATTGGACCCAACCTGAGGTGGTCGAGGCAGTCGAGAGGCTCTTTGCCAACCTGCGACGTATCGCGATTCCCGGGACACTCCTGAGCCAGTTCCTGCCGCTCCACCATGCGGCCGTGCGTGAAAGCCGGTTGGGAACCGACCCCCGGGATCTCCTGCGTGAA
This sequence comes from uncultured Spirochaetota bacterium, assembly GCA_963820435.1. GTDB lineage: Bacteria > Spirochaetota > Spirochaetia > SZUA-6 > Fen-1364 > Fen-1364. The sequence continues at coordinate 294,272 of CAWGAC010000018.1, read as the reverse complement.
AGCGTCCGGCGCGTCCTGGAAGGCTACTCCGCGGCCGCGCGGGGAGAATAAGAGGGGAACGGGTCCCGGCGCATCCCGGGAAAAGAATAAGCAGGGGGACGATCACCCAGGAAGCGTTGGCGCCCACTACCGCAGCCAGGTGCGGTGTTGCGTGCGGCCCCCAGATCTCTTCACTCATGATAATGGTGACATTCGTAAGCATGACCGAGGCGTAGATGATGCTCGGCATCCTGATCCAGTTCCTGCCCTTGATGAAAGCATAGATCGCGAACACGGAGTACGGCCCGAAGAGGACCGCGTCGATCCAGATCGTCGCGCGCCACCAGGGCGGCCGCGCATAGAGGAGGGGGTCGAAATTCCGGCCCCACCAGTGAGAAAGATCCACGATGAATCGGGGCGGCCATGCGGGATAGATGAAATGGGATGTGTCGGGGATGAGGATCTGCTCCAGGTCGAACAGGTACGTGATCGCAACGAGGTTGAAGATGAGATACGCCAGGATCACGATATCGAGCGGCCTCTGACGGAGGGGCAGCGACGCCGGGGCAGCACGGGGGCCTGATGTGATTGTCGACATGACTCAAAGCATACTGGAATTGCGCAAATGCCGCCAGGAGCGGCCGCAAATGCCGCCAGGAGCGGCCGCAAATGCCGCCAGGAGCGGCCGCAAATGCCGCCAGGAGCGGCCGCGGTGACGGGTTTCTCCTTCCCGGGGGTTCAATAGACATGAAGCGCCTTCTTCTCGCTCTGTGTGCGGCCGTGGTCGGGCTGCTGGCGGGGTGCGATTTCTTTCCCCTCGTGCAGGGATCGGGCTACCTGACGACGTCGACCTACAATTTCACCGACTTTTCCACGATCGCCGCGACCCAGGCATGCCGGGTGCACGTGGTGCCTGATACGGCGTATTCGGTCAGAGTGACCTGTGACGACAATCTCCTCCCCAACCTGGAGGTCAGAAGGAACGGCGCCGGCTCGGTGCTGATCGGGCTCGCGCAGGGCAACAATTACCACGGCATCACATTCAACGCGGAAGTGCACATGCCCGTCCTTGTCGGTCTCGACCTGTCAGGGGCCTCCGAGGCCCGGGTGGACTCCGGATTCACATCGACGCAGCCCCTGGACGTCACGCTATCAGGTGCAAGTCTCGCGGACATCAAGGGCCTGTCCTGCACTGCCGTGAATGCCGACCTCTCGGGAGCGAGCTCTCTGAGCATCGGCGGCACGACCACCAGCGAAACTGTGACCGTCTCGGGAGCGAGCACGGCCAATCTCCTGTCGTGCGCGGCCGCCCGGGCAACGGTAATAGTGAGCGGGGCGAGCGAGGCGTGGATAAACGCGAGCCAGATCAGCCTTTCCGCCAGCGGCGCCTCCACTCTCTACTACGCGGGAAACCCCTTGATCCAGACGAACAATCTGTCCGGCGCTTCCCAGCTCGTGAAGGTGTATTAGCCGCCTTATACGGGCATGTCGGCAGAGACATCCATGTACGCGCGCAGCATGCCGCTCCGCGCGGAGCTCTGCAGCTGCCTGATCGCCTTCTTTTCGATCTGGCGAATTCTTTCCTTTGTGAGCCTGAATCTCGCCCCCAGTTCCCTGAGGGAGAGAGGCTTCCTGCCATTGAGGCCGAACCGGTACTGGATGATTTCCGATTCCTTGCGGGCCAGAGAACCGAGCACCGCGTTGATCTCTTCCCGCAGGCAGCTTTCAATGGCGAGCTCATCCTGCCGGGGGGCTGCCCTGTCTTCCACTGTTTCACCGAAGGGAGCGGAATCCTCATCCGGACCGGAAGGCGCGTCCAGGGAGAGAGGCTCCCGGCCGACGTTGAGCAGGCTGGCCGCGCTGCCGGTGGCCGAGGTCTTCTCCCCCTCGTTCTGCTGGATCTTCGACAGCTCGAGAGCCCTGTTCGTGGGAAGCCGAATCGTCCGCGATTTCTCGCTGAGGGCGCTCAGGATGGCCTGCTTGACCCACCAGACGGCATACGAGATGAAATGATAGCCCTTCTCCACGTCGAAGCGATCGATCGCGCGCATGAGGCCGATGTTTCCCTCGCTGATGAGGTCTTCCAGCGGAAGCCCCTTATGCTGGTACTTCTTTGCGACGTTCACCACGAACCGGAGATTTGCGCGAATGAGCCTTTCCTTGGCCAGGGCGTTTCCCCGGACGGCCTCGCGGGCCAGTGATTCCTCCTCGCTCCGGGTGAGGAGCGAGACCTTGTTGATGTCCTTGAGGTACAGCGAAAGAAGATTGTCTTCCTCCCCCGCGAGCCTGCGTTCCCTTCTTGCCAGCGCGTTATTCATGCTCACCTCACTTCTGTATACGCGATGAATCTACTCCCAGATGCGCCCGCGCTCCATTAATGAGGCATTAATGTTTGATGAAGATTTATTAACGAACTGTTATAGCAGGAGGGGAAAATCCGCGGCGTACCGGCGTGCCCGCCGAACGGGTACTCCCGTACCGCGGCGCGGCTACACCGAGGCGTGAGCCCTTGGTTTCCAGAAGAGATCGAACATCCATTTCCCGATTCCCCATGCGAGAAGGATGCCCGCAATCTCGTCCGCGATGTAGTGCTGCTTGACGAAAAGCGTGGAGAGCACGACGCCCGTCGCCACGACCAGCATCCCGATCGCGATTGCGCGCGTGATCCTGTTGGGTTTCACGCGCGCATAGCGGTACCAGGCGTAGAAGCAGATCACCGATACCGCGGCATGGAGACTGGGAAAGCAGTTGAACGAAGGGTCCTTCCCAAAGTGCGCGTACATCGCCGCGGCAAAGGGGTTTCCGGCAAGAGGGTGAGCCAGGAGCGTCTCGCGGTAGATATCCGTGGTCACGGGAAACACGATGTAGACGAGGTCCGCGGCCAGGTTGATGAGCACAAGGGAGAAGGCAAGGGCGATTCCTTTCTTGTATTCAATGAGCGCGAACCAGGCCATCGTGAGAACGGAGAGCGGATAGAAAAGGTACAGATAGAAGATGGCCCATGCCGGCGCAAAGGGGATCAGGTTGTCCAGGGCCGTGTTGAGATGAAACCCCCGCGTATACAGGGCGCCCGTCCAGTCGTACACAATCGTATTGAGGAGGATGTAGAACACGACCAGGAGGAGAAAGAGGTTCGCCGCGATATATGCAAAAGCCTCGCTCGCCCGTGAGCTCCGACCCTTGAAGAATACCTTCTCCACGAGGCCCTGGTAGGTCGTTCGTGCCGCCATCGATGTCCTCCTCTATTTGCTCTGGCTGCCCGCCAGCTTCACCGCGATGCAGTCATACAGCAGTCGATCCGGGCAGATAGGATGAAACAGATCGCGTGATGATGCGATATCCTGCCTTGTCAAAGGGGATGCGGGCGGCGAGCGGCGCCGCCATTTCAGGTGTGGTCTCTATCTGCAGCACGATTTCCTTGTCCTGCGCCAGCACGATGGGCTTTGCGCCGGGCACGACCACGATGGTGAGGGGTATCAGGTTGAGCGACGCCAGAACATCCGCCGGCAGCGTCTCGGCAAGAGCGGACACGGCCTGCTTGGCCTCCAGCTGGATCATGCGCGCCTTCACGTCCGGGAGGGCGCTGTCCACGGCGGCGGTCAGAAGATCGATGAGCCGGTGCCTCACTTCGCCGAGGTCCTTCAGGCTGGACAGCTCGCCCAGCGCGGGGTTCGCTCTTGATCGCCTTGGCGAGGCCGGAGATCTCCCTCAGGTACACGTTCTTCTGCGAATCCGGGATGTAATGCATGACCACGATGCGCACGGGCTTGCCGTCCGGAGCGCCGTAGTCGATGCCCGTGGGGCTCCAGCCGATGGCGCAGAACAGCTCTCCTTCACCGGAGACGCGGCCGTGGGGACATGCCCATCCAAGAGCTGATGCCGGTATTTGCCGCAGTCTCCCGGGCCGCAACGGCGCCCGCGAAATCGACGCCGCTGCGGAAGTCCGGGATGGCCTCGATCAGGGTGGCCAGGAGATTCAGGATCTTTCCCTTGTCGATCTCGGGAAGCTCGATGAGCCGCCCTTCCTGAAGCGCATCCAGGAGGCTTTTCATGCGGTCACTCCTGGTGACATTTCAGTCCACTCCGAATTTCCTGAAGAACCAGGTCTTCACCAGGTGAGTGAGCACGCAGTAGATCACGAGGAATCCGGCGATCCACGCCCAGTAGATGGCCGGGCAGGGGCACGAAGCCCAGAAAGCCCGCCAGCGGGGTGTAGGGGAGCGCGACGCCGATGGCCATGACCAGCAGGGTGAAGAAGAGCATGACGGGGCTGGCGCGGCTCTGGATGAAGGGGATCTTTCGGGTCCGGATGACGTGCACGATGAGGGTCTGGGTGAGGATGGATTCCACGAACCAGCCCGTGTGGAAGAGCGCCTCGTAGTGCGCCTTCATGTCCGGGCTCGTGCCGGCCGCCGTAAACCCGATGCACCCGAAGAAGTACAGCATGAGGAAGTATGTCGCATAGTCGAAGATGGAGCTCATGGGCCCGATGAAGTACATGAACCGCCTGATGTTGCCGATGTTCCATTTGCGCGGCACGGTGGTGAACTCCGGGTCCACCGTGTCGGACGGGATCCCGATCTGGGAGATGTCGTAGAGCATGTTGTTCGTGAGGACCTGGATCGGCAGCATGGGGAGGAAGGGCAGGAAGTAGCTGCCGCCCACGACGCTGAACATGTTGCCGAAGTTGGAGCTTGCCCCCATGCGGATGTACTTGATGATGTTGCCGAAGACCTTGCGGCCCTCGATGATGCCGTCGTCCAGGACGAGGAGGCTCTTCTCCAGCAGGACGATGTCGGCCGCCTCCTTGGCCACGTCCACGGCGGTGTCCACGGAGATCCCGACGTCCGCCTTCTTGAGGGCAGGGGCGTCGTTGATCCCGTCCCCCATGAACCCCACGACGTGGCCCTTGCTCTGCAGGGCCTGGATGACCTGCTCCTTCTGAGTGGGGGAAAGGCGCGCGAGGACGGTGGCCTTCTCCGCGGTCTCCACCAGCTGCTCGGGCGTGAGCCCCTGGAGCTGGGGCCCGGTCACGAGGTGCTCCACGTCGATGCCCACGTCCTTGCAGACCTTGCGGGTGACCAGGTCGTTGTCACCGGTGAGGATCTTCACCGCGACCCCCGCGTCCTTCAGGGCCTTCAGGGACTGCGCCGTGGACTCCTTGGGAGGATCGAAGAAGGCGATGTAGCCCAGGAGGATCAGGTCGCTCTCATCCGCGGCGGCGAAAACCGTCTTGTCGCGCGGGAACTCCCGGTAGGCGATGGCGAGCACCCGGTAGCCGTCCGCGCTCAGCGCCTCGTAGTCCTCCAGCACGTCCTGGCGGATCATGTCGATCAGGGGAAGGATGTCGTCTTCCACCTGGTAGGAGGCGCAGACCTTGAACACGTCCTCCACGGCGCCCTTGCAGATCAGGACGTGGTCGCCCTTCGTATTCCACGACCACCGACATGCGCTTGCGCGTGAAGTCGAACGGGATCTCGTCCACCTTCCTGCAGCGGCGCTCCACCTCGAACTCGCCGTGCGCGAGCACGGCCCGGTCCAGGAGGTTGCGCAGCCCCGTCTGGTAGAAGCTGTTCATGTAGGCGTAGCGCAGCACCTCGTCGCTCTGCTTGCCGGAGACGTCCACGTACTTTTCCAGTACGACCCTGTCCTGGGTCAGGGTGCCCGTCTTGTCGGTGCAGAGGATGTCGATGGCGCCGAAGTTCTGGATGGAGTTCAGACGCTTGACGATGACCTTCTTCCTCGACATCGCCAGGGCGCCCTTGGCCAGGTTCACCGTGACGATCATCGGGAGCATCTCGGGGGTGAGCCCGACGGCGACGGCCAGGCCGAAGAGCAGGGCCTCCACCCAGTTGTGCTTCGTGAGGCCGATGATGAGGAACACCACGGCCACCATCACCACCATGAAACGGATCATGAGCCAGGTGAATCCCGCAATTCCCTTGTCGAAGCTCGTCTTCGAGCGCTGGCCGGCAAGCTTGCGGGTGATGGCGCCGAAGTACGTCCGGGCCCCCGTGTTGACCACCACCCCCCGCGCGGTTCCCGAGAGCACGTTGGTGCCCTGGAAGCACGCGTTGGGAAGCTCGAGCGCCGATTTGCCGTTGCCCGGCACCGCGGCGGCGCTTTTCTCCACCGGCATCGACTCCCCCGTCAGGGCGCTCTGGCTGACGAAGAAGTCCTTGGTCGACGATCAGCCGCAGGTCGGCGGGCACGAGCGAACCGGCGTCCAGCAGGACCACGTCTCCCGGGACGATCTGCGCCAGCGGGATTTCCGTGTCCTTGCCCTCCCGCAGCACGTTCACCGTCGTGCGGACCATGGCCTGGAGCTTCTCCACCGCGCGCCCCGATCTCTCCTCCTGGAGGGAGGAGAGCCCGACGCTGATGAGCACCATGCCGCCCACCACGATGGTGGAGCGCAGATCCCCCATGATGAAGGAAACCCCGGCGATGATCAGGAGCTGGATGACGAGCGGGTTGGCGAACCGGTGGTAGGTGCGCAGGAGCGCCCCGCCCTTCTTGGTGATCACCTCGTTGGTCCCGAACTGCCTGCGCTTCTCCTCGGCCTCTTCTTCCGACAGGCCCTTTTCACGGGTGGCCAGGTGCGCGAGGCATTCCTCGGGAGAAAGCGCGCACGCCGTGAGGAGGGTCCGTTCCTGGTCGGCGGTTGCGACCGATGAAGCTGGCCTTCTCATGGAGTTATCTCTACTCCTCGAAAAGGGACGCGTCAAGCGCGGGGCCCCGGCGGACCGTCTTATTCCAAGCCGGGCCGCCCGCCGTCCGCCCTCCCATTCCCCATCAGGAAGCCCGCGGTTATACTCGCGGGGAGGAGCGTTCATGATCAGTACGAAGCTGCCCAAAATCTGGTACGGCGGGGACTACAATCCCGACCAATGGCCCGAAGAGACCTGGCAGGAGGACATGAGGCTTCTCAAGCTGGCCGGCATTGACGTGGCAAGGCTGACCGTGTTTGCGTGGGCAAAACTCCAGCCCGACGAGTCCACATACGATTTTTCCTGGCTGGACAGGGTCATGGACCTTCTGTCCACGCACGGGATCTACGCCTGCATCGCCACCTCCACCGGCGCCGTGCCGGCCTGGATGGCCACTCGCTATCCGGATGTGCTGCGGACGACAATTGAGGGGTACAGGCGGAAGTTCGGCGGGAGGCACAACTTCTGTCCGAACAGCCCCACCTTCCGCCGATTCGCGCCCGCTCTTGCCCGCAGGATGGCGGAGCGCTACGGGAAGCACCCGGCTCTTGTTGCGTGGCACGTGGGCAATGAGTACGGGGGAAGCTGTTATTGCGACACCTGCGAGCGGGCATTCCGCCAGTGGCTGAAACAGCGCTATGGCACTCTCACTGCGCTGAATGATGCCTGGAATACGAGCTTCTGGGGACACACCTTCACCGACTGGGATCAGATCGTGCTCCCGAGCCTTCTGAGCGAGCACCTGGATGCCACTCGCACCGTTTTCCAAGGAATCACTCTCGACTACTACCGGTTCAACTCCGAGAGCATTCTGGAATGTTTCAAGGCGGAGCGCGACGCCATCAAGTCGCTGACGCCCGATGTTCCCGTCACGACAAACCTGATGGGCACATTCAAGTCACTGGACTACTTTCGGTGGGCGCGGGAGATGGACGTCGTCTCCTGGGACAGCTACCCGAGCCTGGACACGCCCGTCAGCGACATTGCAATGCGGCACGACCTCATGCGGGGGCTGAAAGCGGGGCAGCCCTTCATGCTCATGGAACAGACCCCCAGCCAGCAGAACTGGCAGCCGTACAACAGCCTGAAGCGGCCGGGGGTGATGCGGCTTCAGAGCTGGCAGGCGGTGGCGCGGGGCGCCGACACGGTGCAGTTTTTCCAGCTGAAGAGATCACGCGGGGCATGTGAGAAATACCACGGCGCGGTCATTGCCCATGCAGGTCACGAGAACACGCGCGTGTTCCGTGAAGTGGCGGCGCTCGGCCGCGAGCTTGCCGGACTTGGGGACGCGCTTGTGGACTCCAGGGTGGAATCCAGGATTGCCGTGCTCTTCGATTGGGAGAACTGGTGGGCGGTGGAGATGAGCTCGGGCCCCAGCGTGGCCTTGAAGTACGTGGCGCAGGTCAGCGCGTGGCACGAGGCGTTCTGGTCTCAGAACTATTCCGTGGACATGGTCGGTGAAGAGCACGACCTTGCCCGCTACGAGGTGGTGGTGGCGCCGGTGCTCTACATGCTCAAGCCGGGAGTCGCCCGCCGCTTGTCGGAGTTCGTGGAGCGCGGCGGCACGCTCCTCACGACCTTCTTCAGCGGAATCGTGAACCAGTACGATCTCGTGACCCTGGGCGGTTACCCGGGGGAGCTTCGCTCGCTGCTGGGGATCTGGGTGGAGGAGATCGACGCCCTTCTGCCGGACCAGAAGAACTCCGATGATCATGAAAAAGGCCATGGGCAATCTGGCGGGCTCATTCGAGTGCGGCCTGCTCTGCGACCTGCTCCACGCGGAAGGCGCCGAGGTGCTGGCCGAATACGGCGCGGACTTCTACAAGGGAATGCCGTGTCTGACAAGAAACCGCGTGATGTCGGGCTCAGCGTGGTACCTGGCAACCGTGCCCGAGAAGAAGTTTTTGTCACGGCTGGCTGCGGTCCTGGCTGAGGAGAAAAATGTCGAGTCCGTCATGCGCGCGCCTGCGGGCGTTGAAGCAACGCGGAGAACCAAGGACGGGCAATCGTTTCTGTTCGTCCTCAATCACAACGACGCGGCGGTGAGAATCGACTTCGGCGCCCGGCACCTGACCGACCTGCTGGGCGGGGGGAGGGTCGGCGGGAGCGTGGAGCTCCTTGCCAAGGGCGTCCTTGTCCTTCGAGAGTAGTCTCGAAGGGCCGACGATCTCAGGAGTCCATCCGCGAGCTTGCGGGTTTATCCCGGGATCTTCTCTGGAGGGACACGCAGCTCATGCATGTCCAGTCCGATCCTGCCCGGCGCGCTTTCTCGGGGAGACGGCGGCTTTCAGCTCGGGACTGTCCAGATGGTCCCGCGTGCGGAAATATCGCGCCTTAGCTTCCAGGGCGCTGGGGTTCTCGATGGTGAGCTGCCGGAACTGGAAGGCGAGGTTGCGATCGTCCGAGAGCAGGCCCTTTACGCTGTCCATCTGATCCGAGGGCACGCCGGCCATGCCGAGGATGTCCGCGATGCCCAGAGGCAGCGTATACGGCTTGGTGCTGGTAAGGGATACCCGGTCTTCCAGGAGCTTGTTTTCCAGAAGCACGTACGCCCGGGTGAGCGGGTTCTCATAGACCTTCGCGCGCAGACGGATGAACGTGAACCACAGCCGCTGGCTGAGGGCGGCGAGGATGCGCCCGACCGTTGCCGGGGACTTTCCGAAAACCGACGGCAGCGATTCGCGGGAGACGGGAAGAAGCAGCGTCTCTCCCGCGCTCACCGCGGTAGCGCTGCGGGGGGCGCTGGAGACGATCGAGAGCTCCCCGAAAATGTCGCCCTCCCGCAGGATCGACAGCAGTATCTCCTCGGGCGGATTGATCTTCAGTATCTCCACCTTTCCCGACTTGATGATGTACAGCTCGTTTCCCGGCTCATACTCGCAGAAGATCATCTGCCGGTCGGCGAACACCCTGCAGAGACCGCGCGTGACCGGCGCGGCCGGGGGGCCAACCGTGCCCGTGAGCGAGGCGATATGCGCCGCGGCCTCGGCGCCGCGTGACCCGCCCGGAAATCGGCGCTGGTAGACGCCCCAGCGCATGACGCGCATGCGCCTCCTTGCGCTTTTTCTGATAGTACTCGGCAAGCTCATACAGGCGCGTCTCGTCGTCGGAAACGCTTGCCTCCTCGGAGGGGGAGACCACCATTTCGTCGAACGCGCGCAGCTCCTGGGCGAAGTAGGAGATGATGCGGCCGGCCACCTCGGGATTGGCCTCTACCGATTCGATGAATCGTTCGCGTTCGAGCACGGCGCACATGCAGTCCGTGCGGGCAATCGCGGTTTCCATGCGGGGACGGCGGCAGAGGCAGGAGGTGAAGCCGAAGATATCCCCGGGTCCCAGGAGGGACCGGAAGCGCGGCAAGCCCGGGGTTCCCGTCAGCTCCACTTCACCCGTTTCGAGCACGAACACATCGTCGCTTTCCTCATCCGATTCGATGTAGATGAGAGCGCCCTTCCCGTATTTCTTCTTCCCGGTCTCGGCCATGTCTGCCCCCGGGTAGGGATTGTAGACGGGCGGCAGGGGGCTGTCAAACCGACGGCCGCGGTACCGCGTTCGCGCGGAACGCGTACTCGCGTACCCCGTGACATTCGCGGTCACGGTACCCCGTGACATTCGTGCCCCGGCAATATAATCTGGAGGTGATGGGAAAACTGGGGGAGCTGTTGAATGTCATCGGCGCGCGGCGTCCGGTCTACGTGCAGACGCACGATTTTCCGGATTGCGATGCAGTCGCCACGGCCTTCGGGCTGCAGGTGCTGTTGAAGAGTGCCGGAGTGTCTTCCCGCATCGTGTTCGGGGGAGAATTGTTGAGGGATTCGCTGCGCCGGATGATCCGTGACCTCGGAATCGATGTCGAGCAGGCCGCGGGCATTGAAATAAACCCTCGCGACCCCATCGTGATCGTGGACGGGTGCAAGGGGAGCAAGAACGTCACGGACCTGCCCGGGGACGAGATCGCCGTGATCGACCATCACGACGTGAAGACTCCCGACAATGTGCCGTTCGTCGACATCCGACCCGGCCTGGGCGCCTGCGCCACTTTGATCTACGGCTACTTCCGGGAAGAGCATGTGGAGATCCCGCGAGAGGTCGCCACGGCGCTCATGATCGGCATCAACATGGACACGGCCCTTCTCACCCGGCAGGTGAGCAGGGAGGACATCCAGGCCTACGCGGACCTCTACGCGCGGTCGGATGTACGGCTGGAAAACTCGATCCTTCGCAACTCCATCCAGACCAGGGACCTCGAGTTCTACCGCCATGCGCTGGCCAACGTGCAGGTCCGCGACAGGGTCGCCTTCTGCTGGTTTCCCGAGGGCTGCAACCAGAATCTGCTCGGCATCCTCGGGGATTTCTTCATCACCCTGGAAGAGGCCGAGTTCGTCGTGCTCTGCGCGCGCAACGACGGCGTGATCAACGTATCGGTGCGCAGCGAGCGGGAGGAATGGAACGCTTCCCGGGTGGTGCAGGAGGCTCTCCAGGGCATCGGCTTCGGCGGCGGCCATGCGGACATGGCAGGGGGGATCATCAGCAGCCCTCTGGGGATCGACGGTCAGCAGCTCCATGAGCGCTTCCGTCGGGTCCTTCGCGTTCCCGGATGAGACGCCGAATCCGCGGAGTACCGCGGCGCCCGAGTCATCCGCCCGCCGTGCTCCCGCGTTGACAGTGCCTTGCACGCGCGGCAGAATCCGCCCATGTCCGATCCCTTGAATGCCCCCACCGCGCGCGACCGTCTTGACGCGCTGCGTCAGCTCGCATCGACGTACCGCGTTCGCGCGGAACGCGTACTCGCGTACTCGGCGGATTCCGCATCGCGCGGCGGTTCGCCTGGACACCCAGTGGGCCGGGAAGTCAACTGCCACGTGCACACGATCTACTCCTTCAGTCCCTATTCCCCGTCCGCGGCCGCGGAGCGCGCCAGGGCCGCGGGGCTCGCCGCCGTAGGCATCATGGACCATGACTCGATTGCGGGGGCCGCCGAGATGCGCGAGGCGGGGAGGATCCTCGGCATTGCCACCACCGCCGGCGTGGAGCTGCGTGTCAGCGCCGCAGGCACGCGGCTCGAGGGGAGGAAGATCAACAACCCGGATTCAGTGGGCGTGCTGTACATGATGATGCACGGGGTGCCCGCGCGCAGCGTGCCCGCCGTGCGCGCATTCCTGCGGCCCATCCAGGCCTCGCGGGAACTGAGGGAGCGGCGCATGGTGGAGCGGCTGAACGCCCTCCTGCCCGGCTATGGCCTTCCTCGGCTGGACTGGCAAAAAGACGTGCGTGCCGTCTCGTGCGCCGAGGAGGGAGGGACCATCACCGAGCGGCATATTCTCCTTGCCGTTGCGCAAAAGATCGTGGAAAAGGCAGGCCGCGGTGAGCCGATTGCAGCCTTCCTGCGCACCGCCCTCGGCATCGTCCCTCCCGCCCGGATCGTCGAATACCTGGTTGATCCCTCCAATGAATCGCTCCTGTTCGACCTGCTCGGCGTATTGAAAAGCTCCTTCATGGAAAAGGCTTTCATCCAGCCGGACGACGAAGAATGCATCCCGGTCCTGCGCGCGGTGCGCTTCGCGGAAGAAATCGGCGCAATCCCCTGCTACGCCTACCTGGGCGACGTCACTGATTCCCCGACCGGGGACAAGAAGGCCGAACGTTTTGAGGACGGGTATCTGGACGAGCTGATGGGGGAGGCCCGGCGGTTGGGCTTCCGCGCCATCGCGTACATGCCTCCGCGCAACACGCTGGAACAGCTGCGCCGCGTGCGCGCGCTCTGCGCGCAGCACGGGTTCATGGAGATCAGCGGCGTGGACATCAACAGCCCGCGGCAGTCGTTCAACTGCCCCGAGCTCCTCCTCCCCGAATTCTCCCACCTCATCGACGCGACGTGGGCCCTGATTGCCCACGAGCGGCTGGCCGACTGCGAAGAGCGCTATGGCCTGTTCCGCTCCGACAATCCCCTGGCAGACCTCCCGCTGGAGCGCCGGATTGCCGCCTACGCGGAGGTGGGAAGAACGCTCGACCCGTCGGACCCGGGTCCGGCCCTCATGCACCCTGTCGTGAAATCCTGGGAGCGGCACCCTTCCTCCAGATAACAGATTTTTATCGAGCGTTCACGCTGCGTCTATGGCGTTCGACGGCCTCCGGCATGTACCCTTGGCATATGCAAATCAAGCGCGGGGCGCCGGGACTGCGGATGGCAATCACTGTTCTCGCATTCGTTTCTTTCGTCGCCCATGCACAGGCTGCGGATCCCACCCTCGTGGTCACCCTCTCCCAGATGGTCGACCAGGCGCTCACGAGCGGCCCGGGTATCCTCATTTCCAGGGCAACCGTGGCAATCGCGCAGGCCCAATACACGCAGGCGGCAGCGGCGAACTCTCTGGGCTTGACCGGCACCGCTTCCGCGACCCACCAGGGCGCGCCCTACGATACGCGCCTCCTGGCCTTGGGCCAGTCAGCCTTTGCCCAGGACACGGGGCAGGCAGGATTGTCCCTCAGCGCCCCGCTGTCGACAAGCCTGAACGTCACGGCCGGTCACACGCTCACGGAGGAAGCCACTCCTGCTCAGACATCGGCTCTCTCGGTTTCCGCAAGCGCGACCCTCTGGGACGGCTACCCGGGCGGCAGCAATCTTGCCGCAACCCGTAAAGCCGCTCTCTCTCTTCAGGGAACGCAATCCTCGGAAGATGCCAATCGCAACACCATCATCTACCAGGTGAAGCAGGCGTACTATACGCTGCTCGCCGCGCAGCGCCAGTTCGAGATCTATCAGGGCACCCTGGCCCAGAGACAGCAGGAGAGCATAAAAACCCAGGCTCTCTTCGACGCGCACAGCGCAAGCCAGATCGACATCAAGCAGGCCCAGGTCAACCAGAAGCAGGCGGAGCTGGACCTGCGGCTTGCCCAGGGGACCCTCGAGGTCGACCGCGAAAAGCTCTCCGCCCTGGCCGGATGGCCTCTGGACAGGGTGTACCAGGTGGCTGAGGTCGGGGACCTCCCGCTTCCCAGTCTTGACGTGGCCGCGGCCGTTGCGCGCGCGCTTGCCCAGCGTTCCGACATGCGGCAGCTCATGCTGAGCCAGGCGTCGACGGACATCGACCTGGCGCTCAACAAAGGCAAGGCGACGCCGACTGTGAAGGCGAGCAGCGGCCTCACCTACACGCACGATTGGTCGCGGAGCACGGATGTCTTCAGCTGGAACGCGGGCGTGAACGTGGCAGCCCCGATCTATGACGCGGGTTCCATCGACGCTCAAGTCAGGCAGGCGGCAATGCAGAAGGACTCGTACACCCTGCAGCAGCAGCAGCTTGCCTCGAGCATCGCCACGGACGTGAAAAACGCCCTCTACAGTCTGCGTGACCTGATCGGCAGGGTGGAGCTTGCCCAGGAAAGCCTTGACCTTGCGCAGAGCCAGTACGATCTGGCGAGCCTCCAGTACGACTCCGGCGTCAACTCGAACCTCGACGTGCTCACCGCCTCGGTGGCGCTGACCACGGCCCGGGTGAACGAGGGGAAGGCCCGCAGCGACGCCCAGCTCGGGGTGCTCGCCCTGCAGAATACAATGGGAGAATAGGGATCCAAGGAGGATCAAGACGTGGGTTCAGGGAGATGAGAACGTGAAGCGCGCATCGAAAGCGGGAATCATCATTGCAGTGGCCGTTGTGGCGGCAGGGATGGGGCTCTTCCTGTTCCGCGGGAAAATCTTTCCCGCGGCCGACCCGGCGGCATCGAAAGACCCGGTGAGCATCAGCGTGGTCAAGGTGACGCGCGGGGACCTCAACGCGTCCGTTGCCGCCTCCGGGCAGTTTCAGCCGAACACGATCGTGACGATACGCCCCGATTCCAACATGCCGACGCGCAAGATCGTGAAGATCGACGTGGTCGAAGGCCAGCGCGTGCGCGCCGGGCAGCCCCTGGCGGAAATCGAATCCACGGGTCTGGACCTGACCCTGAAGAGCGACGTGGCGAACCTCCAGTCGGCAAAGGTGAAGCTGGACAATCTGAAGGCCAAGCCGGCGGACATGGATCTTGCGGCGGCACAGGCGGCCCTCACCCAGGCGCAGGTCACCGTCGCCACCCAGCAGGAAAACTACGACAACATGAAGACGCTTGCAGAGAAGGGGCTGGCCTCGAAGAACCAGCTTTCCGATGCGGAGCGTCAGCTCGCTTCCGCGAAAGCCACCTACGACGCGTCCCAGCTCTCTTACCAGAACACGAAGGCGCAGTCTCAGGAAGACGTGATCAGCGCCCAGGAAGCCGTCGTGGCGCAGGCTGATTACGACATGCAGATGGCGAAGCTCATACTCGATTCGGCGGTCATCCGGTCTCCCATGGCGGGCATGGTGGCCGAGGTCCTGGTCAATGTCGGGGACCTGGTGAGCCCGAGCACGGCCGTCGCCACCGTGGTGAATCCCGATCCAATGTGGCTTCAGGCGCAGGTCAATGAGAATGACATGTCCCAGGTCAGAGTCGGCCAATCGGCCGCCGTGACCCCTTCCAGCTATCCTGATCTGCAGTTTGCCGGCAAGGTCACGCAGATCGACCAGCACGCCCAGGTGGTGAACAATGTGTCCGTGTTCAGCACGACCATAGAAGTGCCCAACCACGACGGAAAGATCCTCTGGGGGATGAACGCGGACGCCGAAATCTCGGTGCTCTCATTGAAGAACGTTCTCACCCTGCCCGCGTCGGCCATCAAGTCGAACAACGGCTCACCCCAGGTGACCATCATGGACGGCGGGCAGCTGATTTCCTGGGACGTGCAGAGCGGCGCCACCGACGGGACCAGGACCCAGATCGTCGCGGGCCTGGATGAAGGCCAGGAGGTCGTCGTGCAGCGCAAGACTTCCACGCGCACGACGCAGCAAAGCGGACCCGGCGGCATGGGACAGGTTTTCCGGGTGCTTCGGTAGAGAGAAAAGAGGGAAGAATGGGACGCCCCCTCATCATTACGGAGAACCTCACCAAGACGTACGACACGGGGACCGTGGAAGTACACGCGCTGAAAGGCGTGTCGTTCGCGCTGCAACCGGGCGAGTTTGTGGCGGTCATGGGGCCCTCGGGCTCGGGCAAATCGACCTTCCTCAACCTGCTGGGCTGCCTCGATCACCCGACCACGGGCACGTACGTGCTGGACGGAACCGATGTGTCCACCATGTCGGACGACCAGCTCGCCGGCGTGCGCAGCAGGTCCATCGGATTCGTATTCCAGGGCTTCAATCTTCTTTCCCGCACGAGCGCGGAGCGCAACATCGAGCTCCCCCTTATCTACACGGGAGAGCGGAGGAGGGACAAGCCGGCACACGCCCTGCTGGAGGCCGTCGGTATGCCCCGCCGCGGCAGCCACAGCCCCAATGAGCTCTCCGGCGGCGAGCAGCAGCGCGTGGCAATCGCGCGGGCGCTCGTGAATGCTCCCTCCATCATCCTTGCCGACGAACCAACGGGAAATCTCGACAGCAGGATGAGCGACGAGATCATGGACATTTTCCTCAGCCTGAACAAAGCGGGGATCACCATCCTCATGGTGACCCACGAAGAAAGCGTGGCCGCCTACGCCCGGAGGATGGTGAAATTCAAGGACGGTGTCATCATAAGCGACGAGGCGGTGGCGAAACCCAAAGGGATGAACGGCGCCGGGATCGACGTGCAGAAGATCAGGGCGGCCGCGACACGCGGCGGTCAGGAACGCCACGGTTTCCTCACCCCCGCGGAGCTGTGGGAGAACGTCCGATCGGCCGCCCGATCGCTCTTGCAGAACAAGATGCGGGCCGTCCTCACGATTCTCGGAATCCTCATCGGCGTCGGCGCGGTGATTGCAATGGTCTCGGTCGGCCAGGGGGCAACGGCGGGCGTGCAGAAGCAGATACAGGGGCTGGGGAGCAATTTCCTCACCGTCACGCCCGGGAGCGCGAATGTCGGAGGGGTGCGCCAGGGCTTCGGATCGGTTTCGACCCTCACCATCGACGACGCAAACGCCATACGGGCGGGCGTGCAGGGCCTCGTGGGAGTCGAGCCCGAGGCGACGACCCGGCAGCAGGTGACGTACAAGAAAAACAACTGGAACACCTCGATCGTGGGGACAAGCACGGACTATGTCGACGTCCGCAACTGGCCGCTGGACGAGGGGGCTTTTTTCACCCAGGAAGACTACCGCGCCAGCCGCACCGTCGCGGTGCTCGGGCAGGACGTGGTCACCAACCTGTTCGCGGACGAAGACCCGGTGGGCAAGTCGGTGAAGATCAACAACGTGAGTTTCCGCGTGATCGGCGTGCTGCAGAAAAAAGGCGCCGGCGGCGGGTTCTTCAGCCAGGACGACACGATTATCGTCCCGCTCACCGCCGTGTACGCGCGGTTTCGCCATCAGAAGGACGTGCGGAGCATCGGCATCAGCGTCGTGGACAAGGATCAGATCGCCGCGGCCAAGTCGGACATCGCCTCCCTGCTTCACGACAGGCACAAGATCCAGGACGGGGCGGCGGACGATTTCTCCATCGTGAGCCAGCAGGACGTGCTGCAGACCGTGCAGGGGGTCTCGGCGATCATGACGCTGATGCTCGGCAGCATTGCCGGCATCAGTCTCCTTGTCGGCGGGATCGGCATCATGAACATCATGCTCGTGTCCGTCACTGAGAGGACCCGGGAAATCGGCATCCGAAAAGCCCTCGGCGCGCGCCGGCGGGACATCATGGCGCAATTCCTCATCGAGGCCATGATCCTCTCCGGGCTGGGCGGTCTCCTCGGATGGGCGATGGGCGCCCTTGCGGCAAACCTCATCAGCGAGTTCGGCAACATGACGGTGTCTCTCACCGTGGGAACCGTGGGACTGGCGATCGGCTTCTCGATCGCGGTAGGGCTGTTTTTCGGGATCTATCCCGCGCGTAAGGCGTCGCGCATGGATCCCATTCAGGCTTTGCATTTCGAGTAGGAGGCACCGATAAATGACAAAACGAAGGATAGTCTTCATTGCTCTTGCGGGACTTCTGGCCGGGGGCCTCGGCGCCTGGGCGCAGTCGTCCTCACAGGGGGGAACGAATGCCGTCCAGGGATTCAACGTTCCGAGCCTTATAGGCCAGCTCTCACTTTATCTCCCTCCGGAAGCAACGCAGGGAATGTACGGCGGGCGGAGCGCGGCCGCGGGGGGGCAAAGGCAGCAGCTTCAGTTCACCCGGGATCCCGCGCTCTTTCTCACCAAAGACCAGATCGCGAAGCTCCTGCCGATTCTCACCGCGTTGAGGGAGAGCCCCCTCCCGACGCCCTCCAAGGCGACGCAGGTGCGGGCGGACGTGGACGGCATCCTGACCGCGGCCCAGAAAGCGGAGTACGAGCAGTTCCGCAAGGCAATGCAGGATCTCATCCAGCGCTATCGGCAGCAGGCCGCGGCGAACGCGGCAGGAAGCGGGGGCGAGGGGAGCGGGCAAAACCGGCAGTTCCAGGGGGGCGGTGAAAACAGCGGAACGCAGATGACGCCCTTGCAGAGACGGCAGAGACAGCTTGACGCTTTCATCAAGGTTCTGCAGAGTCGGCAGGAACTGGGCGGCTGATTCCGGCAGGGGAGGCGACGCCAGGGGGAAGATGCGTGCAGGCGAAAATACTGATTATTGAAGACGTGAAGGAGATGGCGGACCTGATCCGCCTCTATCTGCAGAAGGAGGGCATGGACGCCCACATCTGCGAGACGGGGGAGGAGGGTCTGGCGCAGTTCGGGCGGGAGCGGTATGACCTGGTCGTCCTCGACATCAACCTCCCGGGGATCGACGGATTCGAGTTCCTCCAGCGGCTCCGCAAGAACAGCGCCGTGCCCGGTCATGATCGTTTCCGCCCGTGACGCGGACGAGGACATGATTCTCGGCCTGGGGATCGGCGCGGACGAGTTCGTCACGAAGCCGTTCTCCCCCAAGGTGCTGGCGGCCCGGGTGCGCGCCATGCTGCGCCGCTCCACGGACCTGAAGTCCAGTCCCAACAGCGTGAAGTTCGGGGATTTCACCCTGGACATCGACGGGTACCTGCTGAAGAAGGGAGGGGAGAAGGTGCCGCTCTCCTCCAAGGAGTTCGAAGTCCTCGCGTGCCTCGCCACGCACCCGGGCAAGGCCATGACGCCGGACACGATCTACGCCGAGGTCTGGCGGAACCAGTACGGCGACATCACCGCCGTCGCCGTCTATATCCAGAGGCTGCGCAAGAAGATCGAGAAGGATCCGGCCTCCCCCGTGTTCATCGAGACCGTGCACGGCATGGGCTACCGTTTCAACGCGGAGGCGGTGCACGCATGAAGCTGCGCACGCAGTTCCTCGTCCTTGTCGGCGGCATCATCGCCGTGCCCTTCCTGGTGAGCGCGTTCATGCTGTTCGAGCAGTTCTACGTTGCCCGGGGGCGCGAGCCGCTGCCCAACTATCCGCAGATCATGTCCTGGATCGGCAGAAAGGTGCCGCGTGCCATCAGGCGTCACGAGCTTGCCGCGCTGGGAGAGGGGAGGCCGCCGGGCCTCGACATCGTGATCCTCGACAGGGATGACGTGATCTCCTCCTCCACCATCCCGGAGCTCCCGCCGGGCACGCCCGCAACGAGCGCGCTGCTCATGCAGTACATCCGGGCCCACATCGACCAGTTCCATTTCCAGCTCGAGACGTCGCACGCGCCCGGCAATGACGATTCACTGCTGATCCTCAAGCTCCCGAAGATCCGGCCCGAAGAGGCGCGCTTCAGGACCCTGGCATTCGAGCTGGTCACCTACCCCACGATCGCGCTCCTGGTCTTCTCTTCCCTGATGAGCTTTCTCATCCTGCGCTCGCTGAACCGTCCATCCTGACCCTCGAAGGGGCCACGCGGCGGATCGCGGATGGGGATCTCGATTTCGAGCTGCCCGGCGCGCGGCAACGACCAGATCGCCTCCCTCACCCGCTCCTTCGACAGCATGCGCCGCGCTCTCAAGGAGGAGTACGCCCGGCGCGCGCGCTTCATCATGGGCGTGTCGCACGACCTGCGACCCCGCTGACTCTCATCCAGGGCTACGTGGAGGCCATCGCGGACGGCTACGCGGCTGAGCCCGACACGCAGAAGAGATACCTCTCCATCATCCTCGACAAGTCGCGGACCCTGGAGGGCATGATCGGCGATCTGATCGAGTTCGTCCGGATGGAGACCGGCGAATGGCGCATGACCCATCGGGAAGTGGCTGTCCGGCAGTTCCTCACGGAAATCGCGCGGAGGTTCGCGGAGGACGCGCTCATCCTCAAGCGCGAATTCGCCTGGTCGATCGATCTTCCGGACGACCCTCACGGTGCGGATGGACGCCGGCCTTTTCACCCGGGCGCTGGAAAACCTGGTCGGAAACGCGATCCGCTACACCGGTGCAGCAGGGGAAAATCACCCTCGATGCGCGGAGGGAGGACGCGGAAATTGCGCTTTCCATCGCGGACACCGGCATCGGCATCCCGCCTGATGATCTCACGCACATCTTCGATCCCTTCTACAGGGGCACGAATTCCCGCCGCGAGACGGGATTCGGGCTGGGCCTGACAACGGTCAAGTCGATCATCGAAGGCCACGGATGGAGCATCGGGGTGTCCTCCGAGGTGGGCAGGGGCACGACCTTCACTATTCGCATGCCCGTGTCGGCGCCGGCCCCATGAAGAAATCAGAGCTTGTGGATTCAGTCGGGCAGCTCATCAGGTTCTCCTTCGCGCGCTCCGGCGGCCCGGGCGGACAGAACGTGAACAAGGTGGCGAGCAAGGCCGTTGCACGGCTCGCCCTGGCCGACCTTGCATTCCTTCCCGAAAGCGATCGCCGCCGCGTCGAGATGCGTCTTGCCAACCGCGTCACCTCGGAAGGGGATATCATGGTTGCGGTCCAGGACACCCGTGAGCAGGCACGGAACCGCGAGATTGCCGTGGCCCGCATGGCGGAGCTCATTGCCCAGGCAATGGTGAAGCCGAAGAGCAGGGTGAGGACCCGTCCCTCCCGGGCCGCCCGCGAGGCGCGGCTTCGGGTCAAGAAGCTCCGGTCCGCGCACAAGCGGCTGCGGGGCCCTGCCCGGGGAAGAATAGCGTCCTTCTACTTCTCAACTTCCACGGGCACCTTCTCCACCTTGGCAAGGTCCCGTCCATAGAATACCGCCCCGACGCGACGGCCGTGTTCGACGGTTCCCCATCACGCAGCCGATCTTCGATCCCCAGCCCCTGCAGGCGCGGGCTTTTCAAGCGGCGGGACATGCGCGACAATGGTGGGGGGAGCACCTTGGGCGGCGGGGACATGGAATCAATTGCCGCGGTCATGCGCGCGCCGCGCCGCATGCCGGCGATTCTGCCGGCAGCGAACGTGCGCGCGGATCTTGCCCGAAGGCTCACGCAGATTCGGCTCCAGGCAGCAGATGCCCAGGTGCGCGCCCACGAGCACGCTCATGTGGCTGCCCTTGGCAAGGGAGTCATCGTCTATGATACCGTCATCGGACCCGACGGCTCCGCCTATGCCGTGGGCGGCGGGGTCGCGGTGGACCTCACACCTGTTCCCGGCGACCCCGAAGCGACAATCAGGAAGGCCAGGCTTGCCCTCCAGGCGGCGTACGCCGTCGGAGAGCCTTCGGCCGCTGACATGAAAGTGGCGGCAGAAGCCTACCAGCTGGAGATGGCGGCGCAAGGGCAGCTGGAAAGGGAGCAGGCGGCCAGCGGCGTCCACGCGTGGTACGCCTGAGCCGGGCGCCTCGGCGCGTATTCCAGCGCGAGGCCGTTACGCGGGAGGAGGAGCGTTTTCTACCGGCGAAGTACTGCCCTTCGCAAATCCTCAAACCTTTGTGCGCAGATCAGATGCTCTTGGCTTCAAGATATGCGATCCTGGGCGTCTCTCGCTCCCCCGCACCGCTCATCCTGCGCATCCGGAAAGCAACTGAACGAAGGCGAAGGCGGCAATGACCTCAGCATTCTCATGCTGAGCCTCTGCAAGGAATGTAATGCTCGTGCTCGAGGCGTTCCGTACGGAAGAACACATTGTGCTTGACTTCTGCGAATCCCCGTCAACTGATCGCCGGGAACGTTGAGCGCGGATACATTGAGATCAGGAAAATCTGTTCGTGATTTCCTCTTGGGGAGGATGGCGCCGCCACCACCCGCTGGCGGATCCTTACGATACGCGCTCCTTTGCAGTTCCGCTATTCCTCGAAGAAGGCGGCAACGGTAGGGATCGCCAATCCGAGCTTTATCGCGATCTGCGGAATGCTTTGCCCTGCCTGCCGCAAGGCCCTGGCTTGAGCAGAGGGGGAAAGTTGAACGCTGTCCTTTATCGGAGTCTCCAGTTTTGCTGGTATCTCTTCGGACCTGCTGGGCATTTTTGCCGCCTTGACCTCTGTTCTCACTTTCGCAAGATCCGCTTCCGCCTTCGGGGTGATCCCTGGCGTGGCGTTTGTTGACATAGGGTTGATCATAGGTTCATCTCCTTTAGCTGTTCAGCAGGGCCACGATTTTCGTCCCGAAAATGGCCCCCTATCATTGCACAGCCTTGCCTCTTTGATTATCGGCAGTTGTGATTCTTGAAAAAACAAGTGCGGGAAATAGTGGCGAGGGCCGGAATTGCCAGGTGGATCTCAGGGCAGTGGAGCGAGTATGAGCCCCGGAGGAGCACGACCGTGAGATGGCGGAGGATTCTGTCGACCTGGGAGGGTCTGTGATGATGGCGAGAACCCGTATGCTGTTTCCACGGGTGAATCGAAGCCGAATGGGCCGTCCTTCAAGGACGCGTTCATCTGCCGGCTGTTCTTACTGCTTCTGCGGGCCCTGCTTCGCGGCCTGCATCGCCGCCGAGAGCTGGTTCATTTGATCGTCGATCTGTTTCTGTATTGCGGTGGCCTTCTGCACCGCCTGATCAGAGTTTCCGCCGCCCAAATCCTTTTCAGCGCTCGCAAGAGACTCCTTTGCCGCCGCAATCTGCCCGGCAACAGCATTCAGGTCTATGCGGATGCCGGCAACTTTCCTTGCCTCGGACAGGCGCCGATCGGCATCCGGGAGTGTCCGCGTCTTGAGCGTCGTAATGAGCGTGGCAGCGCTGGAACCTCTCTGGCCGCCGGCGGTCGAAACTGCAGGCTGCTTTCCCGGAGGGGGAGCCGTAACGGTCGGCTTTTCCTTGACGACCGAAGCGGGATTGGTGGTTCGCTGCTGGCTGCTCGGGGCAGGGGTGACAGTCTTCTGCTGGCCGCCCTGCGTTTGCCTGACCGCTGGCTGCTGGCTGCTTGGGGCAGGGGTGACAGTCTTCTGCTGGCCGCCCTGCGTTTGCCTGACCGCTGGCTGTTGGCTGCTTGGGGCAGGGGTGACAGTCTTCTGCCGGCCGCCGGGTGCGGGCGTCGGGGGAGTCCGGAGCACGGGGGGCTTCTTCAGCGTGGTGAGCGTTGCGGGATTCACAATCGTCACAGTAGAAACGGGCCGCTGCCTCCGCTGAATTCCGGAAAGCACGGCGGGATCCACCGGCCGGCCTGGATTTGCCATGAGCATCTGCTGCTGTTGTGCGAAAGGGACCCGTGCAGGTGGTGGTGCAACGCGCGAGTAGACGCGCCCCGACGTCAGTCCAGGTTGCGGCTGAGGAACAGGTGCCCGTGAGGCAATCGGCTTTGCGATGATGCTCTCGCGCTGAGGCACGACCTTGGCGGTCATCCCCATGAGAGGTGCGCGAGTGATATCGGCCGCGGATATCGGAATAATAGCCCCACCCGCGGGGCGCGATTGGACGAATACATTACGCGGCACGAACGTCACCCCCTGAGGAGCGTTGCGATTGACGTAGACGACCTGGTTGGGGTTGAACGTCTCAATCGTCCGCGCGTTGATGTTCGCCACATGGCCAACGTTGATTCTCTGCACATATGAAGCGCTCACCAGGTAAGACGGGTAGTATGCCTCGCGCGGTCCTAGCGGGAACCAGCCGATGCCATCTCCCCCCGCCGGCGTCCAGCCCGGTCCTCCAATGAACACAACCAGAGCAGGTGCGTAGACGGGATGCGGTGCGGCAGCACCCGGGCTCCACACCCAGCGCGCATTGAGAAATGCCCAGCGTCCGTAATGGAACGGGGCAAATCCCCAGGCCGTGTCATCGATCCACGTCCATCCCCATGGCTCGACCCATGTCCAATGCCCGAAGCGGTATGGTGCCCAGCCGGCAGGAACGTGTGAAGGAGCCCATGCAGGACCATAGCCCGCCTCAACGAGCCAGGTTCCGTTTTCATTGAGGTCTTCGGCGCCGATCATTTCGCGGGAAACATGAAGATTCGATGCGAGCTGATCTTCCCGGCGATCTCTGCTCGTGCACCAGGCATCCCACTCGTCCGTCTGTGCGGCCGCCGTGACGTAATACGTGATCGAATCAACGCCGGATATGACCGTGAATTGCCCCGCGGACACGTCATAGGCGTCTCCGCCTGCCGTCACTTCGGCGCTGCCCGCGCGCACGCTGACGGTTGTCTCTCCTTCCGGCTGGACATCGATGCGGCAGCGCCCCGCCGAGCCAAGGGATACGGTGGAGTTCGGCGTGTCGATTTCAAAAGTCGTCCCGCTGTCGACGCCGCGCAGGTTGACGTTCAATGATCCTTCCGACAGGCGGATCTGGACCGTCTGGTCGTCCAGGTTCAGAAAGGAAAACTCGGTATTTGAGTTCAGCCGAATTGCCGCTGACAGCACGTGCACTTCGGCGCGCGCGCCGGTGTCCGTCCAGAGATGATCGCCCGCCGTCAAAGGATAATTCAGCGTTGCCGGTGTCCATTCATTGAGGCTTCCCGGGAGAAAGGACACCGAGCCGCTGATGAGGCTCAGCCTGCCGACCTGCGAAGGCGGGTCCGCCCATGCAGTGATGCCGCAGAGAACCGACCCGGCAAAGATTGCCAGGAAGAGACGACACTTCGTGGTAGTTGTCATTGTGTTGCTCCGTGAGGACTCGGGTGAATGTTGAAGGGATCGTTCACCCTAAGTTGACTTTCTGATATCTTCCCTTACATCACCAAACTCCGCCTGGAGTTTACCGTGGGCATTCTGAAGCTTTCCTTCTTTTTCCAGGTCCTTGTTGCCGACCGCCTTCCCGGCGACTTTCTTCACTTTGCCTTTCACTTCTTCAATACGGCCTTTGATTTGATCATCGTTCATGGTGTCCTCCAGGTGATGGCTGTCGACGATAGCCCGGAGCGCCGTGCTTCGTTCTCAACCCTCACTCAGGATCAAGAATGCGCATAACGCGCGACGCGGTCTGTACGGAAGCCCACATACCAAACCGCCGCATAAGGGCCGCGACGCACCGCTTCCATGGAGACCGGAACTACACAAACCACCCCCCGCGCCGGGAAGGCTAATTCGTTCGGTTATTGTTTGACAGAGCCTTAGCCGGATCGTGCCGTATTTTCTTACACTATAACGACGACAACGAGGGCAATCAGGACGACACCGAGAAGCGCTAGAATGATCATGTCAGACTCCTATCTTGCACGGTAAGGCGGCTGAACCCAGCAATTCTCATTTTGAGGCGGGCGAAGCGCTTCTCATTTTGCCCGATTGAAGCGAGGCCGCTCCGAATCGTGAAACTGGCTTCTGCAGATTCCGAATCGTGCAAAATGAGAATCGCTGAGCTGGACCGCATGGCTATGCTCTTGAAAAATAGGCATAAAACCAGGCGCATTTCTGTGCGGTAGAGCACACAAGGTGATAATTGCAGCCGGAACAGTCTGCCCGCTGCCGCAGTTGACACGAATGGCGTACACTGTACTCTGCAAACGAGCCTGGACGACTTTGTCTCGTACACAGGCAAGGGAGGAGATGAGAATGAAAAGTTACTCTTTGTTTCGGACGATTCTCTCGGGTTTCATAGGACTTCTGATCGGCGTGATCTTCACCGCTTTGGTGGAGCTCATCGTGCCCGCACTGAACGTTGCATGGACGCTTTTCCCAATGTGCCTTGCCACTGTTTTTTCAGGAATTGCGGGATATGTCGTGGGCGCCAGACAAAAGAAGTAATCGTGCCAGCCATTCTTGAAAGAGTACGTTCTGACCGCGTTCTCTGCCGGTATTCCCCGAAAACTGTTTACGTCCTTTCGGGAGGGCTGCGGGGACCCGCGCGCGAAGAATAGCGTTCTCCTATTGTTCCACTTCCACGGGCACCTTCTCCACCTTGGCAAGGTCCCGTCCATAGAATACCGCCCCGACCAGGAACAGGATTCCTCCGAGCGCCGAGAAAGCGGGCACCGTGAGCATGGCAGTGGCAAGGCCGAACCGGTCGGAGAGGGCTCCGACATAGATCGGCCCCAGCGAGCTTCCCAGCAGGTTCTGCACGATCACGCAGATGCTGTACGAGATTGCCCACAACCCGGGATGCACAACGTCCTGGGTCACGGCGGCGGCTGCTGACACATAGGCAACTGCAAGGAGACCTGCCAGAAGCAGGCAAGCGTACTGCGGGCCGCCGTGAAGAAGCGCGAAGGAGACAAACAGCAGAGCCGCCGACGCCAGGGAGGTGATTCCCCCGAAAAGAAGCCGCGCGTTGACCCTGCGTTTCATCCACGCGTCCGCGAGGACGCCGCCCACCGGCGCTCCGACGATTGCCAGGCCCAGCACAAGGGATGTCTTCAGACCCGCCTGGTTCATCGGGATTCCCTGGGTGCGGTTGAAGAAGGAGGGAAGCCACGTGATGAGCGCCGTGCTCACGAACGTGTTGCCCGCGAACCCGATGTAGGTCAGAAGAAGGGAAGGCGTGCGGAGAAACTCGCAGAGGATTTCCTTCCCGTGCATCTTCTTTTTGCCCTCGCCCCCGTTGATGGACTTGACCAGCGCCACCGTCTTGTAGTCCCGGGCGGTGAAGAAGAAAAGCACGCCGATGAGGAGCCCGGGTATCGCCACGAGCCCGAATGCGTGCTTCCATCCCCATCGCGTCGCGATGATGCCGCCCAGGGCGGTTCCCAGCGCGATGCCCAGCGGGATGGAGGCGTTCCAGAGTCCCAGCATGCGCGAGCGCTTCCCCTGAGGGTAAATGGCCGATATGAGCGCATTGCCTCCCGGCGCGTATCCGGCTTCGCCGACGCCCACCGCCGCGCGGGCGATGAAGAGCTGGGGAAATGTCCTGATGAATGCGGCCACGCCGGTGGCGATGCCCCACAGCATGACCATGAGGCCGATGCTCCGCTTCCTGCTCCACCTGTCTATGAGGATGGAAATGGGAAAAGTGAAGACGACGATGGCCCAGTAGACGGCTGAAACGAGGGATCCGCTCTGCGTGTCGTTCAACCCGAGGTCCGTCTTGAGGAACGGGAAAAGGGAGGTGACGATCGTCCTGTCGATGTAGTCGAACATGTACAGAAGAAAGAGAAGGACGAAGAGGTAGTTCGCGTGCGCCCGCATGCCCGGGTTACGGGAGAGGAGCGATGTATCCGTGAGGACCGGGGGCGCCGAGACACCTTTCGATCTCATGGCTGAATCTTCGTGAGCGCGGAATCGCGTGTCAACGACCGCTTGCGCTCGAAAAGGAAAAACGCGGCGGGGACCACGAAGAAGGTAAGGACCGCGGAGGTCAGGATCCCGCCGAACATCACCACGCCGAGCCTCTGGCCGAACTCCGATCCTTCTCCGCGGCCGAACACCAGGGGGCCCGCGATCACGAGAACCGTCAGTGTCGTCATCACGATCGGGCGGAAGCGCAGCCGCGCAGAATCGATCAGGGCTTCCTTCAACGGCATCTTGCCGAGGCGCTCGACGACGAAGTCGAGGTACAGGATCGCGTTTTTCGCCGAGAGACCGATAAGAAGGAGCATGCCGAGGAGCCCGAACGTGTCCAGCCCGCCGCCCAGGAGAGCGACGAAGAGCAGGGCGCCGACAATGGCAAGGGGTACGGGCAGGAGAAGGTAGATCGGATAGCGCCATGAGTTGAACTGGGCGGCCATTACGAGATACGCGAGGAACAGCGCGAGGAGGAACGCGGTGATGCCGGTCCGGGCAAGCTGCCTCGCCAGCGCGGCAGGTGAGAACGATCCGCCCGAGCCCAGCGTGACGCTGCTGTCCAGGAGTCCCTGCCGGGTGAGCTCGGCGGCCAGCGTGTTCTCGAGGGCGAGGGCCGGAGGGGCGTTCTTCGCGAGGTTGATGGAAAGGCTGGAGGTGTAGAGGCGGTTGTAGCGCGTGACCGTAATGGGCGACTGTCGGATGACGAGGCTGCCCAGCTGGCCCACCTGCAGCTTGGCGCGCTGTGCCGCCGAGTAGATGGGCAGGTTCATGAGGGATTGCCCGTCGGCAAGATACGTGGGATCGATCTGGACCATTATGGGATAGCTTTGTCCGCCGATCTGCGAGCTGCCCGCCTGTGTTCCCGAGGTATAGGTCTGAAGAAGGCTCGCGACCGCGCTGGGATTGATGCCGGTCCCTTCCATCTGCGATTCGCTCGGCTTGAAGTCCCGCTCGATGGTCACGCTCGAGCTGCTGGACGTGGCACCGAGCACGTAGGGATTCCCCTTCACCACCTGAAGGATCTTCGTGTTCCTCTCCGCAAGAAGATCCTGGTTTGAAGACAGGAGGCTCAGAGTGAGAGTGGAGCCCTGTCCTGCCGGGCCTCCCCCCGCGCTTACGCTGAGCGTGGCAGAGGGGTCATCCTGGAAAAGGAGGCTGCCCATTTCGCGGCGGTACTTCTCCATGAGATCGAACAGACCGATCCTGCGGGCCAGGGGCACGAGCCGGACGATCATCGTGGTATTCTCGGGCCGGCTCACGCCGACGGTGAAAATGCCCACGCTGCCGACCACCGTCTGGACGGTCGTCACCTCGGGCTGTCCCAGGAGATACGCCTCCAGCCTTCCCGTCGTGGCGTTTGTCGACGGCAGGGTGGTGCCTGTGTGCATGACGAGATTGATCGTCATCGAGCCATTGTCGCTCTGGGGGGCGAAACTGAAGGTGATTCTGGGCAGCAGGAGGACGGCGATGGCGACAAGGGCGCCTGCGGTCACGACC
Organism: uncultured Spirochaetota bacterium; assembly: GCA_963820435.1. Lineage (GTDB taxonomy): Bacteria > Spirochaetota > Spirochaetia > SZUA-6 > Fen-1364 > Fen-1364. The sequence continues at coordinate 265,651 of CAWGAC010000018.1, read as the reverse complement.
AGCACGAGGACACTGCGCTCGAGGAGCCCGACAAGGGATTTCGCGTAGCCCTCGCGCACCCACTCCAGCACCGCCTCCGTCCCGGCGTGCAGCGTCGTGGTCAGGGCCTGAAAGAAGCTCAGGAGGAGCCGCCCCAGGTAATGCAGGACGCCCAGGATGAAGGGATAGAGGAGCATTGCGGGCAGGACAGTGAAGCGGCGGGTGGCGAGGAGAATGATGATTGCGGCGAGTGCGACGATGATGCCCCCGGCTTTTCTCCACGCGGCAAGGCCCCAGCGCATGGAATCTCCCAGCTTCCCGAAGCTGTGCGCGAAATCGCGCCAGTCGAGCGTCCGGTTCGATTCCGGCGTGTACGCGAGACGCACGGTGAGAAAGAGGACCGCTTCCAGGAGTGAAAACGCGACCGCGGCGGCGAGACCCAGGGCGAATTGCCTGATGAAATCCCCGATGATTCCACCGATGAAGCTCACGGGGATTAGGACCGAAAGCAGAGAAAGGGTGGCGGCCACGACGGCGCTGAAGATCTCGCTCGCTCCCTTGAGCACTGATTCCTTCTGGTCGAATCCCATGACGCGGTAGCGTTCGACATTCTCCGCCACGACGATCGAGTCGTCGACCACGATCCCGATGGCCACGATCATGGCGAGCATCGAGACGAGATTGAGGGTGAAGCCGGCGAGATTGAAAAGCACCGGCGCAGCCGACAGGGCGATGGGGACGGCAAGGATCACCGAAAAGGCCGTGTTGAGCCTGCCGAGGAAAAGCAGAACGATCAGGGCCACGACGATCGCGGTCAGGAGGATCTCACGATAGGTCGAGTTGAGGGACGCCTGGATGGGCGCGGTCGTGTCGTTGCTGTAGTTGATTTCATATCCCGCCGGAAGCTTCGTTTCATTCAAAAGGCTTCGCACGTTCCGCACGACAGCGACCGTGTTGGAGGTCGCGGTTTTCTGGATGGAAACCAGAACGACGGGTTTCCCATTCACGCGCGCGTAGTTCGTCGAGACGGGCAGGTCCCGCACGGTCGCGATATCGCTCACCCGGATGCCCCGGGCAGGGTCCACGAGCGTATTCGCTATCTTCTCCGTGTCCGCGGGAACGTTTTCCGTTGCAAACGTAAGGGCGTTGTTGTGGCTGTTGATGGTCCCGATCGGTTGGTTGATGGCGGATGCCGAGATGGCGCCGACGACGATCTGCGGGGCCAGATCGAAATACTGCAGCCGGTCCGGATTCAGCAGGACCTGGAACTGGCGTGACGGCCCTCCGTCCACCTGGATATTGGCCACGCCGGATACCCGTTCGAGCTGAGGCGTGAGCTCGTCGGTCACGTAGGTGCTGACCTCCCCGAGGCTCGCCCCCGCTCCCGATACTCCGAACTGCACAACGGGGATGGCGCTGGGGTTGAACGTCTGCACGATGGGCGCATTCACCCCCTGCGGAAGCCTTCGGGCCGCCGCTGACACAAGGGACGCAACCTGGTTCACGTCGCTCGCCTGGTCGGTGGACTGGTCGAAGCTGATGGTCACCTGGCTTGCCCCCGTGGAGCTCGTGGAGTTCAAGTCCGTGATTCCACTCAGAGTGGAGACGGCGTTCTCGATCACCTGCGTGACCTGCTGATCGATGACGCTCGGCGAGGCTCCCGGGTAGGCGGTCGTGACCACGACGAAGGGGAAGTTGATTGAGGGAAACTGGTCGACCCCTATGTTGAAGAGCGATATCGCGCCGAAGGCGAAAATGGCGACGAACACGCCGATGGCGAACACGTAGCGGGTCACGGAAAAACGGACCGCGGGATTGATCCTGTTGAATATCCGGGCCTGGAAGTCACGCGTGGTTTTCATTTGGTTCCTTCGGCAAGAGGCAGGGTTTTCACGGTGGACCCGTCCAGGAGCCCCGGCGGCGGATTCACCACGACCAGGCTGCCCGCGCTCACCCCTGTCACGGCAGCGGTGCTCCCGCTTTCCGCCAGGACCGTGATATTCCGCCCGAATGCCTTTCCCCCTTCGACTACGTACACGAAGTTCTGGTTTTCGTTCGTCTGGAGGGCGCCGGTCGGGACCTGGGCTCCCCGGGCAAGGGTCATTGAATAGCTCAGGGTGCCGATGGCCCCAAAGGGGATCGGAAGGGAGCCGGGGACCGCTGCCACCAGGGGGACCACTCCATTGACGGGCACTTCGGGCGCCTGGCTCACCCTCAGCGAGTGACGCGTTCCGTTCAGGGTAAAGGTCACCGGGCGCTCCCACGGGCAGGCTCGCCGCGTCCGCGGGGGGCACGTTGAAATCCACTTCGCGATCCTGGCTGGCGATGACGAAGGCCGGCGCGTTCGGAGAGACAAACTCGCCGGTCATGACATTCACCGTGACGAGTCGTCCCGCGTAGGGGGCCTTGATGGAAGCGTGCTGAAGGTTGAGCTGGGCCTGCTGGAGCGCGAAGTCCGCCTGCTCCACGGCAAGCTTCAGCTGCGCGATATTCTGGGTCGGTGCCTTCTGATTCTGATCCAGAGCCGTCCGGGCAGCCTCGAGGTTTGCCTGCGCCATGTCCAGATCGCTCTTCGCACTGTCCAGGTCGGAGCCAGTGGCGCCTCCCAGGTCGAACAGGGCCTTGCGAGCGTCATAATTCCGCTGCGCCACCGACACCGCGGATTCCGCCGCGCGGACCTGCAGGTCCAGCTTGGGGCTCGCCTGCGCCGTCGTGTCCTGTCCGGTGGCAAGATTGATATTCGCCGCATCCAGGGAGGCCTGGGCGGTCTTCACGGAAAGCCGGTACTGGGCGTCATCGAGCTGAATGACGACGTCTCCCTTGTCAACCCGGTCACCGGCTTTCCTCAATACGCTTGCCACGACGCCGCCCACCTGTCCGACGACCTGGCTCTGCATGACGGGTTTTACCGTGCCGGATGTCTGGCGCTCCACCACCAGCGGAGCGACCACTACCGGCACTGCCTGGACCGCGATCTCCGCCACGCCGGGCCCGCGCGCGGTGCGGGCGGCGCCGCCGGAAGGGTCGGCCGATTTTTGTTTCGGCGCGCAGCCCGTCGCGGCCAGAATGAGCGCCAGAGCAGAGAGACCTATGCCTGTGCACACCAGCCTCGAAAGTCTTTTCATCGCGTTTCTCCTAATATCCAATGGCGTTGCTCAGCTGCAGGACGGCAAGCTGGGCGTCCCTCTGCGCTCCGGCCAGGGCGGACTGCGCGTTGGCGGTATCGACGGATGCGTCCAGCAGGTCCTGGTTCGTCGCCGCCCCGTATTGCGCTTCGGTCTTCTTGAGCTTGAATTTGAGGTCGAACTTTTCCGCGGTGAGCTTCGCGACCTCGAGCCTTTCCAGGTTGATCTGCATAAGCGCGTATGCCTGCTCGACATCGGTCGCGATGCCGGCGCGCAGCTGCGCCTCCTGGACGCCGTAGATCTGGTCCTGGATTCGATTGGCTTCCCGCTGGTGAGCGGAGGCCCCGGCATCGAGAATAGGAAGCCCGATCGTCACACCGGCGCTGCCCTGGCCCGCGGTGTCTCCCTGCCAGCCGAGGATGAGGCTTATGCCCCCGCTCACGCTGACCGTGGGTGACGTCTGCCCCTCAATGAGCGCGCGATCCACTGCGGCGGACTGTCGGTTAAGCTCGATCTGCCGGATTTCCGTTCTCCGCTTCAGCGCCTCCGCCACGGCCTCCTCCACGCTTCCTGCCGGAATGTTCCGCACGTCCTCTTCGGCAACGGCAAACTCCCTGTCACGCGGCCAGCCGATAAGCTGCGCCAGCCTGATCCGGGCGATGCGAAGGTCATTCTCCGCGCTCCGCACGTCGATCGCCGCGCTCTCCGCATTGATCTGCGCGCTTCTCAGGTCCACATCGCTTGCCTGCCTGAGCTCATGGATCGCGCTTATCTGCGCCTTCAGGGCCTCCTGCTGCGCGAGAATCTGCTTTTTCACGGACAGGTTCCGCTGGGACCCGAGCATCACGAAGTAGGTCTGGGTCAGCGTAGAGACGATGTTCAACCTGCCCGGACGCGGAGGAAAGCTCCCTTCCGCGCAGGGCAAGGAGGCTCTTTTCCATCGCGGCGCGGGCCGTGCCTCCCGGGTAGCCGCTCCACAAGGTCTGGCTCAGGCTGAGGCCGACATTGCTCGTGGGACCGGACGGCAGGAACGATGAAAAGGAGGGAAGGGCGGCGGCCAGAGGGCTCTCCGCGACGTACGGGGATACGCTGAGTGCGACGCTTGTCAGCGGCGCGGCGAGCGAGAGACCGGCCTGGGGAGTCTGGGCGAAACCCGACGGGAGAGAGCTGCCGGCGAGCAGTCCGGAATTGCCGAAGCCGTACGTCGCGCTCTCTCCAAGGGACCCTCGGAGAGTGAAGGAGTTCTGGGAGACGCTGAGCCGGTACTGCTCCCTGCCGATATCGAGGTTCCTCTGCAGAACAATGCTGTCGGCCCCCTGCGCGAGCGCGGCATCAACACTCTGGGCGAGGGAAAGCGTGACCGTGGACTCCTGCGCCGAGGCCGGGACCAGCGGGAAAAGAGCCGTGGCAAGCACGATGACCGATAGTGCCGCCACTGTACTCAGTGGCATTCGTGCCGCCACTGTACTCAGTGGCATTCGTTGCGCTCTCATGACTTCCCCTTGTGGGCGCCTAATTCTTCCTTCAGGAAGCCCTTGAATTTCCTGATGATGCGCAGGAACGTCGCCCGGTCGCCGGCGGAAATGCCGTCGAAAAACCGTCTCATCATTGCCTCCATCTTGCGTTCCATTCCGGAGAGCGTCGCGGCTCCGCGGTCGGTGAGCGCCAGCAGGACGACCCGCCTGTCACTCTCATCGAATTTCCGCTCCACCAGCTCGAGGTGGATCAGCTTATCGACGATCCCCGTCGCCCCCGCGGGTGTCAGCAATCTCATTGCCGCGAGATCGGACATTTTGCACATCTGTCCCTGGTCTTTCAGGGTTCTGAGAGTAAAGAACTGCGGCGGGGTGATGCCTTCTTCACCCAGCATTCCCTCCAGCATGTGAATGGCCAGTGAGTTGATCTCGTTCTGCGCGTTGAAAAACTCTCCGTATCCCGCGGCGTCTTTGGTCATTATTCCCCCCGGGCCCGGCTCCTTCGCAGGTGCGCGGAGCCCCGATGCCTTATGGTGCGTAATATACACAAAATAAATAGTTTATGATACTGAATATCTACGAGAAATGACCGTCCCGCGCGGCAGTGCCTTCATACTGCCCGCATGCGGGGTTTCTTCGGGTCGTCCTCGATCTCCGCCAGGTTGAGCGCCGCCATGATGGGCGGTATGTACGCGGCGAACCGGCCCCGCAGCCCTTTTTTCAGGCCATACCAGCCTTTGACGGGGTTCTTCGGTGAGCGGGCCCAGGCTTCGACCGTGCCTTCGGCGGCCGGCGCCTGTTCTTCCGCGATTCCCAGCGGCATCCAGTCACCATGGGCTTTCAACATTTCATCCAGATCGTTCAGGCAGCGCAGGTGATAGCTGAGCTCGGTTCCCCCCGCCTTCACCACGATTGCCGGCGGATCCCGCATGGGGTCCCTGTACGCTCTGAACCCCGATACGCCACCGGGAGTGTGCAAGACCCACGGCCGCGCCTTTGTTCCCGTAATGTCTCCCATGTCCGCGCTCATCATGCCTCCTACTTGATCTTGAAGACCATCTGCGTGGGGCTGACGAATCTCAGGGCCACCACGAGGCACGCCATGGCAGTGAGGAAGTAGATCACGGCAAGCGCATCCACCGCCTGGGGCGGCCGCGCGCCCGCCGCATATGCGTCGGCATACAGGGCGACAACGATCGTCTGCGACCTTCCGCCCGCCACGAGATACGTCAGCTCGAACATCGATATCGTCTTCACCACGGAGAGGATGCCGGCGGTCAGGATCCCGGGCAGGGTGAGGGGAATGAGGACCTTGCGAAAAACGGTCAGCCGCCGCGCGCCGAGCATCTGCGCGGCGGATTCGAGATTGACCCCCACCTGCTCGATGAAGGGCATCATGACGAGGATCATGAAAGGAACGATGGGAACGAGGTTCGCCAGGATCACACCCGTGACGCGCGCCGCCAGGTGGAACTTGTACAGCACCACGGCGAGTGGAATGCCATAGGTCATGGGAGGCACGATCATTGGCAGCAGAAAGACCGAAAGGAGCGCTCCCTTTCCCTTGAAGTCGCGGCGGCTGAGGGCATAAGCGGCGGGGAAGGCGATCACGATGGAAATGGCCACGACGGAAAGGGCCACCAGAAAGGTGATGAAGAGCAGATGCGGGATGTCGTGCTCGGCCGCCACGTAGCCGTACCATTCCAAGGTCAGGTAGTGCGGAACGACACCGGAGTACCAGCCCTTCGAGGCCGAGTTGAGCATGACGGTGAAGAGTATGCCCAGGACGTTTCCCACGTAGACGATCATGCCGAGAAAGAAAACAGCCGGCCCAGTGTGAGCCCCTTCTGCTGCATGCGGTTATCCCTTCCCTACCATTGACGCGCCCCGGTAGATCCTGTTCCGCCAGACCAGGACCGCGGAGATGACGAACAGCTCTATTGCCGCCATGACCATCGAGATGGCGGAAGCGATATTGAAGTCGAATTTTTCCAGCGCCCACTGGTAGGCCGCGTACGCGATGACGCGCGTGGGGCCGGACGGCTCTCCCAGGAGCACGGCGGACGGAAACACGGAGAACGCCATGACGAAGTTCAGGCAGAAACAGATGGCGATGCCGGGCACCATGAGCGGAAACAGCACACGCACGAAGGTCTGCGCGCGGGACGCGCCCAGCATCTGGCTGGCCTTTTCCAGGTCCGGATTGATGCCCGACACGTACCCGAGGATCATGAGGAAGGCGAACGGGAAGCCCTGGATCACCAGGGAGATCAGCACTCCCCAGTAGTTGTGCGTGAACCGAACAGGCCCTTGCGTGATGCCGACCGCGCGAAGAAGCTGGTTGAGCCACCCGTTCGGTCCCATGTAGCTGAGCATTCCTTCAGACACGAGCACGGTCCCCAGCGTGAGGGGAATGATCAGGAAGAAGGTGATGAGCTTTTCTCCGCGCATTCCGTGGCGCATGTGGTAGGCGAAGGGGATCGCGAGGATCACGTTGATGAGGGTGGCCGGCAGCGCGATCCAGAGCGTCACCCAGATTGTCCGGGCCTCCCACCAGTCGGTGAAGAAGCGCGCGTAGTTGGCCAGAGTCGGAGCCCCCTCGGGGCTGGTGAAGCTGAGATACAGGCCGTAGAGGAACGGATAGACGAACAGGAGGATGACGAACACGATCGCGGGCAGGAGAAGAAGAATGCCGCCCCCTTTCAAGCCTTTCTGCATGGCCTACCCCTCGCCCGCCGCGAAGACGAACACTTTCTCCGGCGCGATGTTCAGCTCGAGCGTCTCTCCGATTCGCACCGGCGTCGACGGCCGCAGCTCCACCGGCGTCTCATTTTCCATGAGCGCGCTCACGTAGCTGGTCTGCCCCTGGTACTCCACGAGGGTGACCCGTGAACGCACGGGAGCGCCTCTTTCGTCCCTGCCCACCCTGATGTCCTCAGGACGGATCGCGGTCTTCACGGCCGTGCCTGCCTTGAACGCGGCAACGAGCGCGTCCCGACGCGGGTCACCCTGAGGGTAGCGCAGGCGCGCCTTGAGCCTCAGGCCCCTCACCGTGAGCTCGGCGTCCAGTGTGTCCCCGTTCTCACGCAGGGACCCGAGCGCGGCGTCCCAGATGTTCTTGAATCCCATGAAATCCGCCACGAACAGGTTCGCCGGGTCCGCGTACACCTGCCCGGGCGCGCCGATCTGCTGGATATGGCCCAGGCGCATGACAACGATCCTGTCCGAAAGGGCGAGCGCCTCCTGCTGATCGTGGGTGACGTAGATGGTCGTCACTCCCAGACGCCTGTGCAGGGTGTGGAGCTCGTTTCGCATTTCGGTGCGGAGCTTGGCATCCAGGTTGGACAATGGCTCGTCCAGCATGAGCAGCCGCGGCTCCAGCACGATGCACCGGGCAATCGCGACCCGCTGCTGCTCGCCGCCCGACATCTGGGTGGGAAACTTGTTTTCGTGACCTTCCAGGTGCACCAGCTTGAGCGCCGCCTGGACCTTTTCATGGATGACCGGCTTCGGCAGCCTGCGCAGGCGAAGCCCGAACGCGACATTGTTGAACACGCTGAGATGGGGGAAGAGGGCGTAGTTCTGGAAGACCATTCCGAACTCGCGCTTTTCCGGCGGGATCTTGTTCCTCCCGTCGTCGATGCATTCTCCGTCTATCGAGATCTCGCCGTGCGTGATCGGGATCAATCCCGCAATGCAATTGAGCGCCGTGGACTTTCCGCAGCCCGAGGGACCGAGGAAGGTGATGAACTCGCCATTGGCGATCTCCAGGGAGAATCGCGAAAGGGCGGTTTTACCGTCGAACTCTTTCGTCAGGTCCTTGACGATGAACCGGCTCGAATTCCTTCATGCAGACCTCACGCTAATGGGAGCGTCGGACGCTGTCGCCTCCGACGCCCCTTGGATTGGCCGGATCTATTTCTTTATTTTCGCGCCGACCAGCTTGTCCCACATATCGAAGGCGGCGACAAGAGGCTTGGCATCGAGCTGCGAAGCATTGGGAAGCTTCATCACCGCGTCATCGTAGGCGCTCCGCATCGCGGGCCGGATCCGGTCCTGGCTCGCCTGCGGCGCCATGGTGAGCGGCACGCCCTTGATCGCCGGGCCGGGATAGAAGTACCCGTCGTCATAAGTGATGGCCTGCTGGGCCGGCTGCATCAGCCATGCCATGAGGGCAACGGCCGCCTTTTCCCGGGCCGGGTCCAGGCCCTTCGGGATGACCATGAACTGGGTGTCGTTCACCCAGGTGGTGTTGTCGAGGAAGAACGCCTGGTAGGTACCGGGAATCGTCTGGAGGATCCTCTGGTTCATGTCCCACCCCAGATGGCTTGCGAGTATCCACCGGGTCCCTTCGGCCAGCTCCTTGAACGTAATGGCGGTTCCCGAGGGATAGTAATCGATATAGTTGTCCAGTTCCTTCAGATAGGCCCAGGTCTTGTCCCACGTCGCGGGATCTTTCGGATTCGAGTCCCCGAGGATATAGGGCAGGCCCTGGAGGAATGCGCGTCCCGGTCCCGAGTTCGCAGGCCGCGCGTAGAGGAACTTGCCGGGATTGGCCTTGGCCCAGGCCAGAAGAGCTGCCGCGGTTTTCGGCGGATGGGGCACCTTCTCCGGGTTGTAGGTGAACATGGGTCCGCCCGGGCAGAACACATAAGCGATTCCGTAGCCGTCGAACAGGTTGTATGCCGACCTGGCACCTGGAACGTATGCATCAACCGATTTCTGGAAGATCTCCTTGTACTTGGGCATGACCTGGACCCAGATCCCCTGCTCCTTGCCCGCCGCTATCCCGTCGTAGCCGGTCAGTGCCATGGTGGTGTCGAGGTTGCCCGCCATCTGCTGGGCCTTGATCTTGGGCACGAGCTCGGGAGCGGTCAGGGCGATGTACTCGATATCAGAAACGATATTCGGGTTGGCGGTCTTGAACGCCTCGATTGCCGGCTTGGACAACCGCAGATTTCCCGCCACGTCGATGATGCTGAGCGTCACCGGTTTATCCGCGGCGAACAGAAGCGCGGGCCCGAGGGCCAGGACAAGAATGAGACCTGTCGTGAGAAGAGTCTTTTTCACATTTCCCTCCTTCGAATTGACCGACCGTTCATGAAATGACTTTCGTGAGCCTGCCATGCGCCTCCTCTCTGATCCGCGGATCTTCCGTGAAAAAATGGGGAGGGTAGTCGTACACTACCCGGTTGATCAGCGTCCATGTCAGATGGCTGTCGACGATTTCATCAACCGTGTCGATGATCCCGCCCTCGATGATCTCCCTGATCCGGCAATGTTCGAGGATCACCTTGTCCAGGGCGATCGGGATCACCATGGCGCGCAGCCTGTCATAGTTGTAGTCCAGCTTCTTTATGTAGTGCCAGCTCCGTTCTTTTCCGCACGCGCGGAAGATGATGCGATGGAAGTCGTTGTCCACGGCCAGCATGTGATCATAGTCCTTCTCCCGCTGGCACGTACGCTGCGCCTCGATGTTCGACCCCAATTCGGCACGGTCCGCCGCCGATAGCCTGCCCGAGGCCTCCTTGATGACTGCCTTCTCCAGCGCGAGGCGGATGAATCGGGCCTCTTCAGCCTGGTCCAGGTCGATGAGGGAAACGGTCGATCGCTTCTGCGGGGTGACTTTGATGAGACCGTCCTCTGCGAGCCTGATAAAGGCCTCACGAACCGGTGTTCTGCTGACGCCGAGGGCTTCGGAAACTTCGTTTTCGCTGATTCTTTGGGCAGGCTGCAGGTGGAGCTTGATGATATTGGACCTGAGAACCTGGTACACCCACTGGTGTATGGGCTGGTTTTTTTCCTGTTCGAAGACCTCGACCTTCAGCTTCTCAAGCGCTACCATACTTGTATGGCAGCGATTTTGGACTCGATCTGCCGGCTTGTCAAGAAAAAAAATTGCGCAAGCTCGCGCGGGCCCTGGATCTGAATCCAAAAAGGAGGACAACATGCGATCCGCCGACTGGCAGCGTTTGGTCAAAGCCGCGCATGGAGAACGGCTCCCCGCGCCCCCGGTTGCCCTGATCGTGGACAGTCCTTGGATACCAGGATACCTGGGCGTCTCCACGGTGGACTATATTGCGATCCCTGAGGTCTGGTTTCAGGCGAACATGACTGTGATGAATCGATTCCCTGAAGTCATCTTCCTGCCCGGCTTCTGGGTCGAGCCGGGCATGGCCGCTGAGCCTTCTGCGTTCGGCTGCCGCATCGCCTTCCCGGCGGATCAACCCCCTTCGATCCGCCCGATTGCCGCGGACATTGCCGAGCTCGACGGCCTTGTTCCCGTCAACCCCCGGCAGGATGGGTTGATGCCGCTGGTGCTCGCCCAGTACAGGAACGTCCTTCCGAGAGTGCGCGCCGCGGGCATGGACATCAGGATCGCGGCAAGCCGCGGCCCTCTTGCCCTGGCCTCCCACCTTCTGGGTCTCACCGCGTTTCTCGTGGGTCTGAAAACCGAGCCGGAACGGACGCACAGGCTGCTCAAGATTACGACGCGCACGGTCAAGGAATGGCTGGAGGCCCAGGCCGAGGCTCTCCCGGGCATCGAGGGGATCATGCTTCTGGATGACGTGATGGGATTCCTCTCACGCGAGGACTATCTCGAATTCGCCCATCCCTGTTTCAAGGAAGTCTTTTCGACGCCCGCGGCACTGAAAATCCTGCACAATGACACTGATTCTCCGGTGTGTTATGAGTTTCTCGGCGACCTTGGGGTGAATGTCTTCAATTTCACCCACCTTCAGGGCATCAGGTCGGTGAGGGAACGGGTGGGGGACTCCGTCTGCCTGATGGGAAATGTCGCTCCCCTGGACGTACTGGCCAGGGGCAGCGCGGAGGAGACGGTGAAAAGCGCAAGGTCGTGCATCGCTGAAAACAACGGCCACCCCGCATTCCTCCTCTCCGCGGGTGGGGGAGTCTCGCCGGGCACGCCGGAAGAAAACATCCGTGCGCTTATCGCGGCCGCGACAGGAGGTTAGCACAATGGGAAAACTGGTGATCCGGGAACCGGGCAGCTGTCGGTACGATTTCATGGCCGTGGGAGCCCTCGTGCAGCGTTTCGACCCAGGGGTCGTGCCCCTGCACGAGGCGCACCATTTCGAGCGCCATTGCTCGGGAGCGGAATACAATCCGGCGGCAAATCTCGCGAAGTGCTTCGGCCTGCGGGCGGCGATGGCCTCGGCGAACGTGCGCTATCCTCCCGGGTGGTGGGTTGAATCCGAAGTGCGCAGAGCGGGCGTCGAACCCCACTTCAAGTGGTTCGACTACGACGGAGTGCGGGGCCCCCGGATTGCGAACACCTATTCGGACCGGGGCATGGGGGTGCGGCCGCCCGAGGTGTGGTACGATCGGGCAAATGAAGCCGGCGCCCTGCTTGCGCCGGGAGATTTCGACTGGAAGGACTTCTTTCAAACCCGCGGGGTGCGGTGGTTCCACTCCGGCGGGATTTTCGCGTCACTGTCACCCGGTTCGTCGGCGCTGATCGAAGAGGGAATGGACAGCGCGCGGCGCGCGGGAACCATCACCTCCTACGACCTGAACTTTCGCAAGAAGCTCTGGGACGCCTCCGAGGGGGGCTCTGCGCGTGCCCGCGAAGTGAACCGACGAATTGTCTCGCGCGCGGACGTGTTGATCGGCAACGAGGAGGACCTCCAGCTTGCACTCGGCATCCCCGGCCCTGACCCGTCCTCCCGGCAGTCAAAGCTTGACACGGCAACGTTTCACGCGATGATCGAGAAAGTGCGCGCCGAGTTTCCCGACATCAAGCTGATCGCCACCACGCTCCGCGAGGTGCGCTCCGCTTCCCGGCATCTCTGGAAGGCCGTTCTCTGGTACGACGGCCGGTTTCACGAGAGCGAGGAATGCGAGCTCGACGTGTATGACAGGATCGGAAGCGGCGACGGCTTTGCCGCCGGTCTCATCTATGGCCTGCTCACGGGCCAGCCGGCCGAGCGTGCCCTCAGGCTCGGATGGGCTCACGGGGCGCTTCTTACCACGTATCCAGGGGACATTTCCATGGCGCGTCTGGACCAGGTCGAGGCCATGGCAGAGGGACGCGGCGCCCGGGTCGTGCGGTAGTTGCAGGAGGTGACGAATGAGCTGGCTCGATGAGAGGTTCGGACTGGAGGGAAAGACCGTCGTCCTCACCGGAGGAAGCGGTGTGCTCGCCGGCTCCATGGCGGAAGCCCTTGTACGCGCGGGCGCCAACGTGTCCCTGTGGGGACGGCATGAGGAAACACTGAAGGAGGCGGCGCATCGGGCAGGCTCCGCCGCGGGCGGAAAGGGGAGGGTCGACTGGGTGGTGGGGGACGCATTCGAGTGAATCCTCCGTAGCTGATGCCGTGCGCGCCACTGCCGAACGCTTCGGCAGCCTTGACGTGCTGATCAATGCGGTGGGCGGAAACAGGGGCAAGACGGCTTTCGTGGACACCGATACCGCTCTCTTCGAGGAGGTGCTGAAGCTCAACCTCGTGGCAGGGCTCATGGTGCCGACCAAGGTCGTCTGCCGCTGGTGGATCGAAAAAAAGGCGCGCGGCTCGATCATCAACCTGGCATCGATGTCTTCCTACGTGCCGCTCTCCGGGGTATGGGCGTATGACGCGGCCAAGGCGGGCGTGCTGAACCTCACCATGGCCGCCGCAAAGGAGTTTGCTCCCCACGGCATCAGGGTCAACGCCATCGCGCCGGGCTTTTTCCTGGGAAAGCAGAATCGTTCCCTGCTCGTCGATGAGAAGACAGGAGAGCTCACCCCGCGCGGGAAGGACATAATCGGCAGGACCCCCTTCGCCCGGTTCGGCGAGCCGGACGATCTTGCGGGGGCCGTCGTGTTTCTTTCCAGTGAAAAAGCATCGGGATTCGTCACCGGCATCTGCATCCCCGTGGACGGCGGATTCCTCGTGGACTGCGTATGAAGCTCGGCATCGGGCTCTACCGGCACATGCTGACGCCCGCGCACTTCCGGTTCGCGCGGCAGATCGGCTGTACCCACGTCGTCGCGCATCTCGTCAACTACTCTTCGACGGACAACCAGCCGGTGGGGAGCGAGGAAAGCGGGTGGGGTGCCGCGGGGGATCCCGATGCGTTGTGGACCACCGAAGAGCTGGCCGGTTTGAGGAAGCAGGTCGAATCGGAGGGTCTCAGGCTGGAGGCCATCGAGAACTTCGATCCGGCGCACTGGCACGACGTGCTCCTGGACGGGCCGAAACGGGACGCGCAGATGGAGGGACTGAAGCGTCTCGTGCGAAGCATCGGCGAGGCGGGAATTCCCATCATGGGGTACAATTTCAGCATCGCGGGGGTGGCGGGCAGAGTAACGGGCCGGTACGCGCGCGGAGGGGCGGAGTCGGTGGGCGTCGAGGAAGTCGACCAGACGCCCCTCCCGCTCGGCATGGCGTGGAACATGATCTATGATCCGCGCGCTCCCCGTGGAACGCTGCCGCCCATCACTTCCGAGAAGCTGTGGCAGCGGCTTGCCCGGTTTCTCCGGGAGATTCTGCCGGTGGCCGAGGAAGCGGGCGTCGTCATGGCGGCGCACCCCGACGATCCTCCCGCGCCGACGGTCCGCGGCACTCCCCGTCTCGTCTACCAGCCGCACCTGTACCAGAAGCTCCTGGACATCGCGCCCAGTCCTTCCAATGCGCTCGAGTTCTGCCTGGGCACGATCGCCGAAATGACCGAGGGGGACGTGTACGAGGCCACGGAGCGCTACAGCGCGCAAGGCAAGCTTGCTTATGTGCACTTCCGAAACGTGCGCGGCAAGATCCCGCGCTATCACGAGGTGTTCATCGACGAGGGGGACGTCGACATGGTGAGAGTCCTCGGATATTCTGAAAAAGAATCGCTACGAGGGGGTTCTCATTCCTGACCATACCCCGCTGGTGGATTGCGGGGCCCCCTGGCACGCGGGCATGGCCTATGCGGTCGGCTACATGCGCGCAGCCTTGAGGGTGATCGGGGATTGAGAGTAGAATCCTCACTTACCATGAAACCGTCTGCACCAGGGATCCGGGGGACCGAGATACTTCTCTCCGAGTATGGCTGCCGGTCGCGCTCGCCGTCACCGGTGAACCGGATGATGTCGTCCTTTGCCGCCGATTTCCGGGAGGGAGTGGACATCAACCTCGGCGTGGGTTACGTGAACGAGAACACCATCCCGCGGGCGCAGATCCAGGAAGCCCTCGCACAGGTCCTCGCGCAGCCGGGGAAGTACAAGTCTCCCCTCAACTACGGAGGCCCCAGGGGCTCGCCGTCGCTCATCGAGTCGATCCGCCGCTACCACGTCTCGCGCGGAGTCGGCGGGCTCACGGACAGCGTGCTCTCCCGCAAAGAGATCATCGTCGGCCCCAACGGCGCCACGAGCCTGCTGGAGGGGCTCGCGCACGTTCTTCGCCCCGGCATCGTCCTCACATCCGATCCCATGTACTACATCTACTGCGACTTCCTGGAGCGCAAAGGCTTTACGGTCGTCACGGTCCCGGAGCGCCTGGACGGCCTGCATGCCGAGGACGTGGAGGCGCGAATCGAAGAGCTGGCCGGCGATGCGGCGCGCATCAGCTTCCTCTATGTCGTCACCGTGAACAACCCGAGCGCAACGATCATCGCCAACAAGGAGCGCGCCGGCCTGGTGCGGCTGGCCACCCGGCTCTCCGGAAGGCTGGGAAGGATCGTTCCCCTCATACTGGACAAGGCGTACGAGGACCTGATCCACGACCCGGCCGTGGAGAAGCCCCGCTCGGGTCTTCTGGACGACGAGGAAGGGGTTGTCTACGAGATCGGCACTCTGTCCAAGATCATCGCCCCCTCCCTGCGCATCGGCTACATGATCGGGCGCCGACGGCCCGTTCCTCCAGGCCATGATCCAGCGGACGAGCGACGCAGGCTTCAGCGGCCCGCTGATCAACCAGGAAATCGCGAGCTGGCTCCTGGACAATGTCCTGGATAAGCAGCTTGCCGAGGTGAGCCGCGGCTACAGGGAGAAGGCCCTGGCCGTGCGGGGCTGGCTGGACGCGATGCTGGGGGATGCCATCGAGGAGTGCCGGGGAGGGCAGGCAAGCTTCTACTACTACCTCACGCTGGACGGCATCCGGACCGAGGAGAGGCTCGCCCGTTCTTCCGCTGCCTGGCGCGGGCCACGGGTGAGCGAGGAAGTGGACGGCCCTGCCGAAGGGAAGCTGCCGCGTGTGGCCTATATCCCCGGAGAGTTCTGCGTGCACCCGAAGGGCGCCATGGTGGAGCAGGGCACGCGCCAGCTTCGTCTTTCCTACGGATACGAGGAGCTCGGACACCTGGAAGAAGCCATAGGCTACATGGCGGAAGCCGTGCGATACACAAAGACGCGACGGACAGGGGAATCCCGATGAATCGCGCCCCACGATCCCTTGACCGCTTCATGGCGGCCAACCGTATCCACCCCTCGCGCATCGACTTCCCCCGCCTCTGTGACGCCTTTCTGCTGGAGATGCGCCGCGGCCTCGAGGGACGGCCATCCTCTCTGCCCATGATTCCCACGTACATCGAGACGGCGCGGGAGGTGCCGCGCGGCGAGAAGGTCATCGCGCTCGACGCGGGCGGCACGAACCTGAGCGTGGCCGTGGTGAGCTTCGATCCTGCGGGGAAGCCCGTGATCGAAGATCTGGCGCGGCACCGGATGCCGGGCGTGGACGAGGAGCTCGGCAGGGAGGAGTTTTTCAGGCTGATGGCCGGATTCGTCCTCCCATTTGCCGGCAGGGCCGACAGGATCGGCTTCTGCTTTTCCTACGCCGCGGAGATCATGCCGGACAAGGACGGGAAGCTCCTCCATTTCACCAAGGAAATCAAGGCGCGCGGCGTGGACGGGCGAGCTGATCGGCGGGAATCTCCGCCGCGCGCTGGCGGAGGGCGGCGTCCGGGACCTCCGCGAATTGTGCTGCTGAACGACACGGTGGCGACGCTCCTGGCGGGGCGCAATGCCGCTGCCCGGGCAGGCGATTCGACGGCTTCATCGGGCTTGTCTGCGGCACGGGACTGAACGCGGCCTACGTGGAGTGCAACGCGACTATCCGCAAGACTCCCGGCCTCGATGCCGTCGGGATCGCAGATCATCAACACGGAGTCCGGCTCCTTCGGCGGGAGCCTGTCGGCGCGGTCGACGACGCGTTCGACGCCACCACGGCCGAGCCCGGGAAGTACCGGCACGAGAAGACGATCTCGGGCGCGTACCTCGGCGCCCTGTGCCTTTTCGCCGCCCAGAGCGCGGCGCGCGAAGGCTGCCTGTCCGCGGAAGCGGCGCGGGAGCTCGCCCGTGTGCAGTCGCTCTCCGACCCGGGAGCTGAACGATTTCCTGCTGTACCCCGAGAGCCCCGACAACCCGCTGGGCGCGCTATGCGGCCGCGTCCCGGCGGAGGACGCACGCGCACTTTACCGGCTCTGCGACACCCTCGTCGAGCGCGCGGCGGCCCTCGTGGCCGTGAATCTCTGCGCCCTGCTCCTGAAAACGGGCAAGGGCCGGGACCCGCGCGTACCCGTCTGCATCACCGTGGACGGCACCACCTTCTGGCAGCTCCGCTCCTTCCGCATGCGGGTGGAGTCGCGCATGCGCGGCCTCCTCTGCGGGCGAGCGGCGAGCGCGCGTGGGAAATCACCTCCGTGGAGGACGCTCCGCTGCTGGGAGCCGCCATCGCCGCATTGACCAACTGAGAGACCCGCGCATACTTTAGGAAGCCGGAGGAGACCGCCCATGCAGCAACCCTCGGCCGATGACATGATCGCCCGCAACTTCGAGAACGCCAAGAAGACATACGCCCTCTGGGGCATCGACGTGGAGAAGGCGCTCGCGACCCTCGCCTCGATCCCGCTGTCCCTGCACTGCTGGCAGGGAGACGACGTGGGAGGCTTCGAGAGCGCCGCGGGTCTCACCGGCGGCGGCATCCAGGCCACGGGCAACTACCCGGGCAAGGCGCGCACGGCGGAGGAGCTGCGCGCCGACTACGAGGTCGCCTTTTCCCTTATCCCCGGGCAAGCACAGGGCCAACCTCCACGCCATCTACGCGGAAACGGGCGGCCGGAAAGTCGAGCGCGACGCGCTGGCACCCGAGCACTTCGCCGCCTGGATCTCCTGGGCGAAGAAGCTCGGCATCGGGCTGGATTTCAACGAGACCTTCTTCAGCCACCCCATGGCGGACTCGGGCTTCACCCTTTCCTCCCGGGACAGGAAGGTGCGCGATTTCTGGGTGAATCATTCGCTGCGCTGCCGCGAGATCGGCGAGGCCATGGGAAAGGCGCTCGGCACTCCCTGCATCGTGGACCTCTGGATCGCGGACGGGTACAAGGACTCCCCGGCGGACCGGCTCACGCCCGCGCGCGCTCCTGAAGGAATCCCTGGACCGGATCTTCGAAAAGAAGCTGGACCCCCGCTATGCAGGACGCGGTGGAGGGCAAGCTTTTCGGCATCGGCTCCGAGTCCTACGTGGTGGGCTCGCACGAGTTCTATCTCGGCTACGCCCTGAAGAACGACATGATGCTCTGCATCGACATGGGGCATTTCCATCCCACCGAGTCGGTGGCGGACAAGATCTCGCCGATCCTGCTCTTCTCCCGCGAGCTGCTCCTCCACGTGAGCCGCGGGCGTGCGCTGGGACAGCGACCACGTGGTCACCCTCAACGACGAGGTGAAGGCCGTGGCCGCGGAGGTGGCCCGCGCGGGCGCCTGGGACCGGGTGCACGTGGCCACCGACTATTTCGACGCGAGCATCAACCGGGTGGCCGCCTGGGTGATCGGCGCCCGCGCCACGCTCAAGGCAATCCTCCTGGCGCTCCTCGAGCCGACCGAGATGCTGAAGGAGGAAGAGGCCTCGGGGAACCTCACCGCCCGTCTGGCCCTCATGGAAGAGGTCAAGGACCTGCCCTTCGGCGCGGTGTGGGACCGCTACTGCGCGCAGCAGGGCGTGCCCGTCGGAGCGGCATGGCTGGACCGGGTGACCGAATACGAGCGCACCGTGCTCTCGCAAAGAGGCGATAGCGATGGACCTGACAGAGCTCATCGAGCTCTCCCGCTTCTACGGGCAGGGCAAGCGACTTCACCATCGCCGGCGGCGGCAACACCTCGGTCAAGGACGCCGCGCGGATGGCCATCAAGGCGAGCGGCGTCGGCCTGCGCGACATCACCGAGGCGGGCTTCGTCGAGCTCTCCCGTGCGGCGGTCCGCGCAGATCCTCTCCCGCACCTACAGCGAGGATCCGTTCAAGCGGGAGGCGCAGATCAAGAGCGATCTGATGGCGAGCCGCACGGACCCCGAAAAGGGCGGCCGGCCGTCCGTGGAGACGTCCCTGCACGAGATGCTCGACTGGCGATTCGTCGTGCACACGCATCCCTACGTGGTCAATGCGCTCACCTGCGCGAAGAACGGCGGAGGCAGCGGCGCGAGAGCTTTTCGGCAAAGAGGCGCTGTGGGTGCCCTACACGGACCCCGGCTACCGGCTGGCCAAGCTCATGCAGGAAATGCTGAAAGCGTACCGTGCCGCGCACGGCGGCGACCCCCGGATCGTGCTCATGCAGAACCACGGCCTTGTGGTGGCGGCCGACACGACGGCCGAGATCCGCTCGCTCACCGACGAGGTGCTGCGCAAGATCTCCGCGCGCTTCCGGGGGCCGGTTCCCCGGGAAGAGCGTTCCGTGACGGACGCCGTGGTGCGCGTGCTGCCCGGCCTTCGCATGCTGCTCTCCGGGGCAGGGTGCTGCAAAAGTCGTCGCTGCCCGGAACAGCGCGCTTGTCGAGCACTTCCTCCAGCCGGACACCAGCAAGGCGTGACCCTGCCGTTCATGCCGGACGACATCGTCTACTGCAAGTCCGCGCCCCTGCTCCTCCCGTTCGGCGGCGATCCTGAGGAGCTGTTCAAAGCCATTCCCGCAGCGCTGCAGACGTACAAGGAGAGATGGGGCTACGCGCCGAAGATCCTCCTGATCGCAGGACTCGGGCGTCATTGCGGTGGAGGACACCAAGCGCTCCGCGGAAACCTGCCTGGACGTGTTCGAAGACCTCATGAAGGTGAGCTTGCTTTCCGACGCCTTCGGCGGGCCGCGCTTCCTCTCCGCCGCGACATCCAGTTCATCGACACCTGGGAGGTGGAGAACTACCGGCGCGCCGTGGCAAAAGGCGCCGCTGCCCGGCGGCGCGCGGAGGGCAGGATCGCTCTTGTCACGGGCGCGGCGCAGGGTTTCGGCAAGGGAATCGCCGAGGGTCTTTTCCGCGAAGGGGCAAACGTGGTCATCGCCGACCTGAACGAGGCGGCGGGCCGGTCCTTGCAGGAGGAGCTGAACGCCGGGGCCGGCGCAGCGGGTGCGACGAACCGGGCCCTCTTCGTGCCCGCCGACGTGACCAGCCCCGACTCCCTGCAGCGCTCGCCCGTGAGTGCGTGAAGGCGTTCGGAGGCCTGGACCTCCTGGTGAGCAATGCCGGCGTGCTGAAAGCAGGAAGCCTGGAGGAGATGAGCCCGGAGACCTTCGATTTCGTGACCCGGGTCAACTACATCGGGCTACTTCCTCTGCGTGAAGTACCTTTCCCCGATCATGAAGCTGCAGCACCGGTTCATGCCGGATCGGACAGCGGACATCATCCAGATCAACTCCAAGTCGGGCCTGGAGGGGAGCAACAAGAACTTCGCGTACGCGGGGGGGAAGTTCGGCGGCATCGGGCTCACCCAGTCATTCGCCCTGGAGCTGGTGGAGCACGGGATCAAGGTGAACTCGATCTGCCCGGGGAATTTCTTCGAAGGACCGCTCTGGGCTGATCCCGAAAAAGGGCTCTTCGTCCAGTACCTGCGGGCGGGAAAGGTCCCGGGCGCGAAGACCGTGGAAGACGTGCGGCGCTTCTACGAGTCCCGGGTCCCAATGGGCAGAGGATGCAGGGTGGAGGATGTTCTGAAGGCGATCCTCTACCTCGTGGACCAGGAGTACGAGACCGGGCAGGCCCTGCCGGTGACAGGCGGCCAGGTCATGCTGGCATAGTGAGGCACAGCCTTCGAGGGCCGGGAATGCCGTGGCAGATGCCGCAGCCGATTCTTTTTCTTCCCAATAGTCCCCCTTTACATAGAGCCCCTTTTTCTATATGTTTTTGCTTCTGGTTAACTTCGAAATCCAAGGCAGGCAATCAATGGCACGCAAGTGTGACATATGCGGAAAAGGTACGGTTACGGGGAACAAGGTGAGCCACGCCAAGAACAGGACGCGGAGGGTGTGGAAACCGAATCTTCTGAAAATCCAGACCATGGTGGGCAAGACCAAGACGACGATCAAAATCTGCACACGCTGCCTGCGCTCCGGCAAAGTGGTAAAGGTCGTATAGCGCCCCTTCCCTTTTCAGTTTACAATCTTCGGCCATGAAAGAGATACTCGTCGAGCAGTTCGGGGGCCCGGAGGTCATGCACCTGCGCGAGCGGGAGGCACCGGCTCCTGGACCGGGGCAGGTCCTTGTCCGCCAGGAAGCTATCGGCGTCAACTTCATAGACGTATACCGTAGGACCGGGTTGTATGAGGTGCCGCTGCCCTCCGTGCCGGGCATGGAGGGGGCCGGGACGGTCGAAGCGGCAGGGCAGGACGTCCGCGGCCTGCGTGCCGGGGACCGGGTGGCGTACGCCAACATTCCCGGCACCTATGCGGAAGCGGTCCTCGTGCCCGCGGACAGAGCGGTCCGCCTGCCTGCGCGCATCACCTTTCAGCAGGCGGCAGCAGCCATGCTGCAGGGCATGACAGCCCATTACCTCGTGCAGGACACCTACCCGGTGCAGAAGGGCGATACCATCCTCGTACACGCCGCGGCAGGCGGCGTGGGGCTCCTCCTCGTGCAGGCGGCACGCATGCGCGGCGCGCGCGTCATCGCCACGGTTTCCACCGAGGAAAAGGCGCAGCTTGCGCGCAATGCGGGTGCCCAGGACATCATTCTCTATTCAGAGAAGGATTTCCTGCTGGAAGTGAAGCGAATCACCGCAGGGGTTGGCGTCAAGGCCGTGTACGACTCGGTGGGCGTGACGACTTTCCTGAAAGGCCTGGATTGCCTGGCGCCACGGGGCGTGATGGTATTGTTCGGCCAATCCAGCGGCAAAGTCGGCCCCATAGAGCCGGGGCTCCTTGCCGCAAAGTCCCTGTACCTGACCCGCCCCACGCTCGGTCATTACATCGCGGACAACGCGAGCCTGCAGCGCAGGGCGGCGGATGTGCTTCAGTGGGTGGCCAGCGGCAAGCTGAAGGTCAGGATCGGCGCGACTTTTCCTCTTGCCGAGGCCGCGGAGGCGCACCGGCAGCTTCAGGATAGAAAGACGACCGGCAAGCTCCTCCTGATCCCGCGCTGAGATCTCCTCAATCCTGTATGTCGATGGCCTGGTCGGCTGACATTCCTTCCAGCACCGGCCGGTCGAGCTGCTCGCTCAAGATGCTCCTTGCCTGCCGTGTCCAGGAGATGTCCTGACTTCTCTTTCTTTGTTTCGAGATAGAACCGGTTGTACTGATTGGGGGGGATGACGAGCGGGATGCGCTCCGTCACCTTCACGCCGAGCTGCACCAGACCGTTTATCTTTTTCGGATTGTTCGTCATCAGCCTTACCGATTTCACTTTCAGCGAATGGATCATGTGTGCCGCAATGCTGTAGTCCCGCTCGTCATCGCGGAACCCGAGGGCCAGGTTGGCCTCCACAGTATCCATGCCATGGTCCTGCAGCCCGTACGCCCGGATCTTGTTGAGCAGGCCGATGCCGCGCCCTTCCTGGCGCAGGTAGAGGAGCAGACCGTTCTCCCGCCGGCCGAGGTCCTTCAGGGCGGCCTCCAGCTGGTCCCGGCAATCGCAGCGCAGCGAGCCGATGGCGTCTCCGGTCAGGCACTCCGAGTGCAGCCGCACCGCGACGTTCTCTGCGTGCGCGACGTCACCATGGACGAACGCAGCGTGCTCCTTGCCGTCGCGGTTGTTCCAGAATGCCACCACCTGGAACTGACCGAACCGGGACGGCAGGTCTGCGATAGCCGCGATGCGGACACAGATCTTGTCCCGTCCCATTCCCTCGCAGTCATGGAGACGATTTTCGTCCAGAAGCTCTTTGATCTGCAGTCTTGTCATTGCCATGATGCGTCTAAGATACTGAATACGGGCTTTCGCGTGTGCTGGATTCCTGCCGGGGTATCGACTACAATCCCCGGCACGCAGTGAGGAAAACATGAAGTTAAAAGGCAAGGCGTGCGTCGTCACGGGCGCGGCGAGGGGAATCGGGCTTGCCGTGTGCAGGAGGCTCGCGCGGGAGGGATGCGCGCTCACCCTGTGGGACATCGATGCGGAGGTCCTCGAGCAGTCGAAGCGGGCGCTGGAAACGCTCGGCGTTCCTGTATTCGCGCACCGCTGCGACATCACGGACAAGTCGGAAGTCTACCGCATGGCCCGCCTGGCCGCGGAAGAGATGGGCAGGGTCGATATCCTGGTCAACAACGCCGGCGTGCTGTTTGGAGGAAACATTCTGGACCAGCCGGACGAGAAGTGGGAGAGAATGATCGACGTCAATCTGACCTCGCTCTTGTATACGATCAGGGCGTTCCTGCCGGGAATGATGGAGCGGGACAGCGGTCACATCGTGAACGTGTCCTCAGCCGCGGGCACCTTGGGTGTGGCGGGGCTGGCCGTGTATTGCGCGACCAAGTGGGCCGTCTGGGGACTTACCGAATCGCTTCGGCATGAGAGCCTCAACGCCGGCAGGCGCGGCGTCAAATGGTCGTCTGTTCATCCCAATTACGTGGCGGAAGGAATATTCGCAGGCGCGCGCCTGCCCGGACTGGGCGGGCTGATCAATCCGGTGTTGCGCAATCACGATGTTGTCGCAAAGGCGATTGTCGAGAGCGCCCTCAAGCGCGGGCGTCATTCGCCCAAGCGACCTCGCTCGGTCAAGCTCGCATCCCTTCTTCGCGGGCTGTTGCCTGACGGGGTTTTCAACCGTGTGATGCGTTTGCTGGGTGTCAACGCGAGCATGGAGTCCTGGATCGGGCAGGGCTCCGCGAGGAGCCACGAAATGGGAAAAGAATCATCGGTCTTTTTGAAGAATCCGGCGACCGGGGAGAAGATCGGTCCGCTGCGCGTGCACAGCGTGGAGGATCTGAAGTGCGCGGCGGAGAGTGCGCGCAAAGCGCAGCCGGCATGGGCCGCGACGGACGTGAGGAAGCGCGCCGCGCTCATGCGCGTCCTGAGCACCTCCATCGCTTCCCGCGCGGACGAGATTGCCGAGGTCATCTCACGTTCCACGGGCAAGACGCGTGTGGACGCGATTTCCGGCGAGGTGCTTGCCTCTGCCATGGCGGCCGCGTACTACGCGCGCATTGCCGCGCGCGTGCACCGTCCCCAGAAACTGGAAATGGGCAATATCCTCCTTTTCAACAAGGCCTCCACGATCACCCGTGTCCCCTTCGGGGTGATCGGAATAATCAGTCCCTGGAACTACCCGTTCTCCATACCCTTCCACGAGGTCGTCATGGGACTGCTGGCGGGAAACGCCGTGATCCTAAAGGTGGCAACCCAGACACAGCTCGTCGGGGAGCAGATTGCGGCCCTGGTGAAATCCTGCGGAATTCCGGATGGTCTTTTCCACCTGATCCATCTCCCGGGGGCCGTTGCCGGCAAGGCCATGCTCGAAGCAGGGATCAACAAGCTTTTCTTCACGGGCTCCACGGCCGTGGGCAAGGAGCTCATGGAAAGGGCGTCCCGTACGCTGACGCCCCTCGTGCTGGAGCTGGGCGGCAATGACGCCATGATCGTGCTGGACGATGCGAACCCCGACCGGGCAGCGGCAGGCGCCCTGTGGGCCGGGCTCTCCAACGCGGGGCAATCCTGCGCGGCCGTCGAGCGTCTATACGTGTTCCAGGGCATTTATGACAAGTTCCGCGACCGGCTTCTGCGCCAGATCGAGAACCTCCGCATCGGACCCGACACGTCCTTCGACGTTGACGTGGGCTCGGTGACGCAGGAACAGCAGCGGCAGAAGATCGAGCAAGCGGTTGCAGACGCCGTGGCAAAAGGCGCGACCGTTGCCTGCCGCAAGGCCGTGGTCGGGAAGACCGGCGGCATCTTCTCACCCATTCTCGTACTGGAGGAAGTGAACGAGTCGATGCTCGTCATGACGGAGGAAGTCTTCGGCCCTGTTCTGGCCCTGGAGAAGGTCCTGGATGACGACGAAGCGGTTGCCAAGACAAACGCCTCCGCGTACGGCCTGTCCGCATCCGTCTGGAGCGCGCACCCCCGACATGCGCGCCGGGTCGCGGAAAGGCTGGAGGCCGGGACAGTGACGATCAACGACCACCTCATGAGCCATGGAATGGCAGAGACTCCCTGGGGAGGTTTCAAGTCTTCGGGAATCGGCAGGAGTCACGGAGAGCTCGGCTTTTTGGAAATGACCCAGCCGCGCGTGATTATTTATGACAGGCTGCACCGCTTGCCGCGCAATATGTGGTGGTATCCGCACGGGAGAAACGTCTATGAAGGGCTGAAGAGCGCCCTGATCTTCCTGTACGGCAGGGGGCTCCTCAAGCGTGCGGGGTCTCTTGTCCGGCTGGTCCGCCTGTACATGCGGAGCTTCAGTCGGGCAAAGTAGCCCGCTCGCCGGGAGTCGAAGACGCGCACGTCGCGCAGTGGCGACGCGCGCGTTTCGATTGCGCGGCTGGAATGCAGCCGGCCTACCGGGAGGCTTCCAGGTTTGCCGCAACCTGTTCCCAGGACACGATATTCCAGAACGCGGTGATGTATTCGGGTCTGCGGTTCTGATACTTCAGGTAGTATGCATGCTCCCACACGTCCAGGCCCAGCAGAGGCTTCAGACCCTGCGACACGGGGCTGTCCTGGTTGGGGAGGCTCACGACTGAGAGCTTGCCCGCGGCGTCCGAGGCCAGCCACGCCCAGCCGCTTCCGAACAGGTTTGTCGCCGCATTCACGAACTGCTCTTTGAACGCGTCAAAGCTGCCGAAACTCTTGTCGATGGCGTTTGAAAGCGCCCCTGTCGGTTTCCCCCCGCCCTTGGGCGAAAGCAGTTTCCAGAAGAGACTGTGGTTGAGATGTCCCCCGCCGTGGTTGCGCACCGCGGTGCGTACGTCTGCGGGGATCGAGTCGAGTGATTTCAGGATCTCCTCTATCGGCCTTCCCTGGAACGACGGGGCTTTTTCGAGCGCCGCATTCAGCTTGGTCACGTATGTCCCATGGTGCTTATCATGGTGAATCTCCATGGTCTTTGCATCTATATGCGGTTCCAGGGCATTGAAGGGATAGGGAAGGTCAGGCAATGTGAAAGGCATCAAACACCTCCTATGTGATCGATGGATTAATATTAGTATTTTGCTCAGGTATAGGCAAAGATTTTAGCGGGAAACGCGGGCGCGAAGGAGAAGTGCATGGCTGCGAGAATCAAAGAACGGCTGCTGGCCGAAAAAATGGACGCAGTGCGGAAAGCCGGGGAGTGGTCTCCGAATGTCCTTGAAAAGCTGGAAACCCTCATTCGCGCGGGAGATGACTACGAGCTCTTCCGCATCAATCCTCTGCGATTCGCCGCGGACCGGGGGATTGCGGAGAACGAAGCAATCGATGCTTTCCTTCACGGCGCCCGAGAGGGCATGTTCCAGATGGAATGGAACCTCGTCTGCCCCACGTGCGGCGATTCGGTGAACAGCTTCCGTTCTTTGAACAGGCTCAATTCCCACTTCTATTGCACGGTCTGCGATCTGAACTCGGAAGCGACCCTTGACGATTTCATACACATCAACTTTACGATCTCACCCGAGATCAGGGTAATCGCCTATCATCACCCTGAATCGCTGTCCATCGAAGACTATCACCTGAAGTACCATTTCAACCGAAGCGCGGCGATCCCCAACGGCCCGCGATTCATCGACGCCGTTCCCGGCCTGGTGAAGGCACTTTCCTGGCTCGGGCCGGGGCAGAGAAAGCGGTTCGTGCTGGACGCCGCGGGCGGCAGTCTCACCTTCAACGATTTGATGCACCACCTGAGCGCAGTGGTCACGGTGAGCGGCGCTCCCGCGGAGAAGCCGCAGCCTGTGACCGTCCGGCTGGAGGGTGGGAATCTGGTTCCGGGGCAGGCGGTGGTGGCCCCAGGCAAATTGATATTCACGGTGGAAAGCCGCACTGCGGACAGGGCATCCATGATGATTCTCAACTTTCCGCAGGGCTTCACCAGGACGCCCCTTGTTTTCGAGCCGTTCCTTTCCGGAAAGAGGCTGATCTCTCTCCAGACCTTCCGTGACCTGTTCAGCTCCGAAGTGATCCAGGAAACGGAAGGAATCGGGATCCGGGATATCACGATCCTTTTCACGGACCTGAAGGGCTCCACTGCCCTCTATGAGCGCATCGGAGATCTGCAGGCGTTTTCCCTCGTGCACCAGCACTTCGAACGGCTGGGCACCGTCATCAACGAATGCTCCGGCGCGTTCGTCAAGACCATCGGGGACGCGGTCATGGCGTCCTTCCTCAATCCGGTGGACGCGGTGAAGGCCGCGTTGGAAATGAACAAGGAGATCGCGCGCTTCAACCGGGCATTCACCCGCAGGGACTTGATCCTCAAGATCGGGATCCACAAGGGCGCCTGCATTGCCGTGACGCTGAATGACCGGCTGGACTACTTCGGCCAGACGGTCAACACCGCTTCACGCGTGCAGGGGCTGGCGGGCTCCGAAGAGGTGTACATCACGGAGGAGGTGTTCACCTTTCCGGGCGTCAAGGCGCTCCTCAGGGGCTACAAGGTTTTTGCCGGCAGGGCGAAGCTGAAAGGCATCCAGGAGCAGATCCAGGTATACAAGATAGCCGCCGCTCCCGCCCGGGACGGAGCCGGGGAGATGGAGTCCGTTGACGCGGCGTCCCTTGACGCGGGGGACGCCGCGGCCTGTCTCAAAGCATCAGCAGCCCCAGCGGCTTCGAAACGAGCTCCATGAACCGGGCCAGGAACTTGCAGGCATAGACGCCGTCGATCAGACGGTGGTCGACCACCAGCGAGAGGGGGAGGAGCGAGGCGGGGACCACCTTGCCCTCCCTTACCACCGGTTCTTCATGCACGCGTCCGATTCCCAGGATGCCCACCTGCGGCGGAAGGATCATGGGGTTGCCGTACACGCCCGAAAATGACCCGAAGTTCGATATCGTGAATGACCCCCCGCGTATCTCCTCCAGCGCAAGAGTCCGCGATCGTGCCTTTCCGGTGAGACGCACGATTTCGGCATGGATGCGGGGAACCGACAGACTGTTGGGATCCCTGACCACGGGAACCACGAGCCCTTCCTCGGTGTCCACCGCCACGCCGATGTTCGGGACGGGGAAGGATTCGTACTCTCGACGCTCCGGCGCGTACAGCGAGCTCAGGAGTGGGAAATCCCGCAGCGCGACCGCCGCTGCTTTGACGAAAAATGCCAGCAATCCCACCTTTTCCCGGGCAGCCTCGTTCATATCGCGCCGCAGCTGGAGCAGCTCATCCACCACGGTGTAGTCATGAACCGCGGCCGCGGGAATAGCCTGGCTTTTCTCCATGGCCTTTGCGATGGCAAGCCGCAGAGTCGAGAGCTTCTTCATTCCCGGGGAGACGCCGGGATCCGTCGATTGAGAAACAGGCAGCGCCGCCTCCCGGGCTTCGAGGTCTTTCTTGAGAATCCTGCCCCCGGGCCCCGTGCCATTCACCCGGCTGAGATCGATCCCCGCGTCCGCGGCCAGCTTCCGGGCCACGGGGGAGGCGCGCACCTTTCCCGTGCGTGCCGCATCAACGCGCTCTCTTCCCGCTGCTGAAGGGACATCCGTCCTGTTCCGAGCCGGCCGCTTCTGCGGGGAAAGGCCTTCGGTGCTCGCAGGCAGCACGCCGTGCGATGCGACCGCGAGCTGCCCCACGACGGTCCCGCCGTCAGGGGAGCTCTCCACGATCGGGGCAGGATGCAGGCCTGTCCGGATCTTCGCGACAATCTCGCCGACCTGGACGACCTGCCCCTTGGTGATGGGCATCTCCACCACCACCCCTTCCACGGGGGAGGGCATCTCGGTGACGACCTTGTCCGTTTCCACGATTGCCAGCGCCTCGCCCTGCTTCACATTGCTGCCCGGCGCCACCTTCAGCTCGACGATCGTGCCTTCTGTGAGTCCTTCACCGATGTCGGGGAACCTGAACTCGAACAGCGCCGCTTCATGGCTCATAGTCGAGCACCTTTCGCGCTTCCGCGAGCACGTGCTCCGCGGTGATGAGGTAGTGCCGCTCCCCGCGCGGCATCGGGTAGATGATGTCGGGCCCGGTCAAGCGCGCGGGGGGAGCTTCCAGGACGTCGAACGCCTGTTCCATTACGGTGGCGACCAGCTCCGAGGCCACGCCGAAGCTCTGCGGGCCTTCGTGGACCGCGAGGAACCGGCCTGTCTTCCGCACGGATTCCACCACGGTGCCGCGCATCGAAGGGATAGATCGTGCGCAGGTCGATCAGCTCCACGGACCGGCCTTCGGCGGCAAGCACCGCGCGCGCCTGCCGCGCCTCGATCATCTGCGCGCCGTAGGAGACCAGGGTGAGCTCGTCTCCCTCCGCCTCGATCTTCGCCTTGCCGATCTCCACCGTGTAGGCCTCCTCGGGCACCTCCTGGCGCACGGCGCGGTAGGCGCGCGCGGGCTCCAGGTACATCACCGGGTCGGGATCCCGGATGGCGGCGATCAGGAGGCCCTTTGCGTCGTGGGGAGTGGAGGGGATCACGACCTTCAGCCCGGGAATGTGGCCGAACAGCGCCTCCAGGCTCTCCGAGTGATGCTCGGGCGCGCGGATGCCCCCGCCGTAGGGCATGCGGATCACCAGGGGCGCGGTCAGGGCGCCCCGGGTTCGGTTTCTGATGCGTGAAACGTGGCTGGCGATCTGGTTGAATGCGGGAAATGCGAAGCCCGAGAACTGGATCTCCACCACCGGCCGAAGCCCCGCCACGGCCATTCCGACCGCCGCTCCGACGATCCCGGATTCCGCGATGGGAGTGTCGAAGCACCGCTCCTCTCCGAAATCCCGCTGCAGCCCGGTGGTGGCGCGGAAGACCCCGCCCTCCAGCCCCACGTCCTCTCCGAACACGACGACGGACCGGTCCGACGCCATCTCCGTGCGCAGCGCGTCGGTAACCGCCTCCAGGAGAGTGAGCACTTTCATGTCTTCCTCCGCTGCATCTGCGCGGCGAGCATGTCCGGCATCTCGCGGTACAGGTATTGAAAGGTGTCCTCCCTCGTCGTGTCCGCCGCCTGTTCGACTTCCTCGAAGCTCGACCGCGCGCAGTCCAGGGACTGTTCCCGTATCTTCACGATATCGGCGTCGGAGAGCAGACGCTTTTTCAGCAGATAACGCTCCAGCCGGAGAATGGGATCGCGCGTCTCCCACTGTTGCACTTCCTCATCCGATCTGTATTTGGTCGGGTCATCCGACGTGGTGTGCGCTCCAGGCCGGTAGGTGAGGCCCTCGATCAGGGTGGGCCCGCCTCCTTCCCGCGCGCGCTCCGCTGCCATCTGCACCGCGGCGTAGACGGCAAAGATATCGTTCCCGTCCACGCGCACACCCTCGAACCCGTAGGCGAACGCCTTTTCCGCAAGCGTCGCGCTTGCGCTCTGCTTCGACCAGGGCAGGGAGATCGACCAGTGGTTGTTCTGCGCGTAGATGATGACTCCGGCCTTCCAGACCCCGGCGAGGTTGCACGCCTCGTGGAAGTCTCCTTCGGAGCTCGCCCCTTCTCCCATGAATGTGAGCGCGATACGGTCGGTGCCCTTGTAGCGCTCCGCCCATGCGAGGCCCACGGCGTGCAGCATCTGGCTGCCGACGGGAACGGAGATCGGCATCATGTGGAACTTTTCAAGGGGAAGATGGTTCGCCGCCTCGTTTCCGTACCAGTACAGGTAGTACTGCTGCAGGCTCACCCCGCGCACGAGCATACCGCCGAGCTCCCGGAAGGCCGGGACGAACCAGTCGTCGGGCCGCACCGCCATGAGGGCGCCGACGGAATTGGCCTCCTGGCCCTTGTTCAGAGCGTAGGTGGGCATGCCGCCCTTGCCGGTTGAGGCTGACCGCCCACTCGTCGCCCTGCCGGGACAGGACCATGGTCCTGTAGGCCGCGAGTGCCTGTTCGTCGCTCAGCAGGGGGAATCCCGCCGGGGGCGGGGCAAGCTTTCCCTCCACGTCCAGGAGGGAAAAGAGACGTCCCTCCCGGGGATCGTAGCTTTCGAACATCCTGCCTCCTCAGGTTGCCCGGGCAGAGACACAAGAAGAGCGTGCCAGGCGAGTGTCGCGCACTTGACCCGGACGGGAAAGCTCGCGAGGCCCTTGAACGCCGCAAGATCGCCCATCCCGTCCAGAACGTCAACGGGTTCTTCGCCGCGCAGCGCGCGGATGAAGCTGCCCGCAAGCTCCCGCGCCTCGGCAACGGAAAGCCCCCGCACCTGCTCCGTCATCAGGGAGGCGGAGGCGGTGCTGATGGCGCAGCCCTTGCCCGTCGAAGCGCACCCGCTCCAGCTTCCCGTCCGTCTCCCACCACGACCTCCAGCTTGATGGAGTCCCCGCAGGTGGGGTTCTCGTGGGCCATGGCCTGCGGGATGTGGTCCAGGCGTGCCGTGTTGCGCGGCGAGCGGTAGTGGTCCATGATGATTTCCTGGTACAGCTCGTCGAAGGCGCTCACGCGTAGAACCTCAGCGCGCCGTCCAGCGCCGCCACCAGGCGGTCGATCTCGGAGAAGGTGTTGTAGAAGGAGAGGCTGGCGCGGACCGTGGCCGGCACGCCGAGCTTCCGCATGAGCGGCTGGGCGCAGTGGTGCCCCGCCCGCACGGCGATCCCCTCCCGGTCGAGGAACTGCGCCACGTCGTGCGCGTGGATGTCCCCGAGGGTGAAGGAAAACACCGGCGCCGCGCCGCGGCGCAGTCGCCGTACAGCGTGACTCCGTTACGCCGCGCCGAGGCGCTGCAGGGCGTAGCGGCAGAGCTCCTCCTCCCATGCGGCGATGGTGCGGAACTCCGAGGCCGTGCAGGTAGTCGATGGCCGCGCCAAGGCCCACGGCGCCTTCGACGTTCGGCGTGCCGGCCTCGAACTTCCACGGCAGGTCGTTCCACGTGGACTTCTCCGGCGAGACCGCGCGGATCATCTCCCCGCCGCCCATCCACGGCGGCATGGCATCCAGGAGGCGCTCCTTGCCGTACAGGGCGCCGATGCCCATGGGACCGCACATCTTGTGGCCGGAGAAGGCGAAGAAGTCGCAGTCGATGTCCTGCACGTCCACCGCGGAAGTGCGGCACGGACTGCGCGCCGTCCACGAGCACGAGCGGCGCCGCGCGCGTGGGCGCAAGCGCTGCAATCGCCTTCACGTCGTTGATGGTGCCCAGGACGTTGGACATGTGCGTGACGGCGACCAGACGCGTGCGCGGGTCCCAGGAGCGCTCGAGCTTCGGCAAGGTCCAGGGTGCCGTCCGCCTCCACGGGGATGAACCGCAGCCGTGCATCCGCTGCGCGCGCAGGCGAGCTGCCAGGGAACGAGGTTGCTGTGGTGCTCCATCTCGGTGAGCAGCACGACGTCGCCCTGCTTCAGCTCCTGTCGCGCCCCACGCCGATGCCACGAGGTTGATGGCCTCGGTGGTGCCGCGGGTGAAGACGATCTCGGCCGGCTTCTCGCGCGTTCAGGAATCGCTGGACCTTCTCTCGCGCCTCCTCGAACGCGGCCGTGGCCTCCTCCCCGAGGGTGTGCAGGGCCCGGTGCACGTTGGCGTTGCCGTGCTCGTAGTAGACCCTGATCGCGTCAAGGACCTCGCGCGGCTTCTGGGAGGTCGCGGCGTTGTCGAGATAGGCGAGGGCCTCGCCTCCGATGCGCCGGGTCAGGAGAGGGAAGTCCCTGCGCACGTCCTCCACGGTACGCGGTCCCGATCATCTGGACTCTGCCGGCCGCCATGCTACCCAGATCCCTCCGTTCTCGATTTTCACGTTCCACGTGCGCACCGGCTGGGTGGCCGGGAGCCCCGTGACCGCGCCGGTGCGCAGGTTGAACCGCGAACCGTGCTTCTGGCAATAGACCTCGCCCGCCCAGATCTCCCCTTCGGACAGCCGGGAGTATTCGTGCGAGCAGATGTCGTCCAGGGCGAAGATGCCCTCTTCGGTGCGGAAAAGCGCCACGGGGTGGCCTTCGACGCTCACGCTCATGCTCGTCACGAGGTCCTCCTCCGAGGCCACCCGGACCCAGACATCCGCTCCGGCCCTGGGGCCCGCGTCAGTCGGCCTGCCGCCGTCAGGCCTGCCGCCATCAGGCGGCATTCGCATTCGGGAGACGGAGTTTTTCGCGGATCCGGGCAAGGGCATCGTCGCGGTACCTTTCGGGGGCGGATGCCAGCAGATCTTCGAAGTACCCGATCACGAGCATCTCGCGGGCGTCGACCGCGGAGAGGCCGCGGCTCTCCAGGTAGAAGAGCTCTTCTTCGCTCAGTCGTCCCGTGGTGGAGCCGTGGCTGCACTTCACGTCATTGTTTCCGATCTTCAATGTCGGGATGGAATCCGATCGCGCCGTCTCTCCGAGGATGAGGTTCCGGTTGGTGAGATACGCGTCCGTGCCGGATGCGCCGGTGGCCACCTCGATCAGCCCCTGGAAGACCGTGCGCCCGCCCTGCAACGGCACCCTTGTAGTACGCCCTGCTGGTTGCCTTGGGCGCGCGATGATGCTGCACCGTGCGCATGTCCATGTGCTGGTCTCCACGGCAATAGTACACACCGTCAAGATACGCTTCCGCGCCCGTTCCGGATAGCGAGCATTCGATGCGGGTCTTGGTCGAGCCGGCCGCCGAACGCCGCGTCGAAGTGTCTCAGCGAGCCGTCCCGGCCCACGTCCGCCCGCGCATGGCGGAAGTACAGTGAGCGGGGGCCCAGCTCCTGCATCTCGCAGAACCTGAGTGCGGACGCGTCTGCCAGCTGCATGTCCACCGCGGCATTGCAGAGACGATGGTCCTCCGCAGATCTGCGCCGCGGTACTCCGCGGATTCTGCGCCGCGAATGTGCTGCACCACGGCTGCGCGCGCTCCCTCCCCGAGAACCACGGCCACGTGAGGCGCGCTGAAAGGCCTTCGCCGCGCTCCGCAAATCGATGAAGAACGGCTCGGCTATTTCCAGGCCGGGAGGCACCCAGAGGAACGCGCCATGGCTCCACGTGCCGTAGTGCCAGGCCAGGAACCGGTTGTCGGCATCCTTGATGGCGTCATGGAACAGCTTGTAAAGCGGAATCTCGAACTCCTCCAGGGCGAGGTCGAGGGGCAGCAGACGCACGCCCTTTTCCTGCCACTGCGCGTCCAGGGCCACTTCGGTGCACTGTGCCCGCGTCAAATCGGATGGATCCTGCCGCCGCGCCCGGGTCAGCCTCCCGCGGGCAGGCCGCCTTCGGTGCAGGCGCTGGCGCATATGAGTCCAGCCCGAGCCGGCTCACGTCGGTGCGCCGCCACTCCTCCTCGGAGGGCGTCGGCCACTGCATGGCCTCGAAGCGCTCCCGGGCCTGGGAGCGCAGGGTCCGCATCCATGCGGGTTCGACGCGTTCTGCCATCATCCCACCGTCCCTTCCATCTCCAGCTCGATCAGGCGGTTGAGCTCCACCGCGTACTCCATGGGCAGCTGCTTCACCAGCGGATCGAGGAAGCCGCTGACGATCATGAGGGAGGCCTCCTGCTCGCTCATTCCCCTGCTCATGAGGTAGAAGAGCTGCTCCTCGCTGATCCTGCTCACCCGGGCCTCGTGCTCGATGGAGACGTCGTCGGAGTTGATCTCCATGTACGGGTAGGTGTTGCTGCGGGACTTCTCGTCGAGGATCAGCGCGTCGCAGACCACCCGCGAGCGCACGTCGTGCAGGCCCTCGTTCACCTTCAGAAGACCGCGGTAGCTGGCCACCCCGCCGCCCTTGCTGATGGACTTTGCCGTGATCACCGAGGAGGTGTGGCTTGCCGCGTGCACGGCCTTGCCGCCGGTGTCCTGCTCCTGGCCCTTTCCCGCGAACGCGATGGACAGGACCTCGCCGTGCGCCCCTTCCCCCACGAGATAGATCGAAGGGTACTTCATGGTGCGCTTGGAGCCGATGTTGCCGTCCACCCATTCCACGATGGCGTCCTTGTGCGCCACCGCGCGCTTGGTGACCAGGTTGTACACGTCGCTGGACCAGTTCTGGATGGTGGTGTAGCGCACCCGCGAGCCCGGCAGGGCGATGATCTCCACCACGGCGCTGTGCAGCGATTCGGTGGCGTAGATGGGGGCCGTGCAGCCTTCGATGTAGTGCACGAAGCTCCCCTCGTCGGCGATGATGAGGGTGCGCTCGAACTGGCCGAAGCTCCTGGCGTTGATGCGGAAGTAGGCCTGGAGCGGCACGTCCACCTTCACGCCCTTGGGCACGTAGACGAAGCTCCCGCCCGGACCACACGGCGCTGTTCAGGGCCGCGAACTTGTTGTCCAGGTAGGGGATCACCGTGCCGAAGTACTGCTTCACCAGGTCGGGATGCTCGCGCACCGCGGTCTCGGGGTCCGTGAAGATCACCCCCTGCTTGGCTCAGGTCTTCCTTGATGCTGTGGTAGACCATCTCGGAGTCGTACTGCGCGCCCACGCCGGCGAGGAACTTCCTCTCCGCCTCGGGGATCCCGATGCGCTCGAAGGTTTCCTTGATGTTGGCCGGCACGTCCTCCCAGCGTCCGCGACTGCTGCTCCTGGGGCGCGCGCGTAGTAGTAGAGGTTGTCGAAATCGATGTCGGAGAGGTCCGCGCCCCAGTTGGGCATGGGCTTCTTGCGGAAAGCGGCCAGCGAGCGCAGCCGGAACTGCCGCATCCACTCGGGCTCCCCCTTGCGGTGCGAGATGGCGTTGACGATCTCCTCGTTCAGTCCCTTGCGGGTCTTGAAGACAGACTCGTCGGGAAAATGATACCCGTGCTGGTATTCGCCAATTTCAACGGCTGGCGACTGCTCGTTCACTTGCTTCCTCCTCGATCCCGTACTGTTCTTTGATCCAGTCGTAGCCCCTGTTTTCCAGGATCTCCACCAGGTCCTTGCCCGCCCGACGTCACGATCCTGCCCTTGTACATGATGTGCACGTAGTCGGGAACGATCTGGGTCAGGATGCGCTGGTAATGCGTGATGATGAGAGCGCCGAATCCGGGGCCCCGCATGCGGTTCACGCCGCGTGCCACGACCTTCAGCGCGTCGATGTCCAGTCCGGAGTCCGTCTCGTCCAGGATGGCCAGGGACGGCTTCAGCATCAGCATCTGCAGCACTTCCATGCGTTTCTTCTCCCCGCCGGAGAAGCCCTGGTTGAGGTACCGGTTGATGAAGACCTGGTCCATCTCCATGAAGTCCATGGCCTCCCGCAGCTCCTTGATGTACGCGGTGACGTTCATGCCCTTTCCGTTCCCGCGCAGCTCGATGGCCCGCTTGAGAAACTTGCCCACCGTCACCCCGGCGATCTCCACCGGGTACTGGAACGCGAGGAAAACCCCGCGCAGCGCGCGCTCGCTCGGCTTGAGGGCAAGGTAGTCCTCGCCGTCCAGGAGCACGCTCCCTCCGGTCACCGCGTAGGAGGGGTGGCCCATGAGCACGTTCGCCAGAGTGCTCTTGCCCGAGCCGTTGGGGCCCATGAGCGCGTGGATCTCTCCCGCGTGAATGTCCAGGTCCAGGCCCGCAAGGATCGGCTTGTCCCGCGATTGCCGCCTGGAGATCTCTTACCTGCAGATGGTTTGCCATGACTTTTCCTTTGTCGAATTGTCAGATGGGATAGCCGAGGGCGACGCGCGCTTCCTCGCTCATCCGCTCGGGTCCCCACATCGGGGTCCACACCGTGGTGGCCTTCACGTCGACGATGCCGAAGGCATCGTGCAGCGTTTCGATGATGTCCCGTTGAATGATGTCCTCTGCCGGACAACCGGGATACGTGAGAGTGAAATCAACTTCGATCGAGTTTTCGCGCGCTTCGACCCTGTAGACGAGCCCGAGCTCGACGATGCTGAACGCCAGCTCGGGATCTTCAACGTTCCTGAGCACGTCCAGGATTTCTTCTCGGGATACCACTTCAATCCTTCCTTCACTCACATATAAATTGACAAACCTGACTAAATTAGTCAAGTTTAAAGCAATGAAGATTGTGCAGGTGCTCTGCCATCCGCGCCCCGAAAGCTTCAATCTTGCGCTGGCCGCGACAGCGCAGGAGACGCTGCGATCGCTCGGGCACGAAGTCTTCCTGCACGATCTGTACAAGGAAGGATTCGATCCCGTGCTTGGAGCGCCCGAGCTTGCCAGGAGCTACAGCCTCGACGGACTTGGTCCAGGTGCACTGTCAGGAGCTGGCCGCGTGCGACGGTCTTCTCATCTTCCACCCTGACTGGTGGGGACAGCCACCGGCCGTCCTCAAGGGATGGCTCGACAGGGTGTTCAGGCAGGGCGTTGCGTATGATCTTGATGGCGACGAGAAGAGAAGGACTGGAAGCCCCTTCTTGACGGGCAAGAAAGGCCTGGTTTTCTGCACTTCCGACGCGCGTGATGAGGAGGTGCCCCGAACCCTCGAGACCCTCTGGACCGACGTCATCCTGGGCAGGTGCGGCATGAAGGCGGAATGCCATGTGATCCGGGACATGCGCCGGACCGACACCGCTGCCAGGAGGGCGTGGCTGGAGTCCATGATCGAAACGATCACGGACTGGTTTCCCGCAACTGCAATCGAAGATAAGCACCGCCTTCAGCGCGTCGCTCTGAATGGTCCCGCTCTGGACAGGCGGCATGCCCGTGGGGTGGGAGCGCCCCTGGAACCACCACTCCCGAGGCAGCGGGATGAAGAGTTCCTGCGCGCCTGCCTTTTTGCCCCATGCAATCCGCTTCGTGCCGTTCGTTGATTCTTCCACGCCCACGTCGAGCAGAAGATCGGCCGTGTGCGCTGTTTTGCTCTGGCG
The DNA here is from genome assembly GCA_963820435.1 of uncultured Spirochaetota bacterium. GTDB lineage: Bacteria > Spirochaetota > Spirochaetia > SZUA-6 > Fen-1364 > Fen-1364. The sequence goes on along the minus strand of CAWGAC010000018.1, from coordinate 228,165 downwards.
CAGGAAGAGATAGCCCGCGTTCCGCGAGTTCCACAGGAGCTGGATCTGCACCTTGTCCTGTACGGCGAGCAGGCTCTCCAGCGCGCCGTTCCCCGATTCTTCGGGGTTCACCCAGACCTCGACTGCTGACCCCGATGCAAGGGCCTCCGCAAGCGCGGCCTGCACGTCAGGAATCACGCGAGTGGCTGCGCGTCGCGCGGTCTCATCGTCATGACCGGCGATCCACAGCTCCGCAATGCCCAGGCGGCGCTTCCTGTACGCCTCGGTAAAGGCGACGTTGTTCGACGCGGCGATGTCGCCGATGAGCAGGATCAGCTTCTTCTCTTCGTCGCCGCAGCCCGCGGCTGCGCGCGCAGCGAGCTCCGCCCACCGCGGGTCCAGCCGTTCCAGGCCCGCCGCACGCACCGGGATTCCCTTGCGGCGCGCGCCGCTTCGAGGAACGCGTCGATCGCTTCACCGCAGAGGTAAGGGGAGATCCGCATCACCGGGCTCTTCGCCTTCTTCAATAGCCCCGCGACTTGCCTGCGCGTCTTCACCAGGTCGATGGCCGCGGGCACCTCCGGGTCGTTGAGGAACTCGTGGCCGAACTTTCCCTTCTTGCAGAGCTTGCCGTTGTTCGGAGCGTCGTAGCGCTCCGTGACCCGGGTGAAGAGGCTGCCGTGCCAGCGGTACTCGATGCCGCAGCCCACCGAGCAGCGCGTGCAGGTGCCTTCCACGATCTTCTCCAGGCAGGGGCACGTTCTTCCGCGCCGGGAGCTTCTCCGTGAGCGCGCCCACGGGGCAGGCGGAGACGCACTGGCCGCAGGAGATGCAGGTTGCGTCCTCGCCGAAGGGGATGCCGAAGGACGGGGCCACCACCGAGGAGAACCCCCGGTAGATGTAGCCGAACACGCCGATGCCCTGCACCTCGAGGCAGATCCGGATGCACCGGCCGCAGAGGACGCACTTGGAGGGGTCCCGGCTGATGAAGGGGTGGGAGTCGTCGATGGGGTGGACCGCCACCTCGCCGAGGAAGCGCTTGGCCACGGCGTCGTACTCGGTTGCGTGCTGCTTCAGGGCGCAGTCCTTGCACGTCCTGGCACCCGCACTCCAGGCATCGGGCCGCCTCGGCTCGCGCCGCCTGCGCGGCGGGCAGGGTCGACTCGATCTCGGCGAAGTTCTCTTGGCACGGGGCGCGGGCGCCAGGACGGCCGGCCGTGCGCGCGGCGCGCGCGGGGTGTCGGCGAAGTCCGCAGCCGCGGGCTCCTTGAAGTCGGCCTTCTTGCTGAGGAACTCCTTCGGCCGCTGGTAGGTCCGGCCCGTCCATGTAGGCCAGCGCCGCGCGCGCCGCGTGCTTGCCGCCGGCGATGGCCCGGATGGCGATGTCGGTGCCGGTCAGCAGGTCTCCCGCGGCGAACACCCCGGGGACTTCCGTGCGGCCCGTTGTCCAGGTCGGCCTTCAGGTTGCCCTTCTCGTCGACCAGGCCGGCGACGCCCGAGAGCAGCTTCGTGTCCGAGTACTGGCCGACCGCGGAGATGATGGTGTCCACGGGCACGGAGAACTCCGAGCCGTCCACGGGCACGGGCCGCCTGCGGCCCGAGGCGTCGGGCTCGCCCAGCTCCATGCGCAGAAGGGTGAGGGTCTTCAGGCTGTCGCCTTCCGCCTGGATCGAGACGGGCGCGGCGAGGTACTGGATGTCGATGCCTTCCTCGAGCGCCTCCTCGATCTCCGCGTCGGAGGCAGGCATCTCTTCCCGTGTGCGCCGGTAGTACATGGTGACCTTCGCCGCGCCGCGCCGCAGCGAGCAGCGCGCGGCGTCCAGCGCCGTGTTGCCGCCGCCGATGACCGCAACGATCTTGCCCACCGTCACCGGCTTGCCCGCGTTCACGTCGCGCAGGAAGTCGATGCCCGAAAGCACGGCCGGGTGGTCCTCGCCCGGGATGCGCAGGGTGCGGCCCTTCCACGCGCCGATGGCGAGCACCACCGCATCGTTTTCCGCGCGCAGCTTCTCCAGGGTCACGTCCCGGCCGAGCCGCACGCCGGTGCGCAGCGTCGCGCCCATGCTCGAGCATCTCCGCGATCGCCCTGTCCAGCACTTCAGGCGGGAGCCGGTAGTCGGGGATGCCGTAGCGGAGCATGCCGCCCGGCCTTCTCCATGGCCTCGAGAGCGTGACGTCCACGCCCTTTTCCGACAGGTACCACGCGGCGGAAAGGCCCGCAGGGCCCGCGCCCACAACCGCGGCCTTTTTTCCGTGCGGCGCGGGCTGGGGCCGCGGGCGGCATGCCTCCCGAGGCCGCCTCGAAGTCCGCCACGAACCTCTTGATGCCGTTGATGTTGAGCGGCTCCTCCACGAGGTTCCTCCGGCACTTCTGCTCGCAGGGGCGCGGGCAGATCCTGCCGATGACGGCCGGCATGGGATTGTCGCGCCGGATGAGCTCCACCGCTTCGGCGAACTTCCCGTTGGCCACCAGGCCGAGGTAGCCCTGGATGTCGATGTTCGACGGGCAGGTGAGGGTGCAGGGCGCCTTGCAGTCCCCGTAGTGGTTGGAAAGCAGAAGGTCCAGCGCCATGCGCCGGGCCGCCGTGATGTCGGGCGCGGTGGTCGTGATGACCATGCCCGGGCGCGACCTTGGTGCCGCAGCTCGGCACGAATCCCTTCGCGCTTCTCCACCTTCACGAGGCAGACCCAGCAGGAGGCGTAGGGCTCGAGGCGCCGGTCGTGGCAGAGGGTGGGGATGCGGATGCCCTGGCTCTCCGCCACCTCGAGGATGGTCTTGCCCGGCTCGACGAGGAGCTTCTTCCCGTCGAGGGTGATTTCGATCTTGTCTGCGGCGCCATTGTCATTCCCTACCCGACGTGATCTCGATAGCGTCGAACCTGCAGGCCTCGTAGCACAGCCCGCACTGGATGCAGGTGTCCTGGTCGATCGTGTGCACCTTCTTCCGCTCGCCGCGGGCCGCCTTCGTCGGGCAGACCTTCGCGCACAGCATGCACCCCGTGCATGCGCTCGGCGATCACGCTGAAGCGGATGAGCGCCTTGCACTTCTTCGCGGCGCAGCGCTTGTTCCTGATGTGGTCGTCGTACTCCGACGCGGAAGTAGCGCAGCGTCGTGAGCACGGGGTTGGGCGCCGTCTGGCCCAGCCCGCAGAGGGAGGAGACCTTCACCTTTGCCGCCAGGTCCTCCAGCTCCGCGATGTCCTTCTCCTCGCCCTTGCCCTCGGTGATCCGCGTGAGGATCTCCAGCATCCGCTTGGTGCCGATGCGGCAGAAGGTGCACTTGCCGCAGGATTCGCTCTGGATGAAGGTGAGGAAGTAGCGGGCCACGTCCACCATGCAGGTGGATTCGTCCATGACCACCATGCCGCCCGAGCCCATGATGGCGCCGGTGGCGGTGAGGGAATCGTAGTCGATGAGCACGTCGGCAAGGCTCTCCGGGCACGCAGCCGCCGGACGGGCCGCCCATCTGCACGGCCTTGAACTTGCCGTCTCCCTGGATGCCGCCGCCGATGTCGAAGATGATCTCGCGCAGGCTGATGCCCATGGGCACCTCGATCATGCCGCCGCGCTTGATCTTGCCCGGCAAGGGCGAAGACCTTGGTCCCCTTGCTCTTCTCCGTGCCGATCTGCGCGTAGTCGCGCGCCGCCCATGCGGAGTGATGGGGGGGACGTTGGCGTAGGTTTCCACGTTGTTGATGTTCGTGGGAGAATCCCACAGGCCGCGCGCGGCCGGGAAAGGAGGCCGAAGCCGCGGCATGCCGCGCTTGCCCTCGATGGAGCCCATGAGCGCGGTCTCCTCGCCGCAGACGAAGGCGCCGGCGCCCTCCTTGATGTGCAGCCGGAAGGAGAAGGAGGTGCCGAGGATGCCGTCCCCGAGGAGGTTTCGCTCCTCCATCTGCTTCAGGGCGATCTGGAGCCTCTTGATGGCCAGCGGATACTCGGCGCGGACGTAGATGTAGCCTTCGTCGGCGCCGACCGCGTACGCGCAGATGAGCATGCCCTCCAGCACCGCGTGCGGATCGCCCTCGAGAACCGACCGGTCCATGAATGCGCCCGGGTCGCCCTCGTCCGCGTTGCAGATCACGTACTTCTTTCCCGTGGCTGATTTCGCCTCGCGGGCAAACGTCCATTTCATGCCCGTGGAGAAGCCCGCGCCGCCCCGGCCGCGCAGGCCCGAAGTCTTCACCTCCTCGATCACCGCTTCGGGGGTCATCGCCGGTGAGCACCTTCTTCAGGGCCGCGTAGCCGTCGTGCGCGATGTACTGGTCGATGGATTCGGGATCGATGACGCCGCAGTTGGCGAGCACGATCCTCTCTGCTGTCGCGCCAGGTAGGGGTAGTCAGCGGGGATCGAGCAGCTCGCCGACAGGGGTGCCGCCGACGAGATGGGCCTCGACGATGGACTGCGCCCTTGCCTCGTCCACGTTCCCGTAGAGGAAGGTCCTGCCGTCCGCCTGGCGCACCTCCACGAGCGGCTCCGCGTGGCAGGCGCCGATGCAGCCCGTGGCCACCACGGAGAAGGGAAGGCCGCGCGCCGCCACGTCCTTCTGCAGAGCATCGAAAACGACCCGGGCGCCCGCGGCGATGCCGCAGGAGCTCATGCCGACCGCGACTTCCGCGCGCGCGCTCATGTGACACTCCCGACCGTCTTGACGATCTTGCCCAGCTTGTCGCCGCGTGAGCCTGCCGTAGACCTCACCGTCGATCATGACCACCGGCGCCAGCGAGCAGCAGCCCAGGCAGGCCACGCGCTCCACGGTGAACTCGCCGTCCGCGGTGTTGTTCCCGGGAGCAACCCCGAGGCGCTGCTCCACGACGGTGTCCAGCGAATCCGCGCCCTGCACGTGGCAGGCCGTGCCGTGGCAGACCTTCATGACGTGCTTTCCCATGGGAGTGAAGCGGAACTGGGCGTAGAATGTGGCCACGCCGTAGATCTCGGAGACGGCCTTGCCCGTCACGCGCGCAATCTCGCGCATGGCCTCTTGCGGGAGGATACCCGAAGATATCCTGGGTCTTCTGCAAAAGCGGGATGACGTTCCCCTTGACGCCCTTCCACTCCTCCAGAAGGGCTTGAAACGCCTGTTCCATGTGGTCTCCTTCGGCACTTATGGCGCGGTATCGGGGTCGATTTTTCTTCAGACGGGAATTACCAGGACTGTAGCACGCCAGCGCAAGTGATGCAACTGCAAGCAGCCTGAATCTCGGGCCCCCTATCAGGACTGGGGCTGATCTGGCTGCCGCGCTGGAGGAAGAGCTCCGGCTGCTTGCCGCCGATGCAAGGTGAGCCGCCCTTTCCACAGTCCGCGCGCGGGGAGGGAGAGACTGCCCGGCAGCCAGAAGCGAGCGTATCGCAGTCTCCACCTCCTCCTTTTCCCATGAGTCCAGGCTCGCGTAGCCGGGGACGCAGTCGTGAAAGGCGCGTACCGCGCGGGGTCCCGGCGCGCCGCAGAGGATTTCCGCGGCCTGCCCAACGGAGAATCGGCGCCGGTGCCTGCGCACAAACCACAGGATCTCGGCCTGACCCGGGGGCGTCGTGACAACCCTGCGCTCGCAGACGTCGCAGCCCGCGCATTGAACGGGATCCTGCCCGATGAGAGACAGGAGGTGGCTCCGTCTGCAATTCCCAGTCTCCCGCGCATAGGCAAGCAGGCGCTCGTACCGCTGCCGGGCAACGGGGTCCACCAGCCCCGAACGGAACAATTCCTCGTCATGGGAAAGGAGGAGGATCGCGCGTGATGGCCTGCCATCCCTGCCGGCGCGCCCCGATTCCTGCAGGTACGATTCCACGCTGGAGGGTATATCCGCATGGACGACCGAACGAATATCCGGCTTGTCCACTCCCAGACCATATGCGCACGTGGCGACCAGGGCTCCGTCACGGGAATCGAAGAACCACTTCTCCACCCGGGTCCTCTCCTCCCGGGTCAGCCCGGCGTGATAGAAGGCCACCGGCAGATCGGGAGATCCGCGTCTCATTGCCCGGGCAGCCGCCTCCGTGCCGTTGCGGGTGCGGCAGAAGACGAGAAGGGGCCGTTCCGCCTCGCGGGCCATCTGCACAAGAGCATGACCGCGTGAAAGAACCGGCTGGACCGCGTAGTTGATTCCGGGCCGGTCCGCGCTCCCTGCAACAAGCCTCACCTCGGCATCATTGAAGAGCAGGGCCTTGATCCGTTCGACCACGGCCGGCGAGGCTGTCGCGGTGAATGCGCTCACCATCTTCACGCCGATCCTGCCGGCCAGGGTACCTACGTCGCGGTACGCGGGGCGGAAGCTTTCACCCCACTCCGACACGCAGTGCGCCTCGTCCACGACCATGTGGGCGAAACCGCAGGAGCGGAGCGCGGACAGGTTGGGCTCGGCCATGCACGCCTCGGGGGTGGCCAGGACGAGCCGGATCTCTCCCGCGCGGACGGCGCCGAAAAGACTCGCCTTGTCTGTCGGGGACAGTCCGCCGCGGAGCGACCCCGCGGGGATATCCGCCTCCCGCATCCTGCGCATCTGGTCGGAGAGGAGCGAAAGGAGAGGCATCAGGACGAGCGTCGGCCCGTCCAGAAGCAGTGCGGGGAGCTGGAAGCAGAGGGACTTCCCCGCGCCGGTGGGCAGGACGACGATCTGCGGCTTTCCCTCCAGGACATTGGACATGACGAAGCGCTGGATCGGATAGAGGTACGTGACGCCGAACCGGCTTCGGGCGAGCTCTTCGACCGGGTCCTCAGGCTCCCGCGGGAGCGACCCGGGCTTTTCCCTGGATGCTCTGGCGGAAGAAGTAATCATCGACTATTTCAATGAGCTCGGGGGTGAACTCGATGGAGATCGTGACGATGATCTGCGTCGCCCTCGCCGCGCTGCATGGCGCTCACCTTGCCGTTGGCGGTGAACTGGTAGACCTGGAAGTACAGCCGCGCCGAGCAGGCGCTCCCTTCCGCCAGGCCCGGGGGAGCGGCGGACAGCTCGACGGAGAGGGTGTTCACGGAGAGGGTCGCCAGGGTGGCGCGCGCCTTGCGTCGCGCCGAGCACCAGCTCCACGTAGTTGTTGAACCGCATGAGCTTGGCCGCGTGCTCGTCCACCGGGATCGCCTTGCCGCTGAAGTTCTCGTACTGGCTCTTCAGGCCCTCGAAGGCGGTGATGTAGTCCCCGATGATCTCCACCAGGTCGTTCGGGCACGCCTTGATGGCGGCGTCCATCATGCAGACGTTCTGCTTCCCCTTGACCGGGCCGATGCGCTCGAGGGTGCCGCGCAGGAGGAGGTTCAGCGGCTTCTTGCTGCCCGTCTTCTGGAAGGTGAGGTTGATCGAGCAGAGCTTCTTCTGGAACTGCTGGAAGAAGGTGATCTCCTGGGCGCTGAGCACGACGAGGAAGATCCCGCGCTTCATGGAGAGCTGGAACGGGGCGCAGATGAGGAGATAGTCCTCGATCTTGAGGAAGACCTGGGACTGCACGAGGCCGGTCTTCTTCAGGGCATAGGGGTGAAGCGGATCGGCTGATCGGCAAACTTCTCCACGTAGTCCTGGACCCGCGTTTTTGCCATGGCCGCTATTCTAAGGCGACTCGCGGCGCCGTCATGTTGCAAGTCGGCGTCCCTTCTCTTGACGAACCGGCGCAAATCCCCGATTCTCCGTGAGTATGAAGCCGCCGCTGGCCGAAGGCAAGCTCCCGACCGAGCTCCTCGAGCGTCTCCTGCGCCACACCTCGCGCTCGCCGCTCTCGCCGTGGGCGCGCTGGCCGGGGGAGGACGCCGCGGTGGCGCCGGGCGCGCGCGACCCTCGTCATCACCGCGGACCCGATCACGTTCACCGAGGAGCGGATCGGCGCGTATGCGGTCGCGGTGAACGCCAACGACATCGTGGCCATGGGCGGGGACGCCCGTGTACCTCACCACCACCATCCTCCTGGCGCCCGGGGCCACGGAGGACGACGCTGGAGAAGATCTTCTCCGATATCGCCGCACGCCTGCGCGAAGGCGGGCATCCTCTGGGTCGGCGGGCACACGGAGGTGACCCCGGTGGTGACGCGGACAGTCGTCTGCGGCCAGGCCGTCGGCTTCCTCTCCGGGCAGCCCCTCTCAGACCGGCGGCGCGCAGCCGGGGGACTGCCTCTGCATGACGAAGTGGGTCGGGCTGGAAGGCACGACGACCATCGCGCGGCAGAAGCCTGCGGAGTCGCCGCGAGGTGCTGGGCGAGGAGCGGCTTTCGACGCGGTGCTCGGCTGGCTGGATGACCCGGGGATCTCGATCGTGGAGGAGGGGAAGGCGCTGGAGGGGCTCGCCCTCACCAGCGGGCACGACCCCACCGAAGGCGGGGTGGCCATGGGCATCCAGGAGATCTGCCGCAGGAGCGGCGCGGGCGCGGTCATTTCCCGTACGAGTCCCTGCCCATCAGGGAAGAGACCCGCCTGCTGTGCGGGCGCTTCGGAATGGATCCGCTCGGCCTGCTCAGCTCCGGTGTCTTTCTGTTCACCGCGGCACGCCCCGTTGCCGAGCAGGCGTGCGCCGTGCTGGACGAGCAGGGGTATCCCCGCGGCTGTCATCGGGAGCGATCACCGGCCGGGCGACGGGCGTGTGGCTGGAGCATGAAGGTACGCGCCAGCCGCTTGCCTTCTCCGAGCAGGATGAGATCGTGAAGCTGACGGGCCGCTGAGGGCTATCCGCCGGCGACCAGGTCGGCCCTTTTCTGCCAGATCTTCGCCTCGATGAATATCTTCACGAGGTCCGGCGTCGAGCTTTTTTTCCTTGACCTCGGCGTTCAGGATGTCCAGCGCTTTCTGCGCGGATACGGCCGGCTTGTAGGGGCGGTCGCTCGCCGTCAGGGCGTCGTAGATGTCGGAGACCGTCATCATGCGCGTCTGGATCGCTGATCTCGTCACCGTGAATCCCCTGGGGATACCCTTTGCCGTCCAGCTTCTCGTGGTGGCCATAGGCGATGGTCGGGAATGTTGCGCATCTCTTTTGTCCAGGGGATGGTGCTCAGGAACTTGAAGGTGTGGGTCACGTGGCTGTTGATCTGCTGCCGCTCCTTATCGTCGAGGCTGCCCTTGGGGATCTTCAGCTTGAAGTACTCGTCATCGGTGAGGAGGCGGATCGCCTTCCCCTCTTCCTCGAATGTCTTGCCGTGGATCTCATCGAGGATCTGCGACGGCTCCGCGGCGAGCACCGTCGGGACGTTCGCCGTTGTGATCGCCTGCAGGTAGCGGTCGATCTCGGAAATGTACTCGGACTCCTCTGCGGTCGAGGTCCTCCTTCACGCTGCAGGTACCCGTCCTGCCCCTGCTCGAGGAGAGAGGCGAAGCGCTCCTTCAGGAGGCCGTAGAGCATCGCCTTCCTCATGTACTCGAAGCGCATCTGCACCAGCTTCAGCTGGTCCGGATAGAGCTTCTCCGCTTTCACGAGGACGTGCTCGCGCACGCCGACCTTGCCGAAATCGTGGAGGAGGCTCGCGTAGCGGATCTCCTTCATGTGCTCGGGGGTGAAGCTGACGCCGCGGTAGGCCCCGCTGGTCCGTCTTTTCCACCGCCTTCGCAAGGCTCACCGTGTAGACGGCAACCCTGTTGGAATGGCCCGACGTCGTGGGATCTCGGGACTCGATGGCCTGCACGGAGGCTTTCACGAACCCCTCGAACAGCGTCTCGATCTCCTGGTAGAGAAGGTTGTTCTCCAGGGAGACGGCGGCCTGGGAGGCGAGGGAGAGCACGACCGGCTCGATGTCGTGGCTGAAGGGCACGACGAATCTCTCCGCGTCCTCAGGCGTTCTGATCTTCGCCGAGATGTCCGCTTTTCTGTTGATGAGCTGGATAACGCCGAGGATCTCTCCCTTGTGGTCCTGCATGGGCACGGTGAGCATGCTCTTCGAGCGGTAGCCCGGTTGACTTGTCGTACGCTGACGTTGAACCCGTACTCCCTGTCCGGTCGGGATCTTGTAGGCGTCCTCGATGTTGAGGACCGTGCCGGTGGATGCCACGTAGCCGGAGACGGTCTTCTTGGACAGGGGCATCACGAACTCGGAATAGTCCCTCGGGTTGGAGTCGTTCTGAGTGATCTTGAACCGCAGCTTCTGCTCGCCGTTGGCTTCGTCGCGCTCCAGCAGGTAGAGAGTTCCCGCGTCGGCGCACGCGATGTGGCGCAGCTGCTTCAGGATGTAATCGAGGAGCTTGTTGTTGTCGCGCTCCGCGGAGAGCGCGATCCCCACCTGGAGCAGCTCCGAGTTCTCCGCCTCCTTGGCGCGCAGCAGCTCGTCCTTGCGCGCGAGCTCGCGCTCCAGGTGAAGCCGGCGGAAGAGGTTGCGCAGCGTTCGCAGGAAATAGGCGGGACTCTTGAACGAGGATATTTCGTCGAAAAGGAGTTTCGTCGGGAAGCGAGTCGAGCGGAGGCGCATCGCCCTTCGGGTTCCACCGGAGAAGCGAGCCGGGGGCCAGACCCGCCGCGCGGATCGCCTCGGTGTTCGTGTCTATGAAATCCGAGTCGAGGAACCAGGCGACGAGATCGCTGCCGTTCGAGCGGGGAGGAGAGAATTTGCGGACCCGCTTGACCGACAGCCCTTTTTCCTTGCGGACCGCAGCGGGCAGTTCAGGAATGCCGTCGGACATGATCAGAACCAGCTTGGACACCGCGTCTCCTTTGCTCCCTCCCTGGTCGACACTAGTATAGTCTAATGAACGGCATACAGCTCTGCAAGGACGGACTGTATCAGCAGCGCGCATCGCTGCTTTGTGCGTCCCCTGAGGGGAGGATCTCCTTCCCTCACCACGGTCCCTGAGCTGGTTTCCACCACTGCCCAGCGCACCGCGCCGTCGCTGCCCCGCGTCAGTCGCAGGGTATGGCGAAATCCGGCCCCGGGCCCCTCCGCGCACTCCGAGCGCGCCCTTCCCAAATATCGGAAGATAAGGGCTTTCTCCCGCGCCCTCCATCCATCGCCACGGAAATCAACGGCCAGCGGCAGGCCGATGCCGGCCTGGGGCAGCGCGCCGGGATTGATTGCGAAGAGACGCGCAATCGCCTCTCTGCGGGGATTTGTGGAGGCGGCCCCCTTCAACAGCGGAATCAGCGCGATGAGCGCTTCGGCGGCGGGCTCTTTCTCCCAGAAAGGATCGAATCCCGCAAGGGCCTGCTGGAGAAGCGCGGCGGAATGGCGCACCTTCCCTTCTTCCAGCATGTAGAAGACCTCGGCGTGCGGTGTGCGCGCGGTTTCCAGCGCCCGGGCCTCCGCCAGGTATTTCAACGCGACGTCAGGGTATGATTCGTTTCCCTTGTAGAACTCCCACCAGGCGTCCTCCAGGGAGCCCTGGTTGAGGTACTCCTTCCCCACCTGGAGGGAGGAAAGGTGAAACCGCTGGGCGTAGTACCAGGAGATGATTTGACTGCGGGCCGCCGAGATGAGGGCAGTGATGCGGTCCAGGATACCGGTTGTCGGCCGGTCGGCCTCGCGGCGCGCGAGGCCCCCGTAGATGCTCGCCAGCAGCTCGTACATGTCCTTGAAATGCCGCGTGATATCGGTGCCGTAGTACACGAGCCAGGCGAGGTCCCTGGATGCCAGCACCTCCTCCGCGTAGCGCCGGGCCAGGTCCAGCCGCCCGAACTTCTGGAAGAGTATCGCGAGGTTCACCTTGGACAGGGGCGTGGTGTCCTTCGCGTATGCGTCCTGGTACTCCTGCTCGGCGGAATCGAATTCCATCCGCGCCTGGAAAAGCTCCCCGCGGGCGAGGTGTCCCGAGGGCCTGTCCTCCATGGCGATCGACTCGTCGGTGAACGCGGAGGGCCGAGTTGTAATGGAAGAAGTTGTGCTCCAGGAGCGAGAGGTTGTAGTAGGCGATGGCGGCAAACTCGCGATCCCCGACCCGCAGCGCCTCGTCCACGGATTTCAAGTAGTACTCGCGCGACCTGTCGTAGCGGTTCAGACCTGAGTAGACGGTGCCCAGCGTCATCGCCATGCCGCGCTGCATGCCCAGCCGCGCGATTCCCTTCAGGAGAACCTGCTCTCCCTTTTCGAGCTGGTGCGTCTTGAAATACATCCAGCCCAGATCGTCGACCGTGTCGGAGCTGTCGGGGTATCGCGTGAGGATCCTGGTCAGGTACTCGATGGAGCTTTTTTTTCCTGGTTGAGCTTTCCGAAGCAGCGGGAGATCTGGGTCAAGGTGCTGAAATCATCCGCCCCCTTGTTCTCGGCGTCCCGGTATTCACCGAGCGCAAGGGTGTACAGCTCCTTGTCGTAGTAGAGGTCTCCCAGCGCGAGATTCGCCCGAGGCGAGGATGGGTAAAGCTGTTTCGCCTCGTGAGAGGATTTTCACCGCCGTTTCGTAGGAGTTCTGTGAAATCGCTTCCTTTGCCTTCGAAGAAAGACTGTCCAGTGTATCCCCCTGTGCGGCCTGGGCAGCGAGCGCAAGCGGCGGGAGGAGCGGCAAGGAAGGCGGCAAGGAGCAGCGCACGGTAATGCATTCAGGGTCTCCTCGCCAGGGTCCCCAGCGGGTTCACGATTCCCAGCAGCCGCCGCGGCCAGGCAATCTTCGCGCGATAGGACGCGGCGAACCCTTCATGCGCCGCGCGCGCGGACGCCTGGTCATCTCTTCCGAACGTGTCGCCGAATGATGCCTTGAGAAACATGTCGGCCAGTGGAGCAAGGGCGATGCCTCGGTCACGGCAGACCCGGGCGGCATGCTCGAGGGGCGACTCGGAGGCGCGGCGCATCATGCCCACGCCGGCCAGCGTGACCAGGCAAAGACGGTACGATGCCTTCACCCGCCTCCGCGGATTGCGGGACAGAAGCCCGGGAAGCCAGGGCAGAAGCTTCGCCGAAAAGAGGAACAGCGCATACAGAGCCGGCAGCGTGATGTACCAGAGCCGCGCGATCACGAGTGCGATCCGCGCGATCCGTGTTCCCCACCGGGAGGCGGACCCGACAAAGCTCGGCGCGGTCGGCGCCTTCTCGACCTGATCGGTCTGGTTCTGCAGTATTTCCGCGATCAGCTTTGCCATCCTGTCCCGGTCCGGCGCGGGAAAGGGGACGAAATCCTCTCCCGGAGCCGGGGTGCGGGAGGTGGGATCGAACTCCACCCAGCCGAGATTGCCGAAGTACACCTCCACCCATGCATGCGCCTGGAATGCGCGGACCTCGTAGAAGTTCAGCACCTCCGACTGCGGGATCCACGTAGAAGCCGACCGCCACGCGCGCGGGGATGCCGAGGCTGCGGCACATCAGGGCCATTGCGAAGGCGAAGTAGGAGCAATAGCCCTTCTTGGAAACGAACAGGAAATGGTGAAGCTGGTTGCCGTCCTCCGCGATGCCCGGCTTCAAGGAGTACAGGTAGTGTGTCCTGAGGTACTCCTCGATCGCAGCGGCTTTCCCGTAGTATGTCGGTTCCCCGGCCGTCACCTGCAGGGCGAGGGCGTGGATCTCCTCGTCGTTGCCCCCGCTGGTGTAGAACGAGAGCAGGTCCGGAGCCAGTGACGGTTGGGCCGTCACCTTCTGCGGTCCTGCCGCGGAGCGTATCGCCCGGGAGTCCACCCGGTAGACCCGAAGGAAAGACGAAGACTTCCAGTTCTTCAGCGGCGCCACGCGCACCGGATAGTTCAGCGCGATGAGGGACGAGGGGTCGAGGGTGAGGAAGTAATACTCCTGGCTGACGTTCTGTCGATCACGGTAGCCGGGGTCAGGAAACGTCTCCGGCGCATCGGGGACGACGGCGGGATACTCGTCGATCCCTTTGCCGCGCTCCATGAAGAAGCCCTGGTTGGGCGTATAGCCGGAAAGCACGAACCGCCGCAGCAGGAACCTTTCCGCCCTGCCCTCCGTACGGAAGAGGAGAACGGCCTCGTCCGATGTGCGGATCTCGCTCTCCAGCCGCACGTAGGGGGCGAAATCGAACCGGAACAGCGTGGGCTTCATCAGCCCGCCCCCGGCTTTCACCGCCCCCTCGCCGTACTTGCCCAGGAGGAAAAGGAGAAAGACCAGCAGGAGCGGCACGAGTATCCAGGAGAAGCTGAGGACGGCCCGGGCGTCGACGCGGTCTTTTCCGCGGCCGCGCTCGCCGGCAAGGAGGAGGACGAAGAACTCCGCGACGATGAAGAGCGCAAGGGCCCAGGCAAAGAGGGAGGGATGGGGATAGAGGGTGAGTCGTAGCCCGCCTGGGTCCAGAACACCAGGACGAGCAGAAGAGCGTTCAGCCCCGCCTCGACGATGATGAATGACCTGCGGCGCAGCGCGAGGAAGTTGAACAGCCAGGCGACGGCGTACGCCACGAGCGCGGGGAAAAAATCCTTGTCGAAATAGAAGAACATGAAATCCGTGGCGGGACCCGAGGCAATGGCGCGCTGCATCCGGAATACGAGGAAGAAGACGGCCCGCAATATGACGGGGAGGACCGCCGCGAGGGCCAGGGCAGGCACGATGCGCAGCCGCGCTTTCTCCATCCAGAGCCCCGCAAGCACGGCCAGGAGAAAGGACGCGCTCTGGAACACGAGGTCGAGCTGGTCGCGGAGCTGGAGGAAGGAGTTGACCAGGAGGAAATACAGGATGAGGTTTCGAATAAGGAAGAGCGCGAGCTCCCTGGCCCGTTCAGATCTCTGCCGCATGCCTCACCTTCCATGCCGGTCCCCGGTAGGTGGCCAGGTCCTTTGAAAGCGCGTCCGTGAACGCCGCTCTCTCCCGCCTGCCTGCGGCTGCCGGCGCGCCCGCGGCCTCCCGCTCGGGAAGGAACAGGAGCTCTTTCACGCGTCGACTCGGGGCGGGGACCTCCGCATCCAGTCCCTTGATGAACAGGCTCATGCTCCAGCCCAGGCCCTTCACCCGGGACAGGATGCGTTCCAGGCCGGGAGAGCCGGGTGAAGAAAACACGGCGACGTGGAGGCTGCGTCTGCCGGGCAGCTCGGGTTTCCACGCGGCATCCGTCCACCACGCGTCGGCAAATGCCGCCAGGACCGCGGGCCGGGATTCCTCCGTATAGGACCGGCACGACGGCACCCCCGGCAGGGAGAGCATCACGTCGATTCTCCTGCCAAGGAGCGAAACGAGAAGGGAGGCGCAGGACTCCACCAGTCTGTCCAGGTAGTCCGCCGCGATTGCGCGCGGCACCAGCGGATTGGCCGTGCAGTCCAGGACAAAGAGGATCCGGGACTCCGGCGGGGGCACCTCCTCCCCGATGCGCAGAAAGAGCTCGTTCATGTGGGCGAACACCTTCCAGTTGAGCCTCCGCACGTCGTCCCCGGGATAATACTTGCGCGCTTCCAGCAGCTCCTCGCTGCGCCTGCGCCGGGGCGCATATACCGCGGACTCTTCGGCCTGCTCCATGAAAGCGGCGGTCTCGGGCAGAGGGGACAGGGAGGGGAAGACGGTCAGCGTCTCACGAAGGGGGACGGAGAGCCGGTGAACCGTGAAGCCGAGAAGGTCCCGTACTTCGAAGAGCGCTTCCACGCTCGCGTACGCGCCGCGGCAGCTCGCGCTGAACGGAATGCTGCGCTCGTTTCTGCCCGGCGCAAGACGCGAAACGATTGCATCGACGCGCCGATCGTGCCAGGAGAGGGGGAGCAGCATCCTGACTCCGATCCCGGGAGGGAACGAGCGCGGCAGATGCGCCGAGATCTGGCCTTCCGCCCTCTCATCCGGGAAGATGCCGGCCGCCGGCAGGATGACGGACAGGAGCTCGGGCCGGGTGGCCTGCCGGCGGCGGAGAGAGAGCCGGAAGATGTGGCCGGCGGCAAGGGCATATGCGCTGAAGAGCAGGAAGCTCGATCCCCAGAAGAGCGCCGCCAGGTCGGCGCGGATCAGCCCCGCGGCGAGGATGACCAGGGAGAGCACGACGATGAGCAGACCGCGAAGGGTAAAGGGGAAGGCCGCCCTGGCCAGCCTGCCGGCGGCGGCCGCAAAACGCGCGGGCGTCATGGCACTTCCGCGCTAATAGGAGATGCGCGCGAGCTCGGACATGACGATCTCGCGCACGAGCGCATCGGCGTCCGTGCGCGCGTCCTTCAGCCGCAGGCGGTGGGCGATGACCAGGGGGGCCAGGTCGATGAGGTCCTGGTCGATGACGTATTCCCTGCCGCGCACCAGGGCGAACGCGCGCGCCGCGCGCACGAGCATGAGGCTGCCTCGCGGGGAAGCGCCCAGCGCGATGCCGCGGATGCGCCCGCGTGGCCGCGGACACGCCCACGGCGGCCCGCATGAGCTTCTCGTCGCAGTAGACGCGCGTCCACGCGCGCGCGCGCGGCCAGGATCTCCTCCTTGCCGCAGACGGGCCGCACCCCCGGCATCACGGTCTCCGAGGGGTCGTCCCGCACGATCCCCACCTCGACCTCCGGGCTCGGGGTAGCCGATGTGCAGCTTCATGAGGAACCGGTCGATCTGCGCGAGGGGAAGCGGGTAGACCCCCTCCATCTCGACGGGGTTCTGCGTGGCGATGACGAAGAAGAAGGGATCCATCCGGTAGGTCGTGTTGCCCACCGTGACCTGGCCCTCCGCCATGACCTCCAGGAGAGCGGACTGCACCTTCGGGGTGGTGCGGTTGATCTCGTCGGCAAGGAGCACGTTGGCGAACACGGGGCCGGGCGCGAAGACGAAGTCTGCGCGCGCCGGGATCGAATACGTCCACGCCGGTGATGTCATAGGGAAGGAGGTCGGGAGTGAACTGGATGCGGCGGAACACCACGGCGCTTCCCTTGCGGGAGCGCGAGACCAGCCGCGCGACGGTCTTTGCCAGTGTGGTCTTTCCCAGACCGGGCACGTCCTCGATCAGGACGTGCCCGCCGGCCAGGATCCCCGTCACGAGGTGCTCAAGGACCGCTCTTTTGCCCCGGATGACAGATTCCAGTCCTTCCACGAGACGCCGGGACAAGCGCGTGGGCGCTCTTGAAGTCCATTGGGGGCGGTGCTGCGGGATTCGAGGCGCGCGCCGGCGAGGGGCAGCCGTGTCACCCATCGGCACGAATGTACCACCTTACTCGAGGAACGGATAGTACAGCAGCAGACAGGATTTCAGCTTCTGCGTGAGCCGCCGCAGCCGCTCGAGGTTGTAGGGGAACGTGAAGGCGACGAACTTTCTCAATATGTACTGCTGGGCGTCGCGCACGCGCTTCTGCGGGAAAAGCCAGGAAATGCCCAGCCGTTCCTTGAGCACCGGGAGCAGGAAGCGCTTCACCGTCCTGTGGAATGTCTCCAGCTCCTGGACGCCCTGGAAGAGCTGCCACTCCTCTCCCGGGTACAGCGAGGTCAGGGACACGAGCTCCCGGATGTCCCGCACGGTGCGGAAATCGATGGGCATGCCGTCGATGATGAGGGAGAACCACGTCCGGTCGAAGTGGTTTTCGAATACTTCCTTGAGCTCGCCGATGACCCGGAGGATCTCCGTGTCGCGCTGCGACTGCTGGTCGATTGATTGTAGTGCGGCTTCCAACACGTGCTGCATTCTCCGTCCCTTTCCAGTATCGGACGGAGACGCCTTCCCCTTGAAGAGAGAGGTCAAAATCCGCGGAATACCGCGGCGCCCAAAATCCGCGGAAGGGGCTACGCGCGCAAGGCCAGCCCGTGGTAGGCTCACGCTGCGGTATTCCGCGGATCTAGAGTGCCGCTCCCGGGGGGAGGGTTGGGAGGTCACATAAACCGTAACAGGTTACGATCTTCCGCAAAGGCCCGTACAGAGGTTCGACTCCTTTGCCCCCCAAATTTCCCCTTCACGCATTATCTTCGGCTCTCACTATTTCATCCCAGTCATAGACGCCCGCGACTTTCTGTCCCGGCTTCAGGACCAGGAACTCCTCCGCATCCCAGTTCCCATGAACCAGATTGCGGATGAGGCGCATGTCGCCGGGGAGCTGGACGAACTCACGGCCGCTCGCCTCCGCCTCCGCTTTCGCCTTCTCTGCAAAACCGAGGTGAGAGAGCTCCGGCACGTCGATGAACACGATCTGGTTGTTCTGCCGCGAGGCGGTGAGCGTCTCCATGATGTACTTCGCGTTCTCCGCGCCATACAGGGCCGCGTACTCATCGTATTTCTGCGCCGCGGTACGGGAGTACCCGTTCGGCGGGTACGCCGTACTCCGCGGATTGTTGTCCAGGCCGGGCGCCTGGATCGCGCTCGCATCGTGGATCCACGTGCCGCCCCGCTCCATGTAGCCTACGGATGAGAAAGGGAGGCTGGGGTTGTCTGAAAAATGTTCCTTGAACGCCTGGCGCGAGCCGAGGAAAATGGTGCAGCAGTCGTGCGCGCGGGGCAGGACAATCGGCGTCTTTGTTGCCGCCGCGCCGAGCACGCCGTTCCCGCACAGCCCGAACCCGAGGAGTATGGCGTCATAGGCCACGCTGCCGCTTTCCGCGGCGTCGATCTTCGACTGCACCAGGGAGCGCAGGAAATCGCTGCGCTCGTGGGCGTTTTTTTCGGTGAACTCGAGATCGACCCTGTGGGGGGACGTGGCCACGCACAGGCACACCTCCCGGTAGAACACTTCGCATGCAATGAGCTTGAACACCATGAGAGCTTCAGCTCACTTCCAGTGACAGGATGAACGTGTCCACGTCCTTTCTCTGGGACGCCTCCTGGTCGCGAAGCCGCGCGATGTCCTCCCGAAGCTTCGCCAGCTCGTCCTCCTCGTCGGTGAGTGTCTTCACGTACGTCTTGTACAGATCGGAGCTCTGGGAGAGCCTGTCCATGTTCGCCCCGATGCGTGACTGGTCGTTGACGATCTCGTTCACCCGCGTTTCCAGCCGCGTTCGCTGCGAGACGGTGTCGGAGACCTTCTGCTGGAGAGCCACGAGCTTCTGGAGCGCCGTCTTGACCGCCGGGCTCACCACCTGGCTCTGACAGGTAGAACGCGACCTGGTCGCCCCCGAGGCTGGACAGGGAAACGCTCTGTGCGACCGTGCGGGTCTCCACAACGGAGAGCTTCGCGGTCTTTCCCGCGGCAACGGGGACGGCGAAACGGTACGCGTCCCGTGTGCGCTCCGCCGGTTCTTTGGGCTCGGCCAGGGTCCAGTCCGGCTGGAAGGGGTGCTCGATGAGCACCGTCCGGTTCTTCGTGCCGCGGTTCTTGATGCTGTAGATCCGCTCCCTCTGCTGCCTGTTCGTGTAGAAGAAAACTCCCTTGCTGATCTTCACGGACACGAGCGTGACCGGGGAGGCGCCCTGCTGCGGCCTCGACCTCGGTGTCCAGGTCCATCGCGTAGGTGACGAGCTGCTCGGCCCCGGGGGCCAGATCCGTGATCTGGGCGTCCCCCGCGTAGGTCCCGCCGTCGAAGACGGTGATGGGGCCCTGCATGAGGTGGAGGCTGCTCGTGTTCTTCAGCTTCACCGCGTTCAAGGGATACTTCGGGTGGGTGGATTCGTTGTACAGCGAGTACCGCTCGCCGGTGACCTGCTGGTTGAGGATGGGGAGCATGGCGGACTGCTGACGGGGAAGGGTGACAGGCTTGTCGATGGCGTACTGGAAGAGCTCGCCGACCTGGGCCCCGCTCGCGGCGGCAGCCACGCCCTGGGAGACGGAGAACTCGCCTCCGCCCGGACCCGCGGCGAACCCGCTCCCTGCCAGCGCCCGGGGCGCGGCCGCGGATTTGGCTGCCGGGGCGGGTGCCGCCTCCGGCATGGGGGCCTCCTCCGCCAATGCCGCGTCGGCCGCCGACTCTTTCTCCTCCATCGCCATCTGGTTCGTCTGCGGCCGCAGCGACTGGTAGAGCTCGAGCTGCACGTCAGGCCGCTGGAGGTACAGGGGCTGGTAGAGATCCATGATGAATGTGATGGGCCTGCCCGACACGAGGGTAAGGGCCACGCTCCTCCAGTCCGTGTCCGATGTGTTCTCCACCATGGCCCAGCCCTGGAGAAGGTGCGGGCTCTTGTCCGCAAGGACGAGCCGGTAGCTGGTCTTCCACACCGGGGATTCCAGGATATAGCCGATGCGCACCCGGCGCTTTCCCGTCCCCGTGAAGTGGAGCACGACCTTTTTCTTCTCAATGCCGTGAGAGGAGGAGAGGACCTGGAGCGCCTGGGCCAGGTCGTCCTGCACCTCCTTGCGGAGGAACCTGATTCCCTGCACGTCGATCAAAGCCAGGCTCGTGATGCCTGTCTGCGTGTTCAGGGTCAGGAACTCTCCGGCCACGTCTCCCTTGGGGCCCGTCTGGGCCTGCCGTGTCTCGACGCCGATGATGGAGCCGGTAATCCTGTTCCCGCCCGTCATGCTCACCTCGACCGCCTCTCCCCGCGTCTGCGTGAGCAGGCCGGCCAGAGTGGGATTGGAGGTGAGGTCGATGGAGAAGCTCTTCAGGGTGCGGGTGATGGGGTCGCGCGAGGAATAGGTGACGCTGGAGATCGTCCCCCCGTCCAGGTCGCGCAGCACGAGGCTCTTCAGAAGGTCGTTGATCTGGTCCGGAGGAGAAGGTGAGCTCCATGCGCGCGTTGCCGTCCACCGTGCCGTCGTGCTGGAAGTAGCCCACGCCGCTCGTGAACAGCACGAGACTGGAGATCGGGACGGTGACGTCCTTCTCCTCCGCCTGCGCGGAGGCGGACAGGGGCGCCAGGAGAATGAGCACAAGCGAGGAAACCCGTGAAGGGACGCATGCGTTACTCCTTTGGGGGCCGGCTGCGGATGCCGGGAGAGCCGGCTTCGAATCGGCATGTGAGAAGAGAAATCCGAACAGCCCGCCGATGACCCCGCCCGCGATGTGGGCGAGCTGGGAGATCGTGTCGGGATTGAGGGCGTTCACGAACTCCCGCACGAGGTACAGGACGACGATGAGGATGAAGGTGAGGGGGATCTCTCCCTGGCGGATGTTGGTGAAAGAGCTGAGCAGGATGAGCATGAACACGATTCCGCTGGCGCCGTACAGACCCGTCCTGCACGATGAGGAGGTTCAGCAGCGCGGTGGCAAGCGCCGTGACGAGCATCATGAGGAGGAGCGGGAGCGAGCCGTACTTCTCCTCCAGCACGGGCCCGATGAGCAGGATGAAGGAGAAGTTGCTGATCAGGTGGGTCCAGTCCCTGGTGGCCGATCACGTAGGTGAACAGCCGCAGCCAGGAAAGCAGGGAACCGCATTGGAACGTGGGAGGCAGGACGAAGAACGTGCGGATGAACACGCCGCCGGTGATCTGGTCGATGAGCAGAACCACCGCGCACAGGAGGGCGAAGGAGAGAATGACCGGTGAGTTGTAGCGGATGCGCAGTCTTCATCCCTTTCCTCCCCCGGGCTCACCGAGCCTGCGGGCAAGCTCCGCCTGGATGGCATCCGCGAACCGGGGGATTGCCTCGTTTCTGGTTCCGACCCCCTGCATACGGGCACCCCGACCCCCGCCCTTGGCCCCGGCAATCTCGAAGAACGCCGGGACGATCTGCGAGAGATCCAGGCTTTCTCCCAGCGAATGGGCGGCGATCCACTGGAAGCCGTCGGTCCCTCGATCGATGGCGATGACGAGCCTGCCCGGGCCCGGCGATCACTCTTTCCGCGAAGGCCTTCAGGTAGTCGCCCCCCGCGGCGTCGAACACGCGTTTGACAAGAACGCCTCCTCCGATGGAGGGGGCGCCGGGCACCGACGCGTCCGCATCCAAGGCCGCCTGTGCCACGCGCAGCCTGCGCAGCTCACGGGCCGATTCCCTCTGACCATTCAGCAGCTCCGCCACCCGGTCCGGGACGTCCGCTTCCCCGCATGTGAGAGTACGGGTCAGGCCCTGCACAAGGGAGACCTTGCGGCCGTAATCCTCCATCGCCCGTTTTCCCATCATGGCGTGGATGCGCACTCTTCCCCTGATCTTCTCCTGCGCAACCGCCTTGATGAGAAACACGCCCCCCGTGGATGCAAGGTGCACGCCCCCGCAGGCGGCGTAGTCGAAACCTTCGATCTCCAGGATCCGAAGTCTCCCGGCGTCAGGAGGAGTGCGCCGCAGCGGAAATCGCGAAGCCTCCGAAGGGTCGATTTCGTGCAGCAGCACCCGTCGGTTCTCCTTGATGACGGCATTTGCAAGCTCTTCCGCTTCACGCAGTGTGTCCTCGGCTACGGAGTCCGCCTTGAGCTCGATGGTCGTGTCGTCTTCCCCGAAGTGCACCGATACGGTCTCCAGCTTTCCCGCCCGAAGAAGCGCCTGTGAGAAAATGTGCTGGCCCGTGTGCTGCTCCATGAAGTCGCGCCTGCGTTTTCCGTCCACCGAGCCGTGCACGGCGGCGTGCACCATCTCCGGGCCGAGGGCCGGCTCCACCACGTGCACGATATCCTCCCCCCGATACTCCACGGCGAGCACCCGCGCGCCGCCCAGCGCGCCCCGGTCACACGGCTGCCCGCCGCCGCCCGGGTAGAAGCAGGTGCGGTCGAGGAGGACCTCGCAGCGGCTGTCCCGCGTCTCGATTGCCATTGCGCGCGCGTCGAACTCGAGCAGCGAGGAATCGTCGTAGTAGAGCTTTTCCGTCACAGATAGTGCATACCTTCAATCGTTCTCCTTGACAAGGCTCCGGGCCCGATCCTACCATGCGCCTCATGGAAGCGAAGGCTATCGGAGCCTTTCCCGCGACCTGAAAGGGGAGTTCCATGCCGGCACTGGCGCCGCTCGAAGAATTGAAGGACGTGCTCGCGCGCCTGGAAGAGCTCAAGGCGCAGCACCCCGAGGCGTACGACGCCTTCGCGGGTCTTCTGAGAAAATATCGCAAGGTGGGCTACAAGAACATCTGCAAGCTCCTGCTCGGCGAATCGACACCGGAAAAGCTCAAGGGTGAGCAGTAGATGTCGAACCCGCCGGGTACGCGAGTACGCGTTCCGCGCGAATGCGGTACGTCGATGCAGAATCCGCCGGGTACGTCGACGCAGCAGCCGCTCATGGCTGCCTTCGACGTCGAGACCACGGGCCTGATTCCCGGCGTGGATCGGATCGTCGAGCTGGGCGCGGTCCTGTTCCAGGGAGAAGACGTGCTGGACACCTTCGACCAGCTCGTCGACCCCGGCATCCCCATGCCGCAGGATGCCCGGAAGGTCAACGGCATTTGCGACGGCATGCTGCAGGGAATGCCCTCGGTCGCCGCTGCCCTGCCCCCTTTCCTTGCGCTCGTGTCGAAAGGAACCCCTGTGGCGCACAACGCAGTATTCGACGTGGGTTTCCTTTCCGTGGACATCATGGCCGCGGGGCTGGAGGCCCCGCAGGGGCCCGTGCTGGACACCCGCATCCTTGCGCGCCGGGCATTTCCCGGGCGCTTCAGCTACAGCCTCTCGAACCTGGTGCGTGACCTTTCAATCGAAGTGACGGGCGCGCACAGGGCGCTCGCGGATGCGCACGCCTGCCGGCTCCTCTATCTGCAGTGCGTGAGGGCAGGGGGCGTTGAGAAGCTCGCCCGTTCGTGCGGAGAGCCGCTGGATTTCACCGTGCACGCGCCGCGCTTTGCGCGCACGGCAGCGCTGCTCCAGCGCGCAATTGCCGCGGGAGCCGAGGTGGGGATCACCTATCGCAGCGCGAGGGGCGAGAAAACCGAGCGGACCATACGGCCCCTCTCGTTCTCGTGCATGGGCGGGTCGGTCGGCGTGGTCGCCTTTTGTTCTCTCAGAAACGAGAAACGCACCTTTCTCCTCGACTCGATCACCGTGGAGCGCATGGTCAGGTGAGGCGCGCGATCTTCACCCTCGGGTGGCAGGGCGCCGCAAAATCCACGGCGTACCGTGGCGCGGTAACCCGCGGATTTGGCGCCGCATCTGATCAATCCTGCGCCGGAGAGTACGCGCTCATTGCCGCACTGCTTCCGGCGGGACGCGCGGGCTCTCTCAAGGCCTGGCAGGAGCTGGCCGACTCGCTTGATGTGGAGCTGTCCGCGTCCTGGCTCGTCTTCCGCGCGCCCGCGTCCCGCCCGGGGATTCCGGACGAAGTGCGCCGCGCCTTCTGCGGTGCACAAGCAGCGTCCACGCACAAGGAGCTTGTTCGCGCCATCCGCCGTGTGCAGGCGGCGGCTGCGCGCTCCCGCGTCGTCACCGATTTCGACCTTGTGGCCCGGCGATGCGCCGCCCTGCGGAGAGCGGGGAAGCGCATCGTGTTCACCAATGGCGTGTTCGACCTGTTCCATATCGGGCACCTCCGTCTGCTGCAGGCGGCGCGCGCGCAGGGGGACGCTCTTGTCGTGGGCATCAACAGCGACGAGTCCGCGAAGTCGCTCAAGGGAAGAGCGCGGCCGGTGGTGCCGCAGTTCGCGCGCGCGGAGCTCGTTGCCGCCGTGCGGGGCGTGGACTTCTGCGCCATTTTCGGGCAGGACGATCCGCGCGCGCTGCTGCGTGCCGTGAGGCCGGACATCCTTGCCAAGGGCTCGGAGTATTCGCTCTCGGCAGTGGTGGGCAGGCGGATGGTGGAGGGCTGGGGAGGAAGGGTCATTCTTCTTCCCCACGTCGAGGGGTGGTCATCCACGCAGGTGATCGGGAGACTGGGTTCTCGAACCAGGGGAGCCGTGCTACGCTCCCCCACGGGGGACGGCAAATGGCGGGACTGACACACGAGGCGACAGGGAAGATCGACGGCATCCTCGCAGGTGCGGCCCGCGAGGGCAGGAGCTCCCTGTACGAACACGAGGTATACGGCATCCTGGCCTGTCTCGGGCTCTCCGTGCCGCGGTTCATTTTCGTGCGGGACGTCAAGGAAGTGGGAGAGGAAGCGCTGCGAGGCTTCGGCCACTCCCTGATCGTGAAAGTCGTTTCCCCGGGGATACCGCACAAGCAGAAGCTCGGCGGCGTGAAAAAAATCTCCGCCTCCGATCCGCTCTATGTCCAGTTCGTGCTTGCCCGGATGCGCGAGGAGGTGCTGTCCCATTTCGAGGAGCATGCGCGGCCCGAGGTCGTCGGGTTTCTCATCGCGGAGCACATCTCCTTCACGCAGGCCCTCGGCTACGAGGTACTGATCGGTTTCCGTGAAGATCCCGCGTTCGGTCCCGTGCTCACCGTGAGCAAGGGAGGGGACGATGCGGAGTTCTTCGCCGCGCACTACGATGCCGCGAATCTCTTCCTGCCCCCCATGGAGTACGCGGAGGCACTTGCTTTCACCCGTTCCCTGCACATCCGGTATAAGTTCGAGCAGATCGGGCACCCCGAGTACCTCGCGCTCATGGCGAACGCCATGGCGGAGTTCAGCGGCCTCGCCCTGCGCTACTCGCCCATGGCGGAGAAGCCTCGGTTCGTGATCAAGGCCCTGGAAGTGAATCCATTCGCCATCTCGTCCGACGGAAGGTTCGTCGCCCTCGACGGCCTCGCGGAGTTCAGCCCCGCGCCCTCCCCCGAGGAATGGAACCCCCGCGTGGACCTCGGGAACCTGGACGCTTTTTTCCAGCCGCGGGGGATCGCGGTCATCGGGGTTTCCGCGGACCCGGCGAAGTACAGCCTTGCCCGCGACATCGCGGAGCTTCTTCACGAGCTGCGGCGTGACGACCTGTACCTGGTCAACCCGCACGGCGGCACGCTGCGGCTCGGCACGCATGACTACCCCCTGTACCGCTCGCTCTCCGAGGTGCCGGGACAGGTGGAGCTGGCGGTGTACGCGGCGCCGGCGCAGAGCGCCCCGGAATTCCTGCGCTCCCTGCAGGGCAGCCGCGTGCGCGCGGTCGTGCTCATTCCCGGCGTGCCTTCCTCGATTCCCTACGTCCAGTATGCGCGGGAGCTTCGCGGCGCGACGCCCACCGGAATCCGCGTGATGGGGCCCAACTGCATGGGCGTCTATCATGCCCCGGCCCGGGCAGACCGGGCATCAACACGCTTTTCATCAATGAAAAGAGGCTCGAGGTCAGGTCCTCGGAGTCCGCCAACGTCGTCCTGCTCACCCAGAGCGGCGCCCTGGCGGTGACGGTCATCGACAAGCTGCGCTATTGCAGGCCGCTGCGCTCCGTGGTCAGCTTCGGAAACAAGTTCGACGTGAAGGTGGGAGAGCTGCTGGCGCATTTCGCGCGCGACCCCTCGATAAAGGTCGTGGCGGTGTACCTGGAGGGACTGGACGCGGGGGAGGGCCGCGCATTCTTCGAGCGCGCCCGGGAATCCACCAAGCCGATCATCGCCTACAAGGGCGGCCGCACGGAAGCCGGCGCGCGCTCCGCGGCGTCGCATACCGCCTCGATGTCGGGAAACTATGAGGTGTTCCGTTCGGCCTGCCGGCAGGCCGGCGTCATCCTCGCGGAGACCATCGAAGAGTACTACGATCAGATCAGGGCGTTCTCACTCCTTGCCGGCAGGCCGCCCCAGGGCAACAGGGTTGCCGGTGTCGTGAATGCGGGGTTCGAGTCGACCGTCGGAGCCGACGAGCTCAAGGGGCTCACGCAGGCAAAGCTCTCCGCCGCAACTCTCGAGAAGCTGAATACCATAAACCGGCACGGCCTCGTGGACACATCCTCCCCCTTTCTGGACATCACGCCGATGGCCGACGATGCGATGTACGCCGAGTTCGTGGAGGCGATAATCCAGGACGAGGGGGTGGACTGCGTGTTCGTGGCGGTTGTGCCGCACGCCGTGTCGCTCAAGACCGTGCCGGAGACCTGCCGCGATGCCGACGGCCTGGCGAGCCTTCTCGTGGGGATTTCCCGGCGGCATTCCAAACCCATGGTCGTGTCGGTGAACGCGGGCCGTCACTATGCGGATTTCGTCGCGGCGCTGGAAGAAGGGGGGCTGCCGGTCTATCCGGATATCCGCCCCGCCATCACCTCCCTGGACACTTTCGTCTCGTTCTGCCTCGGAAGGAAGGCGGCATCGGCGTGCGTTCCCCGGTGACCCCCTCCGGTAGCGCTCCCAGTGGAAATGTTTCAGCTCGTCGACAGGAACGGGACGCCCGTCGGAACGGCATCCCGGGAGGAGTGTCACGGCAATCCCCTCCTCATCCACCTCGTCGTGCACCTGCACGTGTTCGATGCGCAAGGGCGGCTCTACTTGCAGAAGAGATCGATGAGGAAGGACACCAACCCCGGGCTCTGGGACACCTCCGTGGGAGGCCACGTGAGCGCCGGGGAAGACGTGGCGGCGGCCCTGCTTCGGGAAGCCCGTGAAGAGCTGGCCATCGATGCGGCAGGCGCGAAGTTCCTCTATGCGTTTCTCTACGAAGGCAGCTTCGAATCGGAATACGCTCAGTGCTTTTCCCTCACGTGGCGGGGAGAGATCCACCCCGACGCTGATGAAATCGAGGAAGGCGGATTTTTCAGCCTGGACGAGGTGGAGTCTCTGATCGGCACCCGGGCGCTCACTCCCCTGTTCGAGCGTGAGTGGCCGATGCTCGTGCGCGCCCATGGCACATCCAGATGAGAACGGGTCATCGTCGCTTTATTGTCAACAATCCTTACTTTTTATTGTCAACAACATGCCGAATGACGGCCTCGATGCCCGGCAGCACATTCACCCGTTTCAGTGCCACTCCCGGATGAGCCGTCGGAAAGACTCTGAAGATCTCGTCGGCGAATCCCTGTCCTATGGACTTCACCCTCGAGAAGTCAAGAATGACCTCACGGAATTGATCGAGCCGTGCAAGCAGGCGTCTGGCCTCCGACCGCGAGACATACTCGCCGGCGTAGAATCGCACGGTCACAAGGCTTCGTTCGAACCGGAACTCGAATTCCTCGGGCGCGAAGGCAGAGAACACGTCCTTGAGCTTGCGCCGCGCCGAGCGGCTCACCCACAAGGACACTTCGGTGCCTCGGAGAAAGGTGCGGACATTCACAAAAGTGTCTTTCTTCCGCGCGTCAAAGATGAGCTCAAGCCGGTGGGACCGAAGCGCAAAACGATCGCACGCCTTCGAGGTGAAAAAAATCCCTTCTCCGGCGTGCCGTTCCGGCACTGACGTGGCCTTCCCCTTGAGAAGCTCACCGATCGCCGCTTCCTCCTCGGGGAGGCGGTGGCGCTCCGCAATCGAGGTATACACGCCCACCCCCTGATCTCGTATCCGGGCGTGAACCTCGCGGTACGCCAGTGTGACGTACACCGCGCACGTTGGTGAATGTGAGTGCTCGATGGCGTTGTTGAGCATCTCGGTGAAAGCATAGGCGAAAATCTCATATGCCGCGGCGGACAGGGAGCGCCTGAGCGCGAGGCGCAGGGCCACCTCCGCGAGCACCGCGTCCTCCATGAGTCCGTCGATCCGATATTTCCCGTGAAATGGCTCCGGTGCAGGGGCGGTCGGCGCCCTGCCGCCGCGATCGGGAAGGCGGTACAAGACCCCCCTGGTTCTTCCGGTTCGCCTTAGGCGTCCCTCGTCCAGGAGGCGGACGAGATGGCGATGGGCGGCTTGCCGGGACAGCCCTAACAGCGCCGCGATCTGCGCACCCGAAAGGGAGTCGTGTGATCTCAGGGTCTTGAGGATCCGGCTCCTCGTGTCCATGCAGGTGACTTTGTGGCTTTGTCAGCTTATTGTCAACATATCAAAGATCCTATTGTCAACTATGCGAATGACTTCAGGCCCGGCAATGTGTGGTATCATTACTGCGGAGGATAAGATGAAGAGGCGGCGTGTCATTTTCGTCGTCGCGGTCCTGTTGTGCGCGGGTGCCGTCGGCGCGAGCGCCCAGCTCAGGCTCGACGTCGACATCGCCTGGCCGGTCTTTGCAGGAATCAATCTCGGGGACCTGGGCGTGCCGGGGGGCAGGACTATCGACCAGTACCTGATTCTCCTGCCCGAGATCGAAGCAACGTACCAGTTCGGGGAAGGCCCCGTGCGCTTCGGCGCCGGCGTCAAGGCCGTGACATTCATCGTCGAAAGCCTGTTGTGGCCCAACGCTTTCGTGGAGATAGACCTGAATCGCATCGTGATCCGCGGCGACCTTGGAGGGGGGCTGTTTTTCGTCTTCGGCCGTGCCAACCAACTGCTCAACACCAGCTGGACCTGGATCGTTCCTCAGATCGACGTCGGCCTGAAGCTCGGCGACCGGTTCAGGCTCGGCGGCGGGGCCATCGCGCTGGCTCCCTTCGACAACATGAACAACTTCGGCTTTCTCCTCTACGTGAACGCGCGCTTCATCGTTCTCTTCAAGTAGCCGCGTTCCGAGTGCCTGCCAAATCTCTGCGGGCCCGGCGCGCTCCCTTCATGTCACTCCCGCACCTCGTGGTACTCATCCGACGCCTGGCGCGCCAGGCCGAGGTACACGCGCGCATTCTCCCGGATCTTCTCCAGCGCGGCGTCGTCCACCACCTTGACCGCTTTTGCGGGGCTCCCCACCAGGAGGGACCGGGGAGGGAATACCTTGCCCTCGGTGACGAGGGCCCCCGCTCCCACGATGCTTTCTTTTCCGATCACCGCCCCGCTCAGAATCACCGCGCCCATGCCGATGAGGCAGTCGTCCCCCACGGTGCAGGCATGCAGCACGGCGTTGTGTCCCACCGTGACTCCTTGTCCGATCGTGCACGGAAGCCCGGTATCGACGTGGACGGTTGCGCCGTCCTGGATATTCGTTCCCCGGCCCACCGTGATCGGCGCAATGTCGGCCCGTATCGTCGCGCTGAACCACACGCTCGTCTCTTTTCCCAGCGTGACGTCCCCCGCGATTTCAGCGTTCCATGCCGCGAAGATCGCATCCTTCATGCGGGGGATCTTGTCCCCGATTCCGTGCACCATTGCGATCACCTCTCCTTTCCCGCAATCCGGGTCGCGACGCCCGATTTCACGAGTTGGGCGTTTATCGATATCCTGTTCTTGAGCACGACTCGCGCCCGGACCGCGGAATCTCCGTCAGGCTGGGCGTCCATGAGGAATACCTTCTTCTTCAGTACCCTTTGCGTCAGGTAGGAGAGCGCTGCCGCCGGGTCAGCAACGTGCACGTCCTGAAGAATCACGCGCATGCCGGAATCCAGCATGAGCGAGCAATCCTTCCCAACGGAAACAACGGTATGGAGCGTCGGCCCAGGGCGCGCGGCCGTTCCCCCTTCAGCGGGCACCAGGTCCGGTACCCTCGGTTTCCAGCCGCCGTGTACATCCGGGGAGCCGGCCTGCCGTGCTTCCCGGCATATGGCATCCGGCCGAAGCCTCTCCATGGCCAGACGGACGAACTCTTCTTTGATTTCGTAGCCGATTGCGTTTCTGCCCAGTTCCTTTGCCACCGCGGCCGTCGTTCCTGTTCCCAGGAAAGGGTCGAGCACGGTATCGCCGGGGAAGCTGAACATGCGGATCAATCTGCGCGGAATTTCCTCTGGAAAGGGAGCCTCGTGGCCTTTTTTCCGCGCTCCGCCGACCTCCCAATGGCCTGAAAACCAGCTTTTCCATTCGTCGCGGCTCATTGCAGCGCTCTTTTTCAATTCCGCTTCCTTCTTCTTCAGTGTCCCCGGTTTCTTGAAGAGCAGGATGTACTCGAAGTCTATCTCGACGATCCCGTTGGGCGGATGGGGATACGAGCCCATCACCGTTGCCCCGCCCGAGGTGTTCATCGTTGTTTTCTTTCGCCAGATGATCGAGCCCATGTAGTCGAACCCAAGGGCGGCGCATTGGCAGATCACCTCCGCGTGCAAGGGGATGACCCTGTAGCGGCCGTAGAGGCTGGCGCGGGCAAACTGGTCCCCGATATTCACGCACAGCCGCCCGCCCTCCCGCGTGACGCGGTAGCATTCTCCCCACACGAGGGAAAGGTCGCGGAGGTATGCGTGCAGTCCCTGGCCGTGCCCGATCTGCCCGGGCACGCCGTAATCCTTTATCTGCCAGTACGGGGGCGAGGTGACGACCAGCTCCACGCTGCTCGAATCGAGCTCGGCCATGCGCCTGCTGTCACCGTGATAGATGAGCGCGCTGATCCCCGTCGTCCGCATCGCGGGAGTATATCTCCGCGCGCGCGTGTTGACCAAGCCCCTGCAATGCCGTAAGGTCTCCGTCGTATCACGATGTGATATAAAAAAAGCAAAAGGAGTGAATCTATGAAGCGTGTGCTTGTGATCCTCTCCGCCGGCGTTTTTGTCTTGTCCTCGTGCATGAGTACCGGCACCTCCGTCTACCAGTCTCGCGCCCCTGAAACCCGCGGCGAGCGGGCCATCTCCTCCAATATCGAGCTCGTGAGCGAGGTTGACCTGGACGCCTCGATGCTCGGCGTGTTCTATTCACGGGAAACATACAAGAACGGAGACGCGCAGACCTTGCTTTTCACCCAGCGGGGGAAGGGCGGGTTCGGATCGAAGGCGGAAGGATCGATCAAGGACTATGACTTGAGCGAAACAGCCTCATTGAGCGTCGAGCAGGCCAGGAAATTCCTGAGCGCCATCGAACAGTTCATCGCGATGGATCCCAAATCCCTCGCACCCTCGAAGATGTTCAATTTCGAGCTGTACTCGGGCACCCTTGACATGACGGAGGGAAACGAAAAGTACCGTCCGTTCAAAGACCTGACGTTCATCGTCATCTGCTCCGTGACCAATGCCGGGAAAACCTTCAAGACTGTGTTCCCCATCACCGTGACCAACCTGTACGGCAATCGTATGACCTCGTACAAGACATTCGATCTGACGACGGAGCAGGTCCAGAAATTCCACGACGCCCTCACCGCGGCACTTGCGAAATCAACACCGGTCACCGCGCCGGCCTCCTCGGATCAGCCTCATACCTGACACGCGGCTCTTGCGAGAGGCGCGTCGGCCGGGCGGAGCGCCTCTCATCCATTCCCCCGGGTTGGACTACCGTCCCCCGTTTGACTCCCGCCGTTCCCGCCCCTTACATTTGGTCCTGGAGGATCTTGATGAACGTGATGCTTACCAGCGGCCAGAAGGCCCCTGATTTTTCACTCTCCGACCAGGATGGCAGGACGGTCAAGCTTTCCGCCTTCCAGGGCCGCAGGGTGCTGCTCTATTTCTATCCGAAGGCGGATACCCCGGGATGCACCACGCAGTCGTGCGCGGTCAGGGACGCAAGGCAGGATCTGAAGAAGCTCAAGGTCGACGTGCTGGGGCTCAGTCCGGATGCGCCGGAAGATCAGAAGAAGTTCGACGTCAAGTACTCACTCGGTTTTCCGCTCCTCGCTGACCTCGATCACAAGGTCGCCGATGCGTACGGGGTCTGGGGTGACAAGACGAACTATGGAAAGACGTACAAGGGCATAATCCGATCTTCGTTCCTGGTGGATGAAAAGGGCATCATCCTGCGCGCCTGGTACAATGTGAAGCCGGAGGATACCGTACCCAAGGCCCGGGAGGCTCTGGAGCAGCTCTCCACCGCGAAATAGCGCTTCCCAGGTCAGCCTCCAATCAGTCTGACCCGGCACCCGGGGCCAGGTCGAGCGTCACATCGTTGTCGGCGGGCGCTTGGTCGTGCCAGAGACCCTCGACGAGGTCCCTTCTGCTTCCTGCGACAATGCCGGCCCACAGGCCCACGCCTTTCGTGCTGAGCGCCTCTGTTCCGGTGAAGTGCTCATCTCCGCGAAAATGCGCGAGGGACGCGTCGGCAACCTGGGAAGCGATTGTCGAGGCCTCTTTCGCCGAGATGCCGATGCCGCTCATCATTCCGGAAACTGTCTGCGCAATGCCTTCCGCCAGGCTGTTCCTTGCGTATTCCCAGAAATCAACCCCACGCGCGGCGAAAGAGGGCACGGTTTTGATGAATGAGGAGGTGACCACCATCTTCTGCTCCGCAGTGATTTCCACGCATCTCACGGGAACGGGGAACGTTACGAGAGAACCGGTCTCGATATCGTAAAGGAACTTCCCGTCCTTCATTTTCATTCCGGTGATGTCCTGCGCGTGGAAGTGCCCGGTGAACACGGCGCGCACATTGGAGGCGGCGAGCATCGCGGAGACCTGCTGCCATCCGTTGACCAGGTAGTCACTGAAGTATTTTGCCTGGCCCGCGAAGTGCTCCCGGACGCCGTGATGCATCATCATGATCACCGCCTTGTCACGCTGCATCGCTTCTTCAAGAACCGACTCGATCCAATCAATCCGTTTCCGGGTGAGCCCGGCTCCGGACACCGACGCGCCTTTCCTCATGTTCCCGGCATAGTCGGCGGAATCCACGGCAAGGAGCCACAGTCCCGGCGCCGGCTCCGCGACATAGCTCAGCGAGCCGGGGTCCCTCATCAGGGCCTCCCCGTAGCCGCACTCCCGGTAGATCTCTGCGAAGGAGGCCGGCGTGACCGTCAGCACCCGCTCCTTTCCCGATGCACGGAAGGCAAAGGCGCGTGGATTGAGGACATCGTGATTGCCCGGCACAACGTACACTTTGACTCCGGCCCGTGCGAGCCCTGCGAGCTGCCGCGCCATGAGCAGGTGATCCGGGAGCTCGCCGTCCTTGGTCAGGTCTCCCGGGATGAGCAGGAAGCTGACGGCAAGGCTTTCCACCCGCTGTATGGCTACGGAGAGGATCTCCCCGCTTTCCCGCAGGAGCTTGCGGTCGTTGTCATCCGTTCCGAGGCTCTGGTCGAAAAGGTGCGGGTCACTGAACACGGCAAAGCGCACCGCGGGATAGGAGGCCGCGTGCGCGGCCTGAGGCGCCCCACGCGTGCCCGCGCACGATCCGAGCAGAACCGCTGCGAGGCATGCCAGGACGGCGCGGATGACGCGTGGGGAGCTCATTCCCCGAGCATAAGACGCGGTTTTGACGCGTTTCAAGCGGCGCGGCTCACCGGACGGGGCGATTGACGGCACGAGGACGTCTTCTCTCCCGGCGTGGATGCTTGACCACCGGTTCTGTTTCGTGGCACATAGGGCACGATGAAACGACGCGCATTGCTGCTGGCGGGGCTTTTCTTTTCAGCCGTCGCATTCTCTCAAGCCATTCCCACCATGGGAACGAGCTCACGACGCCAGCCGCCTCTTCCGCAGGACGGGAAAGGGAAGGGCACTGCGATCGTGCCTATTCTGGTATACCATTCCATCAGACCCTACATACCGTCCGATACTTCAGGCGTCCGCAGGTATGTCGCGACTCCCTCCACGCTCGAGGGGAGCTCTCCTGGCTGAAAACCAACGGCTTCACCTCGATCACGTTCGACGATCTTGCCCGCCACCTCGCGCAGGGCGAACCCCTGCCGGGCAAAACCCGTGATCATCTCCTTCGACGATGATTGGGAGGGCCAGTACAATTATGCGCTGCCCCTGCTGAAGAAATACGGCTTCACCGCCACCTTCTACATCTGGGTGGTCGTGGTGGGAATGAAACACCATATGACCTGGGACGAGGTGAAAGAGCTGGACGCGGCGGGCATGCAGATCGGCTGTCACACGCTCACTCACCCCTTCCTCCAGCGCATCAGAAGCGACGTAACTCTGCGAAGGGAGATCGTCGTCGCCAAGCGAAGAATCGAGGAGCACATCGGCAAGCCGGTGACGAGCTTTGCCTACCCCTTCGGCCAGTACAATGCGAGGGTAGTGTCCTTTGTGAGGGAGGCGGGATTCACGAGCGCCCGCAGCACCTGGCCGGGTGTCGTGCACAGCAGTGACGGCCTCTTCAGCCTCACCAGCCTGATTCGCACCGAGGCAACCATGAGCCTGATCGATACGATGACGATGTATATGAATGAGGCCTTGGCGCGCGCAGTGGCGGATGCCTCGACCGCCCGGGGACTTCCCGCGGACGGCCCGCCTGCTGCCGCGACGGGCGGCTTTCCGCCATCCAACGTCACTGGCAGTGACAGGGCTACGCCCTGAGGGGCACAAGCAGCAGAGGCACGCGTGTGCGCGAGACGACGCGCGCGGCCACGCTTCCCTCCCAGAACGCCACTGTTCCCGCTCTCCCGTGCGTGCCCATGACCACCATATCCACGTCCAGCTTCCGTGCTGCCCGCACGATTGCCCGGGCAGGGTCACCGCGTGATGCCTCACTCCCTGCCGCCACGCCTGCCCGCGCCAGCTCTTCCGCCTTTGCCGCCAGGTAGTCGCTCGCAGCCGCGCTGTCCATCTCCAGCTTGATTCGGGTCGCCCCGGGGAGGAGCATCCCTGCCGCGGCTTGCGAGCCGGCCAGCTCTCCAAGGGTCGGCACGACCATGAGGAGGTGCACGCGGCAGGCGAAAGCCGCGGCCAGATCCGCCGCGACCGGGAGGCTCTTCTCGTGCGCGGGATCGCCATCGAGCGGAGCGAGAATCGTGCGCCACCGGTCGGCCGGGCCGGAAGCGCCGGAGGCGGCCTCCTCCGACGGCCGGACCAGGAGCACGGGCGTGTCTCCCCGGCTGAGGACCTGCTGGGCTATGGCCCCGAAGATGAGCCTGCGCGCGCCGCCTTTTCCGTGCGTGCTCATGACCACAAGGTCAGGGGCGAGCTCCGCGGCATGCTCCGTGATGCTCGCTGCGACGTCGCTCACCTCCGCCGTGTGCACGTGCGTCTGGACGCGCAGGCCGACAAGGGCGGGGCGGCGCGCGACCTCCGCCAGGTACGCGGTCGCTTCATCGGCGGTCACCAGATGCCTGTCGCTGTGCACCTCGGCGGGCGCGTGCTTCTCTATGACATGCACGAGGGTCAGCTCGGCGCCCATGCGTGCCGCGATCTGGGCGGCGGCGGGGATGGCCGACTCTGACAAGCGTGAACCGTCCAGGGGGACCAGGAGATGCTTGAACATCGCATCACCCTCCTACAAAGGTCTGGTACAGAAGGTAGAGATTGAGGCCGACGATGATCGCGGCGGCCGCCCACGCGAGGATGGTGGTCACCGGGCGGTTGACCAGCGTCCCCATGGTCTTCTTGCGCTGCGTGAAGATCACCAGGGGGATGACGGCGAAGGGCAGTCCGAAGCTCAACAGGACCTGGCTGATGACGAGCGTCCGCGTGGGGTCCAGGCCAATGAAGATGACGACGAGCGAGGGGATCATAGTTGCCAGACGACGAATCCAGGAGGGTATCCGCCGCTTGAGAAAGCCCTGCATGATCACCTGACCTGCCATGGTGCCCACGGTGGAGGAGGAGAGACCCGAGGCAAGCAGGGAGAGGGCAAATACCCAGCTTGCCGCCTTTCCCAGGAGCGGCTCGAGAGTCTTGTGCGCTTCTTCCAGAGTGCCGATCTGCGTCAGTCCCTTACTGAAGAACGTGGCCGCGGCCATGATGAGCATTGCCATGTTGATGAGCCCGGCGATACCCATGGCGATTGACACATCCGCGATCTCGAACCGCAGGAGCCTGCGCAGCTTCGCGGGCTCTTTGGCTACGATGCGGTTCTGCATGAGCGAGGAATGGAGAAAAATAGCGTGCGGCATGACCGTGGCGCCGAGGATGCCGACAGCCAGGAGGATGCTTTCCGGGCCGGCGAGCTGCGGGACCACCGAATGGAAGAGCACCTGTCCGATCGGCGGCTTGTCCAGAATGGTTTCCACAAGGTAGCTCACCGCAATGATGCCGACGAAGCCGCTGATGACGAGCTCCAGCGGTCGGAAGCCGTACCGCTCGAGGCTGAGAATGACGAATGTGACAGCCGCGGTCAGGAGCCCGGCGACCCAGAGCGGAATTCCGAGGAGGAGGTAGAATCCCACTGCCGCGCCGAGGAACTCGGCCAGGTCGGTGGCCATGGCCACTATCTCCGACAGAATCCAGAGGAAAACAACGAAGGGCCGGGAGAAGCTGGTCCTGCAATGCTCGGCGAGATTCATGCCCGTTGCGATTCCCAGCTTGGCGGAGAGGGTCTGCACGAGCATGGCAATGAGGTTGCTCGCCACGATTACCCAGAGAAGCATGAAGCCGAACTGGGCCCCGCCTGAGATGTTGGTGGCGAAATTCCCGGGATCCATGTAGGCAATGCTGGCGATGAACGCGGGTCCCATGAACGGGAGGATCCGCTTGAATAAATTCTTCCTGCTCACACCGTCGAGCACTCTGCCC
Source organism: uncultured Spirochaetota bacterium (assembly GCA_963820435.1). Classification (GTDB taxonomy): domain Bacteria; phylum Spirochaetota; class Spirochaetia; order SZUA-6; family Fen-1364; genus Fen-1364. Next base: position 191,544 of record CAWGAC010000018.1, on the reverse strand, counting down.
CCGGTTTGAGCTGTCTTCTCGCTCATCGACGAAGAGCGCATTGGATTCACCCTCCCTTTGCCAGGTGTGCTTCCAGGTGCTCGATGCATTTCGCGTAGCCCAGCAGGGCAATGAAGCTCCCGATGCGCGGCCCTTGTGACTGGCCGATGAAAATGCGGTACAACGTGCGAAACCAGTCCTTCATTCTGATGTCCCTGTCCTTCGCCACCTGGAACACCATGGTCTGGAGCGTGTCGGCGTCCAGGGCCGTACCCGCCGCCGAAAGCCGGACTAGCTCGTCCCGCAGCACGGCCACGGCCGGGTCCAGGTCATGATCCGCATTCTCCGTCGTGCGCGCGGGGAGCACCACTTCCCGGTAATAGGCCAGGGCGTCCTCGATGAGCTGGTCGTAATAGGCAACGTTGCCCGCGATGTCCGGCTGGTACTGCAGGAGATAGTCGCGCACGACCCGGGCGTCATCCTGGCTGAGGGCCATGACCAGCTCGCAGATCATCGAGTAGGTGACGATCTTCTGGTTGGGAAGCCTGCCCGCATGCGCCCCCCGGGAGAGCCGTGAGATGAACGGCACGGGGGAATCCTCGGCGCCGTCGTCGTGCGCCACGAGGTCCAGGTACTGGTCCACGATCTCGGGCAGAAGGGGGAGACCCATTTTCTTGGCCTGCTGGGGCTTCACGTACATGATGTACAGGAGCGAGTCCACGGGAGCGAACCGCAGCCACTGCTCGATGCTGATGCCGTTGCCCAGCTTCTTGGAGATCTTCTTGCCTTTCTCGTCCAGGAAGAGCTCGTACTTGAAGAGCTCCGGCGGCTCGGCGCCGAGGATCTTTACGATCTTCGAGGACATGCGGGCGGAATCCAGCAGGTCCTCACCGTGCATCTCGTAGTCGATGCCCAGGGAGTACCAGCGCAGGGCCCAGTCCACCTTCCATCCGACCTTGCATTTTCCGCCCAGGACGCTCGTGGCTCCCTGGTGCCCGCACGCCGCGTACTTGCCCTGCAGCGGAGAGTCGCAGGCGTATGTGACGGAAAACGTTTGTGCGTCGAGCCCGGTGATGCGGGTCGAATACACGCGTCCGCAGTTCTGACAGACCGGGAAAAAGGGGCTCCAGGCGGCGCGCTTCTCCTCGGCGATACTGGCCTTGAACAGCTCGCTGATGGCTTCGTAGTGCGCCATGACCCTTCGCAGCCCCTCGTCGAACGCTCCCGAGGCGTAGGTCTCGGTGGAGGAGGCGAACTGGTAGGCAAAGCCGAACGAGTCGAGGAACTCGCGCAGCTTGCGGTTCATGTAGTGGGCAAAGGATTTCTCTTCCCCGTACGGATCCGGGATAGCGGTCAGGGGCTTGCCCAGGTGCTCCTTCAATATGAGTGCGTTGGGGATATTCTTCGGCACCTCGCGCAGGCCGTCCATATCGTCCGAGAACGCGATGATGCGGGAATCGATCCCGGGCGCAAGCGTCTTCAGCGCCTGGAGCACAAACGAGGTGCGGGCAACCTCCCCGAAGGTGCCGATGTGAGGAAGACCCGAAGGTCCGTAACCGGTCTCCGCGGTCACGGAAGTCTTGCCGATCTTCTGCAGCCGCTCGATGATCCTCCGTGCCTCGACAAACGGCCATTCCTTGTGCGTCATAGGTGGGTTCGTCATATCCTTTTTGGCCGGCCGGAGTCAAGGATTTCTGTTCATGCAGGAGAAATTCTGTTGGCCGCACCAGCGATTGGAGAGTACTTTAAAGGCAAGACGGAACCATGGAAGAGAAAGCAAATGGACGAAGGTGCACGGGCGCCCAGGCCGTGGTGCACATACTCGAAAAGCAGGGGGTGAAATACGTTTTCGGCCTGCCCGGCGGGGCGGCCATTCCCCTGTTCGATGCCCTTGTCGATTCCTCCATCCACCTCGTGCTGACACGGCACGAGCAGGGCGCCACGCACATGGCGGACGGCTACGCGCGCGCGTGCGGCCGGCCCGCGGTAGTGCTTGTCACCTCGGGTCCCGGCGCCACCAATACCATCACCGGCATCCTCACCGCGCAGATGGACTCGGTGCCCATGGTGGTGATCACGGGGCAGGCAAATGTCACCGACCTTGGAATGGACGCATTCCAGGAAGCCGATGTCTCGGGGATATCGCTTCCCGTGGTGAAACACTCCTACCTGGTGAAGACCGCATCCGACATTCCCCGGGTCCTGAGAGAGGCGTTCTACCTCGCGCAGTCCGGAAGACCGGGCCCCGTGCTGGTAGACATTCCGCGCAACTGCTCCAACGCCACCATCGAGCTGCGGGAGGACGAAGAGTTCCACCTTCCCGGGTACAGGGTTCCAGAGGCCGGCGACGCGGCACAGGTGGCATGCGCGGCAAAGATGCTCCATGCCGCGAAGCGGCCGCTCCTGCTCGTGGGCCATGGCGCGGTGATCTCGGGCGCGGGCGCGGAGCTGCGCACGCTGGCGGAGAAGATGAAGATCCCCGTCACCAACACGCTTCTGGGCAAGGGCGCTTTTCCGGAAACGCACCCGCTCTCCCTCGGGATGCTGGGCATGCACGGCACGGCCTACGCGAACAAGGCGGTCGTGGACTGCGATCTCATCATGTCGGTGGGCTCGCGCTGGGACGACAGGATCACCGGCACGCCCGCCACGTTCTGCCCGGATGCGGTGAAAATCCATATCGACATCGACCCGGCGGAGATCAACAAGCTGTACGCAATGGAATGCGCGATCGTCGGAGACGCGCGCGCCGTCCTGGCCGAGCTGAATCGTCACCTGGAGCCGGGAGACACTGCGGAGTGGCTGGCTCAAATAGAGGAATGGAGAAAAGCATACCCTCTGCACTATCACCGGCGGGGCACATTCGAGGCGCAGCTCGTCATCGACGAGCTGTATCAACTGACCGAAGGCAAGGCAATCGTCACCACGGACGTGGGCCAGCACCAGATGTGGGCAGCGCAGTTCTACCGCACGGATGAGCGATTTCACTGGATCACATCCGGGGGCGCCGGCACGATGGGGTTCGGCTTTCCCGCCGCAATCGGCGCGCAGCTCGCGCAGCCGAACGAGCTGGTGTGCGCCATCGTGGGTGACGGCGGGTTCCAGATGACCATGTACGAGCTGGCCACCGCGGTGAACCTCAAGCTGCCCCTGAAGATCCTGATTATCAACAACCACTTTCTGGGCATGGTGCGGCAGTGGCAGAACCTCTTCTGGGAGAACCGCCTGTCCGGCGTGGACCTGGTCGGAAACCCGGACTTCGTCAAGCTTGCGGAGAGCTATGGATGCAAGGCCTTCAGGATCAAGAGGAGCGGCGATGTGCGCACGGTGCTCCAGAAGGCGCTTGCCTGGACGGAGGGGCCGGTCGTCATCGACGCGGAAGTATCAAAGGAAGATAATGTGTTCCCCATGATCCCCGCGGGATCATCGATCAAGGACATGATCCTCGGCCCTCCCCGGAAGGAGCGCCGATGAGCCCGACGAATGGGGGAATGAAAAAGCACCTGGTGAGCCTGTACGTGGCGAACAAGTTCGGCGTTCTCAACCGCGTGGCGCTCGTATTCGCCCGGCGGGGCTTCAATATCGACAGTCTGGTGGTCTCCGAGGCATATGATCCGGATTTCTCACACATGAATATCGTGGCAACGGGAGACGAGAAAACCATCGGCCACATCATCAAGCAGCTCAACAAGCTCGTGGACGTGGTGCATGCCGCGGACAATACGGGGAAAGACGTCATCCAGAGAGAGCTCGCGCTGGTCAAGGTGCGCTGCCCTCCGGAGAAGCGCACCGAGGTACTGGATGTCGTACATACCTTCAAGGGCCAGGTCGTGGACCTGACCGATTCGGCCCTCACCGTGCAGGTCACGGGGAACACGGAGAAAGTGGACGCCCTGCATCGGATGCTGGACCGCTACGGGGTGATAGAAATGGTACGGACCGGCAAGGTCATCGTTGCGCGCGGACAGGAGGTCACGTGAAAACTTCCACTGAAAAACTGAATACGCGCAGCAGGATCATGACGGAAGGCGTCTCACGGATGCCCAACCGCGCAATGCTTCGCGCGGTCGGATTCACCGATGAAGACTTCGACAAGCCGATCATCGCCGTGGCCAGCGCGGGGAGCGAGGTCTCGCCGTGCAATGTGCATCTCGACGATCTGGCGGCAATCGCCAAAGGCTCGATCCGTGAATCCGGCGGCGTTCCGCTGAAGTTCAACACCTTCGTCGTGACCGATGGTGAAGCCATGGGTCATGAGGGAATGAAGTGTTCCCTTGTGAGCAGGGAGGTCATAGCGGACGCCATCGAGCTGGTCGTGCGGGGCCACCAGATGGATGCCATTCTCGGAATAGGCGGGTGCGACAAGACCATCCCGGGCACGGTCATGGCCATGGCGCGCCTGGATCTCCCCAGCGTCTTCGTCTACGGCGGCTCCATCCTCCCCGGCACGCATAAGGGAAGGAATGTCGATATCGTGAGCGCCTTCGAGGCGGTGGGGAAGTTCAGCACGGGAGAGATCAGCGAGCAGGAGAGGCACGGGATCGAATGCGCCGCCTGCCCGGGACCCGGAGCCTGCGGGGGCATGTATACCGCCAACACCATGGCGTCGGCCATGGAGGCCATCGGCATGAGTCTGCCCGGCAATGCCTGCATTCCGGCGGTCAATGCCGGTAAGAAGGATGACCTTGTCCGGGCCGGCCAGGCCCTCATGGAGCTCGTCCGCCGCGGCATCACGCCGCGCCAGATCATGACCCGGGAAGCGTTCGAGAATGCAATCCGCGTGGCGCTTGCCGTCGGCGGCTCCACCAACGCCGTGCTGCACCTTCTGGCTCTCGCCGTGGAGGCGGGCGTCAAGCTGGACATCCGTGATTTCAATGCTTTCTACGATTCAACCCCGACTCTCTGCGACCTGAAACCTGCAGGAAAGTACTCGATGAACGAGTTGTTCCGGGTCGGAGGAGTGCAGAAGGTGATGCGCATGCTGCTTGACGAGGACCTGCTGCACGGGGACTGCCTCACGGTGACGGGCCGAACCGTTGCGGAAAACCTCGAAGGCGTATCCACCGAGCTCGTCGGGCAGGACGTGATCCATTCCTTCGAAAAGCCCGTGAGCCCGAAAGGACCGATCAGCATCCTCATGGGCAATCTTGCCGAGGAAGGCGCCGTGCTGAAAACCGTCGGGATCGGGGAGTTCGTCCATCGGGGCCCGGCAAGAGTATTCGAAAGCGAAGAGCAGGCCCTCGAGGCGATCCTGGACGGCACGATCAGGAAGGGCGACACAGTAGTGATCCGCAATGAGGGTCCCCGGGGCGGCCCTGGAATGCGGGAGATGCTGGCTCCCACCTCAGCCCTGGCAGGGGCCGGTCTCATGCGAGACGTTGCCTTGATCACCGACGGCAGGTTCTCCGGCGGCAGCCACGGCATGCTGGTGGGTCACATATCACCCGAGGCCAGGGACGGCGGCACCATTGCGCTGCTGAGGGATGGGGACGTGATCACCATCGATGCCCGCGCAAAGGCCCTTTCCGTGGAGCTTTCACCGGCCGAAATCGCAAGCCGCCGCAAGGCGTGGAAGCCCAGAGAAATCGTCTACGCCACCGGCGCCCTTGCCAAGTATGCCCGGCTTGTCTCTTCCGCAAGCCGCGGGGCGGTTACAGGGTAAGGGACGGCGTTGCGTTCAACACGGTCATCGGAGCTCCCGGCGGCCGTGCCCTGCTACTGACGCCGCGATCTCCTGGCTGAAGCTCCACCGCCGCCGAAAACGATGCTCATTCCGAGCAGGAAACCGAAGTTGTACCAGTTCCCCGTGTTGTGCACCTCGTACATTTGGACATTTTTGTTGAAAAGTGAGATGATGAATGTCACGGGGGCGATGACCCCATGCCAGAGACCCTGCCAGAACCCCGCCGCCTTCCCGGCGTTTGTGCCCATCAGCTCATTGGAACGGGCGCGCAGCCGACAAGCATCACCAGCAGGAGAGCCAGGGTAACCACGAGCACCGTCGCCTTCATGTTTCTTCCTCCGAGGGCGCAAGCATAGCCCGGGGAGGGCGTAAAGTGAAGCGATTGGTCGCGTAGCACGAGAAAACATGGAAACTGAGCATTCTCCGCACTACAATTCTACCGAGAGCACTATGCAAAAAGTCGTTCGATTTCCCCAACCTGGACTGAATGGAGGTGGGCATTCTGGCTGGTCGGCGTCTCCTCGTCGCGGCGATTCTCGTGATACTGGCCTCTGGATTCAGCGGTGCCGCCGGGCGCTCACCGGGATCAGGCGTCCTGGGGGTCATCCTGCCCGCGAGCGGCGCGGACCGTTCACTCCAGGACGTGCTGGCCGGCTCGTTCTCCGTGCAGCTCACGCTCCGGAAAGCGGCCCTTCATCTGGCAGGCGGAAGCCAGGAGTCGGCGTTCACACTGCGCCGCGCCCTTTCAGAGGCCGCCTCACAGAACGCTGAATACCTGCTCATCGGCACCTACTCGACCACGGCTACTGAAATCCGGCTGCAGGTGGAGCTCTACAATGTGACCAGCGGCGAAAAGATTCGCTCCGCCGCGTCGTCCGGCAGGATCGACCTGTCTCTTGATACCATCGTAGCCAAGGCCCTTGAAAAGACCTTGTCCGGCATCAGCTTCCGCGAAGCCTCGGCGGTTGTAGTGGCCCCGCCGGCAGAGACGACTCCGCAGCCGATTGCCCCGGCAACCGGCGGCCCCCGCGAGCCGGCTGCCGCGCCCGCGGTCGTCTCTGATTCCGGCCGTACTCCGCCGTGGAAGCTCTTCGGAATCTCCAGCGGGGTCGCGCCTCTGATCGCCACGGGTCCTGCAAGCGATTACACCAAGCTCGGGCTGCTGGCTACCTTCTCTGTGGATCTGCGTTTCCGGTTCGCGGCCGGGGCCCTGGAAGCAGGGATTCTTTCCGGAGCATGCTGGCTGAGCGCAACAGGCGCTGTCACCGCCGCCAATGTCCTTATCATCCCCATCGGCGTCGACCTGCAATACCTGCTGAACTCGGGCGCTTTCCCCGGCATCATCCTGCATCTGAGCGGCGGCCCGGCGTTGATGAGCGTCGATGCGAGTTACACAGGGAACGAGTCGAAGATCGTGCCCTACGTGCTCGGCGGTTTGACGCTGGATCTGCCGTTCGTTCCTTCCTTCGGGCTGGCCTTCGAGGCAAGCTACGTCGCATTCCTGGAAAGCTCTCTCGTGATCATGGCATTTGCGCCGGAGGTGTCGTTGTATGTGCGATTCTGATCGGGCGCGACATATGCACGGTCGCGCACGGGCAATCCTGCTCGTGCTTGCGACGTTCGCCACAGCCCTCCTTTTCGGATGTATGCCGTACGAGCTCCGCACGATACTCGACGGCCCGCAGGGCAAGGCGCTTTCCATCAGCCCTTCCACAACCGTAGTGCCCGCCAACGGCACCGTCGGTTTCACCGCTGCCGGAGGAGTGGGGCCGTACGTTTATTCACTCGTATCGGGATCCGGCGGGATCGATCCCGTAACCGGCGTCTACACGCCCGTTTCCGCAGGCTCCGCGGTCGTGAGGGTCACAGACAAGACGGGCAAGTCGGTCGATGCCACGATTACGATTCAGCCGGTCGGGACAGGTCTGGCCATCAGTCCCGCGTCGATTACGATCAGCATAGGTGCGAGCATAACGTTCGTTCCGATAGGCGGGTCAACGCCATATTCCTTCTCAATCCAGACCACTCCTCCCCCTGGATCCGTCAACCCAGGGATCAACCCGTCAACGGGCGCCTACACGGCGGGCTCCACGCCGGGGGACGACGTCGTGATTCTGACGGACGGCGCTGCGGCCACGGTCACGGCCACGGTCCACGTGGTTCCGTTTTCAACTGTCGACTACACCATCACCGGGACTTCGTTTTCCGGTACCGGCACTGTGTCCACTGCGCTTCCTGGCGGACAGACCTTTGCTCTGAAGAATATCGGGTCCAGCCCGGGAACCCAGCCGGTTGATTGGAAGGTCTACCTCTCGGCCAACGCAACCCTGGATGCAGGGGACACTGTGGTGGCAAGCGGCACGACCTCCGCACTCGCCGCCGGAGCGAGCAACCTTGCCGTGCCAGTCACAGGCGGCAGCTTTCCCGCCGTGGCCCCCGGGCCTTATTACCTGATCGTCCAGCTGACCTCCAACGATGACACGACCCCGGGGAACAACACCTCGGCGGCCAGCCCCATTATTCTGAATCCGCAGAATATCGACTACGTTACCAATCCCGTCGGCAGCACCGGCGGCACGACTGCGGGCGCGGGAATGACGGGCGCCTTCACAATTAAAAACCAGGGCACCGCCGCCGGCAGCTCCACCGTGTTGTGGCAGGTGCGCGCCTCCGCGGATACAACGCTCGACGCTTCCGACTACATCGTTGCCGGAGGCACTCTCTCAGCGCTGGGAGCAGGGACAACCTCATCCACGATCAATTTCAGTGGGACCTGGCCGTCGACTCCCGGTCCCTGGTACCTGATTGCAGTCGCGGTGGCGGCCGATGACATCAACCACCTGAACGACGTCTCAACCGCCACATTGGTCACCACCACGGGCGTTGCCCCGGCCAATGTCGACTACACGGTCTCACCAGTGACCAGCACGGGGGGCACAACGGCGGGCAAGCCCCTCACGGGCAGCTTTACCTACACCAATAATGGGACGAACGCCGGGGCGCAGCCGGTCTATTGGACCGCGTACGTGTCCTCCGATGCAACGCTTCAACTCGGGACCGACACGGTGATTGATTCGGGCACCGCCGGACCCCTGGGCGCAACACCGAGCTCGAGCTCGGTGCCCTTCACGGGCACCTGGCCGGCCGCTCCGGGCACGTGGCATCTTATCGTGTCAGTCTCCTCCCCCGACGACATCGTTCCCACCAACAACATCACGGCGAGCGGAGCTCTCGCCATCACTGCGCCCAACGTGGACTACACGGTGCAATCCGTAAACAACACTGCCGGGACTGTCGCGGGTGACCCGCTGTCAGGGACTTTCACCTACAGGAATGGGGGGACGCAGGACGGCAGCCAGACCGTTGTCTGGACCGCCTATGTCTCGAGCGATGCCACGCTGCAGATCGGCACTGACACTGTGATCGATTCAGGGGTTGTCCCCGCTCTCGCCGCCGCAACAACGTCCGGGGCCATCACGTTCAACGGCGCGTGGCCGTCCGCGGCCGGCTCCTGGTACCTCATCATCGCCGTCACCGTGTCGGAGGACGTGGCTCCGGGCAATAATACAGGGGTGAGCGGCGCGATTGCCACGAGCGCGCCGAATGTCGACTACACGGTTCTCAGCGTCAACAACACGGGCGGCACCACTGCGGGCAGCGCCCTCTCGGGCAACTTGACCTTGAGGAATATTGGCACGCACGCGGGAACGCAGTTCGTTCCCTGGCGCGCGTATCTCTCCACCGATGCGACGCTGCAGATCGGCGTCGATACACTGATCACCTCCGGATTCCTTCCCTCTCCGGGTCTGGGCGCGGGGGTCAGCTCGTCGGCCATCCCGATTGCGGGGACCTGGCCCAGCTCATCGACCGTCAAAACCTACTATCTTATCATCGAGGTGGGAGCAGGGGACGACGTAGCCTCCGGCAACAATGACGGCGTATCAGCGCTCGTGACGGTGAATCCGCCGGACATTAACTACTCGGTGCCTGCGGTAAACAACACGGGCGGCACATCCACGGGCGGCCCATTGACCGGGAACTTCACTATCCACAACAACGGCGTGAACAACGGCGTTTCGACAATCAACTGGACGGCCCACCTCTCCTCCGATGCAACCCTCCAGGTCACCGACCCGGTCATTGCCACGGGCTCCGCGGGCCCGCTCGCCGGGTCCGGCACATCGGCTGTCATCCCGTTCGCCGGTACGTGGCCCGTGACCGCGGGAACCTGGTACCTGATCGTGGAAGCCAACGCTTCCGATGACACCAACCCGGCGGACAACTGGACAGCCTCAATACCGATCAGCGTGACGACCCTGACTCCCAATTACTCTATTACCGCGGTGCCTTTGCCGGCAGGTACCAAGACGGAACAGGCGGTGAACGGGAACTTCACCGTGCAGAATATCGGCACAGCGGCAGGGGTCACCACGGTGAACTGGGAGGTCTATGCCTCCCTGGGCAACAACACATACGACGCGGGCGACACGCTCCTCGCCGCGGGCTCGTTCGCCCCTCTTGGCATTTCCGCCAGTACCTCCCCCGTTTACGCAGGGACCTGGCCGGCGACGGCGGGAACCTATTACATCATAGTGCGGGTCTTCACTGCGGACGATGCGTCGATTGCGGATGTCTCCTCCGGGCCGATCGCGGTCACCACTCCCCCCAAGCCCGACTATACGGCAGTCTTCAACGCAGCCATCCCCTGGAGCGGTCTGGTGGGCACGGCCATGAGCCTCACCGGCACGCCCCAGATGACCATTCAGAATCTGAGCGTCAATCCCGGCATCCAGAACATCAACTGGGCAGTATACCTTTCGACAGACAACGTGCTCGACGCGGGTGACACGCTGGTCCAGCAGGGGTCAATCGGGCCTCTGGCAGGCTCGGGAACATTCCCCATCCCATTCGGGGCGAACTGGCCTGCAGCGCCGGGCCAGCTTTATTTCCTGATTGCTGTCGTCAACGCCTCGGATGATGCCAATCCCACGAATGACGTCGTCATTGCCCCGCACCCGTGCGCCATAGGTGACTACCGCTACGTGGAAGGCGCCGAGAACAACAACGGCAAAGGCCCAAATCCCCCCGTCGCGCAGACGAGCAATACGGGAGTAACCTCCCTGGGCGCGAACCAGACCATCGCTATCGAGGGGACCATGGATGCCTACGTCGGCGCAAACAGCCAGTATGACACGTACTTGTTCACGACGAATGCCACGATGTCCAGATTGAGCATCCGCGCGATGTGGGCGACCGGCTTTGACGACATCGATCTGTACCTCTGGGACACGGGCACCACGAACCTGAGCAGCGTCAGCATAGGCATCAACTCCGAGCCGGGAGCAAACAACTTCAACGTGACGGCCGTAACGCCGAGAGACTGCTACATCAGCGCGAACTTCTGGCTTGCAGGCAACACGTCGGGCAGCGCCGGCAAACCGTACGTGATCCTGGTAAGGGGCCTCCCGTAGAAGGGCTCGAACGAACCGCGCGCTATTTTAAGAGGCTCTGAAGCCTGTCGAGGATCGACAGGAGAATGCCCCGCGGATCGGCCGCCGTGTAACGCTGCACAAGCGAGTCAGCCGCGCCGGGTCCGGCCCTGCCCGCCACTGCTCCGAGGAGCGTGTCCATGTCACGCAGCGTCTCGAGCCTGGCGTCCGCGCGGCTCTCCGCGGCCAGCGCATCCAGGTATTTATTGAGCCGGTCGTAAAGATCCGGGTACTGCTTCACCACATCAGCGGAGAGAAGAGTCTTCTGCATCAGAAGCTTTGTCTCCAGCAGGGCGACAAGGGTGTCCCGCTCGTTCGTCGGGTTGCCGGCGGCGGCGCCCGCCGCGGTGAGCCGCGCGCGCAGGCCGGCGAGCATGGCCGCGCTCCGCGCGCGCGCGGCGGCGTCTCCCTCAGGCCCCTTCTGCGCCGCCGCCTGCGATGCCTTGCGGAGCGCGCCGATGTCGGTGAGCTGGGAGATGAGGGCGTCCACTGTGCCTCGCTCACCCTGGAGCATCTCGAGGGCTTTGCCATAGCTCTGCACTGCGGCATCATAGTTTCCGCTCTTATACGAGGCATTGCCCGCCGCCATCAAAGTCGCGACCTCTTTCTTCTTCTGGACGGCGAAGATCTTTTCGATCTCTCCAAGCTTCTCATACCCTGCCTGGGTCGACGGGATCTGTGCCAGTGCCGACAGGTAGAGCTCCCGGGCTTTCTCGTAGCCCTGCACCTGGAACTGGGCGTCACCCTGCTGCACGAGCGCGGAGACGGAAGAGATCAGGTTGGCGGAGGCAACAAGGGCCTGGACATTCTGTGTGTCGCCGGCAGGGGCGGCCTGGGCGCGGATGAGCTGGTCCAGCGAGTCGATAAGGAACAGCTCTACCGGCCTGCGGCGCACGATGCCGGGAAGCGTCGCAAGATCCGGGTCATCCAGGTACGTGCGGAAATCAGCGAGCACCTTGCGCGCCGCGCCCGGCTGGGCAGCCTGGATCTGTTCGCGCGCTTTCTGGTAATACGAGAGGAACTGGTCCAGGACGAGCTGTTCCTTGCCCTGCTGCTGCCGGAGCTTTTCCAGCTCCGCCAGGGCCGCAGCCTTGTCCTTCTCCAGGGCAAGCTGCTTCTGCTGGCTCCCCGCCTCGAGCTCCGATTGGCGGCGGGCGGCCTCTTCCTGGGCCTTGGTCCTGTCCGCTTGCGCAGCGGCAAGCGTCTGCTGGTACTCCGCCTGCAGTTTCTCGATGGTGCGCTCTTTCTCCGCCCGATCAGCCTCGGACTGCGTGCGAAACGTGGCGAGCTGGGCATCAAGTGCCGCGCGGCTTTTCGTCTCGAAGTCGCTGATCCGGCGGGCAACCGCATCCTCGGAGAGACCGCTGGCCGACAGCTTTGCCCGCTGCGCAGCCAGGGACTTATCGAGGGAGTCCTGAAGCTCCTGCTCCCTCTGGCGAACCGCCGCATCCGCCTCCTGCCTGATCCGGGCGCGCTCCTGGTCCATGCCGGCGAGCCTTTCCCGAATGGAGGCGATTTCCTTGTCCTTGCCTTCGAGCTGCTGGCGTGCCTGTTCCTTGAGGGCGGCCACCATCTTGCCTTCCGCGGTCAGGAGGGTCACGGGGGCGGCGATGATGGTCTGCTCCGAGCGCCGGGAGAGGAGCACGGCGCCGGAGACCCCGGCTACGAGGACCACGAGTGCCGCGGCGTTGACGATGAGGGGAAGCACGCTTCCCCTCTTTCGAGGCTTGAAGAGAAAGGTGTCCGGCGTGATTTTCATCCGGCTGCGGCCCACCGCTTCCTCTATCTGGGACAGGATCTTTTCCCGCTCCTCGGGGGATATCGCCTTGTCGTCATCCGCGCGCAGCTCATCCGGGCCCAACAGCCGCAGGTGCCGCCGGAGCGTTTGGGCTTTCATCAGGAGGCCGTTCACACGCATGGGAACTCCGGGCATCTCCTCATCTGCATCGGCAACCGTGCTCATACTGTTGAACGGGACACACGCGTTGACCGCGGCCTGTCGAGTACGCTATCCTGACTGCCAATGAGCATCCGCGCAAAGATCGTGCTCGTCGTGCTCCCGCTCATCATTACTCCCCTCGTGCTCATCGGAGTCATCTCCACCCTTTCCGCGCGAAATGGCATCACCGCGGTTGCCGCGGGACTGCTTCAGTTCAAGGCTGAGCAGCTTGTCACCTACGCGGAAGGTCAATGGAACCTGTTGAGCGCCAACGGCCTGGATGCCAATCAGGCGTACGTGGAGGCCTCCAAAGCAGCGGTGGAGAGCTTTGCGAAAAGCCTCGTGCGCTCCCAGACGGAAAGCATCTTCGCCCTTGCCGCTGACGGCACCGTGGCGCTGCGCTCCAATGAGTTTAGCGCGAGCGCGTCGGAAATGGAAGGCCTGAACAGGCTGCGGACCGACGGCGCGTCGGGATGGCAGCGGGTCCGGATCGGGGATGTGGACCGGGTTGCCCACCTCTCGGGCTTTACCCCGTTCCATTGGACCTTTTTCGTGACCGAGGAGGCAGGCACATTTTACCGGTCCACTGATGCCATTGTGCGTCAGACCGGCTACATCCTTGCCGCTTCTCTCCTGGTTTCGGTGATCCTGCTGCTGTTCTTCGCGCGCTACCTCACCCGGCCGCTGGAGCAGGTTGCGGACGCAATGACCGAGATCATCGCCACGAATGACCTGTCGCGAAGGGTGGAAGTCCTCTACAAGGACGAAACGGGCCGACTGGGGCATACCTTCAACCTCATGAGCGAGGAGCTCGGCAAAGCGTACGACCAGATCAAGAGCTTCGCGATGCACGCCGCCGTGGCGCAGACAAAGGAACAGAAGCTCCGCACTGTTTTCCAGAAGTACGTGCCTAAATCCGTCATCGAGCAGTTCATTTCCAGCCCTGAGCAGATGCTCATCGGGGAGAACAGGATCCTCGCAGTGCTTTTCTCCGACGTGCGGGACTTCACGAGCATCTCGGAAAAGATGAAGCCCGACGAGATCGTGGAGTCCCTGAACCAGTACTTCGGCCGGATGGTGAAAATCATCATGGAGCGTGATGGCCTGGTGGACAAGTACATCGGGGACGCGATAATGGCATATTTCGGTGCGCCCGAGAGACACCCGAATGATGCGATGCAGTCCGTTATGGCCGGACTCGAGATGATCGATGCCCTCGAAGAGTTCAATACATGGCAGAAAAGCAAGGGACGACTCCCATGGCAGACCGGCATCGGCATCAATTACGGCGGCGTGACCGTCGGAAATATCGGATCCGAGCAGAAGATGGACTACACGGTCATCGGTGACATGGTCAACCTGGCCTCACGCCTGGAGGGCCTCACCAAGATGTATCACGCCCCTCTGATTGTCTCAGAGACGGTGCAAAAGAGGATCGGGGACGCCGCGCGCTACCGTCTCCTGGACAAGGTGACCGTGAAGGGCCGACGCCTCGCCTCGGGGATATACGAGGTCCGGCGCAGTCTCTCCGACCGGGAGGAAAAGGCCTGGAAGAAACACGAGGAAGCCCTGGCCTTCTACTATGAAAGGAAGTTCGGGCAGGCGGAGGCGGCATTCCGTGACGTGATCTCACTGCTCCCGCAGGATCACTGCACCCAGCTGTTCCTGTCCCGGTGCACGGCATTCACCCGGTCGCCACCGCCGTCCGGATGGACCGGGGTCGTGGAGTTGACGGAGAAGTAGGCATGGGCGAACCAAGGGGCGCCCGCAGGGCTGAGCTGACCGCATGACCGATTGGGAAGACCCGTCCCTGCTGCATCGCCAGAGGCTGCCTTCGCGTGCATGGTTCACTCCGTACGTGGGAAGAGCGGCCTCTGCTGCCCCTGTCACCTGGCCGCCGGTAGCCTGGAAAAGCGCGGAGGGGCGCAAAATCAGCCTTGACAGACTCTTAGAGATGTTTTATTAAAGAAATATTGTTTTATTAGAAGAAAAACATTGACATCACTAGTGAAATCATGATTTGATAGGACAAACGGAGGAAATGTTCATGAGCGTGGACCTGAGGGGCAAAACCTGCGTGGTGACCGGCGCGGCGCGCAGCATCGGCCTGGGGGTTGCTGAAATGTATTGCAGCCTCGGGGCAAAGGTGGCGATGATCGACATCAATCCCGAGGTCAAGGAGCAGTCGGAACGCCTGGCAAAGGCAAAATCCGCGGAGTACCGCGGCGCGGGACCTGCCGTGCGGGGGTATATCCTGGACATCACCGACCAGAAGGCGGTGTTTTCATGCTTCGACGACATCACAAAAAACCTCGGCGATGTCTTCGCCCTTGCCAACGTGGCCGGTGCCGTGGACCAGCAGGCATTCGAGGAAATCACCCCTGAACGGCTGGACAAAATGAACAGGATCAACATCAACGGTTCGGTGTACTGCGCGCAGGCGGCGCTGAAGACCATGCGGAAGCTGAAAGACGGGCGGATCATCAATTTCGCCTCCAAGTCGGGAAAGACGGGTTCCTCGATCATGGCCGCCTACTCAGGGGCAAAGGGCGCCATCATTTCCATCACCCACGCCATGGCGTTCGAGTTCGCGAAGGACAACATCAAGGTGAACTGCCTGTGTCCCGGCATCGTGGAGAAAACCGGCGTATGGGGCTCGGTGAGCAAGGGGTACGTGGAAAACCTGAAAATGGGAGAGGACGAGGTGGTGAAGCAGTTCACCTCCAAGGTGCCCCTGGGAAGACTGTGCCGGATTGACGATGTGGTATCATTCGTGAAATTCTTGACCATCGACGGAGACTACTGCACCGGTCAGGCGTTCAACGTCACCGGCGGCCGCGAAATGCATTAGTGACGCTGCTCCGAGGTAATCGCCCCAGGCGGGCAAAGCAAGTGTAGGAGGAGACATGGCAGAGAACGGTTTTGACGCTTTGGGGATGATCGAGACCCGCGGATTCGCGGCGATGGTGGAGGCCGCGGATGCGATGGTCAAAGCGGCGAAGGTCGACCTGGTGGGCTATGAGAAGATCGGCGGCGGCTACGTGACGGCGATCGTGCGCGGGGACGTGGCGGCCTGCCGGGCAGCAGTGGACGCAGGGGCGCGGGCGGCGGAGAAGGTGGGTGAGATCGTCACCACACACGTGATTCCCCGGCCGCATGCCTCGGTGGACGCGGCCCTTCCCATAGGACGGCAGCCGTTCGGCGACGAACGGCGGGAGTCGCTGGGCATGAAAGGCAAGGAGAAGTAGGCCATGGCCGTAGATCTCAGGACATACGTGTTCCTGGACTCGCTGCAGCTTCAGAACGCCTCGTTCATCGCGACGGTGAGCAAGGGCTACTACCCCATCGGGA
Source organism: uncultured Spirochaetota bacterium (assembly GCA_963820435.1). Lineage (GTDB taxonomy): Bacteria > Spirochaetota > Spirochaetia > SZUA-6 > Fen-1364 > Fen-1364. The sequence goes on along the minus strand of CAWGAC010000018.1, from coordinate 175,103 downwards.
TGCAGGCCTGCTGCGTGATCGAGATCGCCCCGGGCATCGAGATCAACCGGCTGACCGACATCGCGCTGAAGGCCACGAACGTGACCCCCGGCCTGCAGATCGTTGAGCGGGCCTATGGGCTGCTGGAGGTGCACTCCGACAGCCAGGGGGATGCCCGCATGGCGGGGGAGGCGGTGCTGCGGGAGTTGAAGAAGACGGAGAACGACCGTCTGAAGCCGCGCGTGATGACCAGCCAGCTCATCAAGAACATCTCCGACCACCACGCGCAGCTGATCAACAAGGTCAGGCACGGGAACATGGTGCTGCGCGGGGACACGCTGTACGTGCTGGAGGTGGAGCCGGCAGGGTACGCGTACTACGCGGCCAACGAGGCGGAGAAGACGGCGAAGGTGAACATCATCGAGGTGCTGGGCTTCGGGGCGTTCGGTCGGGTGTACATCGCGGGGGACGAGGCGGAGGTGATCGAGGCGCGCAAGGTGGTGGAAGCGCGCCTGGGCGGACTGAGCGGACGCGAGATCGCGGCGAACGCTGCGCGGATATAGCAGCCAAGTGCGGATGGCATGATCGCAGTGGCGGCACGGCTGGAAGCGACGGCGAGAGCCGTTGAGAAGGAAGGGACATATGGCGGACAACGTGAGTTTTGAGGCGCTGGGGATGATCGAGACCCGCGGATTCGCGGCGATGGTGGAAGCGGCGGACGCGATGGTGAAGGCGGCGAAGGTCGACCTGGTGGGATATGAGAAGATCGGCGGCGGCTACGTGACGGCGATCGTGCGCGGGGACGTGGCGGCCTGCCGGGCAGCGGTGGACGCGGGGGCGCGGGCGGCGGAGAAGGTGGGGGAGATCGTGACGACCCACGTGATCCCGCGGCCGCACGAGAGCGTGGACGCGGCCCTGCCGCTCGGCAGGAAGCCTGCCGCCTTCGAAGAAATAGCTTCATCGGGAGCGCATCAATGGTACTTGCGCGAGTGAAGGGCACGGTGGTCTCCACGCACAAGTCCCCTTCCATGGAAGGGCTGAAGCTGCTCCTGCTGGAGAAGATCGACCCTGTCACCCTGAAGGGCAAAGGTGACTTCGTGGTGGGCATCGACAGCGTGGGCGCGAACGCCGGGGAGATCGTGTTCTACGTCACCGGATCCAGCGCGCGCATGACGGACACGACCAAGGGCAAGCCGTCGGATGCCACGATCATCGCGATCGTGGATGCGATCGAGAAGGACGGGACGCTCACCTATGACAAGGCTGCGGCGGTGCAGCGGCCCGCCAGGGGTGGCGCAATGAACATTGCGCGCGTGCGCGGCACGGTGGTGGCGACACGGCGGTCGGACAAGGTGGACGGCGCGCGGTTTCTCCTTGTGGAGGAATGCGACCAGCGCGGCGCGGGCAGGGATGAATACCTCGTGGCGCTGGACATGGTCGGCGCCGACAGGGGCCAGCTCGTGCTGCTCACGCAGGGCAGCTCCTGCCGCTGGACATTCCGGACCGATGACCGTCCGATGGATACCCTGGTGGTGGCCATCGTCGACCAGATCGACGAGCGCGGCGTGGTGACCTACGCCGGCCAGGGCTGAGGGGACGGGGCAAGAGGAACGCGATATGGCGAACACGGCGGATGACATACGCCTCATCGTCGAGCAGGTGCTGAAGAGCTACGACATGCAGTCTCTCCTGGGCGTGTCCCCAGCCGGCGGCGCTCCCCTGCGGCCCCGCTCGGGACCGGCGTCTTCCCGGACATCGACGCGGCGGTGACCGCGGCCGATGCCGCCCAGCGGGAGCTGGTCGCGCTTCCGCTGGACACCCGCCGAAAGATGATTGCCGGCATGCGCCGGGCGGTGCTGGAGGCCAACGAGTCGTTGTGCGCGGAAGCCGTGGCGGAGACCGGCCTTGGCAACGTGCGGGACAAGAAGGTGAAGACCGCCCTTGCCGCGCAGAAGACCCCCGGCGTGGAGGACGTGGAGCCCTCCGCATACTCGGACGAGCACGGGCTGACCATCACCGAGCGCGCACCCTACGGGGTAATCGGCGCCATCACGCCCGTTACCAATCCCCTTGCGACAATCACGAGCAACTCGATAGGAATGATCTCAGCGGGGAACTCGGTCGTGTTCAATGTGCATCCGGGAGCGAAAGGGGTTTCCTGCAGGCTGGTGTCGCTGCTCAATGATGCCATTGTGCGGGAAGGCGGCCCGCGGAACATCCTGTGCGCGGTGGCGAACCCGACAATCGAGAGCGCGAATGAGCTGATGAAGCACCGCGGGGTGGCCCTGCTGGTGGTGACGGGCGGCCCCGGGGTGGTGAAAGCCGCAATGGGAAGCGGGAAGAAGGCCATCTGCGCCGGGCCGGGCAACCCGCCGTGCGTCGTTGATCCGACCGCGGACCTCGTGAAGGCGGGCCGGGACATCGTCAGGGGCGCGGGATTCGACAACAACGTGGTCTGCACGGATGAAAAGGAAATCCTGGCGGTGGACAGCATCGCCGACAGGCTCAAAGAAGAGATGAAAAAAAACGGCGCATTCGAGCTGACGGGCAGCCAGATCGAAGCGGTGACAAATGTAGCGCTTCCACAGAACGCCGGCCCCGGCAGGCACAGCGCGCCGAACAAGGACCTGGTGGGCAAGGACCCCTACGTCATTGCCCGGGCAGCCGGTATCGAGGTGCCTGTCGAGACCCGGATCCTCCTGATGGATGTGCCAAGCGATCACCCCATGGTCTGGTCCGAGCAGCTCATGCCGGTCATCCCGCTTGTGCGGATGCGCAACGTGGATGAGGCCATCGACTTTGCCGTGAAGGTGGAGCATGGGTTCCGGCACACCGCCTCCATCCATTCGCACGACATCGAAAAGCTCTCCAAGATGGCACGGCTGATGAACTGCTCCATATTCATAAAGAACGGTCCCAATTTCGCGGGGCTTGGCGAGGGAGGAGCAGGATATGCCTCCTTCACCATCGCGAGCCCGACCGGGGAAGGGGTGACACGGGCCCGCACTTATACGCGCGAGAGGCGCTGCACCCTCGTGGATTATTTCAGGATCATATGAAGCTGGGACGGGTGATCGGCAGGGTGGTCTGCACACAGAAGATGGAGTGCCTCGAGGGGCTGAAGCTGCTCCTGGTACAGCCGGTGGATGAGAACGGAAAAGACGCCGGGGTCGCGCTCGTGGCCTTCGACGTCGCACGGGCAGGGGAGGGGGACCTGGTGTTTTTCGAGGCGGGAAAGGAAGCCGCGCAGGCCAACCCCAACGGGTGGTTCAACCCCGCGGACGCGGCGATCATCGGCGATCGGTGGACGGCGGCGAATCGGTACGGCGGCGCCGAATCCGCCGGGTACGGCGGCGCAAAATCCGCCGGGTACGGCGGCGCCACGGCGCGCCCAGGGGGCCGCAAATGATGCTTGCCCGGGTGGTTGCGAACGTGGTGTCGACGGAAAAGCACCCCCACTACAAGGGTCACAAAATCCTCGTCGTCCAGCCCATCGATCCGGAGGGAAAGCCGAAGGGCAGGAGTCTCCTGGCGGTGGACGGCGTACAGGCGGGTATCGGAGACCGTGTTCTCGTGGTGGATGAAGGCGGCTCTGCCCGCGCGGTCATCGGGGACGAGACCGCAGTCACCATCCGCACGGCGATCTGCGGAATCGTTGACCGGGTGGATATCGAGGAAGGTCGGAGGGCCACTTGAGCGAACATGATGCACACGGCCGTGGAGATACGGTGCGCAGCGTGGCCATCGGCTCCGATCACGGCGCCTTCACGCAGAAAGAAGCCCTGCGGCGCTACCTGGAGACCCTCGGCTATCGCGTCGTGGACGTCGGCTGCTCGGCAGCGGAGAAGGTGGACTACCCCGACATCGCCATTGCCGTATGCCGCAAAGTGGTGAACGGCGACTGCGAGCGCGGGATCATCCTGGACGGCGCGGGCATCGGCTCGTGCATGGCGGCGAACAAGATCAAGGGAATCCGCGCCGCGCTCTGCTATGACCTGCGCACGGTGATCAACAGCCGCGAGCACAACAATGCCAACGTGCTCACCCTGGGCGGTCCGCTGCACGACGCGTCGCAGCTCTGCGACATGGCGCGCACGTGGCTCCAGACGCGTTTCGCGGGCGGCCGGCACATGGTGAGGGTGAACAAGATCATGGCGATCGAGCGGCAGTAAATGCGCCCGCTCACGCGGTCGCGGTCAATAATGCGCCCGCTCACGCGGTCGCCGGGGAGGCTTGGAGACTGATGGACCAGAACCAGCTTATCGAAAAGATCGTTGCCGAGGTTGTGGCGCGCATGGGCGCCCAGGGCTCAAAGTCCCCCACCGCCTCCGGGAAGACTTTGGAGCCGGCGGCTTCCAGCGTCTCCACCCTGCCCGCGCTGGCGCCGGCGGACGTGGCCAGCTACATCGACCACACCATGCTGCGCCCCGAGGCGCCCACCGCCGCTTTCGACAAGCTCTGCCAGGAGGCGCTCACCTACCGGTTCTTCGGCGTGTGCGTGAACTCCTGCAGGATCGCCTACGTTGCGCGCAAGCTGCAGGGCAGCGCGGTCAAGGTCTGCTCGGTGGTCGGGTTCCCGCTGGGCGCCATGACGAGCAGGTCCAAGGCGTTCGAGACGCGTGAGGCGCTCTCCGACGGCGCATCAGAGATCGACATGGTGATCAACATCGGACTCCTCAAGTCGGGCGACTATCACGGAGTGGAGGAGGATATCCGCGCCGTGCGCCGCGCCACGCGGGGGACCACCATCCTCAAGGTGATCATCGAGACGGCGCTCCTCACGCAGGACGAGAAGGTGATGGCCTGCGAGCTCTCCAAGAAGGCGGGAGCGGACTTCGTGAAGACCTGCACCGGGTTCTCCGGTGGGGGCGCTACCGTGGAGGATATTGCTCTCATGCGGCGCGTGGTGGGAAGGGACATGGGCGTGAAGGCGAGCGGAGGCGTGCGCACGTATAAGAACGCCATCGCCCTCATCGGGGCCGGAGCCAGCCGGATCGGCTGCGTATCCAGCGTTGCGATTGTGACCGGCGGCGAAGGCGCAGGGAATTACTAGGCTAGTTCATGAGACTCCGCAATCGACATGAGCATCATTCTCCATAACGGCCTCTACGGGGCCAAGATCATGGAAACAGGCGCCGAGCTCAAGAGCCTGGCTGACCTGTCCTCAGGTCGGGAGTACATCTGGCACGGGGATCCCGCCTGGTGGAATGGCTCGGCACCGGTGCTGTTCCCTGTTGTGGGCGGGCTGAAGGACGGGGCATACACGTTCGAAGGCCGGCAGTACACCCTTCCCAATCATGGCTTTGCCCGGGCCAGCGAGTTCACGGTCGTACGTCAGGAAAAGGACTCTGCCGAGCTCATTCTTGCCTCGAGCGCGAAAACCCGGGAGAGCTATCCATTCGACTTCTCCCTGAGCGTCGCGTTTCTCCTCGAGAGAGCAGGCCTCTCCGTACGCTACCGTGTGGCCAACACCGGCTCCCCGCGGATGTACTTCTCCATAGGATCGCATCCGGCATTCGTCGTGCCGTTTGCGGGAGGCACCCTGGAGAACTACTACCTGATGTTCGACAGGGAAGAGAGCATCGAGCGGTGGTTCATCAAGGACAACCTCATCGTCCCGGACACGACGGAAGAAATCTTCGAGAACAGCCGGATCATCAGCCTTTCCCGATCTCTTTTCGACCGGGGGGCCCTCGTTTTCAAGCATCCCCAGTCCCGGGAGTTTTCGATCAGGCACAGCCTGTCCTCCCACTCCATCACCGTGATCACGGAGAGCGCCCCTTATCTCGGCATCTGGGCCAAGCCCGGCGCCCCGTTTCTCTGCATCGAGCCCTGGCATGGCGTGGCTGACAGTACAAACGCCGGCGGCAACCTTGTGGAGAAAGAGGGCATCCAGTACCTCGATTCGCAGGGCACATTTGAAACCGGCTACCGGATCGAGATAAAATAGGACTCGGGTTCAAGTAACCGCCCCGGCCGGTTCGCGAACGCGTTCGTCATGTCCGGCCGCCCGGCACCGCCAGGCGCGGGAACTGCGAGATCGCGTACAGGGGAAAGTTGATCACCCGTCCGTCTTTCCTCAGATTGAGAAGACTGGTACGCGAAAGAACGGGCGGTGAGAACTTGGCATCGTACACCCGGAGGCTCTGGCTTTTCGGGTTCACGCCCGCTTTCACCTCGAGGGGAAATACCATCCCCTCGCTCGCCCGGACGAAATCGACTTCCGCTTTTCCTTCACTGGTCCAATAGTGCAACCCTCCCGCGGAAGTGGCTGCCATCTCCTGCGCCACGTAGTTTTCAACGAACGCGCCGTTGAATTCCGTGAAAAGCCTGTTTCCTTGAAGGAGCATCTCCGGCGGGAGCTCGGACAATGCGCCGAGAAGCCCCACGTCCAGCAGGTACACCTTGAAGCTTTCCGCGTCTTCGTAGCCTACAAGCGGGAAACGGGGCACGGTCACACGGCGTGCCCTGAGTATCAAGCCCGCCCCTTCCAGCCAGGAGAGAACATCGGCATATTCCCTGCCACGGGCTCTCTCGCTGATCGCCCGGTACCTGAATCGCCGGTTTTCCCGGGCGAGCTGGGTGGGAATTGTGCGCCAGAGCTCGTTCAGCCGCGGGATCTCGGAGGTCGGCGTATGTTTTGCGAAGTCAAGGCGATACGAGGTAATGATGTCCTGCTGGATCCTTCTGGCGCCGCCAACATCATTCGTTTCGAGGAAGACTTTGACCGGTTCAGGCATCCCACCCGTCATGTAGTACGTTTTAAGGAGCTCGAGAAACCGCTCGTGAAACAACTCCGGGATCGGCTCGACCGTCCGAATCTCTTCTATCATCTGGCGCAGCTCGGCGTGTCCCGCCGCAACGAGGAATTCGGGGAACGACAACGGATGGAGCTCGAGAAAGTCAACCTTGCCAACCGGAAAGCTTGCGGGGCGGGAGAGCAGGATTCCGAGGAGGGAGCCGGCAGCGACGATATGATACTCCGGCGCTTCCTCGTGGAAATACTTGAGGGCGTTCAGGGCGCGGTTGGATTCCTGTATTTCGTCGAAAAAGATCAGCGATTCGCCGGCGACGATCGCCTTCCCCCGGGCGAGCGATAACTGCCGAATCAGCCGGGTCGGATCGATCGCGCCTTCGAAAAGCTGATCAAGGTTCCTGTCTTCTTCGAAATTGAAATAGGCAAGATCCTTGAACGCAGACTCCCCAAACGACTTCAGAAGCCATGTCTTCCCCGTCTGCCGCGCTCCTTTCAGGAGGAGTGGTTTTCTCCGGGGCGAGTCTTTCCACTCGCGAAGCTTATGCTCAAGGTCGCGCTTCATACAGATAGTATAGATATAATGCTTACTCTCGTCAATGATTGGTACCATTCTGGTGTAAGTTTGTACCAAAATGGTACCAATACGGTGGATGGGCTGCACTCGGCGAGAAGCTCAAACTCTATGCCCTAACTATGATCCGAGGTTGCTCACCGAGAGAATCAGTGCGACCCAAGGCACGATTCACGGCAAGGAGAACCGCGCGGGCTGGCATGACGATGAAGGAGGGGAGAGGGCGGCGTGGAGGCCAGAGCGGAAGGTAGCTCATTCTCGCGCTTCCGCCCGGCGGGAAGTTGTGGGCATGAGAAACGATTTTCAGCCGCTCGGCGCCCCTTGGTCTTACCGGAACAGTCTTTCGCTGCCGGCTATGTGGTGCAGGTTGTCGATGTTCTGGGTGATGAGGACATGCAGGCGGCCGCGGCCGTCAGCGCCGCCTGCCTTCTCCATGCGCGCGAGGGCCTGGTGCGCCGCGTTGGGGCGCGCCCTGCCGAAGTTGTCGTAGAAGATTTCCCTGATCACCGGCCAGGCCTGGTCGGGATGGCGGAGGAAGTATTCAATCTCCAGCGTGCGAGGGTCATAGCGGTCCCACAGCCCGCCGGCGCCGCGAAAAGGCGGGATGCCGCTCTCCACGGAGATCCCCGCGCCCGTGAAGGCGGTGAGGAATTTCGCAGAACGAATAAGGGAGGCGGCGGATATGATGCGAGACTCGATATCCATCGACAGAAGACAATGAGGGACAAGGCGCTGCAGCGTCAAGGCGCAGGAATTTCACGCGGTCTTCGTGTCAGCCCTTGCACCGCAGGTTGCACCCATTGGTGACAGTGGCTTCTGCGAGGGAAATGCATCAGGCTCTTCAGGGTCGTTTATTCCTTTGTGGCCGACCAGTTGGTGCTGTCCCTGGATGCGACATCCCCAGGGATCTATCGTCAGCGGGGAGTCAGTTCCCTGCAGAGTCTGTTCCGCTCTCACTTCCCTGAGCTCTTTACGCGCTATGGGGCTGACTTCGCCAAGCGTCTGGGAAAGTTCCGCCTGGAGCGGATCTCCAAGGCGGTGGGCCGCTTCCTGGAATGCGGGGACTACACCAAGGGCATCGCCAGGATCCAGTGCACGAATCCCGGCTGTAGGGTCGAGTACTTCCGCCCCTTCAGTTGTAAGGTCTTCCACCTCTGCCCCTCTTGCTCGCAGAAACGGACCCTTCTGTTTGGCGAGTACATGAACGAGCAGCTTCTGCTGCGGCTGCCCCATCGCCAGTTCGTCTTCACCATTCCCAAGGTGCTCCGCGTGTTCTTTCGCCACGACCCCAGGCTTCATGGCGAGATCAGCCGCCTCGTCTACGGGTTGGTACGGGATTTCGCAACGGCAGCCGCTGGCAAGCGTATCCGCACCGCTGCGGTCGTCGTGTTCCAGAGCTCGGGAGAGTTCCTTCGGTGGAACCCTCACTGGCATGGGCTGTTCCTGGAGGGAGGCTTCGACCGCCAGGGACGGTTCGTTCACCTCCCTACCGTGGACCTGGACAAGATGAGTGCCTGCTTCCGCCAGAGAGTCATCACCCTCTTCCTGCAGCGCAAGCTCCTGAACGAACGGCTGGCGAAAAGCATGGTCCAGTGGACCCACTCTGGCTTCTCTGTCGATTCTTCCGTCCGCATTCCCGCGGGTTCCACCAAGGCCCGCGAAGCGCTCTCGCAGTACATCGTGCGCCCGCCTATCTCCTTGCAGAAGCTTCTTGTGGATGAGGGCAGGGATGCCGTGGTCTACCGCGCCCCGTACAGCGATTACTTCCGAACCGACTCAAAGATCTTTCCGCCCACCGCGTTCCTTGCCGATCTGCTCCAGCACCTGCCCGACGCACGCAAACGACTCGTTCGCTGCTACGGCCTTTACTCCTCGCGGGCTCGAGGCACGTAGTCTCACACACCTCACCTCCTGCGCCTTGCTCCCGAGGGTTGGAGACACAACCATCCTGCACAACCCACCGTGCGTCTCGGTCCGCCCGATGAGCACCATGGCGACTGCTCAGTAGCGGCCAGACAGAGCCGCTCCGCCTGGGCTCGGCTGATCAAAAAGGTCTACGAGGTGGATCCCCTGACCTGCTCTCGTTGTGGCCAACCCATGAGGGTACTCGCCGTCATCACAGACCCCCCGCAGGTGCTCAAGATCCTGCGCCATCTCGTCAAGATCGCAAAGCCACCACCCGGCCTGGACCCCGCGTCGCTGAACTGATCCCTCGCTCTTGGCTGCTCCCCGGGGATCAGTCCGTCCTTACCTCCCGCGATGCGCAGATCTACGGTGTGTCTCCGCCTCGCCGCCATACCCTACAGCCCCTTCGCCCCGGTTCCTCCCTCTCGCCTTGCCGCCCATCCCCGCAGCCCATCGCGCGCAAGGCCCGTCCGTGGCAAGCTCGAGAGCTCCAGAAGGCCTATACGGCTGAGGGCACGCTATAGTAGTTGCTATCATTAGTCCCCTGAAGAAAATCGGGCTGGGCGGATTTGAACCGCCGACCCCTTGCACCCCAAGCCCTTTAAGCCGTTTGTACCGCTTGTTCCCTCTTCATCCAGATTGAGAAAACATGGGTTTTCATGGGCTTTTCGTCAATACCGGCTTGTACTGCTTGTTACAGACTTTTCCGAAATCTGGTACCCTGGCTGGTACCCTGAACTCTATACGGTGCACGGTATCCTGACCCGAAGAAGTGCCATGCTTTCCGGACTTCATTAGATCTCCCCCATTTCAGATATTGTAGGATGTGATACAGTAGTAGTTTGGCTGAGTCCAATACAGCCGTGCAAATGCATCTACAGCCCTATGTGAAATCGGCGCGTGGAGCTGGCTGACAGCTCATGGCGCGCAGGGGAGAAGGTGCTATGCAGTGGCTGTGGAAGGACAAGAGGGACTCTGCCACTCACATTCTTTTAAAGTTGTTGCTCCTCCCGTTGGCACTTGGTGTGTTGCCGACGGGCACTGCCATTGCGCAGACATTTTTCCCCTTGAGAGAGTTCCCATCTGGTTGCAGCCTACCTGCTTGGATCTCACGCAGCTGTCCTGAATTAATTGTTTTCCTTACAAAGAGTTGGATTTGAAGAACCGGGTTGGCAAGGGCCTTGCATAATCAGTCATGGGATATGCTGAGGAGATGGAAAATGAATAGCAAACCATTCTTTCTGTCAGGGACGGATGCTGGAATGACTCCCGGCAAGGTCACAAGATTGGGGTCAATTGAGGGTCTCATTGCCGCTGCCCTGCTGCTGACCCTTCTATTCACAGGTTGCGTATCTACACAGCTGGCCATGGCCGCCGGAATGTCCCAGACACCACTTCCAACGTTGCTTCCTCCAGACAAGAAAGGCAGTGTGCGGAAAATAGGTGTTGTTTCTGGTGGAGATCCTCAGTTCGCCATGCATGCCTACGAGAAAGACCAACAAGCTGAGATCGCCAGGGGGACTGTTTTTGGCGGACTTAGCGGATTTGAAGTGACAATGGAAGGGGGAATTTTGCTGTTGTGGGCGACTGTGGAAATTTTCGAACACCCGTCATGGTCACTGCCGCGCTCTCTGAGTTCAGTGCCCGCTTTGGTCTTTCCTGCCGCTCTCGTCGCCGGGGGCCTCGGCGGAGGAGTCGGTTTCGTCCTTGCCGCAGCCAATTCTGTACCCGCGAAGAGGGCGGAGGAGATCGAAGCAGCTGTGCTTCCCGCGCTTTCTGATTTCCCTTTTCATGAACGCATGGTTGAGCAGATCCTGGCAGCCGGAACCAGCAATACCGAATACAGCTTCCTGGATCTGCATTGCACCGCTGCACCCGATCATCTCTCCGAAGAGGCAGATACGATGCTCGAGGTGAGTGTGCTGAATGTGGGTCTGCGGAAAGTGGAGAATAGTCTTCAGCTCACCGCCGTAGTGCACGCGCAGCTGATCGAGAAGGACACGGGAACCTTACTCGCAGAGCAGACTTTCTCTCATGCCTGGAGGACATTCAGTAGGAACAAGCCTGAGGCTGGGGACGATGCCGCTAACAAGGGAAGAAATCGACGGCTACCTTCATGTGCTTTCTGAAGACATAGTCGATACGCTGTGCCTCATGGAGAATTTTCCGACGCTTTTCTCTGCTGGAGTTTCAGGTCCCCCATTTTTCAAATACTCCGAAGGACTTCTGCCCAAGAACCCAAAACCGGAGTTCGATTATCACGGTTTCTTCGGAGGCTTGAAATGTAAGTCAGGTACCGTCGATTCCCTCCAGCCAAGATTGGAGTGGGTGCCGTTTCCCAGTCAACGAAATAGAGAGATGGACACCGAAGGAAGACTCAAGGAAATCGCGCAGGTGTCGTATGACCTGAGGATCTGGAGGCTGGCAGAAGAAATGCATCGCCCCTCGGAGCTGGTGTATGAACGCAATGGCCTCGTCGATTCCTGGCATACCGTCGAGCAGCCGCTCGAGCATGCGAAGACTTACTATTGGGCTGTTCGTGCAAGGTTTGTCCGTTACGGACATGCGGCAGTGACTCAATGGACAACATGCCCCCGTTTTCTCCCTCTCATCACCAAGGAAGGGACCACCACAGGAGAGGGTTCTTTCTTCTCTAAACTCTCTGGCCTGTACAGATTCTCGACGCCGGCGCCGCCCACTGAGTCAGGCCCCCATCTCCCTGGGAGCGCACGATGACCCCTTCAGGACTCGTCTCCACCATCGCGGCGCCTCCCGACCGTGTCCCTTCACTGTCTTAGTCCATTCCCCCCAAGGAGGGCAGGGCGCTCCCCTCAACGCCGGAGCAAGTCGGGCCTCGCCGACATCGCCCGGCCCACCGAACAGAAGAAAGGCGCGGACAAAGGCATCGACGGCAGGATCTACTTCCATGACGAAGCCGCCGGCGGGAAGACCAAGCAGGTGATCCTCTCGGTGAAGGAGGGCATACGGGTGCAGCGCATGTTCGAGACCTCCGCGGCGTCCTCGATCGGGAGAAGGGAGAGATTGGAGTCCTCATTTCCATGCAGCTGCCGACCGCTCCGATGAAGACCGAGGCCGCTGGGGCCGGCTTCTACGATTCCCCAGGCTGGAAGAAGTCGTACCCGCGGCTACAGATCCTGACCGTCGCCGACCTCCTGACAGGGGCCAGCATCGACATGCCGCCCATGGACCAGGTGAATGTGACTTTCAGGAAGGCGGCGAAGGCTGAAAAGCCAAAGGCGGCACAGGGGAATGTCGCTTTCCGGGGGACGCTTCGGGCTTCCCTCGCCCCCCTTGCCGCCCCCCCCCTCCCAGACCCTCCCCCCCTGCTTACCCCCCGGCTAAGGTACCCTTTGGTCGTCTGGGAGGGGGAGGCTCAAAAGGGGGGCTTCGGTGCCGGTACGCTCGTCACTCGCTACCGCCAGCCCTCCGCTGCGGTGGTGACTGGCGCTGCCACGCTGGCGCACGAACTGAAACGGCCACCCATGCACTGCCGCCTACGCTGGCACTTAAGGCCACAGGACGGTTCGCATCAGTCACACACGGCGGCAGAATCGCTTGCGCTCTTACATTTCATTCGCTAAAACGTCTGCATGGATGCTGTTGAAGTATACCTCAAGCAAGTTGGAGAGATCCACGCCAGCGGTGCCGCAGTAGCCGAAACTTCGTATTACCCCGCGTTGCAAAACCTTCTGAATGAGATAGGTGCCGACCTAAAACCAAGGGTCAGATGCATCGTCAACCCTGCGAACCGCGGCGCGGGGATTCCGGACATCGGTCTCTACACGGCGGACCAGTTCAAACACGCAGCTGACCTTGAGTCTCTGGCGGGACAGATGCCGTCTCGAGGCGTTCTTGAGGCCAAGCCGCCATCAAAAGATGTGGCAGAAATAGCAGCTACCGAACAAGTGAACAAGTATTATGCGAAATATGGCAGTCGTCATCGTGACTAACCTACGCGAGTTCCTTCTCGTCGGCCGAGGCAATCACGGCGAAGCGACTCAACTCGATAGTTTCTGCATAGCAGCCGACGAAGGATCTTTCTGGTTGTGCACTACTCACCACGTGAAGACCGCAAAGGATATTGGAGCGCGGCTTCGCGAGTTCCTCGTACGCGTGATGCTCCTCAATGCACCCCTCTCCGAGCCGGAAGATCTCGCATGGTTCCTCGCATCCTACGCCAGAGACGCAAAAGCAAACGTAGAGAAAACCGAGCTTCCCGCGTTGAGCGAAGTACGCTCTGCTCTCGAAGAGACGCTCGGGATGAAGTTCACTGGACCCAAAGGAGAGCACTTCTTCCGCTCCACTCTCGTTCAGACGATCTTCTACGGCATCTTCTCCGCATGGGTCCTCTGGTGCCGTAGCGGCATACCTGACAGTCAGGTTGCCAACTTCGATTGGAAGCAGGCCCAGTGGATTATCAATGTCCCGTTCATCCACACGCTTTTCGAAAACCTCATGATGCCTGGCAGGCTGAAACCGCTGGGACTGGTCGAGATCCTCGATCGCGCGAACTCAGTCCTGAATCGTGTCGACCGGACCGTATTCTTCGGAAAGTTCCAAGAAGAGCACGCCGTCCAGTACTTCTACGAGCCATTCCTCGAAGCATTCGATCCGGAGCTCCGAAAGGATCTCGGTGTCTGGTATACACCGCGGGAGATAGTCCAATACCAGGTGGCCAGAGTCGATGCTGTGTTGCGGAAGGAAATGGGCCTGGCCGATGGCCTGGCTGATCCGAGCGTGCTCGTGCTCGATCCTTGCTGCGGGACCGGAACATACTTGATTGAGGTCCTGGCTCACATTGCCTCCACTTTGAATGCTAAGGGGGCTCCTATCCTCACTTCTGTGATTGGCCAGCTTTTGCAGCTCGCGTTTCCACAGGTGCGACCGATCCCATTGCTGCCGCCGCTATCCGCGCAGTCAGCAACCTCTTCGCTTTCGGGTATCTCCTTTTTCCCATCCTCTCCACCACTGGCGAAGCTTCACTGCAAACTCGGCCGTGTCCCCGTCGTTCCAACGGTAACCCATCCCGTATCTTGCCAATATCGTAATCCCGTAGGTACGGCTTCGCACGGTGGATCGGAAGTCGTGCTCTACCTCGACGGCTCGACCCTTCTTCTGCCATTCACGTCCACTATCTTGTGTGCCGACGAGCTCTTCTTCTTGGTATCCCCAATGACCGGCTGACTTTCGCGCAAGAATCTTGGCCTGTCTGATGTAGCTACTGCTGATCCGATCGGGTGATCCTTCATACCCTCGGAAGTCTGCGGTTTGCCCAGCGGGGGTGCGCTGGTCGCCGCGGAGATCAAGAAGGCCGCGATGACGAAAGTGTTCGGCTTCGAGATACTTCCTGCCCCTTTCGTGGTCTCCCATCTACAGCTCGGCCTTCTTCTGCAACGGTTGGGTTCGCCCCTGAAGAACGCTTCCAACGAGCGGGCCGCGGTGTTCCTGACCAACTCGTTGACGGGATGGGAGCCTCACAAGGAATCCAAACCAATACCGTTTCCCGAGCTCGCTCAGGAGCATGCGGAAGCTGAAAAGGTGAAACAGTCATCGAAAATCATCGTGGTTCTCGGCAATCCACCGTACAATGCCTTTGCCGGTGTGAGCCCCGAGGAAGAGCTGGGTTTGGTCGATCCGTACAAGAAAGGGCTAAACCGACCGGTATCGGAGGAAGGCGGCTGGGGAATAAAAAAGTTCAACCTTGATGACCTGTATGTACGATTCTACCGGCTCGCCGAGAGAAAGATCACCGAAATGAGCGGCAAGGGGGTGGTGTCGTTCATCTCGAATTTCTCTTACCTTAGCGATCCTTCATTTGTCGTCATGCGCAAGCGCTTTTTGGACGAGTTCGATCTCCTCTGGTTCGATTGCATGAACGGCGACAGCAGGGAAACGGGTAAGCTCACGCCAACGGGAGCCCCCGATCCTTCCGTTTTTTCAACTGAGTACAATCGTGAGGGAATCCGCGTCGGAACGGCCGTGTGCGTAATGGTCCGAAAGGAATCAAGAGAGAAACCAGCAACCGTCCGTTTCAGGCAATACTGGGGCGTGACCAAGCGCGAGGACTTACTGCATTCACTCAAACACACACCGTTCGATGAGCTGTACGAGCTCGGGAACCCCAACGATAAGAACCGCTACTCCTTCCGTCCCGAAAATGTTTCATCTGCCTACATGACATGGCCCAAATTGACGGAGTTGTGCGGAGCGGCTCCGAGCAACGGCCTCATGGAAAAGCGTGGCGGCGCACTCATAAGCATCGACCGTGAGCCGCTTGAAAAGAGAATGAGAGACTACTTCGACCCCGATCTAACCTGGGAAGAGTATGGGGCACGGCATAGAGAGCTTACCGCGGAGCAGGCCCGTTTCAATCCCGAGCTTGCAAGGAAGAAAGTGATATCGAAGGAGCAGTACAATCCGGCGCGAATCCTCAAGTACGCAATTCGTCCTCTTGAGACCCGCTGGTGTTACTACACAGGGATAAGGCCGGTTTGGAACGAACCACGGCCCGCACTCTGGGAGCAGTCCTTTCCGGGAAATGCCTTCTTGATGAGCCGCCCATCCGGAGTCTCCAATCCAGAAGGTGTTCCATTATATTTCACGACGCTTCTCGGCGATAATGATTTCCAGCGCGGGCATTCCTACTACATCCCTTTCCGCCTTGCGCCAAAAGGCTATAAAGATGACATCGAGCGGCAGCAGGGAAACACCGTGCACATGCCTCTGAAAGCAAACCTTTCCGCTGCGGCGCGAAGGTACCTTTCGGCCATGGGGATGGACGATCCGGATACTGACGAAAACCTTGATGCCCTTGTTTGGCTTCACTCTCTTGCCATCGGATACAGTCCTGCCTATCTCGATGAGAACGCCGATGGCATCAGATCCGATTGGCCCCGCTTACCGCTTCCTTCCAACAAAAAGCTGCTTCTCGAATCGGCGAGTCTGGGTCGCCACGTTGCCGAGCTTCTCGATACGGAAAGCCAAGCGATCGGCGTCACCGGCGGCGATATGGAGCCAGTACTCCTCCTCACGGGCGTCGTCCAAAGGGTTGGTGGTGGGCAGCTCGATCCGAACTCGGGAGACTTGGATGTCACGGCTGGTTGGGGCCACGCTGGAAAAGATGGCGTCACTATGCCCGCACGAGGCACAATGCGTGAGCGGCCCTTCACCACGGAAGAAAAGGCAGCAATCGCCGCTGCCGCGGAGAGCCGCGGGATTGACGCGGAAAAAGCAGCCGCACTTGTTGGTCCGGACACGCGCGATGTGTATCTCAACGAGCACGCGTTCTGGAAAAACGTCCCTGCTTCCGCCTGGGAGTTCTATATCGGTGGATACCAGGTCATCAAGAAATGGTTGAGCTATAGAGAGCGTGACCTCCTTGGCCGCGCGATGAAGGTAGAAGAAGTTATCGAGGTGACCGCGATGGTGCGAAGGCTCACCGCCCTCGTTCTTCTGAGACCGACCCTCGATGAGAACTATCGCAAGGTCAAGGGAAGCCCATTCGCCTGGGAACAGGGTGCCTCTGTCACCTGAATGAAACGGCACCTCGGCAAAACAGACCGCTACCGCCCTCCCTACTCACAAAGGCAGCGGAGGGCTGGCGGTAGCGAGGAGCGAGCGGGCAAGGACGCCCGCGAGTGACGAGCGTACCGCCACCGAAGCCCCCCTTTTGAGCCTCCCCCTCCCAGACGACCATAGGGTACCTTAGCCGGGGGGTAAGCGGAGGGGGTGGGCCTGGGAGGGGGAGGCGGCAAGGGGGGCGAGGGAAGCCCGAAGCGTCCACCCGGACACGAGCTTGACATCCCGGGCGCAAGTCTTTCCCATTGACCCACCGCGATGAACGAGACCTAGGACGGCATCAAAGAAGCCGCCGTCCTCATTCGCTCCGCCAAGTACCTCACCGCCTTCACCGGCGCCGGGATCAGCGTGGAGAGCGGCATCCCGCCCTTCCGCGGGGACGGGGGCTATGGAGCCGGTATGAACCCCGCATCCTCGAGCTCGATTACTTCCTTGCAAACCCCGACAAGGCCTGGCCGGTGATTCGCGAGATTTTCTACGACAACTTCGGCAAAACGCGGCCTAACGACGCGCACCCGGCCCTGGCGCGCCTGGAGGCGGCGGGAAAGCTCAAGATCCTCATCGCTCAGAACATCGATTCTGTGCAATAAAACTGACAGGGATCGCTCTCTAACTCGTCACAGGGCGGGACTTCGATTTTCGGTAGCACAGAAAAGATAGCGAAAAACTCGAGCTCAAAAAATGTTCTGTGCTATGGCTTGCCGGCTCCGCTCGCAGGCCCCCCCCTACTTCATCCAGAGCCGGGTCTTGCAGAACACCTGCCAGTCTTGCCAGACATCCGCGAATGATGGGTGGCTTTTTTCAGCGGAATACGCACATATTGCAGGATGTGTGATACAATCTTGATTGGCTGAGTCCATTACAGCTTTCCAAACGCATCTACAGCCCCATTCCAAATGGACGCGCAAAGCCAATTGGTGGCCAGTGGCGCACAAGGGACGGTGGAGCGGACATGGAAGGAATAAAAAGACTCCGTTTCTCACAATCCTCTGAACCTCGTTCTCATCTCGTCAGCAGTTGGTTTGTTGTAGATGGACAGAGCGGTTACGCAGGATGGATCCGGCAGGGGTCCTCCATTTATGCTTTGGAGTTCTTGGCTACGTTCGACCTTCCCTTTGGCGACACCTTACAATGGTTTAGCTATGGCGGAGCCGTTGAACTGGGCATGCGTTATTGAATTCAGAAGCCCATCATTTCGCTGCCGGGAGGAGATGAAATTTTCTACGTTTCCACCCAAGTCCCTGGTCAGTCTGATGGGAAGTGAACAAGTTACGCTCGGGGGCAGATACTCATGATTGGTACGTCAATTTCTCTTGGATTAAGTCCCAGTCCGTATGGGTGGTGTGGCTAACAAGTCACAATTCGGAGGAAAAACATGAGAAGCAAGAAAGTGCTTGAGGGAGCTTTGGTTGCTTTGGTCGCTCTCGCGAGCTGCAACAAAACCATGGAGCCTTTGTACACTACCCCCGCCGAATGGATGAAGTCCTACTTAGGCGCAGGCGCTGCACGCTCGATCCAGCAGACAGCGGACGGCGGGTACATTGTCGCAGGACCTGGCTACGGTCTATGCGTGCTGAAGCTCGGCTCGGATGGTGTGCCAAGCTGGCAGAAGATCTTCCGTGGGAATGCATTTGCGTATGCAACCTGCATCCAGAAGACGGGGGACGGGGGATACATCGTTGCTGCAAACACGTCCTCCTTTGGTGCCGGCGACAATGATTTTTGGGTGCTGAAGCTCGCCTCGGACGGGCAGGTGAGCTGGCAGAAGACCTATGGCGGCAGCTATTCCGATTTTGTATCGTGCATTCAACAGACCGGGGATAGCGGGTACATTGTCTTGGGATACACGTTTTCTTTCGGTGCGGGTAACACAGATCTATGGATTCTGAAACTCGCCTCTGATGGAGCGGTGAGCTGGCAGAAGACCTATGGAGGCAGCTCGACCGATTACGCGACTTCCATTCGGCAAACGGCAGAAGGCGGGTATATCGTTGCCGGATACTCGCTGTCCTTTGGTGCACATGGCAATCTCTGGATGCTAAAGCTAGCTTCGGATGGGCAGGTGAGCTGGCAGAAAACCTACGATGGCACTAGCTATGGTGATGGCTGGGTGTATGATTGGGCATTTTCTGTTCGACAAACGACGGACTTCGGTTACATTATTGCCGGGTACACGCTGTCCTCAAGTGCCGACAAGGACCTCTGGGTTCTGAAACTTGCCTCCGATGGAGCGGTGAGCTGGCAGAAGACCTATGGCGGAAGCCTGGACGATTGGGCGACATGCATCGAGCAGACGGCCGATGACGGATACGTCGTTGCTGGCATGTATGGAGGCTCGGCATCTTCCCAAGGTAATCCCTGGGTACTGAAACTTGCCTCGGACGGGCAGGTGAGCTGGCAGAAAACCTACTGGGGCAAACCACCTTACAATTCACCCGGTGTGGCATATTCCATCCAGAAGACCAACGATAGCGGGTACGTCGTCGCTGGAGATCTCAGCGGCCTTTGGGTGCTCAAGCTTACCAGCAATGGGCAGCTTCCCGGATCCAGTCTGGCTATCGATACATCGGCAACTCCTGCAAGCTCAAGTGCCATCTCTGCTGATACCAGTGTGAGCGGCATGTACACCTCGGCTACCGTGAGCAACACCTCGGTTGCACTCGAAGATACAAGCGCTTCCGTCATAGTCCATTATCCGTGATGATAGAAAGCTGCAGGCTTTCAGACGAGCAGAATGGAGGCCCTCGGCGCTGCCACCGTTCTTTACTAGGGCTGAGAAGTATTTCTCCATGATCGCGAGAATCGCAGGATCGCAGCCCTGGTAGACGAATCGCTCTTGTTGGCTTTGCATCCCCAGTTTCGCGCCGACTTCGAACAGGCCACGGCGTTCCCGGAACCATCCGATTTTCTCAAGGGGAAGCTTAAGGCCTTTGCGGTGAATTACCCCTGTAGTTGCATTAGGATCGGTGTTGAGAAGTCTGGATACCTCCCGGCTCTGCCTCGCTTCTCTGGACGACGCCATCTATGGTAGCGTGAGGTCGGAGCTGGCGATGGGGAATACTTGGGTCGTCGACATGTCGCATTGGGATTACTCCGATGCCGAGGCCTACAAGTTTCCCGCGAGGACGCTGAAGATCTGGGGTTACTTCGGCTCGATCGTCGCGGCAACCCTCGGCAAGCCTCCCTCCCAGCCTTCCACTGGCATTCGCTGTCGCCGACGTCCCCGTCACATGTCGTGCGATGGGGTTATTGAGTCCGAGCTCATCCCACCTGGAAACGAGCTTCGTTGGTGGTGCACCGTCTGCGCTGACAACGGGCAGATCACGAATTGGGAAGGTACACGATGGGCTCCATCAGGAAGCCCGATGCTGGTATCGATCCCCAGGTCTGGTGCGCTTTTCGACGCAGAGCATGGCTCAGGCCTCAGGATATTGAGGCCTGAGATTGTCGAGGGCACCATCGAATGGGATGAGGAAACGGACGGGGAGTTGCCGAAGATCGTCACGCCAAAGAGAACGTACACCTGGGAAGAGTTGGGCAAGGAACTGATGACATACGAAGGATTCCGCATCAGCATCAAGATGGGCTGAGAGTGCGGATGGGAGCGTCCCACCATAGCGGGCATCTCAAGGGGACGCCTGGTCGCTACCAGGATGCACTCCTCCTCAGCGCCGAAGTCCGTGCTCGCACGCTGCGAATCAATGGGAGGCTCTGCCGGCCGACGCAGCATCCGCATCGGCATCGAGGTGACACCTCTTGTATTTCTTTCCGCTTCCACACCAGCAAGGATCGTTCCGGCCAAGTCGGTCGTGTGCGCGGACTGGCGCAGCCGGCGGTGATGCGTCCGCCCGTGCCTCAAGGCGTTCAAGGAGCTCTTGTCGAGCGAACTCAGCCGCTGCCTGGCCGCGTCGGCATTTGAGCTGCTGTTCCGCGGTCAGCGTGCCGCCCAGCTCCTCGATTGCGCAGCGAATCTCGATGAGTGCGTGGTTGGCGAACGGGTTTCCGCTCTCGTCGAGCTCGAATGCGTCCAGCGCTTCGAGCAGCGAGGAGAGCGCTCGCGGATCACCGTATTCCGCAAGGTTGCCCGCGAAGGCGGGAGCCCGGCGGAGCTGAGCAAGCAGGAGATCGAGGATCCGGTCGTCGCGAAGACCAACCCTGGCCAGTACCGACGCCACGCTCTCCAACACCTCGTCGTCGGCGCTCGCAGCCGCACGGAGCGCAGGCTCAACTACGGGCGCGCCAATTTTGGGCAGAGATGAAAGCATGCGGTCGTGGAGGATATCGAGAGGATCGGTCCGGGCGAGCGCACGCAGCATAGGCTCCACTGCTGTCGCGGCACGCAGGTCGCCAAGAAGCGCGGCCGCGTGGACGGGCGCCCATCCATCGCCGGGAGAATCGATTTGCGCCAGCGTTTCGTCTTCCAGGATTTCCAGAAGAGCCGTCACTCCCGCATCACCCAGGTGAAGGATGTCGCTGCACAGGTCCTTCGGAAGTCGCTCACCAGTGTCGATAAGCTGCCGCACAAGCGATCGAGCGTTGTCTGTGTGGATCCCGGACATGTCCTCCTCCTTCCCTCTCCCACCTTACCCGACCAGAGCATATAAGCAAAGCGGCCACACGCGTTGCACGCAGCCCGGGTCAATTCGGAGGACGTTTTTCCGATGACTCATCGGCAGCAACATGAGTGTCCGTCCGTGGTGTTCCATTTCCAGAGGGGCCCCGCGCATGCTATGCTCTGAGCGTCCCACTTTCGATTGCAGGAGATTCACGACACCATGGCTCCACAAATGTCCGCCACGTCCAAGCTCAACCTGGGTCTTCGCATCTTCTTCTCAGAGTTCGTGCGCGTGAGCCTGCGGAGACCCTCCCAGGCGCTCTTCTTTGCCCGGACCGTGCTCTGGCAGGGCAGGGCGCCCCGCCGCCGTGCGCGCATGGCGCGGGAAGGAGTCCACGTTCCCCCGATCGCCATCTTCAGCATCACCAATCGGTGCAACCTGAGATGCAAGGGATGCTGCGCATAGGCTATTCGAGGCGACGCGCCTGGCCGGCTTTCCGCTGACAAGCCGCGCGGAATTGTGGCAGAGGCGAACGAGCTGGATGTATCCTTCTTCGTGATTGCGGGCATGGAGCCCCTCACCCGGCTGGAAATCTTGGACATCGCCCGAGGCTTCCCGCACATCGTGATTCTCCAGGTGACCAACGGCCTCCTGCTCGACACGCCGCTCATCGGGAGACTGAAGGCGCATCGCAACACGTTGCCCGTCGTGATCATCGAAGGTAATCAGGCGGAGACCGACGAGAGGCGCGGCCGCGGCGTGCACGAGCGCCTCCAGGCAAAAATAGGGGAAGCTCAGGATCGCCGGAATCCTGTTCAGCCTTTCTTTCACGGTGAGTGCCCGAAGCTGTCTGCGAACGGGCTGCACGGCCCGCTCAACGGTTCTCAAAGATGCCTGGATGCCGAATCGCCTTTGCAACTCCTGGCGCACTACGTCGGCGTTATCACCATGCAACCTGAATTGATTGTGAAGCCAGTCCATCTTCCCATCAGCGGTGAATGCATGACCTCCCTTTCTGATCCCACGCGGAACGGGGTCATCATTCTTCTTGGGGCGAGGGGAGCTTGCAGCATCAGAATGGCTGTATTGATTCTGTTGTCATCTCTCGCTTTTAGCTAGTCAGAATACTACAATAAGAAATAACGACCTGGGGAGGCGCTCATAGAATGGCTGATGGCAGAAGCATGTCCAACCCTAGAATAGCGGCGGCACTGGTGAGCTGGGTAGTGTACGGATTTGCATTCATCCCTATCCACCGACTACTGGGGCCATCGGTGGCCACTTTGAACATTTTGCCAGTTATGGCTACAGGGTTGTTGCTGGGCATGTGGGCGGGGCTGATTGCGAGCCTCACTGTCTTCCCTGTTTCGCTTTTACTCTTGCTGTTCAGTGGAGAGGTATCCTGGAACGCGATGACCCATGGGGGAGGTTTGACGGGTTCCATTCTCCTTGTCCTGATCGGCACCGCGGTTGGCTTGTTGCATGACAAGGTCGAACAGGTGAAAAAGGAATTGGCAAAGCGAGCAAGGGCGGAGGAGGCGCTAAGAAAAAGTGAAGCAACCCTCCAACTCCAGATCGAACGGATGCCAAATGGCTGTATCATGTGGGACCTGGACTTTCTTGTGGTTTCCTGGAATCCAGCCGCTGCAAGAATTTTCGGATTTACCGAAGAGGAAGCGCTGGGCAAGCATCCCTACGATCTGATCGTGCCCAAGAGTGCTCAATTGGATACTGACCGGATCTGGCAACGATTACTGGAAGGTGACATATCGGCAACCAGCGTAAATGAGAATATCACCAAAGATGGTCGAACCATAACCTGCGACTGGACAAACACTCCTCTCAGGGAGGATGGCAATATCGTGGGCGTTCTTTCGATGGTCCAAGACATCACCGAGCGCAAACTGGCCGAGGAGCAATTGAGGGAGAGCGAGGGAAGGGTCAGGCAGATGCAGAAAATGGAGGCCATCGGACAGCTGGCGGGTGGCATTGCGCATGACTTCAACAACATCCTCATGGTCATACTCGGTTTCAGCGACCTGCTGCTGCGAAAGCTCGCCTCGGATGACTCGCTGCTCGAGTATGCTCGAACGATCAAGACCGCGGCTCTTAAAGCGAGCGACCTCACCAACCAGCTCCTCGCGTTCAGCCGCAAGCAGATGATCCAGCCTCGCGTTGTCCGTCTAAACGAGCTCATTCGGGATGGGGAGAAGATGCTTCGTCGCTTGATCCGAGAAGACGTGGAGCTCGTTCTCGACATGAGCCCGGAGGCGGGACAGGTCAAGGTCGATCCCGGACAGGTGAGTCAGATATTGATGAACCTATCCGCAAACGCGCGTGATGCCATGCCTCAGGGGGAAAGCTTATCATAGAGACGCGGAATGTCGATTTCGCTTCGCGCATGGCGACAGGGCATGCAGAAATGCGGCCGGGGCGTTACGTGATGATGGCTATCAGCGATAATGGGGTCGGTATGGACGACGCAATCAAGTCTCACCTCTTCGAACCGTTTTTTACGACTAAAGAACTTGGCAAAGGGACGGGCCTGGGATTGGCCACGGTTTACGGCATCGTAAAACAGAGCAAAGGCTTTATTTACGCATGCAGCGAGCTCGGGAAGGGCACCACCTTCAAGACATACCTCCCTCGCATTGACACCCCTCGCGTAGCTGATGAAGGGCAGTCCCGAGAATCCGGAGAATCACTTCGGGGAACAGAAACTATTCTCCTTGTCGAGGATGAGGTTGAAGTTCGAAACCTGGTCCGAATCATCCTTCAGAACAGTGGATATACGGTCGTCGAAGCGGAAAACGGGAAGGAAGCTGTCAGGAAATGCAGGGAAATGGGAGCTTCCATCCATGGCATGGTGACGGACGTCGTGATGCCACAAATGGGCGGGAAGGATGCTGTCCGGCAGATCAGGCAATTGTGTCCCAACCTCGTTGTGCTGTTCATGACAGGCTATACCGAGGATTTCGTCACACTCAACGAAATGCTGGATGAGGGGATGGCAATTCTCCAGAAACCGTTGAGGGCCGAGGAGCTTTTGCGCCAACTGAGAGACAGCCTGGATCGCGTGAAAGGGCTATGGAAACATGGCACATGAAACGGCGCACCTGCCTTTCAAGCACCGAGCACGAACGAGGTGTTCTTCTTAGAGAGGCGATTTGAGGGTGAGGGAAAAGGAAATGACCGGCCAGTCCATCCGTGATTGGATGCCGGAAGACCGGCCGCGGGAGACTCTTCTGTCGTCGGGTTCCGAAGCTCTCCCTCTCTCAAGGCTGCTCGCCATCATCCTCCGCACGGGCAGGAGAGGAATCAGCGCGGAGGATCTTGCCAGGAGGTTGCTCGGGACGTTTTCAAATCTACGGGGAATCGACACGGCCTCAGTCTCGGAAATCCAGACGATTTCTGGGATCGGACCGGCCAAAGCGGCACAGATCAAGGCCGCGCTGGAGATCGGGAAGAGACTCTGCCGGGAGGAAGCAGGCAGTCTGCCGGGTCCCTCAGACCCAAGATGGGCGTTGCGATACGTGATGGACTTCTATGGTCCCTACCTGAGAGATGCACCGGTCGAGTCCATCTGCCTGATTCTGTTCAATAAGAGACATTTGCAGATTCGCGCGGTGGAACTGGGCAGGGGGGACAGCACCGGCGTGATTGCGGATCCGACGCTGATCGTGAGAGAGGCAGTCCGGTCCGCTGCATCCTCCGTCATCCTCGTGCACAACCACCCCTCTGGTGCGGGAGAGCCTTCGGATGACGACGCCGCTCTCACCATCGCCGTAAGGGATACGTGCGCTCTCTTCGGAATACGCCTCCTGGATCACGTCATCATCGGCTGCAACCGGAAGGACTGCCGCAGCCTGGCAATGGAGGGACTCCTCCAGGTCGGGTAGCTACGCGGACGGCAGATCTGGACGCCTCCCGGAGGAATCGTCAGTCCTGCGCCGTGATCTAGGGAGCGCCATCTGCCCCGCGGCTCCGCGTTGCATCGCCAAGGGCCGCCCGCAGGGCATCGACCGAGAACGGTTTCTGGAGGAAGCCATCGGCCCCGGAGGACCGAAATAGATCCGGTGCCGCGAGACCGGTCATCAGAATGACGGTTGAGTGGGGGCTCATCTCCCGGACGACCCTGGTAAGCTCGATGCCATTCATGCCGGGCATCTCGTAGTCGGTGAAGACCACGTCGATTCGTCGCTGAGCGATGATTTCGAGCGCCTTCTCAGGGCTATCCGTCGCCTCGGCATCGTACTGATGCGCTTCCAGGAGCGCGGGCAGGACCTTTCTAACAAAATCGTCATCATCGACCACGAGTGCACGTTTTTTCATTTTCACTCCTCGCGCATGCCGCCGAACTTTCTATTATACAACTGAAAGTAGTATTAATCAATCCTTGATGCAACCAGAAGTTTGTAGATACTTCCGTATGAGCCGGGGTAGCGTGGTCAGGCAGGTCGAGGAGTGGAACCCAGCGGTATCGGGAAACGGATCAGATTCTACCGGCTGCAGCGCGGCCTCACCCAGATGGAACTGGCCGACCGCGTTGGCGTTTCCTACCAGCAGATCCAGAAGTACGAAAACGAAAAAAGCCAAGTCACTCTCCGTCGACTCATCGTCCTCGCCCAGGCACTCGATACTCCTCTGACGGCCATTCTTCCAGGGCCAACAGGGGCACGCCTGTCGGAGAGGACAGAACGACCAGCGCCCATGCGCCCCCGCGACGAACGCACCCTGCTGGAGCTGTATTCGAGGATCAAAAGCCCCCAGCTGAAGCGCACGGTGCTCCTCCTGGTGCGGAGCATCGTCGACCATCAAGGCAGAGAGTAAAGGCCGTCTTGCCACTGTTGCGGCTCGCCGATCGTTATCGTTCGGTGGGCGCGGAGCGCGGGTTCCGGATAAGTGGGGAGAGATCGTGTCGGCTCCAGGGCGGCGCCCCAGCGCTGAAATAGATTGTTGCAAAGATTTGCAGATTCAGCTACATTAACCGGACCGGCCCTGCGGAGTGAGGGCCGGATTGGTTATGCCGAAACTTAGAGTCATCTCAGAGCTTGCCAACGTTTCAATCAGCACGGTTTCCCGGGTTCTGGCGAACAAGGGCAACGTGAGCCAGGACACGAGGGAAAAGGTCCTCAACGCGCTGGCTGAGCTGACCGGCAAGACGGGCCCCGACAAGGTTGCGGGGCTCAGTCTCACTGTGGGTCTCCTCGTTCCCGAAGCAGGGGAGTTCATCAACGATGACCCCATGACCTCGATCGACATTGTCTCCTTGAAGCGGGAGATCGAGGCCCTTGGCAACCGGGTCGTGATTTTCCGCTACGCGGAGAACTCGGATTCCCAGAACGGGGCTCCCCCGGCGGACGTGAGCAAGATCGACGTCGCCATCGTAAACGACCCTTCCGCCCAGGACCGGATCATCCCCGTTCTCGAACGCAGAGGAACTCCCTTCCTCGTCACCAACGGCCGTTTCTTCGATCGGGACTGCAACTATGTCGATTACGACAACTATGACGGCGCTCTTCAGGCCGTCCGGCACCTGGTCCAGCTCGGGCACCGACAAATCGGCGCAATCACGGGACCGATCACCCGAATGGTTTCCATCAACCGGCTGTCCGCCTACCGCGACGCGCTGAAGGAGGCAGGGATTTCTCCCGATGACTCCAAAGTCGTGCAGGGGGCTTTCAGCCTCAACGGCGGCTACAGCGCGTGTCAGAAGCTCATGGCCGGGAATCCCAGGGTCAGCGCGATATTCGCCTTCAATGACCTGTCCGCAATCGGGGCGGTCCGGGCCCTGAAGGAGGCGGGGCTCGGGGTGCCTGCGGACGTCTCCGTGGTGGGATTCGACGACATGGAGCTCGCCCGATACTCAGATCCCCAGCTCACCACGGTGAGCCGATTCAAGTTCGACATCAGTGCCTTGCTGGCGCGGGCAGCCGACGACCTGGGCAGAAACAAGGACATAGTGCACGTCAGGATAAGCCTGCGGACCAGGCTCGTGATCAGACAGTCCACGCGAAAGCTCTCAGGAAGCTGAGCCAGTCCGAATGGCAGGACTTGCCGGCGGCGGGAAATCCTCATTCTTGAAAATTTTAACTAGCTTTTATGAAAAAATTTGCTGCAAACTATTGACAAGAATTGCAAAATGGCATATTCTCATCGACATCTTTGGGCAGTCCAGGCGCGCACGAATTGCCCATATGCGGTCTTGAACGGATATACTCGTCCGCCGTGGCCAGAATCCGAGAGGTTTGTGGCAACGGCAAAGCGTCGAAGGGAGGAGATTATGAAGAGGATCTTTTGTGCGTGGCATGTCGTAACTTTCATCCTGTTTTCCGTCCTATTGACCTCGGCAGCAACCGGGGGCTTCTCAGAGGCAAAGGACATTCAGATCTACATCCCCTGGGGGGTGGAGAGAGCGGAAGGCACCGACCCCATGGCAAACGCCTTCCGCGCATGGCGAGACCAGGTTGCGGTGAAGAAGTTTCCCAACCTCAATGTTCAGGTCATCACGGCGAACTGGGACGACCACTGGACATTTCTGAAAACCAGGATCGCCTCCAAGGACGCCCCTGACGTCGTCGTGCAGAGAGTCGATCAGGGGCATGGCTTCGTGACGCCCACCGCGGAGCAGGAGAACAAGGGACAATCCTTCTGGTTCCCGCTGGATGACGTGATCAAGACCACCAACCCCTATACCGGGAAGAGCCTGGCTTCCGAGTACTCTCCGAACGCCCTGGCGGCCGCGCGAGGCACTCTGAAGAAGCTGTACTACCTGCCCATCAGCCAGGGGGCTCGCGCGTTCATCTACAATGCGGATGCGTTCCGCAAGGCGGGCATCACCAGGGCTCCGGGCACGGCGCAGGAGCTCCTGGACGCCCTGGCAAAGCTTCGCGCAAGCGGCTGGACGTACCCGATTGGAGGTACGGGACAGGCCAGCGACGCGGGTTTTGCCATGGACATCGCAAACGGGTTGGCGGCATCGTCGCTGCTGAGCTGGTTCACGTCCGTCGCGGGCAAGGATCCGGTCAACCCGAACTTCAAGGCGCTGTACCAGGCGTTTGCCGACGGCAAGATCTCCTATTCTGATCCTCGCATACGATCGATTTTCGAGTTCCAGAAAAAGGTCGCCGACTACGTGGACCCTGCGACCTACAGCCGCAATTTTGACGGCGTCTACGGTCCGTTCACCAACGGGGATTTTGCGCTGATGAGCGAGTACAACGGCCGATTCATCCGCGTCAACGCGGCGATCAAGTCGGGATCGGCGAAGGTGACGAATACGGGGACCTTCGGCTACCCCGTCGCGGACAAGAAGACGTTCTCCTTCAGCGACGAGCTTGTGACCCTTCCGGGACAGATTTCCTCCTGGGGATGCACGTTCAGCATCTACAGCGAGGCCAAGTCGCGAGGAACGTACGAAGCGGCGGTGGACTTCCTCCAGTGGTGGGCCTCGGGAGCGCAGGACACGTACGCGTGGAACCGCGACCAGCCCGAGACGGCCAACGGCGACGTGCCTCCGACCAGGAGCGCCATCAACCTGTGGAAGTTCAAGAGCGCCGGAGAATCCATGCTCCAGGACTTCGCTCCCGGCTGGGGGTCCCTCATGCTCGCGCCCAGCGGTTCGATCCAGGAGAAGATCTACCCGTACGCACAGGCCTACGAGCAGGAACAGATCAAGTACGAAGAGCTTGCCCGGCAGGCGGACCAAATATTGAAGAAGGAAGCAAAGCTCGCGTTGTCCAAGATGTAAGGCAGGCCGGGCGGGGCCGCCGCGGCCCCGCCCTCCTCATCCTATGAGCAGCATGAAACCGTCTTCCCTGCGCCGCGCGTCACGGCGACGGGATTCAACCCTGTACCTCCTCGTCGCACCCGCCATCGTCACCCTCGGGGTGTGGTACTACTATCCCGTCATTCATTCCTTCGTCATGTCACTGTTCGATTGGGACGGCTTCCTCAGCGCGCGGTACGTCGGGACGCAGAATTTCGTCGAGCTGTTCACGGATCCCGAGTTCTGGACGTCGCTCAAGAACATGGCGCTGGTGCTGGCGTTCAGCCTGACTATTCCGTTCGTCGTTCCTTTCATCACGGCGGAACTGATTGCCGAGCTTCGTTCGAAGCGGTGGAGGGAGCTGTACCGGACTCTCATGGTGCTTCCCGTGGTGGTCCCTTCCGTCATCTGGATCCTGATGTGGCGGAACATCTATGATCCCACCACCGGCGCGCTGAACCGTTTCATCCGGCTGTTCGGACAGTCGGGTTTCTCCCTGAACTGGCTCAACGAGCCCGCCACCGCTCTCGGCGCGCTGCTGTTCATTGGCTTCCCGTTTGTCTCCAGCACCGCGCTGCTCTTCTTTTCCGCGGCACTGGAAGACATCCCCCGTGACATCTACGACGCCGCGCGGGTGGACGGTGTCCCACGCTGGCAAAGAATACGGCACATCGACGTTCCGTTCTGCGTGCCGCAGTTCCGGTTCCTGGAGATCACCAGCTTTGCGGGTATCATCGCCAACTACACCTCCGTGCTGCTGCTCACGCAGGGCCGCCCGCTCAACCATACGCTCCTGCCGGGATACTACCTTTATCGGGCGAGCGCCGGGGACCAGCGCTTTGGCTATGCAAGCGCCGTGTCCCTGGTCCTGGTCGTGTTCATCCTCCTGCTGACCGTCCTGGTCCAGCGGCACGTGAGATCCGAGACCGAGTTCAAGGCGGCACGATGAGAGCCGCTCGAAACGCACTCCGGCCCGGCAACCCAGCGGCGCGGCACCCGTTCATTCACCTCACGCTCGTGGTGCTCCTCCTTCTCGCGCTCGTGCCCCTCGGGCTCATGATCCTCATCTCGTTCAAAAGCCCGTCGCAGTACCTGGTCAACCCAGTGGGCCTCACGTTCCCTCCTCACGCGGAGAACTATCTGAAGGCCGCCGTCTTCATTGCGCCCAGCTTCATGTGGACGTTTCTCGTGATCGTGTGCGGGATCAGTTTGAACCTGGTCACCTCGTCCCTCGCTGCCTACGCCTTTGCGCGTTACCGCTTTCCGGGCGGCAGCGTCCTGTTCTTCTCCATCACCGGCCTCATGTTCATTCCCTCGATCGTGGTCCTGTTTCCCCTGTACCTGTGGAACGTGCGGCTGGGCCTTCGGGATGTCTGGGGACTGATCGTCTCCTATTGGATCCTCGGCCAATGCTTCAGCGTGTTTTTCCTCCAGAATGCATTCCGAAGCCTGCCCGAAGAGATGTTCGAAGCCGCTCGAATCGACGGGGCCGGGCACCTGAGATTGTGGGCGCGGATCGTTCTTCCCTTGAGCCGTTCCATGATCACGACGCTGGCGGTCATGATGCTCCTCTGGATCTACACCAACGACTACGTCTGGCAATACATCATGGCCGGAAGCGCGCAGCGGACGATGGTTCCCGTTGTCCTGAGGGGCCTCAGCCAGACCGGCAGCGGCGGCAGCGACCTGGACCGGGGTCTGGAGTCAGCGGGCTACGTCGTGGCCAGCGCGCCGATGCTGCTGGCGTTCCTGTTCGCGTCAAAGGCCTTCGTGCGCGGGCTCATGTCGGGCTCGACGAAGGGCTGACGGAGAGTCGACACGCATGGGAGCCTCGGCGGTTTCGTTCTCCAAGACAATCATCTCCTTCCCGTTCCCGAACGAGGTCGAGCTTCGCGTTCAGAGTCACCCTCTGGCCCTCAGGTTTTTGCGCCGGGGGAAACGGGTCCTTGCAACGGACCGCACGGGGGCTTTCTCTTTTCTGCGTGACGGCGTGGAAACGCGCTCCCGGAGCCTTGTCTCGTGGACCAGGGATCCTGGCGATCGGGTTCGCGTCGGGCTGCGCGCGTCGACCGAGATGACGGGCATCGACCTGGTGATCGACGTGGAGGCGATGCCCTCATGGATTCTCATATCGGTCCGCTGCTCCGACGACAACAGGACAGAGGCGCTCGGTTTCAGCTTCGAGGCGCCAGGCGGTGAGTTCTGGTACGGTGCGGAAGTCCTGGCGGCATCCCAGTGGCCTCTGAACGCGAAAACCATCCGCCGCGACCCTTTCCTGCCGACCGGCAATCAGACCGCGCCGCTGTGGCTGTCATCCGGGGGCCTGGCGCTCTTCAAGCAGGACTACCAGCCGGTAGGCTTCAGCTTTCATGGCAGGAACCGCGGGACGCTCCGCATTCATGGGAGGGACACATCGAGGTTCGACGTCTGCCTGTCAATCGCTGACGACATCCGGCAGGCGCATCGCGCCGCAATCTCCGTCCTCGGCACCCCGCGGAGCGCGCCCCCCCTGAGTATTTCCGAAAGCCTGTCTTCTCCACGTGGATAGAGTTTCTCACAAAGGTCCACCAGCAAGGCGTCCTCGACTACGTGGAGACGATGTACGGGTCCGGCTTCCAGTGCGGCGTGCTCATGATCGACGACAAGTGGATGCGGCGGTACGGCGACCTGGAATTCGATCCGGAGAAGTTCCCTGCTCCCGGTCGGATGGTCGAGGCGCTGCATGCGCGAGATATCCGGGTAGCGCTCTGGATCACCCCGTTCCTCGACTTTGAATCTTCACGGTACGCGGAAGCATGCGCACGGGGCTATCTCCTGCGCAAGAAGGGAACCTCGGAGCCGTTTCTCGGCCGGTGGTGGAACGGCACCTCGGCGCTGATCGACCTGTCCGACCCCGAGGCCCGAGCCTGGTTCGTGGACGGGCTGCGCGCGCTCGTCCGTGCATACGGTGTTGACGGATTCAAACTGGACGCGGGGGACGCCGAGGTCATCGCCGGCGGCTATGACAGCTTCGCCCCGATGAACCCCTGGGAATACGCCGATGCGTTCGCCTCCATCGGGGCGGAATTCGAAATCAACGAGTTGCGCGTCAGCTGGCTCACGCAGAGGCTCGGGCTCGTGCAGCGCCTCCGGGACAAGTCGCCGACCTGGAGCCCGGTGGACGGGCTGGGCTCGATCATCCCGCACGGGCTTTGCGCGGGACTCCTGGGCTACCCCTATTTCTGCGCTGACATGATCGGCGGGGGATGGGACGGCGGCTTCCGGAAGGGGCGACCGGTGGATGAAGAGCTTTTCGTGCGATGGACCCAGGCCAGCGCGCTTTTTCCGATCATGCAGTTCTCCTACGCGCCATGGAGACTGAGAGAGAGTATGGCCGCCATCTGCCGCCAATACGTGAAGCTGCACGGGGACCTGTCCGGGTACATCTACAGCCTGGCCCAGGACGCGACCAGAGATGGAACTCCGATCGTGAAACCCCTCTTCTTCAACTACCCGAAGGACAGCGCCACCTATCGAGTCCGCGATCAGTTCCTGCTGGGGGATCGCTTCCTGGTCGCTCCTGTTCTCACACGGGGCGCGCGCCACCGTCCGGTTTACCTGCCGGAGGGCGATTGGAAAGACTATTGGTCAGGCGCGGTACTTTCCGGTCCCCGCCTCATCAAGGCCTATGACGCCGACCTGGAGAAGCTGCCGCTGTTCGAGCGGGTGCACTGATCCGGTTCGTTGGTTCTGCACGTCACCAGAAAAAAGCTGCCGAGCTTCGTGGGGGGCGGAAAGTACCTTCCAAAGATCGCAGGGAAAACAGAAAAAACGGCCAGGTTTTACCCTGGCCGTCAGCAGAAAGTCCGGCGATGTCAGGAGGCGGCTTTCACCGTGACTTCCTTCTCCACGGCCACCGGGGTGAACTTCTGGCTCCGCAGGGTCTTCATCGCTCCCCCCCAGGCCACAAGCTGGTCGAGCATCGTCACCAGATTGGTCTCGTGCATGGCGTTCGGCTTGAAGACGGTAAAGTTCTCAAAGTCTGTGTAAAGGGACAGGAGCACCTGCGCGCGTACGTCGGCCACCTGAAGCTCGCCCATGACCAGCCGGAGGTGCTCAACTGCGCGTGCGCCGTTGGCGCTGCCGTAGCTCACAAACCCTGCCGCCTTGTTGTTCCATTCACCATAGACGAAGTCAATGGCGTTCTTGAGGGCCGCGGACGGCCCGTGGTTGTACTCGGGCGTCACGAAAACGAACGCGTCGAGGGAGGCTACCTTCTGGGCCCACGCCTTGGTGTGCGGCTGGGTGTACTGTCCCATGGAAGGGGGGACCGGCTCGTCGAGCAGCGGAAGTTTGAAATCCTTGATGTCCACGAGCTCGAACTGGGCGTCGGTGCGCTTCTGCGCCTTCTCCAGTACCCAGCGGGCCACGGCTTCCGCATTGCGGCCGGGGCGGGTGCTTCCAACAACTATGCCTACTCTGACCATCTGTAATCTCCTTGCTTTCGTGTTGAAGCTAACTAATCTTTTGTTGCTTCACTAGATGAGAAGGTAATCCTTTTGGCAATAAAAGGCAAGTTGGTAACTATAAATAAGTTAGTTGTTATACCATAGTTGATCATGCTATATTACAGGAATGAGTGAGTCAGGGCTTGCCGACCGGAACAAGGTGGTGGATGCTGCGGCTTCGGATCAGGCAAAACTGACGGAATTCTGTGCCACATATGCATCTCTCATGGACCTCTTGAGCCGGCGCTGGATGGGAATTGTCCTGCGCGTTCTCATGTCAGGACCTCATCGATTCAGCGAAATTCTCGCGGCTGTTCCCGGGCTTTCGGACCCTCTTCTCACGCAGCGCCTTCGGGAGCTGGAAGGGAAGCGCATAGTGGAACGGCGCGTCCTCCCCACGTCCCCGATACGGGTGGAGTACGAGCTGACGGAAGCCGGACGTGACCTGGAACGCGCCGTCCGCGAGCTGTCTCAGTGGGCGGAAAAGTGGTGGGACAGCCCTGCTTCTCATCCCCAATGATTCGCGAGGGTCAATCCGGCGACCAAGGGACGAATACGTAAACGATCGGGCTTTTTCGCCGGGTGTTCGCAACTGCGCAAAGGGGGACGGAGTGGGATACGAGCTCAACGCGCCGGCCATCGCCGCATTCATCGCGGCCCTCACTGCCATCGCGGTGGCGGTCATGGGCCTGCGTCGCCGCGCCATTCCGGGGGCAACGGCGTTCTCCCTCATGATGTGCGCCGTTCTTGTCTGGGCGCTCACCTCCGGCCTCGCGTCCGCGGCAACGGGAGTGGACCGAAAGGTGTTCTTTGCCGTGGCGGGCTATGCGGGTTCGGGCAACGTGGCTCCCCTTTTCCTCCTCTTCGCCCTTCGCTATCGCAAGCATTCCTGGAAGCCGGCGTGGTGGCAGCTGGCCCTCCTGTGGCTCATCCCCGCGACCACCCTCGCTCTTGCAGCAACCAACAGGTGGCACGGGCTGATATGGACGAGCTTCACTCCCGGCCCGGTGCTCGGCTCGAATGTCCTGATCTTCGATCATGGACCCTGGTTCTTCGTTGCGGTGGCATACTATGCCATCCTGGGGGTTCTGGCGGCGATCACCCTCGGCCGCGCCGCATGGCAGGCGCAGCGGATGTTCGTCCGGCAGACCGTGATTCTCCTGGCGGGCCTGCTCGTTCCCTGGATCTTCTCCGCGATCTACATCCTGCCCATCAGCCCCTTCCCGGGCCTGGACCTGCCCCCCATCGGCTTTGCCATCACGGGGCTCCTGGTCATGGGGGGCATGAGGCGATTCCAGCTTCTCGATGTCGTGCCCGTGGCGCGTCATTTCCTTGTGGAGAGCATGGCGGATGGTCTCCTGGTCCTGGATGCGTGGGATCGGGTCGTGGACGTGAATCCGACGGCGCGCGCTCTCATGGGCAGTGCGGCCGAGGTCGTCGGCCGGCGCGTCGATGAGGTTCCGGGACCGCTGGGCGCAGCGATTGCCGGGCTCCGCGAACAGGCCGTCGACCACGTGGAGATGTCGCTGCCGGGGGACCCCGGGCGCTACATCGACATGCGCCTGTCGCCCCTGCGCGACCGTGATGGAAGCACCTCCGGAAGCGTGCTCGTGATCCATGACCTGAGCGAGCGTCGCGCACTGGAGCTGGAACGGGAGAAGCTCATCACCGAGCTGCAGACGGCCCTCGGCGACATCAAGACCCTCAGGGGCTTGCTCCCCATCTGCGCTTCGTGCAAGAAGATCCGCGACGACAAGGGCTCCTGGGAAGGGCTGGAAAGATACATCATGGATCACTCGGATGCTCAGTTCTCCCACGACATCTGTCCTGACTGCATGCGCAAGCTTTATCCCGATCTCGCCGAATAGGCGCGGGTGCACAACTCGCCTCCCTCGGTGTTGCATAACAAAGGGGAACGGGAACTGCATTTGCGCGGGAGGCTCCACTCGTGGTACGATTTGCCTTCCCGTATCTGAAGCTTAAAGAGACACCACCGAAGGGGGACCCTCTCAGACATGGCAATACAAATGTCCGCGGCCTCGACCTTGAACCGGGGCCTTCGCATCTTCTTCTCGGAGTTCGTCCGCGTGAGCCTGCGGCGGCCCTCCCAGGCGCTCTTCTTCGCCCGCACCGTCCTCTGGCAGGGCAGGGCGGCCCGCCTGCGCGCCCGCATGGCCGCGCGAGGGGATCACCGTCCCACCCATCGCCATTTTCAGCATCACCAATCGGTGCAACCTGCGATGCAAGGGCTGCTACGCGCAGGCCATTCGAGGCGATGCGCCGGACGCGCTTTCCGCCGAGAAGCTGCGCGGCATTGTGGCGGAGGCGGACGAGCTGGGCGTCTCCTTTTTCGTGATCGCGGGCGGCGAGCCGCTCACGCGGCCGGAAATCGTGGACATCGCCCGGGACTTCCCCCACATCGTATTCCTCCTGGTGACCAATGGGCTGCTGCTCGACGCGACGCTCATCGAGAGGCTGAAGGCGCAGCGCAACACGGTGCCCGTTCTGAGCATCGAAGGCAACCAGGCGGAGACCGATGAGAGGCGCGGCCGGGGCGTGCATGAGCGTCTCCAGGCGAAGATGGCTGAGCTGAAGAGGGCCGGAATCTTTTTCAGCCTTTCTTTCACGGTGACGCGGACGAATTTTGACACGGTCACCGACGAATCATTTGTGCAGAGTGCCATCGATGACGGCTGCCGGCTGTTCATCTTGCTCGAGTACACCCCCATCCGGGAGGGAACGGACGAGTGGGTCATTACGGACGCGCAGCGGGATGCAATGAAGAGCCTGGTGGCTTCTTTCCGCCGTCGCTTCCCTGCCGTGTTCATTGCCGTGCCATGGGACGAGGAGGAGCAGGGGGGCTGTCTTGCATCGGGGCGCGGATTCGTTCATATCAGCGCCACCGGCGACCTTGAGCCTTGTCCGTTCGCCCCCTATTCCGACACGAATCTGCTCACCGTGTCTTTCCGCGAGGCCCTCGCGTCGAAGTTCCTGCGGCTGATGCGGGAGCAGCACTCGATATTCGCGGAGACAGAGGGCGGATGCGCGCTTTGGAAGCAGCGTGAGAAGGTTGAGGCGCTGCTCGACCGCGCCACGGGCTGAGGGAGCCGTCCGGCGGCGCGCGCCCCGCCAGGGGAATTCGGGGCAAAAATATGCTATACTAGTACACGTTCATCATAAAAAGCAGGATCCGGCCCGTTTGGAAAGTGCCTTCACATCAGGAGAAGAGCAAATGAAATCAGGACTTATTGCAAACCTCCGATTGCGCGGAAAACTTGTTCTGCTCAGCGTGGTCTTCACTCTCGGTTTCCTGGGCCTTGGCGACTACTCGCTGTACATGATCTCCACCATCTGCGTGCCTTTGGGCGATTAGCTCAGCTGGATAGAGCGATGGCCTCCGGAGCCATAGGCCGGGCGTTCGAATTGCCCATTGCCCATTCGTAACCGAATACCGACATGTCTGGATGCCTTGCGGGGAAGGGCACGGCCACGATTGAGGCGCGACTACCCGAAACGCGCGCTTCGATTTCCCTCCCGGAGCCCTTGAGTACTGACCGTCGGGGACGTTGAGGCTCCCGGCAATCTTCCGCAGCGACAGCCCGCCAGCGCGGTATTGCCGCAGCATTCGGATCGCGGCCTGCTCGGCGCCGTTTTTCACGAGCTGGTGGTTCAGGTAGTCGAAGCCGAAGGGCAGTTGGCCAGGTCGCTTGCGCCCATCCCCGTTCCGCAGGATGCTGAAGCGATCCAGGGCACGCAGCACACCTGCATGGCTCGCGCCAATCAGCCGCTCGATCTCGCGGGCGGACAAGTGCTCGCGCGCGTAGAGCCGCTCCAGCGCGCCCCTGCTCCGCAAGCCGAGCACGGTCGGCAGCGGGATGACGCCCTCTATGAGCGCGGGAATCGCTCCGCACGCGTTTGCCTCTGGTTGAGCCGGGGGAGCGAAGACAGAGTCGAACAAGGTTCTCACTTTGGCATGCGGCACAGGGGTACCTGGGCGCTGCTCTGCTGAACGCTGAGCTGGATTCGCTGGACACCATAGACTCGACGGGCGCGTGCAGGCCCGGGATCTTGGTTCGCCCATTGCGCGCCAGCTAGGCTCTCTGCTACCATCTATCCGTGGATTCATCCGAGGTAATAACGAGCATCAGGTCACAGATCCAAGAACTGAGCCGCTACGGAGTCGAGCGTATAGGCGTGTTCGGTTCGTGCGTAGTCGGGAAGATGCGCGAGGACAGCGACATCGATGTGCTCGTTCGCTTCAGCGAGTCAGCGAAGACTTTCGACAACTATATGGATTTGAAGTTCCACCTGGAACGAATGTTTCCTGGTCGACGGATCGACCTAGTCTTGGAAAGTACCCTCAAGCCGAGCCTTCGCGAGGGGATTCTCTCCGAGACGCTCTATGTCGCGTAGCAGCCGGGTCTATCTAGACGACATCCTCCAGGCTATCAGGGACATCCGGGAGTTCACCTCTGAGATGACACGCGAACAGTTCATGAGCGACCGGAAGACCCAGCATGCCTGCATCCGCAATCTGGAGGTCATCGGGGAGGCAGTCAAACACCTGCCACCGGATCTTCGGGACCGGGCGCCCGAGATCGAGTGGCAGAAGATAGCCGGGCTGCGGGATATCCTGACCCATGAATACTTCGGTGTCGACCGGGCAATCCTCTGGGACATAATTACGAACAAACTCTCGGACCTCCACAGTGCTTCCGAACGGCTTCTCGCCTACGTTGATACGAAGGGCAACACGTCGACCCCGTGATCTCTGCCCCGGGCCACGGAGTTCCCCGGTTCCTCCTCCGTACCTGCTATGCCGCCGGTGTGGCGGGATCTGGATCGAGTCCTCTGTCAACGGCGGATGGGACCGTGGCTCCGAACCATGCCCTGGTTCGAGTCCGGCCGGGAGAAAAGCTCGAGTCGAACCCTGCCCATTGGGAGAAGCTGTCGACACTCCCCTTCGCCGTGTTCTCCTCTATCCGGAGGAACCACCTCTACAAGCTGCGCGGCATTGTGGCGGAGGCGGACGAGCTGGGCGTCTCCTTTTTCGTGATCGCGGGCGGCGAGCCGCTCACGCGGCCGGAAATCGTGGACATCGCCCGGGACTTCCCCCACATCGTATTCCTCCTGGTGACCAATGGGCTGTTGCTCGACGCGACGCTTATCGAGAGGCTGAAGGCGCAGCGCAACACGGTGCCCGTTCTGAGCATCGAAGGCAACCAGGCGGAGACCGATGAGAGGCGCGGCCGGGGCGTGCATGAGCGTCTCCAGGCGAAGATGGCTGAGCTCAAGAGGGCCGGAATCTTTTTCAGCCTTTCTTTCACGGTAACGCGGACGAATTTTGACACGGTCACCGACGAATCATTTGTGCAGAGTGCCATCGATGACGGCTGCCGGCTGTTCATCTTGCCTCGAGTACACCCCCATCCGGGAGGGAACGGACGAGTGGGTCATCACGGACGCGCAGCGGGATGCAATGAAGAGCCTGGTGGTTTCTTTCCGCCGTCGCTTCCCTGCCGTGTTCATTGCCGTGCCGTGGGACGAGGAGGAGCAGGGGGGCTGTCTTGCATCGGGGCGTGGATTCGTTCATATCAGCGCCACCGGCGACCTTGAGCCTTGTCCGTTCGCCCCCTATTCCGACACGAATCTTCTGCGTGTTCCCCTTCGGCAGGCATTGGAATCGCGATTCCTGAGGGTCATGAGGGAGCACCACGCACTGTTCGCTGAAACCGACGGCGGGTGCGCTCTTTGGAAAAACAGGGAGGCGGTTGAATCGCTGCTGAGCCGCAAGACCGGCTGAGCTGTCAGGAGGCCCCTATGGATTTGAGATTCACCGTCCAGACGAAAATTCAAAAGCCCGTGAATGAGGTCTTCGACGCAGTGTACAATCCTCAGAAGCTCAGCGCGTATTTTACCAATGCCGGGTCCACAGGAGCTCTGAAGGAAGGCACGACGGTGCTCTGGACATTCGGTGAGGTGGCCGGCCAGACGATTACCGTGCCGGTCAAGGTTCAGAAGACTGTGCAGAACAGGTTGATCAGATTTGCCTGGGAAGCAAGCGAAGGCGAATACGACCCGAAAGCCGGTACGGTGCCCCGACCTGCCGGGTACGATAATACCGTGGAAATAAGCTTTAATCCCCTGGGTGACAACGAAACACTTGTCAGGATCACCGAAAGCGGATGGCGGTCCACGGAGGGGGGTCTGCAGGGCACCTACCAGAATTGTTCGGGCTGGATGCACATGAGCTGCTGCCTGAAAGCATACCTGCAATATGGCATCGATCTGCGGAAGGGATCGTTCTGAGAGTGTTTCAGGAGGCCGGACGCGGGTGATCGCCGCCGGGGAAGACGGCGATCACTTCGAGCTTTTGGCGTGGGGAGATTCGGGCATGATCTGCATGAGCTCGATTCTGTTGCCGTCAGGGTCCTTGAGCCAGCACTGAAAGTTTCCGTGTTTGTCGGTCTCCCCTTCATGTTCATGGCCTCGTTCAGACGATTCATCAACTTCGATCCGGCAAAAGACACGGTCGAATCGGTGCGCTGAGGCGTGTGCTCGTTCCCTGGACTATGATATACTCACCTTTCTCCCACATACTTACAAAGCTGTCGAGGCGGGCCCGTCAAAGAGGATGGACATGGAAAGCGACTCTTCTTATTCATTTGAAACGAGCACCAAAACCCGGAATATCGGCCTGGTCATGAGCCTGCTCCTCGTGCCGCTGGTGCTCGCCTTCATGTATATCGACTACGTGTCACCCTCTCTTCACGGAATCATCGGCTGGAGGATTGGCGCGCTTGTCCCTGCTCTCTTCTTTCTCCCCTATGCCCTCTTCGTGTTCCGGAAGCATCCACGTTTCGCGCTCCCTCTGCACATCGTGCAGCTCTCCGGCCTGATCATAATGATGTGCGGGATCAGCGCCGACCTGGCGACCCGGCCGGAGTTCCCTCAGTTCGGGAGGACCGCGCTGATCTCCTCCCTGCTGGTCTGCATCTTCGCCGATTTCGTGTGCGCGGGGGGGGCGCGCAAATACCTTTTTGCCATCATCGTCCCGCCTCTGGCGGCAATGGGCATCTATGTCGCGGCCTCGGGGGAGTTCCTGACGCAGACGGAGCGCATATGGCTCATCAGCAATCCCGCTGCAATGGCCGTCGTGGTGTCGATCTTCGGCCTGTACCAGGAAAGGTCCAGCGTGAAGGAGCACCGGGGCCGGACCGAGTTGAAGCGCGCCGAGGATGCGCTGCGGGAGAGCGAGAAGAAATACCATGACCTGTTCGAGAACGCGGAAGTGGGGATGTTCCGGATCCGGCTCGACGGGTGGGAGGTGATCGACGTCAACCGCAAGTTCCTGGAGCTCTCCGGGCGGACGCGCGAGGAGGTGATCGGCAACCCGTCCGCGATCCATTGGGCGGATCCGCGCGAGCGCGAGGAGATGCAGAGCATGCTGGCCCGTGATGGCGGGGTCATGAACTACGAATGCCGGCTTCTGAACGCGCGAGGAGAGGTGCGCAGCTGCCTGCAGTCGCTGAAGCTGTTCGCCGGGCAGGGGGTCCTGGAGGGATCACTGGTGGATATAACGGAGCGAAAGCATGCCGAGGCGGAAAGGCTGGACCTCGAGCGCCGCATCGCCTCCTCGCAGAGGCTGGAAAGCCTGGGGATCCTCGCCGGTGGCCTGGCGCACAACTTCAACAACCTTCTCACCATCATCATCGGTCACGCCGAGCTGCTGAGGGAGACCCTGCCGGGGGACCTTGACCCCGCGTCTTCGGTGCGTGAGATCATGAAGGCCGGCTACCGCTCGCGTGACCTCATCAGCCAGCTCCTCGCCCTGGGCAGGAGGCAGGCGTTCGAGCTGAAGCCCCTGGACCTCAACAAGGTCGTGCGGGAATGCAGCTCGATGCTGCGTCACGCGCTTCGGGAGAACATCGCCATCGACTATCACCTCTTCGCCTCCCCCTGCCCGGTCACCGCCGACTCCGGACGGATGGAGGAGGTGCTGCTGAATCTCGCGCTCAACGCCCAGGACGCGATCCCCCGAGAGGGGAGGCTCTCCATTGCCACGGCCGAAGTGTTCCTGGACGGGGCGTTGGGGCGGCGCCAGCAGGATCTGCCGCCCGGCCGCTATATTCTGCTCACCGTCAGCGACACGGGAGGCGGCATGGACGCGGAAACGGTCGGGAAGATCTTCGACCCGTTTTTCACGACCAAGGATCCGAGCAGGGGCACGGGCCTGGGGCTCTCCACCGTCTACAGCATCGTGAAGCAGCACAACGGGAGTATCGAGGTGGACAGCCGGCCCGGCGCGGGATCACGGTTCATGATCCACCTCCCTCGCGGCATGGACTTGCCGTACGATGCGCTCACCTCTCAGCAGGAGCAGCCGGCCGGGGGAAACGAGACGATCCTCCTCGTGGAGGACGAGGCACCGATCCGCGCGCTTCTTTCCCGCCACCTTCGCGCCCTGGGCTACACGGTGCTGGAGGCTGCCGACGGAGTCCCCGCCCTGCGTGTTTCAACCGAGCACGGCGGCGCCATCCACCTGCTCGTCACGGACGTGGTCATGCCGCGCATGAATGGGACGGAGCTCTTCGAACGGTTGCGTGCAGTGATGCCTGACATGAAAGTGCTGTTCATGTCCGGATATCAGAGGGACGTGATCAGCAGTCACATCATGATGGGCGAAGAGAGGGACCTGCTCACGAAGCCCTTCACCGGCCAGGCCCTCGCCACGCGCGTGCGCGAGATCCTCGATCGCCAGACGCCGCGCTGAGCGTTGAGCTTGCCTGCCGCGGGCCGGCTGACCCCGCGTTTGACTCCCTCGCCTCCCGGTGGTATAAATTTCGCACTCCGGAAAAGGGAAAGGACTACCCGTGAACAACGCGCTCCCTGGCCCCCGTACCCACAAGTACGTCATACTTGTCATTGTCCTGATCGGCGTCCTGATGTCGGTCCTCGACGGGATAGTGGTCAGCATCGCGCTTCCGACGATCACCGGCGCATTCAATGTCGACATCTCGGCATCTCAGTGGACAATTACCGCGTACCTGGTGACTCTCACGAG
The DNA here is from genome assembly GCA_963820435.1 of uncultured Spirochaetota bacterium. GTDB lineage: Bacteria > Spirochaetota > Spirochaetia > SZUA-6 > Fen-1364 > Fen-1364. The sequence continues at coordinate 132,417 of CAWGAC010000018.1, read as the reverse complement.
TCTTCTCCTGTTTTTCGGGAGGATTGCGGAGTTTACGGGACGTGCCCTGCTCTTTACCGCGGGCCTGGCGGTGTTCACGCTGGCCTCGCTCGCCTGCGGGCTCTCGTCCACCTTTGCAGAGCTCGTCGCATTCCGTGTGCTGCAAGGCGTCGGCGGCGCCATGGTTTTCAGCATCAGCGGCGCGATCCTGTTTCTGGCTTTCCCGAAGCAGGAGCGGGGGAGGGCCATGGGCTACCTCGGCTCCACGGTGGCCATCGGGAGCATCCTCGGCCCGGTCCTCGGAGGGTTTCTGGTTGACACCCTGGGCTGGCGATACATCTTCCTCATCAATCTTCCCATCGGCGTCGTGCTCGTGGCCTGTTCTCTCCTCTTCCTGCGGACTCACGAGGAACGGGCGCGGTCTTTCCATATGGATTGGATCGGGGCCGCGACGCTCGCGGGGGCGCTTTTCTTCCTTTTGCTCTTCCTCTCGCGGCTGGAGCAGGTGGCCGGCTCGCCCCAGCTTGCCGCCCTGTGCGGAGGGCTTTTCGTCGCGTGCAGCGCGGCCTTCCTTTTGCGCGAGTCGCGTTGCGAGCGGCCGCTGCTGGACCTCGGCATTTTCCGCATTCGCGCGTTTCTGGTGCCCGTTCTCGCCATGATGCTCTTTTTCGTGTCGAGCTTCATGATAAACGTGGTGGGGCCGTTCTACTTTCAAGGGGTGATGGGCCTGCGTCCGACGCAGGTCGGGCTGCTCTTCCTGGTCGTGCCCCTCGTCATGGTCGTGGCTTCTCCGGTCGCAGGGTGGCTTTACGACATGCGCCACTGGCGGCACTACGGCATGGTGGGCATGGCCGTCGTGGCGCTGTGCTATTTCGCCCTCGGGATCATGGCGCGCAGCTGGATCAATATCGCCGCAATGGCCGGTGTCTTCGTGCTGCTCGGCGTCGGCAGCGCCCTCTTCCAGAGTCCCAACAGCACGGAAGTCATGAATTCGCTGCCGCGCAGCCAGACCGCAATCGCCTCCAGCGTTTCCGCCGCTGTCAGGAACCTCGGCATGACCCTCGGCGTCGCCCTGGCTTCCCTGCTCCTTCCGCTGCTCCTGCGGCTGTCCGGGTCGACGGCGAGCGTCCTTCAGGCTGAAAAGGGCCTGCTCGCGGCTTCGGTGGGAGACATCATGATCGTGAGCGGCATATTGTGCCTGCTCGCCATGGCGATCCTGTCGTGCAACCGGCCCGCAGCCCTGCAGGCGGCAGGCGAACCGGCGCCCGGGGTTCTCACGCCATGAGCTTTCTCTCCGATGCGCGGATAGTGGCCAGGGCGCTGGAAATCGCGGCGGGGCGCGTGGCGCCGTCCTGACCCGCGCGCCGCGGTACCTTGCACAAATGTCACGGGGTACCGTGACCGCGGTACACCGTGCAGTTCCGCGTGATTCATGGCGCCGCATCCCGCTCTCCGCGCTATTTCTGTTGTCTCGTGTCGATGTCGTCGGGATACATGATGGCGTCGTGACCGCGCTCGCCGGTGCGGATGCGTACCACGTCCTCCACCGGATAGATGAAGATGATGCCGTCACCCTCCTTGCCGGAACGCGCAGCCTTGGAGATCGCCTCGACGGCTTTTTCCACGTTATGGTCGCTGAGGATGATGTTGAGCTGGATCTTTGGGATCAGGTCCATCCGGTACGAGGTGCCGCGCCAGGACATCTGGATCCCGCCCTGCCGCCCATGACCTCGAATCTCAAAGACATTCATGCCCACGATGCCGATCTCGTGCAGGGCGTCCTTTACCGCATCCAGCGACTCCTCCCTGAGGATCGCTTCGATTTTCCGCGTCATAGATATCTCCTTCCTCCTGTTCGCTGCTCGCCTGCGGACAATGTGCTTGTTTATGCAAACGGCGTGCCAGGTCGGATATTCGCGAATTCTCTTGTTTTTGAAGGCTTTTATGGCGTGTCAATCGACTAGAAGCTACATTTATGTAGCCATTTCAACTCATTCCTACACTGCGGTGGCAATGGCAAAACCTGGACCTCTCCGCCCGCCCTGCGGGCACGCCCATGATATACACGTGAGGTACAGCCTGCTATCGTACCGGGATGAGGTTCGCACTGATCCTCGCCGGCGGGTCCGGCACGAGGCTGTGGCCGATGAGCCGGACGGCCATGCCCAAGCAGCTCGTTCCCTTCATCCGGGGCAGGAGCCTGCTCACGCTCGCGTACCACCGGCTGGAAGGCCTGGTCGAAATCGGCCGGTGCCTGGTGTGTGCGGGAGAATCGCATCGCAAGGCCATTCTCGAAGAGCTGCCCGGACTCGGGACGGAAGGGTTTCTGGGCGAGCCCACGGGACGGGACACTCTCAACGCGCTTGCGTATGCTTCCGCCGTGATTGCCCGGCGCGACCCGGATGCGACGATCGGCGTGTTCACTGCCGATCAGCTCATCGAGCCGGATGAAAGCTTCCGCCGGATCGTTACGCGCGGATACGACATCGCTGAGCGGGGAGGGCAGGTCCTTGTCACGTTCGGGATCACGCCGACATCCGCCGCGACCGGCTACGGGTACCTGCACATCGGCCCTGCTTTTCTGGGGGAGTCCCGGATTGTCGTCGAGTTCAGGGAAAAGCCGGACAAGGCCACGGCGGAGCGCTGGGTGGCTGAAGGCCCGGATCATTACCTCTGGAACAGCGGCATGTTCGTCTGGAAAGCCGGCGTATTCCTGGAGTGCGTCAGGCGGTACGAGCCCGCGACATTCGAAAGCGTTTCCCGCATCGCGGACGCCTGGGGCACGGCGCGGTTCCCGGCGATAATCGCCGCCGTCTATCCGACGCTGAAAAAAAGCAGCGTTGATTTTGCCGTCATGGAGAAGGCATCCCACGACCCCGTGCTCAAAGTCGCGGCCGTTCCCATGGCGGTTTCGTGGACGGACATCGGCTCGTGGCCCGGGTTCGCGGAGACGTGCCGCAAAGATGAGCGCGGCAATGCGCTGGGCGCGGAGAGATCCCTTCTCATGGACACCACCGGAACTCTCGTCGCGTCAAACGACCCCGCTCATCTCATCGCCGCCCTTGGATGCGAGGACCTCGTGATCGTGCATACCCCGATGGCGACCCTCGTCTGCAGGAAGGACAGGGCGGAGGACCTGAAAAAACTGCACGCGCTTGCCGCAGAACGATTCGGCCCGGATTACGTGTGACGGGTTCCGGCGCGCGCGCCTCTCACGCGTCCTCGCGGAGCGGCACCCCCGCCTTGAAGAGGACGGCCCGCGGGGCACGGGCCGCGATCGAATAGGGAAGAACGGCAGGCACCAGCGCGGCCCCGCCACGGGGCAGCATGACCGTGCGCCCGCCCGCGATCACCGCCGCCGCGCCCTCTATCACGATGAGACAATCGGCGCTGTGATCTCTTCCGCCCGAATAGGGCGTCCCCGGTGCGATCTCGATCCTCTCCAGCGCGAACTCCTCCGCCGGGGTCTCGTATTCGCGTCCCGTCTCGGATGCGGCGCGTCCCTCGAGGATCGGCGGCCGGCCGTCATTGAATGAGAGAGTTGCCAGGAGCTCGGGAACATCCACGTGTTTGGGCGTCAGACCGCCTCGAAGTACATTGTCGGAGCTGGCCATGAGCTCCACGTCCGCGCCCTCCAGGTAGGCGTGGAGCGTGCCGGCGGGCTGGTAGGTGCCCTGCCCCGGCTTCAGCTCCAGCAGATTGAGCAGGTACATCGAAATGATTCCCTTGTCCCCGTGGCCGCCGGGCAGCGGAAATGTCCGCGCCGCCCGAAGCGCCCAGAACCCGTGGCTGTCCTTGCGCAGGGCCCCCTGGGTCTCCGCCGCCTCCAGCCGGGCAACGAGCGGCGTCAGGATTCCATCAATCTCGCCCTGGTCCATGGACATCACCCGCGCGTAGAGCTCGCGCAGGAGCGCCGATCTGGCTGCGGGATCCCCGCGCGACGCAGCCAGCTTCTCGTCGAAGCCCGGCATGATGCCGCGGAGCTCGGATTCGGCGGCGAGCGCCTCGGAGATTTCTTCCAGGGGCCGGAACCCGTGCAGCATCCAGAAATTCGTGAGAACCACGTGAACCTCGGGCTTGTGATTTTCGTCCCGGTAGTTGCGCACGGGGGCGTCAAGAGGTATGCCGGCCGCGTTCTCCCGTGCAAAGCCCTCCGCCGCCTGGCCCTTCGATGGATGCGCCTGGAGAGAGGCCATGATCCGCACATCGAGCACCTTGAAAAGGTAGGGCAACCGCCGGCGAAACGAAGCGCCACATCGGTGCCGAGCGTCTGCCATGGCTCGGCGGCGATCAGCCGGTCCAGCGCGAGGAAAGTTCCGTCGATCTCCGCTTGCGCGGGCCCGCGCGGGTGGGTTCCCATCCACAGCTCCGCGAATGGGCGGCGCTCGACATTCTGCATTCCCAGGAGGCCGGGAATGAACTCGTATCCCCCCCACTCATAGTTCTGGAGAGCGGGGCGGAGGGTGAGCGGCCGCGGCGACGCGCGGAAGCCGGCGATGGCGATGCGCTCATCGGAGTCCCGCCTCATGCGATCTAGGAGGCCGTCCGCTTCCACCGCATGCGTTGACATGAATTCCGCCCGGTCCATGGTGTCCGCGGTGGAGTAGAAGCGCATTTCAGGCGCATTGCCCGACGGCCGTACATGCGCCACCTCATTGTTGCCGAACCCGACCCGCACACCGTCCCGCCAGTTGATCCAGGAGACCTCGGCAAATCCGTCTGCGGAAGTGAAGTATCGATGCAGGCGGCTGCGTACTCCGGCGAGCTCTTCCGCCAGCGGATCTCCCGCAGCGAGTCCGCGCTCCTCGCCTTCCTGCGTCCTCACGCTGATTCCCGCGGAAGCAAACCGCGTTTCGAGGATCGAAGGATCCTTGGGAGAAAGCCACGTCACGATTTCCTTTCCCGCCTCCATGGAGAAGTCGCGGACGAGCGCGGTCTTTCCGAACCGTCGCGGAAGCGAGTCGAGGAGCGCGCCCAGGCTCTTTCCGCGGCCGAGGGACGCGCACAAGGCCGCAAGCATGGGAAGCATCGCGTCCCGGGTGGGAAGCGGCTCCAGCACGCCCCCCTCCGGAATGCGCACGGGAGCCGCCGTGAGAAATCCGCCGTTTCCCTCCCAGCCCACTTCTTTCATTGCGGCGATCACGTGGGGTGAACCGATCTTTGTCCTTGCCACCACAACGTGCCGCGGACCGAAATGCAGCTCGATGGCGTCGCTCGCGCTGATGGGAACCGCGACATGGCCGGCGCCCAGGTAGTCAGCGGCAACGAGGCCGAGCAGGTCACCGGGAAAGAAACGCACCTTGCCGTTGTCTACCGCCAGGAGGAGCGGCCGGTCACTGTCCCCGTCCGTTGATACGACTGCGGCGATCGAGGCCCCGCCGTGGGCGTCCACGAGCGCCTGGATGTCACGCACCATCTGGTCGTTCACCGCTTCGGTGTCCACGGCCACGAACGAGTCGCTCCTTCCCGCGGGAACCGCATCGGCGCCCAGATCCCCCAGTATCTTCAGGACGAGGTCCCGACCGACGGCGGAGTGCTGCCACACGAGGATTTTCCTGCCCGTCAGGGCGCCGCGCGGGAAGGCGGCGGCATAACGCTCTGCGTACTCCTGCCCCGGCTCGACGATCTCTTCGGGAAGCGGCCTCTGCCCGCGCAGCATGCCCTGCTCATCGAAGATGCTGCCGTCCAGCGGCCGGGCGTATTCTTCGTTGCGTATCTTTCTCACCGCCGCGAGGATGCCGGCTTCGTCATCCTTCAGCAGCTCTCCCGAAGGCTTGTTGAGCTTGATCCCGTTCCTGTCGAAAGGGATGTGGCTTCCCGTCACCATGACGCATGCCGCCCCGCGCTTCATCGCGTAGAGCGCGAGAGCGGGCGTGGGAACCCTGCCCGCATACCCTGCCGCGAGATCCGAATCCGTGATGGCCCGGCACACTGCCTGAAGAATTTCGCCGCGCGAACCCTCTTCCGCCACGAGCGTGCCGGTGCTCGGCCGCAGATCGCCGGAGACGAACACCGTGTTTCCCCGGGCGATTTCGCCGGTTTCCAGAAGCCGGAAAAGAAACCCCTTTGTGTTCACGTATGCTTCAAGGCTGGTGATGTCTCTCACACGCCCGCGCAATCCGCTGGTTCCAAAGGCGAGCTCCACCGGTTCGTAGGACAAGGCCTGGCGAAGGGTGGTGACAACGGCTTTTTTCTTTTTCACGGCACCGCAATATTAGCTGATATCGCGCGTCGAATCCATGGCATCAGGGAAACCGTTTCGGCTGCTGCCACGGCAAGAGTACGCGCGGAAATACACCTCCGTGGAGGTCGACCAATGAGAGGATTAGAGCAGCGGGCCGCTCCGCACAGCCGCTAAAGCCCCTCGGCCATGCGCCTTTTTGTTTCCTCCGGCAGGAAAGAGTGCCGCGCCGCGGCCCTGTTCATGGCCCTGAACTCATCTTCCCGGAAGCCGAACTCCCGCGCGCACACCTCGTATTCGTGAACAAGGTCGATGCCGAAGAGATTCGGATCGTCCGAGTTGACGCAGACAGGCACCCCCGCGCGGAGAAGCCCCGGAAGGGGATGAACGGAAAGGGACGCCACAGCGCTGGTGATCCAGTTCGAAGTGGGGCTCACCTCGAGCAATACATCCTCGTCGATCAAGCGGCGCATGACCTCTGCATCCCCCCAGCTTCGGATCCCGTGACCGATGCGCGAAGGACGGTACAGCGCGAGGGTACGGGCCACGTGCGCCGCATCAGTGTTCTCCCCGCTGTGGATGGTGATGCCCATTCCCGCATTGCGCGCCTCCTCCACCAGCGGCACGAATCCTTCAGGGTCGCAGTCCGCCTCGCCGTCCGCGAGGTCGAAGCCGCAGATGCGCTCGGCGCCGGGCTCCCCGCTCATCCTCCAGCGGATCAGGTCCCGGGTGGCCTGCTTGTTTTTCTCCAGCGGAAAGCGGCGCGGGAGGATGCCGATCAGGCCGACCTCGATGGGCCAGGCCGCCATTGCGCGCCGCATCCCGTCCAGCACCCCGGCGATGATTTCGTCGTTGGAGAGATTTTTGCCGTCTGCGATGTAGGAAGGCGCGAAACGCAGCTCGACAAGGGTCACCCCGTCCCGCCAGGCGTCCTCCACGTTCTCGAACGTGACCCGGCTGACGGCACCGAAGGAGCACAGCACGGCCTGCTGGGTGGCGAACCGGGCAAGGACGCTGCCCAGGTCCTTCATGGGCGCGCTGATGACAGCGTTGCGCTCCAGCTCTTCCTTCGAGTCGAACCCCGTTTCAAGCCCGTTCTCCTGCGCGATCTCCCAGATGGTGCCTGCTCGCACGCTGCCGTCCAGGTGCCTGTGCAGCTCCACCTTCGGGAGCTTTCGCAAGTCCAGGATTCCCATGCGAATGAACTATAAGGAGGTCGGCCGCATTCTTCTACCGCGCAAATCCGTACTTGACGAGGCCGGAGCTGCCGGATACACCGACGGCATGAGCGTGACGCTGCGTGAGTTCACAATCGCCGACTACGAGGCGGCGTATTCCCTCTGGCAGAGCATGGAGGGAATCGGGCTGAGCGAAGCGGACGAAAAGCGGAACATCATCCAGTTCCTGGCGCGCAACCCCGGATTGAGCTTTGTCGCGGAGGAGGACGGCATGCTCGTCGGCGCGGTGTTGGGCGGAAGCGACGGCCGCCGGGGATTTCTCCACCATCTCGCCGTGGCGCACAGCCACCGGCGCGCGGGCATCGGCCGCGCCCTGGTTGAGCGAAGCCTTGCCGCTCTGGCCGATCTGGGCATGCGCAAGTGCCACATCTTTGTCCTGGCAAAAAACCGGGCCGGTCGGCGATTCTGGAGAAGAATCGGCTGGCAGGAGCGCACGACCCTGCTCGTCATGTCCCAGGACGTGATTGCGCGGCGCGCGCCGGCAAACTGAATGGGGCTCGAAGAGACCGTTGTCAGCCTGAAAACGCTCGGCGTCGAGTACGCGGTCCTCGAGTCCGGCGCGGACGGCGTCGTGCTCGTGCTGCCCGAGTATGGGCGCGTGCTCGGGGTGTGGCCTCATTGGAGGGGTGACAATGCGCTCTGGGTGAACCCGGGGTTTCTGCGGCTTCTGCACATAGGCGCCAAGGACGACGGCTGGATCAACCCGGGGGGAGACAGGATGTGGCTGGCTCCCGAGGAGGAGTTCTTCGGCGGAGGCCCCGAAGTTCCCCCTGCAATCGACCCGGGCCAGTTTGCCCGTTCTTCGGAGAAATCCGGTTACAGCATGGAAAACAAGGGCGAGGCGCTGGCGTGGAAGACGGGGTCCCGAATCCGTTTCAGGCTCACCCGCCGGGTGCGGCCGATGAACGAAGCGCGGCTGGCGGACCTCTGGGGCACAACCTGGCTGCGCCAGGCCGGGTATGAGGAGGAGACGACCCTGGAAATCTCGGGCGATTGTCGCGCGCCGGTTTCGCTGTGGAACATCACCCAGGCGCGCATGGGTGCGGAGGTTCGCGTGCCTCTCCGCAAACGCTGGACGGAGACGAGCCTCGTGACCCTGCCCACCCGCAGCGTCGAGTTTGCGGAAAACTGCGCCGTGATACGATTGCGGGGCCCCCAGTCCGCAAAGGTCGAGATCCCCGGCGCGGATGCGGGGAACCGGATCCTCTGCCTGGAGGAACGCGAATCCGGGCGTGCGCAGCTCCTGGTCAAGGATTTCAGCCGGGAGGAGGGCAGGGAGGATGCCCGGGTGGATTGCCGTTTCGGCGGCATGGCTGACACCATCGAATTCTCCTGCTCGTCGCCGGCAGTCGGCCCGACCGGCAAAAGACGCATTCTCTGGAAGACCTCTCTTTGCGCTTTTTCAGGCAGAAGTGACGAAATCCAGGCATTTGCAGCGCGCATCGGCTCCCGAGGTAGCTATTGAATCGAGTGGTGCTGAAATATTACACTCACCCATCATGGGATGGCATCAGGCTCTGGAAAGACCGACAACTGCGCGGAGTACCGCGCAAGGGCGCTCGAGATGAAACGCCGCGCCGTTATCACCGGCATGGGGACCATAAACCCGCTCGGTGATACGCTCGAGGGCTATTATCAGAACCTGATAAGCGGGAAATCGGGGATCCGCCGCTGGAAGACCCTCGATATGAGCAATATCGAGTGCAAAATCGGGGGCGACCTGGGGGATTACGACTGCCTGGGAGCCCTGGAACGCTTCAAGGACGTTCTGGGCCCGGACACCTTCAAGAAGGCAAAGAAAATGTTCCGCTCCACGACCTTTTCAGCGAAAATGGCCATTCTCTGCACCCTGGCTGCCTGGCAGGATGCCGGGCTTTTCGTCTCCGCCGAATCCGCGGCAGTCGATCCGTTCCGCACCAGCGTCATCGTGGGCGGACACAACCTGAACTCGAACTATATCCACGAGAACTCCAAGCGCTTTCTACAAGATGTGGAGTATCTGGATCCCCTCAGCGGGGTCGAGGGCATCGATCCGAACGTGCCGGCCGTCATCACCGAGCTCCTGGGGCTTCATGGCCCCACCTTCACGATCGGCGGGGCCTGCGCCAGCGGCAACCTCGCCCTTCGGGAAGGCTTTCGCGACATCATGAGCGGGGAGTGCGACATGGCGGTGATCGCCGGCGGGCTCTTCGACATGTCCCCCGGTGACATCCAGGCCTCGGTGATCATCAACGCCGTCGTCGTGAAACCGGAATACCAGGATCACCCGGAAAAGGCTTCACGACCCTTCGATGCCGACCGGGCCGGTTTCGTCTATTCGCACGGCGCCGGCACGCTGATGCTGGAAGAGCTGGGGCACGCGTTGAGCCGCGGCGCGCGGATCCACGGCGAAGTGCTGGGCGTGAGGGCCAACGCCAATGCCTGTCATCTGCCCGCGCCCGCCGCCGGAGTCCAGGCACGCCTGATACGCGAGCTGCTCGCGTCCACAGGAACGGACCCGTCGGAGGTCGACTTCGCAAGCTGTCACGCCACGGGCACCCCGGGCGGGGACCTGGAAGAGATCAGGGCCATCAAGGAGGCCTTCGGCGCGCACGCGTACCGGATGAAGCTCAATGCCGCCAAGTCGATGCTGGGGCACACCTGCTGGGCTTCCCCCATCGTGGAGACCATTGCCGGGCTCCTCCAGATGAAGCACGGCCGCCTCCATCCCACGATCAACATCGACCGCCTGGACCCGGAAGTGGACCTCGATGTCTGCGCAAAGGGCCCCGTGGAGCACAGGATCCGCTACATGCTGAAAAACTCGTTCGGGTTCGGCGGCATCAACGCCTGCAGCCTGATCAGGCGCTATGAGGGGTAGGGAATGGAACCAGGATCACCGGCAGCGTTCGTGACGGGCGGTTCCCGCGGCATAGGCCGGTCCATCGTGCTGCGCCTTGTCAAGGAAGGCATCCCGACCGCATTCACTTATGTCGGCAACGAGGCGGCCATGCGCGAGACCCAGGCCCTGGCGGCCGGGCTGAAGCGCGCGGCCGGCCTGAAAGCCTATCGGATGAACGTCACGGACAGCGCTGAGGTGGAGCGCGTGGCGGACCAGGTCATGGAGGACTTTCCGAACCTGGGCATCGTGGTGAACAACGCCGGCATCGTCAGAAACAACACTGCCGCGATGATGAGCGACGAGCAGTGGCAGGAGGTGATTGCCGCCGACCTCTCGGGTCCATTTTTCGTGATCCGCAGCTTCCTTGCGCACCTCATGGCAAAGCGCTGGGGCCGGATCATCAATATCTCCTCTCTCGCGCAGGAGGGCTCCAGCGGCCAGGTCAACTATGCCGCTGCCAAGGCCGGGCTCATCGGGCTCACCAAGACCCTCGCGCGGGAATACGGCTCGCGGGGCATCACGTCGAATATCGTGACCGTGGGCTACGTGGAAACGGACATGACGGACCAGCACATGGCCACAAAGCTGCACGAGATCTGGCTGGAATACTGCCCGATCAAGCGCATCGGCACCGCGGAGGAGATCGCCAGCCTCGTGCACTACCTCGCGGGCGCGGAAGCCGGATTCATCAACGGCGAGGTGATCCGGGTGGCCGGCGGGCTGAGCTACGCGCCATAAGGAGTAATATGCGCCGCATCGGCATCGAAAAGATCAACATCTACGGCAGCTCCCTCATCCTGGACCAGAAGAAGCTGGCGGAGGCCAGGGGCATGGACCCGCAGAAGGTGGTCGCGGATTTCCTGATCGATACGCGTTCCCTGAATCCCCTCTACGAGGACACGGTGACCATGGGAGTCAACGCGGCCGCCCCGATGCTGGAGGGAGAGGACACGGAGGCCATCGGCATGCTCGTGGTCGGAACCGAGAGCTCGGTGGACTTCGGCAAACCCATCAGCACCAACATCCATGGCGCCCTGGGACTGCCCGCCAACGTGCGCAACTTCGAGACGAAGCACGCCTGCTACAGCGGCGTGGCCGCCCTGGACACGGCCCTCAACTGGATCGCCTCCGGGCTGAATCGCGGGCGGAAAGCGCTGGTCATCTCAACCGATTTCTCCCGCATGCACCTGAACGCGAAGGAAGAGTTCGTCCTCGGCGGCGTTGCCGCGGCCGCTCTCGTGAGCGACTCACCCCGGGTGGTGGAGTACGAGCTGTCCAAGAAGGGCACGTGGACCTCGGATGCATACGATACCTTCCGGCCCACCGCACGACACGAGATGGGCAACAACGAAGTGAGCCTGTACACGTATCTCGACGCCCTGGAAGGGTCCTACCGGGATTATGTGGAAGCGACCGGTGAGGCGGTGGATTTCGACGGCTACTTCGCCCAGAACTGCTACCATACTCCCTTCCCCGGCATGGCGTTCCAGGCGCACCGGACTCTCTGCAACCTGGCCCGGGCGCGCACGAAGCTCGAGATTCGGGAAAGCTTCACCCGGAAGGTGCAGCCCTCGCTGCTGTATGCACGCCGGGTCGGCTCCACCTACGGGGCAAGCAACTTCCTGGGCATCTGCGGAGTCGCGATGAGCGCGCAGGGCGTGAAGGCCGGGGACCGCATCAGCTTTTTCTCCTACGGATCCGGGGCAATCGGAGAGTTCTACAGCGGATTTCTCTGCCCCGAGGCCAGGGAAGTCGTTGCCCGGCATGGGCATCGATGCAAAGCTGGATGCGCGCCGTGAGGTGAGCGTGGCGGAATACGAGACCATCGAGAAGATGCGGGAACAGGCCATTGAGCAGCCCTGCTTCAATCCTGACTTCTCTCTTCCTGAAGGCTGGTATGACCAGTACTACCAGGGCAAGAAGCGTCTCGTGCTCCGGCAGGTCAAGGACTTCTACCGCTCCTACGAGTGGAGCTAGCCGGTGGCGATGATCGAGCAGTACGAGGACTCGCACGTCTCGGTGATCACGCTGAACGACGGAGAGCATGGAAACCTCCTGAGCCCTGAGGGCCTCGAAGGGCTGGGAGCGGCGATGGATCGTTCACTGAAGGACCCGCGCGTGCGCGCCATTCTCCTGCGCTCCAACGGGCCTGCCTTCTGCTTTGGCATGGACCTGGGGCTGCTGGCTGCGCATGAGCCCCATGCCCGGGCGGACGCAGAGAAGGCGGTCGACTGCTATGCCGGCGTTCTGGAGAAGATATTTTCCGCAGCCCTGCCGGTTGTCTGCCTCGTAGAGGGTGAGGTGAAAGCCGGCGGAGTCGGGCTCGTGTGCGCCTGCGACATCGTGGTGGCCGGGGAGCGGGCCACCTTCGAGCTCGGGGAAGTGATTTTCGGGCTGATCCCCGCAAACGTGCTGCCCTACATGCTCGCGTTGCGCGTGACGGCGCAGAAGGCCCGCTACCTCGTGATGAGCTCGCACCGGATTTCCGCCTCCGAGGCGCTGCGCCTGAATCTCGTGGACGAGCTGGTGGCGGGCGGGGATGTCGAGCGCCGGGTCCGCGAGATTTTCAAACGCCTCCTGTGCTCTTCACCCCGGGCGCTTGCCGCCGTCAAGGAGTTTACCGCGGAGCTGATCGGCAAGACGCCGGAGGAGGGCAGCGTGCTCGCGCGCCGCAGACTTTTGGAGATGATGCACGATCCGCCCACCCTGGAAGGAGTGAAGGCATTCCAGGAAGGACACGTGCCCGCCTGGTTCTCCAGGTTCCGTCCGTCGCGACCTCTTGCCCTTTCGAGCGCGCGGGAGGGGAAGGAGGGAGCGCGATGAGCGAGCGGATGAAGCTGACCTCGGAGCCCTCCGGGGTGTCCTGGTTGAAGATGAACGACACAAAGGGCCGCAATATATTCTCCGCCGAGTTCATCACGGAGTTCCTGGATGCCCTGGAAGAGCTGGAGCGGGACCACCGGCCCAAAGCCCTTGTTCTCTGCGGGCTGCAGGACGTGTTCTGCGGTGGAGCGGAGAAAAAGGCGCTTCTCGATCTTTGCGACGGCAAGGCGGCGGTCAGGGACCTCGTGATCTGCGAGCGGCTCCTCGAAGCGCCCTTTCCCGTGATCGCCGCGATGGAAGGGCACGCCATAGGGGGGGCCTGGCCGTGGCCTTCTGCTGCGACATCGTGATTGCCGCCCGGGAAAGCCGGTATGGGGCGGTCTTCATGAGCCTCGGCTTTACGCCCGGCATGGGCACCACCACGCTGCTGGCGGAGCTCGTCGGCCCTTTCCTGGCCAACGAGATGATGTTCACCGGCAAGCGCTTCAGGGGCAGCGAGCTCGAGGGCAGGGGAACCCACATCAACTATATCCTGCCTCGCGCCGAGGTCCTGGCAAGGGCCCGGGACATCGCGGAGCAGATCGCGGAGAAAGATGCGCGGTCCCTTTCGCTCTTGAAGCACGCCCTGAGCGTGAAAAAAACGAAGCTCCTGGTCGACGCCCGGCTCCAGGAAGACCTGATGCACCGCATCAGCTTTTCTTTTCCGGAAACCCGCCGGACGATCAACGAGCTCTACCCCGAGTAGGGAAAGAGGGCGACAATCATGGTCGGCGTGGATCTGGGGGGTAAAACAGCCCTCATCACCGGAGGAACGAAAGGGATCGGACTGGCATCGGCGCTCGCGCTCGCCGAGGCAGGGGCACAGGTATACCTGACCTACAAGTGGGGGAGCGCGGATCAGGAAAAGGTGGCGGCAGGGTTCGAGGCGCGCGGCGCCGCCCGCCCGGTGTTCTATGAAGCAGATGCGGCTGAAGAAGAGGACACCGCCCGGCTGATGCAGGAGCTCGGAGCGGTCGCGAGGAAGATCGATATCTTCATCAGCAACGTGAGCTTTGCGCTGCGCACCCTCACGCTGGCGGACTACAAGAAGAGGTCGCTTTTCAAGACCCTCGAGTACAGCACATGGCCGCTCATCGACTATACCCGAAGAATCAAAGAGCGGTTCGGAAGCTACCCGAAGTACGTCCTTGCCATCTCCAGCGACGGCCCCGACCATTTCTACCCCGGTTACGACTTCGTGGCGGCTTCAAAAGCCCTTCTCGAGTTCTTCTCCCGCTACCTCTCCGTGCCCCTTCTGGCCGAGGGATCCCGTGTCAATGTGCTGCGGTTCGGCACCGTGAACACGGATTCCTTCAAGGCGATATTCGGGGAGGATTTCTTCAAGTACATAGCCACGCAAGGTATTCCCTCCAGCATGATTCTCACCCCTGAAGAGTGCGGGAAGGCCGTTCTGGCACTCTGCAGCGGCCTCCTGGACGCGGTAAACGGCCAGATAATCAGCGTTGACTACGGCCTCCCCTTTCGGGATAATGCGATGGGCCGGTACCTTGCGGAGCGGCCCCCCGATAAAGAGACTTGAACAAGATAAGGAGTGCGAAATGACAAAAGAAGCGGTGATCGAGGTGATCAAGAAGAACATCGCCGCCAACAGCGACGATATCGACGCCGCCAGCATCGACCCGCAGAAATCCATGAAAGATTATGGCGCAAACAGCCTGGACATGATCGAAGTGGTCTCCACGTCCATGCGGGAGCTGAAAATCAAGGTTCCCCGCTCAGAGCTGACGGACATCAACAACATCGACGAGCTGGCAGTGAAATTCCTCGAATACGTGAACAAAGGCAATGGCTGACAAGGCCCTCAGTTTCAGCCTGGCGGACTTCTTCTTCAACGACAGCCCGGACGTTCTGACCCCTCCGAGCGATTTCCAGTCGTGGATCGAGCACCCGAAGATCCAGTCCGCAATGGGCCTCTTCGGGCAGCAGCTCCTTGCCGCCCCTCGCGCGGACACGGAGGTCCTGAGCAGCTTCGACGGCAAGCGCCGCAAGGTCATCAATATGACCTCCTACAACTACCTCGGCCTCTCCACGCATCCCGAGGTTATCCAGGCGGCAAAGGAAGCCCTTGATATCTACGGGCTGGGCGCATCCGGCGCCCCGCTTCTGTCGGGGACATTCGACCTGCATGTGAAGTTTGCGCGTCAGTTGGCGGAGTTCAAGCAGAAGGAAGACTGCCTGCTGTTTTCCAGCGGGCTGGGGGGGAATGTCGGCGCCATCCAGGGTCTTCTGCGCAAGGGGGACATGTTCGTCCTGGACGAGAAGTGCCACAAGAGCCTGATCGACGGCGGCACCCTCTCCGGGGCAAAGATGCTGTTCTTCTCCCACAACGACCCGGTCTCCCTGGAGGCGATGCTGGAGAAGTGCAAGGGCAAGCGCGTGCTGGTGGCCTTCGAGGGTGTCTATTCCATGGATGGAGACCTGGTCAGGCTGCCTGAAATATTGAAGGTGTGCGCCCACTACAAGGCGGCCACGTACATAGACGAAGCGCATTCCACCCTCATGTTCGGCGCCAACGGCCGCGGCGTCGGCGAGCATTTCGGTCTCGAGCATGACATCGGGGTGAGCTTCGGGACTTTCAGCAAGTCATTCGGCGGGGTGGGCGGGTTCGTCTGTTCCAATGCCCGTATCATCGCGTACCTGAAGGGGTATTCTTCTCCCTGGAACTTTTCCTGCGCGCCCTCGCCACCGGTGGTGGGGGGGCTGATGAAAGCGCTGGAGGTGGCCACGCGCGATTCGAGCCTCCGTGACCTGCTCTGGAAGAACGTCGCGTATCTGAAAAAAGGGCTCCAGGACTTGAAGCTGGATCTCGGCAAGAGCGAATCCCAGGTGATACCGATCATCATTGGTTCCTCGGGTGAAAAGCTCATCCAGTTCGCCTACGAGATACAGCGGCGCGGGCTCTTCCTTCAGCCCGTGGACTTTCCCGCGGTGCCCGCGGATTCCCGAAGGTTCCGCATCTCAGTGTCCACGCAGTTCACCAAGGAGCAGATGGACACGGCCCTGAATATCATCGAGGACGTGATCGCCAAAGGCCTGCGCGCATAGAGTGGACCACGACGCTCTTCTCCGGGAGAATCGCAAAAAACCGCTTATCGCCGTCGACCGTCTCACGCCTCTCGCGTGGGGAAGAGACGACATCAAGCGCATCCTTCCGCACCGGGAGCCTTTCCTCCTCGTGGACCGTCTGACGGGGGTCGGCTTCGATGAAGAGGCCATCGCAGGGTCGCGCTTCATCGCTTCCGACGATCCGATATTTGCCGGACATTTCCCCGACTACCCCGTGTATCCGGGCTGCCTGGAAGTGGAGATGATCGGCCAGCTTGGCCTCTGCCTGCATTATTTCCTGGGGAGCCGAAGCACGTCAGTTCCCCCAGAGGACCAGCCAATGCGGGTGAGGGCCACCCGGATCGTGGGCGCGTACTACCTGGCGCCGGTCCTGCCCGGCCGTGAGGTCATTCTGCTGGCGAAGAAGCTGGAGTTCGACGAATACTTTGCCACAATGATCGGACAGGTCATTGCGGATGGCAAGGTTGCCTGCACCGCTATCGGGGAAGTCTGCTTCCTCTAGTCGATCAGCCCGTGAAGCGTGAGAGGGTCACAGCCGCGTTCTGACCGCCGAACCCGAAACCGTTGGAAACCACGTGATTGACCCTGGCCTCCCGGGCTTCTTTCACGACGTTGAGCGCGATCCGCGGGTCCTGCTCGAACTGATTGATGGTCGGATGTATCACGCCCTTCTGTATGGCCAGAATAACGGCGATGGCTTCCATGGCGCTTGCCGCGCCAAGGGGGTGGCCCGTCATCGACTTCGTGCTGTGGGACGGAACTTTCGAAGCGAGCTCCTTGAATACCGCGCTGATTGCTTTGCTCTCCGCCAGGTCTCCCAGCGAAGTGGAGGCAGCGTGACAATTGATCAGATCGATCTGGTCCGTGTTCAGGTGTGCGCTGTCCATTGCGTCCTGCATAGCCCGCGCAGAGCCGCGGGAATCGGGGTGCGGCGCCACGAGATCATAGGCATCGCTTGTGAATCCGTACCCGGTGAGCTCCGCGTAGATCGTGGCCCCTCTGTGTTTCGCGTGCTCCAGTTCTTCCAGACAGAGAACCCCTGCTCCCTCGCTCAATACGAACCCGTCCCTGTCCTTGTCAAAAGGCCGTGAGGCGGTTTCCGGAGAATCGTTGCGCTCCGAAAGGGCCATGATATTGCCGAAAGCGGCAAGCCCGGTGGGATTGATCACTGCCTCTGCACCCCCGGTAAAGATCGCATCCGCCATTCCCATCCTGATGAGCGAGGCCGACACCCCGAAGGCATGATTTCCGGTGGCACACGCCGAGTTCACAGAGAAGCACGGCCCCTGGAGGTTCCACTCCATGGCGACAAATCCCGACGCAGTGCTGGGAATGCACATGACAAAGAACGGGGATGCAGCCTGCATCCCATCCTCGACGATTTTCTTCGTGTTGAAATAGCGCGTCGCCGCGCCGCCTTCACCGGTGCCGATGATGACCCCATAGCGGTGCGGAGCCTTCTCTATGTCCAGACCTGAATCCCGTATGGCCTGGGCTCCCGCGATCTGCGCCAGCACGACGAACCGGTCCAGCCTCCGCGCCATTTTTCGATTCTTGAAATAGGGCGCAAGGTCCGGCAGGTCGACTTCACCGGCAATCTGTACTGAAAAGTTGTTGATCGGGAAGCTCGAGATGCGCCGTACGCCCGATTTGCCCTTTATGAGGTTTTCCCAGAACTCGGCCACGCTGCTCCCGATCGGGTTGATCGTGCCCATACCGGTAATGACGACTCTGACATCAGCGGGGTTTTTCATGATTTGCATGCATCTATAAACCGAAACAGGGGGTTGTTGTCAAGCCAGCGATGCTCGTTTTGCACGATGAGCGTCTGCCACGCGCTGTTTTCAGGCCAAAATCGGCCCATTTTTCAATCGGGCAAAACGAGCAGCGCTTCACCCGATTCAAACCTGGCATTGCTGTTGTCAAGGCGCGCAGGGACCCGTATCATTCTTCCCCATGTGGGTTCTCCCTCCCCGGCAGCTTCTCCTGGAACAGGGGAGCCTGCACATCTGGCGTGCCTCCCTCGCCCTGTCCGCAGAGGAGCGCGAGCGCCTGGAGGGCGTGCTCTCGGCGGAGGAAAGGGATCAGTGCGGCCGATTCGTGCGTCCCGCGGACCGCGCACGGTGTACCGCCTCCCGCGCCTCGCTCCGCGTCGTGCTGGCAAAGTACCTTCTCAAAGACCCGCGCATGCTCTCCTTCTCGGCAGGGCCATCCGGGAAGCCCTCCCTTGATCGTGCGGACCCTTCCATTCAATTCAACATTTCCCACGCGGGAGATCTGGCACTGATCGCCGTCACCCGGGGCCTCCGGGTCGGCATCGACGTCGAACGAGTGAGGGAAGTGCCGGATATGGAGGCGATCCTGTACGGTTTCTTCAGCGAGCAGGAGACAGCCTGGCTTCGATCACGCGAGGGGGAGGAACGGACCCGGGCGTTTTTTCTTCTCTGGACGCGTCGGGAGGCGGCCGCGAAAGCGCTGGGGATCGGTCTTTTCGATTGCTTCGCGCGTTTCGTGCTTCCCTTGTCCGCCCGTGCCCGATCGGGATTCAGAGTCGCGCTGCCGGATCTGGACACGCCTGCCGGCCCGGCGCGGGACTGGTGGATGCGTGACCTGTTCCGGCCCCGGGTATGCGGGTGCGGTATGCATAGAGCAGAAAAATGCGAAGCCTTTGCTCTGGAGACTGCAATACGGTTGAAGCGCGAACTGCACGGAGTACCGTGCAAGGGGGGGATGCACCCGCGTGCAAAAAGCGAGACACGGGTCGTGGAACATCCTATTATCCGCCAGAGAGAGGCGGCGAGCCTATCGGCCTCCGTGATGGTACATTGAGAGTGAGACTCTGCTGACACAAGGAGAAAGAGCGGCGTATGGCGGCCTCGGGTAAAGAAGACGCGGATTTCAAGGACGATCTCCTTCGCCGGGGCGTGCCCCAGGAAGAGATAAAGAAGGTCTATAAGACCCTCCGCGGCAAGGGTTACGGCGAGGAAGAGGCTCGACGCCGATCCCGTGCGGCCTATCAGAAGCTGAAAACGCAGAAAGAGCTCGAAGAAAGACGCCAGGGCGCCCCGCCTCCGCTCCAGCCCGAGAGTGCGCGCACGGCGGCTGCCAACGGCCGCGCGGACGCCCAACAGGCGGCGCAAGCCGCCGCCCTCGACGATCTGAACAGGCGGGCAGTGGACTGGCTGCCCGTTGTGCCCCCCTGGCTGCGAAGGCGGATCAATCGCTACGCGTACAGCCGGGGGTTTCTCATCACCCGTCTTTCCGAGCGCTTCGATGACTTCATGAGCCTTTTCGATGCCACCCGGGGCGACTATGCAAGCAGGGCGCTGCTGCGCCTCATCGCTGCGGAAAAGGGTTATCACGACCAGAATCCTTTCCAGCTTTCATTCATCGACACATTGAATGCGCTGCGGGACAGCGCGAGGATCCTCCTTGGCAGCGGGCCTTCGGGCGTCAAGGCCCTGGAAAAGGAGAAAGCGGCGGAGCGCGCGGAAGAGACGCTGAAATCGCTGCGCGCGCGCGAGCCATTCATCGTCGTATTCTTCGCCGTGTTCACGGAGCGCCGCGATATGCTGCGCAAGAGTCTCGAATTCCTCGGCTCCAACCTGCGGGCCGGGCTGCGCGTGCGCATTGCCGAGCTGGCGCGCGTGGTAAAGGACGGGTGCCGGCTCATTGCAGTCACGGAGGCCCTCGAACGCGACAAGCTGGAGATGCTGTTCGAGATCGTGCGGGACGTCAATATTTCCTTCGCCCAGGGCGCCCGCGCCAGGTCGGAGCTCGCAGAGGCGGAGAGCCTTTTCAGGGCCGCATTCCAGAACCTCCACCGGTTCGGCCACGAGCTGTACCCGGCCCTGCTCAAGATGATCGCTGCTTTCTACCCGGAGGAGGACACGAGCCCGGCGAAACGCCTGGCCGTCCTGCAGTTCCTCGGGCTCAAGGAGGAGGAAATCCTCACCTGGGAGGGCTGGCAGAAGAGGATGCACGAGGCGCGGGAGAAGGCGCTGAAAGAGCGCCAGGAGAAGGAGCTGGCGCGCCTGGAGCAGGAGAAGGCAGAGCAGTTCGGCGTCCGGTTCGAGGGGACTCTCGCCACTCTGGAGTCCCTGTTCCCCGAATCCGGCATCGAGCGCATGGAGCAGGGCGCGTTCATCCTGCCGTATTTCGCCAACAGGGTATTCACCCGTTCGGCCGTCTTTCAATCCCGTCTCGCGGACCTGGAAAAGCTGTCCTCCACGGACGCGGTGGCTCTTCTCATGGTTCTGCACACCATCCTCGACGACCTTCTTGGATCGCTGGAGCCGTATGCGCTGGAAAAGATCGTCGGAAAGGAGGGTGTTGCCGCCAGGTTCATCGCTCTGCGCGACTCCTGGCAGGAGGCGTACCTGAGATTCTTCGAGCCGTACCTGGAGGAGATCCGCGAGTACGCTCGGGAAACCGAAGGAGACCCGCGTTTCGCAAAGCTCTTCCGGGAAAGCCAGAGAGCCCGCAGCATCGAGGAAAGAATAAACCAGCTGCGCAATCGGGCCGTCCGGAACTTCGGGCACGTCATCACCGAGCGGGAGCACTTTGACGGGCCAAAGCCGTTCGAGCTTGCCGCCCAGCTCAGCCTGCTCCTCTTCGAGGCCGGCTCGATAATCAACCAGGCCACTCTCTCCGCGGAGGACCCGGTACGGCGGAGAACAGTGGAGGATCTTGCGGCATACCCGATCGTGGATTTCGCCCTGAAGTCGCAGACCGGATCCACCGAGTATCGCCCCATCGCCCGGCAGATCAAGCGCTGGATCGAGGCGCGGTTTCGGGAGTCCGTGAGCGACATCCCCCACAAGGCCCCGGTGGCTTTCATGGACGTCTTCCGAGGCGTTTCGGAGATCTACGAGTACCTCTTGAACGATCCGAGAAGCTTTGTGGCCCAGGCGGGCCACGGCGTGACCATCGCCTCGGCGGAAGACCGCGACGTATGGACCCGGGAGCGGGACGCCCGTGGACGGGATTCATACCAATTGCTCCAGGAAACCCTGCGCGAAGAGTTCCCGGGGCAGTTCGTCGACGCGCTCACGGGTTTGAAAAACAAGGACTATTTCCTGATCGACCTTCCCCGGAGGCTGGAAAAGCTCCGCGCCAATCGCAAGAGCCTGACCCTGCTCCTGATCGACATCGACCATTTCAAGTGGGTGAACGACGAGCTGGGCCATCCCCGCGGCGACGAGGTGCTGAAGGCCAGCGCGGACATGGTCCTGGACGGCGTCAGGGAAGGCGACCTTGCCGATCCGCTACGGCGGGGAGGAGATCCTCGTGGTGGTGCCCTCCAACCTGCACACGGGCATCATCCTCGCGGAGCGGCTGCGCCATGCCCAGGAAAGCAACATCCGCAACCGCAAGGCGATGGAGGACGTGAGAAGCATCGGGGACAGCCGGGCCCAGCCGTGCGGTACCCTGTCGATTGGTGTGGCGGACGTCACGGGCATCCTCGACCTGGCAAAAGCCGTGGAGCGGGCCGACAAGGCGCTCTACGCGGCCAAGCGCACGAGAAACGCAGTGGTGTTCGTGGATCCCGGCAAGGAAAACCTCGGCGGGGAACCGTACTCCACTTACTCCGAGTATCGCCGAAGGACAAACGAGCAAAAAGCCTGAGCCGGCGCGTCTCCGTGCGCGAGTCCTCAGCCCGCGAACTCCCTGAGGCGATCGGACAGGGCAAGGGGGACCGAGGCGCACAGCCGGATGCCCTCGGGCAGGTCTTTCCGGGATTCGACGGTCCCCTGTTCATACACGAGCCGCACAAGCTCGTATCGGCCGTAAGGGATCACTACCGCAATGGCAACCAGGCTTTCTCCGAGAATCGCCTCCGTCCGCGCAAGCATGGCGTCGAGGCCGGTCCCGGTTTTCGCGCTGATTGCCAATGCATGCGCGTGGGAGGACCCGAGGACCGGGGTCGGAGCGTCCGCGGGAAGCAGGTCGATCTTGTTCCATACGAGAAGAAGGGGCGTCTGGGCCACCTTCAGGCCGGCCAGAACGGCCTGTACCGCGGCGATCTGCTCGGAAGCGTGCGGGTGCGTGCTGTCCACGACGTGCAGGATCAGGGACGCCTCCTCGATGCCCTCCAGCGTTGCGCGGAAGGCCGCCACGAGCGCATGAGGCAGCTTCCTGATGAAGCCGACAGTGTCCGTGAGCAGGGCTTCCCTTCCGCCGGGGAGCCTGAGCCGGCGGGTGGTGGGGTCCAGGGTGGCGAAAAGTTTGTCCTGGACGAGCACCCCGGCGCCGGTGAGCGCGTTGAGCAGGGAGCTCTTGCCCGCATTGGTGTACCCGACGAGGGCCGCCACGGGCAGCCCGGAGCTTTCCCTGCGCATCCGATGCCGAAGCCTCTGTCTCCTCATCTCCTCCAGGCCGCGACGCAGGGTGGCGATCCTCCGCCGGGCCTGCCTGCGATCGAGCTCGAGCTGCGTTTCACCGGGTCCCCTCAGGCCTACGAGCCCCGCCCCCGCGCCTCCTGTCTGCTGCGAAAGCCCGGCCCTCAAGCCGGCCAGACGAGGGAGCAGGTACTGATACTGGGCAAGCTCGACCTGGAGCTTGCCTTCCCGGCTGTGCGCGTGCTGGCTGAATATGTCCAGAATGAGCCTTGTCCGGTCGATTATCCTGATTCCGTCACCCAGGGCCATTTCAAGCTTCTTCTGCTGCCCGGGGGAGAGCTCGTCGTCGAAAAGCACGAAATGAGCGTCACTGGCGGCGAGTAATTCTTTGAGCTCCTGCACCTTCCCGGAGCCGATCCATGTGCCCGGATTGGGGCGGGCCAGCTTCTGCCAGGTGGTGCCCGCTACCTCCAGCCCCGCGGTCACGGCCAGACGCCCAAGCTCGGCCAGGGAGTCCTGGATCGTCCACGCCGAGACCGCGCCCTTGAGCTCCACTCCGACGAGCACGGCGCGGCCATTGACTCCCGGCCCTGCGATGGCCCCCGTAAAAAGTTCCTTTTCCATCGTAGATCAAAGATACTTCCAAAAAACCCTTGCATTTGTTTTTTCGTTGTAGTATGCATTGCATTGTAGGCTCGAAAGGGAGGGGACCCGCCGTTCGCACACCATGCAAAGCATGACGCGACAACCCCGACGAAAGAAGCACAGCTTCCTTTCGGACATTCGATAGTATGAAGGAGTTTCGACAGAATGGAAACCAAAGCGCTCAGCACTGAGGAGGCAGAACCTCCAGGTACAATGCCCGTAGTTCAGGACTTTGCCGAATTTGCCGGCATCCGGACTACGATCCCGCCGTTCACGTCCTATTCCCGCTCCATCAAGAGAGCAGCTCCCCTCACCCCCAAGTTCATCGTCTCCCCCGGGGCGGAGGCCTTCCGGACGCGCTTCTTCCCGCTTTCCACGCCGGCCGAATGGTGCGACTGGCGCTGGCAGTTGCGCAATCGCGTGCGGTCCCTGGACGATCTGGAAAAGATCGTGCGGCTCACCGAGGATGAGCGGACGGCGATTGCCCGGCACTCGGGCTCGCTGCCCTTCGCCATCACGCCTTATTACCTGAGCCTGATCGACCCGGAAGACTCGGAGCAGCCTCTTCGGCGCACCATGATACCCGCCACGGACGAGTACCTGCGCACACCGGGAGAATCTGAGGACCCGCTGGCCGAGGACAAGGACAGCCCGGTGCCCTGCATCGTGCACCGTTACCCGGACAGGGTCCTGTTCCTCGTGGCCAACTCCTGCGCGTCCAACTGCCGTTACTGCACGCGCTCGCGCATGGTGGAAAACCCGGACAGCAACAGCATCTTTTTCCAGGCCCAGTGGGAGCAGGCAATCTCCTATATCGAAGCCCACACCGAGATCAGGGACGTTCTCCTCTCGGGAGGGGACCCGCTGACCCTTTCGGATGAGAAGCTGGACTGGCTGCTTTCCCGGCTGCGGAGGATCCCGCACGTCGAGTTCCTGCGGATCGGCACCAAGGTGCCGGTCGTGATGCCGCAGCGGATCACCACGTCGCTCACCCGCGTGCTGAAGCGCTACCATCCCCTCTGGATAAGCATTCACTTCACTCATCCGGATGAGCTCACCCCGGAGACCCGGGAGGCATGCGCACGGCTTGCGGATGCGGGAATACCCCTGGGAAGCCAGACGGTGCTCCTGGCGGGCATCAATGACACCGTGGAGACCATGACACGGCTCATGCACGCGCTCCTCAAGGCACGGGTGAAACCCTATTACCTGTACCAGTGCGACCCGATCATCGGCTCGTCCCATTTCCGAACCCCGGTGCAGAGAGGACTGGAAATCATCCAGGGCCTGCGCGGACACACGTCGGGCTACGCGGTGCCGACGTATGTCATCGACGCCCCCGCCGGTGGCGGAAAGATACCGCTTCTGCCGGAGTACGTCGTCGGGAGGGACGGGGATGACCTCGTGCTGAAGAACTACCAGGGTTTGCTTTTCCGGTATCCGGATCCCGCAGGACAACACGCACAATGATCACTCGATGCGCCGCGCCCGAGCCGGACGCGGCGCCAAATCCGCGGAGTACGGGAGTACCCGTTCGGGGAATACCCCGTACCGCGGCGCACTTGTCTCTCCCGCACACCGACGCCTCCCCATGAATCATCGGAAGATTGCGATTGTCTACGGCCGCGTGGACCCTTCGGCCCCGGCAGATGAAGCGGACGTCCTGGTCCAGGTGAACACGGTCCGCGCGGCGCTGCACGCGCTGGGCCATGAAACATTCGACGTGCCCATCTCGCTCGAC
Organism: uncultured Spirochaetota bacterium; assembly: GCA_963820435.1. GTDB lineage: Bacteria > Spirochaetota > Spirochaetia > SZUA-6 > Fen-1364 > Fen-1364. The sequence continues at coordinate 107,462 of CAWGAC010000018.1, read as the reverse complement.
CTTGGGGTGACCGCCGCAGTGCTGAAGGCGGCCGGGCCCCTCGTTGCCTTCAATCTCGCGGAGACGATCGAGGGGAAGGGTAGCCTGATCCACCTCGCGCCGAGCCTTCTCGACACGTTGGGCATTCCGTACACGGGCGCTCCCTGCGAGGCGATACTGCTCACCTCGCACAAGGTGCTTGCCAAGAGGAGCCTCGTGGCAGGAGGGATGGCCACGCCCCCGTGGGCGGCGGCGGCCGAGGCTCTTGATGCCGGGCCGGCCTTCCCGCCTCCATGGATCGTGAAGTCCGTGTGGGAGCACGCGTCCATCGGGCTGGAGGACAGCTCGGTGGTCGGATCGGCGGAAGACCTGGGGGCCGAGATTCGCCGACGCGCGGAACGGGAGTCGATGGAGAACCTCTTCGTCGAGTCATTCATCGACGGCAGGGAGTTCAACCTGGCGCTCCTTGGCGGGGAAAAGGAGCCGGTAAGTCTTCCGCCGGCGGAAATCCAGTTCGTCGGTTATCCCCGCAGCAAGCCGAGGATGGTCGGCTACAAGGCCAAGTGGGTGGAGGGGTCCTTCGAGTACGCCGCCACCCCCAGAGTATTCGACTTTCCGGCCGAAGACGATGAGCTGGTGCGGACGCTGGTACGGCTGAGCCGCGATTGCTGGCGGCTGTTCGGCTTGCGCGGATACGCGCGGGTGGATTTCAGGGTGGACCCGGCCGGACGTCCCTGGATCCTGGAGGTGAACACCAACCCCTGCCTCGCTCCGGACGCGGGTTTCATGGCCGCGGCGGGCAGGGCAGGAATGACGACCGAGGATGTCGTAGGAAGAATCGTCTCGGCGGCCACGCGAGTGAGCGCCGGGAAACAGGCAGAGGAGCGCCACGCATGAACGTCGTGAAGATCGGGTTCAGGAGCACCGTGACGGAAAAGGACCTGCAGGGGGTCCGGGAGATCACGGAATCCACCGGCTTTTTCTATCCGGAAGAAGTGGACACCGCCGTCGAGCTCGTGGAGGACCGACTGGCCAAGGGGCCCCGATGCGGGTACCACTTCCTCTTTGCCGAGCAGGACGGAGAAACGGTGGGGTATACGAGCTTCGGGCCCATCGCCTGCACGCGGGAGAGCTATGATCTGTACTGGATCGTTGTCAGCGGCAGGTACCGCGGCAAGGGTCTGGGCACGCAGCTCCTGGAGCAGAGCGAGGAGGCTATCGCCTCGCGGGGAGGCACACGCGTGTACATCGAAACCTCCGCGCGTCCCCTCTACGAGCCCACCCGCGCGTTCTACCTCGCCCGTGGATATGCGCAGATCGCCGAACTGGAGGATTTCTACGCGCCCGGCGACGCCAAGGCGATGTACCTCAAGGTCATGCCGCGGCGCACGCGGGAGTAGGCGCATCCAGACGGCCACGGTGCGCGAGTACGCGCTCGGCCCGAAGGCCGTACCCCGTGGCATCGCAGGTCTCATAGTCGGGCTGCTCCTGTTCGACCTCCTCGTCAATCTGCCCGGCTGGTCTCCCGGCGCTCCGGTATCTTCCCTCCTTGCCCCATCGGTCGACCTTCTCCTGGTGGCAGCCGCGCTCATGGGAGCGGCCGGCTCGTCATTCACGGTTTTTCACACATTGTCACGCGAAGCGTGTTTCTCACCGTGATTGCCCTGCTCACGGTTTTTCAGGTGGTCTCTGGAAGGCACGTTTTCACGCCGAGTCAAATACCGCGGATTGCAAGGAGCATCGGATTGTTCTGAAAAGTGGAAGGGGATGTGAGAGGCGCATTTCGAGGTGACTCTCTACGAGAGACCTTCAACCTCCATCAGGAGGCCCCTGCTTCTCACAATCCCCTTCGGCGATGAAGATACTTCATCGGGCGCAGTATAAACCCGGCCCCGCGGGAATGCAACAAAAATTGTTTTGTGATAAGTTATGAATCCTATGAGCGCGAAGGTGAATGCGCGCAGGGTGAGCGAGATCGACTGGGCATCCTGGGTGCCCACCGAAAAGGCGACACTGCTCTTCGTCCTGCGGGACAGCCAGATCCTCCTCATCCACAAAAAGACAGGCCTGGGCGCGGGCAAGATCAACGGCCCCGGGGGTCGCATCGATCCGGGTGAGACTCCCCGGCAGTGCGCCATCCGCGAAGTGCAGGAGGAGCTCTGCGTGACGCCCACGGGCGTGCGCGAGGCCGGAGAGCTTTTTTTCCAGTTTGTCGACGGGTATGCGCTCCACGGCGTGGTCTTCACGGGGACGGGCTTCGAAGGGGAGCTGTGTGAGACGCACGAGGCGGCCCCTCTCTGGACCGCCCTTGACAGCATCCCGTATGAGAAGATGTGGGCGGACGACGTGCTGTGGCTTCCCCTCCTTCTCCAGGGGAGGAGCTTCCGCGGGTATTTCATTTTCGACGGTGATGCGATGCTCGACTCGCGGGTGCAGGAGAGGACCTCGTGAACGGCGCATCGAATCAGCCGGCAGGACACGTGTGACGGTCGTTCATAATTGAGGTCCGAAACGGACAGACCAGATCGGGCGAGTAGGTTCGCGGTGGCTTCCCTGCCGCTCATCTCCTTCCTCTTCTTTCTTGCCGCAACTCTGCCCGCACAGTCCGCGTCGTCCGTACGCTGCGACACGCTGCTCGGTTGGAACGGCGTGATCCGGGAAGGACGCTTTACGCCCCTGCTGGTGAGCGTCGAGAACTCGGGGACGAAGCTCCAGGCAGTCGTACGCGTGGAGGTGACGTGGGGCGGCCTGCGCGGCTTTGTGGCGCAGCGCTCCTTCACTCGCCAGGCTTTTCTTCCCGGGGGCGCCACGCGGAGGATCCCATTCGTGGTTCCCCTCGCGCGCGGCGCCCGCTCGCTCAGGGTTGCGGTCGCTGCTGATGGCGCGGAGCTCGCCCGCCAGGAGGTGGACCTGCGCTCCCTCGCCACCACCGACCGTCTCGTGGCCGGTATCAGCAGCGAGCTCTCGCTGGACATGGTGAGCGCGCTCTCCGGCCCGAACGAGGCCGTCCGCCTCGTGTATCCCCGGGTAGACGATCTTCCGGAATCCTGGGCCGGCTACGATGCGGTGGACATGGTCGTGGTGCACGACACCGCTTTCCAGCAGCTCCGCTCCGCGCAGGTTGCGGCCCTGGAGCGCTGGGTCGTGACAGGCGGATCCCTTGTCTTCACGGGGGGCACGGACGCCCTCCAGCACGCCGGGGCGGGCCTGGGACGGCTGCTGCCCGTGGAGGTCACCGGTCTGCGCGAACGAGACGATCTGCCGTCTCTCTCCGCGTTTCTGGGACTCCGCCGAGGCCCCCGCGGGAGGATGATCATTGCGGCGTCGAGAGTCACGACGGGTGTGGTCCTCTCGTCCCAGGAGGGACTTCCCATTGTCGTGCAGCGCCGGCTCGGCCGGGGGACCATCTGGTTCACCGCGTTCGACCCCACGCTCGCGCCCCTGGATTCCTGGGAGGGCTCGCTCGCCTTGTGGCAGCGGCTGGCAGAGAACGATCGACAGCCCGTCCTGGGCGTTTTTACAGCCGGCGCAGTGGACGATCCATGGATGAAGACGCTCCTGGGATACCCGTCCCTGAGTTTTCCCTCGTCGCTCGCCGTGCTGGCCTTTGTCGGAGGCTACCTGGTGCTGCTCGCGCCTCTCCTCGCCGCCAGGTTTTCACGCCGGTTCAGAACCCGGCTGCGCGCCGTGCTGCTCCTGTGCGTCGTGGCAGCGGCAGGGTGCGCGGGCTGGCTGCTCTTCAATCGGGAGCTCTTCCGGCCCGATGCCAGGGCGCTTGACGCGGCGAGGGTGGATGTCGTTTCAGGGGACGGCCTGGCGCGCGTCACGGAAAAGATCGGCCTGTTCGCCGTGCGGGCAGGCACTGCCGAGCTTTCCCTGGGCACGGCCGACGTTGCGGTGGACGAGGCGATCCACATGGGCGTCCCGACCCGCGGGGGAAGCGCTCCAAATCCAGGCTTCGCCGTGGACATCGGCCAGGAGACGGTCCTCGGCGGCCTCTCGTTCGGCAGGTTCGGAAGCCGATTGCTCGTGCTGAACGCCGTGATTTCCATGCCCCTCGAGGCCAGCGTGAGCGGCGGCGAGCCCTCCCTCACGCTTACGGTTTCCAACGGCTCGGCGCGCCTGATGCGTCGGTGCTTTCTCCTGCACGCCGGCCGGGGCTACCTCGTGGGGGACGTTGCGCCTTTTGAAACCGTCACGCGGACATTCGCGACGGTCGACGGCCTCTTCATGAGCGCTCCAGAGGCCCGGCTGCGGATCGCGGGGGACGCACGCAGGGCTTTATTCCTGGATCAGTCCGAGGGGGAGCCGGGAAAGGGGTCGAGCCTGTTTGCCGGATGGATGGATGACCCTGTGATCCCCCTGGTTCTTGCAGGCGCCGGCTGGGTGCCGGATCGGCCCGCGCTCACCCTGGTCGTTGTGGAGGCGCGATGAGGATCGCCCGCAACCCCTTCATGGACGAGGGAGTCAGAACCTACTTCGTGCAGCAGACAATCCTTCGCTCATACCTTGCCCTGGTCGGCGTGGTAGGTGTAGCGCTCCTGCTCTGGTGGCCCCGCACGAGCTTCGATGCCGTGGTGCGCACCGGGGTCTTTCCAGGGACCTTCACCTCTGTAGCGATCGGCCTGTACGTCTGCCTGACATACCTGGGGGCGCGCTACGGCTCGGAGGGGTTTTCTCCAGAAGCGCAGGTGCAGCTGCGCGACTACGCTCTCCTCACTCCCGTCCCACTGGCCTCGATTGTGGCCGGCAAGGCCTTATTCGCTCTGCTGCACACGCTGTTCCTCCTCTCCCTGGGCGCCCCCTTCCTCCTCGCATCGCTTGCCGTGAGCGGCGGGGGCCTGTCGCTGGTCCTCCCCGCCCTGCTGGTGATCGGCGCCGCCACCTTCGCAGTCAGGATGTACGGGCTCCTGACCCTGGTCCTGCTGGAGCGGCAGGTCGCGCGGGACGTGGCTCTCGCCGTGGGCACAATCATGTTTCTTATCGTCAGCGCCCTCGTCGTTCCCGCGGCAAATCCAATCGTGGCCATCCTGAGCATCCTCACCCGGGACGGGACTGCCGTGGCGCCGATCAGCCTCCCCTTCGGCTCCATTCCCTTTTTCTCACTTTCCGTTATCATGAGCCTGCTGGCAGCGCTCCTGCTCGCCGGGACCGCTTATGCCAGTCTGGGGGGAATAAGAAGCCGTGAACGGCCAGGGAAAAACGGGACGCAATAAGGCACCACAGGGAACGGTACGCGCGGAATTCACGGCGGGCGTGCGGAGGCTCGTGCGGCATGCGCGGCGGGATCTCGTCGTGCGGCAGGCTTCCGACGGGCTTTTTCTCGGGCTCCTCCCGGGGCTCGCGGCCGCCGCGCTCGCCGGGACACTCTCTCTTCCCTTTCCCGCGCCGGCAATCGCGGGCTGCGCCGCGGGCATCGGTGCTCTCGGGGGCATCATTCTCGCGCTTGTTCGCCGGATCGACGTTCGGCGCCTTCTCATCAACGCCGACCGGTCCCTGGGCAGCAGGGAGCTTGCCAGCACGGCGCTCGAGCTCATCGATGAGCCCTGGGGAGAGACTTTCTCCGAGGCAGTCATCGGGGAGGCTGCGGGGCTCATGGCCCGGTCGAGCCCGCGGCGGATCCTGGGCACGCTGCGGCTTCCCCTGCTCCCGTTCGTGCCTGTTCTGGCCGCGCTCATCGCGCTCGCGCTGATATTTCCCTTCGACCTGCGCGGCCTCTTCGCGGCCCGGCACGCGAGCCCGGGCGAGCTTGCCATGATCGGCGAGGATCTGCAGGGCTACGGCCAGAGCCTGCAGGACTCGGCGCGATCTCAGAACCTCGGGCGGAGCCTTGCCCTGGCCCAGGAGCTCGCCAAGCTCGGGAGAGACCTCGCGGAGGGCGCCCTCCGGAAAGATGAAGCACTTGATCGAATGTCCGACCTCGAGCGTAGGCTGACCGCCGAATACGACCTGCGGCTTCGGGCCTTCAAGTCGGGAGAGCCCCGGGGGAGCGGGCACGGCCCGGCAGGGGGAGAGGATCCAACGGGGGGGAACAGGTCGGGAACGGGCAAAGCAGGCAAAGGGGACGGGTTTGCCCAGCCAATGCCCGAGGATGACCAGGGAGCCCAGGATCTGAGGGACATGGGAGATGCATTGAAGCGTCTGCGGCAGGGCCTGGGCTCCTCTCCCCCGCCGGGCACAGAGGGGGGGGAGCCCCCCTCCATCGCGCAGGGACCACAGGCGCCCCCTCGTGAGCCGGGCGCCGGTCTTCTCCCTCCCGGCAGCGATTCGTCGGGAAAGGGGCAGGACAATGCGCCGCAGGGAGGGAGCGGAGCGGCGCCGGACCCGTATTCGAATGATCCCGGAAAAAGAGCGCCCAACGGCGCTCCGGGCCTGATGCCGGCCCCTGATACAAAAGGACCGCCGTCGAGGATCGAGCAGGGCGGGAGGGGCAGCCCCCTGAAAGCGGAAGCCGCGCCCGGTGAAGGCGACTCGACGAAGTTCCTCGTCAGGGCGCTCCCGGAGTGGAGCGGCTCGCGGCTGCCGGAGGACAAGGTGCTGAGGCAGTATGCACAGGCGGCGGAAAGCGCGCTGACCCGGGAGGAGGTCCCGCCGAAGCTGAAGGAATACGTGAAGAGCTACTTCACGATCATCGGGGTTCACTGAGGAGGACGCATGGACGCGCGGGAAAAGTCGGCATGGGTAAAGGAGAATGTGTCCGCGCTGAAGCGCGAGATAGGCCGCGCCATCGTCGGCAACGAGGCCATCGTGGAGGACGTCCTTGTGTGCCTTTTCTGCGGCGGCCACGCTCTTCTGGAAGGAGTACCGGGGCTGGGCAAGACCTTGCTGATCAAGTGCCTGGGCCAGGTGCTGGACATCGCGACCTCCCGCATCCAGTTCACCCCCGACCTGATGCCGGCGGACATCATCGGCACCAATGTCCTTGTCCAGGAGGAGACGCAGGCCGCCGGGGCGGGCGTGGACACCCGCCGGTTCGTGCGCTTTCAGAAAGGACCGGTTTTCGCCAACGTGGTACTTGCGGACGAGATCAACCGCGCCACGCCCAAGACGCAATCGGCGCTGCTGGAGGCCATGCAGGAGCAGACGGTCACGGTGGGCCGTACGACCTACACGCTGGACTCGCCGTTCATCGTGCTGGCAACGCAGAACCCCATCGAGATGGAGGGCACCTATCCCCTGCCGGAAGCGCAGCTTGACAGGTTCTTCTTCAAGATCGCTCTCGGCTATCCTTCGGCGGAAGAGATCGCAACGATCATCGACCGGACCACCGTCGGGGCGCAGCGGCCCCTGAACAGGATCATGGACGCGGATGCCATTGCCCGGATCAAGGAGCTCGTCCGGGAGGTCCCCATGGCCGCGCACGTCAAGGACTACGCCATACGGCTCGCGATGGCAACGCGCCCGGGCACCCCCACGGCGACGGAGCTCGTTTCCCGTTATGCGCGCTACGGGGCAAGCCCGCGGGGCCCGCAAAGCCTCGTGCTGGCCGCCCGGGCGAAGGCTCTTTTCGACGGAAGGATGAACGCGGGGTTCGAGGATGTGAAATCGGTCTGCCGCCAGGCATTGCGTCACAGGATCCTCCTCAACTTCGAGGGGGAGGCGGAAGGCATCACCCCCGAGCAGATCATCGACGATGTGCGCCAGCGCGTGCCGGAGACGACCGAGCAAAGGTAATGGACCGGGACCTGTTCGACCGCGAGTTCCTCCGCAAGCTCGAATACCTTTCTTTCGTATCGCGCCGGATCTACCGAGGGGACACGAGGGGCGCGCATGCCTCCCCGCGCCGGGGAACCAGCCTCGACTTCGCCGACTACCGCACGTACCAGCCCGGGGACGACTTCCGCTCCATCGATTGGAGCATCTTCAGCCGGCTGGACCGGCTTTTTGTGCGGCTGTACGCGGAAGAGGAAGACCTCACCGTGCACGTGCTGCTCGACGCAAGCGCGTCCATGTCCTATGGGACGCCGCCAAAGATCGACTATGCCCGCCGGCTGGCTGCGGCGCTGGGCTACGTGGGGATCGGCTCCCTGGACCGGGTGGGCGTGACCACGTTCGCCGCGGGCCTGGGGGGAGCGCTCGCGCCCCGCAGGGGCCGCGCGCAGCTCTTCCACCTTCTGGAATACATGAGCAGGATCCGCGCCGGCGGCGGCACGGACATTTCACGGTCCCTGGAGGACTACGCGCTGCGCGCGCGCAGCCCGGGCCTGGCCATCGTCATCACGGACCTCATGGACGAGTCCTCCCCGGGCTACCGCCGCGGGCTTCGCGCCCTCCTGTTCCGCGATTTCGACGTCGTGCTTGTCCACGTGCTGGACCGCGACGAGATCGCTCCGCGAGAGGAGGGGACGCTGCGGCTCACCGACATGGAGACCGGGCGGGAGCTTGCCGTGGCCGTGGACAAGCCGATGCGGGCGGCCTATCGGCGGCGCGTGACGGAGTTTTTCGGCGGCGTGGAGGAGTTCTGTCTCAAGAACCGCATCGAGTACCTGCGCACCGCCACGATCGTGCCCTTTGAAGAGGTCGTTCTGAAGTACCTCCGCCAGGGGGCGCACCTGCATTCCCGATGAGCTTCGCCGCGCCGCTCTGGCTCCTCCTCCTCGGTCTCCTCCCGGTCATCGTGATCCTTCACAGCATTGCCGTGCGCTGGCGGCGCACGCCGGTCTCCTCCCTTGTGTTCTGGAACGAGGTGCTGCGTGAAAAGCGCACGAGCGTGCGCATCAAGAGGCTGTTGAAGAACCTCAGCCTGATCCTGGAGGTGCTGGCCGTGACGCTTCTGGCCGTTGCGCTGGCCGGGCCGCGCTTCCCGGGCCGCGGGTATGCGGCGGCCGGCGACACGGTGCTCGTTCTGGACAGCACGGCGAGCATGAAAACCCGGGAAGGCACCCGCACGCGTTTCGAGCTGGCCAGGGTGCGCGCCATGGACGTCCTGGCCGGGCTGCGCAGGGGGGCGCGCATGGCGCTGATCACCGCGGGGCGCTCCCCGCGCCTGGCGGTCCCGTTTACCGCCAATCGGGACCTGCTCCGCCGGGCAATCCAGAGCGCCTCCCCCACCGACGAGCCGGGCGACCTCAGGGACAGCATGCTCTTCGCCCTCACCCTGCGCGATGCCCGTCGAGGGGACCAGGTGATCCTGGTGACCGACGGGGCCTTCGACTCGCTCGGCGACCTGGACACATCTGTTCCCTGGATGCGCATTCTTTCCGTCGGGACCGCGCGGGACAACGTGGGCATCACCGGGCTCTCGTTCCGCCGCACCCTCTCGGGAGAAGAGACCTACGAGATGTTCCTGGCCCTGCACAATTTCGGTCGGGCGCCCGTTTCTGTCCCGCTCACCGTCACCGCGGAACGCGCCGTCGTCGTGTCCCGCACGGTGAGCCTCGCTGCCGGCGAGCTTCGGACCCTCAGCGTTCCCTGGAAGGGGCCGACCACGGGCAGGGTCGAGGCCCGGATCCGCCTTGAGGACGCTTTTCCGGTGGATGATCGCGCCTATGCCGTGTTCGCGCCGGCCCGGAGCGTGCGCGTATTGATCGTCGGGCCGGGCTCGTTTTTCCTGCAGAAGGCCCTTGGCTCGCTTCCTGGGGTCACCATACGCGCCGTGGATCAACCGGAGGTTCTTTCGGATGCAACCGGCAAGCTCGCGGAAACCCGCAAGCTCGCGAATGCGATGCGGATGATGTCGTGGTGTTCGACGGCGTTGAGCCGCCTCCTCTCGAGGAGGGCAATTACGTGTGCTTCGCGGCCGTGCCTCCGAACCTGCCCGTCCACGTGACCGGCCGGATTCCTCGGCCCGCCGTCACGGGCTGGAGCCGGTCCAACCCTCTGCTGGAATCAGTCTCCCTCAGCGGCCTCACCATCGGGTCCGCTCTTCGCCTGGAGCCAGGGCCCGGCTTCACGCCGCTCGCCGTTTCCCATGAGTCGCCTCTGATGCTCTCCTGGGATCAGCCGGGGCTCAAGGTGCTTCTCGTCGGCTTTGATCCCGCGCAGTCCGACTTCCCGCTCAGAACCGGTTTCCCGCTCCTGCTCGCCAACGCGCTTTCGTGGTTCTTCCCCACCTGGCTCAACGTCCAGGCCGACCAGGTGCAGGCCGGAAGCCCCCGCATGCTTTCCGTGCCGTCTGCCGGGAACCTGACCGTGGTCAGACCCGACGGCACAAGAGAATCAGTCCCTTCCGCGGGGCAGTCTGTGGAGTTCTTCGACACCGCGCAGGTCGGCTATTACCGGGTGGAGACGGGCGGGAAGACAAGCGAGTTTGCCGTGAGCCTGACGAGCGAGGCTGAATCCGACGTGAGGCCGCGCTTCACTCAACGGGCAGGCGGAACAGCGGGAGCGGGAGCCGCCGCGCCGACGGCAGGCTCGGGCGGCGACTCGCTGGCCTGGGTCGCATTCGCAGTCTTTGCCCTTGCCCTGATCCTCCTCGAATGGCTGGTCTGGCTGCGCACCGCGGAAGGGACGAAACCCGCAAGCTCGGGGACGAAGAGATGAGTTTCCAGTCTCCTGCCTGGCTTTTCGTTCTGCTGGTCATCCCGGCCCTGGTTGTCGTCACGGTGCGCACGTTGCGGCGTCAGGACGGCCTGCTCTCTCCCGTGCGCCGCAGAACGTTCCTTCTCATGCGCAGCGCAGCCATCGCGCTTCTGGCGCTCGGTCTCGGAGGGCTCGGGCTTGCCCGTTTTTCCGACCAGCTCTCCATCATTTTTCTCCTCGATGACTCCCGGAGCATCAGCGACGAGCAGCGCGCCCGGGCGGCGCAGATCATCGACGCGATCCGCGGCAGGTTGAGACCCGGCGGCTCGTGGGGGGCGTCGGGAGACAACGCCTGGCTGGCGCGGTTCGGTGCGAACGCGGAGATGGAGCCGCTCGCTCCCGGAGCGCCCCTTCCCAGTGAGCACGGCGAGGTGGACGGGGGCGCCACGGACATCGGCGGCGCAATCCAGTTCAGCCTCGCCCAGGTGACCGGGGGAGCGCCTCGGATCGTGCTCCTGACCGACGGAAATCAAAACAGGGGCAGCGCGGAACAGGCAGCCACCGTGGCCCGGTCCCTCGGGGCCAGGATCTTTCCCGCGCCGCTCTTCCCGCGCATTGCTTCCGGGCCTGCGGTCAACCGCGGCGAAGTTTCCATTGAGGACATCCGCGCCCCTGAACGTGTACGGCAGGGCGAGCCGCACGAGGTCACCGTCATGGTGCGCAGCAGAACAGAGACCCGGGGCCGGATCACCCTGTTCCGCGAGGGTCTGCCGGTGGCAGCCCGTGAGGGCATGCTCGCGCCCGGGGAGAACGCCGTGCAATTCTCCGCTGTCTTCCCGCAGAAGGGCCTGCAGGCGTGGGACGCGCTGGTCGAGGCCCCCTCCGACGCCAGTCCCGAGAACAATCATTACCGGCGTTTCGTGGAAGTGACCGGCCCCCCGCAGGTCCTCTACGTGGCCCGGCCCGGTCACGAATCGCCGGCATTGCTTGCCGCGCTGGCGGCCCAGGGCATCACCACGGTGGAACGCGGCCCGGCAGGACTGCCCGGCACCCTTGCGGGCTACCTCCCGTATGACGCTCTCATCCTCGATGACGTGCCCGGCTACGGCATCTCCAACGAGAAGATGGAGACAATCGCGCATTACGTGCGCGATACGGGCGGCGGTCTGCTGATGATCGGGGGCCCGAGCAGCTTCGGCTCCGGGGGGTACTACAAGACCCCGATCGAGAATTCTTCCCGTGGACATGGACGTGAAATCGCAGGTGCAGCTCCCGCGCGTCGTCCTGGTCCTCGTCGTCGACAAGTCGGGAAGCATGAGCAGCCCGGTGCCCACCGGGGAGACGAAGCTCGACGTGGTGAAATCCGCCGCTCTCTCCTCCATCGAGCTGCTCAACCCCTTTGACCGGGTGGGTCTCCTGGCCTTCGACGCGGACTGGGAGTGGACGGTGCCCATTACCGATGCGGGTGACGTCCAGCAGATCGTCACCGATCTTGCCTCCCTCCAGCCGGGAGGCGGCACCGTCATGTACCCCGCGCTGGAGGAGGCCTACAGGGCGATTTCCTCGTCCACCGCTCCCCTGCGGCACATCATCGTCCTGACGGACGGTCTGACCAACCCGGGTGACTTCGAGAAGCTGGTCCGCAGGATGGCGCGGGAGAAGATCAGCGTTTCCACGGTGGCGGTGGGAGAGGACGCCGACACGGCGCTGCTGCGGAACATTGCGCGATGGGGCGGGGGCCGGACGTATGCCACGGACGATCCGCGGGACGTGCCGCAGATATTCATGACGGAGACCACGCTGGTGACCCGGGGACTGCTCGTGGAAGAAAACTTCCTCCCGCGCGCCGTGTCGGCGGGGGAAAGCATCCGCGGCATCTCCCTCGAAGGAATGCCGAGCCTTGCCGGATTCGTCCTCACGTACATGAAGCCGGGCGCCGAGATGGTGCTCTCCGCGCTGTACGATGCGCCGCTTCTTGCCGAGTGGCGCTACGGCCTGGGCAGGACCGCCGCCTTCACGTCGGACTTTCGCGGCAGGTGGAGCCGGGCGTGGCTCGGCTGGGACCAGTTCCCCCGATTTGTCGCGCAGCAGGTCCGATGGATCGAGCGGCCTTCCGGCGGAGAGTTTCTGCACCCGCGAATCGACGTCTCACGCGGGAAAGCATCCATCCGCGTGGATGCCTACGACGCGGTCGGCGCGTTCGTCAACGGCCTGGACCTGAGCGGCATCGTGCTCGGCCCGGAGGGGGAGCGCACCGAAATCAAGGTGGGCCAGGTCGGCCCGGGACTCTACGAGGGCGGCTTCGACGCCGGCCGTGTGGGGGACTACGCCGTCACGCTGTCCGCGCGGGCAGGTGACGTGACCCTTGCGCCCCTGACGCTCGCGGCAAGCGTGCCGTACTCCGACGAGTACCGGATGCTCGGTGTGGACACCGGGCTCCTCGGGCAGCTTGCCGCCGCCACTGGCGGAAAGGTCATCACCTCTGCCGAGGACGAGGCCTCCATTGCCGAGGTCCTCCGTCGGGAGCCGGGGCGGACGGCAGGGGAGAATGCGGCCTGGCGTTACATGCTGCTGGCCGCGCTTGTCCTGTTCTTTCTCGACATCGTGGTCCGGAGGCTCGCGCTGCCGGAGGGGACTCGCGCGAGGCTCACCGCCCTGCTGCGGCCTTCACGCCGGGAGCCCGGGCTGAGCTATGACGAGCTGACCGGCATGGTGGCAAAGGCCCATGAAGAGGAGAGGACGAAGCTGCGCCGCAGGATTTCGGGCATTGCGCGGGAGGAGAAAATCGACCCTGAGCTTGCCGCGTATCTGTACATTGCGCGTTTGCGGAGCAAGAGGGCGGAAAAGGAAAAGCAGTGAGGTCGCTCGACCCTCGGACCTCCCGGGTGCTATGATGGGCCTTGGCGTTCAGGACGGCACAGGAGAGACAACATGGCATTCTTCGAATGGACTGATGAGTTGAGCGTCAACGTGCAGGTGATCGACGGCCAGCACAAGAAACTCGTCGAGATGGTGAACTCTTTGAACGAGGCGATGCTCGCGAGAAGAGGCCGCGAGATGCAGAAGACGACTATTGACGCGATGGTCGACTATGCCGCCACGCATTTCAAGCTGGAAGAGGGGTACATGAAGAAGTTCCACTACCCCGGCTATGAAACGCACAAGAGCGAGCACGATGAGTTCACCCGGACGGCCCTGGACCTGAAAGAGCGGGCGGACCGGAAGGGATTCGGCCTTACCCTCGAGATCATGGGCTTCCTCAAGAACTGGCTCCAGAATCACATCATGGGCACCGACAAGAAGTACTCAGGTTTCTTCAACGAGCACGGCCTGCATTAGGGGCTAGGCCCCGGCCACGATCAGGTGCACGCCACGGGAAAGGAGCATCTCCCGGTGCCGTGCGTCAATGCCGGGATCGGTGATGAGCTCGTGGATCTTCTCGAACCCGCAGAGCAGAAGGCTCCCGCGCCGGTCGAACTTGCTCGAGTCCGCCAGGACCACGAGCGTGCGGGCCCTCTCGATCATGGCCCTTTCGGTCTTGATGAGGAGGGCTTCCGTGTTGGTGGCGCCCGTCTCGTCGATGCCGTACACGCCCATGAAGAGCCGGGAGGCCGTGTAGTTTTCGAACAGGTCTTCCCCGAAGGGATCCAGAACGAGCTGCGAATCCGGGTGGACCACGCCGCCGCTCAGGATGACGGTGCAGCGGGAGCTGCGCGCCAGCTCGTGGGCAATCGCGAACGAGTTGGTGATGACCTGCAGCCGGAGCTCCCGGAGAAACTCCGTCATCTGGTACGTCGTGGAGCCGCCGTCGATCATGACCGTCTCTCCGTCCGCGCACAGCGCCGCGGCCGCCCGGGCGATCATGCGCTTCTTTTCAAGCTGTATGCCCTTTCGGTATTCGAAGGGAAGCTCCCCCGGCTGCTCGGCGGCTCCCTGCTCCGCCGCAAGCTCCGCGCCGCCCCTCACCCTGCGGACCAGGCCGGATTCTTCCATGCCGCCAAGGTCGCGCCGGATGGTGGCCTCGGAAGACCGCGCGATCCCCGCCAGCTCCCCCACGGAGGCGAACCTGTTCTGTCGGAGCACGCGGAGAATGAGCGCGTGTCGTTCGGCGGACAGCATCCCGGCTAGTCCCTGCCGATTGCCGCGCGCATGCGGCGGAGGTTCGCCCTGAGGTCCCCCTTTCCGTCGAAGAGCGATGAGGTTCCGGCCACGAGCAGATCGGCGCCCGCTTTCACCATGCGGGGGATGTTCTCCCAGCTCACGTTGCCGTCCACCTCGACCTGGATCTCAAGGCCGCGATCGTGCACCAGGTCGGCCAGCGCGCGGAGCTTGTCCAGCGCCTCGGGAATCAAAGCCTGCCCCGCGTAGCCGGGGTTCACCGTCATGATGCAGACCAGGCTCACGTGCGGGAGCATATCCTCCACGGCGGAAAGCGGCAGCGCGGGGTCTACCGCGATGCCCGCCTGCGCGCCGCAGCTCCTGATCAGGTCAATGGTGCGCAGCGGGTGCCACGTGGCCTCGGGGTGGAAGGACACCCGCGCCCCGGGGAGCTTTGCGAAAAGGGGGGCGTGCGCATCGATGTTCTCGATCATGAGGTGGATGTCGAGGGGGAGGGGAGAATACTCGGCAAGCCTCCTGCAGAAATCCGGGCCAAGGGTGTAATTGGGCACGTAATGACCGTCCATGATGTCCACGTGCAGGCAATCCGCACCCTCCGCCTTCATGAGGTCCAGCTCTTTCCCGAGGTTGATGAAGTCGGCGCACATCATCGACGGCGCGATGCCGATTCTTCTCATGCCCATGCCGCCTTCTCTCCGTGCGGGGCCACGATCACCTTCAGGCCCTGACGCGACTCGTGAAATGCGAAGGCCTCGGCGGTTTTTTCAATGGAAAAGACCTGCGAGATGTATTTTTTCGCCTGCACCGAGCCGGCCGCAATCAGCCCCACGGCGGTTTGGTGATGCCGCGGCAGCGAGCCATGGCTTCCCATGACAAAGCATTCCTTGTAGTGAATGAGATTCGAGTCGATGCTGAGCTTCGGCTGGTTCTTGAGCCCGCCGAAGAGATTCACATAGCCCCGATGGGCCACCATGCGGATGGCGTCGTCGTGCGCCTGCACGGTGCCGGCCGTGGTGATGGCGAGGTCCACTCCTTCGCCCCCGGTCTCTTTCATGACCGTCTCCACCAGGTCCTCCTCCTCCGTGGCGATGAAACGCGCCTGGGGGAGGAACTGCCGGGCCATGTCCAACCGGGCGCGCGATCGTTGGGCCGCAAAGACGCGCGAGGCGCCGAACACCCTGGACAGCTCGAGCATCATGCACCCGATGGGCCCCAGGCCGATGATGCAGATGCTTTTCCCCAGGCCGAACTGCGCGAGCTCCAGCCCGTTCACCGCGCAGGCCAGGGGCTCCGCGATTGCAGCCTCGGCAAAAGAAAGCCCGTCGGGGATGGGCGTGACAGGCCCGTAGTTCAGCGTCGTTGCATTGAGGACCATCCGCTCCTGGAACCCTCCGGGAAACTGGTATCCGATGGCATAATTGATTCTGCAGTTGGTCCCCATGCCGTTCGTGCACCAGTGGCAGGTGCCGCACGGCACGTCGGCGCCAATTGCGATGCGGTCCCCGGGTTTCACGCGCGTGACGAGACGTCCCGCTGCCACGACTCGTCCCGCAATTTCGTGTCCTATGATGGCAGGCGTTTTCACCCGGTCGTTGCCGTAGTGGAATATGCGGATGTCGGACCCGCAGACCGCGCACGCGTTGACTTCGAGGATCGCCTCATCGTCCCCGCACGCGTGCTCGGGTACGTCCTTGACCACAATCCTGTTCAGCGCCTCTAGCACCGCTGCTCTCATTCCTGCCTCCCTGACCTCATGGATCCCATGACCGGCCAAGTATACCTTTTTTCTGCTTCCCATCAAGCAGATTCGATCAATTTAGATCAAATTCAGTCAAATCCTCTTGAACAATCCGGGGTATCCGGATACGGTTCGCGCATGAAAGCCTTGGTCCTGAAAAAGGACAAGTTGTTGGAATACATGGAGGTTCCGGACCCTGCCCGCCCAGGTCCGGACTGGACGCTGATCAGGGTGGCGTACTCGGGGATCTGCAACTCGGACCTGCACAGGGGTTTCGAGGGCGCCGCCTACCATTATCCCCTGATCATGGGCCACGAGTTTTCGGGCGTTGTAGAGGAGCCTGCAGCAGGGGCCCGGCTTCCATCCGGAGCGAAAGTGATTGCCTTCCCGCTCATACCCTGTCGGCGCTGCATCCCCTGTCAGACTGGAGACTACGCTCAGTGCGTCGACTACGATTACCTGGGCTCACGGCGCGACGGCGCCTTTGCGGAACGGGTGTGGGTGCCTGAAGCCAACCTCATGCCGGTGCCGGAGGGCGTGAGCATGCAGGACGCGTCCCTCACCGAGCCGTGCGCGGTGGCGCTGCATGGCGTGGACAAGCTTTCCATCCGGCCAGGTGATTTCGGGGCCGTGTTCGGCGGAGGTCCCATCGGGAACATGGCCGCGCAGTGGATGCGGCTTCGCGGGTGCAGCCGCGTCTTTGTCGTGGACATTGACGACCGCAAGCTCGCCCTCGCTGAGGAGATGGGATTCACGCCCGTAGACTCGCGCCTTGGCGATCCCGTGGCCCGGATCAAGCAGGAGACCGGCGGCGCGGGCGCGGACAGGGTGGTGGAAGCCATCGGCCTTCCCCTCACCTTCCTGCAGGCCGTCCAATGCGGGGCACGGTTCGGCGAGGTGGTGTTCCTCGGCAATATCAGGGGCAGCTTCGAAATCGGTGAAAAGGACTTTTCCTCGATCCTCAGGAGGGAGCTGACGATCAGGGGGACCTGGAACTCCAGGGTGGTGCCCGAGGGAAGGAACGATTGGACCACGGTCCTCTCGCATCTCGGCTCCGGCATCGAGGTCGCGCGGCTCGTGAGCCATACCCCGCCGCTCTCCCAGGGCGCCGACGTGTTTGCCCGGGTCCTTGCGCGAAAAGAATCGTTCAACAAGGTGGTGTTCGTTCCATGAAAGTCCATCTGGGAGTAAAAAGCGATCCGATTGAGGCCCGCTACAGCTTCGAATGGCTGTTCGACATCATGCAGGGCCTCGGCATTCACCGTCTGCAGATCGGGAGCTCCTACCCGACCTTCAGCGCGGAGGACGAGTATTTCAAGAAGCTCCGCGCAAAGGCGGAGAAGAGGGAGGTGCGCATCAGCAGCCTTTTCACTTCCCACCGGGAGCTGGGCGGATTCGCAAGCGGCGATCCGCTGTTGGAGGATGGGGCGCGGAGGGGATGGGAGAGGATCATCCACGTGGCCGCCCTGCTCGGGGCTGAATCTGCCGGCTCGAACGCGGGCATCACGCTGCGTGACCAGCCCCACCTGCGGGAACGCGGCATTCGCTGCTTCTTCGAGAACATGAAAGGCCTGCTCGCGCACTGCCCGCACGGCGGGTCTGAAGACGCTCGCCATCGAGCCCATGTCATCGTTATGGGAGTACCCCTCGACACCGGAAGAAGTGCGCGAGCTGACATCGGAGCTCGATCCATTTCTGGCTGCCCACCCTGACAGCACGGTCCCGCTGCTTCTCTGCGGGGACATTTCCCACGGCGTGGCGGACGCGGAAGGCAGAGTGCTGCACGACAACTGGAGCCTCTTCGAGCTGGAGATTCCGTGGATGTGGGAGTTCCACTTCAAGAATACCGACGTGATCTTCAACTCCACCTTCGGCTTCGCACCGGACGAGCGGGCGCGCGGCATCGTGGATCTGACCCGGCTGAAGCAGCTCATCGACCGCAACGCGGGACGCTTCCCAGCGGAGGCCGTCACGGGGTATCTTGAGCTCAGCGGGCCCAAGGTCGGCCGCGAGTACTCTGACCCACAGCTTGAGCGCATGCTCGTGCAATCCCTGGAGGCCCTGCGGGCCGTGTTCGACGGAGAGGAGAAAGACGCATGATCGATCTGAAGCAGCTCGAAGCCTGGTTCGTCACCGGCAGCCAGCACCTGTACGGGAAGGAAACACTCGACAAGGTCGGACAGCACGCGCAGGAGATCGCGCGCGGCCTTTCCGCATCGCCTGCAATTCCCGTGAAAGTCGTGTTCAAGCCCGTTGTCACCACTCCGGATGCGATCCTGGAGGTGTGCAGGGAAGCGAACGCGGCAAAGAACTGCATCGGGCTGGTCACGTGGATGCATACGTTCTCCCCGGCAAAGATGTGGATTGCCGGCCTCTCCGCGCTCCGAAAGCCCTTCGTGCACCTGCACACCCAGTACAACAGGGACATACCCTGGTCATCGATCGACATGGATTTCATGAACCTCAACCAGTCCGCCCACGGGGACCGGGAGTTCGGCTTCATCGGCACACGGATGCGCCTGGGCCGCAAGGTTGTTGTCGGCCACTGGCAGGACGATGATGTCCAGCAGGATCTGGCCGCCTGGTTCCGTGCCGCGGCAGCCTGGCACGACGCGCAGGGCCTGAAGATCGCCCGGTTCGGCGACAACATGCGCGAAGTTGCCGTGACAGAGGGCGACAAGGTGGAGGCGCAGCTCCGGTTCGGCTACGCGGTGCACGGGTACGGGGTGGGAGACCTCGTGGCAAGCGTGAAGGCCGTGACGGACGCGGAGGCGGACCGGCTCATGACCGAATACGACGCCCAGTATGCGGTTGACAAGGATCTGCGCGCGGGCGGCACCAGGCGCGGGAGCCTGCGCGAAGCGGCGCGCATCGAGCTGGGAATGCGGCACTTCCTGGAGGCCGGGGGATTCCATGCATTCACGACCTGCTTCGAGGACCTGCACGGCCTTGCGCAGCTTCCGGGCCTCGCCGTCCAGCGGCTGATGGCGGATGGATATGGCTTTGGAGCCGAGGGAGACTGGAAAACCTCTGCCCTTGTGCGGTCCATGAAAGTCATGGCTGCCGGGCTTCCGGGCGGAACGACATTCATGGAAGACTACACCTATCACCTGCCCAAGGGCGGCATGAAGGTGCTGGGCGCGCACATGCTCGAGGTGTGCCCCACCATTGCGGATGCAAAACCGTCCCTGCAGATGCATCCCCTGGGAATCGGGGGCAAGGACGATCCCGCCAGGCTGGTATTCAATGCGGCGGCCGGCCCCGCTGTCAACGCGTCCGTGATTGACATGGGGACACGATTCCGCATGGTGGTGAATGTAGTGGATGTCGTTGCGCCGGATGCGCCGCTGCCCAAGCTGCCCGTGGCACGGGCCCTGTGGATTCCCCGGCCCGATCTCAAGATCGCGGCGGCGGCATGGATCCACGCGGGTGGAGCACATCACGCCGGCTACAGCCAGCCGGTGACCGCGCAGCACCTGGAGGACTTCGCCGAAATGGCCGGTATCGAGTTCCTCCTGATCGACGGGAAGACTTCGCTCACGCAGTTCAAGAACGAGCTCAGGTGGAACGCCGCCTACTACCACCTGGCCCGGGGGGTCTGAGCGCCCGATCACATCGGTGCAATTTCTCCGAACACCAGGAGATCGAGACCCGGTAAGTCCTGGAAGTCTTTGCGATTCCTGGTGAGCAAGCGATAGCCATACTGAATCGCCTGGCTGCCTATCCAGACATCTTGAATGCGGTAATACGCTGCCCGGCCCGCTTTCTTCAGATGTGCTGACACGCTTCCGAATATCACACCCGTCTCCTCGTCGATGTGGAGGGACGGCTTTTTCTCCATGCGGTGCAATGCGGCGAGACGTTTCTGCCGGATTGCCTCGCTGGCGGCAACTTCCGATCCGTAGCTGAGCTCCGCGATACTCACCGGAGAAATGAAGATCGGCTCGTCTTTCGTGTATCTCGCAACATCCGCCGGGGAAATGGTCCCGCGCTCCACGTCTATCCATAAGCAGGTATCGACTATCACTCCCATGGGTTGCGCCATTCCTCAGAAACCTTCGCGGCGGCGCGGCTTTCCTCGAGCCAGCCTTCGGCTGCATCCTCGGGAAGCGTGCGATATAAGTCCCCCATCGCCTCAATAGCAGTGAGATGGGGCGATCCGGGAACAATCCGCGCGATTCTATGTTTGTTCCGCATGAGCACTATTTCTTCCCCCTTATGCTCTATACGGTCAAAAACTGCTCGCAGCTTCTTGGCGAATTCGGTTACCGTCATTTCAACCATAGCTCACTCCTATCAGATAATCAAATAATAGTAGATTATCCAATAAAATCAAGCTGACATTGGAGCGTGAGTTGTCATTTTCCGCCGGGAGGGCCGAAGACTATTCGAACCGCCTCTTTCACGAGCTCCGCTCCCTTGAAAGAGGCGCCTTCCGGCGCTTCCGCATCCGGGCCGCCGGGCCCGATCAATGTCTCGAACCCCAGCTCGCGGCATGCGCGGGCGCGCTTTTCCAGGCCCGGCACGGGCCGGATCTCTCCCGTCAGGCTCACCTCACCGATCACCGCGGTGCGGGCCGGGAGCGGAACGCCTGTGCGCGCAGAGTAGAGCGCGAGGGCCAGCGGCAGCTCGATTCCAACCTCGCCGATACGAATTCCCCCGGCGACATTCACGTAGATATCGTGCTCGGCAAGGTGGAGCCCCAGGTGCTTTTCCAGCACCGCCGCCATCCGCGCCACCCTGCCCGAGTCGATCCGGTCCGAATAGATCCTGCTTATGCCGCTCTTGGCCGGCACGGTGAGGCCCTGGATCTCCACCAGCAGGGCCCGCGATCCCTCGAATACCGGCGCCACAGCCACCCCGGGCGGGATCTCTCCCTCGCGCCGGGTCAGGAAAAGGCTTGAAGCATCTTCCACTTCGGCCAGGCCATTCTCCGTCATGCGGAAAAAGCCGATCTCGTCCACGGAGCCGAACCTGTTCTTGACCGCCTGGAGCGTGCGCACCTCGGCGCTTGCCTCCTCGAAGGACAGCACGGTGTCCACGAGGTGCTCGACCAGCTTCGGCCCGGCGATTGCCCCTTCCTTTGTCACGTGCGCCACCATGAGAAGGCCCGTGCCCCGGGTCCGCGCCCATTCCACCAGCTCCTGCGTGCAGACCTTGATCTGGTTGACCGTTCCCGGGCAGGGCATTGACTTCACGCGTGTAAAGAGTCTGGAGAGAATCCACGATGGCGATGACGGGCTTCACCTGCTCCAGAACCTGCATGATTGCGGTCAGCTCCGTCTCCGCCAGCACCTCGATCCGGTCCGATGATACGCCAAGCCTGTCCGCGCGCATGCGGAGCTGACCCGGGGACTCCTCACCGGAAATGTACAGGCTGCGGCCCGGCGGCGCGGTGCGTGAAGCAAGCTGGAGCATGAGCGTGGACTTGCCGATGCCCGGCTCGCCCCCCACCAGCACCGAGGAACCGCGCATGAGCCCTCCGCCGAGTACCCTGTTCATCTCCGCGATGCCGGTGTCCAGGCGCATGCCCTCGCGGCTCTCGATCGAGGAGAGGGGGATGGGCATTGCGGTCTTTCGTGTCCTGGATTGCGCAGTGCGCGAGGGCAGGTCGGCTCCCGCGACCTCGGTGAAGCTGTTCCACTTTCCGCATTCAGGACAGCGGCCGAGCCATTTCGGCTCCTGGTGGCCGCATCCGGAACACTCGAACAGGGCCCGCGACTTTGTCATGCGAAATTCCCCCCGCCCGAAGATAGGGGCCTCTATCTGGCTGTCAACAATGCGAGACCTGCGAATAACGAGCCTTGGGAAAGCTCTTGCCGATCTAGTCCGAGGGCCTGGCCATGTCCACGCCGACTACTTCTGCAAAGTCACCGGCCACAACAGTAGTATAGGGAGGAAGACTAACGGCTAATGTATTGCCCGCAATATATTCGTTCTTCGATAAGCTGAACTCAGGGGTCACAGCCTCAAAGTCCCCGCGACCCCGGATAAGGATATGCTGAAGTGGAGCTTGACTCCATCAAGGTCATATTTCCCAACATTCCAGACATCATAATTGATGACGAATACAAAGTTGCCGGCATAGCTGAGGCCATTAACGACCCATCCCACGCTTATCTGGTTGAGATTGCACGCCGTGAGGACGAACAGCAGGACCACGACCACGACACAGAGCTTCAATACGGATTTCATCTCCCCACCCTCCTGGCCAGCATGATTCAGCACCGTATCTGAAACATCGATCCCCGCGCTTGCGAGGAGCAGTTGATCCCTGTGGGCAGCGTACAGGGGCAATTCTATCACATGAGGAGCAGAATTGAAAACCCCCTGGTTGAGGCCTGTTGTCACCGCCCTCGCGGCACGCTACTATCCCTCCGCGGGATATCCCTCACATGAAGGTCACTCAGCACGATCTACGCACAATCCGCATCCAGCCGGACTCAGGAATCCCATTCCACGTCCCGTACAGGTTTTTCTGGAACGGGCAGGAGCGGCAGGCGGCGAGCATCGTGCTCACGACAAGTGCCAAAGAGGGCCGAGGCGAGGGACACGGCCCCTGGGAAGTGCGCGCCTTCTTCCTCTTCGGGGAGATAAGGGACCGGATCACCTCGGATGCCGCCGGGATCACGCTGCGAAGGACGTGGGCGGTGAAGACGCCCGGGGCCGGTCACCTCTCCATAGACGTGGAGTTCGATGCGCCCGCTGATACGAGATGCCTTTTCCCCGGGGTGCACGCCCAGCAGGGACTTCCCGCCGTGCCCACCTCTTTCCTCGGCGAAAAGACCAGCTATCCTGCGGCGCTCTTTCTCTCCATGGGCAAAAAGGGCATCCTGCTTTTCTCCCAGGCCGCCTCCAGCGAGGGCTCGCCCGCGGGGATCGGGATCAGCACCACGGAAATCGAAGACGAGCCTTCCCGTCTGCACGTGGAGATTCGCTTCCCCGGGCAGGAAGAACCCGCCAGCCGCATCGGCCCTGTCCCTTCGCACGAAGTGGAGGCCGCGGAGCAGCTCATCGAGTCCCCCGGGAGTCTCGACAGGGACCACGAGCTGTTTCTCACCTTTTCCGCCCGGGAAGAAATACACGTGAAGGGGGCGGAGGCCGTCTACAAGCGGCTTGCCCCGGCCCGCGAGGCGCGCGCGGCCCCCGCGGCAGCCGGGTCCGCGGACCAGGGTTTCCTGGGCGCCGCCCTGCAGACAGCCCTCTCCACGCATCTCTGTGAGGCGCCAGGAGTGGTGGGGATGCGGGAGCTGTCCGGAAGCCCATGGCTGTCCGCCGGTGCGGGGCTCGGGCTGGCGGTGGCGATGCGGAAGCTTTTCCCGCTGGACGCCCGCCTGCAGGAGCTCGCGCTGCGGCTTGCGGATTTCGCGCTGAAGGGACAGATTGCGTCGGGGTTTTTCTACGAAAGCTACCATCTCGAGACAAGGCGGTGGAGCGGTGTGCGCGGGGAGGCAGGTCAAACGCTTCTTTCCGTGGGACAGTCTGCCCGCATCGCCGAGCTCCTCCTGGTTCTTGCCGAGGACCTGGCGCGTGATGGTCTGCCTCACGAGAAGTACTTTCTTTCCGGCCTCAGGTTCGTCGAGTTTTTTCTGGACGAGAAGGCGAAGCTCAGCATGCCGGGAAGCCTTCACGTGCCGGGCCAGCGGACGCCCGTGCAGGGTCCTGCTCCTGGCCTCGGCGGCATCGAGCTTTTCTTTCCCATGGCCCGGCTGTATCTCAAGACCGGCAAGGACAGGTACAGGAAGGCTCTCGACCTCCTGGTCAAGCGATTTTCCGCCGTGCCGTGGGACGCATTTCAGCCTCCGGGCTCACGGGAGGGCAGGGGGCC
The DNA here is from genome assembly GCA_963820435.1 of uncultured Spirochaetota bacterium. Classification (GTDB taxonomy): domain Bacteria; phylum Spirochaetota; class Spirochaetia; order SZUA-6; family Fen-1364; genus Fen-1364. The sequence goes on along the minus strand of CAWGAC010000018.1, from coordinate 83,337 downwards.
TGATGCGGCCGGCGCCGTTCTTGCCGCGAAGTTGTTCGTGGAAATGCGAGGGCTGGGATACAAGCTCGCGGAGCCTTCGGTCAGTGGGGCCGCCGCCGTCCGGGCGCGCGCGGCGGAAAGCGTGCGTCTTTTCTCCTCTCTTCTTCTCCCGTGGATCCGGCTTCACCCCCGGGCAGGGGAGGACCTGCTTGAAGCCGGCTGCAGCGGGTGTCTCGTGGACTCCTTTACGCGGCAGAGGATCATATTCGCGGGCAATGAGAGCGCGCTCCTGTTGTTGAAGCTCAGGGAGCTGACGACCGATTCCGGTTTGAAGTCCCTTTTGAGAGGTCTTGCGCGTTTATGCCTCGCGGGGGCGAAAATGGCGCCCCTCGGGACGGCCTGGTTCCAGCACACCGAATGGGACCTCGAGGGCAAGCGGGACGCCGCACGGGGAAGACTCGGTCCGGTTGATTCGAGGCGTCTTGCGAGCGAAATCCTTTCAGGCCTCACGGTCGCGGCGGAGTTCCCCCGAGCATAGGAACCTCTCTCGACGAGGCAGGGCCGCTCCGCCTATGATGGAGACTCAAGGAGGTGCCCGCATGGAGCCCAGGATCGAAATCATTGCATCAGAGCCCTCGTGGGTGATCGAGAACGATACGGTACGGATCGCGCTCACGCTGAAGGGCGGCCACATGGCCCCCGTCACCTTTTTCCGGAAGAGCGACTCTCCCCTTCAGCCCTACTATGTGAGCCCCTGGCAGGGAGAAGGAAAAACCGTGCAGCCTCCCGTGCTCGGGCCGCTCCGGGGAGACTTCTTCTGCATGCCTTTCGGAGGCGACAGCGTCCTGAAGGGCGTGACGCATACCACCCATGGCGAGCCGGCAACAGGGACCTGGCGCGCGGGCAGCCTCGAGCAGTCCGAGGCCCTGACCCGGATCAGCCTTGAAATGTTCACCTCGACGCTCAAGGGACGGATCAGCAAGAGCATTTCTCTCCTTTCAGGCCAGAACACGATCTACATCCGGCACGTGCTCGAGGGATTCGACGTGCGCGCGCCCCTCGGGCACCACGCCACGCTCGCAGGCGGCAGCCAACCGGATACTCTCCTGCTCTCCACCAGCCCCGTGCAATTCGGACGGGTGAGCCCGCGGCCTCCCCACACCTTTACAAGCGATGGCGAGTACAGCGCGCTGCTTGCCGGGGCGGAGTTTCGCAGTCTCGACAAGGTCCCCACTGTCTGGAAGGAGATGCCGTTCGATTCGTGCGCCTCGTTCCCGCGGCGTCGGGGCTTCTGTGACCTTGTCCAGGTGTACAACAAGCAGACCAGCGGCCCCGGGTGGGTCACGGCGGTCAATCCTTCAGAGGGGTGGCTGTGGTACGCGCTCAAGGATCCCGCGATCCAGCCGTCCACCCTGTTCTGGATGGAAAATTACGGACGTCATGCCGATCCCTGGAAGGGCCGCAACTGCTGCATAGGACTCGAAGACGTGTGCGGCTACTTCGCTGATGGGATGGCGGCATCCGTGAAAAAGAATGATCTCAATGAGAAAGGCATCCCGACGGCGCACAAGCTGTCGCCCCTCAGGCCCACTGCGGTCAACTACATTCAGGGAGTGGCGCGTATTCCCAAGGGGTTCGGGCGCGTGCGTACCGTCCGGTTCCAGGAGGGATTGGCGACATTCGTGGGCGAATCGGGAAAGACGGCCGCGGCGCCGGTGGATCACGCCTTTCTTTTCTCGGGAGCGCTCAGCGCTAAGTGAGCTTTCTCGCGATGGGGATACGGCGCCCTGTTCCGAACGCCTTCGGTGAAACCTTGAGCACAGGCGGCGCCTGCCGCCGCTTGTACTCTGCCTTCTCCACCATCCCGATCACGGAACGCACCAGCGCGGCGTCGAACCCGCAGGCGGCGATATCCGCGGCGGACTTGTTCTCCACCAGGTATTGCTGCAGTATCGCGTCCAGGGTCTCGTAAGGAGGAAGCGAGTCCTGGTCCTTCTGGTCGGGTCGCAGCTCGGCCGAGGGGGCCTTGTCGATGATGGACTCGGGGATGAGGCGTTCCCGGGTGTTGATGGCTCGGGCGAGGCCGTACACCTCGACTTTCAAGAGATCGCCGATCACCGCCAGACCGCCGCTCATGTCTCCGTAGAGGGTGCAGTATCCCGTGGCGAGCTCCGACTTGTTCCCCGTGGTGAGGAGAAGCGAGTTGAGCTTGTTCGAGAAGGCCATGAGGAGAGTGCCGCGGATCCGCGCCTGGATGTTCTCCTCCGTGATGTCGGGCTTTCTTCCTTCAAAGACCGGCTCCAGCGTCCGCAGGAACGAGCCGAATATGTCCTCGATGGACATCAGCCTGAGGGTGAGGCCAAGGTTGGCGGCCAGCGCGCGCGCGTCCTCCACGCTCCCTGTTGAAGAGTAGCGGGAGGGCAGGCCGAACACGTCGACCCGCCCGGCTCCCAGGGCCTTCACGGCGAGCACGGCAACCAGCGCCGAATCTATCCCGCCCGAGAGACCCAGGTGCACACGGGTGAATCCGCACTTGCGCACGTAGTCCCGTATGCCCAGAACGAGAGCGCCTTCGATCTGCGCGTACCGGTCCTCCGGCAGCGGCACCTCGGGACCTGCCGCATCGGTGTCCACGACGGCAAGCTCCTCTTCGAAGGCCTTGCCCAGGAACACGAGCTTTCCTTCTGTCGAAGTGACCATGGACTGGCCGTCGAAGATGATGTTGTCGTTGGCGCCGACCGTGTTGACGTAGACCACCGGCACCCCCGAGGTCTTGCCGATGCGGGACAGGAGGTCCAGCCGGACACGGGGCTTTCCGGCGTGGAATGGAGAAGCGGAAGGGGAGAGGATGAGGGTCGCGCCGGCGTCCAGGAGCTCCGCCACCGGATCCACCGGGTAGCGCAATCCGGGTGCGGGCTCGCCCTCCCACCAGATGTCCTCGCAGATCGCGATGCCCAGCTTCTCTCCCTTGAAGGGCACGATTGCGCGTGCGGCCGCGGGCTCGAACCAGCGCGCCTCGTCGAACACGTCGTAGGTGGGAAGGAGCGTCTTTGCCTGCGTGTGGATGATCCTGCCGTCCACCAGGAGCGACGCCGCGTTGAGCAGCCCCTTGCCGGGCCGGGCCCTGTTCCTGTCCACGTACCCCACGACGATGCCGATCCCCTTCGGCGCCGCGACTCTGCACCTGGCGAAGCGCCTTCAGGTTCTCTTCCACGAAAAGCTCGTACTCCAGAAGGTCCATCGGCGGGTACCCGCAGAGACACAGCTCGGGGAACACGACGAGGCTGCATCCCGCCTCCTTCGCCCTGGCCGCAAAGGAGAGCACCTTTTCACAGTTTCCCTTGAAATCCCCGATTGTGGGGTTGATCTGCCCGGAAGCGACCCTCATGCACGGCTCCTTCTGCTCCTGAATCTATCAGCGAACAGCCGCGAAGGGCAATGCAACCCGGGTGGAAAAATGCCGCCGAGCTGCACGGAGTACCGCGGTCACGGTACCCCGTGACATTCGTGCAAGATACTGTGGCCGGGCGTTGCGGGCCGAATCCCTCCGAAGGATCGGCGCATTGACCGCACGGGGCAGCCGGGGTAGGATGAGTGAAATGCCTAGAACCGTACTCGTCACAGAGGGGGATTCCCCGCTTGGAGGGGCGCTGGCGCGCCTGCTGGCAGCGCGCGGCCTGTCCGTGGTGAAGATAGTATCGGGAGAAAATCCACCAACTGCACGGAGTACCGTGCAAGGTACGGTGGCGCCCCCCGCGGCCGTGCCCTGGAATCGAAGGTCCCCTTTGTCCGCCCGGACGGTGCTGCTCAACGCGTTGAACACATTCGATGCCGTGGACGAAGTCCTGATTCTCGAGCCCCCCTGCGCGACGCATCCGACGCTTCACGACGTGTCGAGCGTGGAGATAGAGAGGGCGTTCGACGATGCCAAGGGCCCGGTATTTCTGGCCCGGGAAGCGCTTGCCTACTTCCTGGGGCGTCACAGCGGCGTGCTGTGCATGGTGAGCGCGGGATCCGGCTCGTCGCCCCTGGAGAGCGGCATGCGCGAATGCTTCCGCGGGCTCTGCTCCTCCCTTCTCACGGCGAACGGCGAGCAGGGTGTCGTGATAAACGGGTTCCAGTCCGGCGGCGTGCAGCCCGAGGAGTACGCTGCTTTCATAGACAAGACGCTGGAGGAAAAGGCGCGAAAGATCACGGGTCGGTGGTTCATGTGCCAGTCCAGGCCCGGGTTCCTTCAGGGAATGAAGCCTAAAAAAGCATAGACTCCATGAACCGGGTCTGAAATTCGGGTCTCCCTCCCAGCTCGATGAACCTCGCCTGCAGCGCCGCGTGCTCCGCAAGGCGCCGCGCCTCCCGTGAGAGCAGGGCCATGAGGGCGCCCCGCAAGGCGGCGTTCCCCACCACATCGACTTTCCCAAGGTCCATCTCGGGAATCAGGCCGATGCGCATGGCCGCGCGCGGGTCGAGCCGGGTGCCGAAGTTCCCCGCCAGACGGAGCGCGTCGAGGGACCCGATGGCCACGCCGGTCACATCCAGGAGCGTCTCGATTCCCGTGCGCACGGCGCCCTTTGCAAGCTGCATCTTGCGGATGTCGGTCTGGGAGATGTAGACGATCCGGTCGTCGGACAGCGCAAAAGCGAGCTCGTTGCCCAGTGAAAATATCCGGCGGCGAAGTTGTGGATCTTCGATCTCTCCCTGTGCAAGAAGCCTGCCCGTCGAATCGATGATTCCGCGCTCCAGGAGCTGGGCGATGCCCGAGACGAGGCCCGTGCCGCAGATTCCCCGGGGCGCCACTGCGCCGACGACCTGTACCGCGAGGCTGCCGTCCGCGGAAAGCAGGACCTCGTGAATGGCCCCCTCCAATGCGCGCATTCCGCAGGAGATCTGCGCTCCCTCGAACGCGGGGCCGGCGGCGGTGGAGGTGGTGATGAGCTCCCCTCCCCGGGCGAGCACCATCTCGCCGTTGGTGCCCATGTCGATGGAGAGCGACGTCTTTTGCTCCCGCCCCAGGTCGAGGGCGACGATCATCCCGATCGTGTCCGCGCCGACGTAGGCGGATACGATCGGCAGCGTGTCCACGAACCCGTGCTCCTGGAAAGTCCACCCGAAATCCCGCGGCACGCCGCGCAGTGACCGGCAGGTCACGGGAACATACGGGACGCGCGTGAGCTGGTAGGGATCGATCCCGTTCAGGATGTGGATCATGATGGGGTTTCCCACGACCATGGTTTTCACGACCTCGTCGGGAAGGACCCCGGTCTCGGCCAGGATCTCGCGCGCGCCTTCTTCGATGGTGCGCAGGGCGGCCCGGCGCACCGGGTCAGGATCGTCGTGAAAGCTCATGGCGCGGGAGATCACGTCCGCGCCGAATGAGACCTGGCCATTGAGAAGGGTTTTCCGGGAAAGCTGCTCTCCGGTCTCCAGGTCCAGGAGCGCGATGTCGACCGTGGTCGTGCCCAGGTCAACTCCGAAACCACAGCTCCGACGCCCCGGGGCGCCCGCCAGCCAGAGAAACTCATTCTCATCGCAAAGCGCCTCGACCGTCCAATCTGTCTTCCGAAGCGTTTGAGGAAGTTTTTCAAGCGAGGCGGTATCGGGAAGGTGCGCGGCAATGCCCTGCGCCTCCAGCCCTGCCGCGAGCCTTTCCCAGTCCGCCCGCTGATCTTCCAATGACGGCTCCGCAAGGCGCACCTTCACCCTTCGTATCGCGGCGCCGCCGATCGCTGCCCGGATATCCGCGTCTCCCCATTCATGTCCCACCACTGACCGGAGGAGCCGCTCCTGCGGCAGGGTCACTGTGCAGTCCTCCACAAGAGTGAGCTGGCAGGCGAGCCGCACCCCGTCCGTGGTCTCCGCTTCCTTCAAATTCCCTTTGCCCGATGCCGGGGGAGGATCGACTGTGACCCTGCATTTTCGGCAGTTTCCCTTCCCGCCGCAGGGATAGTCGAGCAGAATGCCTTCGCTGTTCAGAATGTCGCGCAGCAGCGATCCCTTTGCCGCGATCAGGGACTTCCCCAGTGGTTTGACGTGCACGGTGGGCATCGCACGGATACTAATGGTTTGCCGGGGCGCGGACAAGTGAGGGCGACCGCCTTGACGCCGCAGGCCGGACACTCTAACTTGGCCGAATGACCACTCGGAGCGCGGGAAAGCTGTGCGGGGCGGCGATTCTCATGGCTGTCTTCGCCGTATCGTGCGCAATGAACCAGACTATCGTCATCAAGGCCGACGGCTCAGGCACCCTCGCCATGCACGTGGAGGTCGCCCGGCTCCTGCATGAATACGTTGCCCGGCTCTCGGAAGTCTCGGACAAGCCCGTCCTGGGGAGCGGCGGCAAGTTCTTCGATGCCGCATCCATCAGGAAAGATTTCGACTCCCGGCCCGGAATCACCGTGACGAAGGCGGCAACCCCATCAGACGACGCGATGGAGCTGGAGCTCGCCTTCGATTCGATTCAGGATGTCTTCACACGGGAGGAGTCCTTGAAAAGCGCTGCCGCGCTTTCGTACAGTGAATCGGGCGGGAGGAAGACGATCCGCCTGCACCTGGACCGGAGCAATTATCCGCAGCTCGCGCGCACGTTCCCGATCCTTGCCAGCCCCGCGTTCTCCGCCTTCGGACCACAGGCGAACGACACGACCAGCGACGATGAGTACCTGGAAATGGTTCGCTTCTCCATTGGGGACGACGCGCCGGCGCTGTTGAAAAAGTCCTATTTCACGCTGACGCTGGCTCCCGAGGGTGAGATCCTGTCCCAGTCCGGCGGCGAAACAACGGGCGGGGCCGTGGTATTCCGCATCCCCCTGTTGAGGCTGCTCGTTCTGGACAAGCCCCTCGATTTTTCGGTGACGTTCAAATAGCACTTGGCGAATCGCTGCCCGCCGAGCGGACGCAAAGGTCTGCTGATTCTTAATTGTTCGTACAACATATAATTACAAATTTCAAAGAAATATGTTGACAGGAGCCCCATTTATGCTATTCTATCTTACATGTCCGAACAGCCTGTAATAATAAGTAAGCATTCATTAATAACGAGTTGGATCAAGCAGGAGATTGAGAGCGGTCGACTTCGGCCCGGGGACAAGCTGCCATCTGAAAGTGAAATCTGCCTCAGGTTCGGAGTTTCGAGGAGCTCCGCCCGTCAGGCTATCTCAAATCTCGTACGCGCTGGATGGGTCGAATCGAAGAAGGGAATTGGCACCTACTGCCTCGCCAGGCGAAGCCCGGAGGCCGATGACTTTGCCCTGGTCTGCTATTACGCCACTTCCTACATATTTCCTCGTATTGCGATGGGGTTCGAAAGAGCGACCCAGCGCGGGGGCTTTCACATGATACTCAACCAGACGGAAGCGAATGTAGAAAAGGAGAGAGGAGTCCTTCTCAAGCTCAAGGAACGCGGCGTGCGAGGCATCGCCATCGAGCCGGTGATCGCGGGCTCGGAGGAGGGCATCGCGCCCCGGGACCTGGAGTCGACCAACTACCAGCTTCTCTGCGAAATCCAGGATGCCGGCATTCAGGTCGTCCTCATGGACAATACGTTCGGCGACAATCGGTTTCCCGCAATTGTCCTGGATGACATTGCCACGGGAACTCTGGCGGCGCGCTACCTTGCCGATCGGGGACACAGGGATATCGCCATCGTGTACTCCCAGGAGCATCGCCCGTTCCGTCTGCGTCGACAAGGCGCTGTGGAACACCTCGCCGCGCTGGGCGTCGAAACCCCTGCGCACCGCCTTCTCTCCGTCGGCCCGGTACGGGAGAGCAGCGCCTTTTTCGAGCGCTACTTCGCGTCCCAGCCCGTACTGCCCAGCGCTTTCCTTTGCTGCAACGACGAGATGGCGATTGCGCTGCACGGGGCGGCCCATTCGCGCGGGTACTCGATACCGGCGGACTTTTCGGTCATCAGCGTGGACAACTCGGACTACGCCCGGCTGCCGGGAATCTCCCTGACATCGATAGACCACCCCGACCAGTTCATCGGAGAAAAGGCGGCCCAGATACTTCTGGACGGGGTCATTGCTCCGAATATTCGCTACCGCGGCATCATCAGCATCGACCCGGTGGTCGTGGAACGCAGCTCGGTGAAGACTCTTACCGGCGCCGCAGCGTCGGAAAAAACTCTAGGAGGCTGATATGAAGAAAGATCTGTGGTTGACGGCCGCGATCATCATCGCGGCCATGCTGCTCGTCCCCACTGCCGCTTTCGCGGCGGACACGGGGTCGAGCGTGACGGGAAAAGTCACCGTCTGGGCCTGGCCTTCCGCTGACAAGGCCTTCGAGTCCATCATGCCCGGCTTCAAGGCAAAGTATCCCGGCATCGACGTGAGCTGGGAGATGAAGCCGGGCCAGGCCGGAGGGACCCGTGACGCCCTGCAGGCGGCCCTTGCGGCGGGCGCGGGTGCCCCTGACGTGTCGCTCATCGAGGTGAACGACATCGGCACCTTTGCCTTGACAGGGGCATTCGTGAACCTGCTGGACAACCCCTACAACGCGGGGAAGTACAAGAAGGACTTTGTCGGCTACAAGTGGGACCTGGCGCTGTCTCCTGACGGCAAGCTCTTCGCATTCCCCTGGGACATCGGCCCGGCGAGCATCTTCTATCGCCGTGACCTGCTGGACAAGGCCGGAGTGCCCTCCGATCCGGCAAAGCTCGCCAAGCTGATCCGGACGTGGGATGACTACATCCAGCTTGGGAAGAAGGTGAACGATCCCAAGAACCAGGTCTGGTGGATCGACAACGCCCGGGCCGTTCCCTACATCTACTATTCGCACAAGAACTTTTTCGACAGGAAGATGAACATCGCGGTGGATAATGCCACGACTCGCCGCGTGCTCGCCATCGCGCAGAAGCTCAGGAACGACGGAATGGACGCCAAGACCTCGGCATGGACCGACGAGTGGTACACGATGCTCAACCAGGGCAGGATCGCCACCACAATATCCGGCTGCTGGTTCGGGGGCTTCCTGAAGAGCTGGATCGCGAAGGACACGGTGGGAAAATGGGGAATCATTCCGATCCCCGAGCAGCCCCTTCAGAACTGGGGAGGCTCGTTCCTCGCGGTGACAAAGCAATCCGCGAACCCCGAGGCTGCATGGAAGTTTGTAGAGTATCTCTGCGCCGACGCCAAGGCGGAGAACACAATCATGAAGACCGTCGACTATTTCCCCGCCTTGATTCCTGCGTGGAAGGATGCGCTGTACGACGAGCCTGACCCGTTCTTCGGAGGCCAGAAAACGCGCCGTGTCTGGGCCGACGTCGCTTCCTCCCAGGGGCCCTTCGTGGTGACCCCGCTTGATTCGGTTGCCGAAAATGCCTTCAACATCGAGCTGGACAAGTTCCTCGACCAGAACCTCGATATCCCCAGCACCGTCAAGGCCATGGTGGACGCTATCGATACCAAGACCAAGGCGGATCGAAAAGTGGTTCTTCAACTCATGGGGAACAAATAGGAAGCTTCTGCGGGGCGGCCGTACCGGCCGCCCCTCTCAGAACCGGAAGGCAGGAACCAATGCGACGAGGGAGAATCCAGTCGGGCAGAAGCGCGGTCGCATACCTCTATCTGGCGCCATTCATCGTCCTCTTTCTCTCATTCGGGATCTTTCCGATCCTCTACTCGCTTTTCCTCAGCTTCACCTACTGGAAAGGTCTCGGCGCGCCGATCTTCGTTTTTCTGGACAACTACATCGCAACCATCCGTGACCCTGCCTTTTTCAAGGCCCTCTACAACACGGCCTACATCTGGATCTGCGCCCATATCCTGATCCTGCCGGGCGGGTTCCTCATCGCCTACGTTCTCAATACCGAGTATGTGCGGAAAAAAAACCTCCATCAGGCCCTGCTCTTCACTCCGATGGTGACATCCACAATCGCCGTCTCGATCGTCTTCACGACGCTCTTCGGAGAGAAGTATGGCATGATCAACTTTCTTCTCGGCGGGCTGGGGGTGTCCCCGGTCGCCTGGTTCCACGGCACGGGAAGCATGATCAAGCCGGTGATCATCACGCTTTTTGTCTGGAAATGGATCGGGTGGAACTGCGTCATCTATTTTGCCGGGATGCAGGGGATCGACCGCGAGCTCTATGAGTGCGCGGAAGTGGAGGGCGCGAACAAGCGTGATATCCTGCGTTATGTCACCGTCCCTCTCATGCGTCCCATCATCCTGTATACGTTGATCCTCTCCTTTATCGGCGGCATGCAGATATTCGATGAAGCATACATCCTCACGGGGGGCGGGCAGGGCGCCGGCTACCTCGGAGGTTCCAACCAGGGAGGGCTCACCATTGCTCTCCTGATCTACGAAACGGGATTCCGAAGGGGCGCGTTCGGTCAAGCTTCGGCCATCGCCTATTTTCTCATGCTGATCATCGTCGTTCTGAGCATCTTCAGCTTCAGATTCCTGTCCGAGAGAGGGGAGTCGGCCCGTGCGTGACGCGGGCGCAAAGACGGCAGCCGCCCTCTTTCTCTGGGCGTGCTCGATTATCATCTTCCTCCCGTTTCTCTTCATGCTCATCGAGGCCACGCACAGCTCTCACGAGATACTGCAAACCCCGCCGCCCCTGCTCCCTGGCATGCGGACGGGGGAGAACTACGCGAGCATCGTCGCCACGGTGCCCTTCTGGCGGAACTATCTCAACACCGTGATCGTGGCCGCGGCCATTACCTTCCTCTCCCTGGTACTTTGTTCCCTGGGCGGGTACGCGTTCGCAATGCTGGATTTTCCCCTGAAGAGGCTTATTTTCGCTGCCCTCCTGGGGACCGTGATGCTGCCCTGGCTGGTGGACCTTGTCCCCTGGTTCATCATTACCACGAGGCTGAAATGGACGAACAACTTCCTCGCCGTGATTGTGCCCGCCGCGGCGAGCGCCTTCGGGGTATTCTGGATGCGTCAGTACATCTCCTCCACGATCCATCCCGCGCTCATTGACGCCGCGCGGATCGACGGCTGCCCTGAAGTCCTCATCTTTTTCAGGATCGCGGCTCCTCTGCTGGCTCCCGCATACGCGGCGCTGGGGATCATGAACTTCCTGGGGAGCTGGAACAACTTCTTCTACCCCTTTCTGGTCCTCACCAACAAATATATGATGACCCTTCCCCTTGCGCTCAATCTTTTGCGCGGGGATCCTTACCGCGGGATGGATTACGGAGTCCTAATGCTGGCAACGACGCTCGCCCTCGCGCCCGTCATGCTGGTGTTCTGGGCCGCATCGCGCAGATTCATCGCCGGCATGACCGCCGGCGCAGTCAAGGGGTGATGACATGGGGCACGATGACGGTGAGCTCTCCAGACTTCGCCTGGCCGTGCCGTATTACTTCGAGCAGTGGCCCCGCGAAAGATGGGAGACGGACGCTCAGCTCATGGCCGAAGCCGGGATCACCCATGTGCGGATGGGCGAATTCGCATGGTCGGTCCTGGAGCCTTCCCGAGGGAGGTACGATTTCGGCGGGCTGGATGAGGCGCTTCGTCTCTTCGCGTCGCACGGCATAGGCACAATCCTTTGCACGCCAAGCGCCGCCTACCCGCCCTGGCTTCATGCATTGCACCCCGATATTCACCAGGTCAGATCAAACGGTCTGCTCAAGGAGTACGGGATGCGCCAGGATGCATGCAAGAACCATCCTGGATACCGGCGGGCGGTCATGAAGCTGGTCCGGCTGATGGCGGCACGATACGGCAAGGATGAGCGCGTCGCGGCGTGGCAGATCGACAATGAGCTGGGCTGCCACGGAACGGCGCGCTGTTTCTGCTCCCGCTGCGAGTCCGCCTTCCGTGCGTGGCTTGCGGAGCATTTTGAGGACGACATCAACAGGCTCAATGCCGCGTGGGGGACCGCATTCTGGTCTCAGCAGTATCGCGCATTCCTGGAGGTGAGTGTTCCACGGGAGCCCGCCGACCGGATGGGGAAACAGGGGCAAAACCCGGGACTCCTTCTCGATTTTGCGCGTTTTTCCTCCGAGACCAACGTACGGTTTCTTGCCGAGCAGGCCTCCGTCATCAGGAACGCAAGCTCCCGGGCGCTGATCACGCACAATCTCATGAAGGACCACTTCGATATCGACTACTTCCGACTTGCGCGTGAGCTTGATGTCGTGTCCTGGGACAACTACCCCTTTTTCGAGCTGCAGGGGGAGGCGCGAGCGCCCTCGGCATTTCCCCATGCACTCATGCGCGGCCTGAAGCAGCAAAATGTCTGGGTCATGGAGCAGGCGGCCGGCCCCGGCGGGTGGGACTACGTGGCCCCGACACCGGAGCCAGGGCGCATGCGCCTGTGGTACTACCAGGCCCTGGCCCGGGGAGCGGATCTGGTCTGCTTCTTCCGATGGCGGACCGCGCGCTTCGGAATCGAGCAGTACTGGCATGGCATACTTCCCCACAGCGGCATCCCGGGCCCCCGCTACGGGGAGCTGAAACAGATCGCGGCGGAAATGCGCGCCCTTGCCGCTGAGCTGGAGGACACCTCGCCGGTGGCGAGGGCAGCAATCCTGTTCGATCATGACTCGCACTGGAGCCTTGAGATTCAGCCGCAGGCAAGGACACTTGGATTGCCCCTTCTCGCAGGCTGCGCCGCGCAGGTGCTCGCCGGCAGAGGCGTTGACTTCGACTGCGTGGGTCCGGATGCCGATGTGAGCAGGTACGCTCTCGTGATAGCGCCCAGCCTTCACATATGCGCGCGGGAGGCGGCGCAGAAGCTCGAGCGATTCGTCGAGGATGGCGGCTTGTTCGTACTGGGCCCGCTCAGCGGTATGAAAGACACGGAGAACGCCGTTGTCGAAGATCCATTCCCCGGGTGCCTTTCCCGGCTCGCAGGCTGCACGGTCGAGGAAGCGGATGTTTTTTCTTCCGTGCCCGGCTGCACCCTGCGCGTGAAGCTTCCCACCGGGACCGCTTCGCCGGTGCAGGGAGTCGCGGAGATACTTGCCCCATTGACCGGCACGCTCGCGCTCGCGACATACAGCGGACGGTATTATTCCGGGAGGGTTGCGGCCACCCTCCATCACTTCGGCAAAGGCGCCTGCCTCTACCTGGGCACCGTGTTCGATGCGGCCGGTCTTTCCGAGCTCCTTCTCCCAGTTCTTGCGGATCGCGGGCTTGGCGGCCGCGCTTTGCCGGCCGGTGTCGAAGTTGCCGCACGAACAAGCCCGTCGGGCACCCGTTTCAGGTTTTATCTGAATCACAGCTCTCAAGCCGTGCAGATTGACGCCCGGGCGCCGGGCCTCGAGCTCTTGACGGGAAGAAACGTCACGGGGGCGATAACGCTGGATGCGCGGGGAGTGGCGGTGGTCAAAGAAGACGAATCTTCACGCTGATCGACAAGTCACGTCTGTCCCGGAGATGACTCGCACATCCGACCTGCGGTTCAGGAAAGCGAACAATCACCGGAACGTTGCGCGTTCTTAGGTACCTCACTGTTGCTTACATGCCTTCACATAATTGACAGTGCTTGGAAATAATTCATAATATCATGATATGAGATAAGGCGCCTTGCGAGGGACCCTCGCCACGTAGCCTTGCAGGCAACATGCAAGCAGTACGCCGTACATTCCGGTCCTATGAATTCAAGTTGTAGTATCCTGCAAATCCGTTGGTTTTTTGGGGGGAGGAAAAGAATGGACGTTGGGCCGACGAGGCTGAAGCAGGCGAAAAAGACTCTCATTGTGGAGCATGCGATACTGGCGCTCAAGGAATACATCGTCGACGGGAATCTCAGCCCGGGAACGGAGCTGCCAACCGAAACCGAAATGGCAAAAGAAATCGGCGTGAGCAAGTTCAGCATGCGCGAAGCTCTTCGGGTGTTGCAGGTCCTCGGGTTGGTCGACATATCTCAGGGACGCCACACAAGGGTCGCCATGCACTCGATCAATCCTGTGATTACTGTTTTGGAGCTGACTCTCCGCCGCTCAAAGGTCCCGGACCTGATGCTCATCGAAGCGAGAAAGTCGTTGGAAGGTCACATCAGCAGATTTGCCGCTATGAGAGCGGACTCTTCCCATATCGAGGGAATGAGGAAGACAATCGAAGACATAAAGAATAACCGGGACGACTTGGAGATGTGCGTGGAGAAAGACCTCGAGTTCCACAACATTCTTATGAAGGCAAGCAAAAACGTGGTGTTCGAGATAATGCTCGCCCCGGTGATGGAGCTTCTGAGGGAGCAGCGGATGAAAACGATCAAGCTTCGGGGTGTCGATCCTATGATCGAGTACCATACCATGGTTCTCGATGCAATTATCGAAAAGGATCCAGAGAAAGCGGAAAGGGCAATGAATCTGCATCTTGTCACGACTGAAGAGCACCTTAGGAAGGTCATGGAGTCCGTCGCACAGACCTCCCGCAATGGCGCCCAGACAAGCCGTGAGGCGGATAGCCCTCGTGGCGTCGATGTCCTCTAGCGCGTGAATGAAAGATCGTTCAAGCTTGGGACAGCCGCTACCCGATTCGGCTGCTGCTCCTTCTAGTCCATCTCGAAGCCGCCGTCCACGTTCAGAGTCTGTCCGGTGATGTAGTCGGAGTCGGGCGAGCAGAGAAAAGCGACCGCAGCCGCCATGTCCTCGACCGTCCCCGGCCGCTTGAGCGGGATTCTGCTGATGAACTCCTCGCTCGCCTTCCTGGCGTCGATCCCGAACGCCTGCTCTTTCTCACGATTGTTCTGCTCCCACATCGGCGTCACAACGACGCTCGGTGAGATCGCGTTTACGTTGATGCCGTATGGCGCAAAGGCGAGAGCAGCCGACTGGGTGATGCTGATGACGGCCGCCTTGCTCGCTGCGTAAGCGAGCGCGTACTCTCTTCCCCTTCGACCCGAGATGGAGCTGAAGCTTACGATCTTGCCGTATGATTGGTCCGATCTTCCCGCCCTTTTCACATCCTCGGGCACTTGTTTCACCATCTGCGCTGCGGCTGCCTGAATCGCGAAAGCGGCTCCCTTCTGATTGACGTTGATCACCCGATCCCAGTCTGCCTCAGTCACCTCGAGGAGCAGCTTGTTCTGTACGATCCCGGCCGTATTCACGAGAATATCGAGCCTGCCCATCTCTCTTACAACTCGGGTGACAAGCTCTCTCGTGTCCACCGGCTTCGAAACGTCCACTCTCATGGGAAACGACCTACCACTTGCCCCGACGATCTCCCTTGCAACTGCGGAGACGCCCTCCAAGTTGATGTCGGCTACCACGACTGAAGCCCCCTCCTGAGAGAGCCTCATGGCAACCCCCCGGCCAATTCCCGATCCTGCACCGATCACGATCGCCACCCTGTCTTGCAGACTCTTGTCCATGGTCCTTCGACCTCCTCAGACCATCTGGTCCCCCCCGCGCATCGATTTCATCCGTCTCCACCAGTATTGGAGAACTGCACCTTGTTGTCCCCAGTGCGTCGTGACCGCAGTCCTGACCTCTAAAAAGAGATCGGCATTACCGAAACTTCGCAATCGCCGCCTTCAAGGCATCCCAGTCCGAAAAGTCAAGAAACTCGTGCCCGTTGATGAAGAAAGTCGGCGTGGCTCTCACTCCGGCGCGTATGCCTGCCGAATGGTCAGCAGTCATGGCCGATTTGTAGGCATTGCGCGCGATATCCTCAGCGAGCTTCTGGTGATCGATTCCAGGAACGAACGCGCGCGCGAGATTTATGAGGAAATCCGGCGTTGCCCATTCCTCATTGTCGTCACCTTGATTACGGTAAACCGCGTCGTAGTAGTCCCAGAAGGCGCCCGGATTCTGATGAAAGATTGTTTCGCCGGCGATCGCAGCCGTCGTAGAATCCGGACCGACGATCGGGAAGTTCGCGAAGTAGAAGCTCACAATGTCGGTATCTATGTATTGTCTCTTCAAAAGGGGGAATATGCGGTCGTGAAAAACCTTACATGGAGGACACTTGAAGTCCGCGAATTCGACCATTTTCACCGGCGCGCGCGAGCTGCCGAGCATAGGAAAGGTAGAATAGTCGAAAGCCAGCGCATGAGCATGTAACAACACGGTAGCTACGACGAATATGAGCACTGCAAGTAGAATCGCCGCGATGCTGATCGTTACGCGGATGAGCCTGGCACGGCTGTTACCGCTCGAGGTGTCGCCTTTCATTGCAGACACAGCTTTTCCTTCATAAGGACCTGGAATATCGACAATCCGAACTCAATCCGGCTCTGTTCCCGCTGTTGCAGCTGTTGAGCCCCTCGACAGAATCTTCTTGAGTTGAAGACTACTTCTGCTCCCGCACGTGCTCCGTGTTCGGCCTACTTCCCACTGTACCAGTGGGCCTTGGTCCAGTTGTGTGCATGGAGTTTCTCAAGCACCTTGTCGGACAACGGCGGCAGATCCGAGACCGCTGTGTTAGTCTCCGCCTGTTGTACATTGCGGATACCCGGTATCACCGTGCTCACTGCAGGGTGTGCCAGCACGAACTTCAGAGCGACCTGAGCCATAGTCAGGCCGGTATCTGCAATGTCTTTCCTGATCTTTTCAACCCTGTCGACGGTCCGGGCGAGGCGGTCACCCGCAAAATAGTCATTTCGAAAGTCCCCCTCCTTGAACGTGCTGCTTTTGGTGTATTTCCCGGTGAGCGAGCCTTCATCGAACGCAACGCGAACGATGATGCCGACGTCGCTTTCTGCTGCAACCGGCAGAAGCTCGGCCGCCGGTTCTTGCTCGAAGATGTTGTATATCACCTGTACCGTATCTATCAGACCGCTCCTCATCATATCGACCACACTGTTCTGGTCCTGTTCAGGCGTAGAGATGCCATAGTTCAGCACCTTTCCCTCTTTCTTGAGTTTGGCGAGCACTGCGAGCGGCGAGGGATCCCGGTTCCACGCGCGCGTCCAAGTATGAAGCTGGAGTATGTCTATGGCCTCCGTCCCCAGATTGCGCAGCCTCTGCTCGACGCTTTCGCGAATGTACTTCTCGGGAAATCGTTCGTCAGCCTTGCAATAGGGAGTCGGCGGCCATGGCCCCGGAAGCGGTGGTGTCTTTGTCGCAACGAAGATCCGCTCCGTTCGTTGCTTGAGGACTTTTCCAATAATGCGCTCGCTTCGGCCGTCACCGTATCCGGCAGCTGTGTCGATGAAATTGACCCCACGATCCAAAGCGGCGTGCAATGCCTTCACCGACTCCGATTCGTCCTGAGTTCCCCAGCCGCCACCTATCGCCCAGCTGCCAAAGCCGATCTCGGAGATGACAAATCCCGTTTTGCCTAGTTTTCTTGTCTTCACTTTGCACTGCCGAAAAGAGATTATAATATACTAATCTGTTAGTTGTCAATTGTTTTTTCTGACAAGTCAACGCCAAGGTAGAGACGTCCCCCCCTCCCGTCCAATCGCCTCCTCACCGCGACTCTGCTGGTGGATCTAGGCAGCGGCTCCTTGCCTCCAGAATAGTCGAAGGGGGGGGCGGTTTTCGTATCGCCTACGTAATACAAATACAGATAGGATGGGGCAACTACTACTGCTGCCTTATGATTCTTTCGAGAATTCTGACCGTGCTTTCTATCTGCCTCTGTGTGTTGTTGAGTCCCAACGATAAGCGCAGCAGCGGCGGCAAGTGACTCAGCGCATCAAGGTAATAATGACAGCAAAAATACCCGCTGCGGGCCATTATGCCCTGAGCCGAGAGATAAATCGATAGCTTATGGGCATCGATCTTGTCCGAATAGAAGCTGACGATCGAGCTTGGAGCTTGGTTGAAGAGCGTTACGTGCGGTATACGTGATATGCCATCGTACAACTTCTGGGCCAGTGCCTGCACGTAGTCTTTCGGCATCTTTCCCTCCGGCCGGTACTTTGCCAACCAACCAATCGCCGCGCCGAGTCCGATAATGCCAGCGAAGTTTTGTAAACCTGGTTCGAGGCGGCTGGCGGGTTCGTCAGGCAACAGGGTATAAGTATCGCGCTGTACATCCTGAACGGTGCCGCCGCCGATGAAGCTCGGATCCAGCCTTTCAAGTAATGTTTTCTTGGCAATAATTACCCCAATGCTGGGTCCGTACATCTTGTGTCCGGAAAAACAAGCTGCATCAAAATCAACATGCGTGATGAGTTCCGGGTGGTGGCCCATGGTTTGCGCAGCGTCAAGAATAACAATGCCACCCGCCCGGTGAGTATCGCTGGCCAGAGCCGTGGCATTCGTTAAAATGGAACCATCGATATTAGACGTCGTGTTCACCAACACTATGCTTTTTGAAAGCTGCTGTGGCTGATAATCCAGCGCGCCGTCCGGCTGCCTGGACAGCACGCTTCGTTCTAAACCTAGTTTTCTTGCGTAAGTTATTGAGGGCAAGAAAACGGAGTTGTGCTCCATTGCGGAAGTGATGATTCGTTCAAACGTGTTTTCTGCCAGTTGGCTGAGCAGCAAGTTGATGCCGTATGTCGTATTAAGAGTAAAGGCGCAGACATACTCGCGCCTGGATTTGCCGATCAACTTCAGCAAACGCTCGCGCGTATCTTGAATTTCTTCGTCGACTTTCCGCCCCCACTCGTGTTTAACCCTTTCGCCGCAAGCGTTGTATTCATGATAGTAGCGGTCCATGGCGTTGATGGTCTGTTGGGGTCGCAGGGTCTGGCAGGCAGAGTCGAGATAAATCTGGGTCTCTGCTAAATAGTCAAAGTCCTTGACTGCTGGGTCTTCTGCTGTTTGGCCACGAATGAGGCCGTCGCTCATTTTCCCGACATCCTCCAAACTGCTGTGCGATCAGAAGCTTGTATGCCATGCTCGGCAATTTGTCAACAATGCGCATTGTCTCATCAGAAATTATTCTGAAACCAGCAGGCTCTAATTCACCGGAGCCTTTTGGCATCGATCACACCGTCGTAGCGGTGGCTGCCAAGTATCAGTATTGGAATTCTGACTGCCTTGATCTGTCCTTCGACTATCTCGCTTTGGCGTGCGATGCTGTCTTTGACTGCACGAGATCCTGAAGCTTTTGCAATATTCCGGACCTCCGCGTCGGAATAGCCAATATTCCTCAGCCATTCTTGCAGCAGACTTTCGACTTTCGTGTCACTATTGGCAGGGTCGTCGATTTCCCACTGGTAACTTTTGCCGTTCGTCGGATCCCTCCAGGTGAATATGCGTTCCAGAAGTTGCCAATCGGCTGGCACCGAGCCCTTGCTGAGCGGCACGTCCTTTATTGCTTCCAAGTATGAAGCGATCAGATATGAATGCGGAAACTTGTAGCTGCCCGAAAATCGACGGTCGGGGATTGGATAAACTACATATGTGAGATTATAGCGGTTTTCCAGGCCCGCTTGTTTGATATTCCGGAATTGCTGGGCGCAATACTTGCAATCGGGGTCAACAATCTCGAGGGCCGTTGATTTACCAGGATCATAAGGCCGGTAATAAGAACTTGACTGAGAGATGTACTCGTTCGGATTCCATCTCTTGACCCTATCAGGCAGGCGATTGAGCGTCTGGCCAAACTGGTCGGCCTGGTCTCGAACCCAGGCTATTATCTGGCCCGATAGAAGCGACTGCCAAAAGCGAGGTTCAAGCGTTTCAAGGGTGCATCCTTGGGTGCCCAGGGAGCACGATTCCGAGTTCGCCGGGTCGCATGTATCGTAGACGTAAAGATTGAGCCCACTTCTGACTGCCACCAGAAGGCTCCAAATCATAAGGATTACAAACACTGAGGCCAGGAGTTCCAGCCGTTTGTCCAGAAAGCGGGCAATACGTGGACGCTTGATAACCAGCTTGCCCAGCAGCCGCGCTTTCATGTCTTCTCTGAACGTCGTGTCACATTTGCGGAAAGTAGCTTTGCGCGCTACGCATTTCAAAGCAGCGGCTGCAAGTCGGCGGTAGCGAACCGAAAAGATCCCGAGAATCGCCAAGATGACAAATGCTGCCACGCAAAACATTTGTGGAACTCCCCTCGCGACTAGTGTCCAAAACAAGATAGGTGGACTATCGGGTCGATCGGAGCAACTGGTACGTCAACTGAGGAGCGCAACGCTTATGGCGTCAAGGAATTCCGGAATTTCCGGCGGCGCCCTCCCCGTGACGATTCGTCCGTCGATTGCAGCCGCCCACTCGCCAGGGTGAAACTCCCCCCCATGATCTCCACCGAATCCTTTGCCGCCAACCACCCGGTGAGTCGCTTGCCCCTGACCAGGTCTGCAGCCGCGAGGGGTATCGGGCCGTGACAGAGCGCGGCAATGATTTTGCCGGCAGTGTATGCCTCCTTGACCCACTCGGTCGTCCCGGTTGCGACAATATTCCACGGATTGAACGCGCCCGTAATGACGGCAACATCGAAGTCGGCCATTTTTATTTCCGCGAGGTCCATCAGCGTGTAGTAGGTCTCGGGAATTTCCTGGAAGGGAATCGAAACCCCGAAATTGCCTGTTCTGACGTCGAGACCAATCAACGGCGGGCGGGATTTCATTTCAGGCGGAAACTTGCCGATTATCACATTCGCGCCCCGATGAATGAGTTCCAGAGTCGGCACGACGACCTCGATATCCTCGAAGTCCTCCCCGATCAGGAATAGGACCGATTTCCCGGACAAAGTCCCCTTCCAAGGGTCTCGGTACGAAGGTGAAACCGCGATGCACATGGCCTCAAGAAACGAGGGCGTCTCCGGTGTTCCGCGAGCTGTGATCACCGTTCCGTCGCTGGCGACCGGCTCCTCTGTGTATTGAGCGATCCGCTTCAGCATGTAGTCGACCGTGCGGTCACCGGTACATCGCTTTCCCTTTATCACTCCTGATGCGATGAGAAGCATGACACCCGCGCCGATCGCGCCTACGATCGCACCGTGACGGTGGCACTCCCCGACAAACCCGACAATTTCCGGCTCAATGACCATAATGTCGGCGGAGTGCCCCCCCACAATTACTATTGCGTCATAATCGGAAGCCGCGGCAGCCCTCAGGCTCTTGTATGCTGCGTTCTTGTTTCCGCCGAGCACAGGCATCGGGTCGACGCTTACGTCCCACATCCCCCGGACTCCCTTGTTCGTAATATTCGGCCGGACGAACTTCCAGGTCATCCAATCGGCGAGCAGAAATTCGCAGATCCCGCCGAGCTCTCCGATGTAGGAGACAAGGTAGTAGGCTTGAAAGTCGCTAAACTCACTGGCTACGACAACGCCCACTCTCTTTCCGGAAAGAGGGCCTTTCGGCTTGTTGTTACCGCTGAACGGTCCGGTCCACACGGTGAGGTCATCTCTTACCACGACGTCGATGCCGGTGCGACGCGCGGTCTCGATCGCGCGGCCAGCGCCCCCCAGATCACTTCGTTCATTCATGAGATACCTCCGTTTCGACTGCCGGAGATGAAAGACAATGCCTTGACCGACTCCGATTTGCCCTGAGTTCCCCAGCCGCCGCCTGCGCCCGGCCACCAACGCCGATTTCACCGCGACTTCGAATCATTCGGAAACATCGTATGTTAGGCTCAAGTGTTTGTCAATGACGTTAGAAAAAAACAATTGACAACTGAAAGATTAGTATATTATAATCACTTTTCTGAGGATACAACGGAGCTGGAGAGAATCGCTCCGCTCCGCAGGCGCGCCGTGGGCGAGGAGAACAAGGTTCACCACAAGGAGGTAAGTGATGAACAAATGTATTTGTGTCTTGGCCAGTATAGTATTGATCAGTATGGGTGTGACTTCGGTCGCGTTCGCGCAGACAGGTGTAATCAAAATCGGCGTGGACGCAGCCCAGTCAGGCTCGTTCGTATCAGCCGGAAACACGATTCCTGCGGCGGTGAAGTTGGCTGTCAAGCAGATCAACGATGCGGGAGGTATTAAAGTCGGCGGCAAAACGTACCTTTTCGAACCCACCTATCTGGACGAGCGCACTGACATCGACATAGCGGTAGCCAATGCGCAACAATTGGTCAACGACGTCGGCGTCCAGGCTGTCTGGGGTACGGAGTCTCACGACTTCTCCATCGCGATAACAAAGATCACCGGCCCAGGCCAAGTCATTCAGTTCACCGGAAACAGCTCGATGGGCGGCGAGCTCAGTGAGGCGTCAGTCGCGCCGGGTGGCGTTATGCACTATGCGTTCCAGACTGAACCTCCGGAATTTCAACGCAGCGGAAGCACCGCTGCCGGTGTCATGAAGCTGTTGAACAAGCAGCTCACCCCGCCACCCAAAGTCTCAGTGATTCTGGTCCAAAACGATCTTGGTGGGACGTATCTGACGGCGCATTACATCAAGGCGCTCGAGGCAAGGGGCCAGAAGGTTACGCGCATCTACTTTCCGCCGGACACCAAAGACTTCACGCCAATTCTCACCCAGATCAAGAGTATGAATCCGGACATTCTGCACATCTGGTACAACCCGGATTTCACGTTGATAGCCCTCCAGCAGGCCGTTCAGCTGAAGGTAGCCCGATCATATTTCATAATTGGTGTCGATCCTGGTGTCTGGCAGGCGCGCCAATTGAAGGTCGCGGCACCGGTCGTTATCAGCTGCATCGGACTTTGTTGGGGACAACCGCCAACTGCCAGGGTCGCCAACTACTTCAGACAGTACTTCGCGCTTGGAGCGGAGAAAGGGCCGCAGGCTTCCGTGTCGCTTCTCTATTACGACTATGTAGGCTGGTACGCGAAAGCTCTGGAGGCGGTTGGCCGCTTGGATGACCCGGATGCTGTTGTAGAGTACCTGCTCCACTCCAAATATGACGGCGTTCTGTCAGCGTCGCCTCTGCAGTTCGGTCCACTCCACCAGGTGGTGAATGTTGCGACGGAAGTGTGTTCGGTCGCGCCCAACACATCCGACCAGTTCAACTGTGCCGTCGAGCAGCCTCCGGCGCAGCCGCCGCAGGGTGATGTCTGGGGCATGCTGCCCAAATGGCTTCTGCCCGAATGGACAAACGGACGAATGGCCGGAAGGTTCTGACCGAAGGTCCTGAAAAAAGGGGCGGGTGAACGGACGCCTGAAATTGTCCTTCGCCCACGGCGCGGCGTCACCCGCCTCGAGTTCTCGATGCAATATTCGCCACAATTCTAACCGGAGGGTCGATTCGCATGGGAATCTTCATTCAGCAGATCGTCAACAGTCTTTCAGTCGGAAGCGTCATAATTCTCGTGGGCCTTGGAGTTACCATCATATTTGGATTGACCGGAATCGTCAATTTCGCCCATGGCGAATTCGTGATGGTCGGTGGGATGGTCACCTGGGTTCTCGTGAGTAGCGGCGCCAACTTCTTTGTGGCACTTCTCGCTGGCGGGGTGGCTGTTGGCGCGCTCGGGTTACTGTTGGAGCGCACGCTTTTCCGGTTCACGTTGAAGCGACCGATGAATGGGTTCATCGTTTCGCTCGGTTTGGTCGTACTGCTCCAGCACATCGTCATTCGTGCCTTGAACACCAATCAGAAGAGTATCCTCGACCCGATGGGCGACGTCGTCTGGCAGGTCGGAAGTGTGCGGATCGTTGCAATGCGTCTCGTCGTCGTCGTGATTACCGCCATTGTCGTTGCGGTGACCTTTTTCACCATCCAGCGCAGTCGCTATGGCATGGCCCTCCGCGCAAGCCTGGCGGACCGAGAAACCGCATCCCTAATGGGTATCCCTATACGCCGATACATTGCGGCTGTGTTTGCCTATGGTAGTTTTCTTGCCGGCTGAGGTGGTGCACTGCTCATTGCTCTTTTTCCGGTCACCGCCTTTCTCGGCACCACGATAACCGTCAGAGCTTTCGCGGTCGCGCTCATCGGCGGGCTCGGCAATGTGACAGGTTGCGTGGTCGCAGGGATCATACTTGGTCTCATTAATGGTTTCAGTGCTGGCTACGGCCTGCCGCAATGGACTGACGCCTATTCGTTCGGGCTCATGATTCTCATTCTCCTGGTACGCCCGCAGGGGCTACTAAGCGGAACCGAGGGGCCAAGCGTTGGTTGAGGAGATGAGCATCAGGAGGACCTAACATCATGCATGTCGTGACGCGCCCCACCAAGTTGGGCAAGCGGATAAGATTCTCCAGAGGTGCCGCTGGCGCGGCCTTCGTTATTGTCGCTCTATTGGCAGCCCCCTGGATCACCCACAGCTACCGCTTCTTGTCAATCGCAATTTCCGCGGGCATTGCCACGATAACTCTTTACGGGCTTGCCATTCTTTTTGGCCAAACAGGCCTCTTGTCCATGGCCCAGGCCGCGTTTATGGGCGTCGGTGCCTATACGGCGACAATACTCGCCCGCGCGATCGGGCTTGGCTTCTGGTCGTCAATTCCGTTCGCCATGATCGCCTCGGCGATGGTCGCCGGCGTTTTAGGGGTGTTTTCCCTTCGCGTCATCTCCGCTCAGTACTTTATTATCGTTACCTTCGCCTTCGGCGCGCTATTCAGCATCATTATGATTAATGGGGGAAGTTTTACCGGCGCCGCTACAGGGCTCGATGTCGGCCCGATCGGATCCGTGTTGGGGATCAATTTAAACAAAATCCGCAATTTCTATTATCTGACCGTATTCTTTGTGCTCGCCAGCATTCTTGTCACGTATCTGATATCGATCTCTCCGTATGGGCGGACGCTCCGCGCGATCCGGGAGAACGAGTTACTTGCCAGGTCCGTCGCAATCGTCACTGACTTCCACAAGATCGCAGTGTTCATGCTGAGCGGATTGTTTGCCGGGCTGGCCGGGGTACTGCAGGCCCATTTCCTGCAGCACATTTCACCCGCGCTCTACGAGACATTCCCAAGCGTGTATCTAGCGCTCATGGTGATGATAGGTGGCCCGCGCATGCTTTATGGCCCACTCGCCGGAGCGATTATCATCTATTTCCTTCCCGAAGTCCTGCACCTCGACCCAGTCGATGCCCGGATCGCATATGGGGCAGCTCTCGTCATGGTGATCATGCTGCTTCCAAGTGGCCTGATCGGAGGTTTTATTGACCTTTACCGACGGGCGACGGCACGCGCACGACAACGGTATGGGGAGGACCCCGAATAATGTCGCTCCGGATAAGCGGATTGCAGAAGACTTTCGATGGAGTGGTCGCCTTGGCCGGCGTCGACATCGACGTCACGCTTGACAAGATTCTCGGGATCGTCGGCCCTAATGGATCGGGCAAGACGACGCTCGTCAACGTAGTAACGGGCACATTCGCACCTACGGCCGGCCACGTCACATGGGAAGGCGTCGACATCACCGGAAAACCAGCATCCGCAATTGCCCGCCTCGGCATCGCCCGCAGTTTTCAGCAGGCTATGACCTTCTCGGGACTTACCGTTGAAGAAAATGTCCAAGTCGCATGGGACCATAGAAGTCGGCGACGGCGTATGCGTTCGCTTTGGACATCTCCTGACGAACTCCTCGAACTAGTCGGATTGAGTGACGCCCGCTCAAGCATCGCAGGAGCCCTGCCGTTTGGCAATGCGCGTCAGCTGGGGATCGCCATTTGCCTGGCGACCCTTCCAAAGCTTCTATTCCTCGACGAGCCAGGGGCTGGTCTCAGCGATGCCGAGCTCGAACCGCTCACCGAACTGATCAAACAGCTTCACAGCATGGGGATCGGCGTCTGCATCATCGATCATAATATGAACATGATATCAGCGCTCTGCCATCGGCTGGTTGTTCTGGATTTCGGAACCAAGATCGCCGAAGGTGCGCCGTCCACAGTGCTCAATGATCCGAAAGTTCGCGAAGTCTACCTGGGAGAGGATCTCTGATGTTGCTTGAAGTCACTGACATCCACACTTCTTATGGACCGATCCGGGTCAATCGCGGCGTCTCGCTCACCGTCGATGAAGGGGAAATCGTTACGATCCTGGGACCGAACGGTGCGGGCAAATCGACACTGCTGCGCGCCATCTCAGGGCTTCTGCGCCCGACAAGCGGAACGATCCGCCTCAACGGCGAGAACGTGGTCGGCCGGCCGCCGGACGAGATCGCCAAACGGGGCATCGTCATGGTGCCAGAAGGGCGCCGCATTTTTGCCGCGCTGACTGTTCAAGAGAATCTACGTCTCGGTGCTTATACGCGCAAAGACCGCAACCAGATCGAAGAGGACGTGGGGCGGATGGAAGCTTACTTCCCGGTCCTTGGGCAGAAGCGATCAGCAAAGGGACGCGAATTGAGTGGAGGCCAGCAGCAAATGCTGGCCATCGCCCGCGGCTTGATGGCTCGCCCGCATGTTTTGCTTCTCGACGAACCGTCTCTGGGCCTGTCCCCTTTGCTCGTCAAGGAGGTGCGTGGCATCGTGCCGGATATCTATAAGCAATTCGGCGCCACTGTCCTCCTCGTCGAACAGAACGCAGGTCTGGCATTCGCCGTCGCCCAGCGTGGCTACCTCATGAACAATGGCCAGATTGCCGGGGCTGGACCCATTGCCGAATTCAGCAAGGTGAAACTAGTCCAGGAAATGTATCTGGGCCGCATGGGCACTCCGGGAGGCTAAGGGCTTAGCCTCTCTCGCCCTTGTTCCGGGAGAGCAGGCGCCCCTGACTGCGGCTTCAGCGTTCTCTGCGCAGGAGCACGGGATGAGCAGGTTCACAGTTATCGTGACAGATGACCGGTATGGGAGCTACCGCGAGGAGGAGGCGATCCTGAACGAGATCGGGTCAACTCTGGAGATTCGAAATCTTTCCTCCGAGGAGGAAGCTCTGGAGGCGCTTCCTCGCGCGGACGGGATTCTTGTTAACCTTTTCCCGCTCAACAAGCGGGTAATCGAGAGCCTTTCGAAATGCCGTGTGATTTCCCGCTATGGTGTGGGCTACGACAATGTAGACGTGGAGGCGGCGACTCGGAAGCACATTTGGGTTGCGCGAGTCCCCGACTATTGCTTTGAAGATGTCTCCGACCACGCCCTCAGCCTCTTGCTTGGATGCGTTCGCAAGACCGCGTACAAGGACCGGCGCGTGAGAGAAGGTGAGTGGAACCTTACCAGATCCCAGCCCTGCCATCGGATTGCGGGTAGGACCCTTGGGCTCGTCGGATTCGGCGCGATCGCACGCTGCCTTTTGCGCAAGGTCGCGGGATTGGGCCTAAGCCGGGTGCTCGAATACGATCCGTACGTGGACCCAGTGGAGGCTGAGAAGACAGGCGCGATCCCGGTTGATCTGGCGACCCTCGCCCGCGAATCCGATTACATTTCCGTTCATGCGCCGCTTTCTCCCGAAACGAAGGGTTTGATCGGAGAAAAGGAGATCGGCCTGATGAAACCGAGCGCTATCATAATCAACACATCGCGGGGTCCAGTGGTGGATGAGGAGGCACTCGCGGCAGCATTGCGCGAGGGAAGGATTGCGGCTGCGGGGCTTGATGTGTTCGGGGTAGAGCCTCTTCCCCCCAACAGTCCTTTGCGGGGGTTGGATAATGTCACCTTGTCGGACCACACGGGATGGTATAGCGAAGAGTCTGTGGCAGAGCTGAAGACCAAGGCAGCACGAAACATCGCCCTCGTGCTCATGGGCGGGAAGCCGACGTATCCGGTGAACGCGGTATGAGGCATCCACAGGACCCGGTGACCTTCCACTGCTCACGGTCGCTGAAGTGAAGGGTCTTTATTACGGATCAGGGTCGGGAAGGGTCCAGCGCTAGCCTTCAAAGCACGTTCCCGTACGATGGAGGGGCCACATGGCAGAGCGCCCGAGCAGCAATTCTCCCAAGCCGTTAGAAGTCCCGCGAGTCGAGAGGGGAATGGAATACCTCGAAGAGATGTTCAGCCTCTCAGGGAAGACTGTTGTGGTCACGGGGGGAGGAGGCGTTCTTGCGGGGGCAATCGCGGAGGCGCTTCTGAGGGCAGGCGCGAACATTTCCCTTTGGGGCGTCCATGCGGAATCCGTTTCGAATGCTGCGGAACGTTTGAAGTCCATTTCGGATGCGAGTGAGCGGATCGGCGTTGAGATTGCAGACGCCGCGAGTGAATCCGCCATAGCGAACGCATTGCAAGCGACGGTCACTCGATTCGGTAGTCTTGATGTTCTCATTAATGCCGTTGGGGGAACGAAAGGCAAATGCTTATTCATCGATACTGAAATCGAACAGTTCAAGAAAGTGCTCGAGCTAAATCTGATAGCCGGGCTTTTGGTTCCGACAAAAATAGTTTGCCGCTATTGGTTGTCGCGACAGCTGGCTGGGTCTGTGATAAATATGGCGTCAATGGGATCTTTCATTCCGCTTTCAGGCGTGTGGGCATACGACGCGGCAAAGGCGGGCATACTGAATCTTACGATGGCCACCGCGAAGGAGTTCGCACCCCATAGGATCAGGGTTAATGCAATTGCGCCCGGTTTTTTCCTCGGGAAGCAAAACCGTGCGTTGTTGCTCGACGAGCACACCGGTGACCTCACGCAACGCGGTAAAGATGTCATCAGCAGAACCCCTTGCCGGAGGTTCGGAGAGCCCCGGGATCTCGCTGGCGCAATTCTCTTTCTTGCGAGCGAGCAAGCCGCCGGTTTTGTCACCGGTGCATGCATTCCCGTAGATGGTGGTTTTCTGGTTGACTGCATTTAAGGATTTGAAAGCACAGACCCTCGAAATCAGCTAATGCCACAAATGTGAGAAATATGGGTTGTCCTTCAGACGCTTCTATACGCCCACGGAATACGCAGAAGGCAATCCTAAGAGTGACATTTGGCTCATTGACATCAACCCAAAGGGCGATAGGTCAGGATCCACGTCCTGCCCCGGAGGGGTCATACGGCCATCCTCCCCTTGGTCGCCTGGTCGATCGTATCTGCCCGCCAGCGCCCCTCTCCTTCCAGGACCAGGCGCGTCTCATGGAAATCGATCAGGCTCGAGCGGTGGCCGACGCTGACGATTCCTGCCTTCGGCAGCTCGCGGATCAAAGTCTCGTAGAGCGTCGCTTCCCCCGGTTCGTCTATGGCCGAGGTCGCTTCATCCATGAGGATCCAACGGGGCCGCTGAAGGAAAATACGGGTAAAAGCGACCCGTTGTTGCTCGCCCAGTGAAAGCACCTGGCTCCACAGCCGGGTTTCCGACAGCCGCCCGGACAGCGCGGACAGGCCCGCGAGATCGAGGCCCGCCAGGATCTCCGTATCGGCCATCGCAGGATCCCCGAAGGGATAGATCAGAACATCCCGTAGGCTGCCCAACGGCAAGTAGGGCTTTTGCGGGAGACAAAGCACAGTGTCGCCTTCCGGCAGCTCCACCACCCCTTCCCCGAACGGCCAGATGTCGGCCAGCGCCCGGATCAGGGTGCTTTTGCCGCTGCCGGATGGACCCATGATCAGCAGACGTCCACCGGGATTCAACTCCACGTTGAGGTTTCGCAAGAGCACGCGGCCGTCGGGCAGGCTCACATCGAGGCTGCTGACACGCAGGCGCGGTCCGTGACGGCGGGCGATCTTGTAATGGGTCTCGTGGATGTCCCTTACCTTGTTCATGGCTTGCTGGAAGAAGCGCAATCGGTCAACAACCGCATGCCATGCCGCCAGGTCCGTGTAGCTGTTGACGATGTAGGAGAGTGCACTCTGGACCTGGCCGAAAGCGCTCGAAATCTGCATGATCGTGCCGATCTGGATGGCCTTGGCGAAGTAGGCGGGCATGCTCACGAGCACGGGAAAGATCACGGCCGCCTGGCCGTAGCCGGAGACCCACCAGTTCAACCTCCTTGTCCGACGCATGATCTGCCAGAAGTTGCCGAAGATGCTGGCGAAACGGGCAAGGAAATGCTCCTTCTCCCGCGGCTCCCCGCCATAGAGGGCGACCGACTCGCTGTTTTCCCGCAAGCGCACGAGGCTGAAGCGGAAGTCTGCGTTGAAGCGCTCCTGGTTGAACTGAAGCTTGATGAGCGGGCGGCCGACCGACGCGACAAGGACGGTGCCAAAGACGGCATATATCGCCGCCACCCACACCAGGTAGCCGGGAATGACGATCTTCCCTCCGTGCCAGGGAATAGCGACCTGGCTGGAGAGACCCCAGAGCATGGCAAGAAATGCCACCAGGGTTGTGACGGAGCTGAGGAGGCCGATTGCGAGATTCAGGGTCTGCGAGCTGAAGCTCAACAGGTCCTCACTGATGCGCTGGTCGGGGTTGTCGGTGCCGTCGCCGAGCACCTGCATGTGGTAATAGGTGCCATGGGCCAACCAGGCATTCAGATAGCGCCGGGTGAGCCATCGCCTCCATCGGATCTGCAGCATCTGGGCGAAGTAGGTCTGGTAGACCGCGGCGACGATGTAGGGGATGACGAGAATCGCGAAGATGAGCAGCTGGCGCCATGCGCCTTTGGCATCGTACTGCTGCAGGGCATTCCAGAACGTGTTGTACCACTCCGTGATGCGAAAAGAAATGAAGACCATAAGGAGATTCAGGGCGATCACGATGATGATGAGTCCGCGCGCGCCCCAACGCTCTTCAGACTGGGACCAGTACGGTTTGACCAGCCCCCAGAGGTCACGGAAGAAAGCGCGGTTGAACTGCTTTAAGGTCGCCATACAATCAGTATCTCGGTAACTAACTTACGGTTTCGGGCACCCGCTGACAAACCGAGGAGGCCTGAATAACGAGCAGCGCTATGGGGACCTGGTAGTCGAGGGAGAGGAGGGTTCGTCCGTAGAAGGGTCGTAGCAGGAAGGGATCATCGGGGCACTGTGCCATCGAAGCGCCCAGTGGAACACCATTTGGTTTGCGGCCATAGTGGTTGACATGACTGAACAACGGCGAACAATTCGTGCCGAGGTACTCTTGGTTCTCGGTGTATCTTTTGGGTACAGCGCAATCTATGCGATGGTGGACCTCGTCGGAAAACTTACCGCAAACAAGGCGCTTTCCTCGCAGACAAGTACTCTCAACGCCTCACGGGCGTCAGGCCGCTTATGGCTGGATCTGGCTTTTCAACTCGTAGCGATCTTTTTCGGCGCTGTTCCGGCCTTTCTCGCGCTGCATCTAGTGAAACAGAATGGAAGACAGGATCCGATGGGTTTCCGGACCAGTCGGGTCGGCTTCGACGTCGGATCGGGCATTGGGCTTGCCGCTGCAATTGGAATACCGGGGCTTGCGTTTTACCTTGCCGCGAGGGCCATTGGCATCAACACTACTGTGATTCCGGAAGCACTCCCTCTGGTCTGGTGGACTGTGCCAGTTCTTCTGCTCTCTGCAGCTCAAAATGCGCTTCTGGAAGAGGTGGTCGTAGTAGGGTATTTGATGAATCGCCTACATGAAATGTCATGGCGCGTGCCGATGGCCGTGGCAGCAAGCGCTTTGCTTCGCGGCTCCTACCATCTTTACCAGGGTTTCGGCGGGTTCATCGGCAACGCCATTATGGGGATCGTTTTTGCATTGTTTTTCGTTCGCTTCAAACGCGTGAGTCCCTTGATAATTGCTCATGCGATTCTGGATTCCGTCGCGTTCATCGGCTACGCTTTCCTGCATGATCATTTGGCGTTTTTGGGCTTTTCACTCTGAGTGAGCTTGTCTCTCTATTCGCTTGCTTTGCCGAAAAAACACTTCTATACTAGGTGCCATCATTTCGCGGCAAAAGAGTGTCATGGAGACGGCTCAAGATCGATCGAATCAGGCGTTTTCACCACCTCCGCTCGTGCGCATGGAAAACATCTGCGTCAGATACGGAAACGTGGTTGCCCTTGATGGTGTGAACTTCCAAATTGGGAAGAATGAGATTGTCGGTCTCATCGGTGATAACGGCGCGGGAAAAACGACCCTGGTCAATACCCTCACAGGCTACTGCAAACCGTTCGAGGGGAGGATTTTTCTCGACGGACAACCCGTCTCTTTTCGTTCGCCGAAAGAGGCGCAGAACTGCGGCATAGAAATCAAGTACCAGGGATCTTCGCTCATCGAGACTATGAGCATTGCGAACAATTTCTTTCTTGGGCGGGAACCATGCAAACATGTTTCGCTCTTCGGGAAGGAGCTGCGCTATCCCAGGTATATCGACCGAAGGAAGATGAACGAGATCCTGGGTCAGGAGATGGATAGGCTGAGGATACGGGGTGTGAACTATTTTGACGATTACCCCGGCAAGCTCTCGGGCGGTCAAAGAGAGGCCATAACGATTGCGAGGGCTCTCTATTTCGGTGTTCGCCTGCTGATTCTGGACGAGCCGACGACGGCGCTTTCGGAAGAGGAGACATCCATAGTTCTCAACCTCGTGCGAAAGGCAAAATCGAACGGGCTCTCGGTAGTTTTCATCACCCACAAGGCTGACGAGGTGTTTCAGGTCGCCGACCGGTTCGTCGTCTTGCGGAATGGGAGGAACTTCGCAAACGTTGAGAAAGGATCGATCGATCTGCGTCAGCTCGAAACCCTCGACATGTACGCGAGGCTCACCGCGATCAAGGAGCTCTCTTCGAGCCTCGCGCACCAGATCAGCACTCCGCTCACCGTCATGAAGCTTTCGGTGGAAATGCTGCAGGACAATTTTTCGGTTACTGCGAGAAAGGACGAGTTTGAAAAGATCACGTCCATGCTCATTCGGAAGATCGAAGCCTTGCAGTACATGGTCAAGAACCTGCTCGACTACGTACGACCCTTAGTGTTTCATAAGGAAGAGGTCCATGTGGGAGATCTCGTTGCTTCCGTCATTGAGGACATGCCAATGAAGGATTTCAAGGACGTGCGGATCGATGTAAGCGGCGTGGACCAGACACTTCTCTATCCCCTGGACCGAAATCTTATTCACGCGGCGCTTTCGAACCTCGTCCTCAATGCCCTGCAGAGCTCCCCGCCGCATGCCACTGTCGAAGTCCGTGCGGCCATGGACAAAGGCCGGCTTCACATAGAGATACAGGACCGCGGGAAAGGCATGGACGAAGAGACTAGAGAGAACGTCTTTAACTTCTTTTTCACAACCAGGGAGGCGGGGACTGGACTCGGTCTTCCGTTCGTGCACAGGATCGTAGAGAAGCACGAGGGCTCGCTTGACATCGAATCGACGCCGGGATGCGGCTGCACCGTTCGCATTGAATTGTAGGGATCAGGCATGAAGAGAATTCTTATCGTGGACGACGATGGAGATACACGGGACATCCTCAAAATGCTTTTCAGTGAAGACGGTTTCGGCGTCATTACCGCGGAAAACGGAAAAACCGCCATAGAGATTCTGGAAAAGGACAGTTCGATCGATCTCATCATCTCGGACATGAAGATGCCTGTTCTCGGTGGCAAAGGCATCCAGGAATACCTCGTTGCGCACGTGAAGAAAATACCGCTCCTTTTTATCACTGCGTATGGCACGATCCCGGATGCCGTGCAGACGATAAAGAAGGGAGCCGTGGATTACATCACCAAGCCGTTCAAGAAAGACATCATACGCCACGTGGTAAGGCGAATGCTCGAAACAAAGGGTGGGGAGGGCCGGCCGGGGCCGCAGATATCGCGACGGTTCATCGAACCCGTGTACCGATCACGCGCAATGACAGGTATCATGGCGACAGTACGGAAGATATCCGCGGGGAGTGCACCCGTCCTCATTCTCGGCAGGAGCGGAACGGGAAAAGAAATGGTGGCGCGGGCCATGCACGCCCTTTCTCCCGAGAAGCCTTTCGTCAAGGTGAACTGTGCGGCAATACCTGGTACCCTTATCGAGAGCGAGCTCTTCGGCTATCGGAAGGGCGCATTCACTGGGGCCTCCGCCAACTTTGCCGGAAAGGCCAAGGCGGCAGACGGAGGTATCCTTTTTCTCGACGAGATAGGCGACCTCGCGATCGAAGTTCAACCCAAGTTGCTTCGATTGATCGAGGATAAGTCGTTCGAGCCGTTGGGAAGCAATACGCCGGTGAACATTGAAACGCGTATCGTGTGCTCGACAAACCGCGATCTCAAGGCTCTGATAAGGGCCGGTACGTTCAGGGAGGACCTCTACTACCGGATCAATACGATTACGATCGCGATCCCTCCGCTTGCTGCCCGAAAGGAGGACATACCTCCAATGATCGATTATTTTCTTCAGAAGTCTGCAGACGCGAACTGCGTTCGACCGAAAGCGATTTCAGACGGCGCGCGGGAGGCCTTGTCACGCTATGAATGGCCTGGGAACGTTCGCGAGCTGAGGAATGTTATTGAGCGCTGCGTCATTCTGTCGTCGGGGGAATCCATTGAATTGTCGGATCTGCCGCGCGAGATCTTCGAGGTACCGGAGACCCACAGTGAGAAGGGCGAAGACCGTCTCTCTTCCTCCGAGGTCGAGCTCATTGAAGAGTCCCTTGCGATGTGCGCAGGAAATGTGACTTCCGCCGCGAAAATTCTTGGCGTTTCGCGTGATACTCTCCGCTACCGGATGAAGAAATACAATATCGGTATGGGTGAAATCACCCCGTAAAAGGGGCTTTTCCCCCTTTCGACGCTGCTTCCAATTCATCCGCCTTTCGCTGTCGCACGTAAGTCCTTGCTGACTATGGTCTTATTATTTGTCCTTCGGATACAAACTTGGCATTCAGTTTGCACTACTGATTGCAGCCAATTCAAAGGAGGGTGTATGCGAAGATCGATGTTCGCCGTTCTCTTGATGCTCGCGGTTGCAGTCGTTGTAACCGCGGCACCGGCGGGAAAAACGTATACTTATTACGCCATCGGAGTGCAGCCGGGCGTTGATACGTTTTTCGCGACTGTCTATAAGGGGATGAAGGCCGCCGAGGCCTGCTTCCCTGTCACGCTCAACTACCTGGGGCTGCAGGGTAGCGAGGTGAATGCGGCCGGGCTGGCAAACAAGCTCGAAGTGGCGATCGCCGCCAAGCCCGACGGCATCATCACCGGTCTCTGGTTTCCGGAGTCTATGGGCAAGCTCCTCAACGATGCCATCGCAAAAGGCATCCCCGTTCTCGCATATAACACGCCGGATACCCGTTCCGATGACGTGAGAACAAAGTACATAGGATACGTCGGCCAGGACGAGCGAACGACGGGCGAAATCCTCGCGAAGGCGACCCTCACAAAAACGAAGATAGTGCGCACGGTGGTTGGCCTCATGTATCCTGGGTCGACACCCATCGAAAATCGGGCAAGCGGGATCATGCGGGTAATGGCCGCCAACAATATACCGATCGAGAAGCTCAACCTGACCACGGATCCGGCAACCGCAAGCAACGTCCTTGGGGCATATCTCACAAAGTATCCTGACACGAACGTTGTCTTCGTTCTTGGCCCGGTCAGCGTCAACCCGGCCCTGCAGCTTTTAAAAGACCGGGGACTGATCGGAAAGGTATCGATCGCGACCTTCGATGTCGATCAGAAAACGCTGGACGGCATTGATTCCGGGACGATCATCTACACGGTTATCCAGCAACCGTTCGCCCAAGGCTTTATTTCGGTCGAACAGCTCTACCTCTATAATGCCTTCGGGGTGCTCCCCCCGGTCAGTACACCGACTGGGCCGACACTTGTCGACAAAAGCAACCTCGACATCGTAAAGAAGCAGCTCGCTGCGACCGGAGGATCGTGATCATTCGAGACGCCTTACGGCATACGCCGTAAGGCGTATTTTTCGGTTTCACCGCGAGGACCGCACCTCATTGACACTTTCACGAGCAATCAAATAGAGGGGAGCAACTCATGGAACCTGGCGCGAATCCGCCGCAAGTCATTTTGAAACGATATTCGTTGAATAAGCTGATCACGCGTCCCGAGGTCGGTGTCACAATCGGTCTCATCGTCGTGTGGAGTATGTTTTACATACTCTCGCCCAAATTCCTTTGGCCGGCGAACATAGGGAGCATTTGTACCGTGGCCGCCGAGATGGGTATCATCGCGGTCGGCATGGCCTTCCTCCAGATATCCGGGGAAACGGACCTCTCGGTCGGCAGTGTGTACGTGTTTGTGCCGACGATCATGATACAATCCGCTCAGGCCTTTCGCCTGCCGGTCTTCATCGGCTTTCTCATCGCGATGGCGTTTGCCGTTCTTGTGGGATTTATCAACGGCACGATCACGCTGCGTTTCAAGCTGCCTTCGTTTATTGTCACCCTTTCGACGATGATGCTCTTGAGCGGACTGCTGCTCGCGATTACAAGTGGTTTTATCACTCAGGTGTCGGGCGAAAATCTCTGGTTTACGATCCTCGCTCAGCGATTCGGAGATTTCCGAATCTCGGTCGTCTGGATGCTCCTCATTGTGCTCTTCTTCCATTTCATGCTCAGTTCCACCACGTACGGCAACTGGGTATTCGCGACGGGAGGCAACGAGACGATCGCGCGAAAGATGGGCATCAATACATTAAGGGTGAAGATGACAAATTTTATGGTCTGCTCGATGCTTGCTGGTTTCGCCGGCTGCATTTCTACGGCTCGTGTCTATTCGGTCAACCCATCGGTTGGGTTCGACCTCATGTTTGACGCAATGGCTTCCGGCATCATAGGCGGATGCCTTCTCTCCGGCGGCCGCGGAAGCATTATCGGCACTCTCCTCGGCGTGCTCCTGTTATCCTCCGTAAACAGCGGTCTCATTCTCGCTGGAGCGTCGCCGTACTGGTACCGTGCGTTCGTCGGGGCGATCATCCTTGTGGTCGTCATAATTAATCTCATCGTCATTGGAAGAAGAGGCAAGGTCTCTAAATGACCCAAGAAAATGTGCTTGAGGTTAGAAACCTGAGCAAGTCTTTTGGTGCAGTTCAGGCTCTCTCAAACGTCAGTTTTACAGTCGGAAAGAGCGAGATTGTCGGCTTGGTGGGAGACAATGGAGCCGGCAAATCCACGATCATCAACCTCTTGATGGGCGTGTACCAGCCAGACGAGGGAGAAATCTATTTCGAGGGCAAGCGCGTAAAGTTTGATTCCCCTCGCGATAGCCGCGCCACTGGAATAGAGCCCGTTTACCAGAACACCGCCGTCGTGGATATGATGAATTTATGGAGGAATTTTTATCTTGGGCGAGAAGTGACCAAATCATTCGGTCCCTTCAGTGTTCTCGATAAGAAGGAAATGAAGAAAAAAAGCATCGAAATGATGTGGGAAATTGGGGTGCATGTACGGGAGGCCGACGAGAGTGTCCAGTACATGTCAGGAGGTGAACGTCAATCGCTCTGCATTGGCCGCTGCATGGAGTTCAGCGGCAAATTGCTTCTCCTTGACGAGCCCACCGCAGCGCTTTCGCTCAAGGAAACCGATAAAGTACTGAAATTCGCCGAATCTGTGCGGGAGAAGGGCCTGTCAGAGATAATCGTTGATCACAACATCATCCACATTTATCCAATCGTGGATAAATTCGTCATCATGGGGCGGGGCCGCAAGGTAGCTGAGCTCAGAAAAACTGACGTAAGTGCCGAGGACGTGATCGGGACGCTTATGAAGCTGTAGGCGAAGGGGATTCGAGTTTGACGGAACGCTCAGAATACGGAAAACTCCTCAGCCTGTTGAAGACCCGGACGTCCACAATTGAAGGCAAGGGACTCACGATCGAGATCAAACCCATCCCTGATTCCGACTTGCAAGGTGACCTCGATCCGCGGGTCCTGAAAGTCATCGGCGATCAGAAAAGCGAGTCTCTCTTTCCAGAGCAGTCTCTTTCGGGGCATTTTGATCTGAAGGCTCTGGACATAGCAAAGATACGCGCGTCGATGGGTTGGCCGAACACTGACGTCACGGGTGGGGGCATCCACAAAGAGGAGCGAACAATCCGTGGGACAGATCGGCACATTCCAATCACGATCTATTCCCACAGAACGCGTGCGACAGTGCCCGTTGTGGTTTTTTTCCACGGGGGCGGCTTCATGGGTGGCAGCGTCAAGGCGGTTGAAAACCCCTGCAAAGCGCTGGCGAAAAAGGCGGGAGCAGTGGTGGTTTCCGTGGACTACCGCCTCGCGCCCGAGCATCCCTTTCCCGCCGGCCTGACAGACTGCTTCGACGCGGTCACCTGGGTTCACGGCCATGCCCAGGAGCTCACAATCGATCCCGGACGCCTGGTCGTGGCCGGAGACAGCGCCGGCGGCAATCTTTCCGCGGCCTGCGCGATCATGGACCGGGACAGGAAAAGCGGCATGATCGCCTTGCAGGCGCTCATCTACCCAACTGTCGACCTGGTACTCAAGCCCTGTGAAGAGTACGTATGGGATCTATCGGAGTATTCAATCTGCAATAACCATGAGTTGATAGAGGGCATGATAATGGCGCTCAGGGCCGATGCCGGCCTGCTGCACAAAGTTTACCTGCAGGGGGATGACCCCGCGGATCCGCTTGTCTCACCGCTCTACGTTACCGATGCCACTGGGCTGGCTCCGACTCTTATTCTGACTGCCGAATACGACGCTCTGCGTCTTGAGGCCGAAGCATTTGCGCGCAAGCTCACGAGGGCATCGGTGAGAACCCGGGTGATTCGATATTGCGGCATGGATCATGCCTTCATGGACAAGATCGGGTTGTATCCTCAAGCCGAGGACTGCATGGAAGAAATTGCCGCAGAAGTCCGGCGGCTTAAAAGCCAGGGCGGCACCGATTCTGAGTGAGGCATGTAGTTCTCAACTCTCACACCATAAGGTGTGAGAGTTGATCGAAGAGCGGCTTACCTGGCCGGTCCGAGCCGTTCTGTGGGGAGGGGTAGTCCACTGGGCTACCCCCTGTCCCGATTAAGAACGCACTCTAAGCAGCTTTAGAAATGCGCAATCTTCAACAGAAGAAAACTGATGGTCAATGAGAATGGCAGCAGCAGCTTTCAACTCCACGTTTTCGATCCGGTTCAATTCAATTTTGGCGGATTCGTGATTACCAAAAAGAGGATCAGCCGGCTCAGCGGCGAGGAGCGCGTCACCTTCCGCCGGGAAGTTCAGGCGGTATTCCAGGATCCGTTTGCGGTGTTCAATCCCTTCTACACGGTGGATCACCTGCTGTCGGTCCCTATCCGCCGGTTCAGGCTGGCGAAATCCAGAAGGGATGCGCGAGACAGGATGGTTGAAGCCCTCACCGCCGTCGGCCTGCACGCGGAGGAAGTGCTGGGTCGATTTCCCCATCAGCTTTCCGGGGGCCAGCGCCAGCGTATCAACGTAGCACGCGCGCTCGTCCTGAAGCCCCGACTCCTCGTTGCCGACGAGCCTGTTTCCATGGTGGACGCCTCTCTTCGCGCCAGCATCCTGGAGACTCTCCGCGGGCTCCAGAAGGATCATGGAGTCTCCATTCTCTACATCACGCATGATCTGACCACCGCCTACCACATCTCGCGGTCCATCATCGTGCTCTACCGCGGCTCGGTTATGGAGGCAGGTGACACGGACAGCGTCATCACCAATCCCCGCCACCCCTACACCCGCCTCCTCATCGATTCGATTCCCTGGCCGGACATCAACCGCAGGTGGGGAGAAACGGAGCTCAAGTCCCCGGAAGCCGAGCAATCCGACCACGGCCCCGGCTGCAAGTTCTACTCGCGCTGCCCTCATGCAATGGAAAAATGCAGGGTGAACCCGCCGCTCTTTCGCGTGGCTGAACACCAGGCTGCCTCATGCTACCTGCATGAAAAAAGCCCGCGGATCGGCTCGGAGAGAATGTCCGACCTGCTTCCGATATGACCATCTTTCCCTCCAACTGCCCCCTTCTTGCTACTCCTACTACGATACGCGTCAAGCCGCCTCCTGCTTTTCCCCTTCTTGGTCTCCATCGCGTAGTCGCTGAGTTTCTGCTCATATAACTTCGGCTCAAGCCTGTGGTATGGCACCACGCGCCGAGGTCGGCCTTGATGACAGCGTTTTCTGTCAATTGGCGGTCCTTCAAGATGCGGACGATCCGTTCGGCGTCATCGAGGGCAAAAGGAGCGTTGCGGACTATCGATAAGGCCAAGTCGAGATCAAGCAGTTCACGAAGGCGCCTGGATCCGCGTGCCGGCTCCGGCAATCCGTCGCGCGCGCATGCTCATTCTCCCCGACGACTTTTCCACAGTCATCTGACAGTGAATCGAGAACGCGCCGGTTTTCCGGTAGCGATCTGGCGCAACTCC
Organism: uncultured Spirochaetota bacterium; assembly: GCA_963820435.1. GTDB lineage: Bacteria > Spirochaetota > Spirochaetia > SZUA-6 > Fen-1364 > Fen-1364. The sequence continues at coordinate 43,589 of CAWGAC010000018.1, read as the reverse complement.
TTGCAGATTGAAGAGTGACGCAAATGCCACGGAACTGCACGGAGTACCGCGGTCATGGTACTCCGTGACATTCGTGCAAGGTACCGTGGCCGTTATGCCCCAGGGATGACTCGAACATCTGACCTACGGTTTAGGAAAACGAGTTGGCCCCGAGTCTGGGCGTGTCTCTTTACAGCTCACTGCTGACTAACAGTATTCGCTACAAGAGGTTGGGTCAATAAGCATCCGCTGGAGAATTGCACGTCGTGGATTGGTTTGGATCAATTTGCAAAGAATTGCGGATTTTTCTCACATCTTTTATCTGACACTACATCCGGCGAGTTCTTTCCCAACAGGCGCGTCTTGCGGATAATCGGTGCTCGGCTGCTGGAGATCCGGCTCGCCGATGTCTGTGATTCCCGAATAGCTGTGCATGATGGTTATCTCCCTCTCGCCCAGCGACGATACGCTTCAATCCACTCTGCCCCTTCAGGTCGAGGAGATGGAAGGGAAAGGTCCACTAATGGGATCCTCTGCTTCTCTGGGCCTCTGGAACAAACGGCAACAATCTCCCCCGCGTCATTGAGTTCGACTTTCTGCACATTGACCTGGATGCCAAGCACGATGGTTGAAAACGGGAGGCGGAGATTCTCCTCGACCATAGTGAAAAGACCCATCGCCTGCTCACTCTCATTGTAGCAGTCGACGATTGCCTCTGAGATCATTCGCTCAAGACGAGAGGAAGACGTTGGGCTGCGTGGGCTACTCGACCCTTGACGTATGCGCTTCGAGCTCTTCCCTTGTTTCATTGTTATCCTCTACACGGACGTACCCCATCGCCCGATAGCCACGGAGACGCTTTTCGAACATCCGAAGAAGCATTGGGACTTTTCGGTCGACGTAGTCGTATATCCGCACTTCTGTCTTGCCGGCATACAGACGATGGAGACGGCCCGAGTATTGAATCAGCGTCCCTTTCCACGACACCGGCAGGGCGAGAAACAAGCTATCCAATCGTGCGTCGTCGAAACCTTCCCCGATGTAACGCCCTGTCGCGAGGAGAAGCCGCGGCTTGCCGTCGGGCGCCGTGGCGAAGTGTGCAAGCGCCTCGCGCCGCGTCGACGTCTTCATTGTCCCATGGAGCACGACAAGATCCGGAACGTACGCACGCAGCTCCTCAGCTAGTCTTTCCAGGTGCTCGCGCCGCTCCGTGAGCACGATCGGGGAGCGCCCGTCTTTAAAGGCTTGGATTACATCTTTGCAGATAAGATTATTGCGGGCCGGATCGGCTGCCAGCATCGAATAGAGCTCCTGGATGGTGGTTCGCTCGGCCTGCTGTTTGATCGCGAACTCGGTCTCGCGGACAATGAGAGATTGTACAAATGGGCGTTGTGCGTTCTTGTTTCGAGAATCCACAGCGAACCGCGCAGGACCGAGTTGCATGTGGAGGATCGGCTGCTGACCGTCCCGGCGACGTGGAGTTGCAGTGAGTCCCGTGACAAACCTCGCCTTCACTTCAGAAAGGACGCGCTCGAACGAAACGGCAGGGACGTGGTGGCATTCATCCACGACAATGTGTCCATAGCCAGCCACAAGGTCAGCTACGCGGCCAAGGCGAATCAGGCTCTGAATCATGGCAACGTCGACCTCGCCGGTAGGTCTGTTTTTTCCAGCACCGATTTGCCCGATTTCTTTCGGTTCTTTACCCAGGAACAACGCAAGTTGTGCGACCCATTGATCGAGGAGAGGCTTCCGGTGAACAAGAACGAGCGTGTTTCGACGCCGCATGGCGATCAGAAAAATCCCTACGACGGTCTTGCCAGTCCCCGGAGGTGCCACCAGGACGCCTATGTCGTGAGCCAGTAGAGCCTTTGCAGCTCGTTCTTGACTTGAGGTGAGAGTACCCGTGAAGGAGCAATGGAGCGCGGCTCCCTCCTCGCGCTTGTCTGCGACCGAAAGGGCGATGCCATACTCGTTCAACAGGGCCTCAACCTCGGGCCAGCACCCACGAGGCAGGGCGATGTGCTCGGAGAGCTCTTCGGCACATGCAATAACCCTGGGGGTGAGTGCAGTAGAAAGCCTCATGCCCTGCCTCTTGTAGAACTCTGGATTCTGGAAGGCAGCCAGACGCTTGATCTGATTGAGAAGAGGAGAGGGTAGGCCGTTTCGTTCAAGAAACAAGCGTTGAGAAATGACAGCGTGCACTTCGCGCGGAAGGGTCTCGTTCATGGACACCCGTTCCGAGTAGCCCGATGGAGGTCGTTTCCACGGAGTCTGGTCGGATTCCTCCTCGGCATCGACCATTCGCAGTCCCATAACCTTGCCGCGACGGCCAGCGTCTTGGACGATTTCGCGAACCCTATTCAAATCGGTGCGCTGGATGCTCGATATGAAAGCCCACTGGTCATCGTAAGGAGTGAATGATGCATCAACGAATACCGAATTGCCTTTCGCCCTCGCTTCCCGTTGAAGGGGAAGGGCAATGAGGTTTCCGAAGCCACCTTTGGGGACCGTATCCTGGCTTGGGAAGAGCCGATCGTAGGACGACATCGAAAGTTGGTGGCGACGAACCATGGTCTCGGTTATCAGGAAACACCCCAAATTCCTCGCGAGGCTGGAGGAGACGGGTTCGGAGAAGAAGAGCCAAGCGTGAGCGCCTTTACCAGACCGCGATCGTTCGATCGCGACGGGAACATCGTGTGAACGACACGTTTCACGGAACGAAGCGACATCTTCCTGCCACGCGCCATCGTCGAAGTCCGCGGCTAGAAACCAGCAATTCTCATCGGCAAGAAGCGGATATACCCCCATGACTTGAAAGCCTTTGAGATGCTTCTCTATTTCCTCATCGGTGACGCGAAAGAACGCATGCTGACAGCATTCAAGACAGTTTGTCTTTCCGGAACTTCCTGGACCCCTTGCTTTTCCACAGAGCACCGGATCCCACTCGTTCGCACAAGCCGGCGAATAGCCAGCCTTTCCTGTCCTACTGCTCTCCCAACGGCGCGCGAAAACATCCTCTCGGCCGCGAAACAGCGAGCGAAACATCCGCACTTTCTCCTCGCTTGAGAGCGTTGCCGTTGTCGAGGTTGCGCCTTCGTCAAGCGCAGTCGGTCGGTCGGCACGTGGCTCAATAGCTGCCAACTGCTCTTTGAAAGAAGAAACAAGGGCACGGCGGTGTTCGAGTTCAGCATCGATTTCTGAAATGTGTTGTTCTTCCCGAGCTATCTGTTCGGCGAGTATTCGACGTCTCTCGTCGCTGCTATGGCTATCGCTCAACTATGCTCACCTCTCTGCGCGAGGCGGAATCGAGCCTCTGACAATCACCTCAGCTCGATCGTGAGTGACCCCTTTTCGCAAGCCGCGTGGGTCTTCTGGACGAGGAAGGCGACTTAGAGCGTCGCAAAGGTTTGTTGGGCAGTTCCCTATCGCTTTCCGCTGCAACTCGTTCCGCCAGATAAACCTTGAGCAGCGACTGATACGGCACATCACGCTTGTTGGCCAGGCGCTTCAAGTCTGCGAGAAGCTGAGCCGGAAGCCGTAGGGAGATTGTGGAAGTGGACAGCTTGAGGTTCGGAAACTGGGTGACCTCTGCCCTCGACCAGTCCAAGTAATCAGCCGTATCGTGCTCTTCCCAAAAGGAGCGTTCTTCGGCTTCTGACTTGAACTCAGGCACTGGTTTGCGTGCGCTTGGCATAGATCCCCCGTTCTCGCCGGCTCATGGGCCGGCCTGAAATAACCCGCAGTAAGGAGCCGCGGACAGTGAAAACGACAGTGAGTTGGCGCCCAGAATCAGCGTGTCCCAACGCTACGAACCTTCGTTCCAGCTTGGAATGGTCCTCGTCAAAGGTCAGGACAATCGGTCGATTAAGGAATAACTGCTCGCACTCAGCCTGGGACACCTCATGTCTCACCCAGGTCTTTTCGGAATTGCCTTCATCCCACTGAAAGCGTTCTAGACTTTCAAAGAACTCGTCGAGCAGGCTCACGTGCAATGTATACGATGAACATATACAATTGTCAACTCAAATGGGACCATGGGCCACACTCCTTGGCGCTCAGGGCTGGCCGTGGCAGCGGAAAGAGCCTTACTTTTTACTGTCCTGTTCGTAGGATAGTCTTGCTTGAGTTCACAGCTCCAATCCGCCCCGACCTCGATTTGCGTTACGCACGATACCTTCGTCACTCAATTGATTACTTATCTTCTTTATAGAAGGAATCGGAAATACCTTGGATGCCTTCGCGGCTTCGGTTCGCAGAATGTGGCGCGTTTCCGCGCTTACCCTCGCCAGATCACCGTCATTGAAAAAAGTTAAGGCGCGAAGGCACTCCGCCGGAGCGAAGGTGGAACCGTATAATGACTGGGCGGCCCCAAGCCCCTGGATCAGACTCTGTCCGGCGCCCAACAGTTGAGCGATATCTGAGTAGTCCTTCGATTCAGCTCGCTGCATGATCACCTTGAGCTTTGTACCCAAGAGGTCAAGCGATGATGCAACCAACACGACCCCATCTTCCGTCAGTGTTGGCACGCCTACCCGCCCCATCCCCAGGCCGCCAAAAAATGACAGCCTGACGTTGCCGGGCTCGGTAACGACGGTAAGGGAGTTCTTCTCGTCCTGGACGACATGGAAAGCCATTCCAGATTTCCGCAGTTCCTGATGGATAGTCGACTGATTCAGTGGCTGGTCGGTGAAGAAGTCGAAATCGATTGACGCGCGATGGCCGCAGCGCAGTGCGATTGCAGTTCCTCCGTACAACACAAAGCGATTGGTAGTAGTCCAACCCAGAGTGGGCCAGGTTTCTTTCTGTGCTTCGGGCAGAACTTCCAAATGTGGCTTGAACGAACTCATGACACCTTCCGCACCGGCATGGGCGGCAGAGTATCATCGGCAAGCCCGTTGAGAAGGTATTGCCAGTACGACCAGGACCGTGGTCGAAATTGCCCGGCCTCAGCGTTTTGTAGCGTCTGCCGCAGGGCTTCCTCGCCCACAATCGCTATCAGCTCATGAATGTCTTCGAATGTGCCCATGTCCATGATTCTGGCGATGACCCGCTGCGGGAATTCCAGAGCTTCTTCTGGGGCGAGCCACCAGACGTTACGTTTTGCTAGACCAAGCAGTCTTGGATCACTCATGGTGTTACCTTCGAGTATCGGGCGGCTTGTTCGGGTAGACAGTGAAGGTTCCGTCAGCATGTACCTTGATATAGGCGGTCATTCCTTTCATCAGACCGAGGGAGCGCACCAAGGCGGCCGGGAGGCTCATTCTCATAGATTGAGCAAGCTTGCCGTTGTTGATTTGGAAAGTCGAGGCATAGATACCTGATGCAGTCCTTGCTTTTCCCATGGGTCCATAGTACTCGCTGCCTACCAATTGATCAAGACCAAGAGCCAGCGTGAGTCAGGGAGCGTTAAGGTAGAATCAAGAGTGTCCCGTTCCGCCGATTTTGCCGCTACCCCGCTACCCACACGAAAATGCTGGGAAAACCGCGGAAAGCTTGTTTGCGAATCGGTAGCGGTAGCGACAAAGATCCGCTACCCCGATGTCTCGTTCTTCAAGGACCGGACGAAGACCGCCATTCTGCGAAACTGGCGTGGGCGCAGACGGACACAACGAAGCGCCATGGCTTGGGAACCGTAGAAGACTCGCCCGCTGATGCAGTTTCTGACATCTTGTATCTGACAGCGCATGGCTTTCCCAGCGCTTGCTGGTCCAACTTTTTGTCCATTCAAGAATTGCAAATGCCCCAGGGATGACTCGAACATCTGACCTACGGTTTAGGAATATGAATCAAAACCGTTTTGATGTGAGTCTCTCTGAAACTCACTGCTGATTAATACTATTCCTTACAAGAGGTTGGGTCAATCAGCGTTTGGTACGGCGCCTCTACTTGTGGTTATGATTTGGAGCTATTTGTAATGAAGACCGCATTTTTCCTACATCTTCTATCTGACAGTCCTGAGGCGGCCGGGAACAGTTTTCACAGCAACGATAGAGACCTCCTCCAAGGATTTGGCTCAAGGCGCGTGAAGATTGTTTCACTCGCTGACTGCCCGGTTAGCCAATCTTTCACCCGGCTGAAAGTGCCCTTCAGCGACAGAAGTCACACAACATCAGATTGCGTGACTATAGTTCGAGCCGTGCGCGTGGCCGATTCCATGCGCCGCACATGGCTCGCCCGAATCGGCGAGCGCCCCCGTGACCTCTCGAGCGTTTCCCGACACGCCCCGTACGACATTGATGCCATGCGCCTGGAGCACGTGGACCGCTTCTTCACCCATGTTGCCGGCAAGCATGTGGAGGGAGGACTACCTTCTTCTCCGTCAAGTCGAACGTGAACCTGTTGCAATCGCCCCGGTCGTGCGTGCGGGTGTACTCGAAGGGTCCGAAGTCTATTCGATAACATCGCGTGCGGGCTCAGCTTTCCGCGCGCGCTCGGCGAGGATCCGACAGGCTTCCTCGGGATCCGTGATTTCGCGCAGCAGACTCTCCGTACGGCATTGGATCCGTTCCACAACTCCGCAGGCGTGCGGACATCTACGATCTTGGCACACCCCGCAATCTTCTCCTTGATGATGTTTCCTCCCATGCTGCGCCTCCTTCCGCGGCTGCATGCCTGCCTGTCATTCCTCGATTTCGAATCCGCCCAGAGCCGTCATGGCGATGTAGCCGCCCGTGATGTTGCGCACATCTTTCCAGCCATTTTCCTTGAGAATCCTCACCGCGAGGTGGGAGCGGAACCCCGAGCGACAGTGGACGAGGAGCGGGGCTTCTCGGGGCACCTCGTCCATGCGAAACCGAAGTTCGTCGACCGGGATGTTCAGCGCCCCGCGCACGTGGGAGGTCTCGTACTCGTTGAGGTTGCGTACATCCAGCAGCACTGCCCGCTGCCGATCGGTACCTGCCCCGGATTCCGCCAGCAGCTTTCGTGCCTCTTCTACCCCGAGCAGCGGCGCATACCCGCTGAGGTCGTTCAATCCAGCGAATGCGGCGACGTTCAGCAGATCGTTGGCCGACGAGAAGGGTGGGGAATAGGCGAAATCGATCTCGGCGAGGTCGCTCAGGTCCATCTTTCCGTGCAGGGCCGTCGCAAGCGCGTCGATACGCTTCTCAACCCCTTCCTCGCCAAAAGCCTGTCCGCCAAGCAACTGGCCCGACGAACGGTCATACACAAGTTTCAGTACCAGTTCCCTGCCGCCGGGATAGTACGAGGCGTGGTGGTCCTTGACGACGATTGCTGAGGCCGCATCGAAGCCCGCGGCGCTCGCTGCAGCCTCCGTCAGGCCTGTGCTGGCCGCAACCGCGTCGAAGATCTTGACGACGCTGGATCCAAGAGCACCGGAATACTTCATGGACATGCCCAGAGCGTTCGAGGCGGCGATCCTGCCCTGGCGGTTGGCCGGACCTGCCATCGGCACACGGACTGTCCTTCCCGACACCTTGTGCGCGACCTCGTTCATGTCCCCGGCCGCCCAGATGAAGGGGTCCGAAGTGCGCATGTGCTCATCGACCGATAGACCGCCCGCGGTGCCCAGAGCAAGGCCTGCGTTTCGGGCCAGCGTGAGTTCTGCCTTGACTCCCGCGGCCACCAGGACGACGGCTCCGGGCACTCTGCTCCCGTCGCTGAGCTCAACGGCAGCACAGCCGGCGTCGATTGCTTTGATCCCCACGCCCGTGCGCACTCTCACGCCGTGCGCCTCCAGGCGCCGTGCAATCATGCCCCCGAACTCGGGGTCCATCGTTGACATAACCCGGGGAAGTAGTTCGACGAGAGTTGTGGAGAGGCCCCGCTGGACGAATGCCTCGGCCATCTCCATTCCGATGAACCCCCCGCCGGCGATGACTGCAGTGGCCGGTGCCTCCTTCTCCAGAAAATCCATGATCCGGTCCATGTCGGGCACCGTCCAGAGACGGAACACGTTCGGGGAGTCGATGCCGGGCACCGGGGGCATCAACGGCGAGCCACCCTGCGCGAGAATGAGGGAATCGTAGGCCAGCCACGACTCTCCTTCGGGGCCTCTCACGCGCACGCGCTTGCCGGCACGGTCGATCTCCAGCGCCTCTGTCTCAACCAGGACCTTCACGCAATACCGTCTGTCGAAGCCTTCGGGGGTCTGCAGCAGGAGCTTCGAGCGCTTCGTGATGTCCTTCGAGATGAAATACGGCAGCCCGCAGTTGGCGTAGGAGACGTACGGCCCACGCTCCACGACTGTGATCTCGGCAGACTCGCTTAGGCGACGGGCACGGGCGGCGGCTGTTGCACCGCCGGCCACCCCGCCAATGATGAGGACCTTCATGTGGGGCTGCACTCCTTGCGATTGGGATTCAGGTGCAGTCTACCGCGCCGGCTACCTCCTCGTCGAGATCCCTCGCTGACCGACGGACGCGGCTCGGTCGGGGGCTGAGGCGGTCTGATCGGCTTTCCCAAGCCTAGCTGAAGCTTGATCTGATGCACAAAGAAGACAAAACTAATGAAAGATATGTTGACAATTTTGATTTTTTGTAATAAGAATACTTTCGTATCACCATATTTCGTGGTTATATGATCATGAATGTAGTAACATGAGCGACTACAAGAAGGGCCGTTGGAAGAGCATGGTCGAGCTTCTCTCGAAGAAGGCAGAAATGTCCGTCAAAGAGATCGCGCAGATCCTCAATGTCTCCGAGATGACCGTCAGGCGGGATTTGACAGATATGGAAAAAGACCGGGTGATACAGAGAACCCATGGAGGTGCCAGACTCTTCAATTCGGCGAGTCTTGTTGGAGAAAACTATGTCATCGGGGAGCAGACGCAGAAGAACGTTCAGCAGAAAAGCACCATAGGCTTGAAAGCCGCCTCCCTCGTGAGGGCAAACGAAACAATCTTTCTGGATTCAGGATCGACAACACCTTACATCGCAAAGTATATCGACAAAGAGCTTCCCATTACCGTCCTCTGCTACACCTTCCTGAACGCACTGGAGTTTTACAACAGGAAAAACACCAACCTCATCCTCTCTGGGGGTTTTTACGACAAGGATTCCACGGTGTTCCACAGCTCGGAATACCACTCATTTCTAAAAGGCATCCGGGCCGACAAGGCCTTCATTTCCGCCGCAGGCGTGGATTCCAAGCTCGGGCTTACTACCTATTTCTACTTCGAGGCCGACATGAAAAGACTCATGATCCAGTCGGCCAAGCAGATCATTCTTGTCGTCGATTCCACGAAATTCGGCAAGACGAGCATTTCCCATTTTGCCGACCTGGATCAGGTACAGACAGTGATTACGGACAATGCAATCCGAGAAGAGGATGCGGCGATGCTTCGTGAGAAAGGCATCGATCTCATCATCGCTGAGTAACGCAGAACACCGCTGAGATGGAGCGAAAAGTGGACGTGACTTTCGACTTGACGGGAAAAACTGCAATCGTCACCGGCGGCGCGCGCGGCATCGGGGCGGCGATCAGTGTTCTCTATGCCGCTGCCGGGGCGAACGTGGTCATTGGCCACCTGCCGATCCCCGAGGACATCGAGGGGGCGAAGCGCGTCGAGGAACGGATCCAGGACTCCGCCGGCACCTGCGCGACCTTCGAAGCGGACGTGACCGCTCCGGAGCAGATGTCTGCGCTCTGTGAACGCTGCGTGGAGCTGTTTGGAGGGATTGACATCCTGGTGAATAGCGCCGGCTTCACCAGGCCGACGAAAATAGAGGACCTGACTGCGGATGCCTGGAGGAAGGGCATCGACGTAAACCTGTCGGGCGCCTTTTACGCGACCAGCGCGGTCGTGCGCCACATGATTGCCCGGAAACAGGGAAGGATCATCTATATCGGCTCCGCCGGATCGATTACCGGCGGCGGCGGATCCGCTCCGTACTCCGCCGCGAAGGCAGGAATCAACGGGCTCGTGCGGGCGATGTCCAAAGAGCTCGCTCCTCGCGGAATCACGGTGAACGCCATCCTGCCAGCTCTTATCGAAACGGATCTTCTGAGGGACCGGCAGCCGAATCCCGAGAAGAGGAACCAATACATTGAAAGAATTCCCGTCGGCCGACTGGGGCAACCCGAGGACGTCGCGTATCTCGCGCTGTTCCTTGCCTGCCCGTTCGCCGGGTATATCTCAGGACAGAACATCATCGTTGATGGTGGTTCCACGTACGTTTAGGACGTTCGCTGGATGAACGTCGTTGTGGAGGAAGGCATGGACAAAACGGAAAAAGAGGCCCTTGCGCAGAAGATCTACGATCTGGGCTTCGAGTACGAGCAAAAGCACAGGGGCTGCGCCCAATGTGCCATCAAGGCGATACAGGATGGCCTGGGAATCGTGAATGACTTCGTCTACAAGGCGGGCAGCGGCCTCGCGGGTGGCGGGGGGGAATGCACCGATGGTCTCTGCGGCGGATACTCGGGCGCCATCATGATGATGAGCCTCTACTTCGGCCGCACTCTGGAAGAAGCTGCGACGGAAAAGGGACGGGCAGACAAGTACGTTTCCTTCCGGATGGCCGCCGCCCTGCATGAGAAGTTCATGGAGAAGTACGAAAGCGTTGTCTGCGCCGGAGTGCAGATGAAGATCTATGGCAGAAAATTCGATCTGCGCAACGACGAAGAAAAGAAGCTTTTCCGTGAAGCCGGCGCCCACCACGACAAAGACAAGTGCTGTGCAGTCGTTGGGAATGGGGCTCGCTGGGCCGCAGAGCTCATCCTTGAAGAGATGGAGAAGCAGGGAATTGCAAAGACTGACCTCGCACGTCTTGGTCACGTTTCCTGATCGCACGACTGCTCTGCGTGAGGACGTTTCAGGCCCTCGTGCAGTGAGAGAGTGAAGGAGAAAGCGATGCCGGAGATCGACAAAGAAGGAAAGAATTATTACACGGATGTCCCCCAGAAAGGCGAGATGTTCTTCCTGAAGGGCTGCAACGAGCTTGACTGGGGAATGAAGAATCGGCTGGCGAGGATCTTCAACCCAAAAGACGGCCGCACTGTGATGCTCGCCATTGATCACGGATATTTCCAGGGTCCGACGACCGGGTTGGAGAGGATCGACGTCACGGTGCTTCCGCTTGTCCCGTACAGTGACACGCTCATGTGCACGCGGGGAGTACTGCGCAGCATGGTGCCCCCGTCCCTCGTAAAGCCCGTTGTGATACGGGCGTCGGGCGGACCGAGCATCCTCAAGGAGCTCTCCGACGAAGAGCTCGCAATGGACATGGAGGACTGCATCCGACTTGGTGTCTGCGCAACAGCCATCCAGGTATTCATCGGAGGGCAGTTCGAGTCGCGATCAGTTGTCAACATGACGAAGCTCGTCAACGCGGGACTCCGCTACGGGATCCCTGCCATGGCCGTGACGGCTGTCGGGAAGGACATGGTGCGCGATGCCCAGTATTTCCGGCTTGCCACGCGGATATGCGCGGAGCTGGGAGCCCACTACGTCAAGACGTACTATGTCGAGAAGGGCTTTGAGACGATCACCGCTTCCTGCCCGGTTCCCATCGTGATCGCGGGCGGGAAGAAGCAACCCGAGCTCGATGCGCTCACCATGGCATACCGCGCCATCAGCGAGGGGGCGGCGGGAGTGGACATGGGCCGCAATATCTTCCAGTCGGACTCGCCGGTGGGGATGATGAAGGCGGTCGCGGCCGTGGTGCACGGAAACGAAACCCCGGAAAAGGCCTACCAGGTCTACGAGGCCGAGAAAAACAACGCCGGGAAGCGGAAATGAGCGGAAAGAGGAATTGAATGAGCTTGATCCAGCGCTATGCGAATGAGGTAAGTAACTTTCTCAAGGTGTGTTCGCTGTTGAGTCAGAAGATGTACGTGACCAGCCACGGGGGGAACCTCTCGTACAGGCTCGAGGACGATCTGCTTCTCATCACTCCGACGCGCGTGCCCAAGGGCAGCCTCACGGAGAAGGACCTCGTGTTCATCGATCTGAAGGGACGGACGCGGGAGGGGTCCCGGGAGCCGACGGGCGAGACGCCGATGTACCTGAACTTCTATCGTGACAGGCCGGATGCAAAATCCGTCATTCATTGCCATCCGCCTTCTACGAACGCGTTTGCGGTGCTCAAAGGCACAAACTGGCTCATGAGGCCGGTGTTCCCCGAGACCGTCGTCGAAGTGGGGCCGGTGCCCATTGTGCCGTACGCGGAGCCGTTGACCCAGGAGCTTGCTGATAATTTCGTCCCCCTGCTGCGCAGGTACAATGCCTTTCTGATGGCCAATCATGGGTTGGTCATCCTGAGTCCGGAAGGGATCGTGAGGACCCTGGACCTCGTCGACATCCTCGAGTTGACGGCGATTTCCATCCTCCAGGCACTTGCCGTCGGCGCGATCAACGAGCTGACACGGGAGGACGTCAGGAAACTGGAAAACACGCGTCGGACGCGAAAGCTACCGGCAATCGGTGCACCCGGCGTCGTGACGTCGATCGAAGATCTGTACTTCCCCGCGGGGAAGAGGCGTTCGAAGAATTAGGCATGGGTTCCTGTACCACGTTGGACCGCGCGGCCCGAGAAAGCCCAGTCGAGCCGTGCCTCCAACCATCTCGGGAGAAGCCGCCGTCGGCCAGCCTCAGCGGCAGCCCCCCCTCAGACCTGGGTCACCGCGCCTGCGCCTCGTCTTCAAAGCATTTTCGATAGGATCCCTTCAACTTCTCGTAGAGCTCCCTGTAGATGCTGTACTGCTTCTCGTAGGCGGGGCTGCCCTCAGGAAAGTGCAGGCGCGTACCCGTCGTTGATACTCGCTTGGCCGTTTCTTCCACGGAGGGAAACAGGCCAATGGCTTTTCCGCACAGGAGGATGTTGCCGAGGTTTGCCGTGTCCGGCGCGCTCACCGTTACAATTGGCTTTCGAACAATCCGGGCGAGAATCGAAAGCCACACGGGACTGCGCAGCCCGCCGCCGACCGCGCGCACCTGGTCGACCTTGATACCGAGGGATTCGACAGTCTCGATGTTCTGTCTGAATCCCATGCAGACTCCTTCCATCACAGCCCGGACGAAATACGACTTGTCCGTCGACAGGCTCATCCCGAAAAAAAGCCCGCGCGCGAAAGGATCCCAATGGGGCGTCCTCTCCCCGTTCAGGTAGGGCAGGAACACCAGTCCTCCGCAGGCCTCGGGGACGTTCTTCACCAGCTCGTCGTAGTGCTCAAACACGTCCCCCGTGGGTCCGCATTCGCCGCCGGCGGGCGCGTCGAAAGCCCTCCGGAACCAGTTCAGGGATTCCCCGGCTGTCTGCATGAGACCGAGCGTGACCCACCGGTCGGGAAGGCAGTAATTCCAGCACAATGTGCGATGTTTCAAATCCGGGAGCGGCCTGTCGGAGCATACGGTGATGACACCTGCCGTTCCGCTGATGAGGGTGACCTGCCCGGGCTCGACCATGCCGGCCCCGAGGGCAGAGGCGGAATTGTCGGAGCATCCGTTGGCCACGGGAATGCCTTCAGGCAGACCCGTGATGCGAGACGCTTCGCGCGTAATCGTTCCGATGATCGTGGCGGAAGGCAGGACCTCCGGGAGGAGGGAGGGAGAAAAGCCGAAGTAGCGAAGAAGAGCGTCGGACCAGGCGCAGTCCTTCACGTTGTACAGGAGGGTGCCGCTGGCGTCCGTGGGGTCCGTAGCCATCTTTCCCGTGAGTCGGTACTTGAGAAAGTCCTTTGCCACAAGGATATGCCGGACCTTTTCCCACAGCGTTTCCTGCTCTCTCTTCACCCAGAGGGCCTGGAGCGCCGTGTAGGTAGTCGTGGCGAAATTCTGGCTTTCTTGGAAGATGAGATCGTGCGCCTTCTCGTCGCAATTGATGTCGTTCACGAGGCCGCAGGATCTCTGGTCCATCCATGTGATGGCCGGCCTCAGGACGAAGCCCTCCCTGTCCAGGTAGGCCTGCGTGTGCATCTGCCCGCAGATCCCGATTCCCGCCATGCGACCGAACTCCAGGGGATGCGCCTCCTTGAAAGAAGCGCACGCCTGCGACAAGGCCTTTACCCATTCCTCGGGATCCTGTTCCGCGTAGCCGCTCTTCGGCGCAACGATGGGATAGCCACGGCTTTCGAACGCGAGCAGGGAACCGTCCTCCAGAAAGAGCGATGCTTTCAGCGACGTGGTCCCAAGGTCGATGCCGAGAAGTGAGTTCATGGATTTGCCGCCCTTTCCTGAAACCTTCTGCCGTAAAAGTTGATGACCATGACGAGGATGATGGTGAAGCCCCAGATCGCGGTGGTGAGGAAGGCGCTCACCCGAAGCAGGTTCAGGCCGCTGGATATAATCTGGAGAATGAACAGGGCGAGAACGAGGCCGGAGATCCGGCCGAAGCCGCCGATCGTGCTCGTCCCGCCGAGCACGGACGCAAGGATGGTGATCAGGAGATAGGAGGATCCATATCCTGTTGCCACGGAGTTGAAACGGGAGATCATGATCAGAGAAGCGATTCCCGTGAACAGGCCTGAGACAACGTAGGTCTTGATGAGGACGGCACGGTTGTTGACCCCGGAAAAATAGCTGGCGGTCGCATTGGAACCGATCATGCGCATGGCAAACCCCTGCGGGGTGCGATTGATGAGAATGCTGATGGCGGCAACAGCGACAATGAAGATGACCATGGGCATCGGGATTCCCAGGACAAGGCCGTTTCCGATGAACCGGATGAAGTCGGGGAAACCCGCGATCACGTAGCCCTTCGTAAAGACGATGGTCAGGCCGTTGACCAGGGTCATCATACCAAGGGTCGCAAGGATGGGGGAAACATCCACAACGGCGATGAGCAGCCCGTTGACAAGGCCGATGAGAAGCGATGTGGCAAGGCCGGCGCAGATTGCAAGGAAGATGATGCCCGCTGCGCCGGATGTCATCGTGTCTGGCGTGAGGAACCTCGTCAGTACGATCGCCGCGACGATTCCTGAGAGATTTGCAGACGCGATGATGGAGAGGTTGATGCCACCCGTGAGCATCGTGATCATCATTGCCGCGGAGAGCAGTCCCAGCTCGGGGAGCTGGAAGGCCATGGATTGAAAGTTCCCCAGCTGGAGGAACTTCGCCGGGCTCAGGACCCACATGAGGAGGAAGGCCACAACCAGGACAAGGGAGAGAATGATGAGCTCCGAATGTTTCCTGTACACCGCGCTACTCCCGTACCAGGATGGATCGCCGCTGCATCCTCTTTCGGCGGTAGGCGCTGAACCCGACGCTGATCAGGATCACGAGGCCGATGAAGACGTCGTACCAGAAAGCGGAGACGCGCATCAGGGTGAGGCCGTTGCTCATGATCGCGATCAAGGTGACGCCCAGGAGCGTGCCGATGATCGTTCCCGAGCCCCCCGCAAGGCTTGCTCCCCCCAGGACGACGGCAGCAATGACGTTCAGCTCCTTGCCGACGATGGAGTTGGGCGCCACCGTCTGCACGAGAAGCGCCTGGATGACACCGGCGATTCCGGACATGAGACCCATGAAGGAATAGACGAACAACTGCAGGCGCAGGATGTTGAGCCCCGCGCGGCGGGCGGAGGTGATGCTTCCGCCCATGGCGTACAGGGCGCGGCCCAGCGTGGTGTAGCGCAGGATGAGCCATGCGACGACGACGACGAATAGCCAGAGAACGGTGATGATGGAAAGCCCATACGGAATACCTTCCGCGCTGGTCAGCGTGAACACCCGGATGATCGCGAACTCCTGGAACCACGCGGGCAGGTTGTAGATCCATTTTCCCCCGGAAAGCACGGTGAGGATCCCATAGAAGATGTTCAGCGTGGCGATGGTCGTGATGATCGTGGGGATGTTGAAGTTGTAGATGAGCAGCGCGTTGATTAATCCCAGGGCAACGCCGATGCCGCAGGAGATCAGGAAACATGTGGCGATATTCCCGCCATGGCGGATCATGATGACGGTCATCAGGTACTCGCCCACCGTGGCGATCGCGGAGAACGATATGTCGATGCCGCCCGAGATGAGGACAAAGAGGACTCCGATTGCGAAGACGCCCATGAAGGCGTAGCTCTTTATGAGGTCGAAGAGATTCTCCAGCGTGAAAAAACTCGGATTGATGATCGTGATGATGACGCCGAAGACAACGATTGCGAGAAACAGGGTTGTTTCGTGCCGTTGGAACAGTGCTTTAGTTCTCATTGATGCTCTTCTGGATCTGATCGGGCGTGGCGACTGCTGCCTCGAACTCGGCGCGGATTCTCCCTCTGTCCATGACGAGGATCCTGTTGCAGTTGTGCAGCACCTCGGGAACCTCGTCCGATATCATGATGATTCCCATCCCCTTTCGGGCAAGATCGCGGATGATCTCGTGAATGCTGCTCTTCGCGGCCACGTCGATCCCCACCGTCGGTCCGTCGAGAATGAGGATCCGCGGAGAAGTCGCCATCCATTTGGCCAGTACCACGCGCTGCTGGTTGCCGCCCGAAAGGGCCTGGACCGGGGAATCGACGGATGGCGCTTTGATGACTAGCTCTTCCATCCATCGGGAGATAGCCTGCTCCTTTCTGGAAGCATGGATCAGCCCCAGGGCGTTGCGAAGCCTCTCGAGGATGGTGATGACAATGTTCTGCCCGACCGCCTGCTCCATCACGAGCCCCTGCAGCATTCGATTTTCCGGCACGTAGCCGATGCCGCAGCGGACCGCGTCCTGCACTGATTCGATCCGTTCCCGCTTGCCGTCGATGAGCAGCTCGCCGCTTTCCGGTCGGTTCATGCCGAACAGGGCAAGCGCCAGTTCCGTCCTGCCCGAACCGAGGAGGCCCGTGATTCCGAGGATCTCACCGGGAAACAAGGAGAAGCTGATGCCCATGAAATTGCCCCGCTTGGAGATGTTGTTCACCGTTAGAAGCGGCTTTTTCTCCCCCCGGCTCCATGCGTACGGGGAATACTCGATCTTCCGCCCCGTCATGGAGAAAGTCAATTTTTCGTCCGTCAGATCTCCGCGCGCGAATGTTCCGATTTTCTTCCCGTCCCGCAGGATCGTCAACCGATCGGCGACTTCCAGAACCTCGTTGAGCTTGTGGCTGATGAAGAGCGTGGCGATGCCCTTGGATTGGAGGTCCTTCACGACCGCGAGGAGGGCCCCCACCTCCTTGCGAGTCAACGCGGTGGTAGGCTCATCCATGATGAGCAGCTTGACTTCGCTGGTGAGTGCCCGGCAGATTGCGACAAGCTGTTGGTCGGCAATCGACAACTCAGCCACCGGGGCGTGCAGGGGAATCGCGACGTTGATGCGCGCCATGGCCCTTTCCGCGATCGCGCGCGCTTTCCGCCACTTCATGAGCCGGTCCCCTTCCGCGATGATCTGGAGAAAGGAGATGTTTTCCGCGGTCGTCAGATTTGGGAAGAGGGATAGATCCTGGTAGATGACCTCGATGCCACGATGGATGGAATCGATGGAATGGTAATTCCCCAGGCTTTCACCGTCGATTTCGACCCGGCCTCCCTGGTCCGGCCGCAGGACGCCGGAGATGATCTTGATAAGGGTAGATTTCCCCGATCCGTTCTCCCCAACGAGGCAGTGGATTTCACCGCGGCGAATTTCGAAATCAACGTCGTCAAGCGCGAGGACTCCGGCGTAGCGCTTGCTGATGGATTTCATTGAAAGGAAAAGCTCCGCCATGGTCCTCCCGCATCTCAGGAAGACGGGCCCCTTCGCCGGAGGCAAAGGGGCCCGTCACGTCCGATGAACCCTTAGAAGCCGAAGCTGTCGACATTATCCTTGGTAATGTCGATCGCTGCGTCGACCTTGATCACGTCCCCCTGCAGGGTGATCTTGCCCATTCCCGGGATCTCCATGCCGTTGGCCATCTTCTTGCCGTCGAGCAGCTGCTTGGCGATCCAAGTCATGCCAAATCCCGCGCTCTTCGGATCCCAGAGGATCCCGTGCTTCATGGAGCCGTTCTTCAGGTAGGTCGCAGCCGGGCCGGGAAGCACCGTTCCGACAACCGAGATCTTGTTGCTGAGCCCTTTTTCCATGAGCGCCTGCGCCGCTCCCGGGGGTCCCAGGCTCCCGAACCCGATGATTCCCTTCAGGTTCGGATAGGCCTTGATGAGCTCAAGGGTCTTCTGCTTGGCGAGCTCCTGGTCCTCACCGCACGGAATTCGGTCGGTCACCAGCTTAATATTGGGGTACTTCGTCTTGGCGTATTTCAACCCCTCGTCCGCCCACAGGTTGTGCAGCGGAACCGTCAGGGAGCCCACGAATATCGCGTATTGACCCGAAGTGCCCATGAACTTGGTCAGCATGTCCCATGCATGCTGCCCGAACTTCACGTTGTCGATAAGCTCGAGGTCGTAGTTCTTGCCCACCTGGTCCGGGGACTCGTGGGTCACGATGATGATTCCCTTCGCCTTCGCCTTTGCAAAGACAGGCTCCAGTGACTTGGCGTCATTGGGGGTCACGCAGATGGCATCCACCCCTTTGCTGATCAGATCTTCGATCATGCGCACCTGCTGCGCCGGGTCGGCGTCCGCCGGTCCCACCTGGTAGGCGTTGACGTTCAGATCCTTGGCCGCCTGGTTCACCCCTACCTCGAGGCGGTTGAACCATGGAATGCCGGCGATCTTGACCACCGTGACGATCTCGTACTGCTTCTGGGCAAAGATCATCGGCGAGGCAAAAAGGAAGATGAGAGTGACAGCCAGCAGGAACTTGAACCATTTCCGTCTCATAACGATCCTCCTTCACCTGGAACTATCCGGCCCAAAAGGACCGGTGAAAGACCGAACCGAGCGCGCGCCAGCCTGTTACTCCGCGATGATCAGGTCGATATTGTGCTGGCGCAGCATTTCCGCGTCACGGGGGTCTATTCCCGCGTCGGTGACAACCGTGTGGACCTGGTCGAGCCCCGCAAAAAACGACACGCTGGTCTTGCCGAATTTCGAGGAATCAACCACGAGAATAATCTGTTTCGCTGACTGGATCATCGATTTCTTGATGTCGACCTCAAAGTGGAAGAAGGTCGTGAGGCCGAGTTTCGCATCAATCCCCGCGGCCGAGATGAAAGCCTTGTCCGCCCGTATTCCCTGTATGAATGAAAGACCCTCTGGATTGTAGAAAATCGTCGAATCACGATGGTAGAAACCTCCGTAGAGAATCAGGTTGACGTTCTTCCTTCCATAAAACTCAAGGGCGTTGAGAAATGTGTAGCAGAGAACGGTGATGGGGAGCTGCTTGTCGATGTACTTGGCGATGAATGGCGTCGTGGATCCCGAGTCCAGAAATATCGTTTCGTTTGCCTGCACGAGGGATGCCGCCTTGAGTCCGATGGTGCTTTTTTGTCCTGCATACTTCTCGGACTGCTCGGTCACGACATAATTCTCGCCGATCAGGCTGCCGAGATCGAACAGCCGGGCACCTCCATGGGTTCTGGAAACCAGTCTCTCGTTTTTCATCTCCATCAGATCGCGCCTGATTGTTATTTCTGAAACGCCAAGGAGCTCGGCGGTTTTTTTTACCGACATCTCCCCCTTCTGAGAGATGAGAGCCACAATGCTTTTCCATCGAGGTGTCTTGCCGTCAGACATCCTAGTTCCCGAAGATCGAATGATCTCTGTTTATGAACAATCGAACCAAGAAATATCATATCTTATGAGCGTTGTCAATATTTATTGATCGATAAGTTGATCGATAAGATGGAAGAAGGGTGTGCTGGTTTGCTTATTTCCGGAGCAGGTTCCCTGCCGTGTTCATTGCCGTGCCGTGACGAGGAAGGGCAGGGCGGGTGCCTGGCTTCCGGCAGGGGATTCGTCCATATCAGCGCCTCGGGGGATATGGAGCCCTGCCCATTCGCCCCATTCTCAGACACGAATGTACTGTCCATGCCGCTGAGAGAAGCGCTGGGCTCACAGTTTCTCGGGTTGATGCGCGCGAGCCATTCGAAGTTCATGGAGACTGCGGGCGGCTGCGCGCTGTGGAAGAACCGTGACGCCGTGGAGTCCCTCCCGCGGCGCAGGCCCGGCTGAAGCCCGAACGTCACCCAGCAAGGCTTAGACCTTCGGCGCCGGTTTCTCACCCCGGAAGATCGCGGCATGGCGCGTGGCAAATTCGTCAAAGCTGGTCGGGCGCCACCCGAAAACTGTCGGAATGATTTGTGAAACCTGCAACTCTTTTCCCCCTGCGTCGCTCGGCAAAGAGCTCACTCAGACCGTCGGCCAGGAATGGGGGGACCCCGGCGGCAAGCTGGGCTTTCTTTGCTTCCTCAGGGCTGACGTTAACGTATCGGATGGGCTTTCCGGTGACGGTGGAGAGCTTCTGTGCCTGTTCCGGTGGCGATATAGCGCAACTCCTTGTAATACCAGGAGTTGCCTATGCCCCAGGGATGACTCGAACATCTGACCTACGGTTTAGGAATACGAATCAGAACCGTTTTGGTGCGTGTCTCTCTGAGATTCACTGTTGGTTAATAGTATTCCTTACAAGAGGTTGGGTCAATCAACGTTTGGTACGGCGCCTCTACTTGTGGTTATGATTTGGAACTATTTGTAATGAAGACCGCATTTTTCCTACATCTTTTATCTGACAGTGTTGGCGTGTGCCCGAGTTCGTTCATCGGTGAAGGATTGTCACCACGGAGGTAGCGCGCGTTTTTCTTTGATCAGGTGGTCTGGCCGTTTCCCGGGGATGTCCGCCCGGATCCGGTCACCCTCCCTGACGACGCCGATAGCTCCACCGGCAGGTGCTGCGGGAGTGAAATGACCGATCGCCTACGGCGCCGCGGCTCGCCTCAGAGAAGCGTGAATAGCTCTGCGACTGGTTTTTCAATATTGTGCAAGTACTTTCTCCAGTTTTGTCCTACCTTGCCTTCCACTCGCCGTGATACATTGCGTTCCGCATGAAACATCACGAATGGGCTCGCAGGCCACCCATGGGATGGAACAGTTGGGATTGCTATGGTGCCAGCGTCCGGGAGGACGAGGTCAGGGCGAACGCTGCTTACATGGCGGCTCACCTCAGAGAGTACGGCTGGGAATACATCGTCGTCGACATCCAGTGGTACGAACCCGGCGCGAACTCGTCCCTGTACAGGAAGTATGTGCCGCTCGAGATGGACGCCTGGTCCCGCCTTGTTCCCGCGGTCAACCGGTTCCCCTCCTCGGCGGGTGGGAAGGGGTTCAAGCCTCTAGCCGACTTCGTGCACGATCTCCAACTGAGGTTCGGCATCCACATAATGAGAGGCATCCCCCGCCAGGCCGCACATGCCGGTTCCCCGGTTCTCGGCACCTCCTCGACTGCCCGGGAGATCGCTCACCCCAATTCCATCTGTCCCTGGAACACGGACATGTACGGCGTGGATCCGGCCATCCCGGGGGCTCAGGCATACTACAATTCGATATTCGCTTTGTATGCGGAATGGGGAGTGGACTTCGTGAAGGTGGACGACATTGCTTCCTCGCGAATCTATGGAGCTCATCCGGCAGAAATCGCAATGATCCGCTCGGCCATCGACACCTGTGGAAGGCCGATCGTCCTAAGCCTCTCACCGGGGCCGGCGCCCCTCGAACTTGCACCAAAGCTCACGTCGAACGCGAATCTCTGGCGCATCACGGACGACTTCTGGGATCGATGGGAGCTGCTCCTCGACATGTTCGATCGCTGCGAGAAGTGGTACTCCAGCTCGGGGCCGGGGCACTGGCCCGATTGTGACATGCTGCCCCTGGGACATATCGGGATCCGGTCCGTGGATGGAGGAGGCGAAGACCGGAGGACGCGCTTCACTGCCGACGAACAGGTGACCATGATGACCCTCTGGAGCATTTTCCGCTCTCCGCTGATGGTGGGAGGAGAGCTTCGGGACAACGACCCTTGGACTCTTTCGCTTCTCACAAATCCTGAAGTGCTCGAAGTGAATCGTGACAGCAGCGAAAATCGCCCTGTCTCCCGCGAGGAAAACAGAATCGTTTGGACGGCCAGGAGCCCATCGGGGGCGGCCTATGTCGCGCTGTTCAACGGCGGTGATTCGCCTGCGACAGTATCCACGACGCTAAAAGATCTGGGACTATCAGGCCTTCTGAGAGTGCGCGATCTCTGGAAGCGTGAGGATGCGGGAGGAACAGAGGAGGGCGTGGTGGAACGCCGGTTGCCGCCCCATTGTGCGGCGCTTCTCAAGCTTTATTGAACCGAGTAACAATGGTCAGTGAGGTGACTGTCTGTGAT
Organism: uncultured Spirochaetota bacterium; assembly: GCA_963820435.1. Taxonomy (GTDB): domain Bacteria; phylum Spirochaetota; class Spirochaetia; order SZUA-6; family Fen-1364; genus Fen-1364. The sequence continues at coordinate 21,489 of CAWGAC010000018.1, read as the reverse complement.
GATCAAATGGCCTGTGTTCCATATGAGAACGAGAATCCTTGCGCTTTGCCTTTCCTGTACCTTGCTCGCGTTGTTTCTCCAGACCTTGTTTTTCCAGCATTCGGCTTCGTCCATCATCTATCAGCAGGAGCGGGATGCAAGCCGCAATTCTCTCCAGAGGATGCAGGATGAGCTGTATGGCTGGATAAAGTCGTATGAGAACAACCTGATAAAGATATACAACCAGACCGCGTTCGCCCGAGATCTCGGCAGCCAGTTGGCAGGGACCGACCTGCAGGCGAGGAATAATCGTACGGCGTATACGATGGCCATCACCGCATTCGATCCGTCCCAGAACGTCAATGCGCTTTACATCTACACAATGGACAATCGCCTCGTCAGCTACTATCGAAGCGCCTCCACGCCGCGGAACAGGTATCCTGAGGACATCTATGAAGACCCGGTCGCAAACAACGCACATGTCGTCTCCGAGTACGTGAAATCGGACGACCGGGTCATGCTCGTGTCGAGCTATCACAATGCAAGCCGGGACAAGGATATCATCCGCTTCGTGCTGAAGATCTACACTAACAATGTCACTCGGAAAATCGGCTATATTGTCTGCGACGCTGACACGAACAGCTTCCTGCGCATCATAGGCAAGTACGTGTATTCCGAGCGGCAAATAGTCTGGCTCCAGCCCCGAGGAGATCGTCCGGCCCTGCGCTATGGCAGGCTCGACGGAAAGCAGAAGGAGTATTTCGACAGCGTGTCGACCAGGATACATGAAAACGGCTGGTCAGAGCACGACGGGAAGGCAATTCGGGACAGTGTGTTTTTCGAAATACCGCAGCAGAAATACGGCCTTACATCCTATTCGTTGACACCTCAGTACCTTCTCGAGGAAAGCCAGAAGGTACTCGAACGCAACATGCTCGTGATTGCGTTGATCGTGATCACCGTCACCGTCATGTCGGCGATGCTGATCACTCGATCTCTGACGACGCCGCTTACCCGCATTGTCGGAAGCCTGAAGGAGATCGAGAGTGGCCGAATGGACCTGCGATTGAGCGGGCTGAAATCAGATGAAATCGGCACCCTCGGACGCACCATCAATGAGATGCTCGATCAGATCCAGGAGCTGATGGCGCAACAGTACAACGCGAAGCTCCTCCTCAAACAAGCTGAATACAAGGCGCTCCAGGCTCAGGTCAATCCTCATTTCCTGTACAATACTCTGGAAACCATGAGCAGCGTGGCCGCCGCCCAGAAGTGCCATACGGTGAGCACCCTGTGCCAGGCCATGTCGAACATCTTTCGATATAGCATCGACATGCAGGAACCTCTTTCCACGGTCGGAAACGAGATTGTCCACCTCAAGAACTACATGTACGTCATGAATGTCCGCACCCAGAACGGCATCGAGCTTTCGATCGACATCGACCAGAGCTTGCTCGCGGAGAAAGTGCCGCGACTCTCGCTGCAGCCCCTGGTGGAAAATGCGATCTCTCACGGCCTGGTGAACAAACGAGGCCCCAAGAGGATCCTGATCGAGGGCGCGGCGCAGAACGGCGACATGGTCCTTTCCATTTCTGACAACGGCGTCGGCATGGATGCGGAGAAGATAAACCGCCAGTTGAGAGAGGAGGACGCTGCAAGCATCGGGAGGAGCACATCAATCGGGCTGGCCAACATCAATGCGCGGATCAGGCTCCTCTTCGGAGAGGGATACGGCGTATCCGTTCGGAGCTCGCTTCAGGAAGGCAGCACGGTGACGCTGCGGGTCCCCCGAATGCGGCAGGAAGGAATGCAGTCGTGAGTGCCGCCAAATGCAAGCTCCTCATTGCCGACGACGAGTTCTGGGTGCGCGAGAACATCAAGAGCCTCCTCGCCGCGGAGAAACTCCCATTTTCCCTGCTCGAACCGGCAGAAGACGGGGAAGATGCGCTTCGGATCATGGAAAGCGAACGCCCCGACATCCTGATCACCGACATCAATATGCCATTCCTGAATGGAAATGAACTGATCAAGGCCGCCAAAAAGCGATTTCCCCAGATGCCGGTGATCGTGCTCAGCGGCTACAATGACTTTGCCTTCGTGCGCGAAGCGCTCTTGAATGGAGCGATCGATTACCTGTTGAAGCCGATCAGCAAGAGCGCCCTGCTTGACGTTCTGGACAAAGCACTTTCCATCCTGAACAGCAGCCGCGAAATGGAACGAGAACAATCCGAGCTGCGGGAGAAATTGCGGGTGGCTTCATCGATCCTGCGGGATGGAGAATTGAGCGCACTTATCGCCGAGGATGCGCCGGATGCCGTATCCGGCGCAGGGGCTCCTGCGCTGGAGCTGGAGTTTGCGGTTTTCACCCTGCTCCTCATCAAGCTCGCCGAGCTGCCTCTGTCGTCACGGAGAAGCACTTCGGACATGTCTCTTCTATCATTCAGGGTCAAGGATCTGCTGACCAAGGAGGCACGGGGCGGGAAGGCTGTGGCGTTCCATAACGTGTACTCACATGACGAGTTCATCCTTCTCACCGATCTGGACAAGGCGGGGATAGACCGCGTCTGCGAGCTTGTGCCGGAAAAGCTGGAACGCTTCACTGGTTCCTGCGTGAGCGTAGCGGTGAGCCGTCCGTACTACTCATTCGACCGCCTGCGTTTCGCCTACCAGGAGGCGCACTCGGCGCTCATGGCGCGCACGATGCGCGGAGGCAATGCCGTCGTCCGGGCAGAGGATGCGCAGAATCTGGTGGTGCGAAAGCGCCTCAACTCCGAGCTCGAAAAGCGCCTGCTGTTCGCGCTCCAGTCGAGAGAGAAGCACCTTGCGGGCGATATTATTTTCAACCAGATCGGCCTGCGAGGCTGTGAGGGGTGGCTTTTGATCGAAGTCAAGCAAACCGCAGAATACGTGGCGAGCATGATAATCCAGCACGGCGATACTGGGGCATCTCCGCGCTCGACATTGTCGCTGGAAAATACCGCCGAGCTCCTCGGCATGACGCTGAATCGGCACGATACGTCGGAGGTGTGCAGCGTGATCGAACAAATGCTCGAAGAGGCATTCGGAGAATCCGTATCTCCGGGAGCCGGCGATTCAATGAGGCAGACGGTTCGACGGGTGCAGGAGTACATTGCGGATAATTACTTCGATGATATCTCGCTGACCTCGCTCTCGACTCTGTTCAGAGTGGAACGGTCCTACCTCTCCAAGGCGTTCAAGCAGGTGACTGGATGCAACCTGATGCTCTCCATTGCGAAAAAGAGGATGGAGAAGGCGGCCGAGTATATCCGCCATCGGGATCTCAGCCTCACAGAAATAGGGTACCTGGTCGGGTATGAGGAGTATGCCTATTTCAATCGCGTCTTCCACAAGATCATGGGAGTGAGTCCCAGCGAATTCAAGGCCCGTGTCTTTGAGGAGGAAGGAGGATGAGGACCGGGGAAATCGGCCTCAGCGCATTGGTGTTCTGCCTTCTGTTTTCGAGTTGCTCGCCCTCCGAAAGAAGCAAGGCCTCCGATTCCAGCGTGACGGGGCCGCACAAGGTGCTGTTGTCGGTACTGGCGGGCCAGTCGACTTCAGATGCGGGAATCGAGGAGATGATCAACGACCTGATCACGAGTCGCGTGCCGTCCATCACCCTTGATTGGGAGCGGATGGACTGGGGCGAGAAATTCCAGTCACAAATGCAGGCGAAATTTGCCGCGGGTGAAGTTCCCGATATCATGATCGGCAAGGCACAGGACGTCGCCACCTATTTTCCTTCAGGCAATCTCGCCCCGATTCCCGCTTCTCTCATGCAATACGTCCGAGAACCATCGCTGCCCGCGGTCACGATCAGTGGAACAGCGTACGGGATTCCCTACAATGCCTTCTACCAGGGGGTGTTCTACAACAAGGATCTTTTCGAAAAGTACTGGCTGAATGTGCCCGCGAAACCGGGAGAGCTCTCGACACTGGTGACAAGGCTCAAAGCGAAACACATTGTGCCATTTGCCGCCCACTTCGAGGAGAGCTGGTACGGTGGAAATATCCTGATGCAGTTCGCTCTCGGGGACGTGTTCAGCGCCACGCCCGAATGGGGTGACAGGTTCCGCGCCCGGGAGGTGTCGTTTTCCAGCTCATCTGCCATTCAGCGATGTTTCGCCCATGTGAGGTCGATCCTGGACAATACGTGGAGCGACGCTTTGACCATCGACCTCACCGAGTGCGACGAACGTTTTGCCAGGGGAGAGGCCGCCATGTACGTCACAGGGTCATGGACTCTCCAGAATATCGACGTGGAAAAGCCGCACGTCCGCGTGGGGATTTTTCCGTTTCCCAACCAGACGGGCGACGCACGACTGATCTTCGAACCGAACATGACCTTCATGAAAAGCTCCCGGACCTCCCACGCCGACGCCGTCGATCAGGTGCTGCATGCAATCTTCGAGAGCAGGGAGCTCGCTTCAGAAATCTTCGACTTTACCAAGACATCCTCGCTGTTGAAAAACATCGGCCCCGAGGTCCCCCTTCTGATCCAGCCCGATATCGACCTGTACCTGAAAGCCGGCCGGGTTGTTGACGCGACGATCGGCAACAACCAGTTGATATGGTCCTTCCAGGAAAAAGTGGCCAGCAGGATGTACGACTGGCTGCAGGGCAAGTCGAGCCTGGAAGCAGTGTTGAGCTTCGCAGACCAGAATCGCTCGCTCAGCGCGCCCTGAGCGGGCTTCGGCAGCGTATTTTTCCCCTTTTGTACAAGCTTTTTTTCCCATTTTGTCCTACCTGGGCTCTCTCCGGACATGCGAGCGTGGTACTGAGGACCTCAGGTCCGAATACTTCCGAAGGAGGAGAGTTTATGAGAAAGGCGCGCTTCATCATTCTCGCATTGGCTCTGGCGATGGTTGCGACCTCGTTTCAGGCCTGGGGCCAGGCGAATGTCACACTGAAGGTGCTGGCAGGCCAATCCACGACGGATGCCGGCATCGAAAAGTACATCGACGCTGCGGTTGCCGCAAAATACCCGTACATAAAGTTGGAATGGGACATCGGTGACTGGGGCAAGACCTTCCAGCCGAAAATGCAGCAGTACATGCAATCCGGCCTGCCTGATATCATGATCGGCAAGGCGCAGGACGTGGCGACGTACGGATCGCAGAAGGTCCTGGCAGACCTCACCGGCAAGCCTTACTTGAAGAACGTGCTCCCCGCCGCCGTCGGAAGCGGCTCGTTCAAAGGGAAAGTCTATGGAGTCGTCTTCAACGCCCTGTACCAGGGTGTGTACTACAACCGCAAACTGTTCAAAGACAACAAGGTGGCTATTCCCCGGACGCAGGCTGAGTTGCAGCAGGTCATAAAGAAGTTCGCTGCCCTGGGTATCACGCCGTTCGCGACTCATTTTGTCGACACCTGGAGCATCGGGAACATAACAATGCAATTCGCCATCAACGACGTGTTCAACAAGACCCCCCTCTGGGGCGACAAGCTTCGGGCCGGGCAGGTCAGCTACGCCACGTCTCCCGAGTTCAAGGCCGCCTATGGGTACAATAAGCTTATCTATGACAACACATGGAAGGACGAGACATTCTCGCTCGAGCAGACAAAGTGCGACGCGCGACTCGTGCAAGGCAAAGCGGCAATGAAGGTGTCGGGCTCGTGGTCCATCCAGAATTTCCTGGACGTCGATCCCGATTTCGACTTCGGAATCTTCCCGTTCCCCAATCAGACGGGAGATGCGAAACTCATCTTCGAGCCGAATATCACCTACATGAAGAGCGCTACGACAAAGCAGTCTGACGCCGTGGACAAGGTATTCGAGGTGGTCACCGGAGACAAGGCTCTCGCGCAGAAGATCTATGACCAGACCAAGACGGCCTCCATGCTGAAGGGCGTCAGTCCCACTTTCAAGAATCCCAGCCAGACCGACATCGATGCATTCGTGGCAAAAGGCATGATCGTCGATGCCGGCACAGGAAACAACCAGCTTGTATGGGGCGGATTCCAGGACGAGAACGCCAAGGACATTGCATCGTGGCTGCTTGGCAAGATGACGCTTGACCAGGCCCTGCAGGCCGCCGATGCCAGAAAGGCAAACAGCAGGCCATAGAACCTCGCTTGAGGCGGTTCAACACACCGGGGGAACGCGTCTGGTGTTTCCCCGGTTCTTGAGAAGGGTCTTTGGGAATGCGAAAAAACTCCCTCACACACGGAATGCGCCTGCAATATGCTTCACTTGTTCTGCCAGGGATGTTGATCTTTTCCGTCGGGTTGATCCTGCCGATGCTTCTGGGATTGCGCTACTCACTCACAAGCTGGGACGGCTTCACCCGGACGCTTCCCTGGGTGGGCCTGGGCAATTACGGGAAGGCACTCAGTGATCCTTACGTGCGCGATGCGTGGTGGTTTACAATCAAGTTCACTATTGGAAACACGATCATCCAGAACGTCTTTGCCTTCTCGTTCGCCGTGGCCCTCGACCGGGGATTGAAGGCCCAGAAGCTGTATCGGACTATCCTGTTCGTTCCCTGTCTCATCAGTCCCGTGGTTGTCGGTTTCACTTGGTTGCGCATGTATTCCGATGTTCTGCCCGCTCTCAACACCCTGCTGGGAACGCGAATCAACTTCATGCTTTTCGGCCGTAGTGAGACAGTTCTCACAGGTCTCCTAATCGCGAACAACTGGCAGTGGATCGGGTATTGGATGCTGATCTACCTGGCGGCTCTCCAAACCGTGCCCACAGAGCTCTATGAGGCGGCACGCGTGGACGGCGCCTCGCCGATCCGACAATTACGCTCGATTACCGTCCCCATGCTCGGCCCGGCTTTCACCATCTGCATCGTGGGCATTACCATCGGTTCACTGAAAGTGTACGATCTAATGGTATCCTCGACTAATGGCGGCCCCGGCCGCGCGTCGAGTTCCATCGTCTATCACATCTACAGCACCGCCATCAGCGGACGCCAATACGGATACGGCTCGGCCATGTCAATGACCCTGATTCTTGTGCTTCTCGTCGTGGCAGTTGTCCAACTCAGGATTCTGCGCAGGCGTGAGGTGCAGCTGTGATTCCATTGAGAGGAGGTCGCGCCGGCAAGGTTTTCCTCCAAGTGATAATGGCCATTGTAGTTGCCCTGTTCGCCCTGCCGTTGGTCATGGTGGTCAACTATTCCTTCAAGACGAAGCGCGAATTGTACATTGGCAATCCGCTGGCACTGCCGCATTCTCCAAACCTGAACAACTATGTGACCGCATTCGACAGACTCGACCTGGGCCGAACTTTCGTGAATACTCTCGTGTACACGGTGCTGTCAGTGGTAATCCTAGGGCTCTTGTCAGGGGCGGCAGCCTGGGCGATTGCCCGCAATAGGACCAGATTCTTCAAGTTTTCCTACGTGTATTTCATCATCGGGATTCTCATCCCCTACCAGGCCCTTTTCCTGCCGATTTACATCATCGGCTACTCTCTGCATCTCACGAATACAATCTACGGGGTCGTGCTCATGTATGTCGCCACCGGCATGTCCTTCGGCGTTTTTCTAATGACCAGTTTCATGTCCACAGTGCCGGTGGAGCTGGAGGAAGCCGCCCGGATTGATGGCTGCTCGGTGTACCGAACCTACTTCAGGGTCGTCATGCCTCTTCTGACGCCCGCGATCGCCACGCTGATCATCATGCAGGCGTTCCTGATCTGGAACGATTACCTGATGGCCAGCCTGTTCGTGAGCGACAGCAGCAGGAGAACCCTGACGTTGTCAATGCAGAACCTGTTTTCGCAGCAAACTAGCGACTACACGTCAGCCATGGCCGCGATCGTGATCTCGGCGCTCCCGATATCGATCCTTTTTGTCTCTCTGCAGAAATACTTCATCAAGGGTATGACGGCCGGCGCTGTCAAGGGCTGACTGCATTCCCGCAGGTTAAAGTTGCCGAACTCCTTTGCGTGGCGCTATTCATAGCGCGCAGCGAAGCTGCCTAAGTGACTTCGGAAGAGGGATTGAAGGGTATTAGTCTCCGTGGACGGTAATCCTTTTTCGTAGCGAACAGCGGGGATGCAGTTGATGCCGACTGAACCAATGAGGGGGAGCAGCCGATATGATAGACAGGCGGCGCAAAAATGCAGAGATCCACACGCAATGTTTTCTTGATTCTTGCAGGGCTTTTCGCTTTGACAAGCACCCTTTGGGCCTCGAAAGAGGCGGTAGAGACGCGTCTTGGACGCGATATTGTCTATTTGAATCACCTTGGCAGGAGCCATGATGGGGAGAGCTCGCTCACCCAATCCCTGGAGTCGCAGTTCAGGGCTGCATCCGGACGGATAAGCGAGATGCGCAAGGCACGGCTCGGCTATGGCGACATATCCGTCGTGCTGGCTCTGGCCTCCCATCTCAAGGGCGACGTCAGCAGGGCCAATGTGGAAAGGATCATTGCGCTGCGGCGGAGCCCACGCTTCGGCGGGTGGGGGAAAATCGCCACATCACTGGGAATCCGGCTGGATAGAGTCGTGCTCCAGGTCGAATCATTGAGGGTACGGCCTATGAGGAAACCCGCGGCAGCCGTTGACCAGAGGCCTTCCTACGATTCGGTTCACCGGCCCGTCAAGGGAGGCTGAGGCAGGAGAAGTCCCATGTGATTCATGGGACCGTGTCCGTGCCCGATCTTGAGTCCTGACGATGCGGCGAGGATACCGCTGACGTAGCGCTTGGCGGCGCGCACGGCCACCAGCATCTCATCGCCAAGGGCAAGACGGGCCGCTATTGCAGAAGCGAACGTGCAGCCCGTCCCGTGGGTGTTGCGGGTATCGATCCTCGCTTCCGACAGCTCTTCAAAACGCTCTCCATCGTAGAAGAGGTCCGTGCTGAAGTCCGTGTCCTGGAGATGACCGCCCTTGACCACGACGCAGCGTGGTCCCCGCGCGTAGATTGCGCGCGCCGCTCTGCGCATTCCTTCCCTGTCGGTGATGGAAAAACCGCACAGGACTTCCGCTTCCGGCAGGTTCGGTGTGACCACGGTCGCGAGGGGCAGGAGGGAGGAGATGAGAGCGTCGCGGGCCTCGGGCTCGAGGAGGGCATCGCCGCTCTTTGCCATCATCACGGGATCCACCACGAGGGGCCGAAGCCCGTGCTCGACGATCTTCGCCGCGACGATCTCGATGATCGGCCTGTTGAAGAGCATTCCGGTCTTGATTGCATCCGCGCCGATGTCCTTCACCACGGCGTCGATTTGTCTGGCGATGAATTCAGGGGGGATCGCGTACACGCCCTCGACTCCAACCGTGTTCTGCGCGGTGAGCGCCGTGATGGCGCTGACCCCGAATACCCCGAGCGCCGCGAATGTCTTCAGGTCTGCCTGGATTCCCGCTCCGCCACCTGAATCCGAACCCGCGATCGTCAGTGCCTTTTTCATTTGAAGTGGTCCCATCCCGATTCCTCCAGCGGCAGGGCGCTGCCGTCCGGCAGGACGAGCTCGGGTTGCTCACCCCCAGGTATGATCTCCCCAATGACGGACACCGGGGTGCCCGTCTCCGCGGTGATCCTCTGTGCCAGTCGCTCGGCGCGTCCGGGCGGGGCGGTGAAGAGGAGCTCGTAGTCCTCGCCGCCGTGCAACGCGAAGTGCCATTCGTCCCCCCGCGCCGCGCGGGCCAGGGCGCGGTTGTCTGGGCTCACCGGCAGCTTCTCCGCATGCACGCGTGCGCTCACCCCGCTTTTCTCGCAGATGTGGCGAAGGTCGCCGGCTATCCCATCGCTCACGTCGATCATGGCGCTGGCTTGGCGGAGTGACCCAATCAAGGTGCCTTCCCTGACGCGCGGCGTCGGGCAGTCGCGGCGCTCCCGGGCTGTGGCGGTGTATGCCGCATCCGCCGTCAACCCGGGGTCGAGAAGGAACGCAACCCCCGCCGCCGCGTCTCCCACGCTCCCGGTGACCATGATGCGGTCTCCCACAGCGGCGCCCGAGCGCAGAACGAGGTTTTCGCGAATCGTCTCCCCGAGAAGGAAGACGTCGATGAAGATCCCCAGCCGGGAGCGCGAGATGTTGCCGCCCACGATATCGACGCCGAATTCGCTCCCCTCCTCGCGAAGGCCGGCGTACAGCTCGTCGATGAAGCCAACGTCCAGGCCGAGGGGAAGACCGAGGGACACAAGAGCGTAGCGGGGGATGCCGCCGGCGGAAGCGATGTCGCTCAGGTTGATCGCCAGGGACTTGCGGCCGAGGCTGCGCGGCGGGATTGCATCGCGCAGGAAGTGGGCACCCTCAACCTGCACGTCGCAGGTGGCGAGCCACATCCTCTCTGCGGAGGCTTCAAGCACGGCCACGTCGTCACCGATGCCAACAAGGACGCTCGGCCCGGGCTCGGGAAGCGCCGCGCGGATCCTCTCGATTAGTCCGAACTCGCCGAGCTCCTCGATCTTCATCGCGTCCTCACATTCTCCACGGCGGCACGAAGGGCACGCGCCGCCGCCTCCACGTCTTCCGCGCCAACGATGGCTGAAACTACGGCGATCCCCGCGGCTCCCGCTTCCATAATGGTCACGGCATTCCCCTCGGTGATGCCGCCGATGGCAACGACAGGGATCTTCACCGCCTGCGTCATGCGCCGAAGCCCTTCGATGCCCAGGGGAGGCGGAGCGTCGGGTTTCGTGGGGGTCGAAAAAACCGGGCTTGCCCCGATGTAATCGGCCCCGTCATCGACAGCCTTCCGAGCTTCCTCTATGCTGCCCGCCGATACGCCCAGAATTTGCTTCCTCCCCAGCAGTCGGCGCGCGCGAGATGCCGGCATGTCGTCCTGCCCTACGTGGACTCCGTCGGCATCCACCGCGAGGGCCACATCAAGCCTGTCGTTGACGATAAGTGGAATGCCGGCGGTCCGGCAGAGCCTGCGAAGCTCGGTCGCCTCCTCGATCATACGTCGCGTCGATGCGCTCTTCTCCCGGTATTGCACGATCGTCACTCCGCCGCGGATGGCCGCCTCCACGACACTGAGGTGACTCCGCCCGCGAGACAGCCCGGCATCCGTGACCAGGTACAGAATGTATGCCGCCGCTGGCGCCGCGGCCGCGGAGGAGGCCATCCGCCTACGCCAAATCCACCACGCGGGCCCCCTTCTCGAGCTTGGCGGGAGTCATGTGGTAGAGCTCGTCGAGGAGGGAAGAGCGGAAGGAGCCCGGTCCCGGCGTGCCGCGCGCGGCGCGCTCCGCCGCCAGGCCGTAGCAGGCGAGGGCGGATGTCGCGGCGATCAGCTTGTCGGATTCTACGGCGCAGAAAATGGCCACTACCGTCGTGGCCATGCAGCCGGTGCCGGTGATGGTCTTCAGCATATCGTGGCCGTTGTCCACTCCGAGAACGCGCGTGCCGTCGGAGAGGATGTCGCGCTTGCCGGTGATCGCAACAACGGTGGCCCAGCGCAGGGCAAGCTCGCGGGCCACGGCCTGCGGGTTCGCCACCCCTTCCACGGACTCCACCCCCTTGACCACCCCACCGGCTCCTGCGAGCGCGCCGATCTCTCCCGAATTGCCACGGATCACGTCTAGGTGCAGCTCCTTCAGCAGGCGCTCGCCGGTCTCGTTGCGGTATCGGGTGGCACCCACGCCGACCGGGTCATAGACCACCGGCACTCCGCGCTCATTCGCACGCTTGCCCGCCATGACCATCGCCTGCACGAGTTCGGGAAACAGGGTGCCGGGGTTCAGCACGAGGGCGCCCGCGGCGCCGACCATCTCCTCCACTTCCTCGCGCGCATGCGCCATCACGGGAAGGGCTCCGAGGGCAAGAGTGGCGTTGGCCGTGTCGTTCATGACAACCCAGTTCGTGATATGATGAATGAGGGGGTGCCTGCTTCGAATCCGATTCAGGAGCTCTGCGGCGATGGCGCCGTGGCTCTTTGTCCCCAGAGTTGTCATTCCGTATCCTCCAGTCCTTTCCTGCGGCTTCTCTCCGCGAATCCGAAGGCAAGAGAGAGCAGGAAGGCCACCGCAAAGCTTGGCAATGACCCTCCCGCCAGCCCGATGGACGAGGGCACCAGCTTCTGCCACACCGGGAAGATCGCCCCAAGGGTCGCAGGGTTGGCAAGGTGGTAGGCGGCTATCCCTGCGGCCCATGCGATCATCGCCCGAACATTCACACCCCTGGTGTACCAGTACGCCCCTTTCCCGCGGTAGAACTCCTCCACTCGGTAGCGCCTTCCCCTCAGCACAAAGAAATCCGCGGTGAGCATCCCGAAGAGGGGCACGAAGAATGATCCGATGAGGTAGAGGAAGTTCTGGTACCTGGTGATGTCGACGAAGACCGCCACGAGGAAACATGCCACGCCGAGCGCCGCGATGAGCCAGCGCTGCTTCACCTTCGGGAAGAGGTTCTGCATCGAGACGGCGGAGGAGTAGAGGTCGGCCCATGCGTTGTGCGTCTCGTCGGCAAGGAGGATGAGGAGGGCGATCCAGCCCGCCGTGAGGGCGATGGCGGAGGCGAAGTCCTTCGGCTCCTGCGCCACCTTGGATCCGAGGAGCAGGAGTGCGCCCAGCGAGAGGAACCAGGCGTTCGTGATGAAGAAGCCGAGCATGGTGCCCCAGAAGCCCTGCCGAGTCGAGCGGGAGAAGCGGTTGTAATCGGCCACGAGCGGCAGCCACGAGATGGGGAGGGCGATGGCGAGGTCGACCCCTGATCCGAAGGGCAGGGACCCGTCGCCCGGCTGTCGGAGGAGCGCGGCCACATCGAAGGTGGAGAAAGCGTGGACGGTGAGCCAGACTCCCGTCGCCAGCGCGATCCAGACGGCAAACTTCTCCAGCCACTGGCGCACGACGCCGATCGGACCGCCCACTCCCATGATGATCACGATGGCGGCGAACACGGCTGCCCACACGGCGTAGCTGCCGGTCCCGAAGAGAGTCCGGGCGATGACGGAAGCGGCCACTCCCATCACGACGAACTCGAAGATCGTCCACCCGATGAGCTGAAGGACGTTCAGGACCGTCGGGGCATACGACCCGCGCACCCCGAGCACCGGGCGCAGGAGCACCATCGTCGGCGCGCCTGTCGAACTGCCCACTGCCCCGATGAGCGCAAGGAGGAGACTTCCCGCCACGCTTCCGATCAGGATGGCCAGGAGGGCGCTGCCCAGGCCGAGCCCCGGCACGAGGAAGGTGCCTGTCAGCATGACGAGCAGGCCGATGCCGAGGTCTCCCCAGAGAACCATGAAGTCCATGAAGCCGAGCACCCGGTGGTCCCGGGGGACCGGCTCGATACCCCATTCGGGAGGAGACTGGAACCTGGGAATGATCTTTTGAAAAGCCCGTGCAGGCGTCATGCGCTCCTCTTTAAAAAAAAACCGCCCCGGCGCGGGGCGGCTGCATGCCTTTCTACCGTCCCTGCGCTGGCATTATCCAGATCAGGTTCAACGGGTCGGCGGCTAACAGCCGCCATCTCAGCCCGGTCACCACCGAGCTCCCCGACAAAATGTCTACTTCTGAAACAAATGTAGCGATGGCCGCCCGAGATGTCAACAAGGCTCTTTCAGGTGTCAAGACAAAGTAGAAATGTCACCACATTCCGCAAAGTAGAAATGTCACCTTCACTAGACCACCGTGAGACGAGGGATCCTCATTTTCAGCCGTAGAATCGCGCGGCAGGGCATCCGAGGACGCAACGTTGCCCCGCCATGGAGAACGTTTTCATGGTAAGGGGACCGCAGAGACAGAGGGCATGAAAAAGCCCCCGCTGCCGGGGGCTCGTGATACACTTCAGCGCGGATAATCGAGAGGCCATCCGGCCGGTAGCTTTTAATCAGCGTTGATCTCTTCCCAGAGCTGTTCGTTTTGCTCGTTCTCCTCTTTCACCTCAGCCCTCGCATCTTCTTTTATGATCTTTACTATGTCGGCACCTGCGTCAGCAAGAACCTCGTATCCCTTTGCACGTTCCATGTCCTCCTGCTCCTGTTCTTTTTCTTCCTGCTCCTCGGCGTCATAGTCTATCCACAGCTCCTCCAGTGATGTATGAAGGCCGATCATTTCGCTATCCAAGCCGGCGAACCGCTTGGCGCTTTCGGGGTTTGCCACCTTCATTTCAACAAGGAAGTCTATCGCCGCCGTCAGTGTGGCGTAGGTATTCCTAAAAACTTTATCCGCATCTTCCTGACTATACTCTATCATTTGCTTCTTCCGCGTAAGCCCGCCGGCTTGTTGGAAGAGGAGCGCGGGGATTTCGGACTGTGCAAGGGCCGGTAGCTCTCCGTGCTCGACAGAAAGCAATGCTGCCACGTTCCACCTGCAAGTAGTGGTCAGCCTGCGGAGCACAGCTATGTCCGACAGACAATCAAGGTAAGTCCTACTCGCCGCAAGCCCTATGCTTCTCACTCTCCTGCCTTGGCTGTCTTTGTCATGGCTTCGGCAACCGCGTCGATATTCGCCTTGTCAGACCAAAGATGAAACATCAGCGGCTCTCGGCTGTCCGGCTTCGTCATATACATAATGCCCCAGAGCGCCCGACGGTGCTGGTCGGAGAGCGTCTCGATCCACGGCACCAGGTCGCTTGCAAACTCGCTCTTCTTTGCTAGAGAAACCAGGTCAATCAGGGCATCCTCACTGTTGAGGAGATCCCCATTCATCACGAATAATTCCGGCATTTCCTACCCTCCTCGTATGCCCGCCGGCTACTTCTTCCCTTTCACGGCCGCAGAAAGGATCTCGACGATGAGATCCTGCAGGGGCATTATGCCTCTGGCATTGGACGTGCGTAACACTCTATCCCCGCGTCGATCCAGGCGCAGAGCTCATTTGCTCCTGCAAAGGACTCGGCTTCCGATGGCTCGAATATGACTATCAGATGGTTGCCTCTTGCATCGACGCGTACTCCATGCAGAGAAGGCGCCGCGGGGATCACCGTCACTTTCGCATCATGCTCGACGTTGCACGACCAAATTTGCTTTGCTCTTTCATTAAAAAATACCAGCTCTCTGATGAATGCGCACCCGCCGGCCAATCCCTGAACTTGTCTACCTCTGAAGCTGCCAGACATCGCGTGCCCGCCCGTATCTATCAGTCGAGAGGTATGTCCGAACCGGTCCGAAAGGTTGAACGCATTGGACATTTCCCGTGCCTCCTTCTGCTCTGAGCTCGTCTAGTCTCTGCCGGACTTACACCTTACTTTACAGCAGTTTGCGTGAGACAGCCGGCTTTTTCTGTCCCCTGGTCTGCCGCTAGTCATTCTCTATGCGCCTTTCATTGACTAGTAACTTGACAAGCTTTTTTTCGAAACTTTCTGGTGACAGTGCGGGGAAACGTGCTTTTTGGCCTGTTTTTTGGCGGGACGCGTCGACCACATTGCGAATAACGGGGTCATCAACAGCATATCCGACAAAAACTACAGGATTTCGCCGAAAGAGCTCTACGACGAAGCGAGCTGCTCAACCTTCCGTCATGTAGGCCCGGCCAAACTGCCCACTCGATAAGACGAGCTCGCTAAATCCAGCCTTAAGGCTGCTTCTCGTAAATCGCCTCGACGGTGATGGAGATGCCGCCGCGTACGTTGAAAGCTCCCGTCACCTCGCAGTAGGGGGGCTCTAGCACTGCATCGTCGAGGAGCCGGTTTGTTACATGCTCGTGAAACTCACCCTCTTCACGGCATGACCACGGGTACAGGTTGAGGGACTTGGATTCGAGAATCCGCTTATCGGGGATGTAGAGCAAGGCCCTCAAGGCGTTGCAGCCCCCAACCCTACTCACTGGGGGTATATAATCACAAGGCAGACCCGCTGATGGTTCGCTGTGGGTCAGCCAGGGGAGAAATTTTTCAGAGAGGAAAGCGCGGGGAGCTATCGAAGGAGAAAAGCGAATAGCATTGGGAATGGTGGCACGGGAATGAAGAAAACCAGATTCGACATACCGGAGGGAACTCCAGTAGGAAAATGTCAGCGATGCGGTGCGAAGGTTTTCTGGATCAAGGCACGGCCGGGAAAGATGAGGCCAGTGAACCCGGATGGGATGATCCATTTCTCTACTTGTAAGCAGGCCGCGGGGTTTCGGAAGAAGACGCGACCATGACCAGCCTTCGGTGTTGGGTCTGTAGGGCAGCAAGCCCGGGCGATTCACCTCCCTACGTCGGGATGAGAAGGAAGTGAACGTGAGGAAAAAGCTCTCGCTTCAGTACAAGGGCTACACGATCTCGGTTTGGATCGATGAGGTACAGGAACCGGGCAAAGTAACCAAAGAACTCATCATAAGCCGTAGCTTTGGAGCCGGGTGGACTGAGTACAATGAGCCCATAGAGAAATTGGTGTATGACTCCGAGGATAAGGCGGTCCGGGCCGGCCAACAGAGAGGCATGCAGATCATCGACGGGAAGGTCCCGGACGTTACTCTCAAGTTCTGAGCGGGCACGGGGAAGGCCCGGAGAATCGACTGTAGGGCCACCACGAGCGGGAAAACAAGGGCTTCTCGTTAATGATCCTCCTGCCATTGGCGGTTGCTCATCAGTCTCCTTTCAGTGAACAGGGGTCCAGAGCACCCCCTTTTTCATGAATTGAAGTAGGGTTTTAGCAATACGGGGCAAGGAGTAGGGAGTGAGGGAAAAAAGAGGAAAGTATTGGACATCCTGCAGGGGAATTGTACCCTTATACAGAAGGTGAGGCATCGGCTTCATGTATGAGAAGGACGCCGATCTCGTCCCCATAGTCATCGAGCAGACCGGCCGCGGAGAGCAGGCCTACGACATATACTCCCGCCTCCTCAAGGACAGGATCGTCTTCGTCGATGGAGAGATCTACGACCTGAACGCCGATCTCGTGGTCGCCCAGCTCCTGTTCCTCGAGAGCCAGGACCCCGAGAGGGACATCCACCTCTACATCAACTCCCCGGGTGGCGCGGTGACGGCGGGTCTCGCCATCTATGACACGATCCAGTACATCAAGGCGAACGTGCAGACCATCTGTCTCGGGCACGCTGCCTACTCGGCGGCCCTGCTACTCGCCTGCGGCGCCAAGGGCAAGAGGATGGCCCTGCCCTCCTCGCGTATCCTCATCCACCAGCCCTGGGGCGGGGTGTCCGGCCAGGCGGTGGACATCAGCATCCAGGCACGGGAGCTCATCCGGATTAAAAAGCTCATCGTGTCGTACTTCGCCAGACACACGGGCAAGTCCCCCGAAACCGTGGAGAAGGACCTCGAGAGAGACTACTACATGTCTGCCGAGGATGCCCTCGAGTACGGTCTCATCGACAAGATCCTGAGGCGGAACAAGTATGAGCAGAGCCCTTCAAAAGTGACGATTCCAAGGTCTGTTCCTTCTTCGGCAAGAGCATAGACATCGCCGTCTTCGTGATTCTCAAGTCCAAGGCGAAGGAAGCTGGGATCGAGGACGTGAGCCCGCACGATCTACGGCGGACCTTCATCACGTCATTATTTGAGGCCGGCAATGACATCATGTTCGTGGCAGCGCTGGGTGGCCATGTTTCGCTCAGTACAACGAGGCAGTACGATACAATAGGCGAGAAAGGGAAGAAGGCAGCCAAGAGCCTGGCGCTGTTTTCACGGGCGGCGCGGAGAAACTGAGAATAATATGAGCACGTCATGAATCCTTCGTGGAGAGCTCTTATAGCTAAGTCGATCAAGGATTTGAAAAGGAGGATGATGGAGGCGTTCGAACGTCCTCGCCGGAGAAACCAGGGGCAGGAACAGATGGTGTTCACCAAATCTCAGGTGTTGGCAGCGCTGCAGAAAGCGATCACGGAGAGGCGAGTCGACTACCTTACCAGCACGTTTATCAGCTACCTGATCGATAAGGGAAGGCCGTTGACGGTGGAGCAGGCGAAGGCTATCGGGCTGCTGGTCCCTATGCTGAAGGGACGCGCTGGCGAGCAGAAGATGATTCGAATTGAAGACGACGGCGATCCCCGATAACTCCACAGGCCTTAGGGCCGGGGATTGCCCGCTTATAGCATGGGATGAGACCTGCGCAGGCTGACGACACCGTGCTTGAGGGAGAGAACCGCGTGGAAGCCCCAGGACATGGCGGGTAGTGAGACCCAGCAGTGATTGACCGCAAAAGCCCAATCGTCCAGTCCAGGCAAGTGGGGGCGTCGAGGAGGCCATCGAAGGCCTTCGGGGGGTGAAGTGTATGGTAAGGATTCGCGGAAACATGCTTATGATCCACCACGATCGTCGTTTTCAAGAGTCGAAAGGCATGAGAGCCTCCGGAAGGTGGTCAAGAGGTACGTGGATGGGAGGGAGGGGCTGATATGACGCTACACCACCAGTGGGAGAAGCTGTGCAAGCCTGGTTGGGGCTGGCCCCATCACGGGACGGTTGGCTGACGCCTATATCCAACAGTTGAGTTACCTCACTCCAGGCAACTTACCAGATGATATCCGAGGCAAGTTTGAGAATATTCGTGTATACCTCACGAAAGAAAATGACAACTCGGGGAAAGGCACTGTCGAGGCAACTATCTAAGATGACCGACGCACAGGCTGCCGAATATGCGTGGGAGATTCTTGACCTCTTCGTTGATGTTGCCGAGCAGTACGAACGCGAAAGCTGACCCTGGGGAGGATTAATAACTCTAAGGCAAGCCTTTGAAAAGGTGCTGGAGGTTCGCCACGCGTGGATGGGGACGCGCTTATTGACTATTCTCTGTATAATGCTGAAACAATACTTGGAGGAACAGAACCTTGAAGATACTTTTAGTCTATCCACAATATCCTGACACTTTCTGGAGTTTCAAGCATGCTTTGAGATTCATTGCTAAAAAGGCAGCTTTTCCTCCTTTGGGTCTATTAACCGTAGCTGCCATGCTTCCTCCAAAATGGGACAGGAAGTTGGTGGACCTAAATACGGATGTCCTGCTTGATAAAGATCTCAAATGGGCGGATTACGTCTTTATCAGTGCCATGGCGGTGCAGCAGACCACAACCAAAGAAATCATTAAACGCTGCAAGAAGCTCGGCAAGAAGATTGTTGCCGGTGGCCCCTTATTTACTACCGGCAATGAAGATTTTTGCTTTGATGAGATTGATCATGTAGTACTCACCGAAGCAGAGAACGTAATGCCGACCATTATTTCAGACATAGAGAAAGGCTGCGCCACGCACAGGTATAAGTCTGATGAGCGGCCAGACATAACCACATCCCCGGTGCCGCTTTGGTCCCTTATCGACCATGGGAAATACCAGTCAATGACCATTCAGTACTCCCGCGGCTGCCCATTTGACTGCGATTTCTGCGACATCGTCATCATGAATGGACATGAACCGCGGACAAAAACAAAAGAGCAATTATTAACCGAACTGGATGCAATCTATAATATAGGTTTTCGGGGAAGCGTCTTCTTCGTCGATGATAACTTTATCGGCAACAAGCGAAAACTAAAGTCGGAAATACTCCTTGCCATAAGTGGCTGGATGGATCAGAGAAGGCATCCCTTCACCTTCTTTGCCGAAGCCTCAATAAATATGGCAGATGATGAAGAGCTCATGGGGCTTATGATCAAAGCAGGATTTAATAGGGTCTTCATAGGAATTGAAACCCCGCATAAAGAAAGCCTGGTGGAATGTAACAAGATACCAAATAAGAACCGTGATTTACTGACTTCGGTAGTGAAGATACAGAAGTATGGTTTTGAAGTGCAGGGGGGATTTATTGTCGGATTTGATAGCGACCCGCCGACTATCTTTAAGCGCCAGATAGATTTCATCCAAAAGAGCGGCATTGTCACCGCAATGGTGGGTATGCTGAATGCTCCTTCGGAGACATCGCTTTACAAACGCTTGAAAGTGGAAGGGCGAATACGTCCGGGATTTACAGGTGATAACACCGATGGATCCACAAACTTGATCCCGCAAATGCCCTATGAAAAACTGGTTCAGGGGTACGGTCATATTGTCAATACTATCTATAACCCGAAGCAGTATTACGAGCGTGTCATAACATTTTTCAAGCATTTTAGGCATCGGATTAGGAAAAGGGCCAATATCGAGCCTCGCTACTTCATCGCGCTCATTAGGTCAATCTGGTTTCTGGGAATCAAGGAAGCCGGCAGAAGATACTACTGGAAGATGGTAGCCTGGATTTTGCTTAAAAGACCCAAGGACTTTCCACTAGCAATAAGCCTGGCTATTCAGGGATTCCACCTCCACAAGGTTGCCGAGAAGATACGCTTCAAACCTATTGAGGTTGTCCCGCAGCTAACCCAATAGATAAACGAACGACTGTCAGGCGGTAATGAATCGAGAGGCGAAGCGGAAGTGGGCCCAGGCCTTTTACGTCCTCTACGCTGTGCGGGAGATTGCGAAAAAGGGTCCGAAAGGCCCTGGCCAGCCCTACGTAGACGCCCCGAGGCGCCTGAAAGGTCTCCCATTACCTTCGTCGTGGTGGAGACAGTCGCTTTCGGTCAACCTGCAAGACCGCCGCAGTGTTCCAGCGCGTGTACGAGTGCTACTATGGGGTAGGTAGGAGAGAGAAGAGGAAGGAGCCCCGCCCCAAGCAGGCCTTTTTGATGTGCATATGAGCACTGCAACGATATTCTACAGTGAAAGGAAGACTCCGAGGGCCGACGAGGACGTCCTTTCTCTCTACCTCAAGGAAATCAATAAGATCCCCCTTCTTTCCCGAACGGAGGAGGACTCGCTTGCCCGCAGCGTGGCAAGAGGCGATCAGATCGCGAAGGAGAAGCTCACCCTAGCCAACCTACGGTTTGTCGTGACCCTCGCAAAGAAATACCAAAACCAGGGTCTTCCCCTCGCGGACCTCATCAGCGAGGGCAACATCGGCCTCATGAAAGCGGTCGATCGATTCGACGTGGAGAAGGGCTATCACTTCGTCTCCTATGCGATGTGGTGGATCCGCCAGGCCATCCAGAAGGCCATCTGCGAGAAGTCACGGATGATTCGCCTCCCTGTGAATACGGCGTGGGAGCTCGTGCAGATCGGGAAAGTTCGCAAGGACCTAAGGAGTGAGCAGTACCAGGGGTCCGAGACAGAAGCGATCGCGGAAAGGCTAAACCTTGACAGCGATCGCTTGACCGAACTCCTGAACATCTCACGGGAGCCGATCTCACTGGACGCGCCCGTCTACTCGGAGACGGATTCCTCCCTCCTTGGGGACTTTGTCGAAGACAAGACCCAACGAAATACGGAGGAGATGGCTATCGAGAACGTACTCCGCGCCGACATCAACATCGTTCTGACTTCCCTCTCGCAGAGGGAATCCGAGATCATCCAGTGCCGCTATGGGCTGAACGGGAAGAAGCCTATGACGCTGAAGGAACTCGGCAGCAAGTACAAGCTCACCAGGGAAGGGATACGCCAGATCGAGAAGAAGGCTATCACGAGGCTCCGGCATTCCTCCCGCAGCTGCCTGCTTTGGGGATGCATATGAGGGAGGATGCGAGCGGGAAAACTCGAGGGTATCCTCCATGACGAGGGCGCCCACATCGACAAGATTGAGGAGATGCAGGACCAGATCCAGCAGATGAGCCTGCGGGTTTTCCTTAGCGTCCAGATTAAATCGATGGGCAGCGGCGGCCAGATGGTCGGCAAGAGGGTCGGGGGGATCCTG
>CAWGAC010000017.1:0-180587 GCA_963820435.1 uncultured Spirochaetota bacterium | reverse complement strand
GGCGACCACGATTGCCAGCGTGTCACATTTGCACAACTACAGCGTCCCGGGTGTGAGAAATGCAGGCTAGTGACCTTGTTTCTGATTGAGTACTCTGAGGAGTGGTCAGTCAGCCGCAGCTACATCAAAGCCGAATCCATAGACCGATGCCGAGCTCGGTTGGGAGCAGCTGCTTAAGATGCATGGAGAGGGGGTGGCCTCACTAAACCAAATTGCGAACAGGACTGGACACAATCGATGCAAAATAGGCGCAACCTTTTGAGAACAGAGCATTTTCGTATCAGCATTGGGCAATATATTTGTATCAGCTTAGGGGAGTGCGACTGTAAAATTACAGCGTAAGGTGAGACCAAGAAGAGATTGCCGAGCGCTGGAGCAACCTTCTTCTATTGGAATGGAAGCGACAGAAGAAGTCGGAGGGAAAGGAGGTGAAACCTATTTCCTGGATTTCCGCTTAAACAACGAAGGTCAGATATTTTAGGAGGAGATGAAGATGAAAAGAAGATTTTTTGGCTCATGCTTTGTAGTCCTTTCAATGTCAGTATTTGTTGCATTGAATTGCTATGGTGCAAGCAACAAAATCAACCTGACATTCACGCATTTCTGGGGAGCAGAGTCTGCCCAGCATAAGCGAAGTCGCGTTCAACGCGATGATTGACAAATTCCAGAAAGAACATCCGGAAGTGGAACTCTCACTGGATGTTATAGACCACGACGAGTATTTGGCCACCAAGTTCAATACGATGGTAGCTGCGAAGGCCTCCCCGACGTCTTTATTTTCATTGTCACCAATCTGAAGAATCTGGTCAACCAGAATATGTTGTACGATCTTACTCCTATCTTCAACGCCGATCCTGGATGGAAGAATTTGTTCGTTGATGATCTACTGAAAGAAGGCAGCCTAAATGGAAAGATATACAGGGTGCCAATTCAGAACGTCACTACGGCAGTTCACTATTATAACAAGAGCCTCTTGAAGAATATGGGCGTTGAATATCCAAAGACTTGGGAGGCTTATAAGGACTATATAAGAAAAGCGCGGCAGAATGGATTCGTGCCGATCGGAGTAGGGAATAAGGCCAACTGGCCCATTGGCTCCTGCTATTTTGGCACGCTGTCAAACCGAGTTACCGGGACAGATTGGTATCGTAATATAGTGGATAGAAAGGGCGCCAAGTTCACTGATCCGGATCTTCGTCCGCAGCCTTAGCTATTTCAAGGAGTTGGTAGATCTAAAGGCTTTCAATGATGATGCCAACGGCTTGAATAACGATCAAGGGAGAACGCTCTTTTACAACAAGCAAGCTGCTATGTTCGTGGAGGGAGATTGGGCGGTCAGCGGCATTATTAGCGACGCTCCGGCAGATGTCCGTGATAATGTCGAAATGGGTATAATGCCTCCAATTCCAGGTGGGAAGGGAAATCCGAGAGATATTTCAACCGGAGGCAGTTGGGGCATGGGCGTGAGTGCAAAAGTAGCTGGTGCAAGTCCGGAAAAGAAGAAAGCCATTGAAGCATTCTTAAAACTCATGAATGGCCCAGAATACGCGAAGATGGCAATCGAGAACAATGACGAGAGAGTTGCCCAGAAGGCACAACTGATCAATTACGATAAGAGCAAAGTCAATCCCTTGATGATCAAGCTGCAGTCTCTGCTGGCAACAACTGGCGTATGCCCGATCTATGATGTATGGGTGCCTGGCGCCGTTATGGAGGAAACATACCGAGGGCTGCAGGAGATCATGCAGGGAACTATACAGCCCGAGGCGTTGGCTGAGAAAATTTCAGAAGGCCTACGAGGGATCTCGCTATGTGCGATTGCACGGATTGCCCGGAGATACTTGTCTATTTCCTAGTTTTTCATGACTCATTTATTATTAAGAGGAAGGCGGCGACCTTTTTCCGCCTTCCTCTTTCTTAATCATAGTACTCGAAGGTGGCCAAGCACGCCATGAGCTTATATCGACCTAAGGCATCAGTTCTACTCAAATGGCTCTCCATTCCCGTCGCTCTTTACGGCTTTGTAGTCATATTGCCAATAGGCGGGGCCTTCATATATAGCCTCCACAATACTACTGACTTTGGGCTGCACTTTGTGGCCTTACAAAACTATAGAGATCTAGCAGGTGACAAAGATCTCTGGCTTGCTTTTAAGAATAACATCATACTTATATTATTGAGCGTAGCATTCCAAATTACCTCTGCGTTTGCCATTGCCTCGCTGATCACATCGAAGCTCCTAAAGTTCAAGAAGATCACGACTGGCCTTTTCTTTTTCCCCGTAATTCTTTCTGCTGTTGTTGTTGCTTTCGATATGGTTGCTTATCTATGATAGTCGTTACGGAATTATCAATCAAATACTTAGAATCCTTCATTTGGAAGGACTTATTTGTCCGTGGCTTTCTGATCCAAAACTGGCGATTTATTGCGTGACGGTTTCTGTCATATGGCAATACATGGGATTGCAGCTTGTGATATTCCTCGCAGGAATGACGAGCATACAAGAAGAAATCCACGAAGCTGGCTGAACTTGACGGTGCAAGAGGGTTTGAAGGCCTTCTATGTTACCATTCCAATGCTCTCAAAGACTTTCAAGGTTGCGCTTGTGCTATGCATTTCTGGTGGGATGAAGATCTTTCGACCACATTTATGTAATGACAAATGGCGGGCCCGGAGGATTCATGGTACTTGCTCTCTATGCATATGATAAATGCTTCATCGAGCATAGTCTTGGCTATGGAAGCACTGTAGCGCTAGCCATACTGGTCCTGAATTGCTCTCATTTGTAGTAATGATGAGGATAACAGGCGGGACTCGCAATGATGCCAAATAGAGAAGGCCTTCATGTTAATAGATCAGGCCTAATCAGGTCGCTTTCAGGCGTGACGAAGGTTGCGGTGAATTCTGTTTTATTGCTTCTTGCGGCAACCTATCTATATCCTTTCATCTGGATGCTATACTTATCGATAAAACCGGAAAAGAGTTTGCACTCAATATCTTCAGTCTTCCCTTACATCCAACTCTGCACAACTATCAAACGATTTTCCATAGCAACGTTTTCAGTGTACTATTTAACAGTCTATTCGCAAGTCTATGCTCCAGCGTGACAATTCTTCTTGCTGCATTTGTAGTTGCGTATTGTCTTTCTAGATTGGTGTTCAGAGCCGCAACTTTCTGTATATATATTTCCTATTTGGTCTTGTAGTCCCCATACATGGATTGCTTGTGCCTATCTTTATTCAATTCAAGACACTGGGAATCCTGAATACGCGCATTGTCTTATTGTTCCCGTACTTATGCTTCAATCTCCCAATGGCTATCTTTCTGATCGATAGTTATATTCGGACTATTCCTAGAGAAATGGAGGAGGCTGCGTTTATCTACGTTGTGAGTTAAAGGACATTATGTTCAAGATCATGTTCCCGATATGCATGCCTATTTTGTCAACCGTAATTATAATAAGTTTCCTGTTTACCTGGAACGAGTTCCCCTTTGCGCTGACTCTCATACAGGGTCCAAGGCTCCGAATGGTCCCGGTGCGGCTGGCTCAATTTGGTACACAGTACAGGACAGAATACACCCTTAAATGGCGACGCTTACTATCGCCTCATTGCCCTTAGGAGTTATGATGTATTTGATTTTCCGCGAAAGGATTATGAAAGCGATGATAGCTGGTGCAGTGAAGGGATAAGGAGGGAAGTACATGAAAAAGTGGAGAATGCATGTATGGCATATTAGATATCCAGGGCATATTGCGCGCTTCAAGTAAGTCGATTTCCTGCGCATTACGCAGACCTAGTTAAGTTACACAGTCGGGCTTGCCGGGGACGCGAGGGGGTTATCGTGGAATCCTGGGAAAAGTGGACTCAAGGGGCTCGGTCTCCGGCCAGTCTGATGGAAACATGAACTTTCAGGGTAACGGAGTTAATGGACTCCCTTCTGGCGATCGAGAAAGGGAATATACTGGGGCCACAAGACCTTAAGGGGAGGGTATCATGTTGCAAATTCGGTATGGAGCTTACGCGGGGGGATTCAATAGAAGACCCATCGAGGTGATCAAGGCCGTGAAGGAGCTGGGCTTTGACCTGCTGGAGGTTTCGGTTGGTGAAAAAAAACCCGATAACCCCAAGGAACTTCGCTGTCGGCTGGAGGACGCCGGCCTAGGCGTCATTGCCGTCCACCCGTTGCCCGCCCGACAAGGATCTCACATCTGAGGACGTGAAAGCGCGCAGAAAAGGCGTCGATTTCATGAAGATGTGCATAGAAACTACGGCCGAGCTGGGTGCGTCGCACATGGTCGGCCTCTTGTACTCCACAGTCGGCCGAACACTGAAGTCGTTGCCGGATGAGAGATACGCGCAGTGGGCCGCCGAAGGCCTGAAGGAAGTAGCCATCTATGCGCGCAATAGAAGCTCACGCTCGGGTTTGAAACGGTGAATCACTATGAAACCATCATAAACAACACGGTGGACCAGGCCATAAAGTTCCGCGAGATGGTCGGAGAACCCAACCTCATGATCCACCTCGACACGTTCCATATGAACCTCGAGGAGAAAGCTTGTACGAGGCGACAAAAAAGGCACTTCCGTACTGCTGCCACTACCATTTCGCGGAAGGAAACCGTGGGCAAGTAGGAAAAGGGACGGTTGACTGGCACGGCGTTTACAGCGCCCTGGCAGAGGGCAATTATGCCGGACCGCGACGCTCGAATCGTTCGCGGATGCTCCGGTGATTTCCGGGTGCCGTTTCACCTCTGGAGGCGCTCCGGCGGAGCACGGAGGAAAGCCTTCGCGAGGGGCTGGAGTTCGTGAAGCGAATCGAGGCGGAGCACTACAAATGATTTTGTCAAGCGCAACTGTCGTCATCACGGGCGGCGCACGCGGTATCGGCAGGACCATCGCGGAGGCCTTTGCGGCCAAGGGATCGAATCTCGGGCTCATCGACCTGCGAGAAGGAGAACTGAAAGAAACTGCGAAGGCCCTCGGAGCCCTCGGCGTACGAGTTATCACCTGTGCCGTGGATGTCACCAACAGGATTCAGGCAGAAGGCTGCGCGGTGCCTTTTTCGCCAGGAATTTGGCCGCATCGACATCCTGGTGAACAACGCGGGCACCTTCTCGGTTGTCGGTCCTGCATGGGAAGTCGATCCCGAGCTGTGGTTCCAGGACATTAGGGTGAACCTCTACGGCAATATCTCCTTGTAAGCCGAGCATTCCTGCCTGCGATGGTCGAGGAAAAGCGGGTATCTGATCAACATGGCGAGGCTCGGGGCGGGGTCATTGATCCTCATGCCTTCGCTTCGAACTACTCCAGCTCTAAGGTGGGGATCGTACGCTTCTCCGAGGCTCTCGCGAATCTAGTTGAAGAGCCATGGGAGCACCAGGTTTTCTTGACCTCCCCCCGCTGTGATGAGCGACATGACTAAATTCCCGCTTAAGGACCCAAATGCGAAGAAATGGCGACCGGGCCTGCAGGACATATTCAACGAAAGAGGGACTATCCGCCCCAGATAGTCTCGGACCTCGTTCTTCAGCGGCTCAGCGGAAGAGCGGACATGCTCTCGGGGCAGGATTTCCTGGCAACGCGGGACCCTAGAGGAGATCCTTGCCGATTCGGTCGAAATCAGCGGGTCCGACGATCTGACTCTCCGGTCAGAGGAGAGCCGCCAGGTCAACGATGAGGAGTGTGCCGTTCGCACCCGGCCTCAGGGTCGGACCAGTACCACCTTGTGCCTCGTTCCAGGGTTTTCCGCGAGTCAGCAACGATGCGCGGGCCTTCGTATATGTCGAACTCGGTGGCAACCTTTGCCTACTTAACAGCCCCGCTGGCCAGCGGCCTCAGCGCTTCCGGGTAGCGGCCCACCGATGCGCGCTACTCGATAATGGTCATCTCTTTTCGCGTCAGTCTCAGCCCAGGGAATGTTACAGGAGGCCCCTTCTTCACCAGGCCTGCGAAGACGATCCTCCCGCCGGAGGCGACCCGGTCCACCGTCTGCTGGCCTTCATGTTCCTGGTTGCCTCGATGACGACGGGCGTGTCCTCGCCGCTGGTCTGCTCCAGAACACTTGGCAGCAGCCTATCGTCGGCCATAATGACCTCTGCTCCAAGAATCCCTGCCATCCGCCCTCGACGGATGCACATCGGCGGCCACTATCTGTGCCCCCGAGCGCGCGCCACCTCGATCAGCCCCAGCCCGATCGGCCCGAAGCCAAGCACCCGCACGCAAGCTCCGGCAGCTATGCACCTGCACTTTGGGTTCGCGCTGCCCGTCGGGCGGGGATGCGGCCGCCCAGGCTCTCCAGCGCTTTGACGAGCTCTTTTGAACAGCTGAACATCAACGCCGTCTCGTACTTCGATGCGGAGAACCCCTTGTCTTGATGGCGTACCGCCCGTTGCGCGGTTTTCGGATGCCGGAGAAGGTGTTTGCCCGTTCGACGGTCGATGTCAGGGAGGTTCGGGAGGGGGAGTCAGGGAATCTGAGGCCCTTCTTGTCTCTCGATCCGAAAATCCATGACATGCCGTTCCAGTAAGGCCGTACCCCGATCCGTTCGGCTTTCGCTCTGACGTTGGCTGGCATGTACGGACTTGTCCGCCCTCGAAGTCATGAGTCAGCACTCCGGCAGAATTGCGCTTGAGAGGGCCCTAAGCCTCTTGAGCTGGGTCATCTCTTCCGGGCTTTCATGGGGGCGACCTGGTCAAGCGTGGAATGCTGAAAGGCTTCCTGCTCGGCAACAAGTATCGCATCTCGGAGACCGATCTTCAAAACTTCATCGACAATTCGGTGAGAGCCCACCTGAAGGCAAAAGCGAGGGTAACGGCATGAGAGCGCCCCGGTCAAATGCCCCCGACAGCTACACGGACGAAAAGCTGATCACATTCCTTTCCCAAACTACGCAAAGATTTGTGGAGAAGACTGATCCTGGTGTGGGATGGTTGCCGTCACACCGCAGCCGCCGAATGCAGGAGTACTTGGGGCATTAGCACAGGAGACTGAGCGTCGTGCGACTTCCTGCGTATGCCCCTGATCTGAATCCCGTGGAGTTCATATGGGGCAATATTCAAGGAAAAGGAATTGGCGAACCTTTGCTCTGAGGATCTATCTGCCATAGTAGACGGGGTGCGGCAAGGTTTCAGCCGTATCTGCCAAACAAACGACTCCCCCATTCCTTTCTCAAGCATGCGGGTATTTCGTTTGACTTAGAGTGCGTCCCTAAAATAGTACTAGACATTTTAGAGATTTGTTGTTACGTTCCTCCTCGGAGAGGGGAACTATCTTGCGAAGGAAGGAGAATCGGCAGCCGCTTCCGCGTCGGCAGGGCTGGCGAGACATCAATGATGAGTTCTGGGATGCAGTCAAGGGATACATCCCAAAACCCAAAGCCAGGAAGACCCGACAAGGAAGGCCTGCCGCAGATCCACGAAAAATATTGAATGGAATCCTTTACGTTCTGCGGACAGGATGTCAGTGGAAGATGCTTCCACGGGAATACTACGCAGGCAGCACAACGCATCGGTATTTTCAGTTTTGGGCCGAGCAAGGGGTATTTCGAAAGATGTGGGTACACTGCCTGAGGGAGTATGACGATCTGAAAGGAATAGCGTGGCGGTGGCAGATTCTGGACAGCCAGACGATTTCCGCCCCTGTGAAGGGGGAAAAAAATAGGGAAAAACCCTACTGATCGAGGAAAGCTGGGCACCAAGCGACATAATGTTGTGGATCAGAATGGAGTTCCTTTGGCTCTGGTGCTCTCAGGGGCGAATGTCCATGACAGCAAGGAGCACGATCGCAGTTGGGACTCACTTGTTCTTCCCCGTCCTAATCCTGCAGTTATGGAACAACATGCCTGTGAGGACAAAGGCTATGATTTCCCAGCATGTCGGCGCAAATTGGCCAGGAAGCGTTACATCGTTCACATTCCCTACAGAGGCCTGGACACGGAAGAAAAAACAGGAATGCGGCGCTATCCATCGCGGCGCTGGGTCGTAGAAAGGACGGGTCGTTGGATGAACCTATTCCGCGCACTGAAGATTCGCTACTGCCGAAAGTCAGCAATTATGAAGCTCTCGTTCATTTCGCGAATGCGATCATTTGCTTCAGAATGGCACGAACATGGAATTAGGGACGCACTCTAAATTGTCTATGCATTATGCAGGCCTCAATAGTTCCTCTTCGGTGCCTAGGCGGCCATACGCTACCCCGGTGAATCTCACGTCAGGCCTCTGTGCGATTGGCACACTTTCTGCCAGTATTGCACCTACCTCGTGCAATTCCTTTGTTGGGTTCTGATCAGCTGAGTACATAAACATCCATTGATTCGATCCTGTGATATTGTCCCTTCTGATCCTCGGAAACTGCTTCATCACTCTACCATCTCTTAATTCATGCACTCGCAGATGATCATCCAGCTAACCGTGTCTCCTATTCCCTTCCTTTTGGCAACGGGCTGGTGGTGGAGCACTACCTGAGCATTATTATAGCAGCGGTACCGCTGAGCCGGAGGCCGCCGTGGAGATGGTCAAGGGATCCCGGGCAACTACCGAATAACCGTTGGCATGGACAAGGGCTATGACAGAACATCTTGTGTTAAGCAGTTGCGCCAACTGAATGCTACTCCCCACGTTGCGCAGCGCAAGGTCCACTCCATGGTGGATGGACGCACTGTTCGCTGCCAAGGCTACCTGATTACTCAATGGTTCGAAAACGAGTGGAAGACTTTCGGCTGGATGAAGACAGTCGGAGGATATCGAAAGACTCGTTTCCGTGGCGTCGACCGCGTCGGATGGGGCTTCACTCTCGCGATGGCCGCTTAAAATATGATACGAATCAGAAATCTGACCGCGCAGCCACTCGCGTAGAGACCAAGCGAAGCCAGGCAAATGAAGACCTTGATTGCTGCCTTTGATCTGGCCTCGATCTCCACGATCCAACGCGTGCTGGCCATCCCTTAATGCGCCACTTCTCCGCAGGTGCAAAGGGCCCGCATCACTCGCTCTTTGTTGGTCGTCTCCTGGGCGGGCTCCGATATGCGGTTCTTCTCATTACCTCCGTGACTACTCTCTACCCAATTGTCTGGGTGCTACTCAATTCATTCAGGGACAACACGCATATATACAGCAATCCGTTTGCGTTCCCGAACCCGTTGATCCTCAAGAACTTCCCCGTCGTTTTCAAGAACGCGTATCTGGCCACGACCTTCGCGAACAGTCTAGTGTACTCCGCCATCGTGGTGGCCGCCACGGTGCTCCTGTGCTCGATGACTGCGTTCTACCTGTCGAAGTTAAGCCGGAGGAAGTCCTGGCTCTACGCCTTCTTCATCATTGGAATTATGGTACCCTCACAGGCGCTGCTGATTCCTCTCTTCGTTACAATGCGGAGCGTGGGCCTCTTGAACACGCGGCTTGGAATCATCCTCATTTATATCGCGAACAATTTCTCGTTCGGCATTTTCGTCATGACCGGCTTCATGCGAAAAGGAATCCCGGACGAGCTGCTCGAAGCAGCGGTCATGGACGGATGCTCCCCCTTGAAGGCCCTTTTCACCGTTGTTCTTCCCATCTCGCAGGCTGGCATATTGCTACGGCGGGCACTTTCATCTTTCTTGGCGTATGGAACGAGTTTCTTTTCGCGCTCGTGATGCTCTCTCC
The DNA here is from genome assembly GCA_963820435.1 of uncultured Spirochaetota bacterium. GTDB lineage: Bacteria > Spirochaetota > Spirochaetia > SZUA-6 > Fen-1364 > Fen-1364. The sequence continues at coordinate 170,944 of CAWGAC010000017.1, read as the reverse complement.
GCCACAGCTGCGAACGCTCAACCTTTCGGTTTTTATGCTCCGAGGGTCAGCTCTGGATAGACGCAAAGATTCGCGAACTCCCGAGGGTCAGGGCGTTCCAATGGGAGGATGCAGGGATTGGTGCAGAACGCAAGGTCATCCGCTTCCTGGAGAGTGGGCCTCGAGGATGTCGAGGGCAACCCGGAGGTGCAGGCGGTCTTGGTGAAGAGGCTCAGTGAGGCTCTGCAATGAGCTGAGTAAAGCAGCAATGGTAAAGAAGTATACAAAAATCGAGGCGGCGGAACTCCAGTTGGAAGCCGCTATCCGTCTATTCTTTTCTGGATCGGACCCAATCCCCATCGAGACGCTATGTGGAGCCGTGATCGGTATCCTTCGGCCCTTAGCCAAGAAGTACGACATTCAGAGTCCTCTTCACGATAGCGACTGGATCAAGGATGAATACAAGTCGTATTGGATCAACCTATTGCGCGGAGCCGAAACATTTAGCAAGCATGCGGACAAAGATCCAGAGGATATCCTTAAATACAATCCGGCAGTAGTTCCAGGTAGGATTATGGAGGCTCTCTACCTATATAAGAAATTGTCTCATCCAGCGATAATGAACTTTCCCATTAGAGTCTCCTACGGGGAGAAACCGAGTTCGGCCGCATACCGCGTTTGCGTCGGCAGCTTCGTCAAGCACAGCGCCAATTCCAGACGCCCCTTCTTGCTAAACGCATCGCTGGACTCTTCGACCCGTAGGCCATACTTGGCGAGAGTGGCATGGATGCGATTCTTCAATCGCGTGCGTTGTTGTGTGAAAACCATTCGGGTACGGAATAGCTCCCTCTGATCCCTGAGAGCCGCCGAAGGAATCCAGACCGTGGGCAGGGTGCCACTGCGTTGGAGTCGGTTCATTCCGCGGGCGTCCAGTCGGTCGGTCTTATTCACCGTCGCCAGCATCATCTTTGCTCGCCGAGCGTGAACCAGTTTGGGCACCATTCCAGCTTCTTCGATCTCCCCCACGATCCAGTACCAGTTACCAACCGTTTCCACTGCGACGGGTGAGCCGCGGTCGAACTTCTCCAAAAAGCGGCGGATCGTTCCTGGTCCGTGTTCGACGCGGGCTTCCGCTCGCTTTACTCCGTCGACGCCCTCGACGGACGCGAAGCTGTATCGCTTGTGCGCGTCCAACGCGATATACTCCATCTGCTGCGCCTCCTCTCGTAGAGAGTCTCATCCGCCTCATCATACACGGTGAGGCAGCGAGGCGCAGCGCTTTCATATCATCACAGTTAATGCGTTCATGGAGGTCCGTTTTCGGTCCCTCCTGGCAAGTCAATACAACGTAAGGACTTGCTTTGCTGCGGACTGGACTTGAACTAGCACACCCTTTCAGGCACCAGCCCCTCAAACTAGAAACACCATTGCCGTCCGCTTCCGTCCTTTGCCGATTTTCATTCCCAACAAGGAATTGCGGATTTTGCGTTTCGAAGCAATTCCGTTAATTGCGCGTGAATTAAACCTATTTACTGGATGTAATGGAGAAATTAGAAAATAATGTTTTATCTATCATTTGATGCATACCGAACGAACCGCCCACATGCCCGCCATGATCCCAGCGACTTTGACCACTTTACACCCTATTGAAGGAACCTCCCAACAGCCCCACACAGTGCGTTATCCGAAGACCGGTTTTTATGATTCAGTAGGGAAAAAAGTGTTGACAATGTAACAGCCCTATGGTAAAACATGACCCGTGGGAGCGTTACCAAAAAAATCAAGGCGGACGTTAGCGAGAGATGGGCGGAGTCTATACATAGTTAGTAATTATATACTATATAATAAATTGTCAGAAGAAAAATTTATTGACAATATTTTTCGAAGATATATAGTGAATTGGGATCGATCCCGAGAAGTGGGTGCCATAAGGTGACGATTTACGATGTAGCGCGCTACTGCGGAGTGTCCAAGAGCACTGTGTCGAGAGTGCTGAATAACTCTAGCGGGACATCTGAGGAAGTACGTTCCAAGGTTGTGCAGGCAGTCAAGATCTTGAACTACAGGCCGCATGGTGTCGCGAGAGGTCTAGTCCTGAAACGGTCAAATACGGTGGCGGTGGTGGTCCAGGACATTCGGAACCCTTTTTACGCATTTGCCAGTTGGTATGCCGAGAGATGTCTTCGGAAATTGGGTTACGGCATGGTCATCTACAACGCTGATAATGACGCGACGATGGAGAAAGAAATTCTCGAATTGATCGCGTACAGGCGCGCGGACGGGGTTCTCAGCATAGGTGGGAATCGCAATACAACGAGTGTGGTCAACTTCCACCTCAAGGAGCAGATCCCAGTGGTCGTGGTAGACCGCGAGATCCAGGGGTATGAAGTGCCGACCGTAAACCTCGACAATCGCGCAGGTGGAATGCTGGCCACGGACCATCTATTGGATCTGGGGCATGAGAGGATCGTTTTCGCAACCTCAGATTTCAACCTTGCGGAGTTGCATAGAAAAGAAGGCTACTTGGAATCACTCCAACTGCACGGATATGTTCCAGATAGGAATCTCATCGTTACACAAAGCGAAAAGATCTGGGTGGATGGGGTTTGCCACAAACTGGTGGCTCTTCTCGACCACAAACCACGTCCCACTGCGGTGTTCGCTTCGAATGACTTCAAGGCTATTCAGGTCATTAGCGTCCTGCGACAGCATGGTTTGGCAATCCCTGACGACATGTCGGTAGTCGGTTATGACGATATCTACTTGGCGTCCACGGTTTTTCCAGGGCTCACGACTATTCGCCAGCCGCTCGAACTGATGATTGAAGCCGGCGTTCAGTTGCTGGCTGATATTGTACTAGGTCGGAATCCGAACCCTCAAAATGCCCTATTCACTCCGGAGCTTGTCGTCCGGCAATCTACCAAGAGGGTTTTGGGACCGTCGGAAAAATGAGATTGGTCTGTAGTAAAGGAGGTGAGGAACAAATAGCATGGAAGGTAGCTTGTTCTCTCGTTGGGGAAAAGACCAACAAAGAGGTCTGACAGAGAGGTGACTGAACGTGCAGTCAATTGGGAGACCAGTTTTCTGGTTGAGGAGGAAGTCATGAAAAAGATGCTTGTGGTATTCCTATTTCTGCTTCTCATCTCCACAACAACCTTTGCAGCAGGGAAGGTTACGCTGAGTTGGTGGACGGAATGGTCCGCCGATACTTGGCACCAGGCGGTGGATCAAACCGTGAAGAAGTTCAACGAACAAAATCCGAACATAGAAATCGTCCCGCGTTACATCGAGAATGAGGCGTTTTTCACAACCATGCGAACGGCTTTTGCCGGTGGCCAGCCACCGGATATTTTCCAGCACGAAAGCTATAACCAGCTGTTTCAATTCGTACGGCCAGGACAAGTTCTCGATATAACCGATTTCTGTGACACGATAAAGAATCGGATGATAACTGGGTCTGATATTTCCCAGCGGTATAAAGGGCGTGTGTGGGGTGTTCCAATCACTGTGATACCGTGGTCTCAAATCTTCTACAACGTCGATCTACTCAAACAGTACAACATCTCTCCCCCAGGAACCTGGGACGAATTCCTTGCAGACTGCGAGTTCTTTAAGCAAAAAGGGATCGCACCGATAGCAATCGGCAACAAGTACGGGTGGATGGGTTCTACTTTCCTGTATGCACTCTTGGCGCGCTGGGCGGGGACTGATCGAGTAAACCTTGCGGTGATGCGAAAGCCGGGGGTCCACTGGACGGATCCAGATTTCGTGCAATCTGCCAAGTTTTTCGAGGACCTATGCAAGAAAGGTTATTTCTCAGAAGGAAAAGTAACCGATGACATCGGTACTGCCGCTGCTCAATTTGCACAAGGAAAGAGCCCGTTCATGCACACCGGGTCGTTCTTGGTTGATATTATCAACTCAATGGCGGCGCCGAACTTCCACTATGACGTTTTCCCCTTCCCTCAGATCAAGGGACAAAAGGGGGATCCCAGAGAAATAGCATGGATGTTGGAAGGGCTCTCGATATCGAAGGCGACTAAGTACCCGGAACAAGCGAAACGCTTCCTCGAGTTCTGGACGAGACCGGGAAATAGCGCGTGCGCTGTCCACGACATCCCCTGCTACACTTCTGGCAATCAAAGGCGCGATGGACCCGGATAAAGTAAAACCAATCACCCTGAAGATTGTCAACGAAATGCTGGTACCCTCGACAAAGAAGATGGCGCTGCTCGACCACACTACGCCTCCTGAAGTTGGGGAAGAGAACGTCATCTTGGGAAGCATTTCCGTTATGACTGGCGATCTGACCGCTGAACAGTGGATGGCCAATATTGAGAAAGCAGCGGCGAAGTACGAGCCGACAGCAGAGTTTTGACCGAGTCAAGATGAGCCCGTCTTTTGAAGGTGGAGCAGGAGTGGTTTCCACTCTTGCTCCCGCATCATTGTCTTGACCGTGTCGGAGTGAAATGGGGGCAGCGTGTTGTCGAATTGCAACAGAAGAAACTGAGCATTCGCAATCAAACGGGCCTCCTGTTTGTCTTACCGGGCCTTGTGTTCTTCACTGTTTTTCTGATGATCCCCGTTCTCGGATCGTTCATCATCAGCTTGACCAGTTGGGAAGGAATATCCTTTTCTACCATCAAGTTCATTGGCTTTCAGAACTATCTTCAATTTCTTCATGACGCAACCCTTCGCACGGCTCTCATCAACAATCTGATGTTCATCGTATTCGCCGTGAGCGGTGAAGTCTTGCTTGCCGTGTTTCTTGCAGTACTTCTGGAAAAGGGACTGCCGGGTTCCAAGTTCTTCCGTGGAGTCTACTTCATGCCGTATGTAGTATCCACTGTCGTAATCGGTATTCTTTTCGGATTTATTTTCAGCTCCGGCATTGGTCTAGTAAATCCATTCCTTAAGGCAATCGGATTGGGACGATTTGCGCACTCGTGGCTGGGGGATCGCAGGTCGGCGCTCGGTGTCTTAATAGTGATCTATGTATCGCAGAACTTTGGGATATTCATGATTCTTTTCGTGGCTGGTTTGAAGGCCATTGATGAAGAGCTCTACCACTCGGCACATATTGATGGAGCAAACGCATGGCAAAGCTTTTTTTACATCAGCCTTCCGTGCCTTCACCAAGTGACCACCGTCGTTATTCTGCTTGCCATTATCAACTCTCTCAAGTTATTCGAACTTGTGTACATGCTGACATTTGGAGGGCCCGCTCACGGAACCGAAGTCTTAACGACCTGGATCTATTACGTTGGATTCACCCTTGACAAAATGGGGTACGGATCGGCTATTTCCGTTCTGTTACTTGTCATTGCTGCATTTGTGACGGCAATTGAACTCAAGACATCGTCCGTGTTGCAAAAGGAATAACGCGAGACATTCGACACACAACCTGTGACGTGTCGGAGTCAGGAAGGGAAATGGGAAACTTCAGTAGTGAGCGGTTATATCCAAACTCGGAAACAAGTGGAAACTGCGGATTGTGAATTTCTTGGTCTACGTCCTATTCACGATCATAGTTCTCCTGATTGTGTTTCCGCTTCTCTGGATGGTCTACTCTTCATTCAAGCAAGGCTGGGACATCGCCAGGAATCCGTACGCATTGCCAACGAAACCATCTCTAGCGAATTACCAAGAGGCGTGGACAAAGGGCAACTTCGCCCTGTATTTCTTCAACAGTGTCATCGTGAGCGGCCCCGCCGTATTGGGTCTTCTATTGATTTCCAGTGTTGGAGCGTTCGCGTTCGCGCGGTTGGATTTTTGGGGGAAGAAGGTCTTATTCGGGTACCTCATAATCGGAATCATGATTCCCGGATTCACTGTTCTCATCCCCACGTTTCTGGTCATGTCCGTCATGCATCTGATCAATTCGCGATTTGCACTCTACTTCACATATTGGAGTTGGTGCTCCGTTGCGATCCTCATCTTGCGAGCGTTCTTCTACGCATTGCCGGAAGAACTTATCCAGGCTGCGAAGATCGACGGTTGCACAACATTCGGCACGTTCTGGAGAATTGCGCTCCCCCTCACTACGTCCGGCATTGCAACCGTGGCTCTTTTCTATTTCGTCATTTATTGGAACGACTTTATATGGCCCTTGATCCTGCTTCGCGAAGACGCCAAAAACACGATTCCACTGGGACTCATGAACTTTCGAGGCCAGTTTAGCGTCAATTGGGGAGGTCAACTCGCGGCACTAACAATCGCACTCCTTCCGCCACTCGTCTTTTACATGTTTTTCCAGAGCAAGTTCGTGAATGCAGTTACTGCCGGGGCACTGAAAGGATAGGATGCCGCACCTATGAGTGACGCAGAAGCCCCGATGACCGCGATCCATGCAGGAGGATAGAAATGCTAAAGAAGGCTGGAATCATTAACGCGCCGCTTCTCTTTGGCCTCGCAGAACTAGGGCACCGTGATGTCGCGATAGTGACCGACGCTGGGTTCCCAATCCCAAGCCAGCTCAGGCGGATCGACGTGGCACTGATTCCGGGCGTCCCGAGCATGATGCAGACATTGGAAGCCGTCGTCGCTGAGGCTGATATAGAGGAAGCAATTGTTTCCCGGGAAATGGCGGATGCAAACCCGAGGATGTTGCAGGGAATGCGGGAATTGTTGATGAGAACCGAAGGTATAGAGCTGCGATTGATACCTCATGAAGATTTCAAAAAGGCTTCGCAATATGCGAAGTTCGCCCTTCGGACGGGCGAGGTCACACCATACTCGAACATTATGCTGATCGCAGGCGCAAAGACTCACATCGAAACGAAACGCTAAAGAGGAGGCTTTTCGTATGGGACTAACTGCCGCGCAAAAGACGGTCACTTTCTCAGGATTCTCGGGTCCGGGCATCGTTGTGGACTACGGCGGCCCTTCTCGATTGATCTTTTGGGAAAATGCGAACTACATCCCATGCTGGGATCTCGGCGGAGACGTGTGGATGTTTAATGAATGGTTTGAAACGGGGAGTACCGAAAACAAACATTGCTACGAGCCCATGATGGACGCCGAGAACCGCTACTCGAAAGCTGATATTGTTGTTAATGGACCGGCACGAACGATTGTCCATTGGCGCTACGCGCTGTGCGACAACCAGTACCGCGTTTTCAACGGCAACACTACCGCAGATGAATACTACATCATGTATCCGGACGGAATTACAATACGAAAGCTTGTGGGGTGGCCCGGCGACGAGAGTGATTTCGGAGGCAACGCAACCTACTGGGAAGTGGGCGAGTGGAACATCCTGGAGGGCATTGGGAATACGCCTGACAAGACGATTGACAATCCAGTTCTTAAACTGCGCAACATCGTCGGACAAAGCGCCATTGTCGATTGGCCATCCCCGCATCCGCCGCGATCTCTCTGCGAAACCTACCCTGACATTTCGAACTGGCAAGAGTACATCGGCCTATTGCGTATGAGGAACCGTCCCACGGCGTATGCCGTAATACCCGGAGATCAGCTGCTCTTTCCGCACGCGGAATGCAGCCACTGTGGAAAACCGCACGTGGAATTCAAGGTTTTTGGCGGTAACCTGAACACCTGCAACCATTGGCCCATGTACAAGAAAGACGATTGGGTCGGGTGGCGCGAGGCAGACGAACAAGTCGGCAAGATGATGACGACAACAGGATTCATGAGCTATGGCTACGCCTATAATGTGCGCCGAACTTCGGGTGGAAACCCCCTTGTAACTCGAGGTCTCTCTGTCTCAGGTAACTGGCGGAACATAAAACCGCCTCGGCCCACAACCTGGCTTTCGATAAATGGCGTGATGGCGGAAGAGGACCACAACTTTCTGACTCGCGTTGCCACATCCTGGCTGCGACCGGCAGAAGTTGAAACTGATTGGGTCTTCGATGGATATACGTATGCCCAGAGAGCATATGTTTTCCGTCCTGCAAATAAGGCTGCGAAAGGATTTCATTGCCTCGTAAAGCCGGCCAGTGCTTTGCTGAATCCAATCATTATTCTGGAGGGCATGGCGCAGCCTGTGCGCGAAATCAAGATAGATGGTGAGAAGACGAAGGGGTTTCAATATCAGATTGAAGAGAAAAAGTCCACGGTGGTTTGGATCGATACAATGATCACACATAATTCCACCATGGAGATCAACTTCGGTTGATCTTGGGGAAGGCTCTAATGGAGAGGAGAAACTAGGATGAACGTATACGAAGGGAATGTGACATTTTCGGATATCACCAGCCACGGCCTTATAGTCGATTTCGGTAAACCGTGGAGGTTGGTTTTCTGGCAGGAGGCGCAGTACGCTCCGTGTTGGGACATTGAAGGTGTCTGGGGACTGGCGTCCGAATGGCTTGAAACTATCGGAACGGAATCACCCTATGACTATGAGCCCATTTCTGACAAGCAGACCAAGTACACGCGTCCGCGCGTCGTGGAGTTTGGGCCTGCACGAACGGTCATTCATTGGCACTATGCCTTGTGTGACAGTACTCCGGAGGCCAGGATATTCAAGGGTAACACAACTGCTGATGAGTACTACTATGTTTACCCAGATGGTTTTGCGACGAGAAAGCTCGTAGGCTGGCCGGGGGACTCTCAGCGACCTCGGCGGCCAGCCGTTGTTGTGGGAAACCGCGGAACTTGACGTGGTAAATCCCAAGGGCACAACGTGCTTCGAGAATCTGCGGAGTGACGTAGCGCTGTTTACCAACATAGAAGGCGATGAGTTCCGGTTACACTGGGACAACGACAGACCTGTGATGACAGGTCAAGAGGCGAAGGATGTCGCCGAAGGTCTCTTGGGGAAAAGCCTGTGTATCGAACATCCCGAGAGCTGTACGTGGGATGAGTACATAATAAAGGTGAACCTCTTGAATCGGCCTGGATTCTTCTTAATGTTCCCGAATGACCAAGAACACTTTCCTCACGCGTTATGCCAGCAAGGGTGCAAGGACAGCGACCACCCGACGATTCAGCTGTGGTCGGCATATCATGGGTGGAAATGTTGGCCCGCTTATCATCATGAATATCACATTGCAATTTCCGCATCCGAGGCAGATATGCTGGCCAAGTGCTCCTGCACTGCAGTGGTTAGCATCGATCCCTTTCTGCATTCAGATGCATTCAAGACGAAGCAGGATTCTCAGCATCCAACCTGGAGACCAAAACGGCCATCTACATGGGTCTTCTTAGTCGGGGTCAGTTCTGCAAGCGAAGAATTCTTGCGCGTTCTGGGCCGTTCATGGCTGAGGCCCGCGAGCATTATGAACTGTGAGCGTTTCGACCATTACGATCTGGCGGAGAGGGCTTACATATTCCGTGATACGCACGATCAAGTGGAATTCCACATGAACGCGGATCACGAAATCGTCAATCCGGTCTTCATCCTCAAAGGATGGGATTCCCCCAGTGCACGTGTAAAGTTCGGCGGAATGGAACTTGACGCCAGCGAGTTAGAAATCAGTTGGCAGTCGGACAAACTGATTATCTGGATCAACGGCTCCATCAGGAAGGAGACTCAAGTTACGATCGTAAAGCGATAGCGTTGTCGGTACTCGCCTGGCGAGCTTTACTATTCCTAGAATACTCTGGAAAGCCTTTGGGATCCCGGAGGATATCATACGTGTCATTTCCAGGAACGCTACCTGACATCGTGCTCCACCTGAGATGACCCGTATGTGAAATAGCAAATGCAGCGCAGAAGGCAACAGGCCAGTCGTTACCCAAAAGACAAGGAGGCCGATCGATGAATCAAATAGATGTCTTGTTCCTCACAATGTATCGGCGAATGCTTGAGATCCGGACCTTTGAGCAGAGCGTTCAAGAGTCGTTCAAGTCGAATAAGATCTTTGGGGCTGTCCACCTCTATATGGGAGAGGAGGCTATTGCTGTTGGCGTATGCAGTGCGTTATCTAGCCAAGATTACATAACGAGTACTCATCGGGGGCATGGGCATGTCCTCGCTAAAGGAGGCGATCCCAACAAAATGATGGCTGAGCTTTTCGGAAAAGCCACAGGATACTGCCACGGTAAAGGAGGATCAATGCACATCGCAGACAGGAGCCTCAATATCCTGGGTTCAAACGGAATAGTGGGAGGTGGAATTGCCATCGCCGCCGGCGCAGCCCTATCGGCAAAGTTACGTGGAACCAACCAGGTGGCGGTATCGTTTTTCGGTGATGCTGCGTGCAACCAAGGCACATTCCACGAATCGCTCAATATGGCAGGCGTCGACAAGCTCCCTGTCATTTACGTTTGCGAGAACAATCAATATGGGGTCTTTACAAATCAGCGGTCTGTTAGGGCAGTGGATTCGATTTCAGAGCGCTCGAGGTCATACGGATTTCCAGGAATTACCGTGGACGGTAACGACGTCCTATCAGTCTACGAAGCTGCCCGTGCGGCAGTCTCCAGAGCACGTAGCGGGAGAGGACCTACACTCATTGAAGCGTTGACATATAGGTATCGAGGTCACTTTGAGGGCGATCCGCAGGCATACAAATCCGCCGATGAGCAGAAGGAATGGGAAAAGGCGGACCCTATCCTGAAGTGGGAAACTAGATTGATATCCGAGCTGAAGCTCGCGACAACCGAGCAATTGGATCAGATACGCGCACTAGTGGACGATGAAATGGCCCGGGCTGTGGCTTTTGCCGAAGAGAGCCCTTGGCCTGAGCCAACTGAAGCCCTGAAAGGTGCATATGCCGAGGAGGTAAACGTCTAATGGCTCGCATACTCAGTTATGTGGCGGCGATTCGCGAAGCACTAGAGCAGAAAATGGAGCAAGATAGTCGCGTAATCATTCTGGGCGAGGACGTTGGAAGATACGGAGGAGCGTTCGCGGCGACAAAAGGCTTATGGCAACGCTTCGGGCCCGAAAGGGTCCGGGACACTGCCGTGTCAGAACAAGCCATAATAGGTTCCTCTGTCGGTGCTGCGATGACGGGGTTGCGACCGGTAGCTGAACTGCAATATTCCGACTTCGTCACCATTGCCATGGATCAAGTAGTCAATCAGGCAGCCAAGATTCGATACATGTTTGGTGGAAACGAGAGCGTGCCACTCGTCATTAGGGCACCTGTCGGAGGTTATTTGTCGGAAGCCGCTCAACACTCACAAAGTTTGGAAGCGTGGTTTGTGCATGTTCCGGGATTGACGGTCATATCATCATCCAGTCCGTACGACGCCAAAGGCCTGCTGATCGCAGCGATTGACTGCGATGATCCGGTGCTGTTCTTCGAGCACAAGCTGCTCTACGGAACAAAAGGTGAAGTGCCCGAAGAACCGTATACCATTCCAATTGGTAAGGCGGACATAAAAAGGTCTGGGAGCGACCTCACGATTATTACGTATTCTTACGCAACGAAATTGTGTCTCGAGGCCGCCAAGAGACTTGCTGGCGAAAACATCGATGCAACCGTGATAGATCTGCGTACCTTATCACCGATCGATAAAACAACGATTGTCGAAGAGTCAGCCAAGACCGGCAGAGTTATGGTCGTCCATGAGGCTAACCGACAGTGTGGATTAGGCGCCGAAATCTCTGCACTTGTATCTGAGGCCTGTTTCTCGAAACTAAAACGTCCTGTTCTTCGGATTGCTGCACATCACTTTCCAATTCCCTACAGTCCGGTGTTGCAGCAGGCGGTCTTGCCCCAGATTGAAGACATCATGAAGGCCGGTCGTGAACTGATGAAATGAGGAATGCACGGCATGATAGAGATCACAGTCCCCAAGTTGGGTTCGGCGATGATTGAAGCCACAGTGCTCAGATGGTTCAAGAGCGTGGGTGACAGAGTGACCAAAGGTGAGGCCCTAGTTGAAATCGAGACTGATAAAACCACTCACACAATCGACTCACCCACGGATGGAATCGTGCGAGAAATCCTCGTCGAAACCGGTACAGCGGTTCCAATCGCTTGTCTTCTAGCCAAGATAGAGCCAGTCAAGACTTTCTAAGGAGATAGAACAAATGGATGATGCATTGATCAAGCGTACCGTGGAGCTGGCTATCGAACGGGAAAACGGAATATTGGATTTGCGCCCTTGTTGGGTTGCACGAGATTTCTTGCCCCCGGGGAAGCGACTTGGGCTCGAGGATGGCCAGTACGCAGTAGGAGAGAGAGGATATATATGTGAACGTTGGCTCGGCTCTGAAACCAAAGCGGACAATCGCATTGGACCCGAAGACGAAGGTCTGTCCTATTTGGCAATAGAAGGACTCGATATCACACTTAAGGATGCAGTACGTTTGTGTGGGCCGACCATGATGGGCCCGGAATATGCTAAGATTCATAAGAACCTAGGACGGTTGGCCAAGATTTTCGACTACAAAACAAGATTGTTTTTTCATATGCACCAGAAAGAACGAGATGCTCGCAAAGTCGGTCGAAATCCTAAGGAAGAGGCCTACTTCTTTCCTGAAGGGGTCGAAATGGGACGCCATCCGGAGACGTTTTTCGGGGTTCACCCTTCGCTAGTAGAACAAAATAGCCATATCGAGACTCTTCTGCCCTATCTCGTAGAGTGGAATAGCGACCTCATTTTGAAACATTCTCGTGCCTATCTGCAAGTTCCTGGGGAAGGTTTTCATCTTCCGGCCGGAGGCCTACATGCACCTGGGACTGCTCTTACCATAGAACTTCAAGAAGCGTCCGACGTCCTAGCTGTTCTTCAGGCAAGAGTCGAAGCCCACTGTTTTTCGAAGGACCTGCTATTCAAGGACGTTAGCGAATATGACCGCCTAGCGTATGGCGAACGATTCGTGCTTGAACAGGTTGATTGGCACCTGAATAGCGACTGCTATTTTTACGAGAATAGGCACACGTCTCCGGTCACAGTTGACAAGTCAATCCAATCGGGAGGTCACGAGGAGTGGATCTTCTACAATACTGAAAAGTTCAGCGGTAAGAAACTTACTGTCAGTCCTGGTTGTTCATACAGGTCGACCGATAACGGCGTGTACAACGTTCTCGTCTGGCAGGGTTGTGGTACGTTTGACGGAAGACAGATCGCAGCGTTCGAGTTCGGGACCGACGAATTGATTGTAACCCACGAGAAAGCAATTAGCGGCGTTGAGGTGAAGAACATGGGCTCCAAGGATTTGATTCTGTTCAAGTTCTTTGGACCCGAAATCAATGCGGGTGAAATTCCGTACTTACCTGAATACAAAGGATGAACGCGTCGAGGAGGACAGCTCATGGGGATAGGTACAATGCGCGCCGCAGTGCTAGAGCGTACGGGCTCAATAGCAGTTAAACAAGTCCGTGTTCCAGCATTGCTCTCGCAAGAGGTGCTATTGCGTGTCGCCTATTGTGGCATTTGCGGCACTGATCTGCATGCTTTCGAGGGCACGTTCCCCGTGGGGAAAATGCCCATAATTCTCGGCCACGAATTCGCAGGCGTGATCGCTGAGTTAGGAAAAGACGTCAAGGGACTAAAAGTCGGTGATCGGGTAACGGCAGACATAAACATCGGCTGTGACCGATGTTACCATTGTCTTCGAGGTGAACGTCTCTTATGTGCTCAGATGGAACAGATCGGTTTGAGCAGGGACGGAGGGTTTGCTGAGTTCGTTAAAGTGCCAGTGGCCAATATTCGCGCTTTGCCAGACACTGTTTCGCTGCTTCACGCCGCGTTTGTGGAGCCATTGTCATGCGCGATTCACGGTCAAGACGAAGCCGGCGTTGAGTTGGGTCAGAGCGTCGCGATCATCGGAGCTGGTCCTATGGGATTGATTCATGTTCAGCTAAGTAGGCTTCGTGGGGGTGCTCCTATTGTTGTTCTCGAAAAGAACCCGAAACGTAGAGTCAAAGCGGAAGTTGCTGGGGCTGATGTCGTAATTGATCCAGATACGATTAGTGCCTCCGAAAGTATCCGACACATTACAAAAGACGTAGGTGCAGACGTCGTGATTGAAGCGGTTGGTAGTGTGGCGACTTATGAACTGGCTCTGCAGCTGCTGAGACGCGGGGGAAAGCTCTTGTTTTTTGGAGCAGCTCCGCCAGCCGAGAAAATGCAGATTGCGCCGTACGATGTCTTTTCAAAGGAATGGAGGATAAAGGGTGTAATTGCTGCAAGTTATCACTTCTGGGATCAGGCCGTGACTCTACTTGAGCATCGACGGTTCGACCCAGGACTGATCCTGAGTGAAGTCATGCCTCTTGAGGAACTGCAGTCGGCAATGCAGCTGTTACTTCGAGATAAGACCGTAACAAAGATAGTCATAAAGGTTAGCGATGGTGATATCGCATGATCGTAAATGTGGTAGAAAAGCTTAAGAAAATGGGTGTCGTATTTAAGATGACACTATGATCACGAGAAAGCCCGCGAACAAGTGGATTGCCCGCTATAAGAGCCTGAGAAAGGGAATCGTCGCGTCGGCCCCAGCAAAGCTAATCTTGCTGGGCGGGAAAGGAGTCAACTGGAAACGCTTTCCAATGGGGACAGTGAGTTCGTTCAATTCCCCGAGAAGTACATGATTCTGCTCCACAGAAAGACAGAAGAAGCAATCTGAAAGGGCAGAGGAGGGAACAGTATGTTCACTTTTGGTGTGGATACTTTCATCTGGTCGGAGAACTTTTCCGAAAAAGATTTATGGATCATACGCAAAGCCAAGGAGCTCGGCTTCACCCCCTTGGACATCGCAGTTGCTCACCCGGAGAGGTTCCCGACCCAGAAAGTAAAGGAGGAGGCAAAGGAGGTAGGGCTAAAGTTGGTCACCACGACCACCCTGAGTGCGGAGACAAACTTAATATCCCCAGATCCCAAGGTTCGCGCGCGGGGAGTGCAATCGCTCAAGAAGCTCGTGGATATTAACAATGATCTTGGCGCTCCGATCCTGGGTGGCGTCAATTACGCTGGCTGGGGGTGCCTGAGCGGCAAACCGCGGACGGAGCAAGAGTGGGAGTGGTCGGTCAAGGCGATGCGGGAGGTGGCCCGGTATGCCCAGGAAACGGGAAACGTGGTTATCGCCGTAGAGCCTGTGAACCGTTTCGAAACCCATTTCCTGAACATTGCTGAGGATGCCGTTCGCTACTGCAAGGACGTGGGAACGCGGAATATCAAGGTACATCTGGACTGTTTCCACATGATCCGCGAGGAGACAAGCTATCGAGGGGCGGTGGAGATCTGCGGCAAGGAGTATCTCGGGTACGTCCACGTTTGTGAGAGCAATCGCGGTATCCCGGGCACTGGCCTGGTGCCCTGGAAAGAATTCTTCACCGCGCTGAAAGCCGTTGGGTACACGGGCCCGCTGGTCATTGAATCGTTCGATCCGGGATTTGAAGAGCTCAACCGTCTCTGCGCAATCTGGAGAAAGTTCGCGGAATCTGGTGAGGCGCTCGCCGTCCAGGGCAAGAAGAATCTTGATGCAATCGCTGCGCAGGTCGGACGGAACTGATAATCATCGATGAGGTTTCCCTGGTTCCGCGCACATAGCGGAGGAGAGTCATGCAAAAGATCATAAACGATCCGAACGCAGTCGTCGATGAGATGCTAGAGGGATACGTGAAGGCTTTCCCGGATCTTATTGCACGAACCGAGAATCCCCACGTGCTGAAGCATACTGCCGCTCCCATGACCGGCAGGGTGGGAATCGTAACCGGGGGAGGCTCGGGGCACAAGCCGGCCTTTATCGGATACATCGGCCGCAATATGGTGGACGCGGTGGCGGTGGGCGAGGTATTCACTTCCCCACCAGCCCAGATGTTCTACGACGCGTTTAAGGCGGCCAATGGGGGCAAAGGAGTAGCCTGCCTCTATGGGAACTACGCCGGGGACGTGATGAACGTGAAGATGGCTATAGAAATGGCGTCCGACGACGGCATCGAGGTGAAAACCGTCCTGGCCAACGACGATGTACCTTCTGCCCCCAAGGACCAGCGGTCAAAGCGGCGCGGCGTTGCCGGTGAAGTGCTGATGTGGAAAATCGGAGGGGCGAAAGCGGCCATGGGGGGCAGCCTGGACCAGGTGATTGCTGCAGCGCAGAAAGCCATCGATAACACACGCAGCATGGGCATCGGCCTGAGTCCCTGCACGATTCCGGCCGTAGGGCATCCCAACTTCAAGGTAGATCCGGGAAAGATGGAAGTGGGGATCGGGCATCATGGTGAGCCGGGGCTGGAGGTTGTCGCACTTGAGAGTGCCAAGGAGATGGCAGCCCGTATGGTGGAAATCATTCTCCCCGATCTGCCATTCAACCGCGGGGACGAGGTGGTGGTGCTCATGAGCGGGCTGGGAGCTACTCCTCTGATGGAGCTTTTCATTCTTTATCGCGAGGTCGAGTGGCTTATCCGAGAACAAGGCATCAAGATCTATAGGCCCTACGTGGGCAACTACTTCACATCCCTCGAGATGGCCGGGGTCACGGTCACCGTGATGAAGCTGGACGCCGAGCTTAAGAGCTGCATGGACTTTGAGGCCGATTCAATGGGATTCCGGCAATTCCAGAGGAGTTGATCGCTAATGGACAGCTTCGCCAATCCTGATGGTGCGCAGATCGTTGCTGATCTGGTCACGGCAATCCGGGAGAACAGCCAACACCTGAGCGATATCGATGGCGCAATCGGCGACGGTGACCATGGTGTGAACATGAACAAAGGCTTCGGACTGGCCGAAGCCGAGCTGGAAAAGAATCCCGGCAACCTGACCCAGGGATTGAAAGTCGTCTCGCGGACTCTGATGAACAGCATTGGCGGGGCGATGGGGCCGCTGTATGGGATGTTCTTCCGCGGGCTGTCAAAGGGCTCCGAAGGCAAGGACCGCATCGACGCGGCAACGTTCGGCGAAATGCTCACCGGTTCCGAGACCGCCCTTCGGACACTCAGCCAGGCCCAGGTTGGAGACAAGACTCTGATGGATGCCTTGCTTCCCGCTGTGAGCGCATACACTGTTGCCCTGGCCAGGGGCAGGAGCTTCACCGAGTGTCTGGAGCTCATGGCGCAGGCTGCTGAGCAAGGACGGGATTCGACCCGTGATCTTGTTGCAAAGGCGGGCCGAGCGAGCCGATTGGGAGAACGCTCCCGGGGCACGCAGGACGCGGGAGCAACCTCCTGCGCACTGCTGCTCCGCACGATGGCCAATTCGATAAAGAACCTTTTGCTATGGTGATGATGGGGGTGATGGATCATGGACAAGAGAATCCCTGAAGAAATGCTTGCTGTTGTCGCGTATGGCCCCAAGGACTACAGGCTGAAGAAGAAAAAGTCTCCTCACCCAGCCAGGGGCGAGATGGTCATCAAGGTTGTAGCCTGTGGAGTCTGCGGAAGCGACATTCATGCCTTTCATGGCGCGCCCTCCTACTGGGGCAATGAGAAGATGGCTGCCTGGATGAAGGCGCCTGTTACCCCAGGACACGAATTCTTCGGCGAAGTTGTGGAAATAGGAGAAGGCGCCGCGGAAAAGCATGGAGTGAAAGTCGGCGACAGCGTCATTGCCGAGCAGATCATACCGTGCAATCAGTGCAAGTACTGTATCGAAGGGGATTATCACCTGTGCATGGTTCATAACATGTATGGGTTCCAGAAGGACGTTGCTGAGGGCGGCATGGCGGAATACATGAGATTCAGCAGCGCGTCCAAGATACACAAGATACCCGCCAATGTGACGATCGAGGAAGCGGCAACCATCGAGCCGCTCGCATGCTCGATCCATGCCGTGGAGCGGGGCAGCATCGGCCTCGGCGACTTCGTGGTAGTTGCCGGCGCGGGCCCCATAGGGCTTTTCATCATCCAGCTCGTGCGCCTGAAAACGCCGAAAAAGCTGCTCGTTCTTGACGTGAACGAAAAAAGGCTGAAGACATCATTAGCCCAGGGAGCGGACATGACGCTGAATCCCACCAAGGAAGATGTCGTGAAGAAGGTCCTTGAGATGACGGGCGGATACGGGTGTGACGTATACATCGAAGCATCAGGAAACCCCGCAGGAGTCGTGCAAGGCCTCAATATGGTGAGAAAGAAGGGGAGATTCGTAGAGTTCAGCGTCTTCGGCCAGGAAACCTCAGTGGATTGGAGTATCATTGGCGAGAAGAAGGAGCTGGATGTTCTGGGTGCTCATATCAGCCCGAACACCTACCCAATTGCCATCGATCTGCTAAGCAGGAAGCTAGTCAAAGTGGAAGGCATTGTGACGCACAAGTACGCTCTGAAGGACTTCAAGGACGCGTTCCAGCAGGCAGAAAAGCTGGATGAGTCCATAAAGGTCCTACTGTTACCCTGAAACGCCAAAGTGCTTCCAAGAGATGTCGAAGCATTCCCCGTCTTCGGGATCCAGTAACATCAGCCCGGCGTCAATTTGTCAGCGTCCTGCCTAGGGCTCGGTACTGGAGTTTGCCGTGTCCGAGAGCTTGCCGCCGCGAATCAGCAACCAGAAAATGAAGACCACTTCGCCAACGAACGTGAACGTCGACAGACCAAGCGAAGCCGCGCGCGAGCACGCAAACGAAACCCAACGGACCAGTTAAGGCAGGCGCGAAGATAAACGACCGGACCGACAAGGGAATAACCCCTTTGTTGGCCGCGGCTCAGTCCAACACGAACCCCGAGGTGATTACGGCCCTGCTGAAGGCTGGAGCGAGAATTGATGACAGGGACGACAAAGACTCGACTGCGTTGCTGGATGCGGCCCAGTGGAACACGAACCCGCAAATAATCTCGACGCTGGTGAAAGGCGGGGCAAAGGTCAATGATCGAACGACAAAGGGAATGACCGCCCTCATGGGCGCTGCGGTCGCAAATCAAAATGCCGAGGCAATCTCAGTTCTGCTGCGGGCGGGGGCGAACGTCAATGAAAAAGACTCGTACGGAAGCACAGCGCTGATGTATGCCGCCCATTCGAACTCGAATCCTTTGGTTATCTCGGTTCTCCTCGGGGGAGGGGCGAAGATCGACGAGCAGGACAACGACGGACTGACTGCGCTGATGCTCGCGGCCCGTGCAAATCAAAACCCCGATGTGATTTCAACCCTCGTGAGCGCAGGGGCGGACGCAAAGAAAAAGGACAAATCGGGGAGCACGGCGTTCGATTATGCCAGGTCGAACGATCACCTGAGGGGAACGAAGGCGTTTGAGAAGCTGAAAAATGCGACGCAATGAGGGCGGGACAGCCCCGAACACCGGCATCCGAGCCTTGCGGCTTTGTTTATCCTAGGAGAGACGCAGTGAAGCTGTCTCCCCCTCACGCAGAATTGCTTCGTTGTCTTTGCCCTGTACCAGGTGTTGACGCGACTTCTCGACCCTCCGAGCCCGGAAACTTTTTCGTGCCGTCCTCCTGCTGATCCTGTATTTTTATGGAAGATGACACTCACCTGGCCGTCGATGTTATGGCTGCTCGCGCTCGTACCCGTCCTGACGGCAATCTACGTGCGGGTCCTGAGGCGTCGGCGGAAATACACCCTCCGCTACGCGAGCCTTGTCCATGCGACAGACGGTGTGGGACGTGGACCAGGGTTTCGCCGGCATGTGCCAGCGTTGTTGTTCCTTCTGGGCGTGACGGTCTCGATCGTGGCGTTGTCCCGGCCATCCGCCACGATCATGCTGCCAGGGTTGCGGGGCACTGTAATTCTGTCCCTCGATGTGTCGGGCAGCATGAGGGCGAGGGACATCAAGCCGACCCGCATGGACGCGGTAAAGGAGGCAGCGCGGACCTTTGTGAACGCCCAGCCGCGCGGAATGCGTCTTGGCGTCGTGGCCTTCAGTGGGTCGGCGATCATCGTTCAGGCACCGACCACGGACAAGAGCCGGGTGCTGGCAGCAATTGAGAGATTGAGCCCGCAGATGTACACGGCGATAGGCAGCGGCCTGCTCACTGCACTCGGCGCAATTTTCCAGATGCCTTCCGGGCAGCCCGCGGACTCGGCCAACGCGCCCCTCACGTCTGCCCCCCAGGTCCAGGAAGCCCCGCCGGTGGCACCCGGCAGCAACTCGAGCGCAGCGATCATCCTTTTGAGCGACGGTCAGAGCAACCAGGGGCCGGACCCGCTGGATGCAGCCGAAAAGGCGGCAAACCTCGGAATTCGAGTGTTCACAGTCGGAGTGGGTACTCGGGAGGGCGCCAATATCAACCTCGACGGGTTCACATTCCACGCCATCCTCGACGAAGCGACGCTTCGGAAGATCGCGCTGATCACCGGGGGCCGCTACTTCAAAGCAAGCAGCGCTGAAGAGCTGCTCGGCATCTACCAAACCCTCGGCACCCGGCTCGGACTGGAGAAAGAAAACACCGAGATCACAGCGCTCTTCGTCGCAGCGGCGGTCGGGTTGTTCCTCGTGATGGGAGTGCTTTCGATCGCGTGGTTCAACCGCCTTCTGTAGCCGCTGACGCGGAGAGAGACCTATCTTGAAGGTTCGGAGGAGGGTGTCCCCATCAAGAGCAGGACCGCGCCGCCCACTATCTCAGTCGTGATGCTGAAGGTCTTGCGGCCTTCCTCCTTGTGCGGAAAGCTGAACGGAACCCCATGAAGTCCTTCCCCTGAGAGCCAGGTGCGCTCGACCGAGCTCTTGAGTCTGCACACAAGGCAGGCCACAGTCTCGCCGCAGCGGCCAAGAATCGGCGCGTACATGCATTCAAGCACCTCTCCAAGCCTGTGCCCCACAATCTCGCGGTTGGGCGCCATTCTCTGAAATCGTCCATTTGAAGCAAGCACGGTTTGATCCCTGGCTATGAGAGCGGCCGGTATCTGGAGCGACTCAAGGTAATCCGAAACCATCTCGATGGGAGAAGACAGAACCGCGTTGAAGCATTTCTCACAAGTCTTTGTCAGGAGGTGGAGCTCGTCTTCCTTTTCCAAGCCGCGCATACAACGAAAGCAAAGCGTCTGGCCCATCGCATCGCCTGTTGTCTTTAATTATCGTCATGAGACGCTTGCGTCGTCAATTGCTGAGGCGAATACTAAATTGGCAACGTGAACATAGTTGGATTCTCCACCTTCTGGTAGACTGTCTCGTATGAGAATTCTTGGCATTTGCGGCAGCCCACACCGAAACGGCAGCACTTCGTATGCCTTGCGCTTCGCACTTGACTTGCTGCAGAAGAAGGGTGCGGAGACTGAGTGCGTCTTCCTGGATGACAAGAGCATTCATCCTTGCGACGGCTGCTTTCGCTGTGCCAAGGGCTCCTGTGTGTTCGATGATGACATGATCGGGATCCTGGAATCCCTCCGAAAGTGTGACGGGCTCATTCTTGCCTCGCCTGTTTACATGGGCATGATCAGCGGCCAGATGAAAGTCATGTTGGACCGCAGCGTGGCTCTGCGCGCAAGGGGAGTGTTCGAGATGAGCGGCAAGGTGGGCGCGGGAATCGCCTGCGGCGGGTTTCGAAACGGCGGCCAGGAGCTCACTCTCCAGAATATGCAGACCTACTTCCTCCAACAAAACATGGCCGCGATTGCAGACGGCGCACCATTCAGCCATTCAGGCGCGGCCCTTTTCGGAAAAGCCTCAGAAGACCAGTTGGGCCTTCAGACAGTGGGGAATCTTGCCGAGCGGATGGCGCAATTCCTGACTGAGGAGCAAGGGTGAGCCGCTGTCCGGCAGCCTCTTCAGGCGCGGGAGAGGATTCCCAGGCGTACGAGCTCCTGGTGGACACCGCTCATGGCTTCCCTGTTTTGCTCGATTCCTTTCCGGATCATTGGCCGTAATATCAGCGCATGAGGAAGCCTTCCAAGCAGGTTCTGAAGCGGGAACGTCCTTTTTGCCCGAAAATCAGCGACTATCCTGCGCCCAAGGGAGGCGGCAGCCTACAACGCCCCAGAGAGGGACGAGACATGTTTCCCGCGAAGATGAACACCCAGTGTCCCTGAGACGTAGCCCCGACGGAACACGCTTTTCTGGACGCCCGCCGCAAGCTGGCGGGCAACCTTCTTTGCACCGAAGCTGCTTGCCGTAGCAATCCCTACGACATACTTCCCACCCAGGGACGATGTCAGCCAGGCATACTGTCCGAGCCGATCGAAGAGGTTCTTTATCCTGGCGTTCATGGCGCCCCCGTAGGTTGGTGAGCTCAGGATGATGCCGTCCGCACTAATGAGGAGCGCGCGCACCTTGTGGAAATCATCCTCGATGCAGCAGCGACCCGACTTCATGCATGCGCGACAGTCGCGGCAGAACTCTATACGGTAATCAGAAAGAAACAACTCGCTGACTGTGGCCCCTGCTTCGCGCGCCCCTGCGAGTGCACTCCTGACCAGGGCAGCCCCGCTTCCATCGGCATGTGGGCTCCCTATGACACCAACTACCTGCATTTTAACTTCCTCCGTATCCATGACGACGAAGGAGCACGGGATTTATTGCATAAGCAGGGACGTGTCGCTTTCGGTTGAAACGCCGATCCACAGACTCTACAATTCGGGCGGAGACGACCGAATGATGAGCTACGACGTTTTGATCCTTGGCTGTGGACCGGCGGGATACTACGCTGCCCTCGGGTGCGCGCGTGCAGGCTTTCGCACCGCAGTCGTTGAGAAGGGAGAGCTGGGAGGCACGGGGTTCCGTTGGGGATGCCTCCCGGTGAAGATGATGCTCGATGAGCTGCGATCTCGGCAGGGGAGGAATCCGCGTGGCGCAGCACATCCATCCGCGGCATCCCGCCTGTTCGGGAGGCGCCTCCTCGCGCGAACGTCGGCGGCAATGGTCGGGGTGGAAAGGCGCATGGCGCAGGAGCTCGAACGCCACGGCGTGCAGCTGATCCATGGCGAGGGCGAGTTCATCGACGCACACACGATCCGTGCCGGCGGCGCGCTGTTCCCGGCTTCTACCATCGTCATTGCGACAGGGACCGGGCCGTGGGCGCCGGCCGGCGTGATCCTGAACGGGGATACCGTGGCCAGCCATGCTGACCTTGTGACTTGGCGCGCGGCGCCCAGAACGGCAGTGATCGTCGGAGCGGACGTGGAAGGCATCGAGCTCGCCTGCTTGCTCGCCCATCTCGGCACACAGGTTGAGCTGATCGAGGTGAAGGGCGAGATTCTGCCGGGAATGGATCGGGACCTCGTGAAGCCCGTCGAGGAGCGCCTTCGCGCGCTCGGCACCCGGATGCGGCTTTCCGCCGAGGTCGTGCACGTCCACTCGGAGCGCGGGGGCGCGGCTGTGCTGCTTGCCGACGGGAGCACGACGCGAACCGGGAAGGTCCTTGTGACGGGTGTGCGCAGGCCGAACTTCCCCGCCGGTTTGGCCGGGGCGGGGATCGTGCATACCGCGGACAGGATCGGCGTTGATGATCGCTTCCGCACTTCCGTCCATCACATCTACGCTATCGGCGATATCAACGGACTGTGCGGGATGGCGCACGCCGCGATCCAACAGGGAATCCTGCTCGCCCGCATCATCCGCGGCGGACAGCCGGGGCCGGCAGCCTGGCCATCGCTCCCCCGGGCACTCTTCACGATCCCCGAGATCGCGGGGGCAGGATCACAGGCGCGAGATCTCGAGCAGCAGGGTATTCCATACACCCGGGCCACCTTCGCGCTGGCAGACACATGGCGGGGGATTTCAAGGAATCTTCACGAGGGATTCGTGACCGTTCTGGCAGCGAAGGACCGCAAGTTGCTCGGATTATGGGTATGCGGACAAGGGGCGTCCGAGCTGGCCGCCCCATTCGGACCGCTCCTCGACAGAGGGGCCACTATGGACGATCTGCTCGAGTCGCTCTTCATCCATCCCACGCTGTCGGAGGGGCTTCTCGAGGCAGCCTGGCGGCTGGCAACGTGAAGGAGCCCGAAGCCTAGTAGCGCTGCAGGGGCCGGCCGGCGGCGCCCGTGACGAGTCTCGAGGTGATCTCGGAGCTCCTTCGGCGAATCTCCTCCGTGTCAAGATTGAGCAGCCTCCCTTCCCGCACAAGCACCTTCCCATCCACGATGACGGTGTGAACGTTTCTCTCTCCCAGGGAGTACAGGATGTTCGCGAACACGTCGTGCTCCGGGATCATGGAGGGCGTGCGGGGATCGAGGAGCACGAGGTCAGCCAGGCTCCCTTCTTCCAGCCTGCCGTACCCGGCCAGACCGAGCACCTCTCCGCCGGCATGGCACAGCGGAAGAATCTCGCCGATCAGGGCAGCGCGCGCGTCGTGCGCTGCGCACTTTGCCAGCAGTGCCGCGTGCCGCGCGGTTTCGAAGATGTTCAGCGTGTTGTTCGACGCCGGGCCGTCCGTGCCAAGGCCGACGCGTACACCCGCGGCAAGAGCGCGAGGCAGAAAATCGCGCACGTCGCCGAACTTCATGTAAGTCTTTGCGCAGTGTGCTATTCCCGCACCCTTGTCACGGATCAGCGCGAGATCCGCATCCGTGGAATGGTAGGCGTGAGCGAGGATGGTGCCGGCGCGCAGGACGCCCGAGTCGGCGAGCACCTGGACGGGCGTTCTGCCCTTTTCAGCGAGGCTGCGCTCCACCTGTCGCTTTTCCTCTGAGACGTGGATGTGCATTTTCAGACCAAGCTCCCCCGCTTTGTCGGCCACGGTTGACAGGAAGCTTTCCGGGCAGACGTAGGGCGAGTGCGGGCCCAGCGACACGGCAATCCGCGGATTCCTGTTCCGATAGTCGGTCGTAAAATCCATCGCCTCCGCGAACTGACTCTCCCATCCGTCCCCGGTGCCGAATACGGCCCAGGCGAGGTCGGCACGGATTCCACTCTCCTCGCAGGCGCGAAACGCCTGGTCCATGTGGAAGTAATGATCGGCAACGCACGTCACCCCGGAAAGGAGCATTTCTGCCGCGGCGAGCAGCGTTCCCCAGTAGACATCCTCGGTCGAGAGACTGCGTTCGTACATCCAGATGTGCCTGTTGAACCAGTCCTCGACGAGGCAGTCTTCTGCAGCCCCGCGCAGCAGCGTCATGGCAGCGTGGCAGTGCGTATTGACCAGGCCGGGGATGAGGTACATCCCGGTGCCGTCGATCGACTCCCCGTCAGCGGCGGCGGTGCCGGCAAGGCCCGGGGCGATGCGCTGGATCCTGTTTTCCCGCACGAGCACATCCATGCCGGCCCTCCGGGACAGGGTCAGGAAATCGAGGATGGTCGCATTGCGGATGATCACGAGGAGACGGCGTCCAGCTTGCGGATGGCCGCGAAGAGCATCTCCTTGAACAGCGGAAGGTCCACTTCCAGGGCCACCTCTGCATTGGGAGCGCGCCCGCTGATGCCATAGACGTCCGCCACGGTGCGCCCGCGGGTAAGCTCGCCGGCCGTCTCGATCTCGACGTTCATCCTGCGGGTCCCGATCACCTCTGGACGCAGGAGGTGCGCAACGGCGAGCGCGTCGTGCAGGGGAGCGCCGGGAAATCCGAAGATGTCGCGGTTGGCCTGGGCAAAAAACCGCAGCAGGGGGGCGACCACCCGGGACACCCGTCCCTTCCACGAGGCCATCTCGTCGATGTCGATGAAGCTCAGCAGTGCCTTGTTCGTCACGTCGAGGCCGACCATGACAATGGGAATCCCCGAGCCGAAGACGATCTTCGCCGCTTCGGGGTCGACGTAGATGTTGAACTCCGCGGCCGGGCTGATGTTGGAATCGGCAACGGCCCCTCCCATGAGCACGATGCGCTCGAGCTTCCCGGCCAGATTCGGCTCCTCCAGGAGGGCAAGCGCAACATTGGTGAGCGGCCCGGTGGGCACGAGGGTGAGGGGATCGCGGGAGCCCATGATGGTGCGGACGAGGAAGCTCGCGGCGCTTTCCGCAACGCCCTGGAAACTGGGCTCCGGCAGATCGGCCCCATCCAATCCGGTAACTCCGTGGATCTCGGGCGCGACCGTGAGCGCCCGCAAGAGGGGTTTGTCGGCACCGCGCGCCACGGGGATGTCCGTACGGCCGATCAGCGTCAGGGTGCGCAGAGCGTTGCGGTATGTCTTCTCTCCGGTCTGGTTTCCCGCCACGGTGGTCACCCCGGACAACTCGAGCTCCGCGGAGGCGCATGCGAGCATGATGGCCATCATGTCGTCGTGGCCGGGGTCGCAGTCAATCAGGATCCGCTTCATAGGGTTTCTCCCGGAGCTTGCTCCTTGACTTTTCCCCTGCGCTTCCGCATTGCCTGGGCGGCGTAGATGGCCAGGGCGACCGCCGTGGCAAGGTAGGGGATCATCTGTATGAACTCGGAAGGAACTTTCAGTGGAGCGAGATAGTTGGCCAGCGCATTGACCGCTCCGAAGAGGAGCGAAGAGAGGAATGTCCCCAGGGGCATGTTGCCGCCAAGGGTCGCGGCTGCGATGGCAATGAACCCTCGGCCGGCCGTGATATCCCGGGCAAACCAGGACACGTATCCCATGCACAGGTACAGCCCGCCCAGGGCGCCGAAGAAGCCCGACAGGAGCAGGGCGTACATGCGGGTGCGGTTGACGTTGATCCCCACGGACTGGGCGGCGTCCGGGTTCTGTCCCACCGCCCGGATCCTCAGGCCCAGGGGGGTCTTGAACGTGATCAGCCAGTACAGGAAGACCGAGACAAGCGCTCCATAGGTGAGAACGTTGTGCCCGCTGAGGATGGGACCGAGGACCGGGATGCCCTGCAGCAGCGGGATCTGAACAGCCGGGAAGAGCTGGCTCTTCAAGGAGCTGGTGCTGCCCTTGTCTCCCGTGAAGAGGAAGAGGAAGACAATGGAAATGCCCGGCAGCGAACATGTTCAGCGCGATGGCGGCCAGGATGATGTCCGCCTTCAGCTTCAGATGGAAGTAGCCCAGCAGGGCGGCAAGCGCGATACCGGCTGCAAGACCGGCAACCAGGGACAGAATGAGGCTGTGGGTGAAGGCGCTCACGAGCACCCCCGCGCACGCGGCGACGATCATGATCCCTTCCAGCGCGATGTTCGTTGCACCGGCGAGCGACGAGATGGCCACACCGAGGGCGGGAAACAAAAGCGGCGTCATGACCCGCAGGATTGCGAATCCGAACTCGGTTGAGAGTATGGATTTCAGCAGCGGGTTCATCCGGCAGCCTCCTTGTGCGCCGCCTCGTGCACCGTGATGCTGTAGCGCCACCGGCTCAGGAACGCTTCCGCCGTGATCAGAAGGATGATGACGGACTGGATCACCGTGACCATCTCGGCGGGCACGTCGCTCATCAGGGTCAGCACCTGCCCCCCCACGCGCATGTAGGCGAGGAAAAAAGATGCCGCGATGATAAGGAGGGGGTGGTTGCGGCCGATAATCGCCACGATCACCCCGTCCCACCCGTAGCCGGGAGACACTTGCCAGTTGAACCTGTGGTGTATCCCCATGACCTCCGTCATTCCGCCGATTCCGGCAATGAGCCCGAGGATGACCTGGCTCAGGATCACCACCCGCGACACCCGGATGCCGCCGAAACGGGCAAACTTCTCATTGAAGCCGGTCATGCGTACTTCGTAGCCCGTGGTCGAATGGTAAAGGAACAGGTAGACCAGCACGGCGAAAACCAGGGAGAGCACGATCCCCCAGTGCATGCGCGTGTCCGGGATGAACTGCTGGAGCCAGGCGGTCTGGGGAAGCTGGAGCGAGACGAGATAGCCGGCGGCCTTGTCGCGGAAATGGAAATTGATCAGGTACAGGCCCAGGAAATAGGCCACGTAGTTCATCATCAGGGAGGAGACCAGCTCGCTCGCCTTCCACCTCGCCTTGAGGAGCCCGGGGATGAAGTTCCAGGCCGCGCCCACCGCGGCGGCCACCAGCAGCACGAGGGGGATGTGCAGGAAGATCGGCATGCGGGTTGAGACGGCAAAGGCCGTGCCCACAGCGGCCCCCAGGAAGAGCGAGCCCTCGGCGCCGACATTGAACTGCCGTGCCTGGAAGGCCACGGCGATGGCGAGGCCGCAGAACAGGATCGGCGAGGTCGTCTCGATCATGTTGGAGAAGCGCCCGCGTGAGAGGAACGGGCCCAGGAGGAACTGCTTCAACGAGAAGCCCGGGTCCTTGCTCACTATGTAGATCAGGACCACGCTGATCACGAGCCCGATCAGAATGGCGATGATCGTCCTGATCAGGTTGAAATATCTAAGGACGAACTTCTCCACTCACGCCCTCCTCCCTCTGCACGCCAAGCATATACGGGCCCAGGTCTTTCGCGCTGATGCCCGTGACGTCCTCGAAGTGTGCCACCAGCTCCCCGTTGTAGATGACCAGGATCCTGTTGGACAGCTTCAGGATCTCGTCCAGGTCCGCGGAGGTCAGGAACACGGCCTTGCCATTGTCCCGGGCTTCCTTCAAGAGATTGTGCACGAGCTCCTCCGAGCCCACGTCGATGCCCCGGGTGGGCTGTGAGGCAATGACGACCTCCGGGTCGCTGGAGAGCTCCCGAGCCACGACCACTTTCTGGATGTTCCCCCCGGAAAGCGAGCTCACTGCCGCGCGGGGCGAGAGCGCCAGGATGTTGAAGCGTTCCATCAGCTCCCGACTGTGCTGCGTGATCGGCTTCCACAGCAGGCGCATGCGCCGTGAGAAACCCTTCTTGTAGTAGCGGTCTACGATGAGGTTTTCCTGCAGGCTGGCATCCCCTGCCGCTCCGTCTTCCATCCGGTCTTCGGGGATGTGCGCCGTGCGCAGCTCCCGGACGGACCGTGGAGAAAGACCGGCCACCCGCGTGCCCCTGACGCTCACCTGTCCCGCAGACGCGGGAAGAAGTCCGGTGAGGATGCGCACGAGCTCGGTCTGGCCGTTGCCCTCGACTCCGGCAAGCCCCAGGATCTCCCCGGCGCGCACGTCGAAGGAAACGTTTTTCAGGACACGCACATTCTCATCGTTGCTGAAAGAGAGGCCGCGGGCGCGGAGGAGCGGCTCCCCGATAGCCCTGGGTGCGGGAATGCGCGCGAAGCTGATCTCTCGGCCGACCATGAGGTAGGCGATTTCATGCTCGGTCATCCCTGCGGCCTCACGCGTCGTGATCACGCGCGCGTCCCGCATTACGGTGACCCTGTCGGCGATCCGCTTGACCTCCTTCAGCTTGTGGGAGATGAAGATGATGGTCTTGCCGTGCTCCTTGAGGTCGAGCAGGGTCTTGAACAACCCTTCCGCCTCCTGCGGGGTCAGCACTGACGTCGGCTCGTCGAGGATCAGCAGCTCCGCGTTGCGGTACAGCGCCTTGAGGATCTCCACGCGCTGCCGCACGCCGATCGGCAGATCCTTGATCTTCCGATCGGCGGGAACGTCCATGCCGAACTCCTTCGACACTCTCTCCGTGATCGCCTGCGCTTTTCGGGTATCCAGGAACAGCTTCCCGGTCACGGGCTCGATGCCCAGCACCATGTTTTCCGCGACCGTCAGGTCCGGGGCGAGCATCAGGTGCTGGTGCACCATGCCGATGCCCAGGCGGATGGCGTCGTGGGAGCTCCTGATCTGCACCCGGCGGCCCTTGTAGACGATCTCCCCCTGCTGCGGCTGGCGGATGCCGAAGAGGATCTTCATCAGGGTGGACTTGCCGGCCCCGTTTTCTCCGACAACGGCGTGAATGGAGTTCGTCTGGACGGTGAGGCTGACGTCGCGGTTGGCCACCACGCCGTCCTCGTAGATCATGAGGATTTTCCGCGCCTCAAGGATCGTTTCCATGGATGGTGTCCGTTTCGTGTCCGCTGCCGCGCGGAAAAAAAGGGGCGGTCCCCGTTTCGGAGCGCCGCCCCAGGTTCGTCCTACTTGCCGAAGGCCGTGTCGACCTTGATCTGGCCGGCGAGGATCTTCTTCTCGAGGTCCTTGATCTGGTTGCGCACGGCAGGGGAGACCAGCTTGGTGTAGTTCTCGTTCTCCGCCACGCCGACGCCGCCCTCCTTGATGCCCAGGGCTTCAGCAGCGCCGTACTTGATGGTCCCGTCCATGGTGCCCTTGATTGCCCGGAAGAGCGACCAGCCAACGTTCTTCAGCATGGAGGTCACGATGTAGGAAGCCTTCTCGGGATCGCTGTCCTTATGCAGCAGGTACTGGTCGGAATCGACGCCGATGGCGTAGCGCTTCTTGTCCTTGGCCGCATCCAGAAGTCCGAGGCCCGCCTGGCCGGCCACGTTGAAACCGATGTCCGCGCCCTGGTCGTACTGTGCCAGCATCAGCTCCTTGCCCTTGGCCGAATCGCTGAAGTTGCCGACGTACGAGACCAGCACGTTCATGTTCTTGTCGATGTATTTTGCCCCCTGCTCGTATCCCACCTTGAAATCGTTGATGACGGGGATGTCCATGCCGCCCAGGAATCCGATCACCTTCTGATTGTTCGCAAGCGGCATCTTGGAGTTCGTAACGATAGCCGCAAGCGCGCCCACCAGGAAGGACCCCTCGTTCTGCTTGTAGAGAATGGAGTAGACATTGTCCAGGCCACCCTTGCTGTATGTCACGGTGGTGTCGTAGGTGATGTACTTTTTGTTCGGGTTCTTCGGCGCCAGCTTTTCCAGGATCTCCTGCAGCTGCCAGGTGCCGGCGATGATGATGTCCCAGTCGCCCTCTGAAAGCTGGGCGATGTCGGGCTCCCACCGGGCCGGGTCATATCCCCCCTCGATGGTCTTTGCCGTGACCCCCAGCTCTTTCACCGCCCGCTGCACGCCGCTGTTGGCCGAGTCGAAGAACGACTTGTCCCCCAGCGTGCCGTTCACGTACAGAACCACCCTCAGCTTCGGGGCTGCAAAGAGCGACGCGGCGCTCACAACGAGCACCAATGCAATAAGCAGCACAATCCATTTCTTCTGCATCCGGGACCTCCTGTTTTTGCTCTATCCCTTGAGAGCGATTATCCTCAAAAGTATCGCATCGAATCGAGACTTGTCAAATTCGAGGACGATCGCGAGCCGCCGATCCTCCCAGCGGACACTCGCGCCGCGCAGCGTGCCCTGGTTGAGCTCCATGCGCAGGCCGCTCGTGATGACCTTCCGGGCGATGCCGGGCTCCACCAGATACGCGGCGGTCAGGGGATCGGGCAGGAAGATGCCTCTGACGCCGAAAACCTTTGAGACATAGGCAAAGGGGACTTTCTGCAGATCGAGGAACAACCTCCCGGAAGCGCTCGCCGAGAAGCCCATGCGGCGCCAGGTCCTCCTGGGTGTGGGTGACAGAAAGCGTCGCATCCCACGTCACAATGGTAAGCGGGATGCCCGTGTCGATGACGTACTGCACAGATTCAGGGTCGGCGAAGAAATTGAACTCGGCGAAACGGGTGACGTTTCCGGTCTCGATCGCTCCTCCCATTGCGACGATCCCCCCTACCAGGTCCCTGAGCTCGGGGTACAGGTTCACCGCCATCGCAATATTCGAGAGCGGCCCGAGTGTGAGCAGGGTAAGGCCGGGATTCTGCCGGGCCAGACGGTAGATGCCGGCCGGCGCGCGCTCCGGGTCCTCGACAATGCGGGACGGGGGCAGCTCGACCCCGCCCAGGCCGTTTGCGCCATGGACACCCTCTGCCCGATGTGTCTTCTCCACAAGGGCCCCCGAGGCGCCGCGGAAGACCGGGATGTCCGTTCTGTCCAGGAAGCTGAGCAGACGCGTCACATTGTCCATCACGCGCGCGAGGGGGACGTTTCCCGACACCGTCGTGATGCCGACCACTTCCAGCTCGGGGCTCGCCAGCGCAATCATGATGGCAACGGCATCGTCGATGCCGCAGTCAGTGTCGATCAGAACCTTTTTTACGCTCATGCGGATGAGAATACACTGTACGAAGCGGGGGCAAAAGGCTAAGGTCGGAATGTGAACGCCACGAACGATGCTCTCGTCTCTCTGGGCAGGGAGCTGGAGCGCTCGGCAGAGGGGGGCTTTTTCGAGCGGCGGACGCACGAGCTGCTGGCCGACCGATTCCGTCGGAGAGGATTTGTGCTGATGGAGTTCCCCGGCATGCCCGGGTTTGCGGCCACGATGGACGGCCGGCTCGAGGGGAAGACCCTGGCCGTCGTGGCGGACATGGATGCGCTGCCGTCTGCGAGCTCCTCGTATGCCCACCTCTGCGGTCATCACCAGCAGATGACGGTGATGTACGGCGCGGCGTGCCTTCTGCTCACGCGCTCGCCGGGCTCGCTGGAGCGCGCCGCTTTCATCGCCACGCCGGCCGAAGAGTACGTGGAGCTCGCCCGAAGGGAGGAGCTGCGCCGCGCGGGAGCGGTCCGCTGGCTGAGCGGGAAGCAGGAGCTGATCGAGCGCGGGATCTTCTCCGGGTTTCGTCATGTGATTGCAACGCACTCCGCGTCGCTCCCGGGCCGCCGATCGGTGAGCAGCGTCCTCTCGATGAACGGCTTCGACGTGCTCCGCTTCGCCTTTCGGGGAAAGAGCGCTCATGCGGGAGCCACCCCGCATCTCGGCAGAAACGCGCAGAACGCGGCCAGCCTGTTTCTGCAGGCCTGCGCCTTCCTGCGCGAAGGCTTCGACGAAGAGAAGCACATCCGCATCCACCCCATTCTCAGGCTCAACCCCGACCAGGCCGTCAACCTGATCCCGGATGCCGCATTCGTGGAGACCTACGCGCGCGGCGTGGACATGGAGACCGTCGAGGAGACGGTCCGACGCCTGTCGGCGGCGGCTGCGGGGTGCGCGACGGCCCTTGGAATCGACGTGGAGACGGAGCGTGTCCGCGGATATGCCCCGTTTCACGCCGACAGCGGACTTCACGACGCCCTGCGGAAAAGCGCAGGCGAAATGGGGATCGACTTCATCGAGGACAGGTTTTCGGCGGCATCCAGCGACATGGGCGACGTCTCCCGGCTTGTTCCTTCAATTATCGTGGGGCTGCCGGGGACGAACGGCCTGCTGCACCAGTCCGGCTTCAAGATCACCGATGAGCAGTCTGCGTACGTGTTCGGGGCTGAGCTGCTTGCGGGCCTGATCCAAAGGCTCACCGAACCGGGGAGCACGTAGCGCTAGCGGACTGTCCCCGCGCCGAGTGCAATCTCCATCATTGCCGTGTAACCCTTCTGCCTCTGCTCCGTTGTGGCGGACTCGCCGGTCACGAGGTTGTCGCTCACGGTGAGAATCGAAAGCGCCTCCACGCCGTGCGCGGCAGCGATCGTGTACAAGGCGGCGGTCTCCATTTCCGCGGCGATAATCCCGTAGCGCGCCCAGAGCTTCCAGAAGTCGGGGTCGTCACCGTAGAAGGTGTCGCTTGTCAGCACGCTTCCGACATGGGCGCGGATTCCCTTTTGGCGTGCATATTCGTGCGCTTTCACCAGAAGACCGAACGAAGCCGCGGGAGCGAAGTCGCAGCCCTTGAAGCGGAGCTTGTTGACCGAGGAATCCGTGCAGGCGGCCTGGGCGAGGATCACGTCACCAAGGGCCATGTCCTCACGCAGTGTCCCGCAGGTTCCGATGCGCAGGAGCCGTCGCGCCCCGTAGTCGACGATGAGCTCGTGGACATAGATCGAGATCGAGGGAATCCCCATCCCCGTTCCCTGCACCGACACCTTCACCCCATTGTACAGGCCCGTGTAGCCCAGCATGCCCCTTACCCTGCTGTAGCACACCGCCTCTTCCAGATACGTTTTCGCCACGAACTCCGCGCGCAGGGGATCGCCGGGAAGAAGGACGATCTCGCCGATCTCTCCGGGCTTTGCGCCGATGTGGATGCTCATATCCGTCTCCTCTGCCATGCCGTTGGGTGAGCTTTTCGATGCGATACTGTACTACGCGGGAGCCGAGGAGGCAAACACGGTTTGGGACGATTCGCAACCTCATCATGAGGTTCTTGTCTCTGCCCGGCTGAAATTCTATACTGCCGCGGAAAACGTGCGAGCTCAGAGGGGAGGTGAGTGAGATGAGCGGAAAGGCAGCGGGAATAATAGCCTTGGCGCTGTCCCTGGTGTCAGGGATCTTCAGCGTCTTCTTCTATGTCACCCATCACACGCGGCGCTGGCCGGTGCTTCTGATCGGCTTTGTCATTTTGCTCGCGCTCGGGATCCTGTTCCTTGTTCGTGCAGGCCGTCAGAGGTGAAATGTGACGGTTGGTCTGACCTATGATCTTCGCTCCGAGTGGCTCAGTGAGGGTTATTCGGAGCTCGAAACCGCTGAGTTCGACCGAGAGGAGACCGTCGCGGCCGTGGAAGAGGCGCTGCGCCGCGAGGGTCTCCACACGGACCGGATAGGCAGTTACCGCGGCCTGATGGCTGCCCTGAGCGCGGGGAAGCGCTGGGACCTGGTTTTCAACTTCTGCGAAGGAATGTACGGGCTGGGCCGCGAGGCGCTTGTACCCGCTCTGTTGGATGCATACCGGATCCCTTACACTTTCTCAGACCCCGTCGTCCTGGCGGTTTCGCTGCACAAGGGGCTCACCAAGCGCGTCCTGCGCGATGCAGGGGTCCCGACGCCTGATTTTGCCGTTGTAGAATCACGCGGGGATATCGACAAGGTGAAGCTTCGCTTTCCCCTGTTCGCAAAGCCGATCGCGGAAGGAACGGGAAAAGGAATTACCCCCGATTCCCGTATCGGCAGCCCGGATGAGCTTCAAAGGATTTGCGAGTCACTGCTCGAAGCCTACCACCAGCCCGTGCTCGTGGAGGAGTACCTGCCCGGAAGAGAGTTCACCTCAGCCGTCATCGGTACGGGCGCGGATGCACGCATTGTGGGGACCATGGAGATAATCCCGCTGTCGACGGCCGACGCGAACGCCTACACGTACATGAACAAGGAATATTGCGACGACAGGGTCCGCTACGAGCTTGCCAGAGGACCTGAGGCGGAAGCGTGCGCCCATCTCGCGCTGAATGCGTGGAAGGCGCTCGGCGCCAGGGACGCAGGGAGAATCGACATAAGGATGGACGCGCAAGGGAAGCCCGGCTTCATGGAGGTGAACCCCCTTGCAGGCCTTCACCCCCGGCACTCCGACCTTCCCATCATTTGCACCATGGTGGGGATCAGCTTCCAGGAATTGATCGGAGCGATCGTTTCCTCAGCCAGGAAGCGCGCCGGCATCTGAAACGGAGAGGAAGCTCCCCGTCGAGTTCCGCTCTCCCGAAGCCAGCTTTGAGCGTATGCAGGCGCAGAACCTGTCCACCACCCAGTTGTAACAGGCGGGCGGCAGCTTTTCCCGGCGCACGTCTGGCACATCATTGTAGGAATCGATGACGACCGGTGTCCCTTCCGGCGTGACGCACCATTCTACCGCGTTGAAGTCGAGCCCGAGCGCCGCGTTCAACGCGACCGTCTTCTCCGTAATGATCTCCCGCAGTCCATCCCGCGCGTCCGGCCCCGCCTCCGCGTATTCTCCCATGTCGAAGGGCTGCGGAGTCCACCGCACAAGGTACACGTCCTTCGTTCCCACGCAAAAGGCGCGGTAGTACGATTCGTACTTCACGAATTCCTGCACGATGAGTGTGCGCGTGTCTTTAAAGCTCTCGTACAGGCTGCGCAGCGCGGCCGGATTTTCAACCTTGAACACGTCCTGCCATGCATACCCGTCCACGGGTTTGAGAATGCAGGGGAATCCGACCTGCGCCTCGAGCGCGCCCCAGTCCGGTTGCGTGACGATTTCCTTGACGTCCTCGGTCCGGTTCACGCGCGGGAGGAGCACCGTGCGGGCGTGCCGGATGGACAGCCTGTCGTAGACGAGCAGCTCGGAGAGCTTGTCGAAGATCTGCGTGAAAAAAGGGTTGTTCAGCACGTACGCGCCGCCGAGCGACCAGTAGCGCATGAGCTGCCGCAGAAACGGATCGCAGAAGCTGACCCTGTCGACGATCACGCCAAAGGCCGAAGGAGACGGGTGGGGGAGCTGGCCGGCGTGTAGAAACTCGGTCTGTATGTCGCCAAGACCCGCGACTACGCTGCGAATGAACTCGTTGTCACGGAACTCGAGGATGCCGACCTTCACTGTTTTACCCGGCGGCTCGTGGATATGGCACGGGGGCCTCTGAGAAGGCCCCCGGATGCTCTTAGAACCAGAACCTGAGGCCGACAGCACCCTGTAAATGCCATTCGAATTCCGTGGGCGCCACGGAGACTCCGAAAGCGGGAGCCAGTTCGAGGAAAACTTCGAGCGTCTGCCCGACGGGCCAGACCTGCAGACCGAACGGGACCCTGCCTCCGAGGATAACATTTGAGGGGTCCGTGAATATCTGGGCGTAGGCACCGACTCCGACGTAATAGTCCAGGATGCTGACGAGGTTGCCGTGCGCGAACCAGTAGTCGGCCGTGAGGCCTATCGAGAAGGGGCTGCTGATTCCGACGCCGAACATCAGCGGAATGTTGGGGATGTGCAACAGGAACATCGCACTGCTGGGCAGGCCGCCGTTCCCGGCGAGATACAGCGAGCCCTCTCCACCAACCGCCCATCCCGTCCCCTTGGCGGCGGCAAAGGCACCCGACGTGGCCAGCAACATGATGGCGAAAACGACAATGAGGATCTTCTTCATGTTCACTCCCTTGCAGGTAGAATGTGGAAGCCTGGAATATACCAGATTCCCTCATTCGAGTGTAGCAACCCGGACAGGGATCTTCAGGATTAGGCCTCCTTCTACCGATAATCAAATCGAGAGGCGTGAAGCCATGGACTGGAAGATGCGCATGAAATGCGACGAAGCGGAGCTCAAGTCGATCATCGACAAGATCGCGAAGATCCAGGGCGGCGGCCCGCGTGCACGGATCGAGCGGGAATACGCAATGCGCTCCCTGGCGCGCAAGCTGGTCGAGATGCGTTCATTCGTGGATGACTGCCTGAGCGGCCGCAACGCGTACGAACAGTCCATGATGGAGTACAAGGTCAGGCTGGAATACCCCTTGTATTCCCACCTCGACTCGCTTTCCTCCATTTCCCGAGAATACATCGACTGGTCCTGCGCGTAGCGCGGCGTTGACAGCAGCAGTCCCCGGGGAGTAAAAAAGTGGCTATCATGAGCCACACCAAAGCTTCCCGCGCCCTGCTTTCCGGCAATGAAGCAATCGCGCGCGGCGCCTGGGAAGCGGGCGTCACGGTCGCCACGGGCTATCCCGGCACTCCTTCCACCGAAATCCTCGAATCCGCCCGCGCCTATGCGGACGACATCTATTGCGAGTGGTCGCCGAATGAAAAAGTCGCCCTGGAGGTGGCGGCAGGGGCGTGCCTTGCCGGCGCGCGGACCATCGTTACCATGAAGCACGTCGGGCTGAACGTGGCGGCCGACCCGTTGATGACGCTGGCGTACATCGGCACGGTCGGCGGGCTCGTCGTCTGTGTGGCCGACGACCCGGGGATGCACTCGTCACAGAACGAACAGGACACGCGGCACTACGCGCGATTCGGCAAAGTCCCCATCCTCGAGCCTTCGGACTCCCAGGAAGCCAAGGATTTCCTCAAGCTTGCCCTGGAGATCT
Source organism: uncultured Spirochaetota bacterium (assembly GCA_963820435.1). Taxonomy (GTDB): domain Bacteria; phylum Spirochaetota; class Spirochaetia; order SZUA-6; family Fen-1364; genus Fen-1364. The sequence goes on along the minus strand of CAWGAC010000017.1, from coordinate 133,802 downwards.
CGGAGACCTACACGACTCCCGTGCTTCTGCGCTCCACCACCCGGGTAAGCCATTCCAGCGGAGCGGTCACTCTGGGTGAGCGCAGGCCGGCAGTCCCGTCTTCCCGGGTTCCAGAAGAACCCTCAGAAGTTCGTTCCCGTCCCCCTGTACGCCCGCCCGATGCGGGTCCGGCTGGAAGAGCGGCTCGCCGCGTTGGCTGCGGCGGCCAACACTTCTCCGGCAAACAGGATCGAGTGGGGGGATCGTTCCCTGGGAATCATCGCGGAAGGCATTGCCTACCAGTATGTGCGGGAGCTTGCTCCCGAAGCATCGGTGCTCAAGATCGGGTGGGTCTGGCCCTTCCCTGACGAGCTCATCCGCGAGTTCGCCGCCGGGGTGCGAGAGACTGCTCGTCGTGGAAGAGCTCGACCCTATCCTGGAAGAGCACGTGCGTTCCCTTGGAATTGCCTGCGAGGGCAGGAACCTGGTCCCGGGGATCGGGGAGCTTTCCTCAGACCGGCTCGCAGCAGCCCTCGGGAAGAAGTCCCGCGCCAACCGCGTCGTTCAAGACCGACGACGGACCTTCCGGCCCGACCTCCCGTTCTCTGCCCGGCCTGCCCCCACCGGGGCATCTTCTACGCGCTGGGCAAGTTCGACGTGGTGGTCACCGGTGACATCGGCTGCTATTCGCTGGGAGTGTTTCCGCCTCTGAAACGCATCGACACGATCCTCTGCATGGGCGGAGGAATCTCCATGGCGCACGGCATGCAGAAGGCTGACGAGAAGCGCGCGGACAAATCGCGCACCCTTCCGCGCGTTGTCGGCATCGTGGGGGACTCCACCTTCTTCCACTCGGGCATCACGGGGCTCCTCGACATCGCTTACAACAAGGGAGCGGCGACAATTATCGTCGTGGACAACCGCATCACTGCCATGACGGGCCACCAGGAGCACCCGGGGACGGGCCGCACGCTCCTGGGAGAAGACACCATCACGGCAACCGTGGAGGACTTCGGCCGGGCCTGCGGGATCAAGAACATCGCAACCGTGGACCCGTATGACCTGAAGGAGGCCACGGAGACCATCCGCAAGGCGCTGGAATCCGACGAGCCGTGGCTCATCGTCGCGCGTTCTCCATGCCCCTTGTACACGAAGAAATCCGTCGGGCCCGGCGCGCCGCGTGGACCAGGAGTTGTGCAAGAAGTGCAAGGCTTGCCTGCGGCTGGGATGTCCCGCAATCGAGTGGGCAAACGACGAAATCCGCGTGAATGAGCTTCTCTGCGGCGGATGCACCCTGTGCGAGCAGGTCTGCAAGGAAGGGGCAATCGCGATTGCCGCCGCCGGGGCATGCCATGAGTAAGACCACGAGCATCGTGATGGTCGGCGTCGGGGGGCAGGGCATTCTCCTTGCCACCCAGATCGCGGCCCGCGCCGCCCTCATCATGGGATTCGACGTAAAGACCAATGAGGTCCACGGCATGGCGCAGAGAGGCGGCTCGGTGATGGCCCAGATCAGATTCGGAGAAAAGGTCTACAGTCCTCTGGTGCCGGAGGGAACGGCAAATGTGCTCGCCTCATTGGAACGGATCGAGGCGCTCCGATTCGCGAGCTTTCTCGCGCCGGACGGCGTCGCCGTTGTGTCCCGCCAGGCAATCATTCCGGTCACTGTCTCCTCGGGGCAGGCGAAATACCCGACCGACGCCGAGGACAGGCTCCGAAAGACATTCCGCCGTCTTGCCTATATCGACGCGGTCGGCGTCGCGGAAAGGCTCTGCGACACCCGGGTGGCCAACGTGATAATCCTCGGCGCCATGTCCGCAGCGCTCGACCTCCCCGTCGAATGCTGGAAAGAGGCCATTGCCCAGTGCGTAAAGCCCAGGTTCAAAGACGTGAATGTGAGCGCGTTCGAGGAAGGAAAGCGGCTGGCGGTCAGCGTATAGACGCGCTCGCTATTGCATCACCGACAAGAGGTCTTTGTACCGGACCACACCGAGGAGCGCACGGCCCGCGTCAACCATGGGGAGGGCGCGGAAGCCGTACTTCGAGAACTCGCTGGCCGCATCCGCCAGGGTGTCGGTCGGCCCAAGGGTGACGATCTGCTCGGTCATGATGTTGCTCAAGGTCTCGTCTGATTTCGCCTGGATCAGCTCCCGGATATCGATGACGCCTTTCAGGGTGCCGTCCTCCCTGGTGACGTACACGTACATGACGACGTCGTAGCGCCGGGTGCGGTTGCGGAACTTTGCAAGGGCCTGACGCACCGAGGCCGTCTCCGGGAGCGCGAGGAACCGGCTGGTGGCGATGGAGGGCAGCTTCACGTCGTGCGCGTTCAGGAGCTCGTTCACTTTGCCCCCGGTCTCCACGGGCAGCGATTTCTTCAGCGCCTCCGCGTCCACCCGGGGAAGGATCTCCAGGATATCCGCTATCTGTGCGGGGGTCATGGTGTGGAAGAGCTCTGCCAGCCTGTCGCGGCGAAGGGATGCCACCAGCTCGCGCTGCACCCGGGGCTCCGCCTCCTCCAGAGTGTCGGCTGCCGTTTCGGTGTCCAGCGTGTTGAAGACCGCCATCCTCTCGTCCCCGCTGAGCTCTTCGAGGATGTCGGCGAGGTCTGCCGGGTGTATGTCGGCGATTTTCTCCCGGGAGACGGTCAGCTTGACGTTGCCGTGAAATCGATCGATGTCGGACGGCAGGGGCTGCACATACTTCCAGGGGAGCAGCTCGATGTTCTTCACTTCCCCCCAGAGCAGCCGCGCCAGCCATCCGAAGTGCAGGCGCCGCAGCATGCCGGCCTTGGTGACATCCACGTGCACCACGAGCATACGGCCTTCCGCGTGCAGGAGGTGGATGTCATAGACGATCTCCACCTCGTACTCGTCGGTGTCGATGATCTTTTTATCCAGCACCATGTCCTTGATGAGGATGCGCGCGGACTCCCTGTCGAACTCCTTGAGCTTGACACCCGCGGGAAGCTCCACAACGGTTCTGCGCGTGTCGATTGTTTTCACGTAGCGGAAGGGGACCTCCAGCGGCGGCCTCCCGAAGGACCTGCCGACGATCAGGTTGACGACCTCGGGGTACCGGCCGGAGAGCTTGATCTCCAGGTCCATGAGGTTGCCCAGCTCTATGCGCTTCTCCCCTTTTCCTGGAGGACCTTGTCCCGAATCAGCTGGGTAATGAAGAAGAACCGCGGGAGCTGAGCGGAGCTCTCTTGTGCTGTCATTCGTGCGTCTCCTATCGTGCGGCCACCAGGGTGAAGAACTTGAAGAACAGGATTCCGATGAGCAGGAGCAGGTAGATCCTCAACATGAGGAGCGCGAGCTTCACGCCGCGGGTCATCTTCACGTGGGGGACGTGGAATTTCTGGTTGATCTCCCGGATTCTGGAAAAAAGTGCCATTGCTCCCCTCCTATTTAAAGATGTTCGGGAACAGGGCGCTCACGCCGTAGAGCGTTGACAGTACGACAATAAGCGCGACGACGGTGACGCTGATGATGTTTTGTGCGCGGGAATTCGTGAGGTTGCCCATTCTCTCCCTATCATTCAGCAGGAGAATCAGAAAAACCAGCGTGGCGGGCAGCAGTGTCACCGCGATGACTTGCACGAACAGCGTGATCAGCACCAGCGGCGCTCCAGGAATGAGAACGACAAGGCCCGCGCTCACCAGGAGGATCACGTACATCGTGTAGAACCACGGAGCCTCTCTGATTTTGTTGTTCAGGGAGTGGGCCCAGCCGAATACTTCACCAAAGGCCCAGGAGCTGGCCAGGGAGATACAGATGCCGCCAAGGAATCCCGCGTCGAAGAGACCGATCGCGAGGAAGGTTCCCAGCCACTGGTTGATTCCCCCCAGCGCGATAGCTGCCTGCGCGGCGCTTTCGATGGGGGCGCCTTTCAGCACCGTTCCCGTAGTGATGATCACGAAGCCGGCCACGAGCACGGTGAACCCCGAGCCGATTGCCGTGTCCAGCTTGCTCCACGGTACGTCTTTCTCATTGATGCCCTTGTCCACGACGGCACTCTGCTGGAAAAACACCATCCAGGGCGCGATGGTCGTTCCGATATTGGCCATCAGGAAGAAGAACATCTGGTTATCGAACCCTCCTGGGAAATTAGGGATCAGCCCCGTGCGCAGTATGTCCGAGGCGGACGGACGCACAATGATCGCGCAGGGGATGTAGACGAGATTGAGAATGCAGAAGAGGAAAGCGATTTTTTCCCAGGTCCAGTAGCGTCCCTGGAGGACCATCAGGATCATCACGATAGAGACCGCGATGACGGTCACGAACGGCGGGATGTGGAAAATACTGAATGCCGCCGTCATACCGATGAACTCGGTGATGAGGGTGAGCCAGTCGGTGAGGATAAGGTCGAGGAGGGAGAACCAGCCCCAGAAAGGCCCGAAAGCATCAAAGATCGCTTCGGCGTGCCCGCGCTTGGTGACCGCGCCGAGCCGGACGGTCATTTCCTGCACGTAATACGCGACGGGCCCAAGGATGATAAGGAACCACAGCAGGCCAAAGCCGTAGCGCGCGCCGGTGGCGGCATAGGTCGTGATGCCTCCCGCGTCGTTGTCGGCAAGCATGACGATGATGCCTGGACCTGAGACGGCGAGGAATATTCCCAGCCATTTTATTCCCCTGCGCCAGCCATAATAAATGCGCGGGACAAGACCGATGCTCTTCTTTATCCGCAGCGGGGTGAGGGGCGTTTCCTTCATATGCTTCACCTTATATCACCGCCGCAGGGGTGGATCAACAAAAAAGCTGGGAAACTACGCCTCTGCGGGGCCCGATCTACGCCGGGGCATCGCGCCTCCATTCGGCGAGGGCGCTCAGGAAGCGTGTGAAAGCCTCGTGCGGAAAAGAATCCTCCGCGATCCATACCTTATTTTTCGGGCCCAGCAGGAGCACCGCGCCCCGCCTGCCCAGACGGCTGCGGACCCTGACGGCGGATATCGCCGCGCGGTCGATGCGCTGCATTTCAAGAGACGGGCCCCGGTAAAGGGTGAGAGACTCATCATCGAGCTCGAGTGAGCGGATGCCCCTTAAGAACCAGATCAGGATGTCGCAGCCGAAGCCAAGGGCCAGGCAGAAGATGAGAATGACCACGGCGAGCGGTGAAAAAAGGGATCGAATCCGCGAGGCGAGCAGGAGGAGGACCGCGCCGATAGCGAACGAGGCTGAGTCTGTGACGATAAGATAGCGGGGATGCGCCTCCACGGAAACGCGGTTGTTCATGACAGCCTCCCGCATACTTTATACCAGTCCCCGATACGGTGTCTGCCTTGACAGAGGGGGGCGGCGCCGATAACTTGGGTCAACTTGAATTGCATAAGTATGCAGGGAACCAAGGAGAGACGTGGAAAGAGCCGTACTGCTTCTTGAAGATGGGATGATTTTTGAAGGGGAAGCGCTCGGCGCACGCGGAGAGGCGTGCGGGGAAGTCGTTTTCAACACGTCGATCACGGGTTACCAGGAAGTTCTCACCGACCCCTCCTATCGCGGCCAGATCGTCACCATGACATATCCCCTGATCGGGAATTACGGCATCGTGCCGGGGGACAATGAGTCCCGGGGCACCTGGCTGTCCGGTTTCGTGGTCCGGGAGGCCAGCAAGCGCAGATCGAACTGGCGTTCCACCGAGGACCTGGATCCCTGGCTCGCCGCGCAGGGTGTTGTCGGAATCCAGGGCATCGACACCCGGGCGCTGACCCGTCACCTGAGGATCGAGGGCGCAAAGCACGGGATTATCTCCAGCGCCGACCTGGACGGAGAATCTCTGAAGACAAAGCTCGCCGCGGCCCCGCGCATCGTCGGAATCGATCTCGTGAAGGAAGTGACGTGCCACTCCGCCTACGAGTGGACGGAAGGCCTGCCCGGGGCCGTTGTTCCGAAGCCTCTCAGGCACGTGGTGGTCCTGGACTGCGGGGTCAAGCGAAACATACTCCGACATCTCGTCACTACCGGCAGCCGTGTCACAGTCGTACCTGCCCGGACCAACGCCCGGGCGATTCTTGCGCTGGGCGCGGACGGGTTCGTGCTTTCCAATGGGCCCGGCGATCCCGAGCCGGTCTCTTACGCCATCGAGACCGCGCGCGACCTTCTTGGCAAGCTCCCCATATTCGGCATCTGCCTGGGACAGCAGATACTGGGACTCGCCCTCGGCGGTCGTACCTTCAAGCTGAAATTCGGCCACCATGGGGGCAATCATCCGGTGAAGGACCTGTCCACGGGCCGGATCGCCATCACCTCGCAGAATCATGGATTCAACGTGGACATGGATTCTCTTCCGCACGCGGGCACGAACATGACGCACGTGAATCTCTATGACGGCACGGCCGAGGGACTGGAAAACCGTTCCCTGGCTTTTTTCAGCGTCCAGTACCATCCCGAGGCAAGCCCCGGTCCACATGAGTCACGCTACCTGTTTTCCAGGTTCACGAGCATGATGGACGAAAAGCCGTCCGCCGCGGCGCGCCGGAAGGATTGAGGCAGTGCCGAAGCGGACGGACATCCACTCGATCCTCATCATAGGAACCGGACCGATCGTGATCGGCCAGGCATGCGAGTTCGACTACTCGGGCACCCAGGCCTGCAAGGCCCTGCGTGAAGAGGGCTTTCGGGTGATTCTCGTGAACTCCAATCCCGCCACCATCATGACCGACCCGGAAATGGCGGACGCGACGTACATCGAGCCCATCACGGTGCCCATGCTGGAGAAGATCATCGAAGCAGAGAGGCCGGATGCCCTCTTGCCCACCCTGGGAGGCCAGACAGGCTTGAATATTGCCGTCCAACTCGCGGAGAAGGGCGTCCTGGACAGGTTCGGCGTGCGCATGATCGGCGCGGACCGGGAAGCCATCAGAAAGGCGGAGGACCGCAAGCTCTTCAAACAGGCCATGGAGCGCATTGGACTCGAGGTGCCGCGAAGCGATCTCGCGCATTCCCTCTCCGAGGCGAAAAAGGTTGCGGAGACAATCGGATTCCCCCTCATCATTCGTCCTTCATTCACCCTCGGCGGCTCGGGCGGGGCCATCGTGTCGGACCCGCTGCGATTCGAGGATATGGCCAATCGAGGCCTCGACGCGAGCATGATCGGGGAGATCCTGATCGAGGAATCGATCGAGGGCTGGAAAGAGTTCGAGCTCGAGGTGATGCGGGACAGGATGGACAACGTCGTGGTCGTCTGCTCCATCGAGAACCTGGACCCCATGGGTGTGCACACGGGAGATTCGATCACGGTTGCGCCTGCCCAGACCCTGACGGACAGGGAATACCAGCGCATGCGCGACGCCTCCATCGCCTGCATTCGCGAGATCGGCGTGGAGACCGGGGGGTCCAACATCCAGTTCGCCGTTCACCCGGAAACCGGGAGGATGGTGGTGATCGAGATGAACCCGCGTGTTTCGCGGTCCTCGGCCCTCGCCTCAAAGGCCACCGGGTTTCCCATTGCCAAGATTGCCGCCAAGCTTGCCGTCGGCTATGCGCTGGACGAGATTCCCAACGATATCACCAGAAGCACACCGGCCTCCTACGAGCCGTCCATTGATTACTGCGTGGTGAAAATCCCCCGTTTCGCATTTGAGAAGTTCCCTTCCGCCGACCCCACCCTCACTATCCAGATGAAGTCAGTCGGGGAGGTGATGGCCATTGGACGCACGTTCAAGGAGGCGTTCCAGAAGGGAATCCGCGGACTGGAGATCAAGCGTCCCGGCTTGACGGGCGCTCCCGCAGAGACGGAAGGTCGTCTTGCGGAGCTGCTCACCCAGCGGGTTGCGGAGAGGCCATTCTATGTTTATGAAGCCTTGTGTCGTGGATGGTCGGTGGAGAAGCTTCACGAATTGACGCGCATCGATCCCTGGTTCATTTCCAATATGAAGGAAATCGCCGATTTCGAGCCCACCATTTCGGAAGGCAATTTACGCCAGGCCAAGCAGATGGGGTTCAGCGACATACAGGTCGCCGGCCGGCTGGGGATGGACGAAGAGGGGGTGCGCGCCCTGCGGGCCCGCAATGGCATCACGCCTGCCTACAAGCTGGTGGATACCTGCGCGGCCGAGTTCGAGGCATACACCCCCTACTTCTATTCCACTTACGACGCGGAGGACGAGGCACGCCCCTCCACGCGCAGGAAGATCATGATCCTTGGCGGCGGACCGAACCGCATCGGACAGGGCATCGAGTTCGACTACTGCTGCGTGCACGCCGCGTTCGCGCTTCGCGAAATCGGTTGTGAGACCATCATGGTGAACTCGAATCCCGAGACGGTCTCCACGGACTACGACACCTCTGACAAGCTCTATTTCGAGCCGCTCACGCGGGAGGACGTGCTGGCCATCGTGGATCGGGAAAAGCCTGACGGCGTGATCGTCCAGCTCGGCGGGCAAACGCCCCTCACGCTGGCAGTCGGCCTGGAGAAAGCGGGGGTGCCGATCATCGGCACGAGCCCGGACTCAATTGACAGAGCGGAGGACAGAAAACGTTTCGCTGACCTGGTGAGGAAGCTCGGACTCCGCCAGCCTGAGAACGGAGTCGCGGTGAACGAGGCCGAGGCTCTTTCCGCCGCGCACCGCATCGGGTACCCGGTCCTTGTGCGCCCCAGCTACGTGCTGGGAGGGCGTGCCATGGAAATCGTCTACGACGACGCGAGCCTTGCCCTTTACATGGAGCGCGCGGTCTGGGCCTCGCCGGAGCGCCCCGTGCTGATCGACAGGTTCATCGAGGATGCCATCGAGGTCGACGTGGACATGGTGTCGGACGGGCACACCTCGGTCATCGGCGGAATCATGGAGCACATCGAGGAGGCGGGGGTCCACTCGGGAGATGCGGCCATGGTCCTTCCCGCCCACACTCTCCCGCACTGGATGATGGAGGAGATCCGCCGCTATACGCGCCTGCTCTCCCGGGAGCTTCACGTTGTCGGCCTGATGAATGTTCAGTACGCGGTGAAGGGCAAGGAGCTGTACATAATCGAAGTGAATCCCCGGGCCTCTCGCACCGTGCCGTTCGTCTCCAAGGCCATCGGGGTTCCCCTGGCCAAGATCGCGGCAAAGGTCATGGCCGGCATGACACTGCAGGAAATCGGATTCACGCAAGAGGTCACGCCGCGGCACATCTGCGTCAAGGAGTCGGTCCTTCCGTTTGCGAAATTCCCCGGCGTGGACATCATCCTCGGCCCCGAGATGAAATCAACCGGAGAGGTGATGGGAATCGACACGGACTTCGGCCGGGCCTACTGCAAGAGCCAGCTCGGGGCGCTCCAGGATGTGCCCGTTGCCGGCACCGTGTTCATCAGCGTGAAGGACAGTGACAAGACCCAGCTTGCCGTGTCGATTGCCCATCAGCTGCACGAGCTCGGCTTCTCCCTCATGTCCACGGCGGGCACCGCGGCGTTCCTGAAGACCAATGGCATCCCTGCCGAAGTGGTCAGGCGGGTGAGCGAAGGCGCGCCGGATTTGCTGGATCGCATCCGGGAGGGCCGGATTCAGCTCATTCTCAACACGCCTTCAGGCAAGGGCCCCCGGAAGGACGAAATCCCCATCCGGGCAACGGCGAACAGCCGGGGGATTCCCGTGGTGACGACAATGCCCGGCGCCGACGCTTACGTCCAGGGCATCCGCGCCCTCATCCGCGGTGAGCTAGGCGTGAAGCCCATTCAGCGGTACCACGCAGGATAGCGTAGGGACCGCGCGCGCGCCTCCCCGCGCGGGAACGGGTCACAATGCGGTCGATCATGTTCTGGACTTCCACGAGCGGATCCACTTCCCTGTTGAGGATACGATAGACGCCGCCGGCGATCGGCAGCGACAGCTTTCTCTGCGCCGCAATGGCGTTCACCCACTTGGCCGTGACCACGCCTTCCGCGATGTAGCCGTAGCGGGGCTGCCGGGCAATCACCTCGTCAATGGAAGCGCACTCTTCAATGAGCTTTTTCAATATGATTTCCCGGCCGAAACGCCTGTTCCTGCCGTGCACGCTGCGGCAGGTGACATCCAGGTCCCCGACTCCCGCAATTGAAGTGAAGGTCTCGGGATGCGTGGCTCCCATGGCCCGGCCGAGCACCTGGATCTCGTTCAGGCCCGCGGCCAGAAGCAGCGATTCAGTGTTGTCGCCGAACTGATCCGAGGATTCCTTCAAAGCATCCAGCATGCCGAATGCAAGGGCGACAACGTTTTTCAGCGCGGCGCTGATTTGCACGCCTTTCACGTCCAGTGAGGAGAAGACCACAAGTGCGCCGCCGGTAAGAAGCTCTCGGACTCGAATAGAGTTGCGGCCGCTCCGTGAGGCGCTTATGAGGCCGGTGATTTTCCCATTGGAAACTTCGATTGCGTGGCTGGGGCCGGATACGTAGACGAGCTTGCCCCGATACATCCCCGGGAGATAATCCTCGAGGGCTTCTATGATGAGCCGTATGCCGCCGCCGGGACTCTCGATGAATCCTTTCGTGAGCACGGAGATCAGCGTACGGCCTTCCCGGATGCTCGTGCATCCGAGGATTTTCTTGAAATTGGACAGAAGGAATAGAGAAGGGATCGCGATGAAAAGGTGATCCGCGTCTTCGGCAGCCTCCTGCATGTCCGAGGTGGCGCGAAGCAGGGGAGGGAGACTCACGCCAGGCAGATACCGCGCGTTGGTATGCGCGGAGTTGATCTCCGCGACGAGCTCCTGCTCGAAGCACCACATGACGACAGGGAATCCTCTTTCAGCAAGAACCTTGGCGATGGCCGTGCCCCAGGCTCCCGCGCCGATCATGCCGATTTTCACTGCCGCGGGGCCTTCTTGAGCAGCTCGAGGTCCTGCTGGAACAACCGGCTGTCGGGGTAGGCGGCAATTCCCTGGTCGATCACGGTTTTTGCATTCGCAATCTTATGTGCATTGAACAACTGGGCGAACGCGTTGTGCATGTAGGCCTCATAGGTCTGGAGAAGCGGCTGGACCCGGCCCAGACGCGCCATCGCGTCCGTCACGATGGCTGCCGCGGCGAGGAAGCCGCCTATCTCCACTTCTGACTGGGCGCGCTGCTGCACCACTACCACGGAGAGGTTGTTCCAGTCAGCGTCATCGAGCGCCGCTTTTGTGCTCGGTTGGGACAGGAGGGCATCGGCGTCAAGAATCGCGTTCGCGTCGATCAGGCTGACGACCCAGTTGTGGTACATGTCGCGTCTGGGCTGGCCGAGATCCACGATCCCTCCGAAAGAGGCCTTCACGGCGTCCATGAATTGCACCGCCTGCGGGTAGTCCTGCCGGACCCCGAGCGATGTGACGTAGTTGGAGAAAGCGACGCCCATCACCCCGCGCATCTCCTCGGAACCGATGAGCGCATATGCGCTCACGGCGGGCTGCAGAGCGTCCCGGAAGAATCGCGCATCCCCGTATTCGGAGACCCGGTTGTACAGGATAAGGCTGAGCAGCTCCTTTTCCCCGATAGCGCGACGGTCTCCATAATGCCCCGGCGGCACATAGCGGAATCCCGTGATCTTTCCGAAGGAGTCGGTGAACTCCTTCTTTGCGCCGGGATTGAAGCCATCAGGATTCGTGGTCTCCACATCCACCTGTTGACCGTTGACCAGCACGGTGCAGAATGCGTGATCGCTCGTCCGCACGCCGCTCACGGACAGGCCGACGGATCGCGCGACGATCATGTAGAGCACCGCGGATGACACGCAGTTGAAGACACCCGTGTCCAGGGTCGTATCGACGCGCGTCTGGAGCACCGCGTAGGTAGTGAGGAGATTCTTGTGCAGGAATGCGAGTGCCTTCTCAGCGAGCGCGGCCTGTTCCGTCACGTTCATGACCTCGTCGCGGAATCGGCGAAGCAGCCCGACAAGCTTGTCTTTTGCCGCAGCCGCGCTGGCGTCCGATGCGCCCGAGAACTCGAGGGCAGCATCGACAATCGTCTCCACGGGCAATGGCTCGCGCATCGTGGAGAGCTGCTGACTGGCGGGCAGGGGCACAAGCTCGGGAAACATTTGAATGCCGGGACGGGTTTGCGAGGAAATAGGCTGAATAAAAATGAGCCCCGCGAATAGAATTGCGGGGATGTAAGTCCCTGGTCTCATGCTTGCGCTCAACTTGAAGATCAACATTCCTATGGATTCACGTCAAGGCATGAAGTAGAGTAGGGCAAAGGAGAATCTCATGAAGCTGGGTGTTCCCAAGGAAGTCAAACGACACGAATACCGCGTGGGCATGACACCCCATTCGGTGAAGGCGTACGTGAAAAGCGGTCATCAGGTGCTGGTGGAAAAAGGCGCGGGCGTCGGGTCGGGCTACGATGACGCGGAATACGCGGGCGCGGGGGCGCAGATGGTCGCGGACAAGGCGGAGCTTTTCAAGCAGTCGGAGATGATCGTGAAGGTGAAAGAGCCGCTTCCGGAGGAATACTCCCTGTTCCACCACGGCCAGATTCTCTACACATACCTTCATCTCGCGGCGAGCAAAGATCTCGCCAATGCGCTCATCCAGAAAAAAATCACGGGCGTTGCCTATGAGACCATCGAGCTTCCCGACCATTCATTGCCCTGCCTCACACCCATGAGCGAGATCGCGGGCCGGCTCTCGGTACAAGAGGGCGCAAAGTACCTTGAAAAAGAGTTCGGCGGCAGGGGTATCCTGCTCGGGGGGGTGCCCGGCGTTCAGCGCGGCAAGGTCGGCATTCTGGGCGGGGGAGTGGTCGGCACGAACGCGTGCAAGATCGCCGTGGGCATCGGAGCGAATGTCACGGTGCTTGACATCAACGCGAAGAGGCTCGCCTACCTGGACGACATCTTCGGCAGCTCGATCACCACGCTGTATGCCACCGAGGCCAACATCGAGTACGTGCTCAAGGAGTCGGACATCGTGATCGGAGCCGTGCTCGTTGCGGGAGAAACCGCCCCGCGGCTCATCACGCGCCAGCATCTGTCGATCATGCAGCATGGCGCGGTGATTGTGGATGTCGCCATCGACCAGGGCGGGTGCGCGGAAACCTCGCGGCCCACCACGCATGACGACCCCATCTACATCGTGGATAATGTCGTGCATTACTGCGTGGCGAATATGCCCGGCGCCGTCGCGCGCTCTTCCACAATCGCCCTGACCAGCGTGACCCTCCAGTATGGGCTCCAGATTGCCAACCAGGGGCTGCGGGCAGCCGCACGGGCCAACGAAGCCCTCAGGCGCGGTATCAACACGATCGACGGCATGTGTGTCCACCCGGGGGTGGCGAAAAGCTGCGGTCTGCCCTACACGGAGTACAAGGTTTAGTGAAACTTGAAAACCCACCGCCTATGGCGGTGGTGATGTCCGTGTGCTGGGCATGTTCACTAGCTCTGGGGTGAAAGTCCCCTCGCCAACCTGATGGAGGTGAAGGCGTAGCGAAACGCAAGGGCACCTATCTCGCGAGAGCGTGTCCGAAAGAAGCGTGGAACAAAGGCGCGAGCCGACGAACAGAAACTGGATAAGAGGCATGCCGAGTCGGGCGAGCGGGCGGATGACCGCGAAGCCCATATCCATCAAGGGCTCGGGTTGTAAATCCAGCGGTTGCGCGCCGAAGGCGGGTGAGCTTACCCCAGGAGGTCTGGCAGGTGTCCCGAAATCGGGACTGAGGGATTCGCGAGAATCTCTGATCGCCTGCCAGAAGTCAGCAGAGGGCATAGTAGGGTCGTTGACCTGAAGGCCCGAACGGCAAGAGAGACGAGTACGGGGAGCGACTCGAAGTGGAGAAGCGACTGAAAATCCAGTACGAGCTGGCCTTTGCGGGTGAGGGAAGGGGTGAAGCCCCCAGGGCGCCCGAGGAAGGGATCGAATCCACGGCGGTGAAACTCGGCACGGAAAGTCAGGCGAACACAGACAAGCTGATCGAGGAGGCGTGCGAGAAGGAGAACTTGAAGGAAGCGCTGAGGCGCGTGAAAGCAAACGCAGGGGCGGCAGGGGTTGATGGAATGTCGGTCAAGGAACTGCCGGATTTTCTGCGGGAGAATTGGCCGCGATTGAAAGAGCAACTTTTGTCAGGGACCTATCGGCCACAGCCTGTGAGGCGGGTTGAGATACCGAAAACGGGAGGAGGCATGAGGAAGCTCGGCATCCCGACGGTGGTGGATCGATTCGTACAGCAAGCGGTGTTGCAGGTACTGCAAGAGCGATGGGATCCCACATTCAGCGAGTTCAGCTACGGATTCAGGCCAGGGCGATCGGCCCATCAGGCGGTGGCGAAGGCGCAGGAATATATCCAACAAGGCTACGACTGGGTCGTAGACCTTGATTTGGAAAAATTCTTCGACCGCGTGAACCATGACGTACTGATGAGTCGCGTAGCCAGAAGGATCAGCGACAAGCGCATGCTGAAACTGATTCGAGGGTTTCTGAACTCGGGAGTGATGGAAAACGGGCTTGTGGGTCCGACGGATGAAGGAACGCCCCAAGGCGGTCCTCTTTCGCCCCTTCTTTCCAATCTGTTGCTTGACGAATTAGACCGAGAGTTGGAGCGACGCGGGCATCGCTTCGTTCGCTACGCAGATGACAGTAATATCTACGTGAAAAGCGAGCGGGCGGGCCAGCGGGTGATGGAAGGCGTGAAGCGATTCCTCACTCGCAAGCTCAGGCTCAAGGTAAACGAATCAAAGAGCGCAGTTGCACGGCCCAAGGATCGGAAGTTTCTCGGGTTCAGCTTCACCAGCGGAGAGGTGGTAAAGAGGCGTATTGCGCCCAAGGCCATTCTGCGCTTCAAGGAGCGGATTCGAGAGCTGACACGGCGGACACGCGGAATCAGCATCGAGCGGATGATCGAAGAGCTTCGCGGATACTTGATCGGTTGGCGGGGCTACTTCGGATTCTGCGAAACCCCAAGCATACTCAAGGAATTGGAAGGATGGACCCGAAGGCGGCTACGCAGTGTGATCTGGAAACAGTGGAAACGCGGGCCGGTTCGTTTCAAGGAACTGAGATCGCGGGGGATCGGCATAGCCCTCGCCGCGAAGACGGCGGGGAGCGCACATGGACCATGGAGGCTGAGCAATAGCCCCGCGCTGGCACGTGCGTTGCCGAATGCTTTCTTTAACTCTCTCGGTCTCTCGTCGCTTGCCACGTGAGCGCTCTATCTTGCCGAACCGCCGTATGCGGGCCCGCATGTACGGTGGTGTGACAGGGAAAGCCCGTGAGGGTCTACCTATGTCGATTGATGGCTATGCCGTAAGACCGATCACGAAGTACGATGCAGAAATGGCGAAATGGAAAAAACAGTCGCACGTGGTCTACCAGTGCAGCTACCACATAGTATGGTGCCCAAAGTATCGATTCCGAATCCTTGAAGGGGCCGTAGCGAAGTACGTCGAAGAACGTATCAAGGTTATCTGCGAATGGAAGGGTAGTGGAGTAGAAGAACTGAACGTGTTGAGGGACCACGTGCATCTGGTGGTAAACGTTCCTCCAAGAGTATCGATATCAGAGTTGATGGGGTTTCTGAAGGGCAAGACAGCAATAGGGATATTCAAGAACTTCAGAACCCTGAGGCGGAAACCGTACTGGGGAAATCATTTCTGGAGCCGCGGCTACTGCGTATCGACCATCGGGCTGGACGAGGAGAAGATAAAGCGCTATGTGCGTTACCAGGAGGACAAGGAGCGGCTCGAAGAGAAAGAGCACGAAGAACCAGGCCTCTTTTAGAGGCCGGGGCTAAAGCCACCGCCTTAGGCGGTGGATGATTTACTAGTCAGCCGGGTCCAAAACCCGGCTTGTTTTTCTTCCCCATATACTATACACTTGTATAGTATATGGGGATCAGCTACCTCCACTTTCGCTCGAACTACTCGCTCCTTCGTGGCTGCCGTTCACCGGAGGAGATCTGCCATTTCGCAAGAGAACGAAACATTTCCACCGTGGGAATGGCCGATATCAACAACTTCTACGGTCTGATCAGCTTCCTCCTGGCCGCCGGCAGGGCGGGCTTGCGGCCCGTGGTCGGGGTTGTCGTGGAGAAAAATGGCCGGGCGCTGTTCACCGCCTGCGTGATGAACCGGGAGGGGTACAGCAGGATCTGCCGGGTGCTCACGGAGCTGCTGACGGACGAGGCGGGGACATATGATCCGGTGTCCACGCTGGGGGAACGGGGATGGGAGGGGCTCTCCCTCCTCTCCCCGCATCGCGACGTCATCGAGCGGCTCGCGGAACGGGGAAGGCGGGGCCTGTACGTCCAGCTCAGCTACGGCCAGCCTTTCTCCGCCCTGGCAGGCTTTGCGCATGACCACGGCCTGCCCACTGCCGCCCTTCATGACACGGTTTTCCTGAACGAATCGGATGAGCGATTGTACCCCATGCTCCGGGCAATCGACCTGAACACGACCCTGGAGCGCGTTCCGGCAGAGGAAACGGCGCCGAATACCTCTGCGCGGTACTGCGCGCATTTGGATTCCGCTCCGCATTTTGTGGAGCCCGAGGCCCTGGAGAGGTTCTTCTCCGCCGTACCGGAGGCGCTTGCCAACTCGGAAGAAATAGCCCGGGAGGCGGATGCCACCGGCATCATCAGCCCCCATTACATCTTTCCGGCCTTCGAGGGACTTGCGGAGGAGGAATCCTTCCGCTTGCTCGTCCGGTACTGTCACGAGGGCGTGCAGCGCCGCTACGGCGGCATGCGGCCCGACATCTGCGAGCGCCTGGACTACGAGCTTGCCATCATTCGGGAGAAGGGATTCGCCTCCTACTTCCTCGTGGTGCGCGACATCGTCCAGCAGTGCCCGCGGACCTGCGGCCGGGGCAGCGCCGCGTCCAGCATCGTGTCCTACCTCCTGGGCATCACCCACGTGGAACCGCTGCGCTACACTCTTTTCTTCGAGCGCTTCCTCAACAGGGGCAGGCAGGACCCGCCGGATATCGACGTGGATTTCCCCTGGGACGAGCGGGAAAAGACGCTGAAGTACGTCTTCGAGAAGTACGCGGGTCACGCCGCCATGGTGGCAAACCATGTCACCTTCGGTCCGCGCTCCGCCCTCCGTGACCCCGCCAAGGCGCTGGGCCTGCCGGAGGAGGAGATCGGCGAGCTCGTGCGTGCATTCCGCCAGGGCCGCTTCGAGGACATCCCGCCGTATGTCCGGGAAACCGCATCGCGCATCCGCGGCTTTCCCCGCAACCTCGGCACCCACTGCGGCGGGGTGGTCATCACTCCCGGGCCCATCACGGACTACACCCACGTGCAGACCTCGCCGCTGGGCTAGCCCGTCATCGCCTGGGAGAAGGACGCCACGGAAGAGGCGGGGCTGGTGAAGATCGACCTGCTGGGAAACAGGTCCCTTGCCGTCCTGCGGGACACCCTGGAGCTGGTGGAGAGGAACCACGCGGTGAGGCTCGAATGGGAGAGCTTCGATCCCCTGTCGGATCCCGACACCCGTGACCTGATTGCCGGAGGGAAGACTCTCGGCGTCTTCTACGTGGAGTCCCCGGCCACCCGGCAGCTCCTCACCAAGATGCAGAAGGGGGATTACGAGAACCTCGTCATTGCCAGCTCCATCATCCGCCCCGCGGCCAACCAGTACATCCGCACCTTCGTCAAACGCCTGCACGGCGCTCCCTACCGGCCGCTGCACCCGCTCATCGAGAAGACGCTCGCCGAGACCTTCGGGGTCATGGTCTACCAGGAGGACGTCTCACGGGTGGCCATCGACCTGGCGGGTTTCCCCATCGAGGAGGCGGACAGGCTGCGCAAGATCCTCTCCAAGAAGGACCGGGACCTGAAGCTTCCTGATTTCCGGGAGAAGTTCTTCCGCGGCGCCCGGGCCCGCGGCGTGCGGGAGGAGACCGATCGTGAAGGTCTGGGACATGATCCTCTCCTTCGACGGCTACTCCTTCTGCAAGGCGCACAGCGCCTCCTATGCCCAGGTCTCCTACCGGGTCGCGTACCTCAAGCGCTTCTACCCGCTGGAGTTCATCGCCTCGGTCATCAACAACGGCGGCGGCTTCTACGGCCGGCAGACCTACGTGGACGAGTGCCGGCGCATGGGCTTCCCCATCCTGCCGCCGGACGTGAACAGGAGCAGGTGGGAGTACACGGTGGAGGGCGACGGCAGCGCGGCGGCTGGGCCTGCGCGTGGGCCTGGGCCAGCTCAAGGACGCGCGGCAGGAGCTCGTGGAGGCCATCGTCGAGGAGCGCGAGCGGGGAGGGCCGTTCGCGCGGCTTCCGCGACTTCCTTCAGCGCGCCCCGTGCCGGTTCGAGGACATCCGCGTCCTCATCCGGTCCGGCGCCCTGGATTCCGTGTCCGACGGGTACACGCGGCCCCAGCTTTTCTTCCGCTGGCTGAACATGGAAAAGGAGGAGGGGCTGGGCTTCCTTCCGCCCGCCCCGCCGCTCATCGGTGACTACCCGTCCGCGGGTCAAGCTCGCCGACGAGGTGAAGACCCTCGGCATCGTGGTCTCCCGACATCCGCTGGAGCTCTTCCGTCAGCGGATCGAGAGGATCGTGAGGCGTCACGGCCTTTCGCCCTTCATCGGCTCCTCCGACATCCCGGAGTTCAGAGGGCGGAAGGTGTGGACCGCCGGGCATCCTCGTGACGGGCAAGGAGGTGGCCACGAAGAAGCGCGAGCCCATGATCTTCGTGAGCTTCGAGGACGAGCTGGCCATCTTCGAGACCGTGCTTTTCCCCGACGCGTTCCAGCGCTTCTACCCCCTGCTGGACGACGGGTGGGCCTTTCTCATCTACGGCAGGGTGGAGGACGACCTGGGGGCGCTCGCCATCAGCGTGGAAAAGCTCGTGCCGGTCTCCCGCCGGACAGAGGAACCAGGAGAGGCGGAGGCGGCGGGCGCGGATGCGCGGGTGGCTCCGGAGAGGCCGCCTGTTTTCATGTGGGGAAGGGAACACGCCGCGGTACCCCGCGGATTAGCTGGCGCCGCGGCCTCCTTGTGAATTTCGCGCCGCACGCCGGCGGCGCCCCCTTTCAGCTACGACTCAACCAACATTGGCAAAAACGCAGGAATTTGCACCGAAGGTGCAAATTCTGTCGAAAACACTATGTCGCGGATATACTCCGTCCCGGCTTATCCACTGAATAGGGACGGCCAAGCGCCGAACATTGACAGTGCGCGCCGCCGCGACTATCCTGAACCGCGCTTTCCCCGGGCGGCTAGCTCAGCTGGTTAGAGCGTCTGGTTTACACCCAGAAGGTCGGGGGTCCGAATCCCTCGCCGCCCAAGATAATGCTTCTACTCACCGCATAAAAAAGGACGGGAAAGGTTGCTCTCAACCCTTCCCGTTCGTCTTCCCACATTCTCTATGTCACTTTTCAAGGAGGCCTATCAAGCCCCTTTGCGATCGAGTCGCGCATTCAAGGCTCTTAGAACCTCTTTACGTGGAACACTCCTTCCATGATAAGCGGCTCACCAATGGGCACCGCATCCCTCGCACTAGATGACGCCGCAAAGACTGTGGCGGAGAAGGTGCCCTCAATGAAGCCTCCGACTCCTTGGACCGTTGTCAGGGTTACGCTGACGGAGCCCTGCCCGTCGGGGTACACGCTGGGGAAGTAGACATCGCACCCAGAGGGGAAATCCGGCGAATGGTAGGTGACATTGTGAATCTCGTGGACGCTGTCCGAGAAGGTGTATGTCCCGGCAGGCGGCGGCTGAGTGTCCGGTTCGCCTATCAGGGTAATGTCTATGGAGGTGCCCCCCCCGCCCAAGTATTCTGTCATCGGAAGCTCTGCTAGAGTCGCAGTGATATGCGTTCTATCGTACTCGTGGCCGTTTTGCGTATTGGTTTCCACGACTGCCACCGGAACATTCCCCAACTCCGATACGCCTTGTGTGAGCCTGACCGGGGTGCCATTTAATTTGAACGAAATGAAGTACTCCGACTCCTTTCCTATCTGAAAGCTTGCCGTAGCGCTGCCGGCGCGCATCCCGTCCGTCGTGAAGGCCGTGACGTCCAGCCGATAGTACCCTGTATTGAGATCGCTCCCAAAACTATAGCTCGGCCCAGTCGCCTGGCCCACCCCGTTCAGGTACCACACGTAGAGCACATTCGCCGTTTCATCGCCCACCGACGCAGTTGCCGTCAGACTTGTCCCTGCTGCAACCGTGGAGGGTACCCCGCTGATGCTCACCGGTATGGGATTGGCCAGCGCAGGGGTGATGTTCACCACAAGCGTGCCCCTGTTCACATTTGAGAAGTCATAGGCGCCCGATGTGATCTGCCCTGAGACGATCCGCACTACCTCCACCGCGCCCATGACCGGGAAGTTGTTTTCCAGCAATTGCAGCGTCAAGGTGTAGTAGCCCGCCGGTATCGTGGAGCCGGAATAACTGGCCTGGCTGCCAGAGACCGTAAAGTCCAGGCTCGTGGCCGAGCCGCTGGGCGGCATCGGGGACGGCTCCAGGGACGCCTGGATCGACGGGTTCTGCAGGGAGGCCGTCCAGGTCACTGACAGATTCAAGTCCCCTGTCCCGCCGAGGGGTGTGACGGTGATGGCCAAGGTGGTGTTCTGCCCCGGGCTGACGGCGGCTGTGTCCTGCCCCTGGCCGATGACGGTGTCGCGGGCGTTCAGCGCATTCACCGTGACGGTCCAGGTTCCGGATGGCAGTTCCTCCACGGTCACCGGATCTCCGCTGGTCGACCGGGAGAATGTCGCACCGTTGGGGCCGTCACCGATGACGGTGTAGCTTGCTGCATCCATGCTGATGGGTGGCAGCAGGGTCCTGGCGTTGATGTTGTTCTTGATCGATACGGTCAGCGATGCGCTCTTGACCGACGCCACTGGGTTGGGGCAGCCGGCCAGCAGCACGACAAGCGACGCTGCAACGCAGACGGCTAATAGTGAAAGGCTCCTGGTTTTCATAATCCCTCCTCACTGCTCGGGGGACGGAGCCACGTTCAAGATTGGTCCGGCACCCGCCTTGAGCAGCAACTTCTACAATCATCCACGTGATGGCTCAGAAAAGGATCCGACCATTCATGTACTGCTCCTCCTTTCGTTCTGAAGATGTGAGCATACGGGCGACACATGCCAAGGGCTCATCGATCCTCTGTTCACAGTCTGTTTTCCTTCAACTTTCCGTTCCGCCTTTCGCCTGTAGCTCGATGACTCTCGCTTGGATCATGCAAAGGGGATGCCAAGAAGAGCGGGCAGTGCTTTTTCCTTTGAATGAAAGGACTTATTGCTCTTTGTGAGCACGAGATAACATCTCCACCCCTGCAACGTACGTTGCTTTTGCAACCTTGGGTTGCAGAGGGGAGCTCGACCTTCTTCATGCTGTCCTTCGACAGAATCCCCTGCTCGGTACTCTTCTGCGAAGCGCAGTTTGTTTGGCCTATCACCCCACCTATCGACTCACTCTGAAGCCGAGCAAGTGTGATGGCGTGTTCCTGTGACCCTGAGGGAAGGCAGAACCTCCAGCCAAACAGCGATTGAGGAGCTCGCGGAGCAGCGCTCATCACTTCACACTTTATTCGTACGAAATCCCTATTAGCCGGTCGCAACCGGTAGTGACTGACGGTGTAACTCTTCCTTGATAATGATAGCTCGTAGCAGGCCGTCGAAATGATCACATGGGCTTTACACCCAGAAGGTCGGGGGTCCGAATCCCTCACCGCCCATAGCTAAGTTGTTTTATGGTAGTTACTTAGTAGAAATGGTTATCATGCATGACAAGGGCGCCCCCCCGACAGTTCTGTGCAGCGACGGGCTTACACGTCCGGCCGCAGTCCGTGTTAGCATAGGAATGCCGCCACGTCGTGCAGCGCCCTGCCGTTGGCGCGATCCGCAGGGCCGAAAAGGGGAGGAAGCCCAAATCGTCGGACCGTCGCTCGGCC
This sequence comes from uncultured Spirochaetota bacterium, assembly GCA_963820435.1. GTDB lineage: Bacteria > Spirochaetota > Spirochaetia > SZUA-6 > Fen-1364 > Fen-1364. Next base: position 112,052 of record CAWGAC010000017.1, on the reverse strand, counting down.
CGGCGGCAGGAAGAAATGGGTGCGGTCGCCCGCACCCGTTGTCCCGTTTTTGCCCACCTAGAAGCTCACGTCGAAATTGCCCGCGATGGTGCCGCCGCGCATGCAACACTGTTTATGGCACCTTTGTGAAGGTCAATGCGCTACTGCTAAAAGCCGTCGGGAATGTCGCAACGTTTTTCGTATTGCCCTCTATAGTGAGCGTGTCTCCGCTGCGGGCATAGAGCGCATAAAAGAAGTCAGCAGGGTTCTCGTATGCAACAAACCCACCGGTATTTGTGATGCTGGTATATGTCACGATCAAGTGCTTCAGCGTTTCGTCTACGCCCGAAACGTTGGCATCAAGGGTTGCCGTCCCAGAAGCGCCGGCATCGATAAAACAATGCAGGGTTGTACTCGTAAGCGTCCACGTGACGGTTGCCACAATTGAAGTGGTAATTGTCACCGTCCATTTGCCTACGAATTCCGGGTCGCCCCCGGGAGGCGTGCATTGAACCAGAAAGACACCCATCAGGAAGACAAGTGATAGGATGCCCCCAACCTTTAAATACCTACTCATTTTCGACCTCCTACTTGGAGCCTTTCCAAGGAGTTGCCTTCCTCAGAAGGCAATCAGATCACGAGATGCGCATGCAGCCGGCACGCGCATTCTCCCCCTCTTCCGCCGAAAGAAGGTCAGTCCAGGCGGCCCGACCCGAAATGTCGGCAGGCAATGGAAATGTACCGCTGTCCGGACTCCAGCCCGCTGACTCCTGACGAATGCGTGAGGAGGACACCGGCGGGCATGTCCGCGCGGCACTGATCCTTGCGGTTCAAGGCGGAGGCCGACACCAGCGGGCGCCTTTGAGGGCTTTGCCATTGCTGGCGGGACTGCCGCCTGGGCAACCTGCAAGATTGGCACTTTGAGGACCCGACATGGCTTCTCGCTCACCTTTTCGCATACAGCTCGATGACTCTCACTTGTATTTAGCAAAGGGGATGCCAAGAAGAGCGGGCAGTGCTTATTCGTTTAGAGGAAATGACTTATCGCTCTTTGGGGGAAGGACACTATACCTCGACCCCTGCAACGTACGTTGCTTTTTGCAGCTTTGGGTTGCAAGTGGGGTTGAAGGAAACGATTGAGCATGAGTGCCACGATGCAGATTGAGTCTTCCGTACTCTAGTGAAGACGATGTGTCGCGAGCAGGGAGTGGGCAGCACGGTGCCCAGAGGACTGAGCGGCCCTGATGCCCCAGCAGTTGGACCAAACGAATCTCGAGAAGCTATCACTATAAGCCCCCAGGCAGGAGTGGGGAATTATTGTAGGATACAGTTGAACTTGACGGGGCTGTGGCGCAGCAGCTGTCTTGTCAGCCCGCTCACGCCGTCCCCGGGAATAACTGAAGGGTTGGAACCGTGCACTTGCGCGATATGCCGATCCGGCCCCAGACGGGTCCTGAAATTCCGGCTCAGGTTACCCGCAACGTTCATCCCTCATGGAGCCGTCACCTTTCGAATGCGGTTGTTCCCGCTGTCAGCGATGTAGAGGCTACCGAACGGGTCAAATGCTGCGCCCCGCGGCCCACTGAGGCTGGTTGAAGTGGCTGCACCTCCGTCTCCCGAGTAGCCCCCATTCCCATTCCCCGCTACCGTCGTGATTTGCCCGCCCATCGACACGTTCCTAATGCGGAGGTTGCTCACGTCACAAATGTAAAGGTTGCCGGCTGCATCCACCGCAATGCCTTGCGGATTGTAGAGCATTGCCGAAGTGGCTGGTCCTCCGTCTCCCGAGTAGCCTGCAGTCCCATTCCCCGCCACCGTCGTGATTGTCCCGCTTGTGGATACCTTTCGTATTCGACTGTTGTACTGGTCGGCGATGTAAACGTTGCCGGATGAGTCAACGGCCACACCCCACGGTCCATGAAGCATTGCTGAGGTGGCTGGCCCTCCGTCTCCCGAGTAGCCTTGCGTCCCCGTCCCTGCCACCGTCGTGATTGTCCCACCTGTGGAATACTTCCATACTTGAGCGAAATAGTCGGAGACGTAGAGGTTGCCAGCTGAGTCAGTGGCTACCCCCATAGGCTCGGTCCAGGGCCCAGTTATCGTGGTGATTGTCCCGCTTGCGGCAACTTTCCGAACCTTGCCATTGTAAGAGTCGGCGATATAGAGGTTGCCGGATGCGTCAACGGCGACGCCAGTCGGCCCGTTTACCTCAGCTGAAGTGGCGGGTCCGTTGTCCCCAGAGTACCCCGCAGTCCCAGTCCCTGCCACCGTTGTGATAGTCCCATTTGTAGACACCTTCCGTATATGGTTGGTGGAGTTGTCGGCGAAGTAGAAGTTGCCCGAAGCATCAAGGGCTATGCCCCATGGAAAGCCGAGCTGAGCTGAAGTGGCGGGTCCGTTGTCCCCAGAGTACCCCGCAGTCCCATTCCCCGCCACCGTCGCAATAGAAGGAGCCCAATTGGCATACAGGGTGACGTCTGTGCTGCCCATGGCAAAGGTTTTCCCTTGGGTGTAGTAGTTACCGCCGCCGTTGGCCTGCGTGCCCCACTCCATAAAAGCGTAGCCTATTTTCACCAGGCTTCCGCTGTTGCCCAACACCGTCACCGTCGCGCCGGGCAGGTAGCTATTGCCGTCGGTCGGGACATTGCCGCCCGTGGCCCCATTGCCGTTGTAGGTCACCATGTAGGCAGGGGCCCAGATAGCGTACAAGGTCACATTGGCTGTGCCCATCTGGAAGGTCTGGCCCTGAGTGTAAGTGGTACCGCTGCCATTCGCCTGCGTGTTCCACCCCGCAAAACCGTAGCCTGTCTTCACCAGGCTTCCGCTGTTGCCCAACACCGTGACCGTCGCGCCGGGCAGGTAGTTATTGCCGTCGGTCGGCACCGTGCCGCCGCCATTTCCGTTGCCGTTGTACGTCACCGTGTATGTTCCGTCGTCCTGGAGCACCACTGAGGCGCTCGCGGGGGCGCCCTTTGTGTAGGCAGGGGGGGAATTGGGGTCGGCTTGGATCGTCAGGGTGACCGTATGGTCGACGTTGGCGGCATCGTGTACCCCGGTGATTGGAAGGGTGATCGTGGTCGTGCCATGTACGAGAGTCGCGGCAAAGGACTGACCCGACGCCGGGAGGGGTCCCGTCAGGTCGGCTGGCACGTAGGTGCCGCCCGTCAAGAGGTGCACGGTGATGTCACCAGTCGGAGCGCTGGAGGAGGTAATGGTGAAAGTCGCCGTTCCCCCGTCTTCGCTCACGGAGGCCTTGTCGCAGGACACCGAAAGGATCGGGTAAGGGCTGACCCCCACAGTCGCGTGGACGGACGAGCTGGGGAGCATATTGGGGCCAATGGCGATCGCGTGAATGTCCAGAGACTCGAGGGAGGTGGTCCTGGTGATGGTGATCTCGCCGCTGGACCCGTTCATTTTCTTTGCCGAGTCCAGGCTGGTGAGTGCGAGCGGAGTGCCGTTGTCGGTATAGAAGATGACCGAGTTCACAGTCGCTGTGGACAGGGTCACGGTCGTCGTCTGGCCCGTGTAGAAGGAACTGCCGTCCCCGACGGTCCCCGATGTCCCGCCCTGCACGGAATAGGACACCGTCACGGGGGCCGTTATGTTGGGGCTGCTCGGATCTGAAGAGTGCGAGTTGCCCGCGCCCGGGCCGTTATACTCGTATGGGAGCGGACAGCCAAAGCTCGCTGCGGCGAGCGCGGCTATGAGTGCGATCCGCCTCACGCGTCGTCCGGACCCAATCCCCGCCGGGTGTGCTTCCGCCGACCGTTTCCTGGCCACTTTTGCTTCCTTAGAGGGAACTCTATCGCTAGTTCGGCCGGATTTCAAGAAATCGTGGCCGGCCAGGAACCTCCCTGAAACGCCCTCTAGGCGTGCGTGGCGGGGCAAGGCGAAGTTTTCGGAAAGCTACGATTGGGGGGGGGCCTGCACAGTGCCCTGGGACATCGGCCTCCGACACCGGAGGTAGGGATGCCGCCAGCCTTTGAAGAGCTGATCCTTGTGGTATAAGAACTGGGGGCAGGTCAGTGCCCGCCGCCTTCTCCCTATGGGCCGAAACGGTATCCGGCGGTGAGCGCAAACAGGGGGATGAGCGTGGAGGCTCCACCGGCTTGTGAGAAGGTGATGATGAGGGGGACTTCAAGCCGCAGATCCAGGCCACCGGCAATCGCGTATCCGGCCCCCAGGCTGACAAGAGCCCCGCCGACACTTCCGGCGAACGTCTGCTTGCTGCCACCACCCGGGAGAGGCGTCCCGAGGGTTGGGTCAGTTTTGCTACTTTCTTCCCAGTTGACTCCGAGATATGCGAGACCTGCGCCAGCGAGGAAATAGAATCCACCCTGGTTGCGATTGTATCCGTAGAGATAGTTCAGGAAGGCCGCGAGGGCCGTGATTTTGGTCGTGTCGACGTACGTATTGACACCATTGTTGGAGGTCTGTTGGAAGCTGCCGTAGTAGAACACCAAGCCTACTTCAAGTTGATCCATGAACAGCTTGTTGACGCCGGCTCCGAAAGCGACGCCGTCGAAAGTTATATCGGCACCGATGCCACCCCGGACTCCGACGCTGTCCATGGGTCCCTGTGCGCTCGCCGGGAGGGCGGCGCCTAAAAGAATACTGACAACCAAGCGCCTTTTTTGTTTGAGAGCAGCGGTTCTTCGAAGTTCTACTACGGGCGCTCGTGGCGGGCCGCCTAAAATTGAATTGTCCGGCAAGGGCTCCCCAAGGCGACTCCTTACCAGAACTTCATTACTGTGGCCCTGCGGCTGTTTCCGTAGTCCTCATAGGCAGCATAGGGGATGCCCATCGAATCGATCGCCAGGGAGGTAGAAAAAGCTCCGTTCAGGCTGAAGCCCGCGGTGCCCACCGTATGCCACGATCGACCGGCGTACTTCATGACTACGGTATTTAGGCCGTCTGCGTTGTCCTCATAGGCGATGTAAGGGGTCCCCGTCGAATCTATTGCGAGGGAGATGTCTGCAGCCCGGCCTGTGCTGAAGCCCGCCGTGCCCACCGTCTGCCACGACCCGCAGGTGTACTTCATGACCGTTGCCTTGTTGGCGTTTCCGTAGTCTTCATAGGCGACATAGGGGGTGCCCGTCGAATCGATCGCCAGAGAGGTATACCATATCCTGCCTGCACTGAAGCCCGCCGTGCCCACCGTCTGCCACGACCGACCGGTGTACTTCATGACTGTGGCCTTGTAGCTGTTGGCCCAGTCCTCATAGGCGACATAGGGGGCACCCCTGGAATCGATCGCCAAGGAGATCTCCCTTACCCGGCCTGCGCTGAAGCCCGCGGTGCCCACCATCTGCCACGACCCATCTGTGTACTTCATGACCGTAGCCATGGCATAGGAGCCGTCCTGATAGGCGACATAGGGAGTGCCCGTCCTGTCGATCGCCAGGGACGCATAAGCGGCCTGGCCCAAGCTGAAGCCCGCCGTGCCCACCGTCTGCCACGATCCGCCGGTGTACTTCATGACTGTTGCCTTGCTGGCGTTTCCGTAGTCTTCATAGGCGACATAAGGGGTGCCCATCGAATCGATCGCCAGGGAGACAAAGCAAGCCAGGCCTGCGCTGAAGCCTGCCATGCCTACCGTCTGCCACGATCCGCCGGTGTACTTCATGACCGTTGCCTTGCCACCGTTGGCCCAGTCCTCGTACGCGATATAAGGGGTACCCGTGGAGTCGATCGCCAAGGAGATATCATCTACCCGGCCTGTGCTGAAGCCCGCGGTGCCCACTGTATGCCAGGACCGAGGAGCCGCGGCCACTTTCACTGTATAGCTCATGGTCGACCCATCAGCCGCCGTCACGGTGTAGATAACGGGACTGCTGAAGTTGTTCGCGGTCGTGCCGCTCAGCTGGACCGTGGAACCGACCTTGGCACTCAGTCCCGTGGTCGTGAACCTCGCCACAAGCGCCGTAAGGTCCGTGCCGTAGGTCACTGTTACCCCGATGGTCTTGGTGTTTTCATCGATCGTTCCTGTCGCGGGAGGACTTGCGAATGTAAAGGCCGTTATGGCCTTGCTAGAAAGAATCACCGTCACCGATACCTTGTAGCTCACGGTCGACCCATCAACCGCAGTCACTGTGTAAACGACGGGACTAGTGAAGTTGTTCGCGCTCGTGCCGCTCACCTGCACCGCAGGGCCGACCTTGACGCTTGAACCCGTTGTCGTGAAGGTCGCCGTCAAGGCCGTCACATTCGTGCCGAAGGGCACCGTTTGCGCGATGGTCTTCGCACTTTCATCAATCGTGCCCGCCGCCGCCACGCGGGGGAATGAAAAGGCCGTAATAGCCTTTGCGCTTGAAGACGCTGCCGTTACCGTCACCATGTAGGTTGCCTGCGAGCCGTCGGCCGCCGTCACCGTGTAGATGATGGGACGACTGAAGTCGTTCGCAGTCGCGCCGCTCACCTGCACCGCGGAGCCGACCTTGACGCTTGATCCCGTAGTCGTGAAGGTCGCTACCAACGCTCTCACGTCCGTGCCGTAGGGCACAGTTACCGCAATGCTCTTCGCGTTTTCATTAGTCGCACCGGTAGTGGCAGGGCTTGCGAATGAAAAGGCCGTTATGGTCTTGGTGCTGGAAAGCGGTATTTCACCCACTCCCCCTGGAACGGGACAGCCTGCAATCAGGAGTGCAAACGTTGCCAGCGCGAGCGCCGTCACAAGTACTCCAGGCGCACCTGAGTCGGGTAGCTTGTTCATAGTCTGTTTTCCTTTGACTTCCCGTTCAACCTTTCGCACATAGCTCGATGACTCTCACATGGACTAAGCAAACAGGATGCCAAGAAGAGCGGGGTAGTGCTTTTTCCTTTGAATGAAACGACTTATCGCTCTTTGGGGGCACGATATAGCATCTCGACTCCTGCAACGTACGTTGCTTTTGCAACCTTGGGTTGCAGGGGGGCGAAGGAAAACGAGGCGGGGGTGAGGCGGGGAAGAAGTTCAGCTTCGGGAGTTGGCCGCCCGAGAAGGCCTCTGGACTTTCAAGTCGTCGCGCCTCCGGCTGCCGGGCCGCTCAGGAGCCAGACCCGCTGAGGCACGCTCTTCCCTTTGACGCTGACGGAGAACGGGCCCATGAACCGGAAGTCGCGCTCGGCCTTCCTCATGGTCGTGTCGCTCACGACGATCTGCATGCCCTTGGCCATGCCGCACAGTCGGCTGGCGAGGTTGACCGAGTCACCGATCACGGTGAAGTCAGCCCGCCGGATCGACCCGATCATCCCCTGGATGACTGTGCCGGTGGCGATGCCCGCCCCTACGGTGAGCCCTTCGAACTCCACGGCGTCGCGCGCGCACAACAGGGCAATGCCCAAGGCTGCGGCGCATGCGCTGCACGGGGCAGCGTCGCCGGAAAACACCGCCACGATCTCATCGCCGATGAACTTGTCGATGTCGCCCCCGTGGCGCTGTATGACATCCGACTGGCGCTCCAGCAGGCGATTGAGGACCTCCACGACCTGCTCGGGCTTGCGCTGCTCTGTGTAGGAGGTGAAGCCGCGCACGTCCGTAAACAGAAGGGTTCGGTCGACCCGGCGCGGTTCCTGGCTGGTCTTCAAGGCATCGATGGTCCCGCCGGAGACGTACTTGGTGAGCTCGAACCGCTCTCTCAAGCCCCCGACCATCCGGTTGAACGACCTCGCCAGGGAGCCGATCTCGTCGCGGGACTGCACCCTGACGGACACGTCCAAGTCGCCTGCCTCCACCTGCTGCATTCCACGGGAAAGCGCCCGTAGTGGAGAGAAGAGGCTTGCCCTCAGGAGGAGCGGGATGAGGAAGAGCACGAGGAGACTCGCCCCGACGGTGAGCGCGGCGAGCACCGCGATCCTTTCGTTGAGGTAGCGCGCAAAGCCTGCCTCGTGCGACTCGAAGATCACTGCCGGACGGGTGCCGGACCACGGGAGGCCGCGCGTGAAGCTGATTGGCTCCAGAGGCGCGGAGGAGCCCCCAGGATGGATGCCCGTCAGCCGGGGCGGAAACGGCGCCGGCCTGCCGCCCGGGGCAGGAGCTCCTCCCGTCGTGCTTGCGGCCGTGTAGTCGTACAGCTGCTCGACGGAGGGGCCATAGGCGGGGGAAAGCTCCTCGAAGGACATCTCGATGGTCCCGTCCGCGCGAAGGACGAGCTGGATCGTGTTCACGTTCGCGGCTCCCAGCTCGGGGAGGCGGAACCAGGTAACCGTCACCGAGTCCCGGGAGGATTTGAGGTGGATTCCGCCCCCCCTCGAAGGGTCCAGGTTCAAGATGAGCGGTGCGATGGCCGGTTGCGGGTTGTACCCGCCCCACCCGTTCTCAGGCGCGCTCTCCCCGAGGTAGATCATCGGGCCGTTGAGGATGTGGATCGTGCGGTAACTGGCGGCGTAAAACGGGAAATCGAATTCCAGCTCCTCGACACGGGGGCGTCCGTACACAATGTCCACCTTCGGCCCCAGGTCCGGATCGAAGGCGTCCGGCGCGCCCCTGACGTCGTAGCTTCGGGAGTCGTTGAGAGTGAAACGGATCGTCGAACGTTCCGGCAGCAGCGGGGGACGCGGATAATCGATGGCCGAAGTCTCGCCCGCAAAAAGGCCGACGAGCCCCATGGTGCTCAGAATCAGGACGAGGGTGACCCCGAGCAGCTTCACCTGCAGGGTCATGGGGTCGGCGCTGTGGTTCAGGTACGTGACGACGAATCCGAGGTAGAACAGGAGAAGACCGAGCCAGGTGAGGTAGGTCGCCAGGGAGAAGGGAATGACGCCATACGTCATGGCGAGCGACGCGGCGGCCGCCAGCACGGGAAGGAGGAGAATCGCGCCGAGGGCCCGCGCCGACTCGGCGTCGCGGCCGTGCGGCCGGACGATCCTGTCGAGAAAGGACCGGGAACCGCGGCCGGAGAGCCTCGCCGCCTTTCGGAACAGCAGGGCGGTCGCCCCGAGGAACTGTATCCCGAAGCTGCAATAGAACGTAAGCCAATAGATATCCCAGAGCCGCGTGTCGCTGAAGTGCCATTGCAGCACGAAATGGTCGTACACGTTGAAACCGAGGACGCCCGCGTTGAGGACGATCGAAAGAGCGAGGACGATCCTGAACTCTTTCCTCTCCTCCCGCCTGAAACGCGGGAAATGGTAGGCGAAAAACAGAAGAAACACCATGGCGAGCGACGGGCCGATGTCGCTGAACAGGAACACGAGCACCGTTTTGAGAGTTCGGGGCTGCCAGCAAGACGGCCCGGCCATCTCGAAGAACGAGGCGGTGTTGAACAGGAACGCCCCGGAGAAGACCCCTGCCAGGAACAGCGTGGCAAGGGTCTTCCTCGGCACCAGGAAAAGGTAGACGGCGATGACAAGGGAGAGCAAAAGGGCGGCAAGCCGTATAATTGAGAGGGAATCGAGATTCAACCATCCCGGCAGGAGCATAATCGCCGCCTCCTCCAATGGAAGACCATCGGAGCCTGACGTGCTGCCCGCGCAAACCGTACTGAGTATAACCTATCGGGGCGCCTCTGTGCCACGTGCAGAATCACGGCGGCGCTCGGGGCCACCCAGGGGGCTATGGCCTTTACTCCCGAGGCCATGGCAGCCACAATTCAGTTGCAGCATGCATAAAGTCATGGCACAAAGAGGTACCACAGACCGAATGGCTCTAATGGAGGTATCACGATGAGCAGGTATTTCAGAGGCTTTGTCACCTTGGCGCTTGTGGCCTTCATCTTTTCAGGATGCTCATCGATTCCGGCCAAAGCCACATCGGATGATTCCCTGGTTGTCATCAAAACGGAGTTCATCAACCCTGACAACCTGCCCAGAGGTCGTGAGCTGTGCTTCCAGTTTTCTGGAGACTACCCGGTTTCATGGGTGGGCCAGTACTCCTGGGACTACAACCTTGTAGTGATCAGGGAGTCTGGCGTGATGCTCCAATCGATTGGAACCAGTGTACAGGCTGGATTTCGTGGCAACGCATGGGAGCCTGAGGCAAACCTGCCCTTGCCATATGAACCGGGACGTATCGTGATTGCAGATTTTGTCTTTGTGCACAAGATAACAAAAACCGCAGAGCATTCGCAAATGACCAGCCTGGGATTCCGAAAAATCACAGCCCAGGAAAAAGAAGATTTGACGCAAGCGCTTCGATCTGACGACAGGTTCGCCAGCTGGATGGAGTGATCGTTTCCTGAAGAAACGCCCTCAAGCGATCCTTCGGCTGAAACCGGCTATCGCCTGGCCTTCGCCTGCCGGCCTCCCGCAGTCTTCTTTGTACTGCCTGGTTTGCCTTTTGGCGCTGCAGCCTTCTTCGTCGCTTTCGCTTTCGAAGGTTTTTTCGCTGCCATCGTCAAGTCCAGGACGGAGTCATCGCTTCCGAAGTCGTTCGGAACGTACGCGTCGGCCTCCCTGTCGTTAAGCCAGCGTCCCTGGTTGTCATGATAGCGGAAGCGATACGATTTCCCTGCATCCAGCACCAACCGGGCAACCCACGTGCCGTCCGATTCAAGAGTGAAGGGAATACCCTTGACCTGCCAGCCGTTGAACTCTCCGCAGAGATAAAGTTCCACAACATCATCCAGCGGCGGCATCCTGAAAGTGACTTCAACCTTTCGACCTGCAAGTGATTTCTTCTGGAGCATGTTCTTCTCCTTTTGGCGCTGCGCGGCCTGCCCGTATTGTACTGCCTGAACCTTCGGCCGCATAGAGAGGTCCCATCCGTAACAGCCCCCTCTCCTCCGTTGTTTCATTTATATGCTGAGAGAGGAGGATGAGACATGGCGATCATAACGCTCTCAAGGGAGCTTGGGAGCCTGGGAACCGAGATAGCGGATACGCTCTCCTCCCGGCTTGGTTATTCCAAGCTCGACAAGGAGTCACTGGAAGTCCTGCTCAAAAAACTGGGCATGACTGAACAGCAGTTCGTGCGGGATGACGAAAAAAAGCCCGGCTTTTGGGAGCAATTCACCCAGGAGAAGGACCGGTACTTCGCCTTCATGAAGGCTGCCATGTATCGGTTTGCAGGTGAAAAGGACTGCATCATCGTCGGGCGAGGGGCCAACATCATCTTCCGGGGCATACCCGGCGCGCTCAAGCTGAGGATCATCGCGCCTCCCAAAGTTCGGGTGGCGCGGCTCCGCGAGCGCCTGGGCATAGACGATCAGCACGCGCTTCGCATGATTCATCAGAGTGATCATGATCGCGCCGGATACCACAAGTACTTCTTCAATGCACTCTGGGACTCGCCGGCGGAGTACGACCTTGTTGTGAATACAGCGGCGATATCTCCTGCGGAGATCTGCAGCACGGTATCGGCGCTCCTCCGTTCGCCCACATATGCAGAGGCCGGCGACCGTGCGCGCGATGTATTGCGGGACTGGCGCATCGCCCAGGACGTGACTATCGCCATAGTCTACCGGGAACGCGTTCCAGTCGTGTCCCTGGACGTTGTGTGCGACAAGGGTGTGGTCGCTCTGCATGGAGCAGTGCAGTTTTCGGCTTCGATGGACCGGTGCGTGGAGGTTGCAGGTACGGTGGAGGGAGTCGCGAAAGTGGTCAGCTACCTGGAGGTCGTGGAATACGCTTACTACGCGGGGATGTAAAGGGGCAACCCGATGAAATGGCCGGCGCGCATAGGCGGATTGATGTGCCTGCTTTGCAGCCTGTTGGCGTGCGGAACAATGCATCAAGCAGTTCGGTCCCCTCCGGATGCGGACTTCGTTCTGGCGGGAGTTTCGAACGTGCAGCGTGTGTGTCAGCTTACAGGCAAGGAATCCATCAACAAGACCGACAGGTTCGGCGTGTATGGGACGGATCTGGGGAGCATGTTCGAGCACCGGGGTCGAGTGTTCTTCCTCTTCGGCGATACCTTCGGCCCCCGATCCGACTCCCAGACAGGAGGAGGGGGCCAGAACTGGCGCTGCAACACGATGGCGTTCACCAGTGATGACAATCCATCGAACGGGGTGCTCTTCGACGGGATGATCGTATCAGCCGATGGAATGGCGAAGGAACTGATCACGGCGAAGCGGATCGACAAAGACGAGATCTCGGCAATCCCCACTTATAGCGTCTCCGCAAATAACGCCATGTACGTTTTCTACATGTCTGTGAACCACTGGGGAGCGCCGGGCTACTGGTACTGCAACTTCGGCGGGCTCGCGCGATCCACGGACGACGGGCAGACATGGCAGAAGCTCGAGGAGCTGAAATGGCCCGGGGACGGCAACTTCGTTCAGACCGCAATAGCCAGGCAGGACGGGCAGCTTTGGATATGGGGCATTCCCGGTGGCCGCCATGGCGGCGTCCAGCTCATGAGAGTGGCAGAGGCACGCATCGAAGATATGCGTTCCTACGAATACTTTGCCGGCATGGGGGAGGCGACGGCCGTTTGGAGCCGCGACATGCGAAAAGCCGTTACAATCGTCGAGAAGCCGGTCGGAGAGCTCTCAGTGGTCTGGAACGAGTACCTGCAGCGGTGGCTCATGGCCTACCTGAACGAGCAGACCCATGCAATCGAGATGCGGGAGGGCGTGAGCCCGTGGGGACCTTGGAGCCCTCCCCATCGAGTGTGCAGCGCGGCAGACTACCCGGCCCTGTATGGCGCGTACATGCACCCGCGATTCCTCGAAGATGGCGGGAGAACAGTGTATTTCGCCATGTCGCAGTGGCTTCCCTACAACGTGTTCTGGATGAAAGCCGTCCTGCAGAAAATCGACTGAGAGAGTGCATGATGAGGAAAAAACCGGCGCAGAGGGCCAGTCTGCGCCTTTTCTGACAATATCCGGTCGCCAGGATCTACCGTCCGAGCCCGATAGTGATTTCCGTGCCTTCCCTGACGATCTGAAAGGTCACGTCGGACCCCGCGCGGTAATTGAGCGCCCTGTAGTATTCCATGATGGTGCCGACCCTCTTCCCGTTGATGCCAGTGATCACATCCCCCGGCCTGAAGCCCGCGATTGAAGCCGGTGTGTCCTGGTCGGGCAGATAGCCGATGACCACGCCCCGTACGTTCCTGGGGATGCCGGCTTCCTGGCGAACCTGATCGGTGATATTCACCACCGTCATGCCCGGCCAGAGGTTTTTGTACTGAGCCACCTGATCCTTGTCATCGCGCGCCCCGATCTTCACGACCAGGGTCTGCTTCTCACCATAGCGGATGACTTCGAAAGTGTAGGATTTGCCCGCATTCAGACCTCCCACCACCTGGGTGAGCTGGTCGGTGTTCTGAATCTGCGTGTTGTCAACCTTCGTGACATAGTCACCGGGAAGCAGCCCGGCCTTTTCCGCCGGCGATCCCTTATAAAGGTTCAGAACGAAGGCGCCCTTTACACCCTCGATCTTCAGATCCCGGGCAAAGCCGGAGTAGGTGGAATCGTCCTGCACATTGCCGATCTGCGCGCCCAGCCATCCATATTCCACCTTGCCCTTGGAAATGAAGTCGTTGATGGCCTGCTTGGCGTTATTGATCGGAATTGCAAAACCCAACCCGATATTGCCGCCCGTGGGGGCCGCGATCCAGGTGTTCATTCCCACTACCTTCCCGTCGATATTCACCAGCGCCCCTCCGGAGTTGCCCTGGTTGATGGCCGCATCCGTCTGGATGTAGTCCGTATAGGAGGAGGCGTCCCCCTGGGGACCGCGCCTGCCGAGAGCGCTCACGATGCCCATCGTAATCGTTGACTCGAACCCGAAGGGGTTTCCCACCGCCAGCGCAAAATCTCCGACCTGAAGGCTGTCCGAATCTCCGAGCTCGGCGATCGTGACCTTATCTTTCGTTTCGAAAGAAACAAGCGCAATGTCCTTGCGCGCGTCGGTGCCCACCACCTTCGCCTTGAAATCTTTCTGGTCGTTCAGCCGGACGCTTACATCCGTTGCGTCCTTGACCACGTGGTTGTTTGTGAGCACGTAGACGGTGTCACCGATCTTTTTCACGATGATGCCGGATCCGAGACCGGACTGGCGAAAGGTCCTCCCCTGGCCGTTTCCCGGCGCCTGGTCGAAGAATGGAAAAGCCAACCGGGGGACCTGCTGCGTGATCGTTTCCGTGACGTTTATCTCTACCACTGCGGGCAGGACAGTCCGGGCTATCTCTCGAAATGAAGATTGCACCGACTGCAGGGAAGGCGAGGACTGCATGAGCCGGGGGCTCGGGTTCTCCGCGAAGGCGAGTCCCGAAGCTCCTCCAAGGAGTGCAATCGCCGCGATCGCCGCGCGAATCGAATAATGATACGTCATTTTCATCATTACCTCCGGGAAAAAAATACGCATGCTGAGTTGTGGTTCGATTAAGGGCTGATTAAATCATCGTAACATACCGGTCGGCTTGACCGTGCTCCTTCATGCGTCTAGACTCTGCAGGGAATGAACATTGTGAACGAGATATCCGTGTGGTTTCGCGAATGGGTGGGGTGGGGCTGGGCGCTCACGTTCCTGGTCTGGCTGGGCGGAAGCGTCTTCATTCTGACTGTCGTCTACAGGAGATTCATGGAGCGGTTTCAGAGCCGACTGCCGACGGCGGTCGTATTTGTTCTCTGGACCCTTGTCGTAGTAGGAACGGCGAGCAGGTACCTGGGATTCGGGCAGCCGGGCGGCAGATAGATCTTCACGCGCGGGCCGGACGATTCAACCGCCCTTCCGCCGCGACAGCGGATCCTGCCGATAGTAGGCGCCGAGCAGGCGATAGACGTCGGTGTATTCCCCGTGCAGGACATCGGGCTGCTCGAAGAAGTACTCACTGGTAACGGCGAAGAACTCCGCATCGTCCTGCACCGCGTAGTCGTCAATCCGAAGCCCGCGCTTCTTCCTGCCGGCGCGTTTCTTGAGATCTTGAAACGCCTTTGAAAAAACCTCCCGCCATTCGAGGGGATCCATCCCTTCATGCAGCTCGGGTCTCCCGTTCACCTCTCCATCGAGGAGATCGAGCCGGTGGGCGGCCTCGTGGATGATGACGTTGTACCCGTCGCCCCATCCTGATGCCTCCACGTCTTTCCAGGACAGAACCACCGGTCCGGTGTCCCAGGATTCCCCGCTGTTGTCCTCGTCCCATTCATGGGCCACACCCGCCTTGTCGAACTCCGTGTGTTCCTGGATGAAGACGTCCGGCACCACGACCACGGTTTTCCAGTCCTCATATTTCTCGAGTCCGAGCTGAAGGATGGGCAGGCAGGCCTGGACGGAGATCACCTCGCGCATCGAGTCGGTGAGCTCCAGGCCGTCCGCGCCTTCGAAGGTTTTCTCGTGGAGAAAAAGCGTGGACAGCGCGCGGAGATCTGCAAGCTCTGACTTGGAGAGCCCGTCGAGGATCGGGTGGTCCTGGACAAGCCACGTCCAGGTGTCGGGAGGAAGGAGACCTTCCTTGAGAATGTGGTTTCTTCTGATGCTGCGGAAAATTCCCATTCTTCCTGCTAGGCGGCCGCGATCAGCGCCCGATGGGAATCGAACCCACT
Source organism: uncultured Spirochaetota bacterium (assembly GCA_963820435.1). GTDB lineage: Bacteria > Spirochaetota > Spirochaetia > SZUA-6 > Fen-1364 > Fen-1364. The sequence goes on along the minus strand of CAWGAC010000017.1, from coordinate 96,663 downwards.
GCTCCAGCTTGGAAGACCGCTCAGGCTATTTTTGGAGCCTTGCAGGTTCTTGCAAGCGCTTGCATCAACTTGCATTAAATCTATCGCCGGCCTGGAATTGTGTCAATGGTACTTGTAGAGGCTTGCAGCAAGATGCAAGGGCTTGTAGCTGAAAATGTGACACTCCGGGTCACACTCAGGTGACACTCAGGACGGCTCCTGGCCGAGCTGCGGGTACGTCTGGGCTGAGGTCGACAACCACTGGATAGGTACGCAGGTCGTGTCGATTGGCAAGTCTCAACTGGAAAATCAGCCGGGACCCAGCGATTGGCGAAGATGCGGTCGCGGAGAGCCTAAGAAGTTGATCGTACTCCATCTGCCTGACGAAAGCTGTTGGTCTCGCCCAGCATGATTCGTCGGACTAGCTTTGAAACGTCTCTTTACTGATTGGCAGACATGCGGAGCTTCAAGGCTGAGTGCTCTTATTTCCCGACCGTGTCGAGCGCGAGGACGGCTTCGCTGTCCGGTGGTCGGTGATTAGGCCTTTGATATGTCGTCCGCGCAGGGCGCTGAGGATGCCCTTGACTTTCTCGGGCCCATGAGCGACGGCGACGACCTTGGGGATGTGGGCGAAGCCGCGAGGGGAAGACCGATAATCCGACGATTGATGTCAATGTCGAGGAGCTTGCCCTTCGCGTCAACGAATTGGGCGCAGATGTCGCCGACGCCTCCCGCAGTCTTTATGCGATTGAGTTCCTCCTCGGAGAGGTAGCCCGCGTGGAAAAGGCTGTTCTTTTCCCGTTCGAGTGACCCAATGCCGACGAAGGCGATGTCCGCCGCGGAGGCCCGATCCAGGGTCGCGCGCACGACTTTGTCCTTCATGAGGGCCTTTGCGACGAGCGCGCTCTCCACAACGAGGGGTGCGTGGAGCAAGTAGAGGCGGGCGTTGAGCCGCTCGGCGAGGGCACGGGCAATCAGAGGTCCGTCATTCGGATTGTGCTCGCGGCCAGTGGCTCCAATGAGTTGGATGACCTCACCCCCGCTGTCAGCGCGAGGCTCAAGGTTTTTGATCATTTCAAATAAAGTAGAACCCCAGGAGAGGGCGATGCGCCGTGCTGTGGGTGCGAGGTAGCGGGCGGCGGCGAGGCCGATGAGGCGTTTGACGGCGGAGGAGTTCTCCTCGTTGATGAGGTAGATCCGAGGCTCCGCAAGGTCAAAGCGCTCCGAGAAAAGCCGTTCGAGGCGACTTGAGCGTACAGGATACTCCACCCGAATCTGGACGAGGCCTGACTCCTCGGCTTCCTTGAGCTGCCGTGAGACCATGGTACGAGCAAGGCCCATAGTTTCGGCGACCTCAACCTGGTTTTTTCTCTCTATGTAATAGAGATAGGCCATCTTGGAGATCCGTACGAGCCTTTCTTCGGCGCTATCAAGCATTTCTCCTCCATAACATATGTCACTAATATTGCACACGAATGTGCATTTGTAAAGATGCAAAATTAAATAATTTTCTTGACAAAAACTCAAATATCAAGATACAATTGGTCAACGCCAGGAGGAAATCGATCATGTTCGAGAATATGCCGTGGGGTAAGCGCAACAGGCTCGCCTCTATAGTCGCTCCGGACGGGCACGCCCTTATGCTCGCCATCGATCATGGCTACTTCATGGGACCCACGACAGGGATGGAGAAGCCCGCCTCGGCAATCGCCCCTCTCGTGTCCTACATCGACTCTCTCATGCTGAGTCCCGGAATCCTCACCAGTTGTGTGCCAAGCGATTTCCGCAAGGGAATCGTCCTCCGCGCATCTGGGGGCAACACGATACTTGATCCGGATATCGACAATGAGGAGTCATTCTCGACGCCGCTGAGGCCGTGAAACTCAACGCTTCTGCTGTGGCTGTCTCCGTATTTATCGGCTCGGAGCATGGCCATCGAACCATCATGAACCTGACCGAGATGGTCAATGCAGCGTCCAAGCTGAACCTTCCCGTCCTGGGCGTAACCGCCGTCGGCAAGGCGCTCAAAGACAAGAAGGAAAAGCGCTATCTCGCGCACGCCTCACGCATCTGTGCAGAGCTCGGGGCGGATGTCGTGAAAACCTACTACTGTGAGGGTTTCGAGGAAGTGGTCGCAAAGTGCCCCGTTCCCATCGTCGTCGCGGGCGGCCCCAAACTTAACACGGACAAGGACGTACTCGAGCTTTGCTTCAACGCGATCCAGTGCGGCGCCATCGGCGTCGATATGGGCCGTAACGTTTGGCAGGCTGCCTATCCCGAGGCGGTGATTGCCGGCGTTCGCGGCATCCTCCACGAAAATCTCAATGTCACGCAGGCTCTAGAGCTCGTTGAGAGCCTCAAGAGCAAAAAGACCAAGCGCATAGAGCTCTTTTCCGAGACGCGCGATGAATAAGAGATGAGCAAGCTCATTAATCTTGAGTCCCCAGCAGGGTACAATTAATGGCAGACAACGTGACGTCGACCACACCCGAAGTCCTCGTATCCATGAGCAGCATATGGAAATTCTTCGGCGGCGTACCCGTCCTAAAGGGCGTAAACCTTGACCTTCGCGCTGGGGAAGTTCATGCGCTCCTCGGCGGCAATGGCTCAGGCAAGTCGACTTTGATGAAGATCCTGTCCGGCGCCTACGCTAGGGACCGCGGCAGTCTGTCCTCGCGGGGACGCGAGCTCGTCTTCTCCGACCCGCAGTCGGCCCACGAGCATAGGATCTACCTCGTGCCGCAGGAGCCGAAGGTTTTTCCGAACATGTCGGTGTTCGAGAACATCGTCTGCGGCATGCGGGCGATGCCCGCTGACACGCTCGCGCGTGTAAGCGGTTTTGCGGCCGACCTCGGCTTCGACGGCGACCTTCAGGACCCCGCTTCTTCGCTCTTGATCGCGAACCAGCAGATCCTCGAAATCATTCGAAGCCTCATCCGCGATGCTAGTGTTCTTATATTCGACGAGCCGACCTCGACGCTGACCTTCAAGGAGGTGGCAGCCCTCTTCGCGCGGATACACGTCCTCGTTTCCCGGGGCATCGGCATCTTCTTCATTTCCACCGGATCAACGAGGTCTTCGAGATCTCCGACCGCATTAGTGTGCTTTGCGATGGCGTTATCGTGCTCTCGAAGCCTACCAGCGCGCTCTCGACTCAGGATGTCATCCGGGCCATGTTGCCCGCGACCGACCGCCACGAGAATGGCATAACCTCGGCCGCGGGCGTATACGGCGTCCGGCCCTCGCTCGCGGGGGCGCCCGAGGTTTTCAAGGTGGAGCATCTCTCGGGCTACGGCTTCACGGACGTATCTTTCTCGGTCCGCCTCGGCGAGGTCCTTGGCTTTGCCGGGGTCGTCGGAGCAGGACGCACGGAGCTTGCCCACGCGATCCTTGGCCTCGATGACTTTGTGACGGGCAAGGTTTTCGTGCGAGGGAAAGAACTCACGAACCGCACACCGCGGAGCTGTCTTATGGCAGGTGTCGGGTACGTGCCGGAGGACCGCCACCTCCAGGGCATCTTTCTTGACTTGCCCAACGCGCAAACGATGACGGCGAGTGTCCTCAACCGCCTCGGCAGGCCCTTCCTCTCCCTAAGGAAGGAGAGTCTGTTCGCGAAGCGCTACATTGACCAGCTCCGCATCAAGGTCTTCTCAGGCGCGCAAATCTCACGGACCCTTTCGGGAGGAAACCAGCAAAAAGTGGTCCTCGCGAAAATCCTCGCCGCCGAGCCCACCCTCGTCATCCTGGACGAGCCAACCAGAGGCGTGGATGCGCAGGCTCGCCAGGATGTGTACAGGCTCATCAACGATTTTCGCAGCCGCGGCATTAGCAGCATCCTGATTTCCTCCGACCTCTCCGAGGTAATTCAGGAAAGCGACCGAATTCTCGTCATGCACAACGGCCGCGTTTCTGCGGAGTTGCCCGGGCCCGAGTTCGACATCGAGCGGGTGACAGCCAGCGCCTTTGGACTGGAGGACAAGGCATGATCCTCACCAAGGGCCTCGGGAGACGGCGGGAAATCATCGTTCTGTGCCTCCTCGCTCTCGTCGTGATCGGCGTTGCCCTCGTGAACCCGGTATTCGCGAAACCCGAAACCCTCCTCAGCATCGCGACAAGTTCCCTCATCCTCATTCTCCTTGGCGTGGGGGAGTCCTTCGTGATCATCACGAAGGGGATAGACGTTTCGGTCGGCGCGGTCATGGGATTCGCGGCAGTCTGCTTGGGGCTTATAGCCAACAAAGGCGCCTCGGTGCCCATGGCTTGCGCGATCGCCGTCTTCGCGGGCCTCGTCGCGGGTACGGTGAGCGGCATAGGTGTGGCCGTATTCAACGTGCCGCCCATCATTATGACGCTCGGCACCATGGGAGTCCTACGCGGGTTGATGCCGGTCCTCACGGGCGGCTCCTGGGTGGATGCGGTGCCGCAGTCGGTGAAAAGCCTCGCTGCGGCGAAGCTCCTCGGGGTCAACGACGTGGTCTGGCTCACACTGCTCGTGGTCGCCGCTGCGGCGGCAGTGCTGAAGTGGTCTCGCGTCGCCCGCTACATCTACCCCGTCGGCGACAACGAGGAAGGGGCCTTCCTCGTCGGTATCCCCGTGAGGCGGACCAAGCTTCTCGCTTACGTGGCCTCGGGAGGCTTCGCCGGACTCGCCGCCATACTTTTCGTGTCCCAGCTTAGCTTCATCCCGATGTCGGCGGGGGCAGGGCAGGAGATGCGCGCCATCGCGGGGAGCGTGCTTGGCGGTGTTAGCCTAGCGGGCGGCGTGGGCACGCCCTTCGGACCGATGGTCGGCGGCCTGTTCCTCACGGCGATCGACTCCGTCCTAGTGTTCCTTAAATTGCCAGCCTTCTGGAATGACGCGGTGGCAGGCGCCATCCTTCTTGTCGTTGTCCTTTTCGACTTCGAGATCCGCCGGGTGATGGAGATCAATAACAAGAAGGCCCGCTTGCTCGGGCGTAATTCCGGCGGACGAACTAGCGTCGAGGCCGCGAAGGCTGCGGAGAGCTCCCTATGAATCGCATAACATTCCTTATTAAGCGCTGGGAGTTCTCAATTCTCATCCTCCTTGTCGCCGAGATATTCATTTTCGGCGCCCTGAACCAGAGCTTTCTCAACGCGGGGAACCTGCTCTACTCGACGAACGACTTCGCGCACATCCTAATTGTCGCCATCCCGCTCACTCTCGTCATCATTACGGGCGCTATTGACATTTCCGTCGGCTCGATGATGGGGCTGTCCTCGATCGTCTTCGGGCTCCTATGGAAATTCTGGGGCTTTCCAATATGGGCCTCGCTTATTTCAGCCCTCGCAATGGGCACAGTGGCCGGCCTGCTCAATGGCCTGCTCGCGGCCTACACTGACATTAACCCCCTCGTCCTAACACTCGGCACTATGTTCCTTTACCAAGGTCTCGCGACGGGGTTCTCCGGCAGCATAGGCGCCTCGGGCTACAACGGTATCGGAGGCTTTCCCGAGAGCTTCACCAACCTGTCTTACGGCGCGGTCGGAGGCGTGCCTTACGCGCTGATTTTCAGCGCGCTCTTCGCCATAGCCGTTACCGTCCTCCTCGTGAAGACGGGGCTCGGCAGGTCGTACTACCTCATCGGGGTGAACAGGCATGCCGCCCTCTTGTCTGGTATCCGAGTGAAGAGGTCGATTGTAACGGCCTTCGCCATTACCGGGCTCGGCGCGGCAATAGCCGGGCTCTTCCTCACAGCCTACTTCACATCCTCGCGCTCGGACCTCGGCAAGGAGGCCCTCATGCCGACGATCACCGCCGTCGTCCTCGGCGGGACGAACATTAACGGCGGCTCCGGGACCATACTCGGAACCTTCGTCGCTGCAATTTTCCTTGGTTACATGAAGCAGGGCCTTATGGCGCTTGGTATCACGAGCGACGTCTCGCTGCTGACCGTGGGTTTCATTCTTATCGCCACTGTCGTCCTCAAGGAGATCGCGGCACGGGTCTCGCAGCGGCGTCTCACGAAGGCCGCGCTGAAGAGAGTCACCATCGCCGCCCGAGCCCAACGCGGGGCCGGCCCGGCGTTGGGCTCCTAGATTCGTTCCCTATTCCCGCCTAGCGGGAATAAATATTAGAGGAGGTACGCATATGAAGAGGTTTGTCACTTTCCTGTGCGCCGCCAGCATAATGCTCGCGGTAGGCACCGCGGTGTTCGCAGATGGCCCCGTGGCGATCAAGACGAACATTAAGGTCGCCTTCGTTCCTAAGTTGACCGGTAACGGCTTCTTCGAGTCCGGCGGGAAGGGCGCCATGGCCATGGGCGCGCAACTCGGCATCGCCGTAAAGTATGACGGCCCGAATGAAGCAAACGTCTCCCGGCAGATCGAGTACATCAACAACTTCGTGAATCAGGGCTACAACGCTATTGTTGTCTCCTCACTGTCGCCGAGCGGCCTCAACCAGGCGCTGAAGCGTGCCATGGACCGCGGCGTCAAGATCCTCACCTGGGACTCCGACGTCGATCCACAGTACCGCTCCTACTACATCGACCAGGGCACCCCCCCGCAGCTCGGCACCTTGCTCGTCGACATGGCGTCCTCCCAGATGGCCAATGCGAAGACTACGCCCAAGAAGGTCGCCTTCTTTTATTCGAGCCCCGAGGTAACCGATCAGAATCAATGGGTCAACGTCGCCAAGGCCAAAATCGCAAAAGAATTCCCCAACTGGACGATTGTCACGACACAGTTCGGCTATCAAGATCCCCAGAAGTCCCTCCAGACGGCCACGTCGATCTACTCCACCTACAGCGACCTCGACGCAATCATCTGCCCGGACTCCACCGCCCTTCCCGCCGCCGCCCAAGCTGCGGAGAACCTCAAGATCGGTGGCAAATTCATCATCGTCGGCTTCTCAACGCCCAATGCGATGAAGCAGTACGTCAAGAGCGGCACTGTGAAAAAGTTCGGCCTCTGGGACGTCGTCGTGCAGGGCAAGCTCTCGATCTATATGGCCGCCCAGCTCGCCTCGGGAGCCACGTTCAAGGTCGGCGACAGTTTCGAAGTGCCAGGCATCGGCAAGGTCGAGATCAGCCCGAACTCCGTGCAGGGATACAAGTACGAGGCCCCGAACAACGGAATTGTCCTGCTCCCGGAGCGCGTGGTTTTCACCCCCGAGAATATCGACAACTACAATTTCTAAGTAGAAAGGGCGCCCATGCCGTGGGCGCTTTGCAAATCGGACGGTGGCCCCCATGCGGGGGCCCGTCCAACCTACAGGCGGTTCGCAATGGCTATCTTTTTGGCTCTCGATGCGGGAACTGGCAGCTGTCGCGCTGCCCTTTTTAATGAACGTGGTAAGGAGCTCGCGATTTCGGGCCGTGAATGGACGCATCGAAGCCTCCCCGGGGTGCCAGGCTCGATGGAGTTTGACACGCAGGCCAACTGGGCCCAAATGACGGCTTGTATCCGGGAGGCCGTGGCGAAGGCACGCATTAAACGCGTCGACGCTATCGCAGCCACAAGCATGCGGGAGGGCATTGTCGTCTTCGCCGAGGCACAAGAGGAGCTCTGGGCGTGCGCCAACGTGGACGCTCGCTCGATCGATGAGGTACGCGCCCTTCGCGCGAGGGGCCTCGAAGACTCTTTCTACAGGACGAGCGGGCAGACTTTCGCTCTGGGCGCCGCGCCGCGGCTTCTCTGGCTTAAGGCGCACGAGCCCGAGCTGTACAAGCGGGCGGTTTCCGTCGCGATGCTCTCAGATTGGATAGCCGTGCGACTCGGTGCTCCCATCGCGGTGGACCGCTCGAACGGCGGCACGATGGGGCTCTTTGACCTCGGCTTGCGATCTTGGTCGCTCGAGCTGATTTCGGCGGCGGGGCTCCCGTCTAGCTTCGTATCGGTTCCCGTTCGGGAATCTGGCGAAATCATCGGCGAGCTTCTCCCCCAAAGCTGCTGCGGAGACCGGCCTTGAGGCCGGCATACCGATCGTGATGGGGGGCGGCGATGCGCAACTCGGCGCGGTGGGCGTGGGCGCCGTTCACGCGAACGATACGGCCATCTTCGGCGGCACTTTTTGGCAACAGGAGATGAATTTCGCAGCTCCGCCCCACGACCCGACAGGCAGGATACGGATCAACTTCCACGCAGTCCCCGGCCAATGGCAAGCTGAGACGATCGTATTCTTCGCAGGCCTCGCCGCACGCTGGATGCGCGATGCCATATTCCCAGACGTGAAGACGGCGGCGTGCGCGGCAGGGCGCGATCCCTATGCCGTCCTCGAAGAGATGGCGGGAGAGGTGCCTGTGGGCTCAAACGGCGTTGTGCCCGTCTTCTCCGATGCGATGGACTATATGCACTGGATGCACGCCGCGCCGACATTTGCGAACCTCTCGGTTGACCCCGAGAAATGTGATCGCATCACGCTGTTCCGCGCTCTCTTGGAGAATACCGCGATAGTTGTACGCTCGAATATCGAGCGCATAACCGATATCGGCGCCCCCTATCCAAGGAGCGCTATCTTCGCGAGCGGTGCATCCAAAGGCAGGCTATGGCCGCAGATCGTCGCGGATGTGCTCGGAGTGCCATTACGAATTCCCGTGGTGAAGGAGGCTACAGCCCTCGGCGCCGCGATATGCGCCGGGGTGGGCATCGGGACTTTCAGGTCCTTTCCCGACGCGATAGAGAGGACGGTCTCCTTCGAGCGCGAGGTCGAGCCGCGTCCCGAGTTCGGGCCGATTTACGCGGAGATGAAAGAGCGTTGGACTGCCGTCTACGCCGTGCAGCTCGAACTAGCCCGCCGCGGCGTCACCGAATCCATGTGGCGTGCCCCCGGCGAATAAATAGCAAGGAGCCAACAGATGTCGGACAAAATGCGGATCATCAACGAGTCGAGTGTCCCGTTTCGGCGCGACAATAAGTCGGGCCCGAAGTATATCGCCCGTGGCCCGAACCTGGATTTCGGGGTCGTGCGCATACTTCCTGGTGAGGACTTCTCGACCCACTACCACGAGGAAGTCGAGGAGATTTTCTACACGCTCGAAGGGACCTGTGACATTTACGTCGATGCGGAAAAATACTCCCTCGGACCAGGGGATTTCATTCAGGTGCCGCCAAAGAGAGACCATTACCTGCGCAATACGGGAAGCGAGCCCTGGACCGGCGTGTTTGTGAAATCTCCGTACCTGCCTAAAGACAAGGTTGATAAAGATTGGCTGCCGGACGGCGGAAAATAAACTCAACGGACCTGGACACTAAGCAAAAAAAGCATAGGAGCAAGGATGAAATACAGGAAACTGGGTAATACCGGATTGATTGTAAGCGAGGTGGCGCTGGGCTCGGTCCAGTTCGGCGGAAAGATGAACATGGGAAATCTCGGTCAGGAGGATACCGCGCGGGTTGTGAAGCTTGCTCTGGACCGGGGAATTAACCTCTTCGATACCGCCGACGTCTATAGCCTCGGAGAGAGCGAAACTCTTCTAGGAAACGCTTTGAAGGGGGTGCGGGCAGAGATCGTTCTGGCCACAAAGGTTCGACTCCCTATGAGCGAGAACTTCAACAGGAGCGGCGCCACCCGGATCAATATCATGCGAGGGATTGAGAGCAGTCTGAAGAGGCTCCAGACAGATTACATCGATCTCTACCAGGTGCACGGATGGGACAGCAATACGCCGCTGGAAGAGACCCTGAGGACGTTCGACGATCTAGTGCGCCAGGGCAAGGTACGCCATATTGGGCTTTCCAACATGCTCTCTTGGCAGGCGGCCACTGCGCTCATGATGCAGGAACGCATGGGGCTTGAGAAATACGTGACGGCGCAGATGTACTACAGCCTGGTCGGCCGGGGGCTTGAATATGAGTTCCAGTCCTTCGCCGAGTACCACAATATCGGCATCTTAGTGTGGAGCCCGCTCGCCGGGGGATTCCTTTCGGGCAAGTACAGCCCCGCCAATCCCGCGCCAGCCGGCACGCGCTTTGCCGAGGCTGGGCAGTTCGTGCCATTCGACAGGGAGCTGGGCTACCGCGTCGTGGACGTACTTGCGCAAGTGGCTGCCCGTCGTGGCGTCAGTGCTTCACAAGTAGCGCTTGCTTGGGTGCTGGGAAGGGCCGGGGTGAGCAGCGTGATCATCGGCGCGCGCAAGCTCGAGCACCTAGAAGACAACATCAAGGCCGTCGACCTTGCGCTGTCGGATGACGAGCTCCGGCTCCTGGACTCGGCGTCAGACCCCGGCGTGCCTTACCCGAAGTGGATGGTCCTCCAGCTGGATACGGCAGAAGACCCCCGGCCGAAGGTTCTGCACCCCGAGCGTTACGCACAAGGTGGGATCTGGAAGGATCTTCGTGGGACGAAGTGGGAACAAGCGAGTAAATAGGAATGACGGCGTCCCTTGACGGCTCTCCAATCATCGACGAGCGAGTCAAAAAGTCGATCGCGTGGCGCAGAACCAAGCAGAGAGAGTTGACGGGATGCAAACGGCAAATCTTCGGGCTCGGGGGCTTCCTCGCTGCGATATGGCATGGGCGATCTTGGCGCAGAAGGGGGGCTGCAGCTATTGTAAACCGTTCCTGAGAATCAGACGAGCTCCTGGAAGTCAACAGATGAGAAGTGAATATTGATTCTTGGATGTTTCGGACTGCAGCCAGATCCTCAGGCAGTGCATGAATGGCGACTAAAACGACTAATTCCAGGATTCTAATTCTAAGCCTAATTGATGCAAGTTATTGTTCAATAATAATTTACACAATAGCGCCCGATGGGAATCGAACCCACTGCTCCAGCTTGGAAGGCTGGGGTATTACCGTTATACGACGGGCGCGTGTGCGAGGGTAATCTACCAGCGGGGCGTTGAAACGTCAAGGCGAGGAGAGTGAATGAATGAGCCCCGCCTGAGGTCATTGCGCGCGTCAAGAGGCGCGGCTATAGTCTGAACGCGCGGGTATCCCGGGCGGCGTTGGGCGGCGCATCGAACAGGAGGTGCGATATGGGGACGCGGGGCGAGATCTTTTCCTCCAAGGCCAATACGGCCAAGCGAACGTATTTCTTCAATGTGAAAGAGAATCGCACCGGTGATGTTTTCCTGGACATTGTGGAGAGCAAGAAAAGCGGAGAGGACCGGTTCGAGCGCAGAAACGTCATCGTATTCAAGGAGGACCTTGCGGCATTTCTCGACGCATTCAACGCCGCGGTGAAAGTCGTCAAGGGCAACGCACCCTGAAAGTCCGCCGCTGGATCCGGGAAGGCCCGATTTCAAGCACAATCCTGCGATGCTCGGCGGTGGGATATCCCTTGTGCCTGTCGAACCGATAGTTCGGCTCCCGGCGGGCATACTCTTCCATCCATGCATCACGGGCGGTCTTGGCCAGTATCGATGCCGCCATTATCTCGGGCACCGATGCATCGCCCTTGACAATGGCGGTGCCGGGGATACCGCTGAGGGGACAATAGAGCCCGTCCACCACAATACGCGCGGGCTTCACTGCCATGGCCTCGATGGCACGTGACATGGCGAGCAGGGTGGCGTGATGGATATTCAGTGAATCGATTTCTTCGTGAGTCGCCCAGCCGATACCCCAGGAGACCGCACAGTCCATGATCACTGCGGCGGCCTCCCTCCTGTGCGCGGCGGAGAGAATCTTCGAGTCGTCGAGAATTTCGACCGCAAAATCAGAAGGCAGGATCACCGCCGCGGCGGTCACCGGGCCGGCGATCGGGCCTCTCCCGGCTTCGTCGATCCCGCAGACGAGCCCGTCGGAGACAACCCGCCTCCGCGTCGCTCTCAATGGATGCATTCTACGCTCCCTGCGCGCCCCCAAAGCCGCCTGCAATGCGTCCGAAAACCCGAATGCCTTGACCGCCCCCCCATTTGGGTGTTTACTACAGCCTCAGTAAGTTCCGAGCATGATAATGCATTTCGACTGGGAGCGGAAGTGTTTCTAAAGACTCTCGAGATCTTCGGGTTCAAGTCCTTTGCAGACAAGGTCCAGATCGAGTTCACGGACGGTGTTGCCGCCCTCCTTGGCCCCAACGGCTGCGGCAAGAGCAACGTCGTGGACGCGATGAAATGGGTCCTCGGTGAACAGTCGTCGAAATCCCTCCGCGCGGAGACAATGCAGGACGTCATCTTTGCGGGGAGCGAGACACGAAAACCCCTCGGAGTCGCGGAGGTGAGCCTGCTCGTCTCCAATCAGGACGAGGTTCTTCCCCTCGACCTTCCCGAAGTATCCATCAAGCGCAGGCTCTACCGCTCGGGGGAGAGCGAATACTTCATCAACAACAATCCGGTGAAGCTCCGCGAGGTGCGCGAGCTTTTTTTCGACACGGGGATCGGCAAATCCGCCTACTCGATCATGGAACAGGGCAAGATCGACCAGCTTCTTTCCACCCGGCCCGAAGAGCGCCGCTACGTCTTCGAGGAAGCCGCCGGCATAACACGGTTCCGCGTGCGCGGGCAGGAGGCCGAGCGGAAGCTGGAGAAGACGCAGGACAACATACGCCACGTCGAAGGAATACTGGAGGAGGTCCGCCGCAGCTACACCTCCCTCAAAGGCCAGGCGGAGAAGGCCGAGGCCTACCGCAAGCTTCGGGAAGAGATCTTCGAGGTTGAGCTGGAGATTCAGCTCCTGAGGCTCAAAGGACTGCTGGAAGACAAGAAGAAAAGGGACGGCCGGCTCGAAGAGAAAGTGAAGACGCGCCAGGAGATTACACGCGCCATCGGCACGGTGAACGAGTCCATCGCCCGGCAGGTGGACCTTGTGAACTCGATGGAGTCCCAGCTCGTCGAGTCCCATAAAAAGATCTATCAGCTGGACATGGAAAAGAGCACGCGGGAGAGCCAGGTGCGCATGTACGCCGAGCGCATCACGGAGCTGGAGCGGAATATCGAAGCGGACGCGCTGCGCGAAAAGAACATACGCCGCAAGCTCGAGGACATGAACGCAGAGGCGGAAAAGCGGAAGGCGGGACTCGCGGAACTGGGCGCACGAATCGGAGAGACGGAAGAAAATATCAAGGCGTTTACCGCGGATATAGAAACCTGCAACACCCGGGTGCGGACGAACGAGGAAGTGATCCGCGCAAATGCGGAGAAGGCCCAGGCCCAGGAAGAGGCCATCGAGCAGCTCAGAGTGGAGCTCCGGGCCATCACGGAGGATATCGTCACCCAGCTTGACGCCCGGCTCAAGGAAATGGGGTATTCTTCCGCCGAACGCCGCACGGTGGAGGAGTCAATCGAGGAGACCCTGCAGAGCCTGCGCATCCAGCTCGGCGGCAAAACGACCCTGTGGGAAGACGTCGCCGGGGTGGAGCACCTGGCCCGATCCGAGCGCGACAAGCTCATTCAGAGCACCCTCGCTGTATTGAAGGGAGCCCTGGACAAGCTGGACGTCCTCGAGAAGCTCTTCCAGCGCTCTCGTACCTTTGCCCCGTCCTTCCTCGATGAGTTTCTCGCTCCCCAGGGCATCATCACGCGAAAGCGCGACATCGACGAGCGCATCAATGAAAGAGCGGCCGACATTGCGCGCCTGCGCCAGAAAAACGACCAGCTCGCAAAGGAAAACTCCGGCCTGCGCGAAAAGATCGAAGAATACAGAAGGACGCTGGAAGACCTGCGGGTGAATCTCGCGCGGCTTCAAACCCAGAAGGCCGGCCTGGAGCAGGAGATAGCACGGATTGCCCGCGAGCGGAACGAGCAGGAAGCCCTGCTGAAGGAAGTCGGGGCGGAGATACAGGAAATCCGCACCCGGGTGAAGGAGACGCAGCAGAGAATTGCCGCGGCTGAAGGCGAGCGCCTGCAGATCGAAGAGCAGGGGAAATCCGCGCGCTTAGAGCTTTCCGGTCTCGAAGGCGAGATATCCAGCAGGAACAAGGAGCTCGTCTCACAGGAGGAGGAGCTCAGGCAGAAGAACACACTCCTGGCCAGGGCGCAGTCGGAGATCGAGAAAATGCAGATCGAGGTCACGGAAATCCGCACCGAGATCAAGGACCTGCATGCAAGCTTTTCGGAACGGTTTTCGAGAGACCTCACAGAATACGAGACGCGCATCCCCGAGCTGCAGCCGAACCGCGACCTTCGCCCGCGGCTGGGGGAGCTCAGAGAGGAGATGCGGAAGCTCGGCCAGGTCAACCTGATGGCCCCGGAGGAGTTCGCCGAGGTGAAAGACCGTTTTGATTTCCTCAGCGGCCAGCTCTCCGACCTTACCCGGGCGCGGGAGGACTTGAAGAAGGTCACCACCGAGATTCGGACGGAGTCCATCGAGCTTTTCCTGGACACGTACAACAAGATCAAGAAGAATTTCCACACCGTGTTTCGCCGCCTGTTCGGCGGCGGCAGGGCAGAGCTCCGCCTGGAGAACCCCGAAGCGCCGTTGGAGTCCGGCATCGAGGTCTTTGCCCAGCCTCCCGGAAAGAAGCTGGAGAACATCAACCTGCTGTCGGGCGGTGAACGCTCCCTCACCGGCGTGTCGCTCATGTTCGCGATCTTCATGGTCAAGCCGTCCCCATTCTGCCTGCTGGACGAGATCGACGCGGCCCTGGATGAAGAGAACGTGGGCAGGTTGACTCATTTATTGAAGGAGTTTTCGCAGAATTCCCAGTTCATCGTGATCACGCACAACAAGCGCACCGTTTCCGGCGCGGACGTGCTTTACGGTGTGACTATGGAAGAATCCGGCGTGTCGAAGCTGGTGGCCATAAGGCTGGAAAACAGGGAGAGGGGTGAAACAGTTTCTTCGGCTGCCCAGGCTTGAAGTCCTCATCATCGCGGGGGCGTCGGTTCTTGCATTCATCGTCACCCTGGCCGTGATCTCTTCCTCCGGAGGCGCGCGCACCCGCCGTCTCGTGGCGGAGGAGCGCCAGGCGCTCGAGCGGACGCAGAAGCCCCCCGCGCTTACTCCCGAGGAACTGGCGCTTGCACCGGAAGATTTCCTGCTGCCGCTGCCTCAATCCCCGGAGGAAACGCCGCACTACGTTCCTTTCAGGCCGCGTCTTGCGCGATGGAGCGCGGAGGTCGTCGGCAAGTACTGGATTCCGCCGCGCCAGATAACCCTTGAAGTCCTTCAGGCCGCAAATGATCAGAACATGCGGCGTCTGTTCGAAAAGGTTCAATAACGCTATACTCAGACTTGGAGAGTTGAAGCACTTCGGTTTTTTCGGGAGGGGGGAACCGATGCGACGGATGAATCTCTTCTTGCTGCTTGGGGCCGCGGCGGCCTGTGTGCTTTCCTGCGCAACTGTTGCCCGGCAACCCGTACAGACAGTTGAGCTTTTCGATTCCACAGCGAAACGTCCAGCTGACCCTGTGCCCGGGGCCTCAGTCCTGCCGTACCTGGCGCCGGTTGCTCCTGATTCCCGCACGGCCGCAGCCGCGGCCATGGCTGCGCCCCAGGCGGTGTCCGAGGGGGGGCCAGGCTACGAGGTATCCATTCCGGTTGTCCATGCGGCACCGCGCATTCTCAGGGAACCGAGGGTCACCGCGCTGAATCTTCCGAACGCACCGGTGCGGATTGCCAGTGCGGCCCCGGAGGTCAAGAAGACGCCTCCCGTCTCCGCGGCCGCCGGGAAACAGCTCGCGCCTGCGCCCGCGACACAAGCTTCGTCTCCCGCCGTCACGCAACTCGCGCCGCCACCCGCTCCTCAGGCTGCACGCTCGCTGCAATCTCCGGCGGCAGCCTCCGCGGGCTCTGCGACGAACCCCGGACCGGCTGACGCGCAGACAGGCGGGGCACCCAACGGCTCCTATGGAAGGCTTCGGGAAATCTACGCGCGCCAGGGGGACGAGGTACAGATCGGGCTGGACGGCACCGGGTTCCTTTTCCTCGGCTTTCCCGACAAGTCGCCGCAGGGGGACGGGATGTCGTTCAAAGGCAAGGAAAATCGGAACAATAAGACGTGGTTCTCTTTCCAGCCTTTGAAGCTCGGTACCTATGATCTCGACTTTCTGCGTCAGGACAATTCGACGGGACAATCGAGCAAGGAAACGGTGCGTGTCCACGTGGTCTCTGATCAGGAATTCAGCCTGGCCACCAATCAGCAGCAGGGCACGGACCAGAGCGCCGGGGGACAGGTGGAACCGGGAGATGTGGCCTTTGCCGAAAGGCTCTCCGGCCTCGGCGCCAACGACGCGGCGATTGCCGAGCTGCTCAAGGGATATAAGGACGGAAATCCGGCTCTCAACGACCAGATCGCTTCGCTTTACATGCGCACGGGAGCGTATGATGCGGCGGGCAAGTACTATCAAAAGAACATCTCTCCTCAGACGCCCTACACGACCAGCGCGGTGCTCGGCATGGTGAACATCGCGATAGCGCAGAAGGACCAGCAGGCTTTCATGTCCTACCTGAAGCAGTTCCTCGCCGTGAAAGCTCCGGGCATGGAGGAGACGCTCATTCAGGCCGCGCGCATGGAAAAAGAGAGGGGCGAATCGGGTGTCGCGCTGGATCTGGCGGGTGAGTACAACGCGCGCTACCCGGAGGGGAAGTGGCGGGACGAGGCGACCTTCCTGATGGCTCAGGTGCGGGAGGGCGATTCGCGCTACCGTGATATCGCCCGCGCGCGCGACCTTTACCTCGAGATAGTGCGCAGCTACCCTGAGGGTACGTTTGCGTCCCCGGCGCGCGACCGTCTCCTGTACCTCGAGCGGCACTTTTTCGAGGTGCGATAAATCCTCGCGCGTGAGCTTGCGCGATTGCGGAGCCCGCGAGCGGCGGCGGGTTGACATCGAAGAGCTAACTCGGTATATATTTGCCTGTCTTACACTTACAAAGAACGGACGCGCATGCTTGACAAACTGAGCAGCAAGCTGGGCGATCTCATACGGCAGATCGGCGGCAAGGCGCATATTTCCGAGAAGAACATCCAGGACGCGATCAACGAGATCAAGATCGCCCTTCTCGAGGCGGACGTGAACCTCCGCGTGGTGCGCAGGTTCGTGAACCAGGCGACGGAGGAGGCGCGGGGGAGAAGGTTCTCCGCTCGGTGACGCCGGGCCAGCAGTTCGTCAAGATCCTCTACGACCGGATGGTGGCTCTCCTGGGCGGAGAGAACCAGGGTCTGGCCCTGAAGGGGCCGGACACGCAGTCGGTGATCCTGCTTGCGGGGCTCCAGGGCTCGGGCAAGACCACCACGGCCGCCAAGCTCGCGCTGCGGCTGAAGGAGCAGGGAAGGAAGCCGCTGCTGGTGGCGGCGGACCTGGTGCGGCCGGCCGCCGTGGAGCAGCTTGTCGTTCTGGGCGAGAAGGCCGGCGTCGAGGTGCACCGGGAAGCGGTGCAGGACCCCGTGCGCGTCGTCGAGGGGGCGCTTGCCCGCGCGCGGCGCGAGCAGTTCGACACGGTCATCGTCGATACGTCGGGACGCCTGCAGGCGGACGACGCGCTGATGGCCGAGCTGGTGCGCATCCGCGACGCGGCGCAGCCCGACGAGGTGCTCCTGGTCGCGGACGCCATGACGGGGCAGAACGCCGTGGATATCGCGCAGGAGTTCGACGCGAAGGTGACGCCTCACCGGCGTCATCCTCACGAAGTTCGACTCGGACACCCGCGGCGGCGCCGCGCTTTCCGTGAAGAGCATCACGGGGAAGCCGATCAAGTTCGTCGGCGTCGGGGAAAAGCTCGACGGCCTCGAGGCGTTCCACCCCGACAGGATCGCCTCACGCATCCTCGGGCATGGGAGACGTGGTCACGCTGGTTGAGAAGGCCCAGGAGACCATGGAGCAGGGGCGAGGCGGAGAAGCTTCAGGAGAAGCTCGCGCGCGGAGACCTTCACGCTGGAGGACATGCTGGACCAGTACCGCCGCATGCGCAAGATGGGGAGCCTGCAGTCGATCATGGAGATGATCCCCGGGCTGAAGGGGACGGGTGCCGAAGAGAAGATCGACGAGAAGGGGATGAAGCGGGAGGAGGCGATCATCCTGTCCATGACGCCGACGGAGCGGAAGAACTACCGGATCATCGGGCCCCGCCGCCGGACGCGGATCGCGCGGGGCAGCGGAACGTCGGTTTTCGAGGTGAACAGGTTCTTGAAAAAATTCGAGAAGACGTGTCTCATGATGAAGAAGATGTCGAAGAACTGCGAAATATCAGGCCCAGGTGCTGTCGCAGCTCGGCGGCCAGACATAGCCAGGGAAGGCGAGGGCGACCGAGGCCATGGATGGCCGAAAGATCGACCCAATAGGAGAAGGAGGACGCCAGTGAGCGTGCGCATCAGGCTGAAGAGGTTCGGAACGAAGAAGCGACCATTTTACCGGATTGTCGTGATGGATTCGCGCACCCCGCGTGACGGGCGGGTGCTGGAGGAGATCGGTCTCTACCATCCCATCGAGAAGCTGGAAAAGCAGCTTTCCGTGGATACGGCGAAAGTGAAGGACTGGCTCGCGCGAGGGGCCACGCCGTCGAACACGGTGAAGCAGCTGCTGAATCGCAAAGCCGCATCGCGGTACCCCGCGGATTCTGCATCGCGGTACCCCGCGGATTCTGCATCGCGGTACCCGGCGGATTCTGCCGGCGCATAAGGGGCCGCGGCGAAAGGAGAGATCCGTGGAAAAGGATCTTGTCGAGTACATTGCGAAAACCCTCGTGGACGATCCGACGGGCGTCGTCGTGAACGTGATTGAAGGGGAAAAATCCACGATCCTCGAGCTGAAGGTCTCGGAGAGCGACATCGGGAAGGTCATCGGGAAGCACGGCCGCATCGCAAAAGCGGTCCGGACACTGCTCAGCGCCGCCTCGACGAAGTCGGGCAAGCGGGTCGTGCTCGAGATCCTGGATTGACGACTCAGGCCGCGCACCGTGGTGAGCGCGCGGCGGTCGGGCACAGGGAAGCCGATTCACAATCAATGGCTGAAGATCTTCTGACGGTCGGCGTTGTGACAGGCACCCACGGCGTGGGAGGAGAGCTCAAGGTAAAGAGCTATTCAGGTCTTTCCGACCACATTCTGTTGCTTCGCGAGGCCCTTTTCCGAAAAGGACGTGAGGAGAAAAGGCTTCGGCTGGATTCCGTGCGGCCCCAGCCCCCCGGTGTCATCCTGAAGATCACCGGCATCGAATCACCTGAGCAGGCGCGCCGCTTCGTCGGCTGGGAAATCTGGGTGCCGCGGCCGCAGGCGGCCAGGCTCCTGGACGGAGAGTATTACGCTGCCGATCTCTGCCTCTGCAGCCTCTGGTTCGGGGAGGAGGAGATCGGCAGCGTGCGCTCGGTATGGGAAGGGGGGCCGCGCAGCTCCTCGAGGTGCAGGGCAAGTCGGGACGGACCTTCCTGGTGCCCTTCATCGATCACTTTATTGGAGACGTGGAGCTGGAGAAGAGGAAAATCTTTCTGAAAGAGGATGAGATCGTCAGGTGACAATCACGATTCTCACCCTTTTCCCGGTCTTTTCCAGGGTTTTCTGGAGAGCTCGATCCTGGCGCGGGCTATTGCCCGCGGGCTCGTGACGGTCCGCCTGATCGACATCCGGGACTTTGCCATGGACAGGCACCACGTCTGCGACGACGCCGCCTACGGCGGCGGACCGGGGATGGTGATGAAGCCGGAGCCCATTGCCGCGGCCCTGGAGGCCACGGGCGCGCCGGGCGGGAGGATCGTCTATCTGACTCCTGCCGGGCAGGCTGCTGACGCAGAAGGTCGCGGGAGAGCTGGCCCGCGAGCCGGCGCTGACGCTCCTCTGCGGGAGGTACGAGGGGATCGACCAGAGGATCATCGATGCGTTCGTGACAGACGAGATTTCCGTCGGTGACTACGTGCTTTCCGGGGGAGAAGTGGCGGCAATGGCGGTGGTGGATTCGCTGGCACGGCTGGTTCCGGGCGTGATCACGGGGGAGTCGCTGGAGGAGGAAAGCTTCTCAGCGGGCCTGCTCGAGTACCCCCACTACACGCGGCCGGAAGTATTTCGCGGCATGCGCGTGCCGGAAATCCTTCTCTCGGGGCACCATGAGAAGATCCGCCAATGGCGGCTTGTGAAGAGCATAGAGAAGACGAAGAAGCTCCGCCCGGAGCTCCTGGATTCGGATGGCCTCCCTGCGGAGGCAAGGGAGCTCTCGAGGCAGGTCAGGAAAGAAGGAGACGACGATGGACGTGATGAAGGCCCTTGAGGCGGAACAGATGAAAGAGAACGCCGAGGAGTTCCGCATCGGCGATACGGTGAAGGTGCACTTCAAGATCATCGAAGGAAAAACCGAGCGCGTGCAGGTCTTCGAGGGCATCGTGATTGCCATGAAGCGCGACGGCCTCCGCAAGACCTTCACCGTGCGCAAGATCAGCTACGGCGTCGGCGTGGAGAGAATCTTCCCGATCCACTCCCCCAAGATCGCCAAGATCGTACGCGTACGCGAAGGCCGCATTCGGCGCGCGAAGCTGTACTACCTGCGCGGCAGGTCGGGCAAGGCGGCCAAGGTGCAGGAGCTCATCCACCGCAAGCGCGAGAAGGTACCCGAGACGGGCACTGCGGAAGAGATGGACACGTCATCCGTGGAAGTCAAGGAGACCACCTGACCCTCGAGCGCTGCCCCGTAGGCAGGGACGGCGTTGCGCCGAACGGGTACTCCCGTATGCCGAGGGCGCGCGAGTACAGGGACGTACGGCAGCGCGCCCATGACGCCTGATCCGATCAGGGGCTCCATACGGATCGCAGGGACGCCTGAAACGGGACTGCGGCCGGGACAGTCCGTCTCCGTGAACGTCATCAAGCACCTCGAAGGCGCCAAGTGGGCGGTGGCCATCAAGGGTCGTGTGTTTCCCGCTTTTTCCGAGCTCCCTCTTCAGGCCGGTGCAACTCCTGCGCGCGCGCGTCAGCGCCGCGGAAGGCAGGCTGCTCCTGACGGTGACGGAGGAGGTCCCGGACGCCGTGCGCGCCGCGCTGGTGAGGCAGGGGCTGCCGGCGGGCGGTGACGCGGAGGTGATTGCACACGCACTTGCGCGCAGCGGGCTGCCCATCCTCGCTGAGACCATCCAGAAAGTCCTGGCGCTCCTCACGCGGTCGGGAATGGACCTGCGCAAGGCGGCGCGGATTGCCGCCACAATGGTGGATCGCGGAATAGACCCGGCCGGCCCGGGCGCGCGCGCATTGCTTCCCGTGCTTGGATTCGGAGAGAGAGGAGGCGAGGACCACCGGCGCTACCGCGGGAGGCAGCTTCCCGATACCCCGCGCGCGGTCAAAGAGTTCGCCGCCGCGTTGTCGACGGACCCGGCCGCCCGGCCGTCCGTGCTCCAGGCCTACAACCATATCCGGGCAAAATCACAGTCGTGGGTGGTCATTCCATTCGTGTTCACGTCGGGGAGCCAGCGCATCGCGGGAACGATGAAGATACTCTTCGATCCTTTCCAGTCGAAGCCGCTCGCCTTCACGCTTTCGACGGAGGATATCAGCTTCCATCTTCCCCTCCGCGCACGCCAGGGGAGGCTCGCGATCTATTGTGACGATGAGCGCCTGAGACGCGCCGCCCAGAGGGGGCTGGACAGCCTGCGGTCAAAATTCCATAACATGGGATTGGAAGTTGACGATATTATAATAAGAAGGGAACGCGTTCGACGGTTTTTCCCCTGTCGAGGAGGGAGATGATCCTCCCGAGCGTCGATACAGTGGGGTAAGGAAATGACGGCGCAGGCGGACACGGCAGTCGCCCTCCAGTACAACGGACGACCTTCCCGCGCCCATTGTTCTGGCCTCGGGAGGGGACGCATTGGCGGAGGCGATCAAGCGCATCGCGCGGGAGAGCGGCGTGCCGCTCGTTGCCGATCCCGAGCTTGCCGAATCGCTCATCCAGCTTGACGTGAATACCCTGATACCGGAGAGCCTGTACGGGTGATCGCGGAGCTCCTCGTGTTCGTGCGCAGCCTGAGAATTGAAAAATGAAGAGCATAAGACCAGCGACCTGCGCGACGGCATGAAGTTCGACAAGCCGGTCTACATGGACGGGGACAATGTCTTCGTTCCGCCCGGTATCCCCATCCGCCAGAAGGACATCGACCGGCTCGTGCGCTGGGAGATCGAGGAGGTGCGCACCGACGGCTCCCTGCTCGCGGAATCGCCGACACCCGCCGCGCGGCCCGACGAAGCAGAGCGCGGCTTCGAGACCTGCCCGGGCGACAAGCGCAATCTCGATGCGTACCTGCGCGCCATCGACGAGTACGAGCACATCGCCAACAGCGTTGCCCCGGGGGAGGAGATGGACCGGGCGAATGTCGACGCCACGGTGAACCTGCTGCTGGAAAGGATCAAGGACGGGAAGAACGAGATGATCCAGCTCATCCTCATGGGCGGCAGGATCGAGCGCAAGATCGCCGCGGGGGTCATCAACGTCACGATCCTCTCCACGATCATGGGCATCGTGCTGAAGTTCACCAGTCACCGCCTTATCCAGCTCGCCACCGGCGCGCTCCTGCACGACATCGGGAATGGTGAAGGTCCCCAAGGCCATCCTTAAGAAGAAAGAGAAGCTCACGCCGGAAGAGCTGAACCAGATCCGCACGCACCCCATCCATTCCTACCGGGTGATCTCCAAGGACCTGAAGTACCCCGAGGAGATCGGCGTCATTGCCCTTCAGCACCACGAGCGCTGGGACGGGCAGGGCTACCCGCGCAAGCTCAAGGGAGAAGACATCAACCTGGCCGCGCGCATCGTTGCGGTGGCGGATTCCTACATCGCCATGATCAACAACCGTCCCCATCGCAATTCGATGATCGGCTACAGCGCGATGAAGAACGTGCTGAACGACAACGGGCGGCACTTCGACCCGAAGATCCTGAAGGTCTTCCTCGAGAGCATGGGCATCTACCCGATCGGCAGCATCGTCCAGCTGAACAACTCGGCCATCGGGCGGGTGGTGCAGACCCATTCGGAGGCTCCGCTGCGGCCCGACTGTCGAGCTGATCATCGACGAATACGGCAACAAGCTGGGCGAGCGCGAAGTCATCGACCTGCTGACAAAAAAGGGCACGTTCATCGTGAAGGCCGTGGATGCGAAAGCCCTTACCCCTGTCCCGGGTGCGGCGGCAACGCCGTCGGTGGCGCCAAATCCACCGAATACGGTGGCGCCAAATCCACCGAATACGGTGGCGCAATGACCAGGCAGGCAGGGTCGACAAAGAGCAGGGGGGCGGCCGGTGAAGAGAGAGCGGCCTCCTATCTCGCGGAAACCGGATGGATCGTGCGGGAACGAAACTTCCGAGCCCCCTCGGGAGAGATCGACATCATCGCGGAGAAGGGCGGCGAGGTGGCGTTCGTCGAAGTGAAAGCATGGGCGGCCATGCCGGAGGCGGAGCTCGAGCACGCGATCGATCGCCGCAAGCAGGAAAGGATCGTCCGCACCGCCCGCTACTATCTGAGCCGACACCCGCGTCTCGCCGATATGCGACTGCGCTTCGACGTCGTATTCCTCGATGTGGGCACGTCGCGCATTCGGCACATCGAGAACGCATTCAACGGGGGGATCGACTGATGGTACGGATTGCCAAGAAGACCGATCCCAAGAAACTTGCAGAGCTGAAGATAAAGATACATAATGAGGACTACCTCCTGCAGGCCATCCAGAAGATCGCACAGGACCTGACCAGGAATCTCGAGCATGGGGAGTCGTAGATGAGCTCGCGAAGTTTCAGACGGCGGAACAGCCGGCGCAGGCACCGTCCGCCCGCCGCAACCGAGGCGGGAGGGCCGCCGCAGTCCCCGGGACAGCCGGGAGAACGCGCGCCCCAGGAGAAGGAGCCGTCGGGAGCCCGCCGCGGAGGTCCGCGCCGTGATTCCAGCGCGTCCCTTCAGGGCAAAGGCGCCCCGGGGAGGAGCGCAGACCATCGTCCCGCGCGCCCGCAGCCTGCCCTTCCGACTCCCGATTGCCCCATCTGCGGCAAGCCCGTGCGCGAGCTCGCTTCCGCCCTGACGCACCGTGCCTCGCGGCAGCCGGCCCATTTCGACTGTATCGTGCGCGAGCTGCGCGATTCCAACGAGATCGCGCCCCAGGAAAAGCTGTGCTACCTCGGGGCGGGGAGCTTCGGCATCCTCGAGTTCCGTCTTCCCGGGGGACCGAGCAAGTTCGTCATCAAGAAACGCATTCAGTACGAAGAAAAAGAGCTGCCTCAAGAGTGGAAAAAGCCGCTCCAGATCTCGTGTTGAGCCACAGCGATTCTCATTTTGCACGATCCGGAATCTGCAGAAGCCAGTTTCACAATTCGGAGCGGCCTTGTTTCAATCGGGCAAAATGAGAAGCGCTTCGCCCGCCTCAAAATGAGAATTGCCGGTTGAGCCCGTTTCGCGTTTGAAAAAAACCGCATCCGTGGTAGTATCGGCCCCACAGCGGCGCCTGTATTCAAAGGGCGCGTGCCGGGTGTGGGGAGAGCAAGATGTCGCTGAAGTTTGCCTTGCTGGGGCTGCTCGCGGAGAGCCCCAAGTACGGCTATGAGATCAAGAGACAATTCGAGGGTGCGCTGGGAAACGTATGGTCCGTCTCCTATGGTCAGCTGTATCCCACGCTGCGGCAGGCTTTCAGAGCTGAGCTGGGTGACGAAAAAAACAGAGCCCGGGAAAAAAGCGGCTGAGAAGAACATCTATTCGATCACGGAAAAGGGTCGAAAGAAACTCGACGAGTGGCTCCTGAAGCCCCTGAGGAGCACATACAAGGTGAAGGATGAGTTCACCCTCCGGTTCCTGTTCTTCAGCAAGCTCTCCCCTGACAAAGTGCTGGACTACCTGAAAGGCCAGCAGAAGAAGACGGTGCTCCAGAAAGATAGTTTTCAGCGGACGCTCATTTCTCTGAGAGATGAGATCGACTATTACCTCCAGGCCATCATCCGCAAAGGAATCATCCACCTCGAGGCCGAAAACCAGTGGCTGGAAGAGGTCATGGACGATATCCGCAGCACCACGGCCCGCCAGCCACCTGAGGACTGAGCGGGGCGGCAGGGAGGCCGTGACGGGGGGCCGCGAAGGCAGCAGGCGCTATTTTGACGCCTTCAGGACATCGAGGACCTGCAGCGCCTTTGTTTTCACGGTCCGCAGGTATTGGCCTTGTGCAATCTTGACGAGCAATTGGTAGGCGGACGGATCCTTCAAGCCGCCAGGGGTCTTCTGGGCAAGCTTCTCCACGGCGAGGCACAGGGCGTAGCCGAAGTTGTTGTCGGGTTTCGCGGGGTCTTCCTGGTTGTACGCGAAGACCAGCGCCTGCACGACCTGGTTGTCAGGGTTCTTGCCGATCGAGCCCAGCCCGTACGCCGCCTCCGCCTTCACCATGGGCTCCTCATCGATGAGGATCACCCGCACGAGCGCTTCCTTCGCCTGGTCGGTGCCGATGCGGCCCAGCATATTCGCTGCCCGGCGGCGCACTTCGGGGAAGTTGTTCACCAGGCGTCCGGCTTCGCGAGTGGTCCGCGCCGAGCCTTCAAGGGCCAGGTATTCCAGCATGAACTCCACCTGCTGGTCGTTCGCGCTGTATGAGCCGTCGCTGATCTTCTTGTCCAGGTCATCGAGAGCGCTCATCTTGATTTCGTAGTCCTCTGAGAATGCCTTCTCACGAAGGATCTGCAGCTCGACGCTCTTGAGAAACAGCTCCTCGATGGTAATTTCCTGCTTGGGGGCCGCGGGGGCGGCCTGCTGGGCGGGAACCTGGAACGCCGCTCCCACGAGGAACGCCAGTCCGATTACGGCGGCCCTGGGCGATATTGCGTGCGCGGCGTGCCGCGCGCGTGATGTAGTGCGCATGTTTCTGCTCCCGTTTTCTCTGGTCATTTTGCCCCGCTGGGCAGGATTCCGACTTTCCATCGGCCTTCCTCCTGCACAAGATAATAGAGGATTACAGGCGCGCCCTGTATTCTTGTAATGGCCTTCACGTGAGTTTCGTCCACGAAATTGATGTCTTCCAGCCTGGCCTGCAGGCGGCTGCGGACCACGACGTTTTCGAAATAGTCCTGGAGGCTCGTCAGGACGATGCCGTTCTTTTTCAGAACACCCGCCTGGGAAGCTTCATCGAGGAAAGCCGCGCTGCCGGTCGTCCTCACGTAGTCCGTCGTCAGGTAGGTCAGCCACTGGGAATAGTCTCCCTCCGCAATGATTCGCGTCAGCTCGGCGATGACCGCCTGCACTTCATTGAATGTCTTCTTGTACAATTCCTCGGTTGCCACGAACTGCTCGGCCGGGGTCGGCTCCGTGACGGCGTTCGGCGGCGGCTCAACCGCCTGGGGCGCGGGCTGCGGTTCCTTCTGAGGCGCCGTTGCGCAGGATGCAAGCACCGAGGCAGCGGAAAGGAGCATGAGGAGTGCTCGTCCACCCGCGTTCATTGCCTTCAATTCTATCTGCCGGAACTTGGTTTGTCAAAGATTTTTCCCTGTCGACAGGGACGGCGTACGGCGTATTCGCCGAACGAGTACTCTCGTACTCGCCGAACGGGTACGGCTTTCGGGCCGAGCGCGTACCCGCGCACTCCCCTATGGACGATGGGCGCCCCTTGCTACCGGTCGAAAGCTCGGCTATTCTCACGGCCATGTTCAAGGTGCTGCTCCCGGGAACCTTCGATCCGCCGACCAACGGCCATCTCAACATCCTCGGTCGCGCGTCGCGGCTCTTTGATGCGGTCGAAGTGGTCATCGCGGTGAATCCGGGAAAGACCTACCTGTTCAGCGGGGAGGAGCGCCTCGGGATGATGACGGCGCTTGCCCAGGGCATGCCGAATGTCACGGTTTCCACCTGGAACGGGCTCATCGTGGATTTTGCAGACAGGATCGGTGTGCACGTGATAGTGCGCGGCGTGAGGGCGCTTGGCGGATTTCGACTACGAGTTCGAGCTCTCCGCTGATGAACAGATCTCTCAATCCAAGGATCGAGACTATTTTTCTCCCTACCGACCAGAAGTACTCGGTGATCCGATCCTCGGCAATCAAGGACATCGCGGGCTTTGGCGGCGACATTTCTGGAATGGTGCCTCCCCTCGTGGCCAAAGCGCTGCAGTCCAAGCTCGGACCCCGCACGGGGGCCGCGCACAAGGCAACCACCCTGCACTCATCGTCCGAGCCGGGTCGGGCGCCTTGACATTCCAGGCGTATCCGGTGTAGTTTTCCCTGTCTTTGAGAGACTAATCCACTTTGAGGTGACTTGAAATGGCTTTGCCGAAGAGAAGAATATCGAGGGCGAGGGGGCGCAGGCGACGCTCTGCGAACATGCGTCTCGCGGTCCCTACACTCGTTGAATGCAGCAATTGCGGAAACAGGGTCATGCCGCACCGGGTCTGCTCAAAATGCGGTTTCTATCGCGGAAAGCAGATCCTCAAACCTGAGGAAATGGCGTGATCGCTGGTGACGATCGCATCCAGGGAACACCCCCTCGCGTACTCTTACACATAATTTTCATAGGAGGTTGAACTGTATGGACGAACTGTTTGAAAAAATGAAGAAATTGATCGCCGACCGGCTTGAGATCGATGAATCCAAGATCACGCTCGACAGCTCTTTCCGTCAGGACCTTGGCGCGGACAGCCTTGATACCTACGAGCTTGTGTACGCCATCGAGGAAGAGCTCGGCATCAGCATCCCGGATGAAAAGGCCAATGAGTTCGAGACGGTGCGCGACGCTCTTGAATACATCCGATCCCAGGTGAAGAAATAGGAAGTATTTGTTCAAGAGAATCAAGCGCGCCCCTTCCATCACGCTGAAGCCAGAGAGAAAGAGGGAGCTCCAGCTCTTCGAACGGCATACGGGAATCCGTTTCCGGGAGCTGGAATTCCTCAACCAGGCATTTACGCACCGTTCGTTTGCCAATGAGCTCGGGGAGACCGGTGAGAACAACGAACGCCTGGAATTTCTCGGTGACTCCGTGCTGGGACTCGTCGTGAGCGAATATCTCTATGAGACCCTTCCCGATCAGCCGGAGGGCGAGCTGGCCCGGATCAAGAGCTTCGTCGTAAGCGAAGCCAGTCTCTCCGAGATCGCGCGCGGCCTGCGCGTGGACAACTACATCCTGATCGGCAAGGGCGAAGAATACTCCGGCGGCAGGTCCAAGAAGGCCATCCTTGCGGATTGCCTCGAAGCCATCATTGGCGCGTACTACCTGGACTCTGGATTCCAGGCATCCGGTCGATTTGTGCACCAGATGCTCATCCCGGAAATCAACAAGGTTCTCGAGAACCGTCACGCCAAGGACTACAAGACACTGCTGCAAGAGCACGTGCAGAAGCGGATGAAGACCTACCCGAAGTACCGCGTCGTGCAGAAGACCGGCCCGGACCACGACAGGACCTTCTGGATCGAAGTACACATCGGCGAGCGGTCCTTCGGTGCGGGAAAGGGCAAGAACAAGAAGGAAGCCGAGCAGGAAGCGGCGCGCATTGCCTATGAAGGCATGCAGGTGGCCGAGAAGCCTCCCCGCATCGAAAGACCCGCAAGTCCGCGCGGTGCGTCCCCCAATCGTCCCGCGGACCGGCACCCCGGCTCGCAGCGGCGCGTCTGAGCCGGCCCGCCGTCCAGCTCTCCTCAGTGCGGAGTACCGCTCTCGTCATCCGGCGCGGAGTACCGCTGGGTGTGATTAGTCCTTCAGTCTCTGGTTGTAGAACCTCTCCGCGATCTGCAAAAGCTTCTCCTTTTCGTTCAGCGAAGGATCATCCAGCACCGCCTGCAGGAGCTCTTCGAGAATAATACCCACCCGCGGGCCGGGCGGAAGGCCAAGACGTGACATGATATCGTCCCCATCCGCGGCCATCTGGCGCACCGTGAACGCGCGCCCCGCCTCAAGCACCGCCGACACTCGGGCGGCAAAATTCGCGAGCCCCTCAGGGAATGTCCGCGCGTTCTCCCTGCACATCCCAACCTGATCCGCCCTGCGCAGGGCGATGATGTCTTTGATCTTTTCGTCTCCGACCCGCGCGATGAGACGGCGCACCGCGGCATCCGACCACTCCTCCTGGTAGTTGAACATGTGGTGGGCGATGAGGTGCGAGACGTCCTTCACGACCGCGTGGGGAAGCTTCAGGCGCAGGAGGATCTGCTCCGCCATCGCGGCTGATACACGCTCGTGCTCGTAAAAGGTCGGCCTTCCTTCAGGATCCATCGCGCGGACCCGGGGCTTCCCGATGTCGTGGAACAGGGCGGCCATGCGAAGCAGGAGGGATTCAGCAGGAGCGGCGTCGCAGGCATAAAGCGAATGGGTGAACACGTCGTAGCAGTGAAGGTTCCCCTGGGCCACGCCGACTCCCTCCTCCAGCTCGGGAAGTATCACGCCGAGTATGCCGGTATCCTTCATGAGGAAAAGGCCCGTCGAAGGAAGCGGCGCCTGGAGGGTTTTGAGCAGCTCGTCCCGCACTCTTTCCGCGGAAACGCGCGCCAGTATGTCGAGAGCGCCAGGGATGGCGTCAGTCGTCGCTTTGGCTATGGCAAAGGAGAGCTGCGCCGCGATCCGGCAGGCGCGCAGCGGCCGGAGCCCGTCCTCCCGGAAACGTTCGGCAGGGTCGCCGATTGCGCGAATGAGGCCGCGTGCCAGGTCCTTCTCTCCCTCGTGGGGATCGTTCAGGCGGTTCGCGAGCAGATCGTACGCCATCGCGTTGATCGTAAAGTCGCGCCGTGCAAGGTCATCGAAGATCGACGGGGCAAAGGCAACCGTGTCAGGTCTTCTCCCGTCGCTGTAGTCGGCTTCCGTGCGGAATGTCGTCACCTCGAAGGTCTTCCCCTTGAAAAGGACCGTCACGGTTCCGTGCTTGATTCCCGTGGGGATGACCCTGCGAAACATGGAGAGTACCTGGGCAGGAAGGGCGTCAGTGGCAATGTCGAAGTCAGAGTGAGCGCGGCCCATCAGAATGTCGCGGACGGCGCCGCCGACGAGGTGGCATTGGAAGCCGGCCGTCTGGAACACTTTGGCGAAATCTCGAACGGTCCTGGGAACGCGCATGACGCGAACCAGTATTCAGGGACAGGCGGCGGAATGTCAAGAAAAGCTTGGCCGCCGACGCACGGGCAAAAAAAAACCGCCTCGGCGCGTGCGCCGAAGCGGTTCCGCCTTGTACGGCTTTTCCTACTTGAAGAGCTGGAGAACCGACTGGGGCCGCGTGTTGGCCTGCGCGAGCATCGCGGTGGAAGATTGAACAAGGATCTGGTCCTTGACGAACTCCACCATTGCGCCCGCCATGTCGGTGTCGCGGATCAACGATTCCGCGGCTTGCAGGTTCTCCGCGCCGATCGACAGGCCCTTCATGGCATAATCGAGCCTGTTCTGGTACGCGCCGAGGTCCGCCCTCTGCTTGTTGACGATCCGCAGGGCGTGGTCCAGGACGCCGATCGCCGCGTTGGCGTGGTCAGGAGAGGACAGGGAGATGAAGGTTGCAGAGTTGGGCGTCCCACTGGTGCCTTGGATACCGAGCCCTTGCGCGGTCATCGTGCCGATGATCACACGCACCCGCTGGTCCATGTTGGCGCCAATGTGCAGCCACATGCTGGCGGTGATGGAGTTCTCACCCGTCGCCCTCGCAAACCTGCCCGTGAGCATGTTCATGCCGTTGAACTGCGCATGGGAGGCGATCCGGTTGACCTCGCTGACGAGCTGAGACACTTCCACCTGAATCTGCATCCGGTCCTCGTTGGAGTAGATGCCGTTGGAAGCCTGGACGGCCAGCTCGCGCATCCTCTGCAGGATGTCCTGGCTCTCCTGGAGATATCCTTCCGCCGTCTGGATGAACGAGATGCCGTTCTGCGAGTTGGACTCTGCCTGCCGCAGGCCCCGGATCTGCGACCGCATTTTTTCGGACACGGCCAGCCCCGACGCGTCATCACCCGCGCGGTTTATCCTCAATCCCGAGGACAGCTTCTCCATGTCCTTGTCCGACGCTATCCCATTGAACTTGAGGTTCCGTTCGCTGAAGATGGCGCTCATGTTGTGATTGATGATCATCGAATCCTCCTTGAACGTGTGTGCCGGACTTCCTTGTCCGGGTCTGATTCACTTTCAATGCTCGACAGATTAAAAAACTCCTTGAGGATTTTCGTAATTTCCACGCGCCGCTTCCGGCGGATTGCATCGTTGCGCGAGGAACGGGAAACGGCTACTGTGGCCAAATGGGCCGGGCAGGCAGAGGGGAGCGGGGCGTGAAACGGGGGTTGCTGCTGATCGGCGGCGCGGGTCCGGGGCAGGATGCACTTGCCCTGCTCGCGCGGGGGATGGACCTGATTGTCGCGGCCGACTCTGGCCTCGAACCGGCGCTCGCAGCCGGCCTTTCACCTGACCTTGTCGTCGGCGACATGGACTCCCTGTCCGACATTTCCCTTCTCGATCGGTTCCCTCCCTCGCATGTTCTTACCTTTCCTCGTGACAAGGACGAAACCGATACTGAAATAGGATTGCGTATCATGAAGGAGCGTGGGTGCGCGGATATCACTCTTGCCGGGGGGGGAAGCGGAAGGATCGACCACCTTCTCGGGATTGCCTTGCTTTTCGAGCGCGCAGCGCCGCCGTCCCGGTGGCTTACGGACTATGAAGAGGTGCGGCTCATCGAGCGCGAGGCGGAGTTCAGCGGCTGGCGGGGATGCACGGTTTCGATTTTTCCTGTCGGGAAGCGCGCGGCAAGAATGCGCTCGGAGGGCCTGCAGTGGCCGTTGGATGGGCTGGTGTTCCGGCGAGGTTTTGGGGGAATCAGCAATCGCGCGACGGCGGACCGTGTACGTATTACGGTGGGAGTCGGCAGGCTCCTCGTGATACGCTCGCTTCTCAGTGACGCGGGACACCGCATGCCGCTGAATGACGCGGACTACCGCGTCGACCTGAATGACGCGGACTACCGCGTCGCGCGGAATGACGAGAATCACCGCGTCCCACCAAATCACGCGGCATACCGCGTCGAGCAGAAGGATTGAGAATGCTGGAAAAAACTCGTCTTGAAGAGCTTTCCCTGGAGCTGCCGGAAAAGGAGAGAAAGGAGCTTCTCGAACGCATTGGAAAGCGCATGGAGCGCGATGAGGGGGAAGAAGCGGTCCCCGTCGAGCTGCAGCCGGAAGAGCGGGAAAAGATCATCACCTATGAGATGAAGAAGGCTACCGCGTGGGTCCGCTTCATCCTGTGGCTGCGGACATTCCTTTCAGGAAGACCCCGGGAGGAAGTTTTCCTTGACATCCGCTTGCGTTCTCTCAAGTCTCACATCCGGGCCGTGAGCCCCGGGATCACCGGCTTCGAGACCAGGGATCTGGCTCCCAAGTTTGCCCGTAAGCTCTATGACGTCTACGTCAAGGTACAGGCGCTTGCCGGGATCTATCACGCGCTGGGCACGGACAAGGCGGTGAAAGGAGGGGCGTATACCTGGTACGTGGAGCAGCGCTGGGACGAGGCGAAGAGCACCGTCTACGAGTTCATCGGAATCGAGGAGATGGAGGAGATCTTTGCCCAGACAAGTCAGACGGAGGAAATCAAGAAAAAGCTTGCGCTTCGTCTCAACGAGTATGTACGCTCGATTCCGGAAAGTTTCATTCTGCAGCTTGAAGAGCAGGCAAAGCTGCACCTCTATCTCGACCGGCTCGTCTCGTTCCCCTTTTCAGCGTTTTTCCGCTACTTCAACCACATGCTGATGGACGAGGTCGAGGCCCGGGAGCCGGTTTTCGAACATGCGCCCGTCATGCTCATGCTGGACCTCCTGGAAAAGCTCTACGTGTCATTCAGCCTTTTCCACCTCGCGGGGCCGGAATACCTGTACGCGGAAGAGCCGGTCGCGTACTACCTGCTCGTACGTGCGGGGCTGAAGCCGGGCGAGGGAACGGACGTGGCGAAGATCGAGTCGGAGCTCACGCGCCTGCGGAACGACGTTTCCCTGCTGGCCAAGGAGATAGATGCATTCGAATCCGATGTGCCCCTCCTGGACCTCCTGCGATATTTCCGCAGTGACCCCTGGTTTCAGCTCCTTTTCAACCCCCCGCGGCTCTACCTGAGAAGCCTCTATTTTTCCACCCTCAAGCTCCGTCTCGGGAAGGAGCTCGATGAAAGGCTGGACTCGATCAAGGAGAGGGTGATCGACAGAAAAATCCAGGACGTGTTGAAGGGTCAGCGGCTGGTCGAGTTCAACTATTACCGGGAAAACCCGGAATTCGATTTCCGCAAGCTCGATCTTCCGTACTTCACCGGCATCAGAAGCCTCTCTGTCGTGTACAACTATATCCTCCAGCAGTTCAAGGGGGCCGTGCAGGAAGCGGCGCAGATCGTGGCCGGCACGGCGCTCGCGAGCAACCGCATATTGCAGAACAGGCTGACGCAGAACGTATCTGGCCTCGAGGACCTCGAAGCCCGCATTGTGCTCTTCGACCGTTCACTCTCACCGGACGAAGACGACGGAAAGCAGCTTGGAAGATACCGCTTCAGTGTTGCGACGGACCTGCTCCTGCAGAAGAGCTATCGCGCGTTCGTGCTGCAAAAGGACCGCGAGGCCAGTGACCTGATCGACAAGGCGCGGGAATACTTTACGGGCATACGCAGGATTTTCGACGAAATCCGCACGAGCACTTTCGAGAACACCCGCTCGCTCCTGAAGACGCTGCATATGTACAGGGGGAGGAACCAGACCCTCAGCCAGATCCTGAACGCGCGCGCGGAGGCCCTTGGCGCGTTCCTCCGACTCCTCGATCAGCTTCTGGAGATCGAGAAAGGCTCCTGAGCAACGAGCTCCCGAAGCCGCCGGGTGGTCTCCCGCGGGTCCTCGACGAGGACGCGCCGCCCGGCAATGAGGTCCGCGATCCCCGTCTCCCGGGGGTAGCGGGGAATGATGTGCAGATGCAGGTGGCTTATGGAGGCACCCGCAGCGGCTCCCATGTTGTAGCCGATATTGTACGCGTGCGGCGCGCATGCCTTGTCCAGTATGCCCAGAAGCCAGCGCTGCAGCAGCCACAATCTCTGCTCTTCTCCCACGGTAAGCTCGCGGACGTCTTCGACGTGGCGCAGCGGATACAAGAGGAGGTGGCCGGGGTTGTACGGGTAAAGGTTGACGGAGGCGATGAACAGCTCGTCCCGCCAGATGCTCAGGTCCGCCACGTCGGAGTTCTGGTCCCGGGTCAGGCAAAGGATGCATCCCGGCGGCTGGCGGCCTTTCACGTACGCCATCTTGTCGAAATTGAAGAAATATCCGCCTTCTTCCACGCGGCTACTCTACGGCCGGGAGCTTGTCGAGCAGGTCGAGCGTCTGCAAATCCTTGGCCGTCAGGTTCTCCGCCTTGACCAGGAAGAGGAACTTGATGAGCGAAGGGTACTTGCTCAACAGCTCACCATAGCGCGTGAGAAGTGCGATGCTCGTCTCCTGACGCTGGAGGGCGCTTTTCTGCGTGGCCTCTTCCGCCGCGAGGCGCGGGGCCATTTCGGAAAGAGCGGTTTGCTTCAGCTGCACCATGTTCAGATAGGCGCTCTTCAGCTTTGCATAAAGCTCCGGGTCGGGCATGCGAGATACGGCGGGGGCCAGGGAGATGAATTGAATCTGGGGAAATTTCCCCGGGAGCTCTCGCGCCACCGCGTCGGCGAAATCAGCGGCGCGTGATATGCCATCCGCCTTGCCGGTTCCGTCCACGCTGCCGGCAATCCGCAAGGATATATCGGCTGCCTGCAGCTGCATCTCCGCCTGGAGCTGTTGATGCCATGCGGCGATCGTTTCCTGCCGAAGCCCCTCCTTCTCCACCAGATCGGGAAGCGCTTCCGGCCGTATCCTGTATGACACGGAAATAGTGAACTCGATGGAGAAGTCCGGCTTTTCAGGGACGAGCGAAGAATACGCGTCCCCGGACGGCAGGGTTTCCCGCACCTTCAGATCGGCACGTTCGGTGGCGATGGGAATGCTGTAGAGCGTGAGGGAACGCGGGAGGAGGCGCTGCCAGCGCCACGAGAATCCGGCGGGATTAATGGCGGTTTTTTCGAAACCGCGTGAGCGTATGAATACGACCCCCCACGCGTCCGGGCCCAGGGAGAGCTGAAGCCATCCGGCGAAAAAACCCACGACGACAAGCACTACGAGCAACGCCGCCGGAATGTACCAGTAATTGCGCAATACCCTTTCCCGTCCGTCCCGTACTGTTCTATAATATGAATATGCTTCGGATGAAAGCATATCTCTTTCTCTCGCGCATGTCCAGTTTCACGGGCCGGGCCGTGGCATTCTTCTTCGTCATCTCGATTCTCCTTCTCTTCTTTTACCTGATTGGCAATTACCAGGATTTTCTCGACTCCACTCAAATCTTCCTTCTCTCGCTGCTGCACGTGTCCCTCGGTCTTCAATTGGCATGCGGCGTCTGGCTCGCGGGATTCCTTGTGTACCGCAACGTGCATGAGCATCGTCGTTTTCTGCTTCGCTGGATCCTGCTGATCCTGTCGCTCGTGTGCTGCGCGGGACTCCTTGTTGCTCTCCGCTACATGCAGCAATGGCTGCAATCCTGAAAAGTGGGTATACTCTCCGCCATGGTTCCCTTCGACCTCGAGACCCCAAGCGCCATACATTACGGCATAGGTGCAATCGATAAGCTCCCGAAAATCGTCAGAGGCCTGGGAAGCAGGGTCCTGGTCCTCTCGGGCAGAAGATGGTTTTCCGAATCGCGCTGGCAGGAACGCTTCAGCGAAGCTCTTGAGGGTTGCGTGGTGGATCGCCTCTGCTGCGAAGCGGGGGAGCCGAGCACCCGCTCGCTTGCCGCGGCGGCCGCGCAGGGGTCACGCTTCGGCCCCGACGTCATCGTGGCCGTAGGGGGCGGATCAGTTCTTGACACGGCGAAGGCACTTTCAGCTCTGTTGCGGTTTCCTGCGCCCGTCGAGCGCTACCTCGAAGGCATGGAGGGCGCCGTTCCCGTCCCCGGCCCGGGACTCCCCTGGGTGGCGGTGCCCACGACGGCGGGAACCGGCGCCGAGGTGACAAAGAACGCCGTGGTCAAGTCGGAAGCTTTGGGCGTCAAGCGAAGCATGCGCTCACCATTTCTGCTCGCAAAAACCGTGATAGTCGATCCCCAGCTCACTTTCTCTCTGCCCCTTGCGACGACGGGCGCTTCCGGTCTGGACGCTTTGACCCAGCTCGTCGAGGCCTATGTATCGCGCGGGACCAACCCATACGTCCAGTCGATAATTGAAGGGGCTTTCATGCCAATGCTGGATGCGCTGATCAAGCTGCCGCAAAGTCCCGCGGACCCGACCCTGCGCTCCCAGGCTTCATTCGGGGCCCTGGTGAGCGGAATCGCGTTGGCAAATGCGGGACTGGGTGCCGCACACGGATTTGCGGCCGCGGTGGGAGGGTCCTTCGACGTGCCGCATGGGCTCGCCTGCGCCGTTTTCCTCCCGCGCGTTCTCTCCGCCAACGCGCAATTGATACGAGGCGCGCTTGCCCGTTTGGCGGACCGGCAGCGGCGCGCCCATCACGGGCGCGGATACGGTGACCTGGCTCGGGGAACAGGTGAAGGCACTGCTCGCGGCCTACGGCCTGCCCTCCGATCTTCGCGAGTTCAAGATTCCGGCTGGAAAAATCGCGGAGCTCGCGGAAAAATCCTCGGGCACCAGCATGCGGAACAACCCGCGCGAGCTTTCCAGGGACGAGCGGATGGAAATACTGGCGAGTGTCATCTGATGCGGGGCAGTCTCACGATCGAAAGGGTGGGGGAATGACCAGGGCGGTGAGGGGCGCGATCCAGGTGGCGGAGAACTCCCGACAAGCCGTAGAGAAAAGCGCGGTGAGGCTCGTGAGTGAAGTGCTCCGGGCCAACGCCATCACTGAGCAGCAAATAGTCAGCATCATATTCTCCCTTACTGAAGACCTGACAGCCGCGAACCCTGCCACGGGTCTTCGCCGCGAGGGATTCTCCGGCACGCCCCTCTTTTGCACGCAGGAACCCCGCATCGAGGGAGGCATGCCAAGGGTGATTCGCGTGCTGGTGACTTTCGAATCGCCGGGCCGCCGTGAGACGATCGCCGTGTACCTCGAGGGCGCTGAGGCGCTTCGCGCCGATCTTGCCCGCGGAAACAGGCAGTGAGCAGATCTGTTTCCGTGTGGCACGTGGCCAGAGAGTACGCGGGCATCGCGGAGGCCGGCGGGGTCAAGGACGTGGTGCGGGGCCTGGCCGAGGCTCATGCCCGGTCCGGGGCGGAAACGAGTGTCGTCCTTCCCCAGTACGGATTCCTGCCGGACGAGCTGAAAGGGGGAGAGCCTGTTGCCTCCTTTTCTCTCTCCATGCCGGACCAGGACAGAGCGAATTCTTTTTTCGAAGAAACGGTCAGAATCTTTGCCGCTCACATGGAGGGAGTTCGACTCCTGTTTGTCCAGGCCCCGCGGTTTGCCGACAAACGGAACGTGTACGTGTACACGGCGGCAGACGAAGCCGAAAATCACCTGCGCAAGAAGGGCACCGGTCACTGGGATTTTCACCAGATGAACCTCGTCCTCCAGAAAGCCGCGCTCGAGACGGCGATTGCCCTGGGAGAATCGCCCCAGGTTTTCCACTGCCACGATGGTCACACCGCGTTTCTCCCCGCGCTGGTGCGTGAAGACAAGCGCTACGCGGAACGATTCGCCGGCGTGGGCACACTGCTCACGATTCACAATGCCGGGCAGGGGTATCACCAGGAAGTGTGGGACAAGGGATTCGCGCGTCTTCTCACGGGTCTTCCCGACAGCGTATTGGAGAAGGGAGTGATCAACCGCGCTGTCGATCCCCTGCTTCTTGCCGGTTCCTATGCCCACCTTGTGACGGTCTCGGAGCAGTACGCGCTTGAATTGCTGGACGAGCGCGACCAGGAGATGAGCGGCGGGCTGGGCCGCGCCTTGCATGAGAAGGGAATCCCACTGAGCGGCATCACCAACGGAGTGGATCCTGGACCGTGGGATCCGCGCTCTCCGGAAAGGACCGGCCTTCCTTATCGATTCGATCCCCTCACGGGAGACCTGGAAGGAAAAAAGGCGTGCAGAAGGGCGCTGACCGCTCGATTGGGGATGGGTCCCTCCTCGCAATCCGCTGACTCTCCGTTGTACGCGTTCGTAGGACGGCTGACCGGGCAGAAGGGGATCGACGTGCTCTTCCAGGCGATTCAGCAGCTTCTCTCCGGCGGGGGCGACCGCTGGTTCGTCGTATTGGGAGAAGGAGAGAAGGAGAAGGAGGCGATGCTCTCCTGGCTGGCATCTGACGCCTCGACTCGCGGTCGGCTGGTGTTCATTCGACGCTATGATCCGCACCTTGCAACCCTGATATACGCCGCAAGCGATTTCCTGCTGGTGCCCTCTGCTTACGAGCCGTGCGGGCTGACGGATTTCATCGCGCAGCTCATGGGGAGTATCCCCGTCGTGCATCGGGTGGGGGGGCTGGTGAAGGTACGGGACGGGGAGACCGGGTTCTCCTACGACGAGCAACGTGGCCCTGCCCTCGCTGCTGCCGTGGAAAGGTCCACCGAGCTCTTCCGGGAAAATCCCCAGCTGCTCGAGCAGATCCGCAGGACCGCGTTCGGCGAGATTTTCTCCGCTCACACGTGGGACCGGGTGCTTGCCCGAGGGTATGGTCCTCTCTATGAGAGGGCAGTGGAAGGCGCATGGACGCGGAGATAAGCCTTAAGACCTCGGTGGACGTCGCGCGCATCCGCCGGGCGTGCCGGGTCGCGGAAAAGAGTCTCCGCTATCTTGCGCCATGCGTGCGTCCGGGCATTTCAACCGAAGAGCTGGACAGGCTCGCGGGCCGGTTTCTCGAGGAGTGCGGCGCCGTGCCCGCCCTGCGCGGATACAAGGGCTTCCCCGGCTGCATCTGCACCTCGGTGAACAATGTGGCGGCGCATGGAATACCTTCCAACAGGGCGCTGGAGTCAGGGGACATCCTTTCCATCGATATTACCGTGAGTGTGGAGGGGTGGCACGGTGACGCCGCGTGGACCTTCCTCGTAGGAGAAGCAACTCCCGATTGCCGGCGGCTCCAGAAGGCATCCTGGAGGGCGAGCCTTGCAGGAATCCGCGCCGCGGTTGCCGGCAACAGGATCGGCGACGTGGGGGCAGCCATCCAGGAGTCCGCGCGGAGATTCGGGTGCTCGGTGATCGAGGACTATGTCGGCCACGGCATCGGGAGGGCAATGCACGAGGATCCGATGGTGCTCAATTTCGGCACCGCCGACACGGGGATGCGCATTGTGCCGGGAATGGTATTCACCATTGAACCGATGCTGAACCTTGGAAGCAGGGACGTGCGCCTGTCCATCGACGGCTGGACGCTCGTGACCGCGGATGGCAGCCTCTCCGCTCAGTTCGAGCACACCGTGGCGGTTTTCCGCGACTACACGGAAGTCCTTACCTATTCACATGGCGATATATTCGACTCCCTTGACTTTCCCCCGGCGCTGGAATAGCCTAGCTGATCTCCAATCGCCACCTTAGCTCAACTGGCAGAGCACGTGATTTGTAATCTCGAGGTTCTCGGTTCAAGTCCGAGAGGTGGCTGCGTCGCCGCCACGGTACCTTGCACAAATGTCACGGGGTATCGCGGCCACCGTACGCGGTGGCATTCGTGACCGCGGTATGCCGTGCAGTTTCGTGGCATTCGTCTGCCACTTGACAGAGGAAGGCGTTTCTCATTATGAAAGTGACGCCTTCGCCGTTTGGAGCAGGGGCGGCAGGGCTTCCGTCAAGTCGTGTGCGGCTCGCGCCGCAGGGGGAGATTCCCGAGTGGTCAAAGGGGGCAGACTGTAAATCTGTTGGCTCAGCCTTCGAAGGTTCGAATCCTTCTCTCCCCAGGAGCCTTCTTCCCGAACCGGGAAGAAGGCTTTTTCTTTCCTCCCGCGCGAGCTTGCGCGATTTTTCCGTCGATGAGAGGCAGGCCACGGAATGAGTCGTGATGTCTTTTACGGCTCGGGTCTTCAATTCGAATGCACACGATGCTCTGAATGCTGCCGCCATACCCCCGGGTATGTGTTCCTGTCGGAGAAGGATGTGGAGACACTGGCTCGTGTCACCGGGTCCGAGCGGCAGGAGTTCCTCCGTACCTAGTGCCGCCAGGTCTCTTTCGGCGTGGCCCGGCGGGTAAGCCTGAAAGAAAAGCCGAACCTGGATTGCATTTTCTGGGAAAACGGCGGATGCTCCGTCTATGAGGCCCGGCCTCTGCAGTGCCGGAGCTTTCCGTTCTGGAGCGCGTGCGTCTCTTCCTCGGAGGAGTGGGGACACCACGCACGGCAGTGCCCCGGCATGGGCAAGGGGGTCTTTCACCCGAGGAGCGAGATCGAATACTGGCTGGAACGACGTCTGAAGGAAGGCTTCCTCGAGGCGTAGTACCGCCGCGAGATGCGGAAGTTCGGCGTGGGGGAGTAAAGCGGCAGAATGAAAGTGACGTTCTGGGGAGTGCGAGGATCGCTTCCGACACCTCTGAGCCCCGAGCAGGTGCGGAGCAAGATCGCCGCGGTCGTACAAAGAGTGAGGCCCTCCGACCTTGAAAGCGAGCGCTCGCGGGAGCTCTTCCTCGCTGCGCTGCCGCCCTACATCTTTGGCACAACAGGCGGGAATACCACTTGTCTGGAGGTGCGCACGCATGATGACCGAATGATCATCCTGGACGGCGGCTCGGGATTGCGGGACCTGGGAGTTTCCCTGCAGAAAAAGAGAGACCCGACGCGTGAGTTCCCCCTCTTGTTCACCCATTTTCATTGGGATCACCTGCAGGGTATCCCCTTCTTCGCCCCCGCCTGGGTAAAAGGGAACCGGCTCATATTTGCCAGCCCGTTTCCTTCCGTAGAGAGGACCATCAGGGAACAGATGAAGCCGCCCTATTTTCCCGTCACGATGGACGCAATGCAGGCTGACCTGCGCTTCGTCTTCCTCCAGGGGGAGAGCGCGCGCTTGGGAGGCGCGGAGATTCGATGGAAGAGAATGAACCACCCCGGAGGCTCTTTCGCGTACAAAATCACGGATGAGGGGAAGAGCATGATCTTTGCCACTGATGCGGAGGTCACCGACAGGGAGTTCCAGCAGCGGGCGGAGAACAGGGCCTTTTTCGATTCAGCGGATCTCCTGGTCCTGGACTCGCAGTACACGCTGGAGGAATCCTTCGGCAAGTTCGACTTCGGCCACACCGCGTACACGATGGCGGTGAATCTTGCCACAGAATGGAAAGTAAAAAAGCTCGTGCTCTTCCACCACGAGCCGCGCTATGACGACCGCAAGATATTCGGCATTGCGCGGAGCGCCCGCTGGCACCAGGAGCAGCTTGGCACGGGCGCGCTCGAGATCCGCACCGCCCAGGAAGGGCTGGAGCTGATCCTGTGAGCGGCGCAGAATCCGCGGAATGCCGCGGCGCAGAATCCGCGGAATACCGCGGCGCCGTGATTCTCAGCAGCGATGAGGAGCGGGAGCTTTATGTCATCCTCAAGCCCCGCGAAAGCGCACTGGAAGGTCAGCTCGAGGGATTGCTGCGGCGCATTGAAAAGTCCCTCTTCAGCCGCCTTACGATCGAGGAGATAGAAAAGCTGGCAGAACGTTTTCCCCCGGATCGTTGAATTCGCCATCCGTGGGAGCTATTTTGTAAAGGAGCCTGGGAGGAATCATGAAAAACACAATGCGCATCCTGACCGTCGCTTTCGTCCTGATGCTCAGCACTGCCCTCGGTGCGGCGGCTGAAACCGGGTTTCTCGATTTCGCTTCCCCGCAGTTCCTGGGAGGGGGCGCGGGATCAACGACTCTGGAGACTCCTCCCGGTACGGTTCTCAACCCTGCCATATCCGCGGGCCGTCAGCGCCTGACACTGGATTTTTCGTATATCGCGCTCACCCAGTTCGATCCTTCCTTCAGTTTCGGGGGGCACATAGTCAACCTGGGAGTGACCGTGCCCACAAACGTGGGGGTTCTGAGCGCCGTCTCCCGGTTCGCAACCTCAAGCATCACGAGCCCGGGCCTCGACTGGGGCACCCTTGGGGGGTTGAATGTTTCGTTTTCAAAGGACCTTTTCCCCGATTTCTACATCGGCGCCGGGCTTGGCTTTGAGTACGGGACTGGCAACACCTGGGGCTTGGGTCTGGATCTCGGATTTCTGAGCCTGATGGGGGACATAGGATTCCTGAAAGATTTCCGCTGGGGCGGAGTATTCCGCAACATCGGCAGGGCCTACCTGAATCCTTCGAGCTCCAGTCCTCTCGGTACACCTCCCGCCTTCACACCGGCCGTGGGAGCGTCATTCACCCTCATAAAGACATCAACGCTTTCGCTTTCCTTTGCGCCCGATGTCAGCTTTCCCACTCTTCAGGACTTGCATTTGAACGTCGGTATGGAGTTCGGGGTGGCAGATATCTTCTTTGTCAACGCGGCATACCAATTCGACTCCCGGCAGGTATTCGGCTCCGACCCTGCCCGCCAATTTCCCTTCACCCTCGGCATGTCTCTGAAGCTCAACGGCCTGGGCGTAAAGACGGCTGGCCAGGAGGTGACCGAGTTCAAGTCCACCATTGCAGCGGCCCCGCTTGCCGACAAGACCTGGGGGTTCGGCCTGGGCGTGAACGTGCCGTTCGGCGTGCGTGATGTCACCCCGCCTGCCATTACGCTGGATACTCAAGGGGAAAAATACATTTCCCCGAACTTCGATGGAGTGAAGGACGACCTGGTGCTTCCCCTCTCCATCACGGATGACAGGTACGTCAAGGGATACAAGTTCATCATCACGGATTCCAGCGGGGCCGCGGTGCGGACCATCCAGAACAAGGAAGACAGGCCGGAAAACAGCGATGTCAAGAACATCTTTGCGCGTCTGGCCTATGTGAAAACCGGGCATTGCCATCCCCCCGACAATCCGCTGGGACGGGATGGGGGACGCGGGGGCGGTGGTTCCCGACGGAACCTACCACTATCACGTGGAAGCCTGGGACGATAACGGGAACCAGGGAAAGAGCGGCACGGGCACCGTGGTCGTAAAGAACGCGCCTCCGAAGATCACCCTCAGCGCTCCCTACCTGATCTTCTCGCCGGACGGCGACGGCAACAAGGACACGCTGCCCGTCCAGCAGGCCGGGTCACACGAAGACACGTGGACGGGATCCATCCAGGATATCGCCGGACAGACCGTGCGCACATTTACGTGGACTGACTCGGAGCCGCCGGCCTTCGCGTGGGACGGGAAGACCAATACCGGGGCCCTGGCACCGGATGGCGTCTACAGCTACCACGTCTCCGCCACAGACCGGGCGGGCAACGGAGCCGCTGCGCAGTTGGACAACATCATCATCGATACGCGTCCGACCCCCGTGCAGCTTGCCATCGACCTTTCCTATTTCTCGCCCAACGGGGACGGGGTGAAAGACGCGGTGACATTCGCCCTGAAGGTCCCCGTTGCCACAGGGATCGAGAAGTGGAGCCTTGTCGTCTCGGACGACAAAGGCGCTGCGCGGAAGAGCTTCAGCGGGGTGATCACAATACCTGCCTCGATCACCTGGGACGGCAATGACGACTCGGGGGCAGTGCTGCCCGAAGGTACCTACAAAGGGACCCTCACGGTCCTTTACGTGAACGGAAACAATCCGACCGCAGAGTCGCCCCTGGTCACGATCAAAGTGACTCCTCCCACCGCCGCGGCGAAGGCGGAGTACGACGTCTTCTCCCCTTCGGGAGACAGCAAGAGAAACACGGTGGCCATTTTCCAGGACACCTCCCAGGAGCTGTTCTGGACGGGGACCTTCAAGAGCGCAGGCGGCAAAGACGTCAGGACCCTCGTGTGGCGCGGCCGGGCGGACGACAAGTTCGAATGGGACGGACGCGGCGATGACGGAACGTTCCTGCCGGACGGACTGTACACCTACAGCCTGACGGCGACGGACCAGGCGGGCAACACCGGCACCTCCTCGCCGATTACTCTCCGCATCGACACGGAGAAGAAGCCGGTCCGCGTGTCGACTGACCTGGTCTACTTCTCCCCGTTCGGAGGGGGGACCAAGACGAGAATCCGCATCATTCCCGCGCTTGCCGTCACGACGGGCGTTGATTCCTCGAGCCATTCGGGTGCAGCGTGCGGACGGCGGAGTAGTGCGGACCTACGCGGGGCGCAGCAAAGCTCCGGACGAGGTTCTCTGGGACGGGATCGACGACGCCGGGAAGAGAGTGCCCGACGGCAAGTACACGGCGGAGCTTCAGGTCAATTACAGCAACGGAAGCCAGCCGAAGGCGGAGAGCACTCCATTCTTCGTGGACAACCATGTGCCGCAGATCGACGTGTCCTCTGACGCCCTGCTCTTCTCCCCGACCGCCTGACAGCAAGCTGCCGGCGGTCACGATCAAGCAGAGCTCGAGCGACAGAGGACCTCTGGGAAGGGGAGATGCGCAGCAGCGCGGGACAGAAGATCCGCGGATGGTTCTGGAAAGGGAAGGCTGCCGAGTTTGCCTGGGACGGCAAGGATGACAACGGCAACCTGATGCCGGACGGGTACTACACCTATGCGGTGAAGGCGCAGACAAAGGCGGGAAACACCACCACCAAGGAGCTGCGGGGCATCCAGATCGATACCCGCCCGACCCCGGTGTACGTGACCGTGGGGGCCAACGGCTTCTCACCGAATGGCGACGGTTTCAAGGACGACATCACCTTCACGACTGCTCCTGACGCTGAAAGACGGGGTGAAGGGGTGGAAGCTGTCGATGGTGGATGCCGCTACGGGAGAGCAGAAGACCTTCACGGGACTGGCGCCGGTGCCGGCCTCTGTCACAT
This sequence comes from uncultured Spirochaetota bacterium, assembly GCA_963820435.1. GTDB lineage: Bacteria > Spirochaetota > Spirochaetia > SZUA-6 > Fen-1364 > Fen-1364. The sequence goes on along the minus strand of CAWGAC010000017.1, from coordinate 52,146 downwards.
GGGACGGCAAGGACCAGGGCGGTCTCAAGACCGCGCCGGACGGGCTGTATGCCGCGGTCCTCCAGGTTGAATACAACAAGGGCAACGTTGCCACGGCGAAGTCTGCCGCCTTCCGTCTCGCGGTAACCCCGCCGAAAGTGGACCTCACTCTCGAAGGCCTGCCGTTCTCCCCGGACAACGACGGTGTGAACGATGAGCTCACCATCGACCTGAAGGTGGATGACCCGGTCCCCATCGACAGCTGGGGGATCAGCATCCTCGACCCCGAGCAGCACCCCTTCACCAGCTTCGCGGGCAAGGGAGCGCCGTCGGAGAAGATCATCTGGAACGGCACCTCCTCCACGGGCGAGCTGGTGCAGTCGGCGGAGGACTATCCGCTCACCTTCACGATCAAGGACGCGCTGGGCAACTCAACCACGGTGCAGAAGACGATCCCGGTCGATATCCTCGTCATCAGGGACGGAGACAAGCTCAAGGTGAGGATCGCGAGCATCACCTTCGCCGGCCAACACGGCGGACTACGTCAATGTCGAGCCGGACAAGGCGCTGAAGAACGCCGAGCACGATCAAGAGGCTGGCGGAAATCTTCAAGAAATACGGCAGCTACAAGATCCAGATCGAGGGCCATGCAAACCTCGTGAACTTCGACAACCCGGGCCTCGCCAAGAAAGAGCAGGAGCAGGAGCTGCTGCCGCTCTCCAAGCAGCGGGCGGATGCCATCCGCGAGCGCGCTCATCGCGCAGGGAATCGATGCGGGGCGGATCAGCACCGTCGGCGTGGGCGCCGCGGAGCCGGTTGTGCCCTTCTCCGATCTGGACAACAGGTGGAAGAACAGGAGGGTCGAGTTTGTCCTGGTGCGCCAATAGCGCTCGGCGAATTGGCAGGCGGGACCGGATGAGCAAAGGCGCTAAGGCGTTCGCGCGGCTCGGTGCCGTCGTCATCGGAGTGATCGCCTTGTTGGCGATCGTCGCGGCATTCCTGAACTCCGGCCCGCCGACCATGAGAACGGGGGACAGGCTCTTTTCCATCGAAAAGGGGGAGAGCCTCTCCCGGATCAGTCATGATCTGCAAGACGAGGGTTTCATCAGATTTGCGCCTCTGCTGGAGATGGTAGGAAGGCTGAGAGGCACGCAGAGCGATTTCAAGGCGGGGTACTACAGGATTCCCGCGACGATCCTCGACCCTCGCCATTCATGACCTTCTGGTCACGGGCGCCCAGAACCTCGGGAAAGTGACCATCCCTGAGGGGTGGACGTCGAGCAAGATCGCGCGCCACCTGGAAGCGGAGGGGGTGTGCAGCGCGGCGGATTTCATGGCAGCCACGCGCTCCCCCGAGCTCCTTTCCCAGTTCGGCGTGCCGGGCAAGAGCCTCGAGGGCTACCTGTTCCCCGACACCTACTTCGTTCCGCGGCCCTTTCCGGCGGCAACATTCGTCCGAGCTCATGGTGAAGACGTTTTTCGACAATGTGGGCAGGATCGCCCCGGACTGGCAGCACCATGGGGAAGCCGAAATTCGAAGAATCCCTGGTCGTGGCCTCCATCGTGGAGCGGGAGTATCGGGTGGATGCGGAGGCTCCGCTTATCGCGGCGGTGTTCTACAATCGACTGCGGAGGAATATAGGGCTTGAATCATGTGCCACACTTGAATATATTATCACGGAGATCCAGCAAAAGGCACACCCGGAGTACATCACCATCGAAGACGAGAAGCTCGACTCACCCTACAATACGTACAAGTGGGCGGGTTTGCCGCCGGGTCCGATCTCGAATCCCGGGAGAACAGCACTGGAGGCAGCATTTCAGCCCGCGCGAACTGACTTCCTGTACTTCGTTCTCAGGGATACGCAGAGCGGGCGTCATTTTTTTTCGCGCAACCTGAACGAGCACAACCAGGCGAAGTACCTCTATCTGAAAAAACCGTAGAGGTATGAGGATACCGGAAAGCACGCTCTCGGAGATTCGCGAGCCGCATCGACATCGCAGAGGTGATCGCGGAGCACGTCACCCTGCAGCGGAGAGGAGGACGCTACTGGGGACTGTGCCCGTTCCATCAGGAAAAGTCGCCCTCCTTCACCGTGACGCCCGACAAAGGGGTCTACTATTGCTTCGGGTGCCATAAGGGCGGCACAGTTTTCGATTTCGTCATGGAGATCGAAAAGGTCCCCTGGCGGGACGCGGTGGAGATCCTCGCGAAGAAGGCGGGGATCGAAATCCCGCAGGAGGATGAAGAGCAGGGGGGAATCAAGCGGGGAACCTTCTTCGAGCTCTACCGCCGGGTTGCGGGCAGCTTTCATTGGCTCCTGACCGAGGGGGCGGCAGGCGGAAAGCGCGCGGAGATACCTTGCAGGGAGGGGACTGCAAAAGGAGACCATCGAGGCGTTTCAGCTCGGCTACGCGCCCTTTGATCGGGATTGGCTTTTTCAGTTTCTTGCCCAGAAGAGCTATTCCCAGGAGTTTCTCTCGAAGACGGGATTGTTCATTGAAAGCACGGGAGGGAGCAGTTCGGCTCTCTTTGCCAACCGGATCATGTTCCCCATCTCTAATGCGCGCGGGGAGATCATCGCCTTCGGCGGGAGGGCGCTCGGTGATTCCCAGCCGAAGTACCTGAACTCACCCGAAACGGCTTTCTTTCGAAAGAGGGAAAACCTGTTCGGCATCGACAAGGCGGCTCCCGCGATCCGAGGAGAGGGTTTCTTCGTTCTCGTGGAAGGCTACATGGATGTCCTGGCCCTCCATCAGGCGGGAATCGCCAACTGCATAGCGCCGCTGGGCACCGCTCTCACGGAGCAGCAGGTGAGGCTGCTGAAGCGTTATGCGGGAAAGGCGGTGGTGCTGTTCGATGGAGATGACGCGGGGCAGAAAGCGACCTCCCGTGCCATCGAGATGCTGGAGAAAGAGGACCTGATCGTCCAGGTTGTGGAGCTCCCGGGCGGGCAGGACCCGGCAGATTTCATACAGAAGGAAGAGGTCGGAGCTCTCAAGGATTTTCTGGCACGCCCCGGCGAAAGCTTTCCCTATCTCATGAGGAAGGCGGTTGCCGCGCACGACCGATCCAGCACGGAAGGAAGGGAAGGGATCCGGGATCAGCTCTTTCCGTTCATCGCCGCCCCTGCATCGCAGATGAGGCGGGACCGCTACCTCACGCTCCTGGCGGACGAACTGGATGCGGACCAGGGTGCTCTGCGGCAGGATTTCTCTGCGTGGTCGTCGCGGCGGAGGGTCCCGGGGCCGCGTGCGGGACAAGGCACCTCGTGGGGAAGTCCCGCTGAGAGGGGCGCCCCGGGGGAAGGGCGCGCGTATGAAGCGCGCACGCTCGCGCATGGGGAATCCGGCGCGGTGTCTTCGGATCTTTTCCTCATGCTCGCGGTTGCGGCCAACCGCGACCTGTTCCCGCTCGTGCGAAACGGCGGGGTAACGCTCGTCGACATTGACGATGAAAAGGCGCGCGCCTTGTTCGTGGCGCTCGAGGAGTCGTTCCGGGCTGAGGACACGGGTTTCGAGGCCCTCTGCGCGCGCATCGATGACGCAGCCGTGCGGGATCTGGCAATCCGCAAGGTATCCAGCGGCGAGTTCGACATGAACCAGGAGCGCCTGGTTGCGGATGGTGTGCGGAAGATCCGCCAGCGGGCGCTCGTAAAAAGGATCGACGCGGTGGCGGTGGAGATGAGAAAAGCGGAGAGGGAGTCACGGGATTCACCGAGGGTGCGCGAGCTCCTCGTGGAAAAGATGCATCTGGACAGTGAGCTCGAAAAACTGAAGACGAGGGCGGCAGGCGTTTGAAAACCAAGGGAACCATGAACAACAAGCACACAGCGCAGAAAAAGGGGCCGGTCCGCGCGGGGCCGGGAAACCGGTCAAGAGACCCGTGCCGGGCAAGCTCGTCCTGGAGCTGAAAGATGACCCGGCGATGCGGAAACTGCTCGAGTACGCGAAAGGGAAGAAGAGCGTCAGCTATGACGAGGTGAACGATTTCCTCCCCGACGTGATCGTGAGCTCGGACAGGATCGAAGAAGTCATCGCCCTGCTCGAGAAACACAGCATCAAGCTGGAAGACGAGGAAATCAGCCTCGAGATCGAGGAGGAGAAGCCGGGCAAGGACAGGAAGAAGCTGATCTACAGCGACAAGGAGTCATCCGTCGACGATCCGATCCGCCTGTACCTGCGGGAGATCGGCAAGGAGAACCTCCTGACCGCGGAGCAGGAAGTCGAGCTCTCCAAGGCGATGGAATCCGGCGAGTACATCATCAAGGGCGTCATCAAGAACTCCGGCGTTCTGGTGCGCGAGTTTCTCCGGCTCGGCCTGCGCGCCACCTCGACGCGCGACCCGCGGGACATGAATCTCTCCAAGAAGGAGGCCACCGAGTATCTTGCGGAGACGCGAAAGCTCGGCGCCTTCTACAAGGAGCCGTTCAAGGACCACCTGCCCGGAGTCAAGCGCTACATGGAGCTCAAGAGGCAGACAGAGTCCGAAGGCGGGGACATCTTTGACGAGTCATTTGTCGAGAAACGGAAAGACGTCGCAGACTCGCTGAAGAAGGTCGAGCTCCGACCCGAGGACATCTCCGCGATCGCGGAGAGGCTTATTGCCGTCGCGCGCAGAATCCGCTCGATTGCAAAGGAGATCGGGAGGATCGAGAAGCGCCTGCGCATTGTTGCGCCGCGAGAGCTGAAGACCCTTGCGCGCAAGCTCACGGTCTCCGCGGAGCGAGAACGCCTGGAGAAATCCATCGGAATGGGCGTGGAGCGCGTGCGCGAGCTGCTGCGGGTGCACCAGGAGAGCGAGAAGAAGCTCCAGCGCTACGAAACGGTCTTCGAGAACAAGATCGAAGATATTCTGGCAATGGCGGATGAGATCGAGCGCGGCCGCATCAAGATGAAAGAGGCCAAGGATCGGCTCATCAAGGCCAACCTGCGTCTCGTGGTGAGCATTGCAAAGAAGTACACGAACAGGGGATTGCACTTTTTCGACCTGGTCCAGGAAGGCAATATCGGCCTTATCAAGGCGGTGGAGAAGTTCGAGTACCGCAAGGGCTACAAGTTCTCCACGTATGCCACGTGGTGGATCCGTCAGGCAATCACGAGGTCGATCTCCGACCAGGCACGCACAATCCGTGTTCCCGTCCACATGATCGAGCAGATCAACAAGGTGATGCGGGAGTCACGTCAGCTCATGCAGGTCCTCGGACGTGAGCCCACCGACGATGAAGTTGCGGAGAAGCTCGGGTGGGCCACCGGCAGAGTGAAGGCGGTGAAAAGCGTTGCCCGGGAGCCCATTTCCCTGGAGACGCCGATCGGGGAGGAAGAGGACAGCCTCCTGGGAGATTTCATCGAGGATAAGGAGGTGGAGAGCCCTTCCAATATGACCGCATTCCGCCTGCTGCAGGAGCAGCTGGAAGCGGTTCTCACCACTCTCCCGCCCCGCGAACAGGAAGTGCTGAAGATGCGTTTCGGGCTGGAGGACGGCTACTCCTTGACTCTGGAGGAGGTGGGCCTCTATTTTAACGTCACCCGGGAGCGTATCCGACAGATCGAGGCGAAGGCGCTCCGAAGGCTGCGGCATCCGACGCGCAGCCGTCGGCTGAAGGATTATCTGGAACACTAGATCGAATCACGAGAGAGGTGAAAATATGGCACGTACCGTGTATGACAAGCTCAGGGCGCTCCAGGACGTCCTCTCCAAGAAGTTCGAGGTGGAGAGGGATATCCAGGAGATTCCCAAGTCCCTGGCCACCAAGACCGAGCTGCTCAATCGCCTCAAGAAGTCCTTCACTGACAAGAGTGCAGTCCACCAGGCGGCCGACGTGCGCATCCAGGATATCGGGCAGAAGCTTTCAGAGGCTGAGCAGAGCCGCGAGAAGTCCGAAGGGCAGATGGACATCATCAAGACGCAGAGGGAGTACGAGGCGCTCGACAAGGAGATCAAGGACGCCACCGAAAAGGAGCAGAGCCTGCGCAAGGAACTTCAGAGGGAGCAGACCGGCGTCGAGGAGCTCAAGAATACCCTGGAAAAAGAGCAGCTGATGATCGGGAAGCAGGAGGAGGACGTCAAGGAGGAGCAGTCCAAGATAAAAGTGAAGATCAAGGAGAAGAACGCGGAGCTGAAGAAGCTCCTGAACGAAGAGAAGAAAATAACCCCGGGGCTCGAGGAGGACATCCTCTTCAAGTTCGAGCGGATCATCAAGAACAAGTCGGGGCTGGGGATCGTCTCCCTCACGAAGGGCGTGTGCACGGGTTGTTACATGATTCTTCCGCCCCAGTTCGTCAATACCGTCCGGCTCGGCGAGCACGTCGAGTTCTGTCCCTACTGCAGCCGCATCCTGTTCTACCAGGCGGATGAAGAGGGGGAAAGCCTGGAAACCGCCGCCCTCGAAGAAGACGCCGAGGAGGAAGAGGAGGACGAGGAGGAGGAAGAGGAGGCCGCGGAGGAAGAGGAAGAGGAAATATAGATTCGCCGGATCGTCGGCTTCCCGTGCCGCACGATGCCGTTGCTTATTGTTGATTTTCGGCCGACAATATGCTTGGGCAGATCAGGTCACCGCCCGAGCGGGTGCGAATGCACCGCGCAGGGAGGAAAGTCCGGGCTCCATAGAGCAGAACGCCGGGCAACGCCCGGGCCGCCGGATTGGTCCGGCGACAGAGAGTGCCACAGAAAACAGACCGGCCGAGCGCATTCCTCGGGAATGCCTGAGACCGCGCCTGCGCCGTGAACTGCACGGAGTGCCGTGCAACGCGGCGCTCTCGGCGCGGCGGCACAGGGTGAAAAGGCGGGGTAAGAGCCCACCGCTCCTCCGGCAACGGAGGAGGCACGGTAAACCTCGTTCGGAGCAAAGCCAAGCAGCAGGCGGGCTGCTCGCCCGCCGGGCGCTCAGCGCCGGCAACCCTGCGGGTAGGCTGCACGAGGGCGCGGGAGACCGCGCCCCGAGAGAGATGGTGACCCTCGACAGAACCCGGCTTATCGATCTGCCCTTTTTTTGATTGAGGAAGCGAATGATTTTGAATTACGACCATTACCGGACGGGCCAGCGAAGACGGGGCCTGCGGGCCGTCCTCATTCCCGTTCTATCGGGGATTCTCGTCCTGGGAGTCGTGCTCTTCTTTGTCCTCCGTATCCCGACGCGGTTGGCCGGCACGGCCATCGAGCGCCACGCGCCGGGCAAGCTCCCGGACCTGTTCAGGGCCGAGAAGTACGACGAGGTCGATTGCCGCGGCGGACGGGATCCTCAAGGGCGATCCGCTGAACGCCGTCGCCCTTTCCTACAAGGGATTTGCGAGCTTCTACAAGCGCCGTGTCCCAGAACGCGCTCGAGGAGAAGATGCCCTATCTCGACCAGGCCATCGTTTCCCTGCGCCGGGCACGGCTCGTCTCGACACCCTTCATCGGTGAAACCGACTACGTTCTCGGCAAGGCCTACTTCAACAAGGGAAAGTACTACTACGACCTCGCCATCGCCAGCATGGAGAACTCCCTTGCCAGCGGCTACGTGCAGAAGGATTCTCACGAGTACATCGGGCAGGCCTACACGCAGCTCGGCGACTACGAGAAGGCGATGGAGTACTTCCTCACCGCGCTGAAGGACGACTCCGGGGACCTCCTGCTCTTGACAATCGGGCAAACTTACTACCAGATGAAGCGTACGCAGCGACGCCGTCGATTACCTCCTGCGGACCCTCAACAAGACCGAAGACAAGGACATCGAGGAGCGGGCGCGCTTCCTCCTCGGGGGGATCTATCTCGACACGGACGAGCTGTTCAAGGCGGAGGAGCAGTTCGCGGCGATCGTGAAGATCGACCCGCAGTCGGCCGACGCGCACTACGACCTCGGGCGAAGTGTACGCGAAGATGAACGACCCGGTGAAGGCACGCGCGGAGTGGCGCAATGCGCTGATCATCGATCCGTCGCATTACGGAGCCAAGCTCCGCTACTACAGCGGGAAGCGGTAGAGCAGTAGCGAAAGGAAGGGATCCCGAATGGCCTGGGACAGGATGTTTGAAGCTTTTTCGACGGATCTCGGCATCGACCTCGGGACGTGCAGCACTCTCGTGCACGCGCGCGGCAAGGGCATCGTGCTCTGCGAGCCTTCCGTCGTCGCCATGGAGCGGGGCACCAAGAAGGTCGTCGCGGTCGGCACGGAGGCCAAGAAGATGCTCTGGAAGACCCCGGGCGACATCGTCGCCCTTCGGCCCATGCGCGACGGGGTGATCGCCGATTTCGAAGCCACGGAAAAGATGATCCGCTACTTCATCGAGAAGGTCATTGCCCGGCGCTGGTTCGTGAAGCCGCGGATGGTCATCGGCGTGCCCACCTGCATCACCGAGGTGGAAAAGCGCGCGGTGCGCGACTCCGCCGAGCAGGCAGGCGCGCGCGATGTCTACCTCATCCAGGAGTCCATGGCAGCCGCCATCGGCGCGAACATCCCCATCCTCGAGCCCGCGGGGCACATGATCTGCGACATCGGCGGCGGAACCACCGAGATCTCGGTGATCTCCCTCGGCGGCATGGTGGTCACCAACGCCATCCGCGTGGGCGGAGACGAGTTCGACGAGGCGATCATCAAGCACGTGCGCAACGTGCACAACCTCATCATCGGGGAGTCCACCGCGGAGAACGTGAAGATCACGATCGGCAATGCCTCTCCGGACAAGAAGATCGAGAAGATCGAGATCAAGGGCACGGACGCCATCACCGGCCTGCCCGCGGAAGCTGGAGATGGATTCCGTGGAGGTGCGCGAGGCGCTGCAGGAGCCGATCAATACCGTCATCGAGGAGATCAAGAAGACCCTCGGCCAGACGCCCCCCGAGCTTGCGGCGGACATCGTCGAGCGCGGCATCGTGATGACCGGCGGCGGCTCCCTGCTGAAGGGATTCCCCAAGCTCATCGCCAAGGAGACGGGTGTCCCCGTCATCCTGGCCGAGAACCCGCTGCTCTGCGTGGCGCTGGGCGCGGGCAAGTTCCTCGAAAGCCTCGTGAAGGAAAAGAACTCCAAGTACTTCAACGTGAAGACCTGATCCCATGCCCGGGCTTTTCGAAGGATTCTTCGCACGGCACAGGAGAGGGGCCACCCTTGCCGTGCTGGTCCTGGTGTCCCTGCTCTGCCTCATGGTCTCCAACCGCGCGGTCGTGATCAAGCCCGAAGGAGATCGGGCTTTCCGTGGCGGGATTCTTCCAGAAGGGCTTCACCGGTTTCTTCAACTGGTTCGGGGACACGGCGGGCTCCATCCGGCCAGCTCCGCGAGGCGCGGGAGGAGCTGGCCGCAGCGCGCGCGCGCCTGCAGGAGATGGACCAGGTCACGCGCGAGATCCTCGAGCTGCGCCGGCAGAACGCATCGCTGAAGGACCAGCTCGATTTCGCCAGACATCCTCCCTCCCGAGCGCATCGCCGCGGAGGTCATTGCCCGGGACACCGACAACCTGTTCTCCACCCTCACGATCAACAAGGGTCGCGGCAGGGAGTGAAGAAGGGCATGCCCGTGGTGGCCTGGCAGGGCGACATCGAGGGCCTTGTCGGCAAGGTGGTGCTTGTCGGACCCGGCTCCTCGCAGGTGCTGCCGCTGTACGACCCGCAGTGCATGGTCTCCGCGCGGGTGGACAGCACCCGGGATGAGGGCCTCGTGCAGGGCAGGGCAAGGACCGGGGCACCCTCGTGATGAACTACGTGAAGAAGATCGCCAAGGACAAGATCGCCTACGGCGATCTCGTGGTCACCTCGGGTCTCGGCGGCCTGTATCCCAAAGGCATCAACATCGGCCGCATCAGGGACATCACGGCGCCGACCTACGAGACCTCGCTCGTGCTGCAGGTGCAGCCTATCATCGACTTCGACAGGCTGGAGTACCTTTTCCTGATCGGACCCGAGCCGGAGAGCGCCGTGCCCGACGGCCGGGCAGCAGGCTGCCCCTGCGACCGCCGGGAGCCAAATGAACAGCGATTTCCGCACGATTTTTTTCACCGTCCTCACGCTGGCGATCTGCATCCTGCTGCAATCGACAATCCTGGGCAGGATCGCCATCCGGGGAGTGCGGCCCGATCTCGCGCTCCTCGTGCTGATTTTCGTGTCCATGCGCCGGGGCGCCGATGGTCGGCCAGGTCTCGGGGTTTGCCACGGGATTTCTCGAGGATCTGATGAATGTCTCGCCCCTGGGTTTCCATTCACTCCTCCGCACGGTGATCGGGTACCTGTACGGCCTGCTTTCCGGCAACGTATTCATCGACCCGTTCCTGATGCCGATCATCCTCACCGTGGTGGCGACGATCCTGAAGGGAATCCTCGCCGGCATCGTGTCCGCGATATTCGGGCTTGCCGCCTCGGGATTCATCACGTTCACGGGGCGATTGTGGATCGAGGTCGGCTACAACGGGGTCATTGCGCCGTTCCTTTTCGCCCTTCTCAACCTGTTCAAGGTGTTCAAGCAGGCGGACAAAGAGGGCGCGTGATGCAATCCGGGGAACGCCAGCAGAGACGGCGCTTCGTTTTTCTGACCGCGCTTTTTTCAGGCTCCCTCGGCGTGCTCGTGCTTTACCTTTTCTGGCTGCAGATCGTCAAGGGCGGAGAGTTCACGCAGCGTGCCAAGGACGTCTCCGAGCGTGAGACGCCCATTCCGGCGCAGCGCGGCGAAATCTTCGACACGCATGCGGACGATCCACTCGTGTTCAACGTGGACTCGTTTGCCGTGGACATCGTGCCGGGAGAGCTCGCTCCGTCGGAGCTGTCTGGTCTCTTTGCGCGGCTTGCAAAGGCTCTGGCTATCCCCGTCGGGGAAATCGAAAAAAGAGTGCCGCCGAAGAGCTACCGCCAGTTCCAGCCCATCGAGGTGAAGGCCGGCGTCACCCTGCAGACCATCTCCGCCATCGCCGAGCACAAGGAAGATTTCAGGGGCGTGGACTGGCACAACAAGCCCATCCGCAGCTACGTCGAATCGGACACCCTTGCGCACGTGATCGGCTACGTGGGTGACATCACCCGCGAGGAGCTGCAGGTGCTCTACAACAAGGGATATGCGGCGGACACCACCCTGGGAAAGTCCGGCGTCGAAAAGCAGTACGACGACATCCTTCGGGGCACCGATGGCAAGCGCTTCCGGGTGGTTGACGTGAAGGAGAAGGGGATCCTGGGAGTGGACGAAACGGTCGTGCCGCCGAAGCCCGGGCTCAATGTCGTTCTGACGATCGACCGCAGGATCCAGAGACTCGCCGAGCAGGCCCTCGGGAATCGCAACGGCTCCGTCGTGGTGCTCCGGCCCGCAACGGGGGAAGTGCTTGCCCTGGTGAGCTCCCCTTCATTCGATCCGAACAGGTTCTTCGCCGCCGACGCATCCGACTACTTCACCCGGCTCACCCTGGATCCCTCGTCTCCTTTTCTCGATCGGGCCATACAATCCGCCTACCCTCCCGGCTCGACGTTCAAAGTGATCATGACGACCGGCATCGTGGATGACGGGACGATCCCGATCAACCAGGCGGTGCTGTGCACGGGGAAGCTCGAATTTGGCGACAGGGTGTTCAACTGCTGGCAGCGGACGGGTCATGGCTACCAGGACCTCATGGGGGGGCTGGCGCAGTCCTGCGACGTCTATTTCTGGACAATGGGCAACCGGCTCGGGCCCGACAAGATCCTTTCCTACGCGCGTGACTTCGGAATCGGCTCGCTCACAGGAATCGACCTGCCGGGGGAGATCAACGGTCTCCTTCCCACCCCCGAGTGGAAAGAAAAGGTGAAACACACGGGGTGGCTGGGCGGTGACACTCTGAATCTTTCCATCGGACAGGGCTTCGTGACAATGTCCCCGCTCCAGATGGCGGACATGATTGCGATGGTCGTCAACGAGGGCGTCGTCTATAAGCCGCACATCCTGAAGGAAACAATCGATCCCGAAACCAACCAGCCGGTCACCGTGATCGCGCCGGAGGTGCTCCACAAGTCGCCGATAGGCGCGGACAAGTTCAAGATGGTCCAGCAGGCAATGCGCGGCGTCATCACGAACGGCACGGCGGGGCCCGTCATCACCACGAAAGCCGTGCAGATCGCGGGCAAGACCGGCACGGCGCAGACCGTGGCGGGAGTGGAGACGAAATCCTGGCACTCGTGGTTCGCCGCATACGGGCCGTACGAGACCGACCACCCCGAGGACAGGGTGGTCGTCGTGGCCATGGTCGAAGCCTCGGACAATTGGGAGTGGTGGGCCCCCAAGGCCTCGAACCTGATCTTCCAGGGAATATTCGCCAACCAGACCTACGAGGAGGCGATTGCCACCCTGAAGCCCTGGTATGCCCCCGTGGTCGGGAGGATCGATTGAGAAGGATCGCCCTTGCCGTCATTCGATTTCGTGCTGTTCGGCGCTGTCCTGGTGCTGATGGGGATCGGCATCCTTTTCATCTATTCCAGCGGCATAAACTCCAGCGGAGTGCAGATGTCGCGGGAATTCCTGAGGCAGATCGTCTGGGGAGTGACCGGGGTCGCGCTGATGACGTTCTTCGCGTTCTTCAGCTACACGACCCTCCGCATGCTTTCACTGTACATCTACGCCGGCGGTCTTCTTCTCCTGCTCATCACCCTTGCCATCGGCCGGGAAGTCAACGGCGCGCGCTCCTGGCTCGGCTTTTCCGAAATCGGCATCCAGCCGGCGGAGTTCGTAAAGATCGCCACGATACTTTTTCTGGCCACATACCTCACCGGTATCGGCAATGGCATAAAAGAGCTTCCCCGGTTCCTGCTGGGCCTCTGCATCGTGCTGGTGCCCATTGCCCTGATCCTGATGCAGCCTGACATGGGCGAGGCCCTGGCCTTTGTTCCGATCTTTCTTCTCATGGCATTCATCGGAGGCGCGCAGGTGCGGCACCTGCTCTTCATCCTGTTCGCGGGAGTCTTCGCTTTCATGCTCGCCGCAATCCCTACGCTGAACGCCAGGTATGGAGCGAGCGGTGCCTCGCTTTTCAGCCTTATTTCCGACCCGGATATCCTGAAATACCTTCTGCTGGCGGGATCCGTTGTGGCGGGACTCGCCTTTCTCGGATGGAGATCCTTCCGCCAAAGGTATTTCTTCTGGATCGCCTGGGCCGGCGCGCTCCTTGTCCTGGGCGGGGCCCTTTCGCTCGCCCTGCGCCAGGTATTGAAAGATTACCAGATCATGCGTCTTGTGATATTCGTGGACCCGAAGCTGGATCCCCAGGGAGCGGGATGGAATATCATCCAATCGGTCACCGCCATCGGCTCGGGCGGACCGCTGGGCAAGGGATTTCTCCACGGGACGCAGAGCCACTACCAGTTTCTGCCGCAGCGGAGCACCGACTTCATATTCTCCATCCTGGCTGAAGAGTGGGGCTTCCTGGGGGCGCTCCTGGTATTCGCTCTCTTCCTCATCATCCTTCTCCGCGGCATCAGCATCGTGTGGGCGTCGCGTGAGGATTACGCCATGCTCTGCGGAACGGGGATCCTGGCAATGGTTTTCTTCCACACCCTGGTGAATGCCGGGCATGGCCATGGGCATCATGCCGATCACGGGGATTCCGCTCATGTTCCTCTCCTATGGAGGCTCCTCCCTTTGGACGGGGCTCATTGGAATCGGCATCCTCATGAATATCAGCCGTCGCAGACTGCGATACTAGCGTGCGCAATTCACGTCAGCGGCCGGGACCTCGTCGCGCTGCTCCGCAAGGTGGAGAAGCCTGGTCGGTACGTCGGCGGGGAGTTCGGGGCGGTGTCGAAGCCGGACCCGTCCCTCAAGGTCGCGCTGTCCTATCCCGACCTCTACGAGATCGGGATGTCCAACGCGGCGATCAGGATTCTCTACTCCCTCCTGAACGGAATCCCGGGCGTTTCCTGCGAGCGGGTGTTTGCGCCCGCACCGGACTTCGAGGACGCCCTGCGGGGTGCCGGTCTTCCGCTTTTCTCACTGGAATCCGGACGGCCTCTTTCGGAGTTCGACATCATCGGATTCTCCATCGGGCACGAGCTTACCCTGACCAATCTCTGCGCGATTCTCGAATCGGGCGGCGTCGAGATAGAGAGCGCCCGACGGGGCGCCGGACAGCCTATTGTGATCGCAGGAGGCCCGGCGGCGACCAACCCCGTGCCGCTCGGCCTGTTTGTCGATGCAGTTTTTATCGGGGAGGCCGAAGGCTGGGTGGAACCGGTATTTTCCGAGCTGGCCGTAATGAAGCGAAAGGGTGCAGCCAGGCAGGACATGCTCGCTTACCTTCGGTCACAACCGTGCATATGGTTTCCCGGAAAGACCGGGAGGGTAGGGCGCGCGCTCTGGCGGGGATTCGCGGAGACCACGGCGGTGTCCCTGTTCCCCGTGCCCAGCATGCGGGTCGTGCAGGATCACGGGACCGTGGAAATCATGAGGGGATGCCCCAACGCCTGCAGGTTCTGCCACGCAACGGTGTACGCCCGGCCGTGCCGGTTCAAGCTGCACGAAATGATACGGGAAGAAGTGCAGGCGCTGGTCGAGCGCGCCGGCTACCGTCAGGTGACTCTTTCCTCTCTCTCCTCGGGGGATTTTCGAGGGATTCATGGCCTCGTGCGGGACCTCAACGCGCGATACGCTCCGCTTCAGGTGTCTTTCTCGCTCCCTTCGCTGCGGATAGATTCCCTGAGCCTTGCCCTTCTGAAAGAGATCTCGGAAGTGAGAAAGAGCGGCCTGACATTTGCCGTGGAGACGGCGAAACCGGAGTGGCAGCAGGAAGTGAGGAAGACCGCAACCCTGGAGAAAATAATCTCCGTCATGCGCGAGGCGAAAACGCAGGGCTGGAAGGCGGCGAAATTCTATTTCATGGTGGGCCTCCCCCCGTCTTTTGGTGATGATGAATCCACTTCGATCATCGAGTACATGAGGGCCGTGCGCGCCGCCACGGGCATGAGCATAAACGTGAATATCGCCGCCTTCATCCCGAAGCCGCACACTCCGTGGCAGCGGGCCGCGCAGCTCGGAGAAGAGGATGCTTCCGCCCGGATCCGGGCTGTCAGGAAGGGTCTTGCCGGGCAATGGCTTCAAGATAGGCCATCACGCGCCTTTCCTCTCGCTCCTGGAGGGCATTGTGGCGCGCGGAGATGAAAGGGCGGCGCGGCTCGTTCTGGACGCCTACCGGCACGGCGCGCGGCTCGACGCGTGGGAAGAGCACTTGAAGCCCGACGTGTGGCGGCAGGCAATTGCGAGGGCCGGCTGGGACGTGATCGCGGAGGCGTGCCGGGCGCGCGCCCCGGGTGAGTCGCTTCCGTGGGATGAGGTGGCTCTTGGGCTGACCACGAGCGAGATCACGGACGCACCCTCGGCGCCCCGGCTTCACCGCCACGAGGATCAGTCTGCGAACCCCGTTGCGGTGCTGCCGCCTTCCGCCGCATGGAAACGGCTCCTGTTCAGCTTCACCAAGACCGGGGCCTCTGCGTTCATCTCTCACCTCGACCTCATGACCGTCTTCGAGAGGGCCATCGTCCGCGCAGGGTATGCCGCGCGGTTTACGGAGGGATACAATCCCAAGCCGCGCCTGGAATTCGCCAATCCGCTGAGCCTGGGACTGGAGTCCCTGGAGGAGATTGCGGGCATCGATCTTCATGACTATGACATGCAGGAAAGCCATAGCGCGCGCGAGCTTGCGCAATTTGTCGCGCGGATGAATCGAAGCCTGCCCGCCGGCCTGCTGCTGAAGGGCGCTGCTGTCGTGCCTCACGACGGGATTTCCAGGAGGCGCTCGCTCATGTCGCTGTATTGGGGAGCCGATTTCGAGGTGAGAAGCGTGACAGGGGAGACGCGAATCCTGCGGCTTCCGGCCGCGGGGCCTTCGATAAGAAAAACCCTGGAAGCGGAGGGAACGTGGCAGACCACGAATGCCACGCGCGTTGCCACGTGGGCCACCGGCCCGCGGGGGGAGCCTATGTCCTATTTTGCCGCGCTTTCCTCATCGAGCGCGAGCTTGCGCGATTCCTCCGCCCGCGCGAGCTTGCGCGATTCCTCCGCTTTGACCTGATTCCACAGCTCGTCCATGCGGGCGAGCCCTGCGTCAGCAGGCCGGACTCCCTGCTCAGTGAGGCGCCTTTCCACTTCCCGGAAACGGCCCTCGAATTTCGCGTTCGTGCCGTGCAAGGCCACGCCGGGATCTGTTTTCAGCAGCCGCGCCAGGTTGACCACGGAAAAAAGAAGATCGCCTGTTTCATCCTCGATCCTCTTTGCATCACCTGTTTTTACCGCGTCACGCAGCTCCCAGAGCTCCTCGTCGATTTTCTCCCACACGGGCTCAGGACCCGGCCAATCGAATCCGACCCTGGCGGCCTTTTTCTGAAGCTCCGCGGCTCTCTCGAGCGGGGGAAGCGATTTTGGCACGGTGTCGAGGGCAGAGCCTGAAATCCCCGCCGCCTTTTTTTCATCTGCCTTGATCTGGTCCCATTGGCGAAGGGCCTGCTCCGCGGATTCGGTCTTTGCCGAGCCGAACACATGCGGGTGGCGGCGCACGAGCTTCTCCGCGATACCCGTCAACGCAGCCTCCACCGTGAAAGCGCCTTCCTGCTCCTTCATCCATGCCACCATCGTGACGAGCAGGTAAAGATCGCCGAGCTCCTCCTGCAGGTTCCTGTCGTCATGGGCATCTATTGCGCTGACACATTCCCAGACTTCCTCCACGAGACTCGCGCGAAGGCTTTCCGGCGTCTGTGCCCTGTCCCACGGACATCCCTCGGGGGATCGCAGGCGGCGGATGATATCGAAAAGCTTGTCGAAGGAGGAGGAATCCGCCGAGTACGGCGATGAAGAGGAACCCGCCGCGTACGGCGATGAGGAGGAATCCGCCGAGTACGGCGATGAAGATGGTGCGGTATCTGGCATCGCTATGCCAGTGAATCGGACAAGGCGCCCGCTGTCAATTCCCCGAGACGCGCAAAGCCCGGATCTTTTTTGCAAGGTCTTCGGGAGATGAAATATGCAGGACCTCGTCATTAATGCTGATCGTTGGGCCTTCGGAGCACAAGCCCCTGCACGGCACGGTTTCAATGAAGAAAAGGCCGTCCGCGCTCGTTTCCCCGTCGCCGACACCGACCTCGCGCGCGAGGCATTGCATGAGCTCCGCTGAGCCCTTTCGGGTGCAGGTCTCCCCTTTGCAGACGGCAACACGGTAGCGCGCAAGAGGCTCGGTCCGGAACACCGGGTAGAACGCGGCCGCTTCGACAACCTTTTCCCTGGCGACGTTCAGGAAATCGGCAATGTGGCCGATGGCCTCGTAGGAGAGATAGCCGAACGCCTTCTGCGCGTCCTCGAGGATCTGCACGAGCAGCTCCCGCTTGGGCTGGTAGCGGGAAAATATTTCGATCAGCTTCTGGGGAGGGTTCTCTCGGGTCTCGACGCCGGCCGCGGGCAGGCCCTCCTTTTTGCGCCGCTTGAGATAGTGGGAAAGGATGGCAAGACCCATCGCGATGTTCTCGTTCCGGATGATGACGTCGGAGGGCACGGTGAGCTGAGTCGGGGAAAAATTCCAGATAGCTTTGATGCCGAGGGAGACGATGCGGCCCGCCACAGATTGCGCCGCGTCTTTGGGCACGCAGAGGATGGCGATCCCCACGTCGAAGCTCCGCACGACGCGCTGGAGCGACTCCATGGGGAGAATCGTGAACGCCCCGAGCACGCTGCCCGTCCGGGCCGGATCGCTGTCGAAGATCGCGACCAGCCGCAGCCCGTACTGCGCGAGGCCCGGGTATTGACTGAGTGCCGAGCCCAGCCGGCCCGCGCCGATCAGGATGGCCGTATTCTCGTAGTTGATGCCGAGAAACTCTTCAATCGCCTTTTTCAACCCCAGGATGGAGTAGCCGGCCTTTGGCTTGCCCTTGTAGCCTATGAGAGAGACATCCTTGCGCACCTGCGTATCGTCGATCCGGAAGAACTGGGCCAGGTGCCGGGAGGACACATATGACTCCCCCCGTGCCTGCATCTCCGCGAGGATCTGGTGGTAGAGGGGGATTCTGCGCAGCGTCTGTTCGGGAATAGGATGCGCGATGGCCTCCAGTGATTCCGTGTCGTGCACTGCGCGGGCTCTACTGCGTGCTTTGATTCTGCATCTGTTCCTGCAGCCGGAGGGTCTGCTTCACCGTGCGAATGTTGTCGGCGGCGGGCAGGTACTTGGGATCGAGCTGGAGGACCTGTTCCCAGAGTGAGATGGCGATCTCATAGTGCCCGTTGGCGAACTCTTCGACGCCCTGAAGGTACAGCTTTGCGACCTGGTCCGCGCGCGCCGCGCGACCCGAGTCTCCCAGGTTGAACTTGGCCTGCACGCTGAACTTGTCAAGAGGATTCAGCTGACCGCTCAGGTCGAGATTGTAATTCACGGTAAGGTCGAGCATCCCCAGCGCGAGCGCCGTGCCGATGCTGATCCGTGGATTGTCCGCTTTCCACAGCACCCCCGCCTGCACCGACAGAAAGTCTGTCATGGCAACCGTGGTCCCGACCGCCAGGTTCCAGGTTTCCGCGGGAATACCCTGGAACGAAAAAGTGAACGGCAGGTTGAAGTCCACGGCAATCATCCACGGCCGCAGGGGGGACCATGCAATGCCCGCGGTAGCCACCTGGGGCAGCACCTCGTCGGGGAGCGTGGATATGCCGAGGTTCTTGACGACGAGCCCCGCGGAGAAGTTCTTGGACTGGGATGGGTAGAACTTGAGGAGGTTGAAGCTCGTCTGCAGTCCCAGATCTCCCATGACCGCAAGGGCGGACTGGTTGGCCGCGAACACCGCCGGTATGTTGCGGTAGGCAACCTTGAGATTGCCCCCGACGGCCAGGCCATAGAAATAAAAATTGGAGAGGAAGTTGTACGAGACGTTCAGGGTGCCCACCGTCTCGGTGATGTAATCCTTGGCTCCCGCGACCCCCCATTCGTTGTACGCGGTGAAGGGGACATAGAGGAACTTGCCGCCCACGCCTATGCCCAGATCGTTGAACCGGACCGTGTATACGACGCCCTCGAGGTTGGAATCAGCTATCCAGTTGTGGTGGTAGAAGGCAAGCTCCGAGACCCCCAGGAGGGAGCTCGCCGCCGGATTCGAATCGATGTAGCCGGCGTCCCTTGCCACGGCGCTGGATGCGGTGCCCATGCCCTCGGAAAGACCTCCCATGGGAATCAGCAAAGTGGGGAACGAAGTCAACCCTGTGTTGGGGTCCTTGAAGAGGTTGAATGTGTCCGACCACCAGGCATAGAGGTCATTGCTGATCGCCCAGATGGTGATAGAGTTCACGATGAGGATGAGAGATATGGTGAAAACCTTCAGTATTCTCATACTCTTGTTACAAGTATACATCGGTATGAAGCTCAATTCCATATACCGGAAAGGGTTCCTGACCTCCCCGGAGGGGGGTTTAGGGATGACCCAGGCGCCATTTTGGTCGATAATATGAATTGAGGGGGTCTGTGCTGACGCTTGGCCTGAAAGCCCGTGCGCTCATGTTTTGCCTCGGCCTCTTGCTCGCCGGAGCGGCGACTCCCCTTTTCGCCGGGGGGCAGGGGGAGCCGCGCCTTGCGGACGCGGAGAAGCTGATACAAAAACAGGACTACAACGGCGCGCTGAGGCTTCTGACGACCATTCAGCGGACCAACCCCAATCTGAGGGATGAAACGACCAGGCTGATATCCGAGGTGATCATCGTGCGGGGCCAGATGTACAACAGCGTCCTCTCCCAGCTCGTGAAGGCTCTCTACGAGGAGCACGACGAGGAGAAAGGCTTGCAGCTCGTCGCCGAGCTCCAGAGAATAGACCCCGCGCGAGCGCTGACCGAGGCGGCAAGCGCTTTCGATTTCGTGCGGTTCTTCAAGCTCATGGACAGCGCAGCGGCCCTGGTCGCGGCAAGAAAGATCCCCGAGGCTCTCTCCCTGTATCTCCTGCCGTTCACCGACCCCAAGGCCGCGGGATTCACGATGCAGAAACCCGATTTCGATGCGGCGGGCTATGGGAAGATCATAGAAACCAGCGTGCAGAATGCGGTCGCACGCATAGTGTCAGTCGGCGATCAGGAGATCAAGGAGGCTCCCCGGGTGGCCGAGGTTCCCGCGGCGGTGGGCTCCCTGCTTTCCGGCCCGGCAACAACGGGCGGGCTGGACGGATTCGATGCCGCCGTCTCTCCGCTTCGGGAAGGCGCGAATGCGGAGGGTGCAATCCGTGTGGTCGCGGATGCCCTCACGGACATGAACCGATCGATCAGGGACACCGGGGGAAAGGGCAGGGATGACGCCTACCTCAAGTACGTCATATCGCTGTGCCTCGGACGGGAGAAGAAGACGGAGGGAATCGCGCGGGCGCTCCAGGTTCTCTGGCAGGAGCGCGCCCAGGCCGCGGCTGACGCTTCCGAGGCCACCGCCGGCGCAGCCTTTGACGCCGCGCGCGCGGCGTACGATGCGCGCGATTTCAAGTCAGCGGACACGAAGTTCGACGATGCATATTATCGCAATGTGCTCGCGCTCAAGACGATCGCCTTGGCGGGAGCAGGGCTTGTCACCTCGGATTCGACGGGCTGGGCCATAGCTCCCGGAGGCACGGACGCGCTTCAGACGCAGATCGCCCGCGCTTCCCACGCACAGGAGCAGGCGGCCGAGGCCCAGGCGTTCCGCAAGCTCATCAGGTACCGCGCGGAGCTCGGCGCACTGCCTGTCACGAGCGCTGATGCGCCGATCGATGAAGCCAAAATTCAGGAGGAGACGAGCCAGCTTGCGGCCGCGCGGGCGAAAATAGCCGCGCGTGCCGTGGACGCAGACGCAGATGAAAAAGAATGGCGCGCGCGCGCCTCTGCCCTGACGTCCCTGATGAGCACAGGCGTGGCGCTCGGCCCTCTTGCCCGATCGGCCGGCGCCATGGCGGATCGTTTTGGAGGTTTCATCGAAGGGGATCTCCAACCCCGCGATCTTTCCTTTGCCCTGAGACTAGCACAAATCAGGGGAATCACCTATCAGGAGAGCCTGGACAAGGCAGTGAGCCTCAAGAAACAGGGGCAGGACCTCCTGGCCGGAACGAAAAATGGCGAGCTGCCCGAAGGCTTTGTCGGTATTCCTCCAAAGTATCCTGATCAAGCGGCAAAGCGCTTTCAGGATGGAGGTGCGCTCCTGGATTCTCTCACAAAGGACATCGGTGACCTCGCGCAGTCACTGCACGCGGACAAACCATACGTGGCCGACAACGCCGCTATCCTTGCGCTTCTCAAGGGCTCAGGGGGAGGGGCGGGCTATGAGAGTCTACTGGAAAAGGCGCGCACCGAGCAGAGCGAGCTGAACCAGCTGTTGGAAAAGGCACAGAAACAGACTGACGATGCTGCTCTTGCGAGCAAAGAAGGGGACAACTGGTTCGCCGCGGCGCAGAACCTCCTGAACAGGAAAGATCCAGACGGCGCAAGCGCCCAGCTCGACAAGGCCGACGAGGCATATATCCGGTCCCAGGCCATTGCGTACACCGCCTACGCGGAGAATAAAACCGATAAAGACATTCCGGACCTGCGCGCAAAGATCCTGGGCCTGAAGACATCGATCGCAAACGCGAACGCGGAGAGAGCGCTTGCCGTCATCGATCAAAGGCTGAATGCGCGGGACTTTCTCGGCGCAAGCGACGCTCTGGAAGCGGCTCAGAGGGACTGGGACCAGACGCAGACCGGCCCCAACCCTTCCTTTGAGATCAGGAGCGTCAACATACAGAACGCACTTCAGATCAGCCAGGGCCGTGATATCTCCCGGCTCGATCCCAAGGCCGATGTCGTGAACACGTTCATCAAGTACGCGCGGGATGACATGGCCAAGAATCAGCTGACCGAGGCGGAACAGAACGTGAACTTCGCGCTTGCCGTGGCGCCTCGTTACGGCGCAGCATTGGTGCTCGCGCTCCAGATAAAAAAGCAGACCAATCCCAAGGCATTCCAGAAAGAGGCAGCCGCCCAGATCGCCGAGTACACGAAACTTGCCGCTGACAAAACCAACAGCCAGGGGCAAAGGACCGCCTACCTGGCCCTGCTGGACTATCAAAGGCTCGACCCTGCTTTTGCCGCCCAGACGCGGAACACCGTTCTCCAGCTGGAATACGACCTGAAGCTGAAGCGGCCGCCGGCAACCGCCCAGCAAGTTGCCGAATCCAATCAACTGGTGCGCCGTGCGGACGCCGTGCAGCAGGAAGGCTCGCAGGATTCGTTCCAGCAGGCGTTGGATCTCTTGAAGCAGGCCTTGCAGATCAATCCTGACAACCGTGAGGCGAGAAACCTCGACGGCCAGATTCGCGTCCGCATGGGGAGCACCGCGCTCACCGCGCTTTCTCCGGTGGATACGCAGAAATACAAGCAGGCGCTCAACCTGTATCTTTCCGGCGACTACCAGAACGCCTACGACACGGTCCTGAGCCTGTGGGATGCACCAAGGAACAGGACGTATGGCGAGCTTCAGAGACTGAAGAAGCGCTGCGAGGTGGCGCTCAACATATCATGATCAGGAGACAGGACGCCGTCCTCGCGCTGTGCGGAGCTCTTCTTCTCATATCTGCCCTGCCGGCGCCGGGCAAACCCTCTACTGGGAAAATCCAAAAACGCTGGTCCCCGCCGGCATCGGGTCTTCCAGCTCGGCGACCGGCTCCTCGATCATCGCCGTTGCCTGGCAGGAGATTACACCGCGCTCGCCCACGGACCGCACGAACGGAGACATATTCCTTTCCCTTGCCGTCACCCGTGACGGCCTCTCCTGGAAGACCCGCTCGAGGTTCTTCGGCCCTATCCATTATACGGGAGTCACTGAAGGCAATGAGCCGCGCACCTATTCGATGACCGTCGACGCGCGAGACCGGATACTCGTCGCAATTTCCGCGTCCGACCGCGACACGACGATTCTGCAGTCCGTCGATGACGGTGCGACTTTTGCACCGGTCGGCAGCATTCGGGCCCGATCGGCAACCGGCACGCCCAGTCTTTACTCTACGGCGGGAAATGGGTTCCTCCTGCTCGTCTCTCAGGGCACCACAGGGACCGAGGTGAACACCGGCGCAGGATCAGTCACGCTAGCGTACAGCCACTCTTCCGACGGCCGGGCCTGGTCTGAGTTCGCGCCCCTCATCTCTCCTGAGGATGACGTCTCCAGCCCGCAGCTCCAGCCCGCGCACGTGGTTTTTCGAGGAAAGGAATACGTGGTTTTCCAGTCCTTGAGGAAGCGAAGCGAGCTGACAAGCAGCTGGCAATTGTATGCGAAAATCAGCGGCGACGGCGGCGCGAGATGGGCAAAGGCTGTTCCCATAACATCCCTGGTCCCGATGTTCGGGGATGACCCCCTTAGTTTCGACAACGAGAGACCGAGGATGGCGGTGCTCGGTTCGGAGATTGGTCTGCTCTGGGAACGTTCTCCGTTCGGATCGAGCACGCCCAAGATCCTCTCGGTGCACCTGGATGAGAAGGCGGCGGTGAGCGGAGCGCTGGAGACGCTCGCGGCTGATGCGCCGGCAAGATTCGCGCGCGAGATCTACCTCAAGGGACAGGAATACGCTCTCTACGCGGACGGATCTGCGGGAGCTTTCCGCATCGTCCTGGCACAGAAACGGAGGACATGGGAGACTCAGCCGCTCCTGAACACCGATCATCTCCTGAACGCGCTCTTTCCCCATGCAGCGGTTCTCAATGGGGCGCTCTACATATTCTGGGAGAACCAGTCAACCACCGGAGGACCTGCTTCCCTGGTGCGGCTGGACCCGCTTGCCTCCGTGGGCGCTCCTATCGTGAAACCGGTAGATTTCGTTTCGGGGCAGCTTGCCAACCGTGATGAGCTCACCGTGAGCTGGAGCGAACCCCAGCCGCAGGATCCCGCGGGCATCAAGGAATATCAGTACACGTGGACGTACGGTGAAGGCGCCAATTCGGTCGAAAAAGAGAAGCGGACGGTTTCTGCCCTGGCCGCGGGAACAAAGCTCTTTGCCACGCGCAAGATCGACCTGGACGGCACCTGGAAATTCTCCATCGTCGCGGTGGATCTCGCGGGCAACGTTACGGCCGTGCCGGCCACCGTATCCTTCACCCGGGACGCTACTCCCCCGAAGGCGGTCAGCTTCGAGGTCACCGACCAGGACGGAAAAACTCTTCTCTCCGCCGCTCCTGCATCGCCTGAGAAGCGCGATGCGAACTCGTATGCTGTGGGCACAAACACCTTCACGCTCCATTGGAAAGCAGCCGGGGACAAGGACATCGTCGGATACACGTTCAACACCCAGCCGGGATGGACAACGCTCGAAGAATACCGACAGTCGAGCGTTCCGCTTTTGTCGCCTCCCGAGCGCGTCGTGACGACGTCAACAGATAGAACTTTTTCAAACGCGGACGACGGCGTCTACGCGGTCACGGTGCGCGCAATCGACAAAGCCGGCAATTTCAGCCCACCGTCGACGATCGCCCTCGCGTTGAGCAATTACCAGCTCGTTACCCGTGTCGACCTGGTTACCGCCAGCAGGGACCCCGTGCTGGGAACGGTGAAGCTCACGATCCTCGGAAAAGGATTCACTGCCAATGGCGCTCTGGCGAAGGTCTACCTGGACCGCCGCGGGAGCAAGAATCCGCCGTGGGATATGGAATTCGAGCCTGCCGCTCCGATTACCGTCACGGACCGGACGATCTCCGGCATCACCCTGGACGCCAACAGCCCTTCCGGCGCTTATAAGATAGGCTTGCTCCAGAAGCGGCCGACCGGTCCGGCGTTGTATTTCACCCAGAATGCGATTTTCACCTTCGAGTCTCCCGGCACGGTGAGAATCGGCAATTTCCAGATCCTGCTCCCGCGGTGGGTTGCGGGCAGGACGCCGCAGTACACATTCTCGTTCGACTCCCTCATGGTAGCCCTAGTCGTGGCCCTCCTTGGCGCCCTTTCATTCCTGGCGATACGGAAGATAGCGGCGCTCGCTGTGGAAGGGGCTGCGATGCGGACGGAGGTCTTCGCCCTCCTTGAAGGAAGGCCGAACATGGGATGGGAGGAAAGGAAAAACAGGATGAAGGCGCTCAAGAGAAGGGGAGTGGGTCTCAGGCTCAAGTTCACCCTCCTCATGGTTGTCCTGGTAACGATGATCGTGCTCATCGTGTCCATCCCGCTCGGCTTGCAGATGATCAGCAATCAAAGATACGCTCTCGCCTCCGGGCTGCAGAAGCAGGCCAATATCCTGCTGAATGCCCTTGAGTCCAGCGCAAAGACGCAGTTCCGTCTTGGTGAGCAGGGCTTCCTTGGAACGGAAAGCATGCCGAATCTGCGAAACGCGATGACCGAAACGAACTACACGACCATCACGGGACCGGACCCTGTGGCCAATCCCTTGCTGAAGCCCACGGACCCGAAGGATTTTGTGTGGGCAAGCGACCAGAAGCGGTTTGCAGATGAGTTGAACGTCACGAAAAATTTCAGGATTGCCAAAGAAACGGTGGAGGACGAGCTTGCAAAGGGCATAATTCCGCAGCTTCAGAAGAGCGTAGACGCGGACGGGGTGAAGAAGTTCTCCATCCTCATCGATCAGTACAGGAATCTGAAAGGCAGGCAGAAGGCGCTTCTCACGAAAACCGATGCCGCATCAAAGGCGCAGCTCTCTGATGTTACTGTGCAGCTCGGAGCGGTCTCCCTTTCCCTCGATGCGCAGGCAAAGGCGGAGCTAGGAAATCCCACTACGCTCGAGGGGTTCGACCCCTCCAAGCCGCTCAAGCCGACCTATCTGTTCTACAAACCAGTCGTGTTCTATAACCGCGCCGAGTTGGACGCGGATACAACATTCTACCAGGGTCTCATCCGTCTGGAAGTGAAAACCGCGGCAATTACCCAGAGTATCGACGATTCCATCAGAAGAATCCTCGCCATCGCGGGTATGATTGCGTTGGCCGCAATGGGGCTTGGCGTCCTCGGTGCAATCCTCATGGCGAACATCACCGTGACGCCCATCCGCAAGCTCGCGCAGGGCGTGGCAGTCATCCGTGACACTGAAGACAAGGAGCAGCTCAAGGATCACACCATCGTTGTCCGCACGCGTGACGAGATCGGCACCCTGGCCGATACGGTGAACGCGATGACCCAGGGCCTGGTCAAGGCAGCCATCGCGAACAAGGAGCTCATGCTCGGCAAGGACGTGCAGAAAATGTTCCTCCCGCTGGCAAAGGACAGGGCGGGAAGGAAGGGGAGCACCGCGGAAGAGGATACCAAGGATGTCGAGTTCTACGGGTACTACGAAGGCGCCGCGGAAGTGTCCGGAGACTACTTCGATTTCAAGCCGCTGGACGAGACACACTATGCGCTCATCAAATGCGACGTCTCGGGCCACGGGGTATCGGCCGGTCTCATCATGGTCGAGGTGGCTACGCTTTTCATCAACCACTGCCGCGATTGGAAGCGGCGAAAAGACAGCCTTGCCCAGATCAAGGATGCCGGAGAAAGACAGCGTCTTCTCAAGGACCTGGAGCGCCTGGACACGCTTGTGTATACGATCAACGACATGTTGGAAGAGCGGGGATTCAAGGGTCTGTTCGCGGCATTCACCATCTGCCTTTTCAACACCGCGACCGGTGCGATCACCGTCTGCCCCGCGGGAGACAACGAGGTGAATATCTATGACGTCAGCGAGAAGCGCATGGTGCACAGGGAGCTGACATCGAAGGAGAAGGGTTCACCTGCGGCGGGCGTGTTTCCCTCCATGCTTGTGGAAATGAAATCAGGGTTCCCCCAGTTTCCCATCAATCTCGATCACGGGGACGTGCTGTTCCTCCCTACGGACGGTGTCGATGAGGCAAAGAGATTCCTGAGAAACGCCTCATTCGAAGTGATCACCTGCCAGGAACCCGGACTGAAGGAAGGGGAATATCACCTCAATACCCACAAGTGGGGAACCGACAACGAAGACTTCGGCAAGGATCGAATGGATGATTTTATCACGGGTGTTTTCACCAAATCGCGGGTCAAGCTCGTTCGGCACCACAATCCAATACCGAACGAGGAGCTGGAATTCGATTTCGCGGACTGCGAAGGGACGGTGAAAGAAGCCGTCCTCGCGGTCGTGTCCGCCGAGAAGCTTTTCCGCCTGGTGCGGGCGCCGACGGCCGGAGACGGCAACAAGGTCGCGGTCGACGGAAAAATCGATACGTTTTTGAAGAAACATTTCCTTCAGTACGAGCGGTACTTCTCCCATCGGTTGGAAGGGCAGCCGGACGACCCGTATGCGCATTTCTCTCACTTGATAGAGGATGAGCAGAGAGACGATCTCACTATCCTCGTGGTGCGCAGGAAATGATGGCGACAGCCGATAGGAATAGAGGAGAGAACTGATGAAAAGAATCATACTGGCAGCGGCAATCGCCTTGACAGCGTGCGTGTTGTGCTTCGGGCAAGGTTCGGGGGTATCACTCCAAAACCAGGAGAATGCGCCATTCTACTATGTCGTGGACCCGAAGGAGCTGGCGGACCTCAGCCCGGGCAGCCCCCTGCTTGCGAGCAGGATCGCGGGATTCTTCGCCACGCGTGACGGTGTGACGTTTGCCTCCCTTGCTCCCAATGCAACAGTGAAGCTCGACGGGCTTGCGGACGGGTCTCATCTCCTGGTGGGTTTCTTCGCCGTGCAGGACCTGACGGAGTACCCAGTGCGCGTCATCACTCTTCAAGCTGACAGCAGGGTCGGAGAAAGGTTCTACGCGATATTCGCCAGTCCGGCGCTTCTCAGCATTGCGAAGGATTCAGGGCGCATTGCAAGCTTCGCGCACGCAGGCGGGGAGGGGAATCCAGAAGGTCAGGCGGGCGGCATTGAAGCACCCGCCGCCGCACAGCCGGCCGCTGCGGAGACTCCGCCCTCCGGACTGCAGCCAATCGCCACCTTTTCCGCCGGGTTCACTCCTGCCTTTTTCACCAGGGAGAGGCCGGGCGACTTCTCGGTGCTGCCGATTTCCGACTCGCGCGCCTGGGCCCTTACCGGTACGCGAATCGCGGCGATTTCCGGCTCGCTCGCGGACGGCACGCTCAAGATCTCACTTTCCGTTGAGAGCGGATTCGCGGAGAGAGTCTCGTATTTCCTTTACGTATTCGGGTCCCGGTCTCCGGGCAAAGACAACCAGTTCACCCTCGAGATCCAGCCGCGTGCTGAAGGCAGGCGGGCCGCCTGCCTTCTGTGGCAGAAAGGGATTCGCGCGCCGACACTCGTGGGAAGCGTGAAGTCCACCGACAGCACGGTCGAGCTGGACACTGCTGCCGGGCAGTTTCCGCCCGCGCTCATTTCCGGAATCGGGGAAACGGCAACCATCGATCTCACCGCCGGGTGGTTTGACAGGGGGCTGGGCACCTGGGAAGAGTTCTACTACACGACCTTCTCGATAGGAGACATCTCCGTTACACGTTGAACCTTATGAGGAGCACGTCGCCGTCCTTCACGATGTACTCTTTTCCTTCCAGTCGAAGCTTGTTGGCCTTTCTGGCGCCGGCAAAGTCACCGCCGGCAAGCACATCCTGCCACGCCGCGACCTCGGCCCTGATGAATCCTTTGGCGAGATCGGAGTGGATTTCGGCGGCAGCGCCCACGGCTGTCGTGCCTTCGCGGATGCTCCACGCCTTGCACTCATCTTCTCCGACCGTGAAAAAGCTTACGAGCCGCAGTGTCGCGTACACGTGACGGAGAAAGCGGTTTTTGGCCGGCTCCTCCAGACCGAGATCGCGCAGAAAATCTTTCTGGTCTTCCGGGGCAAGCTGTGCGATCTCCATCTCCATGTCGCCCCGGATGGGGAAGGCGTCGATCCCCATTGCGCCGGCTTCCGTCAGGAGCTCCGCGTGATCGATTGTCTGCTCTCCCGTGTTGATGACAAGGAACATGGGCTTCGCGGTGAGAAATCCGAATCCTGAAAAAATCTTCTCGTCATCCGGGGGAAAGAAGCCGGCGCCCAGGGGCTTTCCCGCTCCCAGCCGCGACACGATCTGCCGGAGCACGTGGTATTCTCTTCCCTCACGCTTCGCTTCCTTGTCGAGCCGCGCGGCCCTCTTTTCGGCGATTTCGTAGTCTCCAAAAACCAGGGAATCCATCACCTTTCGGAAATCTCGAAGCGGCTTCGGCTCCTTGAGCGGATGGATGACCGCATCGCTCGCGAATGCCCGGATCACGATGGCCACCGCGTCCGCCCTGCGCATGTCGGCGAGGCTCGCAGCCGTGATCCCGCCTTCCTGGTCATGTTCGAGGGGAAGGTCCTTGAAAACGACCGGGGCATGCGTGAGCTTCTTGGGACTGTACAACGCGGCAAGCTTGTCCAGCCTGTCGTCGGGCACTTTGACCTCGGCAAGGTAGGCCTGCTTCTTCCCTCCACCCGCGTCGCCCGTGGCGGCGGCCTGCCCTGTCAATGCATTGAATATCGTCGTCCTCCCGGAACGGGCCAGACCGATGAGCGCGGTTTCCATTCATTCTCCTTGCTTGCTTGCGCCTTTGCGATCACGGAAGTATAAATGAGTCCTCGACCGGTGACAATCGAATGAAAGCGCGCTATTTCTGTGAAAACTGCGGCAAGGAAGTCCGCCCGGGAGCATCCACCTGCCCCTGGTGCGGGCGGGTGTTTACCGCGGTGCGCTGTCCTGAATGCGGCTTTGAAGGAAAGGCCTCTGATTTCAGAACAGGCTGTCCTTCATGCGGATTCAATCAACAGGTGCCTGCTGCGGCCCGGGCCGCGCCGCCGCGGCCGCGTCGGAAAACCCTCCCCTCGGCTCGATTCTACCGTATTGCCGGGGCGATCCTTCTCGTCCTGCTTATCGCCCTTATTGGCCTGCTTCTTCTGAGGGCCTGATTCATCAATAGAGGAAACCCAGCCCTCCGCCGCCCATGAAGTAGTAGTTGTCCGAGTTCTCGTATTCTCCCGCCAGGATTAGGGTGGCGAGCAGTCGAGTTCCGGGGATAAGCCAGTGAGCCTCGGCGCCGAGCTGGAAGGGAATCGGCGAGGAGAGGAATGCAATCCCGCCCGGCAGCGGCTCCGTACGTGTGCTTGCGGATATGCCGAGCATGAGCGAGCCGGTTTCCAGGAACGCACCTCCGCGCAGATACAGCCACCCCACGGCCCCCTGCGAGGGGGTGATGCCGTCCGCGTTGAATCGGTACGGGTACCAAAGTGACCCGGTGGCTCCAACGGACAGCAAGAGATTCATGGCTCCCAGGGTGAGCTGGAACGGCGCTTCGATGCTCAGCCCGGTGAAATTGGCGAAGGTATCGGTCATGAGCACGCCGCCGCCGGAAGAGCTGGCATTGTATTGAACGGCGAGTTTCGCGAGCACGGCGCTTGATGTACCGTACGAGCCGTGCGGGCTCAGAAGGTTCCATTTCGCGGAGACGCTGGCGGCGAAGGGAGTTGAGGCTGAGCTGACTATGAGGCCCGCCGATGCATCGAGCTCGAAGCTTTCACCGATTCCGACGCGCGCGCCGAGCTGGACAGGCGCCTGGAACCCGGGCGGGTTGCTCGCCGCGATGCCGGCGCCCAGAAACGAGAGTTGATAATCTCCGGCGGGCAGCACTTCCGCCACGGGCGCGTAGAGGAGCCCCGCGCTGCCGCTCCACATTGACCGGGGGGCAACCTTGAGCGTGCGATCGACCCGAATAGCGGCTTCCCGCTCGATCTGCGATTCCGATCCATCGCCGTGCGCCTTCACGGCCAGGGTGTAGGTGCCGTCCGGCAGGGCGTTTCCGGAGCTGTCGCGCACATCCCAGGAAAATGACTGATCCCAGGTGGTGAACTCCGGCAGTGCCTTGCTGAACACCTCGACCGAGCCCTCGTTGAGAATGCGCAGCTCGCCTGAGCCGGGACCCGTGACGAACAAATTGACCTCGAGGACGCCAAGGAGCCCCGGGTTGTCAGGATTGATCCCGGTTTTGGGCACCGAGAGGGAACTGATGGAGAACTCGGCCGGCTGCAGCGCAACCGAAAGACTGGTGACTGACTTTTCCTGGATCGTCACGGACTCCACGTAGTCGGAATATCCGAAGGATCTCACACTCAACGAGTAGTCGCCGACGGGGAGCGTATTGAGTCCGGGTGATATCTCCTGGCCGCCGACAGAGACGATGCTGTTCTGCGGGCTCACCGAAATCTCCAGATAGCCTATCATCTGCACGAGGCTTGCCTGGTAGAGCATGTAGTCGCTTTCGAAGTCAGCCCATCCTGATGTCTCGTAATACCCGGTTTTTCGCAGCGTGATCTTGTGCCAGCCAAGGGAAAGATCCTCCGCTATGTACGGGGAAAGCCCTCTGAACGTTCCATCTATCCAGATCTCCGCATTGTCGGGATCGGTGACAATCTCGAGGCCTTTCTTGCTTTCCAGCGGGTTCGGGGAAGGCCGCTGAGACGGCTTGGACGGGGCATTCCCACTCGTTCCTCCACCTGCCTCCGCCGCCAGCACCTTGCCCAGGGTCGCGCCCTTCGAGGTGGCGCACGAGGAGAGGAGAAGGCCGGCCATGGCACACAGAGCAAGCGCCGTAAACGCGCGCGCGCAATTCGTCCTCATCCCCACAGTGTACCCCCGCAAAACACAGCGATCAAGCTGACGCTGAGGCCTCTTGTGGAGCCAGGGTCGGCACGGACCGGCAAAAAGCCTATTTTCAGGAGCGAATGCTGTTTTGAGCGGCAGGCGGAAACCGCCGATATGAGAACAGGGGGACTATGAAGAGCTTCATAATTCTTGCATTCACGATCATCGTGCCGCTTTCCGTTTTCCCTCAGTCCGCCACTCACCCCGTCCAACCCCTGCCGGCAGGTTTTCGCACCCTGTCGTTGGGGATGGGTCTGGAAGAGGTGAAGAAGGCGCTTACCTCCGATCCGCTCTTTCTCTACCGCGGTGACCCCGACGTCAGTTTCCTTCCCCAGACGAACCAGTATCTTATCGAGTGCCCGGGCGCCACTTACCTCCGACGAGCATATTTCCAGTTCGCCGACAGCCGGCTCTTCATCATTATTCTGGTTCTCGATACTCAAAAGCTGGACCACTATTCGATGTTCAGCGCCCTCACAACGAAGTATGGCCCGCCGACGAGCCTCAGCCCACAGGAGTCCGTGTGGCAATCCGACACGGTGCGTTTTTCCCTTGAACGCCCCCTTACGGTGAAATACGTCGACAACAAGACCTTCTCCGCGATCCTCGCCAAGGGCGGCGCCCAGAAGGACCTCGATCAACTCTCCAGGGAGAAATTCATTGAGCAATTCTGACGGATCGGCCGGCGCCCGTGTCGTCCTCAAAGCCGGCCGTGACGGGCCCGCCCGAAAGCGGCACCATCCCTGGATCTACAGTCAGGCGATCGCTGAGGTAGCCGAGGCCGGGGGTGATCTTCTCCCCGTCTGGGCCGCGGACGGCACGGTCATCGGATGGGGCTTCTACTCCCCGGGGAGCCTGATTGCGGTGCGGATGGTCAACTTCAGCTCCGAGAGGCCTCCCGAGGACTGGATTGAGCGCCGATTGCGCGCCGCGAAGTCCCTCCGGGACTCGCTCCATCTGGACTCGGATGCAATGAGACTTGTCAATGCGGAGGGTGACTATATTCCCGGTCTCATCGTGGATCTTTACGCCGAAACGGCGGTGGTATCGCTGCACATCCGCGGCATCGAGGGACTGGTCGACAGGATCGTGCAGTGCCTTCACGACCTGCTCCCCTCGGCCGGCATTTTCCTCAAGAGAGACGAGCATTACGCGAGGATCGAAAGACTCTCCCGGCCGTCCGGCTACCTGCACGGTTCCGGGGATGGGACGTGCACGATTCGTGAAGGCGGCGTCAGGCTGCGTGTCGACTACGAGCGGGGCCAGAAGACGGGTTTCTATCTCGACCAGAGGGCCAACAGGAGCGCGATCGCGCTCTGCAGCCCGGGGAAGACAGTGCTGAATTTGTTCTCTTACAGCGGGGCAGTAGCCCTCCTCGCCGCGGCGGCCGGCGCGGCGCACGTTGTATCAGTGGAGAGCTCAAAAAAGGCCCTCGAAGCGGGCAGGGAGAGCGTGAAGCTCAACCCGCAGCTTCATGAGGACGTTCTTGAGTGGGTGCAGCAGGACGCGTTCACGTTTCTGGAAAAGCCGGAAAAGTACGACATCGTAGTAGCGGATCCTCCCCCTTTTGCGCGCAGACGGGTCGAGCGGGAAGGCGCGCTCAAAGGCTATCTCACGCTTTTTCAGCAGTGCATACGGATACTCTCTCCCGGGGGGCTGGCGTTCCTGTTCTCCTGCTCCGGGGCAGTGGACAGGCCCACATTCCAGCAGGTCGTGGTCGAGGCGGCGCTCCGCGCGGGGCGCTCCGTGCGGCTGCTGAGGGAGCTGCACGCCGATGTCGATCATCCGGTTGCGGCGGCTCATCCGGAGGGAGAATACCTCAAGGGATGGATGGTACATGCTGAATAGCAGAGCACGCGCCTCAGGGCTCTCCCGCGGCCTTGCCGTGTTCAGTTCTATCTGCATTCTGACCGCAACGAGCCTCTCCGGCTGCCAGACACGCCTCCCCCGTGTGACTCTTCAGGCGGCCGGACAGGAGCTGACCGTGGAGGTGGCGCGCACTGATGCGCAACGAGAACGGGGGCTCATGGGAAGGAAGGGAATCGGCCCGCGCGAAGGAATGATATTTGTCTTCGACAGGGACGATCATCTCTCATTCTGGATGAAGAACACCCCGACCGCTCTCTCCATCGCCTTCCTCTCGGCAGAGGGAAAGGTTCTCCAGATCGCGGACATGGAGCCTTTCTCTGAGAAAATCATACGCTCGCGCCTCTCCGCGCGCTATGCGCTTGAAATGCGGCAGGGAGCTTTTGCCGAGATGCGCATAACCGAGGGCACGATTGTCACTTTCCCCGCCGGCTTTCCCAACTGATTGCCCACGGCAGGCGAAGCCCGGGCCCTGCCGGGTCCCCGCTACTCCGTGTCTTCCTCCGACAGCTCGGGAAACAACTCCAGGCCCGGTTCCTCCTGCGCCGATTCGGGCTCCCGGGTGAGGATCTCCACCCGGCGTTCCACACGAGACAAGTCCTTTTCCAGGGACCTGGAAAGCTTCATTCCTTCCTCGAAAAGCAGTACGGCCTCATCGAGGGGAATTTTGCCCTCCCTGAGCTTTTCGGCGAGCTCTTCCAGCCGCTCCAGGCGCTCCTCGAAGCCGGATGGTTTTTTACGCGATTCCTCGTTTCGCGCGAGCTTGCGCGATTCCTCGTCTCGCGCGAGCTTGCGCGATTCCTCACTTTTCGACGGCATGAGTGTCCTCCACGGTCGCGCGCAGCCCGCCCTGTGAAAGCTTGATCGACAGAGAGTCGCCCTGCCGAACGGTCTGCGGTGAAAGCAGGATTGTGCGGGTGCGTTCATGGGTAACGACGGCATATCCCCTCTGGAGAATGGCGAGGGGCGAATAGGAGGCGAGCTCACGGGAGGCAAGCTCGAACCTGTGGCGGCAGCTAAGAGCCATATCGCGAAAACCCTGGAGGAGCTCTTCCGCCGCGTAGTCCACCCGTTGAGCAACGGGCTGGAGAAAGATGCGGACATTCCGTTCAAGGTTCTCAGAGACGAACTGGCCGAGCAGGAGCCTTACTCTCTCCAGGCGCTGACGCATATCGCGCTCCAGCATGGACCGCAGGCCGCCCACCTGGGCCAGCAGCTCCGCGCGGGGAGCTGCCACCATCTCTGCCGCCGCCGAAGGGGTGGGGGCGCGGATGTCGGCGGCAAGGTCGGAAAGGGTGACGTCGGTTTCATGTCCTACGGCGGAGATCACAGGGAGATCGGACGCGGCGATTGCGCGCACGACCCGCTCCGAAGAGAAGGGCAGGAGGTCTTCCAGGGAGCCGCCCCCTCTGCCCACGATGATCACCTCGCCAAGGGCATGGCGATTGGCAAGCTCGATGGCGCGGGCGATTCGCTCGTCCGCGCCGTCCCCCTGGACGGGTGTAGGAAGTATGACGACGCTCACTCCTGCGTTGCGACGACGGAGAATCCGCAGGATATCGCGCACGGCGGCGCCCGTGGGGGACGTGACCACCGCAATGCGGGAGGGGAAAAGCGGGAGTTTTTTCTTGCGGTCAAGATCGAACAGGCCTTCGGCAGCCAGCTTCCGCTTCAGCTCCTCCAGCATGGCAAGAATGTCGCCTTCTCCCGCCTTGACGAGCGATTCGCAGATGAGCTGGTAGCTGCCTCTCTTGGCGTACACCGATACGCTTCCGGTGGCCTTGACGAGCACGCCGTCAGCGGGTGAAAAATGCACTCCGTCGAGCCTTCCGCGGAACATCACGACGGAAATCACCGCGTCGACATCCTTGAGGCTGAAGTACCAATGCCCCGTGCTGGAGGGGCGGAAATTTGATATTTCACCCTTGATCGTGATCCAGGGGAAGCCGTCTTCCAGTGTCGTCTTGATGAGCTGGGTGATCTCGGAAACAGAATAGATCCGCTCAGCCTGCTGCCCCGGCATACGGGGCAGATTATACCGCTGGTCACGGAATGGCAAGAGAAGCGTCCTCCGCGCCTGCACCAAAGGAGGCGCGGTGCGTTTGCCACGCTTGGATCACCGCGGTTTCTTGAACTTCGCCGCAATCTGTCGATATTATCAGCGGGGAACATGAAAAACATCGCCGTGATCAATGGAACGGGTCTGCGGGCCCCCGCGTTCCGTCCCCTGCTGGACGGCACGTCCTCATTTGCGCGCGCCCTCTCGTTTGCCAGAGAGCTTCCCGGCGTCCAGGAGAGCGTGCTCCTTCTTTCGCGTCCCCTCGAGGACACGCAGGGCTGCCTCACGATCGTCCGGGATCGGTGGACCATCGCGGACTTCATGAGCGAGCTTGCCCGGGCAAGCGAGGGCGCGGATGACGTCTTTTACTTTTTCGCGGATTGTCCCTTTCTTGACGCTGAAATGGCCCGCCGGATGCACGCCAATCACCGGCGCTACTTTGCGGACTACACGTTCGCCGACGGTTATCCTTATGGACTGACGCCCGAAATACTCACAAAGGACGCAATCGGGAGACTGCGAGGGCTTGCCGGTGAGGGGCAGGGCGCTCCGGACAGGGAAACTCTTTTTACGGTAATAAAGAAGGACATCAATTCCTTCGACATCGAGACTGAGATCTCGCCATCCGACATGCGCATGCTGCGGGTCTCATTGTGCGCGGACACGGAAAGGAATTTCCTGCTCCTTCGGCGGATCGTGGACAACGGGGGGCGGGACGCGAAAACCGCATGCGCCCTGCTCGGCGAGAAGCCGGAGATCCTGAGGACTCTTCCCGCTTTTTTCCCCATTCAGATCGTGGAACGGTGCCCCCATGCGTGCGCCTACTGTCCTTACCCGTTATTCGGAGGCGACATCCTCTCGAAGTCCGGATTCATGCCCGTGGAGAGCTTCTCCGCCCTCCTCCGCAAAATCGCCTCCTTTGCCGGCGAGGCGGTTATTGACATCTCGCTCTGGGGGGAGCCCGCGCTTCATCCCCGCATCTACGACATGGTGGCCGCCGTGCTCGTGCACCCGGGTCTGGACCTCGTCATAGAGACCTCGGGCGTGGGGTGGGAGCCCGGGATTTTCTCAAGGATCGGCTCGACGCTCCCCCGGTCTCCTACCTGGATCGTGTCCCTTGATGCAACAAATGAAGAGTTGTACCGCACGCTGCGGGGCAACGGATTCGCGGAAGCCCACCGGGCGGCGGAAGAGCTGATTTCCCTTTTTCCTGCCCACGCCTGGGTCCAGGCGGTGCGCATGAAGGAGAACGAGGACGACTTGGAGAAATTCTTCAAATCCTGGAAGGCCCGGACCGAGAACGTCATCGTGCAGAAATACGATTCCTTCAGCGGACTGCTGCCGGACCGCAAGGTTGCGGATCTTTCGCCGGTACGGCGTTTCCCCTGCTGGCACCTCAAGCGTGACATGGCGGTTCTGTTGGACGGAACCGTTCCTCTCTGCAAAGAGGATGTCCGCGCAGGCACGCGACTGGGAAACGCCTTCGAAGAGGATCTCGGGCTCATCTGGGACAGGGCGCAGGAGGTGTACCGCTCCCATCTGTCGGGGGTGTACCCGGGAATCTGCGCGGCGTGCGATGAATATTATACGTACAATTTCTGAGGCATCGCGGTACCCCGCGGATTTGGCATCGCGGTACGGGAGTACCCGTTCGGCGAGTACGCCGTACCCCGAGGATTTCAAGCCGCGAGATGCGCGGATCCCTTACACCGTGATTGGTGGCCCCCGCTGGGACCGGGTCCGACGCTACTCGTTTCCTCTTACGCTCCTGGTATTGAGCCGCGGGGACCGGCTCTTCCGCCCTGAGCTTCTCAAGGACCTTCAGTCACGCGGGATCGGCGAAATCCTCTGGGTGGAGCGCTTCGAACCGTCCGCGGACGTGGATTCCCTGGCGCGCGATTTTCCCGACGTGCGTTTTCTCCTTATCAAGGCGCCGAGCACGGTCGGGGAGATGATCAATATCGGCATCGGGGAGTCGCGCGCGCCGGTCGTGTTGAGTCTCTGGAGCGATACCCGGCTCTCCCTCTTTTCTCCGTCACTTCTCATACCCATGGAAAAATCCGGAGCGGTATGCACAGTCCCTGTTGCCCGCAATGCCCGGCTCGAGGCGATCCCGTCGTGGCAATCGCCCGTCTGGAAGAGGCGCAGGCTCTCCCTCTCATACAGGGCCCCTCGCCGGGACGGGGAGCACACCCTTTTTCCCTTTGACTATTGCGGCGTTTACAACAGGGAGAAGTTCGCGCAGTCCGGCGGGTTCGATCCCCGCATCGCCAATCCCTATTGGCAGAAGCTCGACTTCGGGTTCCGCTGCTTCCTGTGGGGGGACAGCGTGCGCGGCACGACGGGAATCGCCCTCACGTACACGGGCGCGCCTCCCGAGGAGAATACAACCCCCGACCGGGGGTACAAGCTTTTCTGGCTCAAGAACATGGCTGTCCGCTTCCGCAGGGAGATGGGTGTCCTGCCCGCCAGAAGGATACTCGACTACATCATGCACTCTGATACCGGCCCTTTGCACGCGATTCAGGAGTTCCGGGCCGTCCGTGGATGGGTGCATACGCACCGATTCAGGTTCCGAAGAGATTCGCGGGATGTCGTCGAGAGATGGGAGGTCCTCTGAGTGCGCACGGGGATATTTATCCAGGTAAGGCTCGCCTCGACGCGGCTTCCCCGGAAGGCCACTCTGCTGCTCCCGGGCGGAAACATCATTCAGCATGTCATGCGGTCGCTCGTCCGCGTGCCCGCTGACGTGCGCGCGCTGCTCACGGACGATTCCAGTGCAAAGGAGCTCTTCCCGTTCGCGGACGGCGAAGGTTACGCGCTGTTCATCGGTCCCGAGCAGGACGTATTGGCGCGCTACTGCATGGCGTGCCGGAAGTATGCGGTGAGTCGTGTCGTGCGCGCGACGGGAGACAACCCGCTTACTTCCGCGTCCCTGGCCCTGCAGATTCTCGGCGCGCATGCAAGCCATGGCGCAGACCTGAGCCATTACCTTGGATGCCCTCTGGGCACGGGTGTCGAAGTTGTCGAGGCCGCGGCTCTTTATGCGGCGGAGAAGGACGCGACGGCGCCGGAGGAGCGAGAGCACATCACGACCTTTCTCTACCGCCATCCTGAGCGGTTTACGATCCTCGAGCCCCTGGCACCGGCTCCGCACGAGGCTTCCGGACGCCCACGTTTCCGTCGACACGAGTGATGACTTCGACAAGGTCAAATCGATCTTCGAGGCGCTCTACGTCGGCAGGCCTCTCGAGGCGTATGAGGTCGTCGAGTGGCTCACGCGTCAGGGCGGGGGCGAGCGGCATGATTGAGAGGAATCGATCCTATCTGCTCGTCCCGGCCGCCGGAGCGGGAGAAGGCGTAGGGCACCTTGCCCGGTGCCTCCGGCTGGCGAGAACGCTCAAGGGGCGCGTGACATTCCTGACCGCGCGCCTGGACCCTGCGGCCCGCGCATATCTCGCCTCGGAGATCCTGAGATTTCCAAAACGCGGACGCCCCGGGACCGTGGCGAGGCCCGGCTCCGGCACACGCTGGGACCTTGTGCTCATCGATGCGCGCCGGACTTCACGCGGCGAGCTGGACGCGCTCATGGAGCATGGCCAGGCCGTGTGTCTGGACGAAGGAGGGCAGGCGAGGCAGTATGCCTCCTTTCTCGTTGACGCCTTCCCTTGCGCACCCGGATCACGCCCGCCGAACCTTTCCTCCCCGGCCTTTCTTCGGGCTCCCCGCGCGGGCACGGAAACGGGCCGACCTTCAGGCAAAAAGAGTGCTGGTGAGCTTCGGAGGCGAAGACCGCGCGCAACTGAGCGGGAAGCTCCTCAGGACCCTCCTCCGTGAAAGGCTGTTCACTCCCGCGCAACTGACCGTGGTTGAAGGCCCCTTGTTTGCCATGCACGAATGGCCCGAGGGGGTTGCGGTGCTCAAGGGGATACATGACGTCGCCGCCCTCCTCCCCGGCTATGACCTCCTTTTTACGCATTTCGGGATCACGCGCCTTCGACGCATTGGCCACAGGCATTCCCGTGATTCTGCTCAACCCGAGCCGCTACCATGGAAGATTGGCGGCCGCGGCGGGATTGCCTCGCATCGGTATCCGGTCTCCCGACGTGCATGCCCTGCGAAGGCTGCTCCACGTGCCGGCGGCGCTGCGGGCGAGCGTGGAGAGCTTCAACGCATCTCTGCCCAGGGATCGCGAACAGCCTTTGGCAAAACTGCTTGAGTCGCTGGCCGCGCGTGGATCTTCGCGATGCCCTCTGTGCGGCATTTCGGGAAACAAGGTTATTGCCCGGTTTCCCGACAGGACCTACAGGCGGTGCAGGAAGTGCGGCACTGCGTACCTGGAGAGCTTTGCGGCGGAAGAGAAGGCCTACGACAGGCGATACTTCTTTGCGGACTACCGCGCGCAGTATGGACGCACCTACCTTCAGGATTTCGATTCAATAAGAGCGGCGTCCCGGCCCGGGTACGGATCATTCGTGAGCTGCTGGGGGAGCAATCGGACGGCGCGGTGGTTGACATCGGGTGCGCCTACGGGCCCTTCCTGGATGCGCTGAAAGAATCAGGAATGCC
This sequence comes from uncultured Spirochaetota bacterium, assembly GCA_963820435.1. Classification (GTDB taxonomy): domain Bacteria; phylum Spirochaetota; class Spirochaetia; order SZUA-6; family Fen-1364; genus Fen-1364. Next base: position 12,185 of record CAWGAC010000017.1, on the reverse strand, counting down.
CGGGTATGGAGTGGACGTTTCTCCGGAAGCCGTGACATACGTAAGGAAGAAATTGGGCATTCCCGCCGTTTGCGCGGCATTCGAGGACATGGGAAGGAAATCGCTTCCTCACAGGGTTTCCGCCGTGACCCTGTGGTACGTGATCGAGCATTTTCGGCAAACCGACCTTGCGATCCGCAAGGCGGCTGCTCTCCTGCCTCCGGGCGGGGTATTGGCATTCTCCACCCCCAACGGGAGAGGGATATCCGCACGCAGGAAATTGAGGGACTTTCTTCAGAACAGCCCGGCCGATCATTTTACAATATTCTCCCCCCGGGGCCTGAGGAAGCTGCTCTCCGGATACGGCCTGGAACTGCGGCGCATACGGGTGACAGGGCATCACCCCGAAAGATTCCCCGGGCTGATCGGCCGCATGGCGGACAGGTCGGCCGGCGCGTTCGCGCTCGTCCATGCCGTGAGCAGGCTGCTTGGATGGGGGGACACCTTCGAAGCTTACGCGGTGAAGGGAGAGTGAGTGAAGACCATTCTCATGCTCGGCGCGGGCCTCATGCAGATTCCCGGCATTCGCATTGCAAAGAGCAAGGGATGGCGCGTGATCGTTGCGGACGGCAATCCGGATGCGATGGCCAGGGACCTGGCGGACCGGTTCGAGGTCGTGGATCTCAAGGACAAGGAAGGCCTCCTGGCGATGGCGCGCGGCTGCGCGGAGAGCACTCCGCTCGACGGCGTGTTCACCGCAGGCACGGATTTCTCTTCGTCGGTTGCCTGGGTGGCGGAGAAAATGGGACTCCCCGGCATGCCTTATGCCGTCGCGATGCGCGCGACCGATAAATCTCTCATGAGGGAAGCCTTCCGGAAGGCGGGAGTGCCCAGCCCTCGCTTCGCTGCCTGGACCGGAAAGGAAGACCCCGCAGCGGTTCTGGAGTCCGGCCTGGTCTTCCCGCTGGTGGTGAAACCCGTGGACAACATGGGTTCGCGGGGCGTAAGGCGGGTGGACGATGAAGCGGGCCTGGCGGATGCCTGTCGCGCGGCGCTCCGGCTTTCGCGCTCCTCACGCGTCATCGTGGAGCAGTTCATGGAAGGAAAGGAGTTGAGCCTCGACGCCGTCGTATATCGCGGAGAGATCAGCGTGTGCGGGGTGGCGGACAGGCACATTTTTTTTCCTCCCCGCTTCGTCGAGATGGGCCATACCATGCCCACCGACCTTGACGACGGTGCAGTGCGTGAGGCGGAGGAGGTTTTCCGGGCCGGTATCCGTGCCATAGGAATCGACAACGGGGCGGCAAAGGGCGACATCAAAATGACCCCTCGCGGTCCCATGATCGGCGAGATCGCGGCCCGGCTCTCCGGCGGGTACATGTCGGGATGGACGTTCCCCCTTTCTTCGGGGGTCGAGGTCACGGAGGCTGCCCTGAACATCGCCGTCGGTATTCCTCCCGGGAATCTCGCTCCCCGGTACCACCGGACCTGCGCCGAGCGGGCGTTCATCTCGATCCCCGGCATGGTGGAGCAGTTGTGGGGTGTGGAGGACGCGAAAAGATTCCCCGGCGTGGCCGAGCTTTTTTCCCGAGTTGAGCCGGGAAGCGAGGTTGTGTTTCCGGCGAACAATGTCGAGAAATGCGGCAATGTGATCGCAGTTGCAGACACCCGCGGGGAGGCCATCGACGCTGCCGAGCGCGCCATCGCCGCAATCGGCATCCGTCTCAAGCCGCTCACGGAGACAACGACGCGATTTCTGTTTCATGAATACGGCCATGATGCCTATGCGGCCGTGTCTCCTGAACTGCTCTCCGCGGTCGCCGGGATGCCCCGGTTCACGGGAGACCCCGCGCAGACGGCAATGCGCACCCTCCAGATAGAACCCCTTCCCGGCCTCGAGCGGAGCGGCGCAAGAGACTGGCACGGCACGCGGCTCGAGGAGGCCGTCCGCCTTGCTCTCCTGCATGGCGACGCGGCGATACGCCCCGGCCGATCGGACAGCACGTTTGTTCTGTCGGGCCTGTTCTGGAAAGCAATGATGCGCGGAAGCGTCCAGGGAGGAGTCTACCTCCTGGACAGCGTGCGTCGCGCGGCGAGCCAGGGCCGGCTCAAGGAGTTCCTCGCAGAGCTATGAGGAAACTACGCATCCTGGCGAGTGCAATTTTCATCGTGATGCTTGCCGCGACCTCCGCGGCCCAGGAAAAAGACCTCCTGTCGCTTGCGGGGGACCTGGGGGGCGTGCTCGAGTGGGACCCCCTTCGAGACGTCGGTATCATCTCCTTCGGGTCCGACAGGATTGCCCTTGGGGTCGGGATCGATCTGGCCGTCATCAACTACCGCTTGAAAGTAGGTATTGATGCGCCCCTGCGGAAGAAGGGCGCGGTCTGGCTCACCTCCGCGTCGGTTGCGGCGCTCAGCGAGGCGGTGCAGAAGGACCGGCTCGCTCACGCAGGGGACCACCTGCGCGTGGCAGCCATCCTCATCGATCCGGGACATGGCGGAAAAGACGGCGGCGCGGTCGGCAGCGTCGTGGTGGGCAAACGGCAGATCACGGTCAGGGAGAAAGACGTGACACTGACCGTCGCGCGCAGACTTTCCGACATGTTGAAGAGCGCGTTCCCGGACAAGGAGATACTTTTCACCCGCACCGTCGATTCGTTCGTCTCCCTGGAGGACCGCGTCGTCGTGGCGAACTCGCTGCTCGAAAAATCAAAGGAAACGGTTCTGTATATCTCCATCCATGCAAATACCTCACCGTTCAACAAGAACGCATCAGGATTCGAAGTGTGGTGCCTGCCTCCCGAGTACAAGCGGACACTCGTTGACGAGACCACCGCGGGGAAGGAAAACCACGAAATACTGCCCATACTCAACGGCATGCTCGAGGAGGAAATCTCGCTGGAGAGCACCGTCCTGGCCCAGGAGATACTTTCCGGGCTCGATGCGAAGATCGGACAGCTCAGCGCCGACCGGGGGCTGCGCCAGAACGACTGGTACGTGGTGCGCAATGCGCGCATGCCGGCCGTCCTCGTCGAAGTGGGATTCGTCAGCAATCCCGACGAAGCGGCGCGCCTGGCCGATGACGCATACTTGAAAGACGTGGCCGCGGGCATGTACAGTGGCGTGCGGGCTTTCATAGGGCGATTCGAACAAAACGGGAGCGCAGGTGCTCGATAGACTGGATTTCATACTCCGCATTCGGTTACGGGGGCGGCCGCTCGTTTTCGGGGCGGCCTTTCTGGGGGTCCTTTTCTTCTCCCTGCTTCTCTTCCTGCTGGCGGGGAACGGGAAAGTGGTGCGTGTTCTTTTTTTCCCGCGCAGACCGGCCGGGGAATGGTTGCGGAAGAGCGCCTGCTTCCGCGGCATCGCATCATGGAACAGGACGTGGCTGAGCTCGCAGAAGGAGTGCTCCTGGGGCCGACCCGGCACGACGCGCTTCGGATCTTCCCGCGGGGAGGCTCCGTGCTCTCCTCCCTGGTCCACGGCAGGACCCTCTACATCGACCTCTCCCCACGGCTTCTCGTGGAGGATCCCGAAGTCCCGCTGAGGGGAGAGGACGCGCTCACCGCCCTTGCCCGCTCCATAAGGTTCAATTTCCCCCGGGTGCGCCAGATCGTCTTCTTCATCGATGGACAATTGCCGCACTTCCCCGCAAAGAAAAATATTTGACAAAAGGCGACCTGTTGCTATACTTGTGAATGTAACTCCGAAAGGAATTAGCAGCGAAAGGAGCAATGCATGAAACGGCTGTTCATTTTTGTTGTCGTTGGGCTTCTTCTCGGCGGAACAGCGCTTTTTGCCGACCAATCCGTGCTCGTCGATTTCACCAAGCTGGGCGCAGATCAGACCATGGGTGCAAACAAAACCCCCACGGAGAACGCGGCAACGCTGGTGGATTACAGCAACGTTGCGGGAGCCTCGGTATCCGAACAGGACAAGGCCGCAATGAAGTCCTCCCTTGCCCTGAACAACTGGCAGGTGGTGCTTGCATCCTCCGCCCGGTCGGTCGCCAACCAGAGCGTGACCGTGACCAAGGAAGCCATGACCAATCCCACGGCAAAGCAGTTCAACGGAACGGACATGGCCAGCAAGAAAGTGCTGGGCGTGCGCATCCATTTCCCCACGGAACCGTTCAACTCCTGGGCCATGATCCAGCCGCCGTTCGACATCCCCGCCTATGCGGATAAGGACGCCCTGACCGCCGGCAAGATGGTGGTCGCGGACGCAGACAAGGGAAGGGGTGAAAAGTTCAACGGCTACGGCGTCGTGAAGAACGTCGGGGTCCTGAAGAGCCTTTCCATCACCGTGTACGGAGCCAACTTCCCCAATGGCCTGGGTGTCGTAGTCGCGGACCAGGACGGCAACGAGCAGACGATGTTCATGGATTACCTGGCATTCGACGGCTGGCGCACCCTGACCTGGGACAACCCCAACTATGTCGTGGACGTCAGAAACCGGGAACTGCGCAAGTTCCCCCTCTACCCGAAGGGCATGCCGTACCTGAAGCTCGTCGGAATCATCGTGTACCGTGACGCGGCCCAGGAAGGCGGCGACTTCGTCACCTATATCCACGACATCAACATCACCTATGACAAGGCCATCATCGACACCGAACGGGACATCAACGACGAAGCGATCTGGGGCATCCTGCAGCAGCGCAACGAGGCGCGGCGTCTGGCCGAGCTCAAGCGCCTGGGGAACATCCAGGTCCTCCGCTTCCTCGAGCAGCAGAAGATGGACGCCACATCGAAGCCCGCGCAGTAAACGATATTTCAACCAGTCAGAAACTCATGAGGGGCTCCCGAAAGGGAGCCCCTTTCGTTTTGAGGATACGAGTTCAGAGCTCCGCCTGTACACCCACAAAGCCGTCCAGCATGTCGCTCAATTTGAACGGCCACAACTTCGTGTTCACCTTCACGGTCCACTGGACACCCGGGGTGCTGAAACCCACCCACGGAGATACCTTGAACGTCATCTCACCCGCGGAAGACTGGAACCGGAAATTTCCTTCCATGCCGCCCTGCAAAGTCGTGTTTGCCTGGTCGCCCAAATAGAGGTTCAGGTTCACGTCGAAAGTGCCCGACTCATCCGGGTAAGCCGTCTGATTATAGTACGCGGGGTGCCAGAAAAAAGTAGGCACAATGTTGAACAGGCCGAGGTGGAGACGCGGCTCGAACAGGAGATAAAAGAGATTCACGCTCAGCGACGAGTCAACGCTCGGGTCCCACCTGGGGATGCCGATCTGGGCCAGGAACTCAACATTGCGATCCGCGGCATAGAAGAGGAGCCCTCCCCGATAGATTCCGCGGTGCGCGGCTGGGCTTGCCGTCCCGCCGACGAAGCCCTCCAGCTTCACGGCGCTCGAGTTGAGAAGAAACCTCAGGTCTCCCGAGTAGGAGCCAGGCTCGAGGAAGACCGGATGAGTGTCCTCGTAGAGATAGAGATCAACACCGAACGTCCCGGCGATGGGGGTGAATGCAAGGGCAGCGCCGGTGCCCTGCACCTGGTACATCCCGTCGTAGATGGGTGCGGTAACCGAATCATTCGGAAAGTACAGGAATCCGCGGTACCTGGTCATGATGGGCGGAGCGCCGAAGTCGGCAAAACCGCTTCCCGAGCCGAAAATGTCGTTCTGGCCCACGAAATAGATGATGTTCAGCGGAAGCGAGAACACCTCCCGGATGGTCATGCTCGCCGAAAGGAACTGGATAGGGAGGTTTTGGAATTCGAGGATCGACTGATTGTACAGCCCGAAAGAAATGCTTCCCCCGAATTTATACCCGCCCTGCACTTCCAGCGCCATGTTGCCATAGGTCTGGAGCGTGAATAGGCCCCCCGAGCTGACCCCGTGGGTAATGAGCTCCATGGTGGGGATCACGATATTGGCGGGGAACGAAGGCGCGCACATGAACAGGAAAAGCCCCAGGGCAGCGGCCCTGATCGTCCCTTGGGTGCTTTTCATCATGCCGGGTTCCTCCTGTGACGGCGCAAAGCTATCACGATGATATGCTCTTGAAAATATAGCGTTCCAGGGCCTTCTTATCCGTGGGATTGATGATATCAAATCGAAGCGCGAGGACTTTTGCTTTGTACAGCACAACGCTTCCTGAAGGGGAGAGCTCCTTCCCCGAGAGGGAGAACTGCAGTTTGCTGACCGAAGTTCCCGGGGCAAGGAGCTCGGCCGCGGGCGGGTTGAACAACTCTATGGCCAGCCCGCCGAGACTGATATCGACGATCCGACCGGACACGAGCTGGGGGGAATGGGGGATGCGAAAGCTCGCGCGCGCAAGCTCGCCGGGGTCCGGCTTGACGCGGATATGTCTTCTCTGGCTGTTGTGCGTGGCCATCTTGGAGAATATCGCAGAGAGCTTGGTTTTGGCATTTGAATCGCTGAAAGGCTTCAGGAGATATCCCACCACGCCCAGCTCGATCATCCGCATTACGAAGACCTTGCTGGACTGCACCGTGTGCACGATGACCGAAATTGCTGCCGTGCGCTTGTTCTTTTTGAGCTCTTCGACAAGCTGAATGCCTTCGACGTCCTTGTTGTCGATGTCGACTATCGCGCCTTCGACCTGGTCACCCGACTCGAGAGCTCCAAGGGCGGCGAGGCGCGTCGGCACCGGGATACCTCTGATCCCGAAGGCGAGGAGCACATGGCACAGGGACTCGCGCACCGAGAGCGAGCTCTCGACTACAAGGAAGACCACCGGCACCTCCCTCTCGATGAATGACGCGGGTACCGCGCCGCGGCCCCATACTACACGGGAAGCAGGGTCCCGTCAATTGCGTGTGCGTATTGCGCCCCGCGTCGCTCGCCTGTACAATGGAATGACGATGGATATTTCGCGCGATGAAGCACCTCTCGGCAATGGCAGTGATTCTCAAACGGGTCCGATGGAAGAGGCTTCCCTCGAAGAGGCCCGCCGGCTGCTCACGTTCCTGGGGGAAATAGCCGGTTCGATGCGGAATGCACGGGATGCGGGCGCGCTGCTCGACGAGGTGTACCGCGCGGCTCATTCCTTGAAGGGGGAGCTCGATCAGGCAGCTCTGCCGGGAATCGTGCGGACGGCCCGGCTTGTTCAGGACGTCGTGCGGGCGGTACGCGCGGGCCGGATACCCGCGGGTGCCGAGGTGGGGTCAATGCTCAGCTTTGCCGCCCGGGGTGCGCTTGATTCACTGGAGGCGCATGTGGCCGGCGCGCCGGACCCGGGTGCCGGTGAATCCGGAGCACGCGCCCTGGAGGCTCTTCTCGCGCAGCCGCCGCACAGCGTGGAGGGCTCTGGGGCGCAGGCTGCCCTGGAGCTTACCCGGGTCGATGCGCGCCGCCTGCGCGCGGCGCGGGAGGCGGCGAGTGAATCCGTAGCGGCCGCTGCTTCGGTTGTCCGGACCGCGGAAGAGTCCGTCGCCCTGCTCTCGGGGCTTCGAGCCCTGGCCGCGCAGCAGGAACGCGGGGCGCAAGAGCTTCTTGAGGCGATTCCCAGCGGGCTCGCAGCCGCGGCGCGCGGCCAGCCGACAACGAGCATTGCCGGCGAGCTGTCAGGACGAGTCGCGGCATTGGGCAGGATCGCGTCTGAGTTCGAGGAATCATTCTCAAGTTTCGCGGTCAGGCTGAGGGAGGCGGCAAGGAAAGCGGACCGCGCCTCTGCGGCGGCAGGGGAAGCAGCGGCGCGGATCGGAAGCGTCCGGCTCGCTGCGTTGTTTGCCGGCTTTCCGCGCCTTGTGCGCAGGCACGCGCTGAAGCTCACTTTTCCAGTTGAGACAATCGTGGACGTGCATGACCTGGAGATAGACGCGGCCCTCGCGGATACAGTGGCGACGGCAATGAATCGATGCGCCCGCGCCTCGCTTGACAGCGAAATGAAGCAGTCGCGGGGCACGGGGAGGAAAACGCGAGCACGCGCCCGCCAACTTCAATTGCAGGCTGCCGCTGAAGGAGACGACGTGCGGGTGAGCCTCCACCACCACGGACGTGTTTCCTCGAAAGAGAAGCTCGAAGAGACCCTCGCGGGCCTGCGCGCGCGGCTTGAACGCAAAGGGATCGGCTTCCAGATAGATGCAGAGAATGGAGAGGACGCCGTATTTTCCTTGAGAGCTCCCCGCCCGCGCGGACAGGAGATCCCCGGCGGAAGCTACATCCTGGGCAGGGCCGGTGAATCTCTCTATGCGATCTCGATTGATGAAGTTGTGAAATGTATCGCGGCTCCGCCGCCCGGACAGGAATATCTGTCGGGAAGCGAAAAATTGCACGTCATGACGATTGTCGGTACCGATGTGCCCCACGCGGGCGTTGTCGTGAGCGCGGGCGGTCGGAAAGCGGTCCTTCTTTTCGATAAGCTGGAGGGAGAAGAGAGGCTCACTCCCGCGCCTATCGACTACGCGGGGGCCCGGACGCCCGGCATAGCCGCGGCGGCGGCCAGGGCAGACGGGGCGGTTGCGCTCATAATCGATGTTGCGTCATTTATCTCGGCTCCGCGTGCCGATCGGAAGCGGAAACGCTGAGACCCGCCCGTGCGAGACCGCGCAATGCCCGTGCAACGTGTGCATGGTTCGGAAGGTCTGGTCTACACGGCGTCCATTGCCGGAGTGGAATTCGGAATTGATGCCGCGCAGGTGGAAGGGACATTCGAAATCGTACGGATCGCTCCGGTGCACGGCGCATCCTCCGACGTACTGGGATTGCACACCTGGAAGGGCGCGCCGCTGCCTGTGCTCGACCCCCGCCCTCATCTTGGCATGCTCCCACGCGGCGGAGAGACGGCGAATCAAGGCGCGGCAATAGTTGTGCAGCTCGGGGGAGCGCACGTTGCCATCGCCTTTGACAGCGTGCGCGGGCCCCTTGTCTATTCCAGGTCTGCGAGGCAAATGCTGGATTTCATCTCACTCTTTGACGACCATGCGCTCCCCCGCGCTCCCGACGTATGGGCAGATCTCCGGGCCGCATTGTGGAAGCACGCTTCCTACGCGATATCGGATGTGAACATCGCCTGGGTCACGAGACGATATCGGAGCGCGCAATGGGGCCGGGTTCTTCCTTCGACTCAAAAGCTCGCCGCGGAGTTTCTTGCCGGATTCGGCTCGCCGTGCGTCGATACGCTCTGGAATGAAAAGCTTCGGGCCCGGATGAATGCGCTGCTGCCCGGCTCATCCACGCGTCAGTTCGCCATTTGGAACCACGGCCGCGGCCGCGGCTTTGATGCCCTCTCCCTTGCATGCATCCTTGCAGTGGACCGACCCAGGTTGCGCGTGAAAATCTGGGCCGTTGACGAGCTGGCGGCGATCGTGGAAGCGCAGGATCCCTCCTTGTCCCGTTCAGATGTGCCCGAATACCTCAAAGGGTCCGGACTCCTCGTGGAGGAGGGCGGGCGGTTCTCCGCGACCGACGCTGTTCTCGAGAGGATCGTTCTCGTCTCTTCAGATGCTTTTGTTCCTTTCCCGGGATCGTTCGATATGATTGTCTGCCGCGACCGGCTCTCGTACCTGGATGCCCATGCCCGGACCGCTGCAATCGCCGCATTCAAACGCGCGCTCCGCCCGAAAGGGACCCTCATCACGGGTGTGCACGAAAAAATGCCGGCAAGCGACTGGAGCGCACAGCCGCATGCGCATCTGCCTTCCTGGAAGATCCGCAGGATCCCTGCGAGACCGTTGTCTTGACACTTCGCCTGCCGATTGGATAGAGTCCTTGCGCAAGGGGTGGGACAACTACCTGCCCGAGGGCGGCTAGCTCAGTTTGGTTAGAGCACCAGCTCGACACGCTGGGGGTCACAAGTTCAACTCTTGTGCCGCCCATCTAAAGAATTACAGAGCAAGGAATTAAGAAGGGACCGAAAACGGACCTTCCAAAAAGCATCAACTGTAACCGTGAGTGTAGCATTTACTCACGGTTGGAGCGGAGGTGTTTGATGGAACGTTCGCAGCGGCCCTTCTCAGTCTATCGAAGACGCACAAAGAAGAAAGGTTCATTCGTTTTTTATTGCCGATTCCGCGGAGAAGACGGCCAGTACATCTCTGCCTTGAGCACCGGACAGACCTCGCGAGCAGCGGCCGAGAATTGGGCGGATGCTAAGCTTAAAGATGGAAAGATCATTACCCCCGGCAAACGTGGGATTCTGTTCGGAGCTTTCGTAGAAGACTTCTGGAAGAACGACGGGGAATACATTACACGCAAGCTAGCGAGAGGTGGTCACTTTTCCGAATCTTTCGCGAAAATCCGTCAGGGACAGCTTACGCAGTGGATTCTCCCGTTTTTCACGGACCGACCAATCGGCTCAATAAGACGGGCCGATATCGAATCCTGGCAAATGGAACTCTTCCGCGCCTCCGAGATAACCCCATCGACGATCAATCGCGTGCTTGACAATCTGAAAGTAATAATGAAAGAGGCCTGCCGCCGCGGTTTTATTGGTGCTGACCCGGCCGCCGGTGTTGAAAGGCTCCATGAGAAGCGTCGATCGCGAGGAATACTTTATCCCGTGGAGATCCGTGCTCTATTCGGCCAGAACGCGCTCACGCTTTTCTGGCAGGGAGAGCGAGCCTACTATGCGGCAGCTTTTCTGGCGATCGCAAGTGGGGCAAGGCTCGGGGAGGCACGCGCCTTGCGTGTTCAGGATGTTCGGCCTGAGTTCATCGTGATCGCTGGATCATGGGAAGACGGCTACGGCCGTAAGGGTGCTAAGTGGGGAAGCGAACGCGTCGTGCCCATTCCGACGCGAGCGGCTACGGAGCTCGAGATCGTGATCAAGGAGAATGAATATCAAGAACCTGCCGATTTGGTGTTTACAGGCTCTAAGCGAGGCGTGCCTCTGGACAAGCACATGATCGAAGAATGGTTCTATTCGGCGTTGAAAGCCATCGGGGTTGATGGCGATTTGGCCAAGGTAAATGCAAAAACACGGCAGGAATTGCGTATTGAAGCGGCCAGGGTTTCTCAGGTGTTTCCCATTCCTACAATCGATATTGTAAACAGGCAATTGAGTGATGTAGGTATCGTTAGGCAGGTTGGAGGTGATCGAGGCGGGATGGAGCTTTGATGACGACGTCGGCATGCAACGCGCGACTGAATTCAAAGCTGATCGCAAGATCAACGGTAGCCGTAGGACGAACAACCTAAGAAGTGATGATGAGGCATTCGTTTCATCGGCTGTGTTACGCCTTACACCTCAAGAATATCTTGTCCCAATGATTTTGATAGAAACGGGCCAGCTTCGTCCAAACCAATGTGAAAGGTGACAACAAGGGAGCGAGTAGTATATGGGGCACTCGTGTGAGATAATATGCGAAATATTACACGCACCAATCATGGCCAGACCAGAGCGCTATGGACGTGCCCTGGTCTGGCGCCTTTTTTCGCAACGGCCAGCCATGATTTGCTGGAGGGGGTTACAATGCATTTTCCCGGCCTGGCCGTGTCAGGGGGGCCGTCTGCGGCAGTCTACGCTAAAAAGGAGTTCGTGGCGGGCTGCGGCGTGTTCGGAACGCCATTGCACATCTCGGAGCCCTCCCTTTCTCGCTTACTTAGATGCTTCCTGGAGCTTCCTATAGGCGTCGGTGCCTTTCAGCTTTGCGTTGCCCTGCGCGTAATCGAATGCTGTCTTTCCCGCACTGCTTTTCGCCTTCCCGTCTGCGCCGGCCTTCAGGAGGATGGCGATCGCCTCGGGGTTCTGATTGTCTCTGGCGGCAGCCATGAGCGGAGACCGACCGTACTTGTCCCGAACCTTGATGTCCGCGCCAGCAGCAAGGAGCGTGGTGATCACCTCGGGGTTCTGGTTGTACTCGGCGGCAGCCATGAGCGGAGACCGACCGTACTTGTCCTGAACCATGAGGTCCGCGCCAGCCTTCAGGAGCGTGGTGATCACCTCGGGGTTCTGGTTGTCTCTGGCGGCAGCCATGAGCGGAGACCGACCGTACTTGTCCCGAGCCTTGATGTCCGCGCCAGCAGCAAGGAGCGCAGTGATCACCTCGGGATTCTGGTTGTACATGGCGGCGTACATCAGCGGGGTCTTGTCGTAGCTGTTCTGAGCATTCACATGCGCGCCATTACTGATGGCGGCTTGCACACTCTGTGACGTTCCGGCTCTTACAAGATCAAAGAAGCCCATCGTTCTTGTCTGTTCAGTCACTTTTTCCCTCCAAGCCATCATACCAGGGGCCAAGACCCCTGTAGCCCCGTGCCCTTGGAAAACACCCCGAAATCTCGCGCGTAG